>WGMK01000018.1 GCA_016125095.1 Candidatus Hydrogenedens sp. | reverse complement strand
TCGTTGTCGATGCTGTAGAGTCCAACGCCCGTGCTGTTCAAGGGAGTGCAGCACCAATCGCATTCCTCGTACTCCTCGAAGATATCCTCGACGCAGTACTGGCAGAAGTTGAAGTCGATCTCGTGCGGTGTCACGGCCGTGTTCACGGAATAGGTGCCGCTGGACTCGCTCTGCTGGGACTCATCGCCGACGAGCAGACGCGCTCGCGTAAACGTTCCATCGTGCCGGAAGGTCCAGGTTTCCTGCAGTTGATTGAACAGTCCACGGTCGCAATCGAGCCGCCATTCACCCAGCAAGTCCGCATCCGCCGCGTTCCCGGCTGGGCATTCTTCGCCGCCGTCGCCGTCGATCGCGCCTTCGCCGTCCGGTGCGACCTCGGCTTCTTCGCCGCTGCCTTCTGCAGCGCCTTCAGGTTGACCCTCTGCCGCGCCCTCGCTCCCGCCTTCCGCGGTTGCTTCACCGCCGCCCTCGCCTTCCGGTATCACCTCGGAGAGAACGATCTTCCAGAGCTCGCAACCCGTTTCCGGGGTGCTTCCCGCGAAATACAATGCGGTCGGCTGGATCTCGCCCGAGGTGCAAAAGCCGCTTGCCTGCCCTGGGTTGAGGTCCGCGATGAGGGCCGGTGCGCCGTCCGGCAACGCCAGGCCCCAAAGTTCGCGGCCGTAGGCGCAATGGTCGGCGGCAAAATAGAGCATGCCGTCGTGAGCCACCGGCACGCCGGGATTCGCGTCCCCGGCGCCCGGATTGATATCCCCCAGGATCCGCGTGCCTTCAATCGTACCGTCCGTCACGTAGAGCTCGACCCCAGTAACGCCATCTTCTGCCTCGAAATACAGGCGGCCGGAAGCCGCCAGCGCATTCTCCCATCCGGGGATGATTGCCGCGATATACGCAAACGTATTGTTCACCGGGTCGAAGGTCCAAAGTCCCTCGGCGCCACCGGCCTTGCGCCCGCCGAACCACAGCCGGCCTGCGAATGCATAGAAATCCCGCGCATAGTCGAAGTACTCCACCTCGGCTGAATCGAACAGCGGCACCGTGCCGCCCGGCGTGCCGTCCGTTGTCCAGATTTGATAGCCGTTGCCATCGGTGTTTGCAGCGAAATATCCCGTACTCCCGACCACTCCGGCGGCCGTGAACCCCAGCACCGTCTCGCCCTGGTTGTAGCTGACCTGCAATAACTGGGTCGATCCTGTGTTGTCCACCAGCCGAAGCGAGCGTGTCACGGTGTACGGCGTCACCTACAGATAGGTGTATTTCAGAACCAGATCGTTCAGCCCGAACGATCGCACGGTTGCCGAGCCTCCGCCATGCGGCAGCCCGCTTATTCCCCCGAGCGAGAAGGTACCCTCCTCGGTGCCGTCGCTCCGATACAGTAGCGTGCCTGGAGAAGGCCACGCCGCAGGTTCCGCCACGATAAAAGCATTCTTATCAGAGCCCCGGAGGGGGGCATGCCAGAGAAAACCCGAACCGAGATCCTTCAGGAAGATTGCTTGCGGGTTATTGAGGCTGAAAGGTACGTTGCCCCATTTCCAGAACTCGAGACCTGCGGAATCGTCGTCCGCGACAAAGCAGGGCTTCGTGCCCGCATAAGTGAATCCTCGAATTCCGGAACCCGTGGCGCCCGGGTAGATATCCTTTTTCAGCTGCGTTGTGGTCCCGTCGGTCATCCAGAGTTCACGGCCATGCTCGGGCTCTGTCGCGCCGAAATAGATCGTGGTTCCTGTTTTCGAGAAACCCTCCGGATACGAGTCCCCCGTCGGATGGATATCGGCCACCAGTTCCAGCGACACCCCGGGAATGCCGATATGGGCTGAATCGCACTCGGGCGCATTCCCTTGGGCAAATGCATTGAGACAACCCAGCGCCACCAAAGCGACCCACGGGGCCTGTATTTTCAGGCGCATTCGCTACTCCCCACGTCTTGAAGCTGCTATTGCGTATTTATCCCGTATAGTAAGAATCCAGTGAAAGTCTACCCCATGCCTCCGCCTCATGCAATTGAAAATTCCGATTGTCCTTGACGGATTCCGGATCCGGGGGTACCATTTAGGAGCATATGTGCGGAGCTATGCTTTATTGCAAGAGGAAGCCAATTGGGAAACGTGAAGGAGAGAAACATGTACAAGCACTTGATTTGCGGTGGTGCGGCAGCCCTGATGCTGTCTGGCTGTCTGCACGGACGCGGTGTCCACAATGTCCCGGTCACGCGTGACTACGCCAACTTGGAGAAGATTTGCGCCGACGAAGTCGCCCCGATTGTCGACCAGGCCCACCGCGTAGGCGCGCACCTGTTCGACCCCTACAATGCAGTGTCGGCGGCCACGTACCTCGAATACGCCTATGAAGCCCGCGACGAGGGCGACAAGAAGGGCGAGAAAGACTACGCGGCGCTGGCCAAGATGTTCGCCGAGCAGGCCATTGCCGGCGGTTCGGGCATCGAGGACGGCGGCGAGCTGGCCATGGTCGAGGACAACGAGGCCGGCTGGGCGGAATGGAACCGCATTGTCGCCCGCTTCCGCGAACTCGACCCCTGCAAGGCGAAGGTGGTGGCGCCGTACGTGTACGCCCACATCGAGACCCGCCTGGCGCAAGCCGAACATGAGTTGAACGAGTGCCACAACACCTGCCAGGCCATCCGCGAAATGCGCGGGGTCGAGGCCGATATCGACGCCATCTGGGCGAAGGATACCGACAGCGACGGCGTGAAGGACATGCACGACGGCGAGCCGTGGATTGCGGAAGACGCCGACGGCTATGCCGATGAAGACGGCATGCCCGAGCCGAAGCCCTATCCGGTGCTGGACGACGTGAACTTCCAGTCGGGCAGCGCGGTGCTGAGCGCGGACGCCAAGGGTTACCTGCGCGGTATCGCCGACATGCTGAACGACGGCTACAAGGAAGCCACGCTGTACCTGTCGGCCCACACCGACAGCGACGCTTCGGACGACTACAACGAGAAGCTTTCGGCCAAGCGCGAAGCGGCGGTGATGAACTACCTGCTCGAGAGCGGCGTGAGCCAGACGATGGTCACCGGTTCACACCATGGCGAATCCACGCCGAAGGCCGAGAACACCGGCAAGGGCAAGGCGGTCAATCGCCGCGTCGAGCTGAAGCTCGATTCGCCGGATCCAGTCAGCCCCTTCTGCACCATGTAATCGACTAATTGACCCACTGCGGGCGGTGTTCCTCCGGGAACGCCGCCCGCTTCTGTTTAGTCCCCGTGGCGGTAATGCTCTTCCCACGCATCCACTGGCGTCGAAAGCGCGGAAATCACTGCGTTTATGGCATTGGCCCCGATATCGTACTGGGCTGTCGCCGCCGACAACAGGCGCTGCAGGGAGCCCTCGTCGCGCGGTGCCGGCTCTCCGGCCCGGCTGGCGATGAGGTCCTCGTACAAGGCGAGCACGCGCGTCGTGCAGGACTGCATACCGAAGGGCTCCGCCGATTTCCGGCAACGCTCCGACCAATCATCGCTGCGGCGTTCGTGCATCCACACCAGCGCCTCAGTAAAGGCTTCCGAATCTTCGCCCGATATCATGCGCCCGTTGACCCCATCCTCGAGAATGTCCTCAACGCCGCGCGCCTCGAGCGCGACTACCGGCGTACCGGCGGTCATGGCCTCCGCCAGCACCATGCCCTGCGTCTCGCTGTAGCTGGCGAAGGCGAACACGTCCATCGCGTAGTAGGCGTCCACGAGGTCCTGCCCGGTGCTTACTCCCGCGAAGCACACGCGGTCTGCATGGGGCGATGCCGCGGCCATGGCGCGTAGTTCCTCGTCCATGTCTCCTTTGCCGACGATGAGCAGGTGCGCCTCGGGCAGACGCTCCAGCGCATCCAGCAGCACGGGCATCAGGAATCCCAGGTTCTTCTCCGGTGCCAGCCGGCCGACATGGCCGATGAGGTAAGCGTCTTCAGGTATGTCGAATCGCTTGCGTATGGCTGCACCGTCGCCCGAGCCGAAGCGTTCCTCATCGAGGCCGGTCGGGATCACATGCATCGGCTGCGTCACGCCGGCCCCGGCCAATTCGCGGCGCACGCCCTGGCTCGGCGCTATCACGGCATCGCACAGGTTGCAGTAGCCGATTCCAAGATCATCCAGGAACATCGCCAGCCACTTCAGCTTCTCGGGCAGGTTGCTGGCGTAGAGCAGGGCATGCGTATGGTGCGTCACCACCAGCGGAACCGCGCGCGTGGTAGCCTCGCGCAGCGCGGTATCGCCCAGCAGATAGGGATGGTGCGCATGGATCAAGTCCGGTGCGAAGTCGTCCAGCGCGTCGTGAAACTCACCGGGTAAGACGAGCGGAATCGAAAAGCGCGAATTCGCGAAGTGCTTGATGGCCGGCACCCGCAGCACATCGGTCTCGTCCTCTGCTTGTCCATCGAATTCCGGCGCCACCACGAGCACCCGATGGCCGCGCTTGCGGATGGATTCGGCGTACGAGGCGACGGAAATCGTCAGGCCGCCCACAAAGGGCAGATAGGTATTGCTGAACATGGCGATATGCATCGTCAGTCCTCCGGTGTGCTGCGGCGACAGCTTAGGCTAACGCTGTAAGCAGCGGTTTATTCCGCGCAATTAGCGGAGCGAATCGGCGGTGCGGCGGAGTCCGTCCTCGAAGGCGACAACCGGCTCGTAGCCGAAGGCGGCGCGGGCGGCAGTGATATCGGCCCAGCTCCGCCGGATGTCGCCCGCGCGCGGCGGCAGCAGCACCGGAAGCACGCGCGTGTGCAGCACTTGCCCCAGCAGGCCACACAGGTCCAGCAGGCTGATCGAATCGCCGCAGGCCACGTTATAGATGCCGCCGATGTTATCCCCGGCCGCGCAGGCCTTCAGGTTGGCCGACACCACATTGTCGACGAAAGTGAAATCTCGCGCCTGCTTGCCATCGCCGTAAATCTCCGGGGCCTCGCCCGCGAGGATGCGCCGGATGAACTTGGGAATCACGGCGGCATAGGGCGAATCGGGATCCTGGCGCGGACCGAACACGTTGAAGTAGCGCAGCCCCACCAGCTCGATACCGTAGAGCGCCTGGAACGAGGCGGCGTACCATTCTACGGTGGCCTTGCTCACGGCATAGGGCGACAGCGGCTGGCGCGGCAGGGTCTCCACCAGCGGCATCGTGGCGGCGTTGCCATAGACCGACGACGACGAGGCATACACGACGCGCTTCACGCCGGCATCGCGCGCGGCGAGGAACACGTTGATCGAGCCCTCCACGTTCGCCCGGTTCGAAGCGCGCGGATCCTGAATCGACCGCGGCACCGAGGGCAGCGCGGCAAGGTGCAGGCAGTAGTCCTGCCCGGCCATTGCCCCCGCCAGCGCATCGGTATCGAGGATGTCGCCTTGAATAAACTCCGCCTCGATGCCGTCCAGTTTTTCGCGCCGTCCCGTGGAGAGGTTGTCGATGACGCGCACGGCATGTCCCGATGCGGCCAGCGCGGCCGCCAGATGCGACCCGATAAAGCCTGCGCCGCCTGTAATCAAGTATCGCGCCATGCCGCCGCTCCCGTGGTTGAGGTGTCACGCTACCCAAACGGCAGCGGTATTGTAAACAGGGACTTGCCGCGCGGCGGGAAGCCATGAAATACTGGAAATGCCGGGCCGGGCGGAGTGTGTTCCGGAGGCATACCAAAAAAGGAGAGCATCATGTTGTCTATGAAGCGTGTGGCGGCCCTGGCTGCCGCGTTGGCGATCGGGGTGGGCATGTCTGGATGCGAGACCACGGGCGGCGCGGCTGGCGCCGGTGCGGGCATCGGCGCCTTGGCGGGCGCGGTCATCGGCCACCAGTCGGGCCATGCGCTCGAAGGCGCCGCCATCGGCGCGGCCGTGGGCGCGGCATCGGGCGCAGTGGCGCACGATATCCGCTCGAAGCGAGCCCGCAGCGAGCAGGAAACCGCCGAGGCCTACAACTATCAGCCGTCTCAGGGCGAGACGCTCCGCTTCGAAGGTGCCGAGGTAATGCCCGCCAGCGTGCGCCCCGGCGAGATGATCGAATCCCGTGTGACCTATGCCCTGCTGGGCACGGGCGGCGGCGTGCAGGTGACCGAGACGCGCCGCATGATGGGCCAGGACGGCCGCCTGATTGCCGAGCTTTCGAGCGAGGGCTTTACGCGCGGCGACGGCACGTGGGTGAGCTCGCAGAATTTCCGCCTGCCCAACAACCAGGCGCCGGGCTCGTATCAGATTGAGACCGAGGTGCGCACGGCCAAGTCGCGCATCAGCGGCCGCGCGAACGTCTTCGTCGAATAGCGCGCGGCGCGGATCCTATACTGGCGGCGCTTCCGGCAATCCGGAAGCGCCGCTTTATTTGCCGAGCCGAGGGGAGGGCGCATGGAACCGGCCACGCCGATGCAGGAAGAGGAGCAGCGCGATGCCGCCTGGCGCGCGCTGTGGATGCTGGCATTCATGGCGCTGGGCCTCGTGGCGCGCTTCGCGGAGTTCCTGCATTACCGCGTGCTCTGGCAGGACGAGTCCTACACCGGCTACACCATCGTCTCGAAATCCTTCGCGGAGTTTTTTCAGCCGCTCGGGCTCTACCAGATCGTTCCGCCCGTTTACCTGAGCCTGGTGAAAGCCTGCACGCTCCTGGCCGGCGTAAACGAGTACGCGGCGCGCTTCCCCAGCCTCGTGGCGGGCGTGGCTTCGCTGTTCATGTTCTACCTGGCGGCGCGCCGCATGCTCACGCGGCGCGGCGCGGCCTTCGCATTCGCCTTCTTCGCTTCTTCAGGCCTGCTGATTTACTACGCGAACGAGTTGAAGCCGTATTCTTCCGATGTGCTGGTGTCGGTATCGCTGTGGTGGCTGGCGCACGAGACGGCCCGGCGTCCGCGCGTGGACTGGGACTGGGCGGCGAAACTGGGACTGGCGGGTGCCGCGGCCGTATGGCTCAGCTTTCCCTCGTGCTTCGTGCTCGCGGGCATTGGCGCGTATCAGCTGGAACGCTGCGCGCGGCGGCGCGACATGCACCGCTTTACACGCCTGGCCGCCGCCTATGCCCTGTGGGCCGCCAGCTTTGCCGTGCTCTTCCTGCTGATTCTCTACCCCGGCATGGTCCAGCCCAGCGAAGTGCAGGGCGAATCGCTCATGGATACGATGCAGGGCGCGTGGAGCTTCGGCTTTCTGCCCTTTCCGCCGAAGTCGGCCGCCGACCTGCAGCTCTACGAGAATCAGTTTTTTCGCCTGTTCTACAATCCGGCGGGCTTCCGGCTCACCGGGCTGGCGGCTTTCTTGGTCCTCGTGGGCTGGGGCAGCCTCTACCGCCGCGACAACCGGCTCTTCTGGCTGCTGCTGAATCCCGTCATCGTCGTGTTCGCCGTGTCGCTGCTGAAGCTCTACCCCTTCGACGGCCGCATGATTCTCTTTCTGCTGCCCGCGTGCTACATGGCGCTGGGCGAAGGCATCGCCTACCTCAGCCGCAACCTGAACCGGGGCGCGCTGGCGATTACCCTGCTCGCGCTCGGGATGCTGCTGCTGCCGCCGACTGCCCGCGCCGCGAAGAACATCGTCGCACCGCCGCCGCGCTACGAACTCGATACGGCGCTACGCCATATCGAGGAAGAATGGCAGGACACCGACCTGCTGTTCCTCGGCTTCTACGATCGCCTCGCATTCGAGTTTTGCCAAGGCTGGCACCACTTCCCCGAAGCGCAGGTGCTCAGCGAACCGCGCCCGCTCGAACTAACGCCCGACGGCGAAAGCGTCTTCGAGACCATCCCGCAAGACCAACTGAGCGGCCGCCGCATCTGGGTGGCGATAGACCACCACCGCGCGCAAGAGAAATTGAAAGCGCTCATCGAGGCCCGCGGCGGCCGCCCCCTACCCCCCTTCGAACTCGGCGGGGCGAAAGTCTTCGGCTTCCAGTTCGATTAGGAACTTTACGGAGGTGCGACGCTCACGTCGAATCGGTTAGTCGGCGTGGGGATTGAGCTTGCGATAGATCTTCTTGTTGGCTTCGTAGAGCTGCGTGAATATGCCGAAGCGATCGTCGTAGAGGGCGCGGTTCGCGGGGTCGGGCTCGTAGGTCTGCTGATATTGCACGAGGCCGGGCACGTCGTCGAACTGCAATTCGCCAAGGCCGACGCCCGCGATATAGGCCGCGCCGCGCGCATTCACCTGGATGGGATCTGCGCACTGCTGGATGGGGCGGTCGAGCACATCGGCGAGGATGCGACACCAAATGCCGGAGGCCGCGCCGCCGCCGGCGAAGCGGATGGCGCCGGAGGGCCGCTTGAGGTTTTTCTCGAAGGGCCCGAGCAGCCAGCGGGTGTTGTAGGCGACGCCCTCGAGGAAGGCGCGGATGATGTCGGCGCGCGAGTTTTCGAGCGAAAGATTGTGAATCGCCGCGCGGATGTGGCTGTCTTTGATGGGCGAGCGTTCGCCGTAGATCCAGGGGGTGTAGATGACGCCGTTGCTGCCGGGCGGGGTGGATTCAGCGATGCGGTCGAGAATCTTGTATACGTCCGGCGCTTCGGCTTCCTGCAGCAGTTCGTCCTTGTGATAGAGGATCTTGTCGCGCAGGAAGGTGAGGTTGCCGCCAGCCGTCGTCTGCATGGCCATGAACAGGTAGCGGCCGGGCACGGCGCAGGGCACCGATGCCATCTCGGTGAAGATGTCGGTTTTCTTGAAGGGCACGTGCGCAGTCAGCCAGGACGAGGTGCCGATGTAGAGGTGCGGCTCGAAATCGCGCACGGCCCCGGAACCCACGGCCGCCGCGGTGTTGTCAATGCTGCCGGCCACCACGGGCACGGGCCGGGGCAGCCCCAGCGCCGCGCAGACCTCCTGGGTCAGCTCGCCGATCACCTCGGTGCATGGGACGATGTCGGGATACTTGTCGCGGTCGATGCCCGATGCCCGGAGCAGTCCGTCGTGATACCGCAGGTTCGAGGCGTCGCGGTTGTCGGTGACCCAGCTGGTGAGAATCGAGTCGTACGTCGCGACGAAGCGCCCGGTCAGCCGCAGGTTCAGGTAGTCGAGGACATTTAGGAACTTGTGCGTCTTCGCGTAGACCTCGGGCATCGCGTCGCGGACATACAGCATGTGCGACGCTGGGTCTTTGCCCGTGGCGCTCGGGGCGCCGCCGGTCAGCCGCAGCCACTGAATCAGCCGCGGCAGGCTGTAGCCTTCCACGTTGATGAGCCCGCGCGTGTGGCGATGCAGGTACGGCGCGCCGCGAGAATCCATCCAGAGGATGCAGTTCGCTAGCGCCGCGCCCTCGCGGTCCACGGGCACCGTGCCTTCGCCCTGGGTGCTGCAGCAGACCGCGCGGATGCTCTCCGCCGGCACTCCGCCCTCGGCCAGCAGGGCGCGCGTCGTGTTGGTCAGCGCGTCCCACCAGTCCTGCGGGCGCTGTTCGGCGCCGCCATTCGGGAAGAGCAGGGTCTCGACCGCCTGGAACCGCCATGCGAGCACGCGGCCGTCGAGCGTCACCAGGGCGGTCTTACAGCCCGAGGTGCCCAGATCGACAGCGAGTACGCAGGCCTCGTTCGGCATCGGTTCCTTTCGCGCGGCGGCCGCTTAGGGCTGCTGGAAAAAGCCCGCCTTGTTGCGCACGCGCAGACGCAGCGCGTTCAGCCGGATGAAGCCGGTCGCATCGGTCTGGTCGTAGGCGCCTTCGTCTTCCTCGAACGTGCTGATCTTCGGGTCGTAGAGCGTGCGCTCGGCCTTGCGGCCGGCCAGCGTGGCCGAACCCTTGAACAGCTTCACCCGCGCCGTGCCGGTCACCGTCTCCTGGCTCTTGTCCACGAAGGCCTTGAGCAGCTCCATCTCGGGCGCGTACCAGAAGCCGTTGTAGATCAGCTGCGCGATCTTCGGGGACATCCGGTCGCGCTCGAGCATCACCTCGCGGTCCATGGTGATGGACTCGACGCCGCGGTGCGCCACGTAGAGAATGGTGCCGCCGGGGGTCTCGTACACGCCGCGCGACTTCATGCCGACGAAGCGGTTCTCGACGATGTCCACGCGACCCACGCCGTGGCGGCCGCCGATGGTGTTCAGCTCGGCCAGCAGATCGTGGGGCGCGAGGCGCTTACCGTTCACGGCCACGGGCGTGCCCTGCTCGAAATCGATCTCGACGTATTCCGGCGTGTCGGGCGCCTTCTCCGGGCTCACGCTCAGCTGGAACATGTCCTCGTCGGGCTCGTTCCACGGGTCTTCCAGCACGCCGCCTTCATAGCTGATGTGCAGCAGGTTGCGATCCATGCTATAGGGCTTCTTCTTTGTCACCGGCACGGGGATGCCGTGCTCGGCCGCGAAGTCCATCATCTTCTCGCGCGTGTTCAGCTTCCAATTGGGGTCGCGCCAGGGAGCGATAATCTTCACGCCCGGCTCCATCGCCAGGCAGGTGAGCTCGAAGCGCACTTGATCATTGCCCTTGCCGGTCGCGCCGTGCGACACGGTGTCGGCGCCGGTTTCGCGCAACACCTCGATCTGGCCCTTCGCGATGATCGGCCGCGCCACGCTGGTGCCCAGCAGGTAGCTGCCTTCATAGATGGCGTTCGCCCGCAGCGCGCCGAACACGAAATCGCGCGTGAACTCTTCGCGCAGATCCTTTACCACCACCTGGCTCGCGCCTGTGGCCTTGGCCTTTTCGATGGCCGGCGCGGTTTCCTCGCCCTGGCCCACATCGGCGATGTAGGCCACCACCTCCGCGTCGTAGGTTTCCTGCAGCCACTTCAAGATAATCGAGGTGTCGAGTCCGCCGGAATAGGCCAGCACGATCTTCTTCGGGTTCATGGGCGTTCGTTCGCTTTCGTATCAGGTTCGGGTGGGCGATCGCCGCACACCTGACCGTCTCCCCGGATATGCGCACGGGGCAGCGTGTGCGGACACCGCATAGTCTAAACAAAAAAGCACCCCGGACGCTAGATCCGGGGTGCGGGAGAGAAAGGGAAGGTATCAGCTCTGCTGGCGCACAGGCATGGTGCCGAGGGTGGCGATTTCCTCGGCGGACTCGGCGTTCCACATCAGGATTTCGCCGGTCCAGCTGCCGGCCATCACCTTGCCGCCGTCGTTGGCGAAGCTGGCGGTGTAGCCCCAGTCTTTCAACCCGGTGTAGGTCTTGAGCTCCGCGCCCGCCAGATCGAACATCTTGGCGGTGGCGTCCTCGCCGGTGGTGAGAATCTGGCCTGCCTTGTTGATGTCGAGGTGCAGCACGGGCACCGGGTGCGCCTTGAACGAGCGCTCGCGCGTGTATTTCCAAGTATCCCAAATCTGCACGGTGCCGTCTTCGCCGGCGGATGCCAGGTGGGCGGAATCGTGGGTGTACTCAAGCGCGTGGATGGCGCCCTCGTGGCCGCGGAGTTCTTCGACGTAGCGCCCGTTGGCCGCCTGCCACAAGAACATGCCGCCGCCGCGATCCGCCGTCGCCAGCACTTCGCCGTCCGGCGTGAACTTCACCGCCAGCACCCATTCGGTGTGCTTGTCGATTTTGTAGAGTTCCTCGCCGGTCTCGACCGAGTAGACGCGTACTTTTCGGTTCGGTCCGCCCAGCGCGATCATCTTCTGGTTGGGGCTGATATCGGCCGCCAGTACGGTGTCGTAGAACTCGCCGTAGGTGCCGAGGCGTTCGCCGGTGCGCACGTCGTAGAGCGCGGCCACGCCGCTGTTGCCTTCCTCGCCGCCGCCCGCGAGCAGCCGTTCGCCGTTCACGCTGAACGTGAGCGTGAACACTTGGCCCTCGGGAAAGGGCAGCGCGCCGAGCAGTTCATAGGTTTCCGTGTTGTAAATCAGCACCTGCTTGAGCGCGCCGACCGCCATCACGGGGGCGGTGGGGCTGGCGTCCATGGCGCGTGCGACCACGCCGCGCTTGCCCACGGGCTCGGGCGCAGGCAGGGCCTGCGCTGGCACGGGCGGGGTGCTGGCGAAGGTGGCGTCGACATACACGCCGCCTTCCAACGTGCCCGCTTCTTCCTTCTTCGCCATCGGCTTGGAATTCGCATCCATCAGGGCGCCATCGGCAATCCACTGACGCACGATCTCCAGCTGCTCCGGCGGCACGCCCTCGCCCGAGGGCGGCATGTAGGGCTCTTCGGACTTGGTAATCAGCCGGTACAGGCGGCTGCCGTCGGGGTCGCCCGGCACAATCACCTGGCCCGAACTGCCGCCTTCCATCAGCAGCGCAAAGCTATTTACCGCGAGGCCGCTCTTGCGCTTGTCTTCGTTGTGGCAGCTGGCGCAGTGCTGCTGCAGAATCGGCTGCACATGCTCGACGAAGTTCTTGAAGTCCTTCTTCGCCTCGGTCTCCGCCATCGCCTGCTGCATTTCCGGCGCGGGCGGCGGGAAATACTTATCGCCCAGCGCCTTGATGGCACCCATCACCGAGTCCACCTGCGTCTGCACGGCGCTCAGTTGCTGGTCGAGCGCGTCGGCCTGGGCCTTGGCCTCGGCCGCCGCGGCTGACTGTGCCGCGCTCTGCTCTTTCAGCGTCTTCACCGTGGCAGCCAACGCAGCCGGCTCGAGTTTCAACAACTGGTCAATCGCCGCGTCCGCGCTGGGGGGCGCATCCTGCGCCTGCGCCCAAGGGGTGCCCGCGGCCAGCGCCGCAGCCACGGTCAGCCGGACCGCGCCGTTCCAGTATCGCTTCAGTTCGTTGCCTTGCATCGCCATGCCTCAGGCGCCTTCGGGCGCCGGTGCCGGGGCCGCCTCGGGGGCCGGGGCATCAGAAGGCGCGACGATTTCAGCGGGCGTCTCGGCCGCCGGTTCCGCGGGGGCTTCCATCGTTTCCGGGGCCGCCTCGGGGGCGGCTTCCGGAGCGGGCGCGGCTTCGGGTGCCGGTGCCGGCTCTGCGGCCATCTCGGCCGGCGCGGGTTCCGGCGCGGGGGCCGGGGCCATGGCTTCCTTCACCGAGCCGAGAAACGCCTCGATGGTCGCCACGCGCGTTGCGGTGGCGGCGGATTGCGCCTCAAGTTCGTTCGCCTTGGCGCGGGCTTCCTCGGCCTGCTGCTTCAGCGCGCCGATCTGCGTCTTTAGTTCTTCCACGCGGGCAATCAGCGCATCGGGTCCCACCTTCGCCAGTTCCGCCAGCACCTGGTCCACGTTCGGCGCCTCGGGAGCCGGGGCATCCTCGGCCATGGCCGGAACCGCCCACAGGCTGCCTGCCGCCAGACCCGCCGCCGCTATCCATCGCTTCGTGTTTCGCATCGTCAAACTCCCAGCCCTTTCGGGTTAGTGGTTGAAAATAAATTCCTTCGAATTCAGCACCGACCAGAAGGCGTCTTCGAGGGCCGCCTTCTTGTCCTCGGATTCGTTCACATACTGCTCCACCTGCGCGACCTCTTCTTCTGAGGGCGGACGCGCCACGGCCGCGAGATACATGCGTCGCACGGCCTCGTTGGTGGGAATCTCCTCGGCTATCCAGCCAGCCAGCGCGCCTTCCGGTTTCTGGATGGCGGCATTAATCGTGTCGCCGTTAATCAGGTGCAGCGATTGCGCCAGCGTCGGTTCGTTCGTGCGGTCGCAGGTGCACACCGAATCGCGCGCCGGACGGCCGAAGATGTTGAGGAAGTAGTTGCTGCTCTGGCCCGCAATCTCCACCGGCTTCGAGCCCAGCGGCAGGCCGGCGAACTTCACGTCGGTCCGGGTCGCCACGGAAATCGCCTCGAGCATCTGCTCGGCGGTAAGCCGGCGCAGGCGCGCCACTGCGAAGTTGCGCGTGTCGCCGCTTTCCTCGGTGCGGGGGCGCGTGCTCATCTGGTAGGTGTACGAATTGCAGACATCGCGCACCAGCGAACGCAGGTCGTACTTGTATTCCACCATGCGGCGGCCGAGTTCGTCGAGCAGGTCGGGGTTCGCGGGCGGATTCGTCACGCGCACGTCGTCCGGCGGATCGACGATGCCGCCGCCCAGGAAGTGCGCCCACACGCGGTTGGCGATGTTCTTGGCGAACCAGGGATTCTCCGGCGCGGTCAGCCATTCGGCCAGCGCCTTGCGCCGGTCGCGGTTCTGCACATCGGCCAGGTCGCCGCCCAGATAGCGCGGCGCCATCACTTCCTGCGTGTGCAGGTGCTTCACCTCGCCCGAGCGGCTATCGTAAATGATCCGCTCGCGCGGGTCGGTCGAGTTCTTGCGGCCCACCTGCGCGAAGAACGCGGCGAAGCCGTAGTAGTCGTTCATGGTCCAGCGTTCGAAGGGGTGGTTATGGCATTGCGCGCACTTGAGCTGTACGCCCATGAAGACCTGCGCCACGTTCTCCGCGAGGACCGTCGGGTCGGACTCGATGACGAAGAAGTTGGACGCCGGGTTCGTGAAGTTGCCGCCCTCTGCCGTCAGCAGATCGCGCACCAGTTCGTCCATCGGGCGGTTCGCCGCGATGTTCTGGCGCAGCCAGTCGTTGTACCGGTTCATCCCCTTTTCGTCGAGGATGTTCGGCACCGGCTTGATACGCAGCACTTCGGCCCATTTCATCGCCCACAGGTTCGAGAACTCTGGACGCTCGATGAGCTTGTCGATGAGCTTCGCACGCTTGTCGGGCGCCGGGTCGTTCAGGAATTCCTCGGCCTCCTCGATGGTCGGCACGGTGCCGAGCACGTCGAGGTACAGGCGACGCACGAAGGCCGTATCCGAACAGCGCTCCGCCGGGGGAACGCGGACTTTCCGGAGCTTGGCGAACACGTATTCGTCGATGTAGTTCAGCGGCTGCGCGTCTTCCGGCCACTGCAGGTCAAGATCGGACGGAATCACGATGGCCTGAGACACCACCGCGAAGGAGCCGAAGCGCGCCATGATGTAGACTTCGCCGCGCTGGCCCGAGGTGGCGATGCCGTCGCCGTCTACCTTCAGCGTCATGTCGTCGCTCGAGGCGAGAATCGCCAGCTTCGTCACATCGCGGTCGGAACCATCGGTGTATTTCGCGCGCACGGTGAACCGCTGCGTCGCGCCTTCGCCCTCGAGCACCGCCTGCTTCGGCAGGATCTCAATATCGGCCAGCGATTTCACCTCGGCGGGGTCGTTCTGGGCGCCCTCGGCAATCCAGCGCTCGAGCATCGCATAGAGCGCGCTGCCTTCCGCGAGCACGTCGCCGCCCTCATGCGGAACCAGACCGGCGGGCTTGGTCAGCACCAAGCTGTCTTCCGGCATCGCGATGTCCATGCGGCGGCTCTGCGCCTGGCGCGTAATCGAGATGTAGTCCTCTTCCGGGCCGTAGCCGAAGAGCGTCATGTGGAAGCCGTTCTTGCCCTTGGCGCTGCCGTGGCAGCCGCCGGAATTGCAGCCCGCGCGGAACAACACCGGGAGCACGTCGTGCCGGAAACTCATGGGCGGGTCGGCGGCGGCATTCGATACCTTCACGGGCATCGACACTGTTTGGCCTTCATAGGTGAAGGTCGCCGTCGTCTCGCCATCGGCCTGCGGAATCAGGCCTTGGGCGGGATCCCACGCGGCCAGGCCGGCCGGTTCGAGCGCGGCCTGTGCCTGCGCTGTCACATCGAGCGTCACGCCGTCGGGGCGGGTGTATTGCAGCACCACGCCCTGGATGTCGCGAATGTTTTCCAGGTTGGCATCGGGCGGATACACCGCCAACTGCTGCGCCTGCGCCGCGCCTGCTACTGCAGCCACGCCGAGGGCGGCCAGACTAAACGCGCGAAAGGTTGCGGTGATTGAATGCTTCATCAATCGCATCCTCCTTAGGACTTCGGAAACCGGGTCTTGCGTTCGGGCTCGTCGGGCTTCGGCTCGTCGGCCTTCGCCTCGGGCGCGGCCTGCGCCTGCAGCTCGGCGGGCAGCGGTTCGTACACCGTAATCTGGCCGGACCCCGAGGCCTGACGCACCGGCTCGCCATTCACTTCGATGTATACATCGCCCGCGATGCGCTCATGCTTGCCCACGGGGGCATCGGCGGCCACGGTAATCGGGAAATTCAGCTCGGTCGTGTCCTTGGTCATCGGCTGCGGCTCGGAGGTGATGCCGCGCGGCAGCGAAATCAGCTGCGCGTTGAACGTGCCTTCCCAAGCGGTGCGCTGCTCGACTGTCACGACCAGTTCGGTATTCTTGCCCAGCTCGGTTTCGATGGCCGGCACGTTGAAGGCCAGCCACTGCGCCTGGGTTTCCAGCGGCACCTTCGGCGAGCAGAAGGTATAGCCCGCCGATTCGGCCTGCACGAAGATCTGGTGGGTCTGTTCGCCCGCGGCGCCCGCAGCTTCCATCCAGATATCCACGCTGTTCTGATCGCCCGGAATCTTCGCCGTGCCGCCTTTCAGGCCGCCGGGCAGCCAGGGGAACGACAGCGCGATCTCGTCGGCGAAACCCTCGTTCCGCTCGACTTCCACCTTGAGCGCGCGGCCTGTGCCGTGCACGAACGGCGCCTGCGGCGGCACGATATGCACACGGAACGGCGGCGCGTCGGCGACGGCCAGCGCCAGGCGGTCGGCCTGCATCGCGTAGAAGGTCGTGTCGTTGTTGCCGGTGATCAGGCGGATTTCCTGGTTCAGATCGCCGGCGGTCCACTGTTCGCCGGTTTGTCCCAGGCCCAGGATGCGCAGCGCCGACTGCGCGACGGGGGCCTCGGGCGCTGCGGTAAAGTAAATCGGCGTGCTCGTGCCGCCAGTGGGAATCGGATCATACTCCGCGGTCACGCCCTCGGGGAGACCCTCGAGCACCAGGCGGACCTCTTCATTGAAGTCCTGCCGGCCCGCCGACACCAGAATGAAGTTGCTCGCGCCATCGTGAATCGTCACGTTGCCGGGACGATTGTTGAGCACGCTCATCTGCAGCTTCGGCTTTACCGGCAGCATTTCAATGCGGTAGGCGAACTTCTCGCCGCCGCGGCTAAGGTGATCGGTCACGCGGATCGTATAGCGTCCATCCTGGTCGATGGTCGCGCGGAACACGCTGTCGGCGCCGACGGCGTCATCATTGCCGCCCAGGCCGGAGTTGTCGGGCTTATAGACGTTCAGCACGCTGTCGAGTGGAGAGCCCAGTTCGCGCGCCCACACGCGGACGTCGTAGTTGCCGTGCGGCAATCCCTCGACCGCGAACACGTCGACATCGCCCGGCTCCTGGATGACACCCTCGAAGGCGCCGGGCGCCGGGGCCAGCGTGGCGGCGGCCAGTTCGTTGTTGGGTTCCACCTCGGCCGTCACGGGCACGTCTACCGTGCGGATGTTCAGCTGTGTCGGCGCAACGCCCGTATCGGAGGCCATCACGATGGGCTGGGTGTAGTTGTCGGGAATCAGAATCGCCGCCGGGTCGATACCGTCCACCGCAGGCACGGGCGCCATCGCCGGGCCCGGCGTGGTCACGGTCTGCGCGGCCAGTGCCGGATCGCCGATCCAACGGACTTCGAGGTCGGAAGCGGGCTTGCCGCCGAGGGGCGATTCCATCAGCGGGCGCGGAAAGGTGCCCACGTGCAGCCGGTAGTAGGCGCTGCCGCCGCCGCCGTAGCTCGCCTCGCTCACGGCAAGACGGTGCGTGCCGTCCTCGATGGCCGTATACACGAAAGCTGCGTCCTGCAGCATCATCGCCGTGTCGTCTTCCGACACGCGCTCGTGCCCCTCGGGACCGAACAGCCGCAGCTTCGGGTCGAAAAGCATGCCGCCGAGACGGATCGCCTCGACCTCTACGGCCAGGCGGTCGCCGGTTTTCAGATCGAAGGAGTAGTAGTCCACGTCTTCTGAAGGAATGACGCCCTCGACCGTCGAGTTCAATGCCAGCGCCTCGGCTTCGTCCAGGCGGCTGTTGGGCTCGGTCTCGTTGTGCTGCGGCAGGTTGCCCACGCTGAACACCACGGCGCTCGTGATGCCCGTGCGCGTGCGCATGCGCACCAGCTGCGGCCCCACCGGGCAATCCGGCGCGATGGTGAACTTCACATTCACATGGCCGTCGTCCTGCACGGCGATGTCAGAAGCCGTGATGCCGGGAGAATGAAAGTACACATCGACCGCATCGCTCAGTCGACCGCCGTGAAAGGTAACGACCTGTTCGGTGCCGCGCTGCCCGCCGCGGGGCAGAATGGTTGAAAGGGCCGGGTTCGAGGCAAAGGCCGCCTCGGTTAACAGCAGCGCCGCCGTCAACAGCAGCAGCGCCGCCCGGCTTGCAATGATTCGAGTCATGTCGGTTTTCCCGGAGTGTTCTAAGCCATCAGCCTCGCGACGGGACCGCCGTCGCGGACGAGATCGATCGGACGATTGCCCGGCGACATCAGCTTCTTCTCCGGCGGAATGCCGAGCAATTGGTAAATGGTGGCTGCGACATCGGCCGGGCCCACCGGATCCTTGGTCGGTTCGCCGCCCTGGAAATCGGTTTCGCCGTAGATCTGGCCGCCCTGGATACCGCCGCCGGACATCGCCAGGCTGAAGGCCTTGGGCCAGTGATCGCGGCCGCCGTCGGCGTTGAGGCGCGAGGTGCGGCCGAATTCCGTGGCCATCACCACCAGCGTAGATTCGAGCAGGCCGCGCTCGCTCAGGTCGGCCAGCAGCGTCGCAAGGCCCTCGTCCACATAGGAGAGCTTGGCGCCCGCCTCGCCCTTGATGTTCTTGTGGTGGTCCCAGCCGCCGTCTACGACGGTGATGAACCGGGCGCCCGCTTCCACCAGGCGGCGCGAAAGCAGCAGCCGCTGGCCGAAGGCGTGGTTGCCATAGCGCGCCTTCATCTCGTCGGTTTCGCCGGCCATGTTGAAGGCCTCGCGGGCGCTCTGCGAACTGATAAGCCCGTAGGCGCGCTGATAATAGCTGTCCATCGCGTCGAGCGCGTCGCTCGATTCGAGCTCGCGGAAATGGCTGTCCACCGCGGACAGCAGTCCCTTGCGCTTCTCGAAGCGTTCCGGGGAAATACCACCCGGCAGGCCCAGGTCGCGCACCTCGAAGTTCTTGTCCGAAGGCTCGCCGCCCACGTCGAACGCGCCATAGGCCGCGCTCAGGTAGCCGGTGCCGAAATAGGGGCTCGCGCCCGAGTTCGGAATCGCGATATACGGGGGCAGATTGTTGCGCGGGCCGAATTCATGCGCCACCACCGAACCGTAGCTGGGGTAGGCAATCGCCGGGCTCGGCCGGTAGCCCGTGAGCATATTGTGAATACCGCGCTCGTGGGCCGCCTCGCCGTGCGTCATCGAACGCACCACCGCCAGCTTGTCGGCCATACCCGCGAGGCGCTCCAGCTTGCCGCCGAAATACTCGCCTGTGTTGGTCTTGACCGCGCCCAGTTCGCCGCGGATTTCCAGCGGAGCGTTCGGCTTCGGGTCGAAGGTCTCCAGGTGCGTCATGCCGCCCGCCATGAAGATATAAATGACCGATTGCGCTTTCGGGTTTATCGCCGTTTCCGCGGCCGCTTCCGACAGGCGGAAATAGTCGCCCAAGGTCAGGCCGAGACCGCCCAGCATGCCGACCTTCAAGAAGGCGCGGCGCGAGGGGCCGGGACAGGGGCAAGCGGGGTGGGGGTCAAACTTCATACAACTGCTCTCCTGAGAGGGGTTGTCCATGCGGTTTCCGCAGTTTGCCAGTTAGTATACCAGCATCCAGCCGGATTCTCATGCATTTCTTCCGCTTTCGGCGGGTCAAGCCGATTCTGAGGATCCATCCCCGGAGTACGCATTAAGTTTCGAATGGTTCCATAATGGCACCAATTGGGTGCGTCGACACATCTGCGAATATTGAGCTTAATATCTATTTTGCGAGTGTATGCCCTGTGATGCCGCGCCCGTTCCCACCAAGGAAGCGAAACCCGAAGGGCTGCCGCTGGGGTCTGAAACAGGCACCAGGAGCAACGGGAGTGAGCCTATAATGTCGTTGGGAGCTAAACGCGCGTTGTGGCGCTTCATGATCTTCGGGGGCTTCGGCATGCTGATGGAAGTCTGCGCCATGTCCATTGGCGTGGGCATGCATGGAAACCTTAGTCTGCGCGGCGCCTCGTCGCCGTGGATGTTCCCCATCTACGGGCTCATCGGGCTCATCCTCGAGCCTGTCGCTGCGCCGCTGCGCGAGCGCGGCGTGCCGCTGCCCGTGCGGGCACTGCTCTACATCGTGCTCTTCTACATCGTCGAGTTCTCGAGCGGGTTGCTTTACTTATACTTCGGCATCAACCAGCGCGGCGTGGACAACATGCACACCGTGTGGGACTACGGCAATACACGGACGCTTTACGGCCAGGTATCGCTCGATATGCTGCCCTTCTGGTACCTGTTCTGCTTTACGCTCGAATACCTGTATGTGCGCGTCGATGCCTGCGCCACCGTTCTGGCCCGCCGGCTACGCGCCAGCGACCTGCTGGCGGGATGAACCTGAACACCAACAACGGCCAAGGAGTTTAGACCGATGAACCTGCGCTCGTTCTGGCGGGGCGAATTCAGCCCGCGCGCCTGGCAGCGGCTCAGTTTGCTGCTCATCCTGCAGTTTCAAGGCATGCTGTGGACGGCGTGGTTCCTGCGGTCGCCGCATGTGGCCGAGTCCACGCCCTTTCGGAACGTCATCAGCACGCTCGGGCAGGGCCGCATGGACGGCAATACCGGCGCCTGGATGTTCGATTGCGCCTTCTGCACCTTCGCGCTGCTGCTCATTCCGTGGCACTTGCACCTCGCCCGGCGCGTGTCTCATGTCAGCAAGGGCGTCGGCAAGGCGCTGGTCGTGGTGGGCTTCATCAGCCTCATCGGCGTCGCCTGCGTCGCCATTTTCGATGAGCAGCAAATGGGCCCGGTGTCGAAGACGGTCTCGCAGGTCATGCACGGCCTTGGCGCCATCACCGCCTTCGGCGGGCATTGCATCGGCGCGTTCCTGAGCTGGTACATTTTCGCGTCCATTTATGCGCGCACCCCCGGGGACAGCCGCGGCCTCATGGCGCATCCCGTCAAGCTGCTGGTTTCCGTGCTCGCGATGGTGCCGCCGCTGGTGCTGCTCTGCATGCCGCAACTGTACGAGGCGGGCAACCACCTGACCGGAGCCGCGCTGCCCGAGTTCGTCTGGCGGCTTCCGTTCTGGCAATGGTCGCTCATGGTCACCCTGATGCTCTGGCTCTACTCCATGTCGCGCTGGTATCCCGATACGCTCACCCCTCATCCGGAGCCCGCAACGTCGAACGCGTAGCGGCTAGCTCCGATTCTTATCCGGCAGGGGCGCTAGGCAGAGGCGGCAACGCTTCACGGGGCGCACCTGCCGACCAAGAAGGCGCGCAAGGGTCGGCAATCGATCCAGCAATCCACCAAGCATGTCCTGCTTGGTCGCGTATTGGCCGCAGACCGGACACGGCTGCACTTCGATGATCCTTTCAGAGGGCATGCGCACCTCCTTTGCCCGTGCCTCGACGCGATCCCGCCTGCCCTCGCAGCGCTTCACCGCGTACGGACATCAGGACAAGGACATCGTACCGGAGATCCGAAAGGAATCACGATAGGGCGACTCGCAGGCGCGGAACGACATCTCGGCCGGAAGTGGTTACCTTGACTCGCAGTTCAGGGTACGACGATCCCCTTTGAGCAGTAGTTCTTGGATGGATACCTCCGCTCGCTTTCCCGATGTTGACTTTATGACGATGCTTCTCCCGCCATCGCGCAGCCGTGAGGATGCGATACCGCAGGAATCGTCGTGCCTATCATCTTTGCCAAACACGATCTGATATCGATCGCCGATGGTCGTGCGGATGACGATGCTCCTGCCGTCCTCATCCCGTGTTGCGGACAGAATCCGGGGGCACTGGCCGCCGACCCATTGAAGCGTGGCGCACACCGCACGCGGGAATTCGTACGTGCGCCATGTGTCACGACTGTCGATCGGATTCGCACCTGGCAGATGTTCGAAGTAGGCGGGCTCACAAAGACAAAGTACGGTTTCCCAGTCGATTCGGTATCCGATGCCCGAATCATAATAGAGGAACAAGCGCGGGTGTCCGACGGTGTTGCTCCCGCACCAACTTCGAAATGCACGACAGGTCACATTTCCTACGAGTTCATCGTAAGGATTTCCCGGCTCTCCGCTCGCCCAGCGCCATCGGCTACCCGTTTTGACACGGCTGAAATTCGTGTACTGCGACAAGTACCAGCGGATATCGATGTTATAGGCTGCCCCGCCCTCGAATTCCACGTAGAGCCGCGTGCCGCCCTTCAGGACTCGCGCCGCACGAAACGACGCATAGGTCGATGGCTTACAGTCCGCAAACCGTAGCGGAAGTCGCTGCACATGTAATGGCGTATTCACGTGGTATGAGGTACTCCAAGATTCAGGAATGATACCGGACCCGGGAATGTCGACTTTTGCTTTCGCATTGATGAGGGCAGGCTCTTATGCCACTGCACAATTCGCAGGCGCGGAAGGTCTCCGCGTCTGAATGTCACACGTGCCCCGAATTGGAGACTGTACGGTCGGGCCGATGGCGGGGCCGGGAGACCCCGCCATAACAGAAGACTCTGTGGAGCCTTCTCTGCGCGAAGACCTCTAGGCGCCAAGAGCCGCTTTGGAAAGCAGCGCTCCCGGCGGGGCGTTCGCACCGGGCCCGTGGGGCGAATGTCCGCATGAGCCGAGGATTCCGGTCCATCGTTAGGAACTTGCTCCGATATCCACATCGTAGCGTCACGATGGCTCGACGGAGTCTCACCCCACCATTCTCGCAGCAATGGTGATGGGGTGGCTCGCGGGTACGCTCGCTCTACCCAGCAGAGGAGGCGATGCTCTCCGGCCGCTATTCTTTCACGCGGACGATACGCTGGCCTTTGTGCTCTTTGCCCCACATGTCTACCGCGCGGACTTCGATGACGTGGTAGCCCTCCGCCGGATCGGCGGGCAGGTGGGCGCGCCAAAGGTGCGGGGTGTCGCGGGGTTCCGGCAGACCGCGGCCGGTGAACTCCATCAGCTCGCGTTTGAGCTTGTCCATGGCCTTCTCGTCGGCCGGGTCGATGCCGGAGAGTTCCGCCACCTTGCGGTACAGGCCGTTCTCGCGGTCGTATTCGCGCTGATAGTTCGGGGCGATACCGCTGAAGCGCTCCATGGGAATCCAGTCGCCGCTCTTGTCGAGCCGCATATCGAGCTGTGCCTTTTCGCTGCCGGCGAAGAAATTGACCACGACCTCCGTGGCGGCGGCATCGCCTGAAAGCACCAGCTCGGGCGCGGCGATTTCCATCTGGTAGTCCGCAGGGCGGCGCGCCGCCTTGAACTCGACCCAATACTGGTTGCCGTCCACATGCATGAGCGCGTGGCCGTTGGGTCCGCCGTCGCGCATCATCGTGTGCGGAATGCCGGTCTCGTCGTATTGGCCGCCCATCCAGCTGCCGCAGGCGGTCATCAGGTTCAGGTGGTGGTGGCCGGCCGCGGCATCGGGCACTTCGATGAAGCCGTTGTTTTGGATGTGCGAGTGCGCGGACACGGAGAAGGTGTGCTGGAAAGGCGCCAGCAGTTCGAGCAGGGCGTCCTTGTCCTGGCAGTCCCACAGGGGAATGTGCATCATCGCGACGATGAGGTTGTCGGGGTCGGTGTGGGCGAGTGTGTTCTTCACAAAGGCGATCTGATCCTCGCCGAAGCGTCCCTCGTATTCGCGCTCTTCCGGCTTCCACCAGATGTTGTTCAGCGCGAGAAAAGTGACCTTGCCGTAGTCCGACGCGTAATACGACGGCCCGAGGTAATACTCGTAGGTCTCGTCGCTCAGGCGCGTTTCCTTGGCGTCGAAGTTGATGTCGTGGTTGCCGATGACGTGGAACCACGGCACCCCGACGAGGCCCGCCTGCCCGATGATTTCGGGATACAGTTCGAGGCCGTTGAACATGAGGTCGCCCAACGTCGCGCCGAGGTCGGCGTCGAGGTTCAGCAGCTCGGTGTAAACGTCGTGAGAGAGCCAATCCACTTCCTTCTGGTCGCGCGGCTGCGGGTCGCCCAGCAGGATCATGCGGAACTGCTTGCCCTCGGACACGCGGCGCAGCGGAAAGTCGACCGACGCGGGCAGCGGACCGGTGGGCGCCACGACGGGGTATTTCAGATCGGGGGCGCCGTTGGGCTTGTGGGTATAGTAGAAGCGGGAGACGGTGCCGTTGTGGTCCATCGGCGGGCTCCAGCCGCTCGGCTTGATCACGAAGATGCTGGTGTCATCGCCCACGCTGATTTCGTAACTGCCGTCGCGGCCGGTCTGAACCACGTCGACACCGTTCGACACGCACACGTCCTTCACGCCGCGTTCGCCGGCATCGCGCTGCCCATTGCCGTTCTCGTCGTTGTACACCACCCCGCGCGCGACCTCGGCGTCCGCAGTCCCGATGCACATGGCCGCAGCCGCCAGCAGCAAACCCCATTTCCGCATTGCCGAATCCTCCTCGCGATTGCCGTATCAGCAAGCCCGGACCATAGCCCACGCCGCGCGCGCCGCGCAAAATTCACGGGAATCTAACCGAGGGGGTTCTGCCATACTGCGACGCGGAATGCAGACGGCCCCGGCCGTTGTTCGCCACGCGGAGCCAAGGGGAGACGGACCATGGAAGATCTTACACGCGAACTGGGGTGGTTCTGGGCGCTTAACCAGGACCTGCTCTGGCTGTCGGTGGTGTGCGTCGACCTGTGCATCACCATCGGCATGTACCGGCTCTTCGGCAAGACGGGCCTCTACGCCGTCGTCGTGCTCGATATCATGCTGGGCAACCTGGTCGGCGGCACCATCACCACGGTGTTCGGGCTGAACACCAGTATGGGCGCCATCATCTATGCGGGCATCTACTTCGCGACGGATCTGCTGGGCGAGAAATACGGCGCGAGGGAAGCGAACCGCGCAGTCATCCTCGGCTTCGCGGTCTCGCTTATCGTCACCTACCTCGGGCTGGTGTGCCTGCTGTTCGAGCCGACCACCGCGCCGAAGACGGCCGCCTACGCCTCGGGCATGCACAGCGCGCTGGCGGGACTATTCGCCGTCACCCCGCGCGTGATGATTGGCTCGCTCTTCGCCTACCTCGTCAGCCAAAGTTTCGACGTGTGGATGTTCCACTACCTGAAGCGGCTGACCAACGGCCGGCACCTGTGGCTGCGCAATAATGTGTCGACGCTCGCCTCGCAGGCCATCGATACGGCGCTGTTTTCGACAGTCGTGTGGTGGGGCTTCTTCGATTTCTGGACGGCCGTCGAGCTGGCCGCCGCGAAGTATGCGCTCAAGTTCGTGATTGCCCTGCTCGACACGCCGTTCATTTACTGGGCGCGATCATGGGACGTATCGGACAAGGACTGGGAAGGCACGGTGAAGCAGGAAGCGGATCGCTATCCCCTGCCGCACGCATAGGGAAGCATTCTATGCCGAGGCCTTGGACAACCCCAGCCGCATGAGGCTTTCGGCGGTGGCGATGATGGCCTCCTCGTTCGAGCGGGGCGCCCAGCCGAGCATGCGCTGCGCCTTGCCGCACTGGATGCGTTTCTTTTTTCCCAGTTCCGGCAGCAGCATCTTCATCTCGGGCTTGAACAGGGCCGCGAGCCGCACGACCCAGTCGGGCAGTTGCCGGGTGGGAACACGGCTGGCGGCCGCGCCAAGCTTGGCGCGCAGCACCAAGGCGATATCCTGCATGGACATCACTTCGCCTGCGATGGCCGAGAAGCGCTCGCCCGGAGCATCGGGATGGGTCATCGCGCGGATGTGCAAATCCGCCACGTCGCGCACATCGACGATGCCGAAGTAGATGCGCGGGCAGCCGGGCACCTCGCCATCGAGCATGCGCTGCACCAGCAGTATCGAGGTCGAGTAATCCGGCCCGAGCACCGGACCCAGTACCCCGACGGGATTCACGACGGAGAGTTCCATGCTGCCCCCCTCCCGCTCCATGAAATCCCACGCGGCGCGCTCCGCGAGCGTCTTCGACTTTGCATAGGCCGACATCGCCTGGCCGTTCACGTTGCTCCAGTTCGATTCATTGAAGGGCGTCTCGGTCGGTGTGACGCCATAGCCGATGGCCGCGAAGGAAGAGGTGAGCACGACCCGCTTGACGCCGGCATCGCGCGCGGCGCGAAGTACGCGGAGCGCCCCTTCGCGCGCTGGAATGATCAGTTCGTCCTCGTGCTTGGGTACGCCGGCCGGAAGCGGAGACGCCACGTGCAAAACATAGTCACAGCCTTCCACGGCGTCTGCCCATCCGGCGTCCTGCTGCAAATCGGCCTGTGCGAAATGGAGATGCTCGCCAGGGTCGACGCCGCCGGTTTCCAGCATGCCGCGCACATCCTGCTCGCGCTTGAGGCTGCGCACGGTGGTGCGTACCTGATGCCCCGCCTGCAGCAGCTGCAGCACGCAATAGCTGCCGATGAATCCCGAGCCGCCTGTGACCAATACCTTGCTCATGCGTCGTCCTTTTGAGTATCCGGCCGTGGGCGCTTAAAGGCAGGACGATAGAGCATCCACGCCCCGAGCACGCCAAAGATACACCACACGATGAAATGCGGCGCGAAGGAATACCCGCCCGGGTAACCGGGTACGGGCATCTGGAACCAGGCATGGTCCCACCATGCGGGAAACAACTCCAGTTCGACATCCCAGGGCCGGAACCATTTGAAGCCGGCATGTTTCTCGCCGTGTGACAGGAGATCGAAGAACAGGTGCGAGAAGGAACCTACGAGCAGCGACCACAGTACCAGCGGCCACGCGCGGGCGAATTCCGCGGGACCGCGGCAAGCCTGAATGGCATCGTTGCCCAAGTTCCATGACCGGCCCCAGAAGCCGGCACCCCGGGCGCGCGGCACTTTGCGGGCGAAGGCGTGCAGGCCGAACCATATAGGTACGCCGAAGGGCACGCAGAGAAGGACCATCCCGATCAGCGTGTGTCCCCAGGTTTGGCCGAGATGCCCTTGGGTGAGTCCGATGGCGCCATCAATAACGTCGGGCATGGCAGCGCCCACGCACATGGCCGGCATGTCATACCAATGCGGCCAACGCCGCCAAAGCGGAGCAATAAGGCCCTGATGCGATGGGAAAGCGAACGGCATGGCGGGAGTCTAGCGCAATCGGCACCAGAATACTAATCCGAATTGCGGCGGCTTCGACGAGGAAAGGCGCGCGCTATCCCCGGGCGCGCATGGCGAGAAGAACGATCGCGATGGGCACGAGGGCGATGATCCACCACTTGTGATCCATCACCCAGAAAAAGACATCGGCGGGACTGATATTGACCATGGGTTATCCCTCCCCGGGGCTTAGGGCAACTTCAGGAACGCCGCCACCACGACGGCCGCCGCCACGGCAAAGCCCACGCCATTGAGGACCTTCTCGTAGGCCGCCTCGTCGCGGGTGACGCCGTTGATGCACCATAGGGCTGCCCCCGCCCCGATGGCCATGGTGATGTACGAATACATGGCGGCCGGTGCAACGCCCTGGTTGCTCAGCAGTAAAACATAAACCCCGAGCGAGACTCCCGACACGATGAGGCCCTTGAACCACATCGGGCCGGACTTGCTGCCGCTGGCGCCGAGCACCTTGGCATTGATCTTCTGCTCCATTTCTTTCTTCTGGCGCAGCCGATCCTGCTCGTCGAGCGAGATCTCATTGCCCTCGAAATCACGGGTCGGCACCTCGATTTCCTGTTTGCGCGGCAGGTAGCCCTCCATTTCATTGGCGAGGGCGTCGAAGCTGAAATCGTCGGCTGGCGGCTGCGGTCCGCGATTGCGCTCGGAATCGGGGGTCATCGGTAGGCTCTCCATGCTTTCGCCCGGCGGGCGGCTCTCCCCTAGCCTATCAGATGGCGCGGCAGAGGCCAAGAACTCGACACGTGCGGCCGATGGGCGGTATCGTTTGCGACACCTATCGAACTTCAGGAGATGGTACCGATGACGACCGAACAGCTTTTCCGCGCGCGCGTCGCCCTGTTTCAGGCCTATCTGCGCGACAGCGGCCACGACGGGATACTGCTGCAGCGCGTGGATAACTTCGCCGCGGCCACGGGCGGGCTCCGCAATTACATCAACGCCTACACGGATATCGGCGCGAATGCGCTGGCGATTACGAAACACGGTGAGGCCTGGTATGTGGGCAACAACATCGAGCTGCCGCGCCTGCGCGACGAGGAATTGGGCAGCCTGGCCGCCGGATACAAGGACTTCCTCTGGTTCGAATCCGACCCGGCCAAGTGCGTGCAGCAGCAATTCAGCGGGTCGTGGTGCTCGGACACGGGGGCGCTCGGGCCGAATGTGAACGGCGCGCTTGCGCCAATGCGGACACTGCTGACGCCCTTCGAGCTGGATCGCTACCGCGCGCTGGGGCGCATGGCGGCGGAGTCGATGGAACAGGTGCTGGCGCGTATCGAACGCGGCACCTCGGAGGCGGACATCGCTGCGGCACTCGTGGCGGAAGGACAGCGCCGGCATTGCCATGTGCCCGTGTTTCTCGTGGCTTCCGACGAGCGGATTGCCAAATACCGGCACCCCCTGCCGGTGGTGCCGCCGCTGTTGTCGGACGGCGTGCCGCACAAGACCGTCGACCGCTACGTGATGGTGGTGGGCTGCTTCCTGCGCGACGGGCTCATTGTCTCGCTCACCCGGATGAAGAAGGTGGCCGAACTGCCGGAGGAAATCGAGGAGCGGTACCGGCGGATTTGCGCGGTGGATGCGCTCGTACAGGAAGCCACCCGGCCGGGGCGCACGCTGGGCGAGGTGTTTGCGGACCTTCAGGCGGCTTACGCCGCCCAGGGATTCGACCCGAACGAGTGGCATCACCACCATCAGGGCGGCCTGACCGGATACGCCGGACGCACCGCCAAAGGCACGCCGGGAAGTACGGTGCCCTGCCTCGACACTGCCTGGGGCAGCAAAGCCTCCGAGATTTTCGGAGAATCGGTTTCTTGGGAAACGGCCTTCGCGTGGAACCCCTCCGGACCGGGGGTCAAATCGGAGGACACTTTCCTGCTGGCGACCGATGGGCAGCGCGAAATCATCTCTGGCACCCCGGCCTTACCCGTCGTAGACCTGTCGGCGGCGCTCGGACGGGCCACAGAGGCCGTCAAGTCTTCCATGGCCGTGTAATCCCGCTGCCTTCAAGTTCTTAAGCGCGTGTGCCGATAGATCTCACTGGTTGAATTGCGCATAGGCAACTCTTTGCAAACTGGCCCGCAAAAGCTCGATCTGCTTATAGTGAGACTTTCCATTTCGAAATCTGTAACCTATCGAAATTGAAGGGCTTGTGGTACACTGAGGGGTGGCATGGTGTGTCTCTGCGCAGAGCACTCGTGGGGTCGGGCGGAGTTTTACGCTATTGAAATCTTTTCAGCGGTTACCGGTTTCTCCCAAGCTCATCATCATTGTGATGGGGCCGGTGCTGCTCGCGCTGACGGTGGCCGGGCTTTCGCTCTTCGCCTTCGACATGATGTTCATGCGGCAGGCCCTGCGCAACGAGGTGAACCAGGGTGCCGCGTTCGCCGCGAGCCAACTGGCTGATCCGCTGCGCTGGAACGAACCCGGCCGGGCCGAGCACCTGCTCAACATGTTCGCGCAGAATCCGCGTATTCTGGCGGCCGGGCTGTATACCCCCGACGGTAAATTGTTCGCTCGCTATTTCCGCGACCGCCAGCCCATCGAACTGCCGGCCTATCCGGGCCGCGACCAGGGCGTGGATTTCGGGTGGTCGTTTCTGGAGGCCTGGCACCGCATCGAGGCGCAGCCCCAGCAATCGCATATCGGCACGCTGTACATCAAGGCCGACACGAGCTTCCTGCAGTTCTACATCCCGATCTACGGCTTCGCCGTGCTGTTGGTGGCGGCTACCTGCGCCATGGCGGCCTACTTGCTCGGCGTGCGGCTGAAGGAATCGGTTTCGACCCCCATCGAGAACTTGGCCCTGCTGACCAAGATCGTGCGGGAAGAGCACGATTTCTCGGTGCGCGCGGTAAAGCACGCGGACGACGAAATCGGCCGGTTGGTCGATGAGTTCAACGAGATGCTGACGCGCGTGGAAGAGCAGGACCGCGCGCTCAAGGTCGCGCAGCAGCAATTGGAAGTGCACGTGGAGCAGCGCACGCGCGAACTGCGGCGCGAGATAGTCGAGCACAAGCGCACCGAGGCGAACCTGCAGCGCGAGGTGCGCGACCGCCAGGCGGCGGAGCGCAGCCTGCACGAGGCGCTGCACTCGCTCGAGGAGGCCAGCCGCTTCAAGGGCGAATTCCTTGCCAACATGAGCCATGAAATCCGCACGCCCATGAATGGCGTGATGGGCATGACGGAATTGCTGCTGAACACGGGACTGTCGCCCGCGCAGCGCAAGTTCGCAGAAACCATCCGCCGCAGCGCCGGCGCTCTGCTGAAGATCATCGACGACGTGCTGGACTACTCGAAAGTGGAGGCAGGCCAGCTCGAGCTGGAATACGCGTCGATGGATTTGCAGGCGAACTGCGAAGACGTGGTGGACCTGCTCCACACGCGCGCCATGGACAAGGGGCTGCGCCTGATTCTGCGCATTGCGCCCGGTACGCCGCGCTATGTGATTGGCGACGCCGATCGAATTCGCCAGGTGCTGATGAACCTGGTGGGCAACGCGCTCAAGTTCACTTCCGAAGGCTATGTGCTGATCGACGTTTGCTGCGGCACGACCAATGCGTCCCAGACGCACCTGCGTTTCGAGGTGGTGGACACCGGCATGGGCATCGCGCCCGAAACAAAGCTGCGCCTGTTCGACAAGTACACGCAAGAGCAGCAGGTGGCGCGCAAATTCGGCGGCACGGGCCTCGGGCTGGCCATCAGCAAGCAGCTGGTGCACCTGATGGGCGGCAATATCGGGGTCGAGAGCGAACTGGGCAAGGGCGCGCGATTCTATTTCGAGATTCCCTCGCCGCGCGACACCGCGCAGCGAGAAGCGGATCTTCATTCGGCCTTGCTGGCAGGTAGAAAGATGCTGGTAATCGACTCCTGTGCGGTTGAACGCGCCATGCTGGTCGAGCAATTGCAGGAATATGGCGCGGCCGCCGAGGCTTTTGAAGACGAGTCTGACGTGCTGGCGCATTGCACGCGACGCGCGAAGGCGGGTGCCCCCTATGAACTCGTGCTGATCGCCTCGGACCTCGACGGGCTGCCCGCCGAGTCGCTGGGCCATGCGGTTTTCCAGCATGAGGGCTGTGAGCATACCCGGATGGCGCTGATTACCGAGCAGGGCCGCCCGGGCGACGCGGCGCGCGCGCGCTCGAAGGGATTCGGCGTGTACCTGACGCGCCCCGTGCGCCGCGAAGAAATCCGCGGGGCGCTGGTGCGGTTCTTGGAGGAGAAGGAGCGCGTGCCGGCAGAGCTGATTACGCGCCACGGACTTGAGAAGTACGGCGTGCTCTCGCACGGCGAAGGCACCAAGCTGGGCCATTACGATTTCGGCCTGAAGGTGCTGGTGGCCGAGGACAACGCCGTGAACCAGGTGGTGGCCAAGGAAGTATTGGCGGGGCTGGGCTGCGACGTCACGGTGGTGGACAACGGCCGGCAGGCGGTGGAGCGCGTATCCGCGGAACGCTTCGACGTCGTATTCATGGATTGCCAGATGCCGGAGATGGACGGCTTCGCCGCCACGCGCGAAATCCGCCGCATCGAGGGCGACGAACGCCACACGCCCATTGTCGCCATGACGGCGCTCGCGATGAAGGGCGATGCCGAGCGCTGCTTCGAGGTCGGCATGGACCATTACATCAGCAAGCCCGTGATGGTAAACCGCGTGCTCGATGTGCTTTCGGAATACGGCCAGAGCGGAACGCGGCCGGCATCGGCCCGTCCGATTATCATCGGACTCGACGCTCTGGAATCAGCCGCAACCGGCCGTTTACCCGTGGTCGATCTCGAGCAGGTGCAGCAGATCACCGGCGGCAAGATCGAGCGCTATCACCGCATCGTGCGGGTGTTTCTGGAGAACATGCCCACCCGCCTCGCCGAGGTGGAGGGCGCCGCCAAGCAGGGCGACTGGGAAGAGGTCTACCGGCTGGCGCACAGCATCAAGGGGGCGGCGGGTTCGCTCGGCGCCGCGCGCATGCAGGCCGCCGCGCTCGAACTGGAGACGGCGGGGCGCAACCGCCAGATCGACGCCATCCCCGCGGGTGTGGAGCGCCTGCACCAGACCTTCGACGAACTCGGCCAGGTGCTGTCGCGCGCGGACTGGACCGGCGCGCGCTTCGAGGACGTCATCGGGCACGCCTCCAACGCCTGAGTCCTTGCGGGGCTTTCCACGCCGCGTTACACTGGCTTTACGGGTCGACCCGAAGGAGGTGTACTCATGCCACGCGTTTTGGTTCCGCTCGCCGAAGGCTGCGAGGAACTCGAAGCCGTTACCATCATCGACATCCTGCGCCGCGCCAAGGTGGAGGTCGTGGCCGCAGGATTGAACGAGGGGCCCGTGACCGCGAGCCGGGGCACGCGCCTGTTGCCCGACATGACGCTCGATGCCGCGCTGGAACAGGACTACGACATGGCGGTGCTGCCGGGCGGCCTGCCCGGCGCGGACCACCTGGGCGCGGATGCCCGGCTGACGGACTTCCTCAAGGCCATGGCGGATTCGGGCAAGTTCGTGGGTGCCGTGTGCGCCGCCCCGAAGGTGCTGGCCGAACAGGGCATCTTGAAGGGCAAACGCGCCACGGCCTATCCGGGTTTTCTGGACGACGACGTTTATCCGGGCGTGGAATACACCCGCGCGGCCGTGGAGGTGGACGGCAAGATCGTAACGTCGCGCGGGCCGGGCACGGCCATGGATTTCTCGCTGAAGCTGGTGGAGCTGCTCTGCGGCTACGAAACCTGCACCCAGGTGGAAGCCGCGCTCGTGCGCTAAAGGGAGACTGCCCATGTCCGACGATCTGGTCGATCCGGTCAACCCGCTGCGCCGCAGTCCCCGGGTAGAGCCGCACGATTTCGAGCTTCCCTCGCGGCAGGAGCCGAAACCGCTGACCCTCCGCGGCCGTATTGCTGCGGTGACGCCGGGCCACGCGCACGACGGCGAAACGCACCGGCTGGATGTGACGGTGGGCGGCAGCACGCACACCGAAATCCTGGTGACCGTGCCCAACGGCGCCTACGGCAATCTCGAGGGCCGCGAGGTGGTGCTGCGCATCGAGCCGTAGCGTCGCCCCTGCGGCCGTGTGCTATGCTCTGGGCTTCTACGGCAGCGCATTACATCGGAGACGATCATGTTTTATTCGGGCATTTCGGACGAAGCCGGCCAGGCGATCGACACGCAGATCGCGGCGCACCATGAACTGGGCTGGACGCATCTGGAATTGCGGATGGTGGACGGCAAGAACATCACGCAGATTCCGGACGAGGCCTTCGACAAGGTATGCGCCGCGCTGGACGAGGCCTGCGCGCAGGTGAGCTGCTTCGGCAGTGCCATCGCCAACTGGGCGCGGCCGATCACCATCGATCCGCAGGTGGACATCGACGACCTGAAGGGCGCGATTCCCCGAATGCACAAGCTCGATGTGCCCTTCATCCGTGTGATGAGCTACCCGAACGATCCGGACAATCCGATCAGCGAGCCGGAATGGCGCGCGGAGTCCATCCGCCGCATGAAGGAACTCGCGCGCATCGCGGAAGACGGCGGCGTGATCCTGGCGCACGAGAACTGCAGCGGCTGGGGCGGGCTTTCGGCCGAGAACAGCAATATCCTGCTGGGCGAAGTGGACAGCCCCGCGCTGAAGGTGGTGTTCGACACGGGCAACCCGGTGACCTACGGGCAGGATGCCTGGGCATACTACCAGGCGGTGTACGACAGCATCGTGTATGTGCACGTGAAGGACGCCGTGAAGGAAGCCGATGGCTCGGACACCTATTGCTATTGCGGCGAGGGCCAGGGCTACGTGCGCGAGATCCTGCACGACCTCCTGAGCAAGGGCTACGACGGCGGCATCTCGATTGAGCCGCACCTGGCCGCGGTGATTCACACCGGACAGCAGGCCGACAGCGCTGAGCAGCTGTATGCGAGCTACGTGGAATACGGCCGCCGCTTGATGAAGATTGTGGATGAAGTAGCGCTTTAATCGCGAAGAAGAGGGAACGACGACATGGATATCGCAGGCAAGACCTTTATTGTGACGGGCGGCAGTTCGGGCTTGGGCAAGGGCACGTGCGAGGTGTTTACCGCCGCAGGCGCCAATGTGGTGGTGGCGGACCTGAAGCCGGACGAAGGACACGCGACCGTGGAAGCACTCGGCAAGCAGGCGGTGTTTTCGCTGTGCGACGTGACGAATGAGGACCAGGTACGCGCGGCGATTGCGATTGCGCGCGACCGGTTCGGCGGCCTGCATGGGGCCATCAATTGCGCGGGCGTGGGCGTGGCGATGAAGACCGTGGCGAAGAACGGCGCGCACCCGCTGGACCTGTTCAACTTCTGCCTGAACGTGAACGTGACCGGCACCTTCAACGTGATCCGCCTGTGCGCGGAATCGATGATGAACGATGCGGCGATGGAGAACGGCGAACGCGGCGTGTTTGTGAACACGGCGAGCGTGGCCGCGTACGACGGGCAGATTGGCCAGCCGGCCTATTCGGCGTCCAAGGGCGCGGTGGTGGCGATGACGCTGCCCATCGCCCGCGAGTTCGCGCGATTCGGCCTGCGCGTGGTGACGATTGCACCGGGTCTGTTCGACACCCCCATGCTGGCCTCGCTGCCGGAAGAAGCCAAGGCCTCGCTCGCGGCGCAGGTGCCGTTCCCCTCGCGCCTGGGTCGTCCGCAGGAATTCGGTCAGCTGGCGAAGAGCATCGTGGAAAACGAAATGCTCAACGGCGAGACCATCCGGCTCGACGGCGCCATCCGCATGGCGCCGAAGTAAAGCCCATGCGCGAGCAGCCGCTGCTGTTCTTCGCCTGCGTGGAATTGCTCATCTCGCTCGGGCTCGCCTGGCTCGGTGTCGCGACGATGTACCTCCGCGTTCCTCCGCTGCCGCGCGTCTTCAAGCGTCCCAATTACATCATCAAGGCGCACATCGACTACCTGCTCATGGCGCTGCTGCTGATGGCCTTTCATGGCATCGGCGTGCCGCTGCCGGCGTGGGTGGTCGTGTGTGCCATCGCCGGGAGCCTGGCGAATCCGCTTCTTTTCCTGGTGCTTGCCGCCATCGAGCAGCCGGACTATTCCCCCTTCCGCTGGCTGGGCATCACCAGCACGGTCGGTTTCTTGCTCACAACGCTCGGCTTCGGCGGCGCGGCGGTGGTGGTGCTGGCGGGGATGTAGGGGAAAACGAATTACGCTTACCTTGGGAGGAAATGCCCATGGGAAAATACGAGAAGTTACTCGCGAGGATTCTCGCAGGGACCAGCGATGTGCAAATCGACTTTGGCGACCTCTGCCATCTGCTGTCGCGCCTTGGCCTTTCTGAGCGCATCCGCGGTGACCATCATATCTTTACAAAAGACGGTATTGATGAGATACTGAACTTGCAGCCCAAGGGGCGTCTTTCGAAGCCCTATCAAGTTAAGCAGGTGCGGAACATCCTGCTGAAGTATCACTTGGGAGACTCGAATGTCGATTAGATACGAGGTAATCCTGTATTGGAGCGAGGTCGACGGCGCTTATATCGCCGAAGTACCCGAACTTCCGGGGTGCATGGCGGATGGCTCCACGTATGAAGAGGCGATCGCCCAAGTCCAGGTCGTGATTCAGGAGTGGCTGGATACCGCGCGCGAGCTCGGCCGCCCGATTCCCGAGCCGAAGGGGCGGCTTCTCTTCGCGTAGCATGGGACGCATGCACAACTGAGCGTATTCGTCCCATCCCCCATTCCAACCTTTCACCGTCACCCTGCATCGTATCGGTTGGAAAATTCTCGGGAACCTTTGCCGCGTGACTCGTATTCATGCTGCAAGGGACGGTGTTTCAACCAGAGGGGATTCTGGAGTTCGCCGTGATTGACGATACGAAGCCGACGCCCGATGCGGCCGAGGCAGGCGGCGCGGAGCTATCCGCGCCGGAGACGACGCTACCGGTGGTGGCCGATGCCGCCCCCACCCCAACAGACCCGACCGATGCACCCATCGTGGTGATGCGGCCGCGCTCGCATGCGCCGTGGGCCTTCGCCTTGGTGATGCTGGCCTTCATCGCCTCGGGCACCTTCCTCGCGTGGAATTTTCTGCCCTCGGTACGTCAGGCGCAGAACGATGTGACCTCCGCCGTGAGCCAGGGGACCGCCGCTGCAACGGTCGTCTATGACGACCTGAAGCATGCCGTGAAGGCCGTGACCGCGCCGAGGGTCGAACGGGAAACGCTTATCAGCAGCGCGCTCGGCGCGTTGTCTTCCGAAGGCAAACTCGTCGTGCTGACGCGCACGCTGCCGGTGGACGTGGAGAAGCGCTCGAGCTACAAGGTGCTTTGGGATTCCCTCGAACTGGGCGACAGCGTAGTGCGCGTGCGGGTGAACAACAACGCGGTGCAATACGTGGTGCCGCTGGATCGCGTGCGCGCAGAAGACTTCGCGTATGACGAAGCGAGGAACACACTGACGGTGATCCTGCCGGAACCTCGGCTGGACTATTCTATGATTGCCATCGCGTCGGACCCGGCGGACTGGGACATCGACAAGCAGATCAGCTACGCGCGCTTTCACGACTGGTGGGGCACGGAGCTGCTGGACGAGGCGCGCGCGGAGATTCGCGGGCTGGTGGCGCAGGCGGCCGAGGAGCCGCTGATTCTCAAGGAGGCGCGCGAGAAGGGCTACGAGACGCTGGCCCAGCTGGTGCAATCCGCCGCAGCCCCCTTCGCGCCGGGCCTGGCGGTCGAAGTGCAGTTTGAAGAAACTCCCCCGCTTACTTTGGAGGCCGACGCATGGCAGACCGCCCGCGCACCGTTATCGTAGAAGAAGGCGGCCGCAGCCTGTTCGGCAAAATCGTGGCCGGCACGACGGCGCTGATCAGTTTCGTCTGGATGCTGAACCTCGGATTCGGCGTCGCCGAGATCCCCGACTTCCTACCCTTCGTCGGCAACATCGACGAAGGCGCGGCATCGTGGCTGCTCTTCGCCTCGCTCAGCTACCTCGGCGTCAGCGTCGTGCCCGACCCCAGCCGCGCCAGCAAGTTCGTGCGTAAGACTATCGGCGCGGAGGCGGGCAAGACTTCTTGACAGGATAACTGGATTCTTGGATTTAAGAGGGACGAGTATCTGGACAGGATTAACAAGATTTACAGGATTGTAAGACAAGGCAACTCAACTCAACGCCCCTCTTCAAATCCTGTTAATCCTGTAAATCCTGTCCAACCTCTTGTCTTCTCCAATCCCAGGATCCTGTTATCCTGTCAAAAAAAGTCCTCACCGCTGGCCGGTCTTGTAGAGCCGCACTTCGTGCGTTTCATCCGGGCAGGCGACTTCCGCGTAGACCCAAAGTTCGTCCCCCACTTCGATACAACTGGCGTAGCGGAAGGTGGAGAAGTGCTCGTTCGGCGTGCTGCTCACGGCGAGCGGGGCGTCGGGCGTGAGGTCGATCAGCGTGTGCAGATCAAAGGTGAAGGCGAGGCCGGTCGCGAGGTTGTACACCGGATCATGCCACGTGGTTTTTGATCCCTCGTAGAAGAAGAGATAGCCCGCGCCGATCGGCAATACGCTGGCGGGCCGCACAAAGAAATCGTGCCAGCCACTGAGCGGCATAATCGGCTCGTAGGGATTTCCGACCGGCGCCCAGGTCTCGCCATCGGGACTGCTGAAATGAAAGATGCGCTCGTTCTGCCGCACGTAGCCGATTACGTAGGCGTGGTACGCGCCTTCGGCATGAATGACGACCGGGTCCTTGTATTCCACCGGCGGCAGATCGCGCTCGAAGTCTTTCGCGCGCGGCACGATGACCGGGCGCGCGGTAGAGGCCACGAACTGATCGGGCGAATCCGCGTCGTCGAACTTGAGAATGCTCCACGGGCCTTCGTGCCACGGGCCGCAGGCGTACAACTTGAAGCGGCCGGTGTCCGGGTCACGCAGCAGGGCGGGACGCTCGAACCCCGGTATCGGCACGTCCGTATTTTTGATGTGGTGCACCGCCTCGAAGTGCTCGCCGTCGGCGCTCTTGAGAATGCGGATTTCATAGCCGCGCAATCCGCGCGGCAGGTCGGCGCTGCGCATGCGGCACGCCATCCAGAAGCTGCCGTCCTCGTCCCGCACGACGCTCGGCGCGCCCGCCCACCATTCGGGTTTCGACTCGTCGGGACGGAGAACGGTGATGCCCTGCTGGGCCAGCGCCGCGCCGAGGCGGCCGTAAGCCTCCGAAGCGACGGGGCTGGACAGGTACTCTGCATAGGCAGCAAGCGGCGAAAGCAGGAACAAGCAGGTGGCAAGAAAAACTCTGGTCATGAACGACTCCTCCACCCGGCGATTGTACTGGATGCCGAGCGGACGATGCGGCGGCGGGCGGTCCGCCCATGCTGGTGTATTGCCTATCCAGCGCACCTGTGCGACACTACGCGCGGCAGAAGGCCCGGCCGATTAGCGGCCGGCACAGTGCAAGAGGAAGGAGCACACGCCATGAAAGACGTTGCAAGCGGCGCCCTGAAACACGGCCGCGGATTGATGGACGAGTTCCGGGCCTTCGCCCTAAAGGGAAACGCCGTGGAACTAGCGGTCGCCGTGGTCATCGGCGGGGCCTTCGGAAAAATCGTCGACTCGCTGGTGAAGGATCTCATCATGCCGGCGGTCGCGTTGATCCTGCCCGGCGATCAGGGTTACGTGGGCTGGAAGCTGGTGGTGAACGAACAGGAGATCCCCTACGGCCTCTTCCTCGGCGAGGTCGTGAACTTTCTCATCGTTTCGCTGGCGCTCTTCTTCTTCACCGTGAAGTTTTTGGGCTTTATCCTCCGCGCGAAAAAGGTGGAAGAAGCCGCCCCGGCGGACCCAGAGCCCACGAAGGAGGAACTACTGCTCACGGAGATACGGGATTTGCTGAAGGCGCGGGGCTGAGGGAAGATGGTTGTCCGCTGATGGAGAGGATTGCTGGGGATTGGGAGATTCGTAGGTGGGGATTCTATCCCGGCGGATACCGGAGCCAACGCGTCGCTTCGGCGCAACCACCGCCGCGTCAGGATGGGTCCCCGTTTGCACGGCGATGACGGTATTGGGGCGGCGCGATGTGTACGCTCCGGTTCTGAGTCATCGCGTCAAGATGGCTCGACGGAGTCTCGCCCCACCGTTTTCGGGTCATAACTTCGGATTTCTATCCCGGCGGATACCGGAGCCGACGCACCGTGATGCCGGGATAGAATCCCGACCTACGACGGCTTCGTTCAGCCGGCGGCTTTGATGGCGCCGCTTTTTTCTTCGATCACCTCGAGCAGTTCGTTCCAGGATTTGACGAAGGAATCGGCTCCGTCGATTTGGAGCTTCTCGGCGAGGGCGTCGAGGTCGATGCCGGCTTGGGTGAATTTCTGCAGAGTCGCTTCGGAATCGCCGCCGTCGCGGGGGAGGGTGGCGCCGATGTTGCCGTGGTCGGCGAGGGCTTTCAGGGTGCCTTCGGGCATGGTGTTCACGGTGAGCGGCGCGGCGAGGTGCTCGATGTAGAGCACGTCGGAAGCGTTGGGATCCTTGGTGCCGGTGCTGGCCATGAGCAGACGCTGGGGGCGGGCGCCGGCGTTGAAGGCGCGCTGCCAGCGGTCTTCGGCCAGCAGATCGGAATAGGCCTTGTAGGCCTGCGTACCCACGGCGATGCCGAGCTTGTTCTTCAGGTCATCCGGCACCTGATCGTGCACGGCGCCGTCCCAGCGGCTGATGAAGAGCGAGGCGACGGAGGCGACATCGGCGGGGAGGCCGGCTTCGATGCGGCGCTCGATGCCGCGCAGGTAGGCCTCGGCCGCGGCCACGTATTGCGCGCTGGAAAACAGCAGGGTGACGTTGACCGGCACGCCTGAGAAGATGGCTTCCTCGATGGCGGGCAGGCCCTCGGGGGTGCCGGGAATCTTGATGAAGAGGTTCGGCCGCGCGGCCTGCGCGTGGAGCTGCTTGGCCATGGCGATCGTGCCCTCGGCATCGCGCGCGAGCAGGGGCGACACCTCGAGCGACACGAATCCGTCCACGCCGCAGGTGCGTTCGTAGATGGGCTGGAACAGGTCGGCCGCGCCGCGCAGGTCTTCAATCGCGAGGTTGAAGAACAGTTCCTCGCCGGATTTACCGGCCTTCACCAGTTCCGACACGGCGGTGTCGTAATCGGCGCTGCCGCCGATGGCCTTGTGGAAAATCGTGGGGTTCGAGGTGAGGCCGGTGACGGACCACTCCTGAATGTAGCGGGCGAGCGTGCCGCTGGTGAGGAGGGCGCGGGTGATGTTGTCGAGCCAGAGGCTCTGGCCGAGGGCATGCAGTTTCGCGGTAGCGTTCATGTCGGTACCTCGCTGGGCTGGGCGCGCTTGTGCGCGCCGGATGCGTTTGTTTCCACGGGATCCATCGTAACAGATGGGTGCCGCCGCGCGTCAAAGGCTAGGCGTCGCGCTCGATGTCGTCGCAGATTAGCTCGAGTTCGCCCTGCGTTTCGAGGCAGGCGGAGCGGCCGATGCCCTCGTAAACGACGTCGCCGCCGAGGGTGGTGAACCGCAGGCTGATGTTCGAGGTCATGGTCTCGGCCACGCGCTCGAGCATGTCGTGTTCGTAGGGCGCATGCAGCAGCGCGCCGCCGGTCTTCTCCGCCTCGATTTCGAGCCGGTGCGTGCGGTTGCGGATGGCGAGGCTCATGTGGGTGCGGGTGAGGCGCAGGGCTTCGATGACCGCGCCAGTGTAGGTGGTGAAGCGGTGCAGGGTGCCATCGTGCAGAAAGCCGACGAGGAAGCCGCGGAAATCGCCCGTGACCCAAGGAATGCGCGCGACCGATGCGGTGACGCAGAGTCCGGGCCGGTCAAAGTGGTTGCTCTGGGTCCAGACATACGCCAGCGGAAAACTGCGCCCCCAGTCCTTTTCCAGGTAGCCGCGGCCGCCGTCGTACGTGGTGGCGGTGCCGTCCACGTTCAGCGTGCCCTCGAGTGCGTGGTCGAGGCTGAGGATGCCGTGCTTGCACTCCATGAAGGGCACGAAGGAATAGGGCCCCATCACCCCGGGCGAGAAGGTGGTGACCGGCCAGTCGCTCCAGGGACCCAGCCGCACCGCGCCGGTAATCCGCTGATCCGGCTGGTCGATGTTTAGCTCGATACCGCCCGCATGAAACCGGCTGCCCGCGATGCGCACATCGAAGCGCTCGCGGTCGGCCTTGAAGGCGTCAAGCGGATAGCGGTGATACCACGAGGTGCCGGCACGTCCGTCGAGCACCTGAATGAAGGCGTGGGCGCCCTTGCCCAGAAACACCCCGGGAATGAAGGCATAGGGCTGCGCGCCCTCGGCATCCACCACCTTGAAATACCAGCCCTCGAAAAACGGCTTGCCCGTGTGCAGCTGGTGGTGCAGATGGAAATTCCACGGACGCCAGATGTTACGGAAACGCTGGGCGAGGCTCATGCGGATTCTCCTTTGCATGCGGAGAACGCACGCTACCAGACGGGGATTCCCGGGGCAAGCGGCTAGGCAACCCGCTCCGAGGTTGGCCACCCATGCGGGGGGGGATCCCCGCGTTGGGCCGTGCGGTGCTATGTTGCAGGATAATGGAGACCTGACGGTCGCGCGGGTGTCGGGGGCAGGAGACCCCGACACAGCAAGAGAATATTTGGCGACCCGCACCATAGAAAAACCCCGCCCGCGCCGGGTTGGCGGGGGCGGGGTATGGACGCTTTCGTTTGCTTAGAAGCTGTCGGAGGTTTCGAGGCGTTCTTCGCGATCTTCTTCGGTGCGGCCGGGGATGTAGGGGCCGGTGGCCATTTCGGCGTAGGACATGCCAGGGCCGACCATCGGGTACACGAACGACAACTTGTCGGTCATGACTTCGAGGAAGGCGGGGCCGTCGAACTCGACGAATTCCTTGACCACCTTCTTCAGGTCGGCGCGCTTTTCGACGCGCTTGGCGAACTTGAAGCCGTCGGCCTCGGCGGCCTTGACGAAGTCCTTCATGTGGAGCGACTTGTCGGTGCCGGTGAAGCGGCCTTCGTAGTAGAGGGTCTGCCACTGCACAACCATGCCGTCGCCGAGGTTGTTGAGCAGGAGGATCTTCACCGGGAGGTTGTAGGTGGTGCAGGTCTCCATTTCGCCGAGGTTCATGCGGATGCTGCCGTCGCCGTCGATGTCGATGACGATCTTGCCGGGGCAGCCCACCTGCGCGCCGATAGCGGCGGGCAGGCCGTAGCCCATGGTGCCCATGCTGCCGGAGGTGAGCCAGGTGCGCGACTCCTTGAAATCGAAGTACTGCGCCGCGAACATCTGGTGCTGGCCGACGCCGGTGGTGATGATGGCCTCGCCCTTGGTGAAGTGGTTGACCATCTCGCAGACTTCCTGCGGCTGGATGATTTCGCTGTCCTGGTTGTAGCCCATCGGGTGCGCTTTCTTGAGCGCCTTGATGTGCTTGAGCCACTTGGCGGTGTCGGTCTTCACGTTTTTGCCGAAGGCCATCAGATCGCGCAGGGCCACGGCGGCATCGCCCACGTGGTGCCAGTCGGCGCGCTTCACCTTGTTGATTTCGGCGGAGTCGATGTCGATCTGCGCCACCTTGGCGTGCTTGGCCCACTGGTCGGGCACCGCGCAGACGCGGTCGTCGAAGCGCGCGCCGACGGCGATGACCAGGTCGCAGTCTTCGATGGCGTAGTTGGCGTAGGCCGTGCCGTGCATGCCGAGCATGTGCAGACAGAGGTCGTCCTGCGTGTCGACCGCGCCGATCCCCATGAGCGTGGTGACGGCCGGCACCTGGAACTTGTGCATGAACTTGCGGACCTCGTCGGCCGCGTTGCCCAGCACGGCGCCGCCGCCGACGTACATCAGCGGGCGCTTGGCGGCCTTGAGCATCGCGAAGAATTCCTCGGCGGCCTCCTTGGGCATGCGGGCTTCGGTCATCTTGCGCAGGCGTTCCTGATAGCCGCGCATGGGCAGCATGCCTTCGCCCTTGTACTCGCCTTCCCAGTTCTGGACGTCCTTGGGCACGTCGATAACAACGGGGCCGGGGCGGCCGCTGCGGGCGATGAAGAAGGCCGAGCGGATGGTAGCCTCGAGTTCTTGCTCGTTCTGCACGAGGAAGACATGCTTGGCGCAGGCGCTCATGATGTTGAAGACCGGGGCCTCCTGGAAGGCGTCGCTGCCGACGGCCTTGCGGGGCACCTGGCCGCAGATGAGGATCATGGGGATGGAGTCGGCCATGGCGTCGCGGATGGGCGTAACGCTGTTCGTGGCGCCGGGACCGCTGGTGACGATGGAGACGCCGACCTTGCCCGTGGCGCGCGAATAGCCGGCGGCCATGAAGCCCGCGCCCTGCTCGTTCGCGGGAACGATCAGGTTGATGCGCTGCTTGGGATTGCGGGCGTTCCACTGGAACACGCCGTCATAGGTCGGAAGAATTGCGCCGCCGCTGTAGCCGAATACGGTGTCTACGCCTTCATCGGCCATGACCTGAATGATCATGTCGGCGCCGCGCATGCGCGTGCCAGCCATCGGGTGCTTCGATTTCTTCCGGTTCAATGTGGTCGCCATGTTCCACTCCTTGGTGTGCGCGCGGGCGGGGCCGCGCCGGTTCGCGATGGTGCGTATCTATGCACTGGGCTATGCCCAGTTCGGGGCTGCTGAAACAAGAAAGGGAGCGCCGTCTCGGTGGCGGCGCTCCCGGATAGACACTCGGGCCTAGGCCCTTACTCGGCCTTCTCTTCCGTGTCCGCGTCCGCCGCCGGGGCTTCGTCGGCTACGGGAGCCGCCTCGGCCGCTGCCGCCGCTGCGGCCTCGGCCGCCGCGCGCTCGGCGTTGCGTACCGCGGCCATCATCTCGTGGGCCACGTCTTCCAGGCTCTTGCCGGCTTCATAGCCCGGCACGGAGCGCTGCACCTGCGCGCTCACGTCTACCTGGCCGCCGCTGGACTGGCCGTGCTCGGAGATCATCTGCTTCTCGAGGTCGCGCTCGTATTCGCGCACGCTCAGGCCGATCTTACGGTCGACCGGGCCGATGCTGATGACCTTGGCCATCACCTTGTCGCCCACGTTGAGCACTTCTTCGGGCTTCTGGATGCGGTCGTCGGCGAGCTCGCTCACGTGAATGAGGCCCTCGACGCCGTTCTCGAGCTTGGCGAAGGCTCCGAAGCTGACCAGCTTGGCGATTTCGACCTCGACGTGCGAGCCGATCGGCAGCTTCTCGATGACGCGCATCCACGGGTCTTCTTCCAGCTGCTTCATGCCCACGCTGATCTTCTCGGCCTCGGGGTCGATGCTGAGGATCTTGACGGTGACTTCCTGGCCCTTTTCCAGCACTTCGTTCGGGTGCGTGACCTTGTCGGTCCAGGAAACGTCGCTGACGTGCAGGAGGCCGTCGATGCCTTCTTCCAACTGCACGAACGCGCCGTAATCGGTGAGGTTGCGGACGACGCCGGACACCGTGGAGCCGATCGGGAAGCGTTCGCCGATGCTCTTCCAGGGGTTCGGCTGGGTCTGCTTGATACCCAGGGCGATCTTCTCGGCCTCGGGGTCGACGCTGAGCACCATCACGGCCACTTCGTTGTCGAGCTCAAGCACTTCGTTGGGGTGGCGCACGCGGCGGGTCCAGCTCATTTCGCTGACGTGGACCATGCCCTCGACGCCCTCTTCAAGCTGCACGAACGCGCCGTAGTCGGTCATGCTGACGACCTTGCCGCGCTGGATGCTGCCCACCGGGTACTGATCCACGGCGGTCTTCCAGGGGTTTTCCGATTTCTGCTTGAGGCCGAGGCTGATGCGCTCGCTCTGCGGGTCGAAATTGAGGACCATGACCTCGATCTTGTCGCCCACCGAAACAACCTGCGAGGGGTGCTTCACGCGGCCCCAGCTCATGTCGGTGACGTGCAGGAGGCCGTCGATGCCGCCGACGTCGACGAAGGCGCCGAAATCGGTGATGTTCTTCACTTCGCCCGGAATCACGCGGCCGACGGCGATCGTGTCGAGCAAGCGCTGCTTCTCGCCGGCGCGCTGCTCTTCGAGCAGCTTGCGGCGGCTCACCACCACGTTGCGGCGGCGCTTGGTCAGCTTGATGATTTTCACTTCCATCTTCTGGCCGATATAGCGCTCGAGGTCTCCCGTGGGGCGGAAGGTCAGCTGGCTGGCCGGCATAAACGCGTCGATACCGATGTCGACCTTGAGGCCGCCCTTGACGCGGCGGGCGATGATGCCCTCGATAATGCCGTCTTCTTCGTAAATCTTCTGGACGATTTCCCAGTTCTTGATACGGTCGGCCTTGATCTTCGAGAGAACCGGCATGCCGTTTTCGTTTTCGGGTTCGTCGATAAACACGTCGAATTCATCGCCGGGCTTGAGATCGTCCGGACGGGAGAACTCGCCGATGCTGACGGTGCCTTCGCTCTTGTAACCGATGTCGACGAGGACGCGATCGTCCATCACCTCGACAATTCGGCCCCTCACCACCTCGCCCTCGCGGAAATTGGTTTCCTGCTCGAGGAAAAGACTGTCCATCGTGGCCGCAGCCAGCTGCTCTTCAAGCTCGCGCTCAAGATCGAGCATGCCTGCCGCCGGTTCTGGCACGGCTAACGCGGCTGCGCCGCTGTCCCGTACCGCCTGTTCTTCACTCATGGTTGCTCCATTCTCCTTTCAAGAGGATATTCCGCCGTAACACACGGCGGCCCAACAGCATAGCAAACGGCAGGCGAGTGGGTCAAGGCGTGTCGGCGGGCGGATTGGCCCCCGAATCCCTGCCCGGCGGAGGTACTAGAAACTTGTTTTCCCGCCTGAACCATGTTAGCGTTTACCCTTGACAAAACACGCGCTTGCTTGGACTTGCGCGGGCACGGGCGAGATGGGGGCGCGCCGAGGGCGCGCAACCGACGCGGCCTATTGTATTCGTAGAATCGATAGGGCCGCTCGGGCATCGCAGGGCTTGGCCGTCCGCCGGGGCGGTGATGAACACGGAGGCAGAATTGGATGCTTAACCTGGTGGCGCGTTCGACGCGACGAGGAACTTGGGGGGCTTCTGCCCTGGGCTTGGCAGCGGCGATTATTCTGGCGCTGCCCGGGTTGGCCGCAGCACAGTGCATCACGGTAGATCAGCGGATCATTTCGCGCGGTGCCGATGGCCGCGTGCCGATCGAGGTTACCGTAAGCAGCACCTGCGACGAGGTTTACGCGCTCGGCGCGAAGATTACGGTGCCCAACGGCTTCACCGTGCCGATCGAGATCAGCGGGGCCGTGCCCGAACTCGACCTGAACCTTTCCGGCGGGGTGGTGAGCGGCACGTGGGATCTACTGTGGACCACGACGCCCGCCTTTCCGTTCACCTTCACCTATACGCTGCAGGAGCCCGAAGACTGGGACGGCACGGTGCAAGCGAAGGCTCAGGCGCTGTACCGCGTGCTGGACGGCGGCCAGACGAATTCGGCCATCGACTCGGTGGATATCATCGCCGCAGACGCCCCGGTGGTGACGCTGCTGGGCGATAGCATCATCGAGCTGAACTGCAAAGACGAATACATCGAGCCTGGCTTCACGGCCGAGGACAATATCGACGGGGATATCACCGATGAGGTGAATATCACGGGCGCGGTGAATACGAGCCGCGCGGGCGACTACACCCTGACCTATCAGGTACAGAACAGCTTCGGTTTCGACAGCGCGGTGAAGCAGCGTGTCGTCGTGGTCCGCGATTCCGATTCGCCGACGCTCACGCTAATCGGCAGCACGGACATCACGCTCGAATGTAAGACGCCTTTTGTGGATCCGGGGTACACGGCCACCGACCCCTGCGAGGGCGACCTCACCAGCAGGGTCGTGGTGAGCGGCACCGTAAACACCAGTACGCCCGGCTCCTATACCTTGGCGTACAACGTCGCGGACTCGGGTGGCAATGCCGCTGTGCAGCTGACCCGGCGGATTACGGTGGTCGATACGATCGCGCCGACGATTACCTTGATTGGCAACCCCACCATAAACCTCGAGGTCGAATGCGGTACGACGTTCACCGATCCCGGCGCCACGGCGGCCGACCTGTGCGGCGGCGATCTGACCGCGAGCATCGTCAAGAACCTTGGGGGCCTCGACACCCGTACGCCAGGCGTTTACACCCTCTCCTACAACGTGAAGGACGCGGCCAATAACAACGCGCGCGTGGCTACACGCACGGTAACTGTGGTCGATAAGACGGCGCCCACGATAACGCTGGCCGGTGCCAACCCGCAGATCATCCAGTGCGGTAGCCCGTACACTGAACTTGGGGCAACCGCCACCGATCTTTGCAAGGGTGGCCTTCCCGTTACCATTAACAGCAGTGCTGTCGATACCAGCACGCCGGGCACCTACACGGTGACGTACCGAGCGTCGGACGGCACCACCCAAACGCAGCAGCGGACGCGCACGGTGCGTGTCGAAGACACGACGGCTCCGAAGATCAACCTGACCGGAGGCGCCGTCACGATTCTTGAATGCGGCGAGGCCTTCGTGGAACCCGGCGTGGAAGCGACGGACAACTGCGACGAGGAACTGGATGTCGTCTCTGACGCCGCCACGCAGGTCAAGAATGGCGTGCCGGGCTCCTACCGCGTGACCTACACGGTCACCGACGGCTCGGGCAATAGCGACTCCGCATCGCGCCTGGTGGTCGTGGAAGACCACACGGCGCCGGTTATCACCCTGACGGGCAACGCCACCGAGACCATCGAGTGCACGAGCGCGTATGTGGACGCCGGCGCGACCGCGACCGACGCCTGTGGAGGCGACTTGAGCGTGAACGTGGTGACCACGGGCGCGAACGTGAATACCTCGGTGCCGGGCACCTACACGGTCCGCTATAACGTGACGGACAAGGCAGGTAATGCCGCGGCGGAAGTGAAGCGCACGGTTACGGTGGTAGACCGGGCCAAGCCGGTAATCACCCTGAACGGCGGCGATTTCACGATTGACTGCGGCGACTCGTACACCGACCCGGGCGCCATTGCGTTCGATGAGTGCAACGGCGACCTGACCGGCCGGATGGTGGTAACTGGCACGAATTTCGACCGCGGTTCGGAAGGCGTGTACACGATCACCTACACGGTGCGCGACAACTCCGGCAATATCGCGACGGCTTCGCGCACGGTGACCGTGGCGGGTTCGGGCTGCATCATTCCGGAAGAAGGCGAAGGCGCGCTTGAAGGCGAGGGCGAAGGCACCGTCGAGCTCGAGGATTGCGCCATTGAATCGGTGAGCCTCACCAGCCCGCCGAGCAACGTGATCATCCCGCAGGGTACCGGCAAGACGACGATCCGCCTCTCGGCCGACCTCGCATTCGCCGCGACCGACGATTGCCTCCCGGTGGACGTGGAAATGATCTACGCCATCGACGGCGTGGTGCTCGGCTCTTCCAGCGATATCGAGAATGGCTTCCCGATCGACATCGAACTGGGCCTCGGCTCCTACTTCCTCACGGCGACGGCGATTCCGAACGGCGACCAGCGCGAAGCGGTATCCGACCTGCGCCGCTTTGCAGTAATCGAGGGTATCGACAGCGACAGCAACGGACTGCTGGACAATCCCTTCGTGAACCTGCCGGGCGACGGCGACCTGTGGGTGGCGAACGGCGCTTCGCTGGGCTGCACCCGCCGCACCATCATGAAGTCCTGGCTGGGCGATGGCGCCGGCGGCCTGCTGACACTGAGCATTGCGAACCCGGATGATCCGGATCAGGTGTACTCGATTACCGTGCGGCGCGACCTGATCGTGCCGGGCGAGCAGGGTGTGGTCGTCGCGACCATCAGCTGCGACCCGGCCAGCATCCTCGCGCCGGAAGACGCTTCGGCCGCGGTGAACAACGTGCCGGCCGGTCCGCTGTTTACCGAGTCGTTTCTGGACCTGAGCATCATCGTGAGCGACGACGACGGCCTGACATTCTCCGAACTCGACGACGTGAGCGTGGACGGCGCGCCGGGCGTGACCCTGCGTTACGACAGTGACTCGCTGCTGCGCGGTACCATCTTCCGCGCCTTCGAAACGATCGTGGACGGCAGCGATCAGGGCGTGGTGCTGAAGCCGGTGGGCCAGGGCTGGAGCCGTGCGGGCATCTCGAACGAGGTGAGCGCTACCCGCCGCCTGAGCGCCGACCTGAGCCGCCTGTCGCTCTTCGGCGAGTTCGTTCAGATCGACCTGCCGGCCGACCTGAAGGCCGACACCGGCGCGATTAACTTCGGCAGCCTGGTGCGCAACGCCGCCAAGACCGCCGATGTGCGCATCACCAACGTGGGCGACGCAGAACTCAGCGGTACCGCGACGGCGCAGGGCAACGGCTTCTCCGTGGTCGGCACGGCCGACTACACGCTGGGCAGCGGCGACTCGGCGGTCATCACGGTGCGCTTCTCGCCGGCCTCGCAGGGCACCTTCGAGGGCACGTTGGCGCTGAGCGGCGACCCGAACGGCAACATCGTTGTAGAACTGACGGGCGTGGGCACGCTGTTCGACAAGGGCGACAGCGCCACGGGCTGCGGCACCGGCAGCGACGCCGGTGGTGGCCCCCTTTCCGACGTACTCGTGGCGCTGGCGGTCTTTGCCGCGCTGCTTGCGGCGGCCAACGTGATGCGCAAGCGCGCCGAATAACGCACTCGCATACGCTTCGGCGCGGCGGGCCCTACGGGGTCCGCCGCGTTTTTTTTGTGCTATCGCGGGTTTCGTTCTTAGCGAATGTGTGGTATACGTTATTTAGCGTTCAATGACGAGAGAGGCGAACCGAGCGAGGAATGAGTCATGGCGAGGCCGGTTTGTCTGGTTATCTGCGTCCTTCTACTGGAGATTTCAGGCCAAGCGGCAGCCCAAGCCGGCAAGGGCGCTGAGGTCTGTTCCGATAGCTTGATGGGGCTGCTGGACCCGCTCTCGACGCACTTTAACCGGCGGGCTGCCGGCAGCGAATCGGTCAGCCTGAACTGCGAGCTTGTGACGCTGGACTCGACCAATGACTTCGTGCCTTACCAGGCGTTCCCTATCCGCGCTGAGGGCACCGGCACGGCGGCGCTGACCGCGCAGATCGAATCGGTCGACCCGCCGGGCCTCTCCACCACGCTCTCGCTGTACTGCGACCCCTTCGACCCGCTGAACCCGGGCGCCAACCTGCTGGCCTTCGACGAGAACGGCGGTGCGGACGGCCGGAGCGGCCTTCTGGATTCCGACGGCATCAACCTGCAGGCTGGCACGCGGTATTGGCTGGTCGTGAGCGGAGACACCACCGCGACGGAGGGCGCCTTCAGTGTCTGCCTGGGCGGAGGATTCGTGCGCGACGCAGCATGCGAGCGCCCCATCCCTGGCGCTCTCGGGGATACCTCACTGCATTTCAATCGGGCCGTTGGAAACGGAGTCGACGACGCCTGTAATCTCGCTACCATAGATACCGTGCAGGACAACATGCCCTATGTGGCGAACCCGTTTCGCGCCAACGCCCGCGAATACTTCGAGGCTTCCCTGATTGCGGAAGACACCACGGTGGCGGACCCGGTGTTCGCGCTCTACTGCAGCGGCTTCGACCCCGCGGCCCCGCTGGCCAACATGGTGGCCTACGACGATAACGATGGCGACGGCAACCTGCCCGCCTTCAACATCAACGATAAGATTCCGCTGGTACCGGGCAACGTGTATTGGCTCGTTGTGACGACATTCTCGGGCAACGATGCCGATGGCGGTGTGTTCTCGCTCTGCCTGCCGGGCGACGTGCTGCCGTGGTATCCCGAGCCGGGCTGCGGCGACGCAGAGTTCGGCCAGGCCCCCGCCCTGCCCTACGAAACCTGGAACGGATTCGGCAGTTCCGACACCTCGAACGCGATGCGGCTCGACAATTACTACGGCCTCTTCGGCGGCATCTGGGGTGTGAAGTGGTGGGGCTTTGCGGGCATCGTCAACGACAACGCGCTCTGTAGCGACATCCCCGAGCAATTCGAGATCACGCTCTACCGCGATTCCTCGGGCGAGCCGGGATCGGTAGAACTGTCGGAGGGCGTGACCCCGACGATCCGCGTGCGCGAATACGAATACTACGCCGATGCGCAGCGCCAGCCAAAGCTGATCGAATTCACAGCGTGGCTGCCGAATCCCATCCTGCTCACCGGCGGCTGGATACGCATCCGCGCCATAGACTCTAGCAACTGTACGTTCAAATGGGTCACGAGCAACAACGGCGATGGCAAATCCGGCGTGACAGACTCCAACGGGTTGAACTATGCGGAGACGGGGCAGGACTATGCTTTCTGCCTGATCACCGACGCACCCTATCACGCGACCGATACCAACGAGGACCTCGACATCAGCCTGACCGAAGTGCTGCGGGTGATCCAGCTGTACAACGCGTCTATCTTCCATTGTGACGTGGCGGGCGAGGACGGATTCAATCCGGGTCCCGGCGACGAGACCTGCACGCGGCACAGCGCCGACTACGCGCCGGACGACTGGCGCATCTCGATATCGGAATTGTTGCGCGTGATTCAGTTCTACAATCTCGGCGGCTACCACCTCTGTCCGGGCGAAGAAGACGACTACTGCGCGGGCCCGGAGGACTGAGCCGGCTGCGCGGGCGCCCCGGCGGCGACCTCGGCCTGGCGGAGACAGGCGGCCTGATGCCCTTCGCCCTCAAGCGCGGGCACGGAGCGGCGGCATTCGTAGGCTGCCCAGGCGCAGCGCGGATGGAAGGCGCAGCCGGGCGGCGGATTCAACGGTGACGCCGGATCGCCCTGCAGACGCACGCGCTGGCGGCTACGTTCGTACACCGGGTCGGGCATGGGAATGGCGTCCAGCAACGCGCGCGTGTACGGGTGCTTCGGGCTTTCGAACACAGCTTCAGACGGCCCCTGCTCCACAATCCGCCCGAGATACATGACGGCGATTTCATCGGCCATGTGACGCACCACACCAAGGTCGTGCGAGATGAGCAGCATGGCCAACTGGCGCTCGCGCGAGAGCCCGCGCAGCAGGTTCAGCACCTGCGCCTGCACGCTGACATCGAGCGCGGAGACGGGTTCGTCGGCGATGATGACGCGCGGCTCGAGCGCGAGCGCCCGCGCAATGGCGATGCGCTGCCGCTGGCCGCCGCTGAACTCGTGCGGATACTTGCGCACGTGGCGCGACGCCAGCCCGACGCTGTCCATAAGCTCGGCCACCCGTGCTGGCACTTCGTTCTTCGCACAGATGCCGTGTACCAGCAGCGGCTCGGCAAGCGTGCTGTACACCGTCATGCGCGGGTTGAGCGAGGCGTAGGGATCCTGAAACACCATCTGCACGCCACGCCGGAAGGCATCGTCGCGGATATCGAGCGCCTTCCCCTCGAAGCGAACCGTCCCCCCGGTCTTCGGGGCGAGTCCGACGATGGTGCGCGCGAGCGTCGACTTGCCGCATCCGGATTCTCCGACGAGGCCGAGCGTCTTGCCGGCATGCAGCTGCAACGATACGTTTTCGACCGCGCGCACCGTGGCCACCGAGCGCGAAAAAATGACGCCGCGCGTGATCGGGAAATGGGTCTGCAGGTTCTCGACCTCGAGCAGCGGCGTCATGCGAACACACCTCGCGGCGACGCCGCTTTGGAGTGCGCAAGACTTGCTTGCGCTTTTCCGAAGGGCGCTTGCTCCTGTCGTCGTGATGCAGCTTCCAATCCGCCGTGCAAGCGCCGGAAGCGAGCTTCCTCAGCAAAGCGGCGGCAATTCCGCCGCACTCCAAAGCAGCTTCGCTGCAAAGAAGAGGCTCGCAGGTACGCTCGCCCTACCGTGTCGCGCCTGCAGTTCATGCCACCACCTTCCGGCCGTGGGCCCACACGGGGCAGGCCGAGGCATGTCCGGCGCCGACGTCGAGCAGCGGAAACTCTCCTGCGCGGCAGGTATCGAGCGCGTGCGCGCAGCGCGGCGCGAAGGGACACCCGAGGATAGGCCGAGCCGGATCGGGCGGCAACCCGGGAATCGCGAACAACTCTTCGCCGTGTGCGCGCGAGGACGGAATCGAGTCCATCAGCGCGCGGGTGTAGGGGTGGCGCGTGTCCGCGTAGAGCGCTTCGACGTCGGCCGATTCGAGCATGCGCCCGGCATACATGACCGCCACGCGATCGCACACGCGCGCCACCACGCCCAGATCGTGCGTGATGAAGATGACGGCCATGCCCAACTCCTCGCGGAGCCGGTTGATGAGGTCGAGGATCTGCGCCTGCACGGTCACGTCAAGCGCCGTCGTGGGCTCGTCGGCAATGAGCAGCTTGGGCCGCGTGATCAGCGCCATGGCGATCATCACGCGCTGGCGCATGCCGCCGCTGAACTCGTGCGGATACATGCCCATGCGGCGTTCGGGATCCTGAATGCCCACCTCGCGCAGCATGGCCTTGCCGCGGTCGATGGCCTCGGCCTTCGACACCTGCGCGTGCGTGCGCAGGGGCTCGATCAGTTGCTGCCCGATAGTCATGTACGGATTCAGGGCCGTCATCGGATCCTGAAATATCATGCCGATGTCGCGGCCGCGGATCTGGCGCAATTCACGTGCGGGCAGCGCCAGCAGGTCCCGTCCCTCGAACATCGCCTTGCCCGATTCGATGCGGCCCGGCGGCGAGGGGATGAGCCCCATGACGCTGTAGGCCGTGACCGATTTCCCGGAGCCGGACTCGCCGACGATGCCCACGTTCTCCCCCGCTTCCACGCGGAAAGAGACGCCATCGACCGCGCGCGCCACGCCCTCGCGGGTGTGGAAATAGGTGCGCAGGTTATCGACCGCCAGCAGGCTCATCAGTCCCTCCCGCCGCGCGGATCAAGCGCGTCGCGCAGGCCGTCGCCCAGGAAGTTCAGGCTGAACAGGGTGAGCGAGAGGGCGATGGAGGGAAACAGCAACAGCCACGGATATTCCTCCATGGTCTGCACGCCTTCGTGGATGAGCAGGCCCCAGGAACTCCGCGGCGCCTGGATGCCGAGACCGAGGAAACTCAGGAAGGCCTCCATGAGCATCACCTGCGGCACAGTAAGCGTGGCGTAGACGATGATGGGGCCAAGCGCATTGGGCAGGATGTGGCGCAGGATAATGCGTCGGGAAGGCAACCCCATGACGGTGGCGGCCTCGACAAATTCGCGGCGGCGCAGGCCCAGCACTTCGCCGCGAACGATGCGCGCCATGGTGAGCCATTCCACCGCGCCGATGGCGAGGAACATGAGGATGAAGCTGCGGCCGAAAAACACCATGAGGATGATGACAAAGATGGTGAAGGGCAGGGCGTAGAGCATGTCGACGAACCGCATCATCAGGGCGTCGGCGCGGCCGCCGAGGAACCCCGCGATGGCGCCATAGAGCACGCCAATGAGCAGCGAGACCGACGTGGCCGCGATGCCCACCAGCAGCGACACGCGGCCGCCGTGCATGGACCGCACCAGCAGATCGCGGCCGAGCACATCGGTGCCGAACCAGTGCGCGGCCGACGGCGGGGATGCGCCGAGCGCGGTATCCTGCTCGTCGAAGGAGTACGTGCAGAACCACGGCCCGGCAACGCTGAACACCACGACGGCCACGAGCACGACGGCGCCGAACAGCGCGAGCCGGTTGCGCCGCAGCCTGCGCCAGGCGTCGAGCCAGAGCGACGAGCCCTTCTCCGCGGGCGCTCCGATTGCCAGGGCCTCGGCGCTCATGCGGGCTTCCTCAGGCGCGGATCGAGCCAGGCGAGCGCGATATCGGCCACCAGGTTGAGCGACATCAGCAGTAGGGCGTAGACGAGCACCGTCCCCATGATCATGGTGTAGTCGCGGTTCAGCGCGGCCTCGACGAATTCGCTGCCGAGACCGGGCACCTGAAAAATTTTCTCGACCACGAACGAGCCGGTGAGCAGCGCGGCCGCCGCCGGCCCGAGGAACGACACGACGGGCTGAAGGCCGCCGCGCAGCGCATGGCGCAGCACCACGGACGCCTCGCTCAGGCCCTTGGCGCGGGCCGTGCGGATGAAATCCTGGCTCAGTACTTCGAGCATGCTGCCTCGGCTGAGGCGCGCGATGTAGGCGGCGTAGGCCGAGCCCAGCGTGATGGCCGGAAGAATCTTTTCGTCCGGATAGCGCCATCCCGACACCGGCAGCCATTCGAGCCACATGGCGAACACGAGCACCAGCAGCGGCCCGAGCACGAAATTGGGAATGCAGATGCCGAACATGGCGAAGGACATCGGCGCGTAGTCGGTGATCGTGTTGGGCCGGAGCGACGCGATGATACCCGCGCTCAGCCCAATGGCGAGCGCGACCGCCAGCGCATAGGCGCCGAGTTCGAGCGATACCGGCAGACGCAGCGCGATCCATTCGGTCACCGTGCGGCTGGGCTTCTTGAACGACGGCCCGAGGTCGCCCTGCACGGCCGCGGCCATGTAGTCGAAGTACTGGCGATAAAGCGGCGCATCGAGGTTGTAGGCCGCCTCGAGTTGGCGCTTGGCCGCCTCGGGCACCGCGCGCTCGCTGTCGAAGGGCCCGCCCGGGGCCAGCCGGATGAGGAAAAACGTGAAGGTGGCGATGGCGATCATCACCGGGACGAAGGCCGCGATTCGGCGGAGGATATACAGCGTCATGCCTTCACCATCTCGCTATTTCGTGTCCTCGATGTACAAATCCTGCCAGCGGATGTAGCCGAGCGAATTGGTCTCGAGGCCCTTCAGGCGCTCGGCCTTGAGGAACTTCTGCGTCATGTAGAGCACCGGCGTGATGGGCGCGTCCTGCAGCAACTGCTTCTCGGCGGCTTGCAGGTCGGCCTCGCGCTTCGCTGCGTCGGGCTCGGCATAAGCCGCGCGGATATGACCGTCGAAGGCCTCGGAACTGTAGCCCGTGCGGTTGTTGCCCGAGCCGGTGAGGAAGCATTCGAGGAAGTTGATGGGATCCATCACATCCGCCAGCCAGGTAGACCGCGCGATGTCGTAATCCAGCGCGCTCATCGCGTCCAGGTAGACCTTGTAGTCCTGGTTGCGCAGGCCCGACTCCACGCCGAGTTCTTCCTTCCACATCTGCTGCACGGCCTCGCTGATGACCTTGTCGAACTCTGCGGTGTTGTAGAGAATCTCGACGCGCGGAAAGCCCTTGCCGCCGGGGTAGCCCGCCTCGGCCAGCAGCGCGCGCGCCTTGTCCCCATCCTGCCCCACGCGGTACTCGGCGGTGTAGCCGGCGGTATCGGGCGGCGTGAAGCTATACGCCGGGCGCTCGCCCGCCTTGAGCACTTCGGAGGCCAGCCGCTCGCGATCGATGGCCAGCGAAAAGGCCTCGCGCACGCGCGCGTCGTCGAAGGGCGGACGCGACAGGTTAAAGCGGTAGTAGTAGGTCTGCACGTAGGGCGCGATGACCAGCACTTCGGGCTGCTCGGCCTGATACACCGGGATGCGGTGGATCGGCACGCTGTAGGTCAGGTCGAGTTTGCCGGAGCGGAATTCGCGTTCCTCGGTCTGCTCGTTGCTGATGGGATAGAACTCCACCGCGTCGGCGCGCACGTGTTCCGCGTCCCAGTAGTTCGGGTTGCGCACGACCCGCAGCACCTCGTCGGGCCGCCAGTCCTCGAGCATGTAGGGCCCATTGCCCACGTGCTTGCCGTTCGAGGTCCAGCCTGTGCCGCGGCGGTCTATGGGGCCCGCCGCCTCGACCACGCCGGGATTCACGGGAAACCACGAGAAGTGCACCTGCATGCTCAGGAAGTACGGCGTGGGGCTTTCCAGTTCGACGGCGAGCGTCTGGTCGTCCAGCGCGTGTACACCCACCTGGTCAAAGTCGGTCAGTCCGCCCTCGTTGTAGGCGCGCCCGTTCTTCAGCACGTGCAGCATGTAGGCGTATTCAGACGCGAGCGCGGGCGACAACATACGCCGCCACGAGAATACGAAATCCTGCGCGCGCACAGGGTCGCCGTTCGACCAGCGCGCGTCGTCGCGCAGATGGAAGGTGTAATGCACGCCGTCGGGCGCAATGTCCCACGACGCCGCGACACCGGGCTCCGGCTCGAGCGTCTCGGGATTCACCCGGGCCAGTCCTTCGAACAAGGCGCCCAGCGCGCGGAATTCGGCGATGCCGGACACGACATGCGGATCGAGGTCCTGCACCTCGGAGCGGTTGCCCGCACGAATGACCATCTCGTCCGAGACCGGCCGCCCCCCGCAACCGGAGAGCAGCGCGGCGAAAACGAAGAGCAATGCGGCGCAGCCGCCTTGGAGTGCGGGAGCATAGCTCCCGCTTTTCGGAGGGAGCTGGCTCCCGTCGCCGGTATGTACGCATCGAGCCTGTATGCAAGCGACGGAAGCGAGCTTCCTAAGCAAAGCGGCAGCCCGCTGCCGCACTCCAAGGCGGCCAAGCCGCACAAATCGCCTCATACACCGCTCCCGCTCGTGTCGAGCCAGAGGTCTTTCCAGCGGCGGTAATCGAGGATATTCGGAATGAATCCCTTCACCTCTTCCGCCTTCAGGTACTTGGTGGTATAGAAATACACGGGAATGATGGGCGCGTCCTCGAGCAGTTGCGCCTCGGCGCGGCGCATGATTTCGTAGCGCGGGCCCTGCTCCGGCGTGGCATAGGCCTGCTCAATCAGCTGGTCGTAGACCTCGGAATCATACCCGGTGCGGTTGTTGCCGCCGTAGCTGGTGAACATCTCGAGGAAGTTCATGGGATCGACCACATCGCCGATCCAGGCGGCGCGCGCGAGGTCGTAGTTCAGCGTATCGGTCGAGTCGAGATAGACCTTCCAATCCTGGTTGTACAGCCCGATCTCGACATTGAGCGTGTTCTTCCACATCTGCTGCACGGCTTCGGCAATCGTCTTGTGCTGCTCGCTCGTGTTGTACAGCAGCTCGATCTTCGGAAAGCCCTTGCCGTCGGGAAAGCCCGCCTCGGCCAGGAGGCGCTTGGCCTCTTCCGGGTTGTAGTCCATTTTTGCGGACGAGGTGTAGCCCGCAGTATCCGGCGGTGTGAGGTTGTACGCCGGCTGCTCGCCCGCCTTGAGCACATCCGCCGCCAGGCGTTCGCGATCGAGGGCCTTCGACAAGGCCAGCCGCACCCGCACGTCATTCAGCGGCGGGCGCGTCACGTTGATGCGGTAGAAATACACGCCGAGATAGGGATTGACCATCAGCTCCTCGGGGTTCTCCTCGCGGTAGACCTCGATCTTCTGCAGCGGAATCGTCTCGGTAATCTGCGTCTTGCCCGCGCGGAAATTGCGCTCTTCCGTCAACACGTCGCTGATGGGCGTAAACTCGATGCCGTCGAGCCGCACCGATGCGGCGTCCCAGTAGTACGGGTTCTTCTCGACGCGGATGTACTCGTCGGGCCGCCACTCGACCAGCCGGAACGCGCCATTGCCCACATGGTTGCCCGTGCGCGTCCAGCGGTTGCCGCGCTCGGCCATGCCGCCGAATTTCTCGACCGTGGCCTGATGAATCGGGAAATACGACTGGTGATAGTGCAGCGAGAGGAAGTACGGCGTCGGCGATTCGAGCGTCACCTCGAGTGTGTGGTCGTCGATCACCTTGACGCCCACCTCGCTGAATTCGGTGATCTTGCCCTCGTTGAAGGGCTTGGCGTTCTTGATGCAATACAGCATGTAGGCGTATTCGGCCGCGAGCGAGGGCGTAAGAATCCGCTGCCAGCCATAGGCGAAATCCTTCGCGGTCACGGGGTCGCCGTTCGACCACTTCGCATCGTCGCGCAGGTGGAAGGTATAGCGCGTGGCGTCTTCGGAAATGTCCCAGCTCTTCGCCACTGCGGGCACGGGCTGCATGGTGGCGGGGTCGAGATCGGTCAGGCCCTCGAAGAGCGAACTGAGCGCGCGGTGTTCGGGCACGCCGGTGACGAGATCCGGATCAAGGTCCTGCACCTCGGCGCCGAGGTTCACATGCAGGATGTTGCCGCCTTCGAAACTGGAACCGCCCGAGCACCCGGTGAGCGCCGCCAGCGCGGCGCAGCAGAGTATCGCAGGCAGGTTCCGCAATCGAGGCATGGGCATGGGCTCCTTTATCCGCGGCTAACATCGAAACGTTCATTATAGCGCCGCGGAGAACAACCTTAAACTAAGTCCCGGCGCTGCGTCGCGCAGAATTCGCCGGACGTTTGACACCTGCCATGGGGCAGGCGAATACTGGATCCGGTGCGGTGTAAGCCGCGAAGACCGCAAGGAGAATTGACCATGGCCACCGATATCAAGAGCCTGCTCGGCAGCGAAGCCGATAGCCTGCTCGGCTTCGACAACCCCAAGATTTCCAAGGACCGGCTGCAGGTGCCGGGCACCGACTTCGTCGACCGCGTGTATGCGGCATCCGACCGCAACAATCGCGCGCTGAACAGCCTGGCGTGGCTGTTCTCGCACGGCCGCCTCAGCCGCACGGGCTACATGTCCATCCTGCCGGTCGACCAGGGCATCGAGCATTCCGCAGGCGCGTCGTTTGCCAAGAACCCCGATTACTTCGACCCGGCGAAGATTGTCGAGCTCGCCATCGAGGGCGGCTGCAACGCCGTGGCGTCCACCTTCGGCGTGCTCGGCATGGTGGCGCGTAAATACGCCCACAAGATTCCGTTCATCGTCAAGATTAACCACAACGAGCTGATGACCTACCCGAACCACTACGACCAGATCATGTTCGGCAACATCGACCGCGCGTACGACATGGGCGCGGTGGCCGTGGGCGCCACGATCTACTTCGGCTCCGACGAGTCGGACCGGCAGATCGAGGAGGTCTCCGAGGCCTTCTGCTACGCCCACGAAAAGGGCATGGCGACCATTCTCTGGTGCTACCTGCGCAATTCGGCCTTCAAGAAGGACCAAGACTACCACGTGTCGGCCGACCTGACCGGTCAGGCCAACCACTTGGGCGTGACGCTGGGCGCGGACATCATCAAGCAGAAGCTGCCGGAGAACAACGGCGGATTCCCGGCGATGAACGAGGGCGGCAGCTACGGCAAATACGACAAGCGCATGTACAGCGAACTCTGCAGCGACCACCCGATCGACCTGACGCGCTACCAGGTGGCGAACTGTTATATGGGCCGCGCGGGGCTAATCAACAGCGGCGGCGCGAGCAGAGAGAACGACCTGCAGCAGGCGGTGAAGACGGCGGTCATCAACAAGCGCGCGGGCGGCACGGGGCTGATTTCCGGCCGCAAGGCCTTCCAGCGCCCAATGGCCGAGGGCGTCGCGCTGCTCCACGCCATCCAGGACGTCTACCTCGATTCAGAGGTGACGGTGGCCTAACTCAGCTGCCCTGCGGCGAAACGGAATTCAGCGGCGCGCCGGCTTGGCGCGCCGCTTTCCGTTTGCGCAGCCACCGGCGCACCAGCCAGCCCGTCAGGCCGGTGGCGCCTGTAAGCAGCACGGCAATCACGCCTGCGCCGATGTAGACGTAGATGCGGATGTCTTCCCACACGGTGCGTCGCAGGATTTCCATGAGCAGCATGGTGCGCAGTCCCGACTCGTCGGGCGTGGTCCACATGCGGTGAATCACACTCGCGACCGTATGTACGACCTCCCCGGCCTCCACGTGCCCGTCGTTGTTCCAGTCCAGCCGCTCGAGCTTGCCCTGGTGAATCAGCCGCTTCAAGAGACCGAAGTCCGCATTCTGCAGCGTGGCGTATACCCAGTTGGCATAGTCGTGGCGGAGGGCGGCCTCCTGCTGCTCGGTATCCACAATGAGGCCGAGCGTCATGCAGGCCATCTCGTCGTCCGACGCGGGACCCCAGGTCACCTGCTTGGGCGGACTGGTCGGGTTGCGCGGGTTCGACTCCGAGTTGTCGTAATGGAAGGTGAAGTCGATACGCGTGCCCGCAGGCAGCGCCACCGGGGTCTCGTAGCGGTAGTGCTCCTGCCACGCGAAGTCCCAGTCCTTGATGGTGATCAGCGTGCGGGTGGTTCCGTCGGGGAACGCCGCCACCGCGTCCATCTTCGTGCCGAGGTAGTGCGCGTGCGGGAAGATATCGCTCAGCAGCACATCCTGATGCAGGGTATAAGTGTCGGTCAGTTCGTAGTGCTTCTTGCCCGCGGGAATCCGCATGTTGGTGAGCAGTCCGAAGCTGAAGGGCACATCGAGCCCGACGAAGCGGCGCGTGGGCGGCTCTTGCGTGTAGTACAGCGCCACCGTCGCGACTTCCGTTTCTTCCTTTCCGGAAGGATGGAAATGCGTGCTGAGGACCATGTCGGTGCCGGGCTCGAGTTCAAGCGCGACACCTTCGGGAAAGAGGTGCGGCCGCGAGCCCAGCGCCCAGATGCCGAGACGCTCGGTCTCAATGTTCGATTCCATGCCGTCGTAGCCCGGCACGTCGCTGGCATCCGACAGCCGCCGCGGATTGCCCGTGGTGTCCAGCGTGAAAATGACGTGGTGCGCGACGCTCATGGCGCTGGGCTTGTAGTCCATGCCCTTGAGGTAGGTGCCCTTGGGCAGGTCGGGCAGCCGCACGACGAAGTTGCGGTAGATATCGGGGCCTTCTGCGGGAATCGTGAAGGGCGCTTCCATCGTGACGATGGCGTCGGGCTCGCCGTTCACCCAGCCGGTGGCGGGCGGCGGAGGCGCGGGCGCGTTGTCGAGATCCCCCCCCGGCGCACCGGCCTGCGCCCAAGCCTTGAGCGTCGCCAGTTCGTCGTCGCTGAGGATGCGCTCGCCCACGAAATGGTAGTCGCCCTCGCCGGCTTTCCAGGGAGGCATGCGTCCCGATTGGGTGACCCGCGCAATCATGCGCGCGCGGCGGCGGGCGTCGGCGTAGCTGGTGAATTCCATCGGCGCGCCGCCGCCCTCGCGGTGGCACTCCACGCAGTGCTGCTGGAGAATCGGCGCTACATCGGCGGCATAGTCCGGCGTTGGGGGCGCGGCCAGGGCCGCGAGCGCCAGAAGTGTCTGCAACATAACCGGTTCCTCAACTGATGCCGAACTTATGGCAGTTGGACCGGCGGCGCAGCAGCGAGGTTTCCCCGGTTTACGCCTCGCGGCGCTCGGAGCGGGCGTAGAGATAGGCCAGCGCAAGGCCTGCGGCGCACATGACATGCCAAAGCGCGTGCCCCTGAAACCAGGTGTCGGGACTCGTAAAGCGCTTCTGCACATCGAGTTCGCGGATATACACCGCCAGCCCGAAGACCACCGGCGCCGCCAATAGCCACGAGCGCCAGAACGAGGACTTGCGGAATACATCGATCACGGAGCAGGCGACGAGTGAAAGGATCAACGTGCCCAGCACCTTGCTGGAGGACATCTCCCACTTGTAGATGTAGAGGAGCGCACTGACCCCGATGGCCCCGGCGATGGCAGTCCAGCGGGCCGCCGTGTGCAGGGTGGTCTTCTCGAAAAGCCGCGCGAAGTTCATGGCGATGAGCACCACCATGGCGGGATACATGGAGGCTACGTCGAGTTGCTGCCCCCAGCGGGAAAGGCTCGCATGGAATAACCCGCTCCCGATGCCCAGGTACACGCAGCTGACGCCAAATAGCGCAGAGAACGCGGGATAGCGCACGAGATAGCCCGCAGTCGCCGGACGCGCCAGGCGGCTGTCGAGCCAGGCGAGTGCCAGCGTGTATGCCCCCACCACCACGAAGGCGTAGTTTGACCAGGTATTCGCGCGCGTGCGGAAGACGCTGTTCACGAAAATCCTCTCGGTGTAGGTGTGTTTGCGCAGCCCGCTCGATTCCGTCCAGTTCGCCCAGACGTTCACCTCCTTGTACTGGATAAAGATGACCGCCAGCACGGCGATGCCCAGCAGCAGCGTCAGCAGCACCACGGCGTGCACTCGCGGCGTAAAGCCTTCAAAATGATGGCGTTCAACCAGATTCATGGAATGTCCCCGATGGATTCCGCGCCGCACCCACGCGCACGGCTCCGGGCTTGGACCCGGCGACTTCGGCTTTGGATTCGCGCACGCGGGCCTCCGGCTTGAGATTTGCCGGCGCTTATGCAATCTTGCGGCGGGCGGACTGGCCGCCGGAGCGGGATAGATGATCGAAAAGAACTACGAGCTGCCCAAATCAGGCACAGGTGGTATCGGCTGCAGCGTGCTGTTCGGACTGCCCTTCGCGCTGGTGGGCCTGGGCGCGGCGGGCTACCTGTTCTACGTGCTGCTGCAATGGCAGTCCATGCAGTCGTGGGTGGAAGTGCCTGCGCAAATTATGTCGGCCGACCTGGCCGAAAACCGCGACGACGACGGCGGCGTCACCTATCGCGCGGTGGCCACCTATAGTTATGAATGGGATGGTCAGCCGTACATCAGCGAACGGGTGGGCATCACCACTTCAAACGACAACGTCGGCAGCTGGCAGGAAGACAAGGCGCGCACGCTCCAGCGCCACGTGGGCGGCACGTATCGCTGCTTCGTGAATCCGTCGGCTCCTTCGCAGGCCATCCTGTTCCGCGACATGCGCATCGAGATGCTCGGCTTCATCACCATCTTCGCCTGCGTGTTTTCCACGGTCGGGCTCGGCATCGTGCTGGCGGTCGTATCGTCCATCCCTCAGCAACGGGCCTTGATGCAGGCGTCGGCCCTGTACCCGCAGGAGCCGTGGCGCTGGCGGCCGGACTGGGCCGAGGGCCGGATTCAATCCAGCGGGCGTCTCACGCCGCTCGGACTCTTCTTCTTCGGAGGGCTCTGGGCCGTGTTCAGCGTGCCTTCGCTGTTGTTTCTCCCCGGTGCGGTGGCGCAGGAACAATACCTCGCGCTACTCGTACTGCTCTTCCCTGCGATAGCCTTGCTGCTTGTGGTCTTGGGACTCTACAAGCTGGCGCACTGGCAACGCTTCGGCGGCGCGACGCTCGAAATAGCCACCGTGCCCGCCGCGGCGGGCGGATATCTCGAAGGCGCGCTCGTCGTGCCCTCGGGACTGCAAGGCGTCGAAAACCTGCAGGCCGTATTGAAGTGCATGAAAAGCCGCACGGTCGGTTCCGGCAAGGAAAAGCGCACCTCGGTAACCACCGTGTGGCAGACAACACTGCCGTTGGACCTGCCGGACGATTCCCGCCGCTTCGGCGCGGGCGCCGGGCGGCTGCCGTTCCGCGTGCAGATTCCCTTCGGCCTGCCCGACGCCGATGTGGAGCAATCGGGCGACCTCTGGCACAAGTGGGAATTCGAAGCCAACGCGGAACTGCCCGGCATCGACTTCGCGGCCACATTCGAGATTCCGGTCTACACCACGGAAGAATCGCAGCACATGCTGGCGACTCTGGAGGCTGCGGGCGAAACACCCCTTACCGCTGAAACGCAGGACGACCTCGTGCCCGAGGTGCTCGACACGCGCATCGTCCGCATCCGCGACACCGCCGACGGCCGCCGCATTTTCCACTACGGGCGCGGCCGCGATTTCGCCATGAAGTTCGTGCCGCTGCTGCTCGGGGTGGTCTTTATGGGCGTGGCCTACGGCATCAACGTCGCCGATTCCGACGTACTCTGGTTCTTCACCGGCGGGTTCGGCGGCGTCGGATTCCTCATGTTCAGCATCGGGCTCTGGCTGTCGTTGCTCTCCACCACCGTCGCGGTGCGTCCTGGGTCGCTCCGGGTGACCCGTTCGATCATCCTCTACACGTGGGGACGCGAGATACCGGAAGACGAACTCGAGTCCTTCGAGCCCTTCACCAACGTCACCGTGAACGACGAGCCCCGGTACGTCATCCACGCCAAGCTGCACAACAACAAGAAGGTCACCGTCGGTTCCGGATTCCGCGGCCGCGGCCAGGCCCAGGCCGTCATCCAGCAGATGAGCGAGGTCATGTCGCGGGCGGAATAGGCCCTATCCCTTTTCGCGGGCCTATGTTATACTGCCGCGCAAGCGAGGGAGACGCTATGCCGACGTATGAATATCACGCCATCCGGGCCGAGGGCGACGACGAGAAGTCGTTCGTGGGCGGGGTGGTGGTGGCGAGGGATCGTCACGACGCGAAGGCCAAGCTGCGCACGCAGGGGCTGAAGGCGACGATGCTGAAGAAGGCGCGGGGCATCATGGCGGTCATCAAGTGGCTGGACGCGGACATTCGATAAATCCGCGCCGCGCCGGTACAATCGCCCCCCATGAAAGCCGTTATCGTCATTCCCGTCTACAATGAATCCGCGACGCTAAGCCCCCTGACCGAGCAGATAATCGAGCACATGCCGCTTGCTCCGTACCGCATTCTCTTCGTGGACGACGGCAGCACGGATGATTCTTTCCGGGTGATCCGGGGCCTGCACGATCGCTTTCCCGAGGTGAACTACCTGCGCTTCACGCGGAATGCGGGCAAGACCCAGGCGCTGGCTTCGGCCTTTGCGCGCACCGATGCCGACGTGATCGTCACTATGGACGCCGACCTGCAGGACGACCCCGCAGAACTGCCGAAGCTGCTGGGTGCGCTGGGCGACGATGGCGGCGTAGTGTGCGGCTGGAAGCAGAACCGCCGCGATCCCCTGCACAAGACGTTCCCCTCGAAGGTGTTCAACAAGGCGATGGCGGGCATGTTCGGCCTGCCACTGCACGACATCAACACCGGCTTCAAGGCGATGCGCGGCGACGCGGCCCGCGCCATCACGCTCACGGGCGACCGCCATCGCTTCATCCCCGTGCTCATCGCGCGGCTGGGCTATCGGGCGGCCGAGGTGCCGGTGCTGCATCACCCGCGCGAATTCGGGCACTCGAAGTACGGCTTCGAGCGCTACTTCCAGGGCATTCGTGACGCCTTCGCGCTCTGGCGGGAATCGCGCGGCTGGCGGAAAGAGCCGCCCTACCACGGCGAGCCCGAGGGACTCGTGGGCGAGACCCTCATCGACCGCGGCTAAACGCTGAGCAGCTGCTGGTTGGTCTCGTAGATGAGCGAGCGCATCTGCGCGAACTTCCGGGCGTCTTCTTCGCAGCGCCCGGCGATGCGCTCGAGCGGCGCGCGCGCCTGTAGCTGCTCGCGCAGCCAGGGGCCTCCCGCGAGCGTGTCGAATATCGGCTCGAACTTCAGTTGCTCCCCGTGCGCGACCCGGATAGCCGTGAGCAGCGCGACCGCCAGCATAAAGGGCCGCGCGGTTTGCGGATCTTTCAGTTCGATGCGCACACCCGCGCATTTCTCGCCGTTGTACTTGGGGTTCGACACCTTGCCCTCGATGGGACGCGGCGTGTACTCCGCGGCAATCAGCTCGACGCCCATGCGGTAGGCTTCCGGCACGAGATCCATGACCTGTTTCACATCGAGCCACGGCGCGCCGAACACCTGGAAGGGAAACGGCGTGCCGCGTCCCTCGTTCAGGTTGACCCCCTCGAACAGGCACTGGCCCACGTAGAGCAGCGCCGTGGTGTAGTCCGGCATGTTGGGCGACGGCGCCACCCACGGCAGCGCGCATTGCGGATGATGCAGATCGCGCGGCCAGTTGTCGGTGCGGATGATCATGGGGACCGCGCCGCGCCGGCCGGTGTAGCGCTGGTAAAAATACAGCGCGAGTTCGCCGAGCGTAAGCCCGTGCCGCACGGGTATCTCGGCGCAGCAAACCAGCGAACCGAATTTTTCAGGCAACGGTCCTTCGACGATGGTGCCTCCGATCGGGTTGGGCCGATCGAGCACGATGACCTGCACGCGCGCCTCGTCGCATGCGGCCAGGCATTCCTTCATGGTCGCCATGTAGGTGTAGTAGCGCGAGCCGATGTCGGGCAGGTCGATGACAAAGTAGTCGAGCCCCTTCAGGTCGTCGGCACTGGGGCGCTTCTTGTCGCCGTAAAGGCTGGTGACTGGAATGGCCGCCTGTTCCGACGCCACTTTGGCGCCCGCCTCGGCCTGCCCGCGGATGCCGTGCTCGGGACCAAACAGGCGTTGCAGCATCAGCTCGCGGCCCAGCGCGAAGGTGTCGAGGATGTGCCGGCCGTTCTCGTCCACGGCGGCGTGGTTGGTGAGCAGTCCCGTGCGTTTGCCGCGGAGCGTGTCGAAGTCGTCGCTCAGCAGCACGTCAAGCCCCGCGTGGGCGTTGGTGCTCGCGGGATACCATGCGCGGCTGACGGGGATATAAAAGGTCTGGCGTAGCGCGCGGTTGTTACGGCCGGAGCGTGTCGGGTGGCAGGTGTTGCTCAGCAGCGCGGCGTAGCGCTTCGCGTCCCAGTCCATCCAGATGCAGGTACCCGTCCAGCCGGTGTGACCGAAGGCCGTGCGGGAAGGCAGGTAGCCTTCGCCCCCGCGCATCCAGCCGTTCAGCTTCCAGCCGAGTCCCTGCCACGGATAGCTCGGCACGCGGCCGGGGCGGATCATTTCCTGGATCGTCGCTTCTTTCAGCACGCGCCCGGAGAGCAGCGCCTGGCAGAACTTCGCCACGTCGGGCGCGGTGCTGAACAGCCCCGCATGGCCCGACACCCCGCCCATCGCGAAGGCGTTTTCGTCGTGCACCTCGCCTTTCATGATGCGACCGCGCCACGGGCAGTTCTCCGTGGCGGCAGCGCGGGCGCGCAGCGGTTCGGCGGGCTTGTATCCGGTGTCCTGCATGCCGAGCGGTGCGAAGATTTCGCGCGCGCAGAAGGCGTCGAGCGTATCGCGCGCGGCCAGCGACACTACCCGGCCGAGCAGCACGAAACCGAAATCGGAGTAGCGGTGCCGCTCGCCGGGCACACCGGTGCGCTCCATCGCCGCGATTTTCTTGATGGCCTCGTCGGCGGAACTGATCTCCTTGTAGAGTGCGGCATAGGCGGGCAGTCCGGTGGAGTGCGTTAGCAGGTGCCAGATACTGAGCGGTCTGAAGGCGGGCTCGGGGATGAAGTCGGATACCGGCTGCTTCAAATCCAGCGCGCCGCGTTCCCACAGCAGCATCGCCGCGGTCGTCGTCGCCACCACCTTGGTCAGCGATGCCATGTCGTACAGCGTGGCAGCAGTCGCCGGTTGCGGCTCGGGCTTGCGCTGGCTCAGCCCGTAGGCTCCCGTGAACTCGGCCGCCTTGTCCGTGCCGGCGCAGGCCGCCGCGCCCGGCGCGCCCGATTTCTTTACCGCCGCTTTCAGTTGCCGTTCGCACCACTGCTCGATCATGTAAACCTCCATGGATAGCCGCACCGTTCGCTTCCAGTGTGCGGCGGCGGACACGCCCGGCTCAAGCGGAACAAAAAGAAATCAGCGCCAGACCCCGTGGGCTTGGCGCTGAATGCGTAAAACGATGTCGGGAAGAAGCGCTTACTTCTTCTTCGCGGCCTTCTTGGCAGGCTTCTTCGCGACCTTCTTGGCGGCCGGCTTCTTCGCGGCTACCTTCTTGGTCGCGGCCTTTTTGGCAGCCGGCTTCTTCGCGGCGGCCTTCTTGGCGGCCGGCTTCTTCGCAGCAGCCTTCTTGGCGGCCGGCTTCTTCGCGGCGGCCTTCTTCGCCGCCGGCTTCTTGGCGGCCGGCTTCTTTGCTGCAGCCTTCTTGGCAGCGGGCTTCTTCGCAGCCGGCTTCTTCGCGGCAGCCTTCTTTGCAGCCGGTTTTTTCGCCGCCGGCTTCTTTGCGGCGGCCTTCTTAGCAGCGGCCATGTGAACGTTCTCCTCTTCTCGTCATGTCAGGATGTCACCCCTCGATGTCCGAGCTTAGTGCGACGCCGGCGACAGGCCGGCATCCTCGGAGCATCGTCGTAACCGAATCGGGACTTTGCTTCGCTCCCCTTGAGTCACGAAGCCCGCGCGTTGTGAACGTCCGATACTGCTGAAGCGTTCGCTCGCGTGTACGATGGCGGCGCGCGTTTGGATAACTACATCGCTTCAGAGCGCGTGCCGCGATTCAACTGTTACAGCCTCCATTTAGCAAACAACTAACGAAATGTAAAGAACTTTTTTCAGAAACTTTTTTTTGCGGGAAAGTTTGTCCTCACGCATGCGGATGCGCGTCGCGGTAGATCGCCTTGAGACGATCGATGCTGACGTGCGTGTAGACCTGCGTGCTGGCAAGACTGTCGTGTCCGAGCAGCTCTTGCACCACGCGCAGATCGGCGCCTGCATCGAGCAGGTGCGTGGCGAAACTGTGCCGCAGCGTATGCGGCGAAATGCCTTCGCGCATCGGCAAAGCCTTGCGGGAATGCAGATCGACGATGCGCTGCACGCTGCGCGCGGTAAGCGCGCCGCCGCGCGCGTTTACAAACACCACGTCGTGCGAACCGTCGCAAAGCGCCGTACGCACAGGCAGGTATTCAGTGAGCGCCGCCAGCGCAGGTTCGCCCAGGTAGGCGATGCGTTCCTTCGCGCGCTTGCCGAATACCCGCGCGCTGCCCTCGCGCAGGTTCAGGTCGGCCTGCTTGAGCCCGGTCAGTTCGCTCGCGCGCATGCCGCTGGAATACAGCACCTCGAGCACGGCGCGGTCGCGCTTGCCGAGCGGCGTGGTCTTGTCGGGGGCATCAAGCAGCGCGGCGACCTCGGCCACCGAAAGGGTTTCCGGCAGCCCGCGCGTCAGCTTCGGCGTCTTCACCTGCGACGCCGGGTCGTCGATAATTCGGCCGGTGCGGGTGAAGAATTTGTAGGCCGCCCGAAGCGAGGCGAGCTTGCGGGCCGCGGTCTTGGCGGTCGCGCCGGCCGTGCGCGAATGCGCGAGGAACCGGCGCACGTCGTCGCGCGTGGCGCGCTCCAGCGCCTTGAGCGAGGCCGTCGTCCGGACCTCGTCGGGCTCGCGGGCGAATGCCGCCGCGCCGTTCTCCAGAAAGTCGCAGAACTGATCGAGGTCGTTGCGATAAGCGCGAATGGTGTTCCGGGAAAGGTTGCGCTCGGCGCGCATGTGGTTCATGAAGTGAAGGATGTCTACAGCGGACATGGCAGCGGCGGCGGCAATCAATCCCGGGCGCCTCTCCCCTCCTTTCCGGCATTGGAACGCCGCTTCGATTCGCTCCCGGCGATACGGAAACCCATGCTCGATACCCTCGATTCCGGGGCGTAGAATACGGCATTTCCGGGGCGGGGCGAAACCGCCCGAAAAGGGCCTGCTTGAACGGGGGCCGTTTTTTTGTGATGATCCCGCCCCTATCTGATTCCCGAGCCCGCAGCGGAATGCGCTGCCTTGCGCGCTGTTCCGTCTGAAGGAGGACTGCATGAAACTTGTGATCGTAGAGTCGCCGGCGAAGGCGAAAACCATCGGCCGGTTCCTCGGCAAAGGCTATGAAGTCGTGGCCAGCTACGGGCACATCCGCGATCTGCCGTCGTCGGCGGCCGAGATTCCGGCGGCGTATAAAGACAAGCCCTGGGCCAAGCTCGGGGTGGACGTGAACAACAACTTCGAGACCATCTACGTGGTCCAGAAGGACAGCAAGAAGCAGATAACCGCGCTGAAAGGGCTGCTGGCGAAGGCCGACGAAGTGGTTCTGGCCACCGACGAGGACCGCGAGGGAGAAGCCATCAGCTGGCACTTGCTGGAAACCCTGAAGCCTAAGGTGCCGGTGCGGCGCATCGCGTTCCACGAGATTACGCAGGAAGCCATCAACGAGGCGATTTCGAACCCGCGCGACCTGGACGACAGCCTGGTGCGGGCGCAGGAAAGCCGCCGCATCCTTGACCGGCTCTACGGCTACGAGCTGTCGCCGCTGCTGTGGAAGAAGGTGCGCGGCCGCCTGAGCGCGGGCCGCGTGCAGAGCGTGGCCGTGCGGCTGGTGGTGGAGCGCGAGGAGGAACGCCGCGCGTTCCGCAGCGCCGAGTATTGGGACATCGAGGCGGAGCTGGAGGCGGAGGGCAAGCCCTTTAAGGCGGCGCTGAGCTCGCTCGATGGCAAGCGCATCGCCTCGGGCAAGGACTTCGACGAGACGACCGGCGCGCTCAAGGGCGAAGCCGTACACTGGCTGAAGAAGACGGAGGCGGAATCGCTCGCGCAGGCGCTGCAAGGCGCCGTGCCATGGCAGGTGGCGCGCGTGGAGCAGAAGGCGGCGAAGATGCGCCCCTACCCCCCGTTCACCACATCGACCCTGCAGCAGGCGGCGAGTTCGCTTTTGGGCTTCGCGCCGCGCCGCACCATGCAGGTGGCGCAACGCCTGTATGAAGGCGTGGATCTGGGCGGCGGCGAACGCGAGGGCCTGATTACCTACATGCGTACCGACTCGGTGACGCTGAGCGGCAAGGCGCTGGCCGAGGCCGGCGACGTGGTGCGGAAACTCTTTGGCGAGCAGTACCACCAGGTGCGCAAGTTCCAGACGAAGTCGAAATCGGCGCAGGAAGCGCACGAGGCCATCCGCCCGACGCACTTGTCGCGCACGCCGGAAGAAGCCGCGCGCTTCGTGGACGGTGACGAGCTGAAACTCTACCGCCTGATCTGGAACCGCACGCTGGCGAGCCAGATGGCCGAGGCCGAGCTGTTGAAGACCAGCGTGGATATCGAGGCGAACGTGGGCGGCCGCACGGCGGGCCTGCGCGCGAACGGCTCGGTAGTCACCTTCCCGGGCTTCCTGAAGGTATCCGACACGCGCCAGGAAGACGCCGAACTGCCCCCGGTGGCGGAGGGCATGCAGGTGGGCGGCGGCGGCGCTATCGCGCTGAACGGCGTGGCGCCCTGCGAACACACGACCAAGCCCCCGGCACGCTACACCGAGGCCTCGCTGATCAAGCGGCTGGAAGAAGAAGGCATCGGGCGGCCCTCGACCTATGCCCCCACCATTTCGACCATCCAGCAGCGCGAGTATGTGGAAGCGCGCGGCAAGACGCTGGTGCCCACGTTCCTCGGTATCGCGGTCACGCATCTGCTGCGGCAGCACTTCGCGGAATACGTCGGCCTCGATTTCACCGCGCGCATGGAAGACGCCCTCGACCGTATCGCCAATGGCGGCCGCGAGTGGACCGACTTCCTCAAGGCCTTTTATTTCGGCGCGGACGACGGCGAGTTCGGCCATGGCCTGGAAGAAAAGATCGAGGCGGAGAAGGACAAGATCGAATTCCCGGCGATTCCCATCGGTGCCGATGACGACGGCGCGCCCTATGTGGTGCGGCTGGGCAAGAGCCAGCCGTTCATCCAGCGCGGCGAAGGCGGCACCGACAACACCGTCACGCTGCCCGAGGGCATCACCTACGACGAGCTGACGGTGGATATCGCCAAGGACCTGTTGCTCCAGAAGGCCAAGAGCAACGAACCGCTCGGCAAGGATCCGGAGACGGGCAACAACGTTTACGCGTTGATCGGGCCGTATGGTCCGTATGTACAGCTGGGCGAAGTGACCGACGACGGCAAGAAGCCGAAGCGTTCGGGCCTGCCCAAGGGCACCGTGCCGGGCGAAGTGAGCCTGGAAACCGCCCTGGCTTACCTCTCGCTGCCGCGCAAGCTGGGCGCGCACCCGGAGACGGGCAAGAGCGTGCGCGCGGGTACCGGGCCGTTTGGGCCGTATGTGGTGCACGACGGCGACTACCGCAGCCTCAAGGCCGGCGACGACGTGCTGACCATTACCATGGAGCGCGCGGCGGAACTGCTGAAGGAGCCGAAAAAGCAGCGCGGCCAGAAGACGGTACTGCGCGTGGTGGGCGAACTGCCCGGCGGCGGTAAGGCGGAGATCTGCGACGGCCGCTACGGCGCCTACGTGACCGATGGCACCTACAACGCCACGATTCCGAAGGACCGGACGACCGACGAAATCACCCTGGACGACGCCATCGCCCTGCTGAAGGAAGCCGCCGAGCGGAAGCCAAAGAAGGGCGCGAAGAAAAAGGCGGCTGCGAAGAAGCCGGCTGCGAAGAAAAAAGCCGCCGCGAAAAAGCCCGCCGCCAAGAAAAAGGCCTAGGCCTCATCCGGTCCAGGCGGGCGGCGGGAGCGTCTCCAGCTGCTTGCGGGATTCGGCATCGTCAGGAAATTGCGCGAGCGCCTTTTCATAGGCGCCGCGCGCGGCCCCGGGCTTGCTGCCGTTTTCGAGTGCGAGCCCCAGCCGCCTCCACGCCCCGCGCGCGTAGGGAAAATCCTGAACGAAGGCCCGCGCCGCGCGCTCGGCCGCCGGCCACGCTTCCAGTCGCAGCAACTCGTCGATGTACAACCGCCGCAGATTCGTATCGTCCGGATCCGCCAGCACGGCATCGCGCAATACCACCGCGGCGGCCGATGGAGGCAGCGATTCCGCGTCGCGTTCCAGGGGCGCGAACAGGGCGCGCTCCTCGGGCCGACCGGTATAGCGCGGCGCCATTATGCGCCACTCCAAAGCATGCGATAGCCCCATGGCGCGCTCGCAGTCCCTGCGCCCGGGCGGAACGGCCGGCACCGTAAGTCCATACTTCTCGGCGACCATCGGGCTGAGCAGTTCAAACACGGTGCGCGCCGCGACGAAGCTGCCCGCGAAGGTGAAGTGCAGACGGTCGTCGAAGAAACGCGGTCCAGAGTTCTCCTCCGGCGCTTCGAGAATCATCGCCGCCTCGACATCGGCCAGTGGAATCTCCGCATCCAGCGCCGCTTGAACGGCCGACGGCCCGAGGAAGGTGCGCTCGAAGGATCCGTCGGCCAGCGCCTCGGGGCTGGGCGCGGGCAACTCCTCCGTGGCCCGGTAGCGCGCAATCGTACATACCACCGGCTCGGCGCCTGCATCTCGCGCGAGACGCGCCATCTCTTTCAGGTTCGCGCGGTAGGCAGCCAGCACTGCGCTGTTGCCCTGCTCGATATCCCAAGTGACGTCGCTCGGCTCGGTCAGCATGGGCGCGAGCACGGGAGTCTGCAGGAGCGCCTGGGCCAGCCGCAGCTGCATCAGGTCCATGTGCGCACGCACCAGCCCGGGCGGCCACGGACCCAGCAGGCGGCTGGGACGATACGGCGCGCTCGATTCGTTGTTGCCGACATACATCACGAAGGCGTCGGGAGAGAGTTCCGCGCAGCCCGCGGCCAGCCCCTGCAGGATATGCGAATTCACCCCCGGGCAGGCCGCGTTGTAGACCTCGAACTCGACCTCGGGATAGGCGAGCGAGAGCAGGGCGTCCAGATACGCCGCCACGCCGAAGGGCACATAGGGATTGCCATAGGCGGCGGATTCGCCGAAGACAAACACGCGGTACACGCGCGCCGGCTTGGGCATCTCGGCCACGATTTCGGAGTACTCCCACTCGGAAATCGTGTCAACCGGCAGGGAAAGAAACTGCTCGAAGTAAGCCTTGTTGAGCCGCCAGAGCGTCTTGCCCTGCGAAACCTCCGGCAGAAAGGGTGCCTGATCGACACCGAACCCGGACCAGCGGAGCGCGCCCTCGGCCGCGGCAAGCAGCCCGGCGGCCATCAGGCACGGCACCACGACTCCCGCCGCACGACGCAGCAGCGCGTGGGGCTTCATCTCTTTAGAATGATCGGGCATGCCATCTCCCACGGGATGCGCAGCAGCGTATACAGTCGCGCGGGCGACCTGCAATGGCGCCGGGCATACGCGGCGGCCGCGCAATCGTTATACTACCCGCAGCGGCAACACACACAGGAGACGAAGCGTTGCGGTTTTTCAGACAGAGCGATGTACCCTCCGGTCCGGCGCGCGCCGAATACAGCAACCAGAGCTGGCGGGGCTTTTTCGTCATCACCGCGCTGATGGCGGGCATCTCCGGGTTCTGCCTGCTGCCCAAGGGCTCGAACGCCAACGCGGGGCTCGAGGCCGGCCTCTCGGGCTCTATCGCCATCTTCTTCGCGATACTCACCATCCAACGCTGGCGCGACTGCAGTCACCCAATGAACTGGCTGGTGCGGGACTCGGAGGAAGGACTCTACTTCAACCTCCGACCGGCCGTGAACAGGAAGCTGGCCGAAGACTACCCGACCGTGGTGCATTTCCCTGCCAGTTCGGTATCGGGCATCGGCAAGGTAACCGAGCATCGGCGCTTTCCCGACCGCAACACGGACGAGAAGAACAACATCGTCTACTTGGAGTTCCGCATCAAGGGCGCGGACCTGGAACCCCTGGCCGATGTGCTGCACCTGGAACGGCGCAAGATGCCCGACCACGGCGGGTGGCTGCCGCACCGCACGGCCGAGTATCCGATACAGGTAGTGGATGGGCACACCATACGCGTGGCCTGGCACCGGCTGAGTCCGGACGAGACGAAGGCCCTGCAGCATTTCCAGGCCCTCTACCCCAAGCTGCCCGCACGCAAGATTGAGTATCCAAGCTTTGCGGCCGCCGATGCCGCGGGACGCGAGGCGATTCTGGCCGACCTCTGGGAGACGGGCCACGTGGAAACCGCCGAGCGGCTGATGCGCATGCACCGGGGCGTGAACGCCCGCCAGGCGCGCGAATTGCTGGACGAGTTCGCGGATCACTAGGCCCGCAGGTTAGTTGCGCGGCGGCACCGGTTCGCGTACTCTCCCGGCCGTGCCTGCCTGGTTATCCAAAGCCTTCGCGCCCCCGCGGGGTATCTACGCTGCCGCCCTGCTGGGCATGGCGGTCGCCCTGCCGTCGCTCTTCATGGGCTTTTTCGTCGACGATTACCTCCACATCCTGACCATCGAGGGCAAATACGATCTCGCCTCGCCCTTCGATCTGTTCCGGTTCGCGGGCGGCGACCCCGAGGAAACGCGCCATCACATCGAAGAAGGGCCGATGCCCTGGTTCATGTGGCCGCACATCGAACTGCATTTCTTCCGGCCGCTGTCGAGCGCGTCGATGGTGCTCGACAACGTACTCTTCGGCCGCAATGCCGTGCTGTATCACCTGCACTCCGTGCTGTGGTACGGGCTATTGGTACTGGGCGCGGGGCTGATATTCCGGCGCGTGCTCAGCCCCTGGCCCGCCGTACTGGCCGCCGTGCTCTATGCGCTCGACGACGCCCACATCGTGCCGGGAATCTGGTGGTCGAACCGCAACGCGCTGGTGGCCGCCGCGCCCGCGCTGCTCGGGTTCTGGGCGCATATCCGGTGGCGCGAAGACGGCTGGAAACCCGGCCTGCCGCTGTCGCTGGCGGGCTACGCACTCGGATTTCTCGGGGCGGAAGTCGCACTGGGCATCATGCCCTTTGTGGGCGCGTTCGAAATCATCTGGCGGCGCGATGCCCCCGCCCGGCGTTTCGGCGCGCTCTTGCCCGCGGCGCTGCTGAGCGTCGGCTATCTCGCGTTTTACAAGTACAACGGCTACGGCTGCTACGGCTCGGGCATCTACATCGATCCGATCTCCGAATGGCGCGACTTCCTCGGCTTCGCACCGAACCGCATCCTGATGCTCACGGCGAACCAGTTCCTCACGCTGCCCATCGAGGGACCGATTGCGGTGCCCTCGCTCGAAGGGCCCGTGGTGGCGGCCAGCATCGTCGTGCTCCTGGTCATCGGCGCCCTGCTGCTGCTCGTGTGGCCGCGCCTGAGCGGCAGCGACCGCCGGGCGCTCGAGTTCCTACTGGCCGGTTCCGTGCTGAGCACCCTGCCCGCGCTGGCAACCTTCCCCTCCGGTCGCCTGATGACCATTCCCTCGCTGGCCTCGGCCGCCGTGCTGGCCGTGCTGTTGCATCAGGCCTGGCAGAACCGCCAGTCGCTCCGGCTGGCGCGCCTTGGCGTAGTGGCCATTGTGCTGGTCCATGTGCTGACACCGGCGCTGCTCTGGGCTACCGTCCCCTTCGGCCTGAGGCACATCAGCCAGCGCGGACATGAGGCCGCGGCTGCCGCGCAGGTCGATCCCGAGGGCATCGAAGAGCGCACGCTCGTGTTCATTAATCCGCCCGACCCCTTCGCAGGGATGTACAGCATCATGCTGCGCCGCTACGATGGCCTGCCCCGGCCCGCCGGCTGGTATTTCCTTTCCATGGCGCCCTACGACCACGAGGTCACGCGCGTGGACGACCATACCCTGAACTTGCGCGTGGTCGACGGTGAAATCCTGACAACCATCTTCGAGAAACTGGTGCGCAACAAGCATCATCCGCTGCTGCCCGGCGAAATCCTGCGCTTCCGCGACTTCGACGTCGAGATACTGGCCGTCGGCGATTCGGGGCCCAGCCGCATGCAGTTCCGCTTCAAGCGTTCGCTGGACGATCCGAAGCTGGAACTGCTCGAGTGGCGCAACAGCCGTATGCAGCATTTCACGCCGCCCGCCGTGGGCGAGACCGTGTACCTCGAGCGCACGCGCGGGTTGTTCGACTGGGACTTCCTGTTCCCGGGCAGCAATTCCGATGAGGAAAAGTGAAACGCCGCCGGAGGGGAGCGGCGGCGTTTCGGGGGAGGAAGGGATGCGTTATCGCAACGCTCCCGATTGGGACGGGGCCGGGGATTAATAAAGCCCTCGGATAAACAGGAGCAGCCCCGCAAGGAACAACGGCACGCCAATGACGGCGCCGATGATGGTGCTGGTGAGAAAAAATCCCAGCACCATGAAAACGAAACCCAGCGTCAAAGTAATCAGAATGCCGACAGCGTTGGCGAAAAAGGTCACCACTTTCCAAAGTCCGGCCAGAGGCCAGAGGATGATGGGCAGTCGGCGCGCTTGCGTAGTCATGGCGTGCATCGCTTCCGGTTAAAGCTCGGCCACTTCGATGCTGCCGTTGCCGCTGCGGAGTTCAATCAGACTGCCGCCGCCGCGCAGCGTGGCCTCGAGCGTCGAGCCGCCGAGGCGCGCACCCGCGTCCAGCGGCACGTCGCAGCGCAGGTGGCCGGTCTGCGTGCTCAGGCTCAACTCATGCCCGTGCGGCTCGGCCAAGGCGAGACGGATGGCCCCGTTGCCGGTCGTGCAGCGTACCGCATCCGCGCCGGCGTGCACGGCCTCGATGGATCCATTCACGGTGTTCAAATCGACGGCACCGCCCGCGTCGCGGCAGACGATGCTGCCGTTCGTCGTGCGCGCCTTCACAGCACCGCCGATGTCCGATAGCTCGATGGCGCCGTTGGTGGTCGCGGCGTCGATTGCGCCACTGACGTTCGCCAGGGAGATTGCGCCGTTCGACGTATCGCCCGCGACCGGCGCGTCGATGCCTTCCACCTGAATCGCGCCATTCGAGGCCTCGAGGTCCAGTGCGGAATCACGCGGCACGCGCAGTTCAATATCCACCGTCAGGCCGTCGGGCCAGTCGCCGTTGGTTGCATCGACCGTTACTTCCAGCGTGTCGCCCTGCCAACGGGCCTCGGCGCGCACCTCGGCGAGGGTAGCCTGCACGTCGGACTCCGACCACGCGCCCATGCCCAGCCAGGAGAGCCAGTTGGTGTAGCGCTCGAGCGTCTTGGTGACGACGAGGCGTACTTCGGGCTGGTCCCAGCCGACGACGCGGATCGCGCCGGAGACGTTGTCTACGGAGACTGCGCCGCCCGCGTGGGCTTCCAGGGTCTGCTCGCTTACCTCGGTCGCCCGCGTGCGGCCGACATCGAGGTCCTTCTGCGTCTGCGCGGACTCAAGGCTGGCGGCCGCCGCGCCGCAGACGAGCGCGGCGCTGGCGATTCCAGTGGAGAGGGTCTTCATCAACATGTCGTGTCTCCCGGGGTCTCAGGACTCTTCGCCGAGGCGGCAGTCCCAGTCGTATTCCTTGGCGGTCACGATGCTTTCAATGCGCTGAATCCGGCGGTCCAGGTTGTCGAAGGTCCGCTTGAGACGATGCAGCGCCATCACCTTCGACGTGGTGAAACTGCTGTAGAACTCGGCGTCGGCCTCGTTCGTAATCGGCACCATCGGCTCGGGCTTCATCAGCAGCGCGGCAATCACATAGCCGATCACCAGCGGCCAGAACCCGGTGACGAAGAAGAGGAGCACGGCGCATATGCGCAAGGCGCGAACATTCACGTCCCAGTAATCGGCCAGGCCTTTGCACACCCCGAAGATGCGGCCGTGGCGCGAGCGGTACGGGCGGTTGCAGTGGGGGTTTCTTTCGTGGCGCATGGCTAGTCCCTCTTCCGGTCTTTTTCGAGCAGCAGGGTTTCGAGCGATTCGACCCGCCGCTCCATTTCTGTGAAGCCGTGGTACAACTCCTGCATCAGCTGCGATTCCTCGTTGCTGAGGCTGCCGCGCTTGCCGCCGTTGACAACCGTCACGATGGCGAAGGCGATCACTCCGACGATGAAGGCGATGCTTCCGAATACGATGAGCACGATATAGGCGTCTGGCGTCATGGTTCCCTTCCTCCTGGGTTGCGCGTGGTACTGCCGGCGGCCGCCGCATTATCCCCGGGCGGACGTCCGGATCGCACCCGCGCTAGCCCCGCGCCGCCTGCCGCACGCGGCTCAGCCGCTCGTCGAAGCTGCCCGCCGGGCGCTCGTGCCGCTCTTTCAGGCGTTCGTGCCACGACGGGTCGTAGCCCGTCGGCAGAATCGGTTCGCGCTTCATTAGCAGCGCGGCGCAGACGTAGATGACAGCCACCGGAAAGAGGCCGGTCATCAGGAAGGCGACCAGCGTCAGCATGCGCGTCCAGAACACGGAGATGTCCAGGTGATTCGCAAGGCCCTTGCATACGCCGCACACCATGCCGTCCCGCGAGCGGTAGGGCCCGCCGTGCCGATGATATCCATAGTCGCTCATGTCGCTATCTCCTCGTGCGGGTCCGGCGCTTAGCGGCCGCCGCGCTGTTGTTCTTTCATCACTTCGCGGAACGTGGGCGTGTTCTCGCGCTCGGTGCGCTCCACCAGGAGCGTCTCGAGCGACTCCACCCGTTCCTCCATCTTCAGCAGCTGCTTGTGCATCGCCTGAATCATCTCGGTCTCTTCCGGGTTGTAGGCGGCGTCGTTGCGGTTCACGCCGATGCTGGCCATCTTGTAGATGAAGTACATGATCAGGCCGATGAGGGCGAGGACGAAGGTGAACGGGCTCATGTTCCGGCAACTCCTGTTTCAGGGGAAGGGCCGCCGCGCACCGGCGGCCCCGGCAATCGGCAAGGGGTTAGTGCTGCTGGGCGGACTCGGACGCGTGGCCGCCGCTGCGGGCCTTCATTTCGGCCAGCTCGCGCTCGATCTCGTCGTCCGTCTCCAGCGCCGCGAACTCCTCGTGCAGCGAGGGCTTGCGGCCGTAGTTCACCAGGTTCGCCTCGGCCTCCATGCGGTCGATGCGTTCCTGGAAGCTGTCGAAGCGCTGCATCGACTCCGCCACGTCGAACCGGCGGATGTGCTCCTCGGTGCGGATCTTGTTCTGCGCGTGGCGGTGGCGCTGCACCAGCATGCGCTGCTTCTCGCGCGCTGCGCCCAGCTTGTCCTCCAGCTGCATGATGTCGCTCTGGTACTGCGTCACCAGCTGCTTGGCCTGCTCGAGTTCCTCCTCGAGCGACTCCGAGCGCTCGACGAAGCGGCGTTTTTCCTGCAGCGCCTCGCGGGCCAGGTCTTCGCGGCCCTTGTTCACGGCCAGCTGCGCCTTCGCGTCCCAGGTCTTGGCGTGCTCGAGCATCGACTCGATCTCGCGCTGGATCTTCTTCTTCGTCGCCATCGAGCTGGCGCAGTTCGCCTTCACCTCGATCAGCGTGTCTTCCATTTCCCGGATCATCAGCTTCACCAGCTTCTCCGGGTCCTCGGCCTTGTCCAGCATTGAATTGATGTTTGCGCTGATGATGTCGCGCACCCGTGTGAAAATGCCCATGATTACCTTCTCCTTAGACCGCCTGCGCGCAATGCGTCAGGACGGTGGGTTGACGGGTTCCTTCTCCGTGCGTGAAGCCCGGCCACACCGGTTGAGTTACCGGCGCGCCCGTTGCATTATTCGATTGACGGCGGGCCGCATAGCCCAGAGCTGCGAAGTCGAGCGCCATCTCCGGGGTGTCCCGGTAGATTTCCAGCCCGGCGGTGAACTCGATGCCGCCCCCCGCAGGCCGGCACCAGATGATGCGGGCCCGCACTTCGTGCGGGTGCGAGTAGGCCAGCGGCGAGTCGAACACGAGCGTGATTTCGCGGCCGGGGCGCAGGTAGCGCCCCATCGAGATAGCGGCGCCCGTGCGGCTTACATTCAGCCAGCGCGCCGTGCCCTCGTCGTCCGGCCCGGCGCAGGTGTATTGAAGCGCTCCCCGGAGGGCGTTTCGCATTTCGCGATTCTGGCTGCTCTTGAGTCCCATGATCCTTACTCCCAGGTTCTCGGCGCCGCTCCCGCAGCGCGCACAACCCTTAGAGCAACGAGCATGCCATTTGGTTGAAAGAAGGCTAAGTGCTTACACCAAATTGATTTAGGACTTCCCGGGGGAAAGCAGCGCCAATCATGTTTAGGTTGTTATGGCCATATTTGGTCTTTATGACCGACACAATGGCCAGAAAAGCCACCACAGGTTTCGCTAGACACCCCATAGGACCTATAAGACCAATGGGACCTATAGGTCCCCTCGGTCCCATAAGTCCCATCAAGTCATCGTCTTATGTTGCGGCTACTTACCGTCTTTAAGATCTTTCGGGTTGCGCATGTGGGCGAGGGCGTCTTCTTCGGAGATCTTGCCGGCCTTGAAGAGCGCCTTCACGGAGCGGTCCATGGTAAGCATGCCTTCTTTATGGCTGGTCTCGATGACGCTGTAGACCTGATGCGTCTTGCCGTCGCGGATGAGGTTGGCGATGGCGATGTTGTTGAGCAGGAACTCGGCGGCGAGCACGCGGCCGGGCTCGTCGGCCCGAGGCAGCAGACGTTGGGCGACGATGGCCAGCAGGGTCATGGACAACTGGAAGCGGATCTGCTGTTGCTGGTCGCCGGGGAACACGTCGATGATGCGGTCCACCGTCTGGATGGCGTCGTTGGTATGCAGCGTGGCGAAGACGAGGTGACCCGTTTCGGCCGCCGTAAGCGCGGCCTGGATGGTCTCGAGGTCGCGCATTTCGCCCACGAGGATTACGTCGGGATCCTGACGCAGCACGTACTTGAGCGCGTTCTTGAAGGCGTGGGTGTCGCCCCCCACTTCGCGCTGATCGACGATGCTGCGCTTGTGCGAATGCACGTATTCGATGGGGTCTTCCACGGTCACGATGTGGCAGGCGCGCTCGTTGTTCACACGGTCGATGAGCGCGGCGAGCGTGGTGGTCTTGCCGTGGCCAGTGGGGCCGGTCACGAGCACGAGCCCTTGCTTCTTCTTGGTCATTTCGACCGCCCCGGCGGGCAGGCCGAGATCTTCGAGCATGGGAATCTTTTCCGGGATCGGGCGGAGGGCGGCGGTGACGGCGCCCTTCTGCAGGTACACGTTCACGCGGAAGCGGTGCTTGCGCCCCACCGCGAGACTGAAATCCAGCTCCTTGTCGCGCTCGAAGCGCGCCTTTTGGGCGTCGTCGAGGAAGTCGAAGATGAGCCGTTCGGTGTCCTCGGGCGTCAGGGCGTCGGTACGGCTACGGAACAGCTGGCCGTTGATGCGCAGAATCGGCGGGGCACCGGCGCTGATCAGCAAATCGGAGGCCTTTTCCTGCGCTACTAGGTCGAACAGATCGTGGATTTTCATGAGCGGCAACTCCCTCCTGCGGGCGCCGAATCCACGCCCTTCGCCGCGACATCATAGCCGAGCAACTGGCGGGTTGCAATGCATCGCGGCGGCGGAAACGAAGCGCGGCGCGGTCCGGAGACCGCGCCGCGCGTTACGTGATACCTATCGCGACGATCAGCGGCGGCGGCGTCCGGCTCCGGCCATCAGCAGCATGGCGAGGCCCGCCACGCCGAAATCGGCCCCGCTGGCGCCCTTGCCATTGGTCTGGCCACAGCAGCCGTCCTGAGGCGGCGCGGCCTTGGGCTCGGCCATGGCCACGAAGAGCGTGTTGATGGCGTTCGAGCTCAGGATGACCGGTACAATTCTCTTGGCGTAGGCATCGCCTGCGTCTACCGTAACGGTGGCCGGCCCTGCCGCAAGCACGGCAAAGACGTAGTTTCCAGGCTGGACGTTCGGCGATGCGGGATCGATATTGCCGCCGCCCGTGTTCGAGTTCACGCTGGCATTGTTAATCGGCGTTCCGGTGCGGGCATCCTGAACCGTTACCACGAGCGAACCGCTGAATGCCGCCTGCCCCTGAAGGAGGAAGGGGGACGTATCGGCCTGACCCTGCACGCGGCTGCTGATGATGGTCGCGTTCTCCGTGTCCCATTCGTTCTGTTCCGCAGGCAAGGTCTGCGTACGCTGATTAACGATGGCCAAGGTCTGCGTATCGCGGAACAGGTTGAAGCCGACATCGGAACTGGAGGACGTACCGAAGCCGACGCCGACATCGTTGGTGAGCGTGCTGCTGCGGATGATGGTATCTCGTTGGGCGTGGTTCGAGAATACCGAGCGGCGAAGCTTCGGCACGCCGTCGAGCACATCGATACCGGTGGCAAGACTCTCGAAGTCGCAGCCATCGATAATCGTTTCTGCGGCATTGAGGCCGTTCAGCCGGATCCCGGTGGCCAGCCGCGCGGCCGTGCCGCGGAACGTCACATTGACCACATCCATCGCGACGTTGTTTATCGTGAGCAGTACGGCGTCATCCTCCGGCGCCTCAACCGTTATCGATTGCAGCTTTGCGCGGGGAGCGCCGGTGACTCGACCGAGCAGCACGGCATCGCCGCCCTTGGCGCCTGCAGTAGTCAGCGACGAGATAATCATGCCGGGGGTCATCTCGATGTCGCCCTCGTATACGCCGGGCCCGAGGTTCAGGCGGGTCGGCTTGGCTCCGGGCGCGGGGTTCTGCGGCGCCTGGCTGATGCCGAAGTTGATGCTCCACGGATTGTCGCGTGTGCCGCCGTCCGGGAAGGGCTGCCCTGAACCGCTGGAGGACACAAAGCGCGTGATTTCCGGATCGTCCAAATCGAGCGGGTCGGAGTCGCGCAAGTATTCCTCAAGGTTGGTGAGCAGGTCCTCGTCGAGATTGCCGTCGCCATCCGGCACTGCGGGCAGCAGCCCGGGCGCGCCGTCCACGGCGGCGAACCGCGCTTCATAGGCATCACTCATGCCGTCGCCGTCGACATCGGGAGAGAGCGCGGCGAGCGCGTACGCGATACTGTTGCCCTTGGTCGCGCAGGTTTCTCCGCCGAAAACCTCGAACTCGTCGAAATTGCTCAGCCCATCGCCGTCGGCGTCGGCCGTGTCAATGGCTACCAGGTCGGTCAGCAGCGTGAAGTCCTGCGGATCGAGGGTGCCATCGGCCAGCAGAATCTGCGCGGGCACGCCGGGAAGCGCGCGGAGCACTTGCTCCACCTGCGCGAAGATGGCCGCAACGAGGCCGAACGAACCCGTGCCCTCGCCGCGCAGCGCGTTCTCGGGGTTGTAAAAGCCGTCGCCCAGCGTGACGTAGGCGGTCAAGAGTTCGACAAGGCCCGGCACCGCGTTGTCGAGCAGGCCGCTGAGGAGCCGGCCGAATTGCCGCGTCCGCATCTGCTCCAGGTTCTTGTCCCAGGCGTCTTTAACCTGCTGATGGTTGAGCACGCCGTTGTCGAAGTTGGGATCGTTCAGAATGCGCTCGAGTAGGCCGAGTTCATTGGCCGCGTCGGGCACGCCATTACCGGTCGGAATCACGGCGCCGGCGCGCACGGTGAAGTCGCCGTTGATGTCGATGAAATCGATCGCCTCGAGGTCCCCCAGGAAACTCAGGAACTCGATGTTGTCGAAAAAGTCGCAGACGTTAATGACGCCGTTCTGCTTCGGCTCAGGCGACTCTGCCCAGGCATGGGCTGAAAGCAGCACGAGGCCTGCGGCAAGGAAAACACGACGCGATAGGTTCAGCATGACTCCCCCTTTGCATGGTTCTGAATGCGCCATAAATACCCTATCACTCTAACAGAGGTTCTAAAAACTTGCAAGGACGACCTTGGAATGCAGGTATGATGAACGCTCGTTATAGGAACACGGGATGTTTAAGGGAGACATCATGGCATCGGTAGTCGAAGCGGCGGAAAGACTTGCGGAGAAGGTGCGCGGACAATGCCGGGAGGCGATTGTCGGCGCGGGCGCGCTCGTGGAAAAGGAGGGCGGCGTGCTGGAAGACGCGCTCGGCGAAGCCGATCTCGCCTTGCGCGATGCCTGGTTGCTGGCACGCCGCGGGCTGCGGGTCATCACGTTGTTCCGCGAACCTGAGTCGGCCATGTACGACCCCGTGCAGGGCCTGCGGGAAAAGGCCTTCATGAACGTGCCGGTCGCGGCGGAGGAAGGCACGGCGCGGCGCTACTGCAACGGCGACGAAGCACAGGTAGTGGAGGGCGTCCGGCTGATGATGGAGTCGTTTACGCTGGGCGAGGGAGCGCGGCTCCGGGCCGAGGTAACGGCTGCCAAGGGCACGCCGCGGGTGGTGTTGTCGCTCACCGGGGCCGGCCGTACGCCGCGCGCACTCGAACTCGACCCCGATTTCACGATTCAACTGGACGACTTCGCGCAGCGGTGGATTGGCGCGACGACCGGCGGGCATCTCGCGCTCTCGGACGATGCCGTGCTGCTCTATCTTGAGGGCGAACGCCCGGCGCCGGTGGATCATTTGTATCGGCCCGATCTGGCGCACGGCTTCACACGCGCGGAATATGCCTTGCGTTCGTGGCGGGCGGCTTCCGGGCATTACGAACCCGGATATGTGGACCCCGTGGAGGTGCGCGGCCTCTACCTGAGGGCCGTAGAAGAGGCACTGCAGGCCTTGGATCAGCCGTGGTAACTAAGGTTTGGGGCGGTAATAGTGGTGGTGATGCACTTCATTCCGCGAGGTGCCGAGCTGCGTGGCGAGGCCGAACAGCGTCAGCACGAGCCAGCTGAGGAACAACGGCCAGGCGGCGAGCGGTGTGATGCTTTCGGGATCGAGTTGGAAATCCCCCCCGCCGAAGAGCAGCACGGTGACCGAGGCGAGCATCAGCCAGGCGCCGATACTGGCCATCGCCAGGCTCAGCATGGGTTTCTCGAGCCACAAGGCCGCGATCCCCGTCACCAGGCCGACCCCGAGTATGGCCCAGGGCATCCAGTCGGGCGGATTGCCCTGCAGCACCTGAAAGGTGACGAGGCCGCCAAAGGCCGCCCCAACCACGAAGACGCCGAGCTTGTACAAAAACAACAGCGCGCCCGCGCCGACCAGCCCGCACAGCGCGCCGACGATGATGGGAATGACCGGGCTGTCGGGGAAACCGACCGAGGCGACCATGCCGGTCACGCCGCCCACCAGCACGAATCCGCTCAGGGCGAGCAACACCTTGAACAGGCGGTACCCGACGAAACAGTACAGCACCCCGACCAACGCGAGGAGTGCCAGCTGCAGTGCGGGCGCGCTGCTCACCTCGGCGGCAACCTGTTGCACGGGAGCGAGATCGGCGGGGTTCACGCGTGGACTCCCTCGTCGCCCCCACGCTTTAGCACTCCTTGACGGAGAGTGCTAAAGCGTGGTAGCATTGTGCACGGCAGATTGGGCTGCAGACCACGCCCTGCTGCCGGAAACGCTGATAGCGCGGTCGGGCCCTCTGGCCGGACCGGAAAGGAGACCAAGCCGTGCCGACGTATACCTACGGATGCAAGAAGTGCGGACATGAGTTCGACGTTTTCCATGCGATTTCGGCCACGCCGGAACTGCGCTGCGAATCGTGCGACAGCCCGAAGGTCGAACGCCATCTTGGCACAGGTGCAGGCATCATCTTCAAGGGCAGCGGATTCTACGAGACCGATTTCAAGGGCAAGAAGGGCAGCAAGCCCGCCTCGGAATCGGGCGCGAAGTCCAGCGAGTCCAAGTCTTCGGGTGAAAGTTGCGGCGCCGGCTGCGGCTGCCATCCGCCGAAGACCGAATCCAAAAAGAAGGCCGCCGGAGCCAGCACGAACTAACCCATCGACAGTACCATTCATGGCGGGAAGAGCCGGAATCGGCCTTTCCCGCCGTTTTGTTTTGGCAGCGGCGGGTCCGGATTGTGTACCCTTGCCCATTCGGGTGGAGGCGGGGAACTGCGCATAGAGCGCCATGAAGTATCCCCGGCCCTCAACCTCATGGAGAAACCTCAGCGATGGCGACGATGACTGAACAGAAGAGCCTGTCCGCGGAACTCAAAGACCGGAACGATGCGTGCATCCTGAACACCTACGGCGCGCGCAAGCTGGCGCTCGCCCGCGGCGAGGGGGCCAAGGTCTGGGATATCGAGGGCCGCGAGTACCTGGACTTCTTTTCGGGCATCGCCGTGACGGGTCTGGGCCATGCCCATCCCGCGGTGACGGAGGCCATCCGGGAACAGGCCGGCAAGCTGCTGCACGTATCGAACCTCTATTACATCGAGCCGCAGGTGGAGCTGGCGGAACTGCTGTGCGAGCACACTTTCGCGGACCGGTGGTTCTTCTGCAACAGCGGCGCGGAGGCCAACGAGGCGGCCATCAAGCTGGCTCGGCGGTATTGGACCCAGCAGGGCACGCCGAAGCCGGGCATCGTCACGGCGGAGCAGGGCTTTCACGGCCGGACGCTGGCGGCGGTGACGGCAACGGCCCAGCCGAAATACCACGCGGGATTCGCGCCCATGCCCGGCGGGTTTGCCTATGTGCCCTACAACGACCTCGCGGCGCTGGAGGCGGCCATTACGCCGGAGACCGGCGCGATCCTGATCGAACCCGTGCAGGGCGAGGGCGGCGTGAATGTCGGCGCGCCAGGCTACCTGAAGTCGGTGCGCGCCCTGTGCGACAAGCATAACGTGCTGCTCATCCTCGACGAAGTGCAGAGCGGCAACGGCCGCACGGGCCGCCTGTACGCGCATGAGCACGAGGGCGTTGCGCCGGACATCATGACCACCGCCAAGGGCCTCGGCAACGGCGTGCCGATTGGCGCGCTGGGCTGCACCGAGGAAGTCTCCAGCGGCTTCGAGCCGGGTTCGCACGGCTGCACCTTCGGCGGCAACCCACTGAGCGCCGCGGCCGCCCTGGCCACCATGCGCGAATTGACGAAGCCAGGACTGCTGGGGCATGTGCGGGAGACCGGCAGCTATTTCGCCGAGCAGCTCCGGGCCTTCGCGTCGGCGCACGACTGCGTGCGCGAAGTACGCGCGCTCGGCCTGATGCTGGGCGTCGAATTCACCGGTAAGGTGGCGCCACTTGTGCAGGAACTCCAAGACGCAGGCTTTCTCTGCGGCGGCGCCGGCCCCAACACACTCCGGCTGCTGCCCCCGCTCATTATCGAGAAGAAACACATCGACAAGTTCATGGCGGTACTGCCCGCCTGTGTGGGAAACGTGACATGGTAAAAGACTTCATCGCGCTGACCGATTACTCCCGGGAAGAAATCGAGCAACTGCTCGATTTCGCCGATTCGCTGAAGGCTGGCATCAAGGCTGGCGAGACACAGCGGCATCTCGCCGGCAAGACCGTGGCCATGCTGTTCGAGAAGCCGAGCCTGCGCACGCGGGTGACCTTCGAGACCGGCGTGTTCCAGATGGGCGGCCACGCGATTTATTTCCAGACCAGCCTGGGCGAGCGCGAAACCGTGGCCGACATGGCGCGCAATCTCGACCGCTGGGTCGACTGCGTGGTTGCACGCACGTTCAAGCACGAGCACGTGGTGGAACTCGCGGAGTATTGCGACCACGCGCCGGTGGTGAACGGCCTGACCGACTTCAACCACCCCTGCCAGATTCTGGCGGATGTGCAGGCGCTGCGCGAGCACCGCGGCAAGGACTTTACCGGCTTCAAGCTGGCCTTCGTGGGCGACGGCAACAACGTGTTCAATTCCTGGGCGAACTTTGCCCGGCGCGTGCCGATGGACCTGACGCTCGTGTGCCCGCCCGGGTACGAAGCGGACAGCGAATTCGTCGCGCAGGCCCGTGCCGAGGCCGCCGGCAAGATCGAGATAACGGACGACCTCGAGGGCGTGCGGGGCGCGCATGCGGTGTATACCGACGTGTGGGCCAGCATGGGCCAGGAGCAGGAGGCCGCACGGCGGCAGCGGGACTTCGGCCGCTACCAGGTCAATGCCTCGCTGATGGCGCTGGCCGACAAGGACGCGCTATTCCTGCATTGCCTGCCTGCGCACCGCGGCAGCGAAGTGACGGACGAGGTGATTGACTCGCCGCAGTCCATCGTGTTCGACCAGGCGGAAAACCGTCTGCACGCGCAGAAGGCCGTGCTCGCCACCTTGGTGCGTTGACCCGCGCCTATGGGGTCTCGGTCTCTCCGCCGCGCACGAGTTCCTGAAATCTTGGTTCGCTGCGCAAGGGCTTCAGGTCGGGATCGGTCGCGGCCTCGCGCCGCAGCACCGGCGCGCGTTTAATGGCCGATTCCAGATACTCCAGCGCGTCGGCCGTTCGGCCCTCGATGGTATAGAGGCACGCGAGGTTGTAGTACGGCTTCGGATGATTCTCGTCCAGCGAAATCGCAAAACGGTATTGCTCCTCCGCCTCGTCATAGCGTTGCAGCGCGACGAGCAAGTTGGCGAGGTTGTTGTGCGGGCCGATGGAATCGGGGGCCAGTTCCACCGCGCGGCGGGCGGCCTCGGCGGCCTCGTCCATGCGGCCCTGTAGCCGCAGCACCACCGCGAGGCTGTCGTAGGCCTCGGCCAATTTGGCGTCCAGCTCGATGGCGCGCCGCAGCGCCCTCTCCGCGTCCGCCATGCGGCCCACAGCATGCCTGCCCAGCAGCCGGCCGAGCGCCGAATACGGCAGCGGCCAGTCGGGATTCAGCTTGATGGCGCGCCGCAGCAGGGCCTCGGAGCCGTTGAAGTTCCGCTCACGCAGGTATTGCAGGCCGAGCAGGTAGAAGCCGCGCGGCGTGGCGATTTCTCCCGCCTCGACGCCCACGGCCGCGCGTCGCACGGCCGATTGCGTCGCGGGCTCCGACATCGTGGGGTCCTGCTGGACCAGGGCAAGCGCGGTACTCACGTCGTCTTCGTTGGCGTGCGACCGGGCGGCGGCGCGCTCATCACGCACATAGCGCTGCAGCGCGAAGCCGCTGGCGACGACGACGCACGCGCCCACGGCCAGCCAGAGGGTTTTGTGGGGTATGGTATTCATGTTGGTGGCGCAGTGTAGTGGATCGCCCTCGCCCCGCGCAGCCCCGGCGAAAGATGCCATGAGCAGAGGGATTCGGGTAGAGTGTCGGCTTCCGCAACTTGGCGAAGGAGAGTGTTCATGCCCCGTTGGATGGCCCTGACAGCCGCAGCGTTTATGCTTTGCAGCGTGTCGCGTGCTGCAACCGTCGAAGAGGCCGAGGCGAAAATCCGGGAAGCCTGGAACAAGGAAGACCTGTTCAGCGCGGTCCTGCGCGTGGAAGCGATGCCGGCCACCGGCAGCCGCCGCATCGCGCTGCAGGCGGACGGCAACACCTATTTCCAGCGGGCGGAGGGCGTGGAGCGCTACCGCAATGTGCTGCGCGTTCAGTATCCCGAGCCGATGAAGGCGGGCATGGCGCATGAGGCGGTCTTCAATGGCACGGCGCTGTACGTGTTCAACGAGAGCCTCGGCAACGAACGCAGCGAAAAGGTGGAGCATGCTATCGCAAGCGGTGCAGTGCCCCCCGGCGGCGGCCAGCTGCTCGACGCCCTGCACGACGCGGGTCAAATCACTGCGGTGGCGGAATCGGCCGTGGGCGAAAGCAAAGTCTACGTGCTGGAGGGAAACGTGCCGGAGTCCGATGGCGAGACCCCGATGTTCTCGCGCTTCGTGGCGACCATCGACCAGGAAACCGGCGCGCTGCACAAGCTGGAACTCTTCGAACGGCCGCAGGTGAAGACGGCCACGATCACCCTGAAGGACTTCGACTTCAGTCCCTCCATCGATCCCGCGTCGTTCGACGTGTCGGCCGCGGAGACGGAAGCCGCCAACTAAATTCCGTTGGTACGCTTGCGGGGGCGGCCCTGCAGCACGGCGGCCAGCAAATCTTCGGGCTGCTGCGAGCCGATGATGTAGCGTCCGCGCGGCGTGACCAGCAAGACGCCCTGGTTACCGCGAGCGTTCCAGTAGCGACAGCGCTCGCCCTCGAAGCGGCCGAACCGCATGCCCCAGCCGCCCGCGTCACGTAAGGGTCGGTACTCCACCACCCGCGCCTCGGTGATGTCGGACAGCCGCAGGTGCATGCGCAGCAGCGGCAGCACGCCCAAGGAAACCGATATCTCTACGCCATCCACGCGGGTACGCAGCAGCAGCAGGCTGGTGACCGCCATGCCGACGGCCGCCGTAAAGGCCACGGCGGCCTTGGCCGGCGTGTCGGCATCGACCGAGGTGGTCATGGCATGGAACGCCGCCATGATACTGAACAGGAACGAAGCGAGGACGAGCGCGTATACCCAGGCGCCGAAGGTCTGGGTTTCCTGAAACAGCGCGAAGCGCCCGGCGGTATCCGCCGTCAATTCGCGTACTGCGCCGCCTCCGGGGTTCATGCTCATGCGGACGTATCTGCTCCCGATTTCGCGCTGCATTCCGGGGCGCGAATCCGCCAAGTATAGCAATCCGGCAGGGCGTTGCTCATCCCCGGCCCGGAGGCTTTGCATTGACGGCGGCGGGCTTCCTATACTCCGGGTCCGCGCGTGCCGGGCCTACCCGCCGGCGCGCGTTTTCATTGGGAATCGCAGGCAAGGAGCGGCAGCGTTGGCGGAAGTTTCGAATCCCCTGGGCGGATGGAGCGCGGCGGCCGACGGGCAGCGCGCCGGCATGGATACGCTCGAGCTGGCGCTGCGCAGCGGTAAACCGGTCTTTGTGCTCGATGACGGCATTGCCACGGGCGGCTGCGCCGGGGCGCCCGACGGCCCGGCAATTCGCGCCTACCTCCCCCCGCTGACCCCGCAGGACCTGGGCGATGCTTCCTTCCGCCGCGAGCACGGCCTGGACTACAACTACTACACCGGCGCGATGGCCAATGGTATCGGCTCGGAGGACATCGTCGAGTCGATGGCGGCCGCCGGGATGCTGGGTTTCTTCGGCGCGGCGGGCCTTTCCCCTGCGCGAATCGAGGCGGCGCTGGAGCGCGTGACAAGAAACGCCGCCGGACGGGCGTATGGATTCAATCTCATCAACAGCCCGGGCGATCCGGTGTGGCAGGAAGCCGCGGCGGACCTGTACCTGAAGCACGGCGTGCGGCTGATCGAGGCGTCGGCCTACGTGGCGCTGAGCCTGCCGCTCGTGAAGTATCGCGTGACGGGAATCCACCGCGACGCGGACGGCCGCGTGGTGGCGCCGAACCGGGTCATCGCCAAGCTCTCGCGCGTGGAGGTGGCCGAGCGGTTCTTCTCGCCGCCGCCCGACAAGATGCTCGCCAAGCTGGTGGAAGCCGGTGCGATTACGGCGGAGCAGGCGGCGATGGCGGCCGAGATTCCGATGGCGCAGGACGTGACGATCGAGGCGGACTCCGGAGGACACACCGACCACCGCCCGGCGCTGACGGCGTTGCCTTCGATACTGGCCCTACGCGACGCCATGCAGGCCAAGTACCCGGAGCACATCCGGCTGCGCGTAGGACTGGGCGGAGGCATCGGCACGCCGGCCTCGGCAGCGGCGGCGTTCACGCTTGGTGCGGCCTATATCGTCACGGGCTCGATCAATCAGGCCTGCGTGGAGTCGGGGTCGTCCGACCTCGTGCGCGGCATGCTGGCGAAGGCGAGCCAGACCGATGTGGGCCAGGCGCCTGCGGCGGACATGTTCGAGATGGGCGTGACGGTGCAGGTGTTGAGCAAGGGCACGCGCTTCGTCACGCGGGGCGCAAAACTGTTTCAATTGTACAAGGCCTACGACTCGATTGAGGCGATACCCGCGGCCGATCGCGAGAAAATCGAGAAGGAAATCTTCCGAACCTCGCTCGATACCGTGTGGGCCGATACCCAAGCTTTCTTTACCGAGCGCGACCCCGCGCAGCTGGAGAAGGCGGAGAAGAACGCGCGGCACAAGATGTCGCTCGTGTTCCGCTGGTACCTGGGACAGTCGTCGCGCTGGGCCAACGCCGGCGTGGAAGACCGTCAGGAAGACTTTCAAATCTGGTGCGGCCCGAGCATGGGCGCATTCAATGAATGGACGTCGGGAACACCGCTCGAGGCGCCGGAGAACCGCCGCGTGGCCGCCGTCGCCCGCGAACTGCTGAGCGGCGCGTGCGTAGCGCTTCGTGGGGCGGACCTGCAGCGGCAGGGCATCGCGGTGCCTGCATCGCTGCTGAACCCGAAGCCGGTAGCGGGAGGTGCGGCATGAACGCGCAAGGCTGGACCCGCGGCCGCCGCCTCGGCGTGGCGGTGACCATCATGGTGGTTTGCCTGGTGGTGGACCATGCGACCAAGTGGCTGGCGGTGCAGTACCTCATGGGACGCCCGCCGATCATCTACCTGGGCGATCTCTTCCGCCTGCAATACGCGACGAACACGGGCGCCTTCCTCAGCCTCGGCAGCCAGCTGCCGGAGGGCGTGCGCGAATATGTGCTGACCGGGCTGAACTCGCTGATTCTTGTGGTCGTGGGCGGGCTGCTGCTGTTCCGCGCCACCCTGCGCCCTCCGGTGGTCATCGGGCTGTCGCTGATTCTTTCGGGCGGCGTGGGCAACCTGATCGACCGCATCTTCCGCGGCGGCACGGTTGTCGATTTCATGAATATGGGCATTCCGTGGGGGCCGTTTCAGGTGCGCACGGGCATCTTCAACGTGGCCGACATCGCCATCATGGCAGGACTCTTCCTGATGATCGGCGTCGAGCTGCTGCTGCCCGCAGCGGACGAAGCCGCGGCCAAGCCCGCGCGCGAGGGAGAAGGGGAGCAACAGCCATGAAGCTGAACAAGCCGCGCACCATCGGCCTGACGATTGCCGTGTTGCTGGGGATTGTCATTACGTGGCCCTTTGTCATGGCGAAGACCGAGCGCATTCCGCTGGACGACGCCGCGCGCGCCGCCATGAAGGACGCCGGCGAGACCTTTGTGCAGCTGTCCGACGGCTGGACGCACTACCGCTGGAACGGTCCTGCAGAGGGACCCATCGTCGTGTTCGTACACGGCTTCAGCTCGCCCATGTTCATCTGGGAGAACCAGGCGCAGGCGCTCGGCGCGGCGGGTTTCCGCGTGCTGCGCTACGACCTTTTTGGCCGGGGTCACTCCGACCGGCCCGAGGTGAACTACGACGGCGACCTGTACGACCGCCAACTGACGGAATTGCTCGACGCGCTGAAGGTGGAGGGGCCGGTGGATGTGGTGGGCCTGTCGATGGGCGGCCCGATTACCGTGCGCTTCGTGGACCGGCATCCCGAGCGCGTACGCCGTTACGGGCTGATTGCCCCGGCGGGATTCGGCGCCAACGTGCCCGCCGTCGCGCAGTTGCTCCGCGTACCCGGATTCAACACCTGGATGATGCGGGCGCTGGGCGACGCGATTGTGCTGGGCAGCATCGAGAAGATGGCCTCGAACGACCCGCAGATCACCGCGGAGTTCCGGCGGCAGTATATGGACCAGTTGCAATACGAGGGCTACAAACGCGCGCTGCTCTCCACGCTGCTGCACCACCCCATGCTGGGGCTGGGCGATATGTACGAACGCGTGGGCAAGCAGGGCAAGCCCTGCATCCTCTTCTGGGGCGACGCCGACAAGATTGTGCCCTTCGCGAACAGCGATCAGGTGCGCTCGGCCATGCCGCAGATCGAGTTCCACCGCGTGCCCGAAGGTAGCCACACCGCCAACTTCGAGCGCCCGGAACTCGTGAATCCCCCGCTCATCGCGTTCCTGAAACAGCCGTAGTACCTACTCGTCCTCGAGCAATTGCTCGAGCCGGCGCGGGTAGTTGTTCAGGAAGTCCCGCGTGATGGCGTAGTGCTCGGTGTCTTCGTAACGCACCTCGTTGATGCCGTCGCCGTCGAAGCGGAGGATGCGGGCGTTCGGATACGACAGCAGTATCGGCGAATGCGTGGCGATGATGAACTGCGATTGCTTCTGCACCAGCAGATGCATGGCGCTGAGCGCGGCCAATTGACGGCTGGGCGAAAGCGCCGCCTCGGGTTCGTCGAAAAGATACAGGCCGTTTCCGCGCAGCTTGATGGTGAGCAGCGCCATAAAGGCCTCGCCGTGGGAACGTTGGTGCAGCGAGCCGCCGTAGGTGTCGAGATGGAGGTGCCTGCCGTCCTGCTCCATATAGGTCGCGACGTTGTAGAAGCTTTCCGCACGCAGGAAGTAGCCCGCTTTGGGCCGCAGCGCGCCCCGGACGAATCGAAGGTGTTGGTGCAACGGCGACACGGAATCGGCCGTTGCGAAGCGCATGCTGAACGGCCCGCCCTCGGGACCGAAACCCAGGCCCAGAGCAAGCGCTTCCAGCACCGTGGATTTCCCCGAGCCGTTCTCACCCACGAAGAAGGTGACGTCGGGGTGGAAATCCAGGCCGTCGATCGAGCCGACTGCGGGGATGTTGTAAGGATATTTGAACGCGCTCCACCCTTCGCGCGAGGCAACGTGCACGCTGCGGATGTAGGGCTTGCCGAAGCGATCCATCGGGCGCTCCTAAACGTCGGTGTGGAAGCGGGTGCCGTCCTTGGCGCGGAGGTACATGCGGATGCCGCCGTCGTCCTCGGGCGTGATGATGACGGCGTCGGGCGAGACCTTGGCGGGCTCCTCGGGCAGCACATCGAGGTAGATGCGGATGCCCTCCTCGAAGCGTCCGTTCACGTAGGTCGAGCGGTTCTCGTCGTCGGGATTCTCGAGCACCTGAATCTGGAATTCCTTGCCGAGGCGCTCGGTGACCGCGCGGAAATCGCGGCGGTAGCTGTCGACATGTTCCTCGAGTTGGCGCGCCTGCAAGAGCCGCCGCTCGATGGTGCGGAGTCCGCGCACCGTAAACGGCGTGCGCAGCCGCTTGCCGCCGGGGCTGTCCTCGGGCTGCTTGCGCAGGGCCGGCAGCACGCGCTGCAGCACCTGTAGCTTGGTGGCTTCCTTGCTGGCCGCGAAAAGCTTCTGATACTGCGCGGAGCCCTGAATCTCGCGCTCCTTGGCGGCGGCAATGCCTGCGAGCCGCTCCGTCTCGGCGCGCAGTTCGGCCAGCTTGGCGCGCGCCTGCTCGAGCAGTTCTTCCGTCTGGCGGCGGGTCATCCGGCCGCCCAGCATGGATTGCCGCAACCGCGCCAGCTTCTCGTTCTCGGCGCGCAGTTCCTCGGCCGAGGCCTCGTCGTCCACGTCGAGCATCGGCAGGTCGGAATCGGCTTCCTCGTCGCCCAGCATGGACACGGCCAAGCCTTCCTGCACGCCGTCGAGCAGGCTGAGCACATTGCAGCGCACGCGCTCGAGCACGTCCATGCGCTTGCGCGCGGCCACGAGTTCGTCGAGCGCGCGCTTGGATTCGCCCCCGCCGAAGAGGAACATGAGCATGGCCTGGGCGGAGTGCTCGGCCTCGCGGCGGGCCTGCACGGCCAGGTGCTCGTAATTGTGCAGCAATCGCCGGAGCCGGTAGGCGGACGACAACAGCTTGCGCAGGTCGCCGCCAGTCATCTCGCCGTAGTCCTCGCAGGAAAGTTCTCGGCGGAGCACGATGGTGGTATCGCTGTTGCCGAGGCTGCGGAAGTACTCGGATTCCGCGCGGTCGCTGACCTGCACCATCGCGCCGCGCACTTCCTTGGCGGCCTTGAAGGTACGGGTGATGTAGGTGCCGAGCATGGCATTGGCACGGACATCGATGCTGCGGCCGGCGAACATGAGCTTCGGTCCCTGTGCGTTCTCGCAGGCGATGGCGCCGAGCTTGGTGACGACAAAGGCGTTGTTGATAATGCCGCGCGCGCGGATATTTCCCTCGACCACCACCACCACCCCGGCGATATTGCCACGCACCTCGCAATCGCGCCGCGCGAGCACGCGCCCGAGCACGTAGCCGTCGATGCTGCACGCGTGTTCTCCCTCCACCACCAGCGTGCAGTTGTCGGGGATGTCGCCGATAACGCGCGTATTCGTGGCGGCCTTGCGCACAGGACCGTTCGCGTGAATCTCGATACCGGCCAGAAAGCGCGTGGCCTTGGAAGGCAGCCGCCGGAGTTCCTCGCCAATGAGCACGGTGTAGCGCTCGGAAAGCAGGGGCAGGCCGGGCGGCGGCCGGTGCGAACGCGCCTCGAGCGCATCGGCGTGCGGCTGGGTCAGTTCGAGCAGACGGGTATAGCAGTCCCCGCCGCCCTCCAGCGCGATCGCGCGGGCGGCATGCAGCAGCCCGGCTTCCTCGTCTTCCAGCGCATCGGCGCCGTCGTCGAGCAGCACACCGATAAGTTCACGCAGCAGGAGTTCGTGGCGGCGGCCCTGGGTGGCGTCCTGCCGGGGCTGCACTTCGCTGCGCCACCGGGAAAGGATGCGGGGAATCTGGTCGAACCCTTCCACGAGTTGCCCATGCTGCCCGGCCTCGTGCCAGAGACGGCAGAGGGCCATGTCCTGCAGCAGCAGGCCCGCGCGTTGTTCGTCGGAGGCCCGGAGCACGTATTCGACCAGCGTTCTCAGAGCGTCATTCTCCCCGCTTCCTTGGATCGGATCGGCATGCTAGCATGGTTGGAAACAAGCGGACAACAGCCCCGGGAAACCTACTGGTTCATTTCATAGAAGCGGTAGAGCAGCCGCGCGCCGATGATGACGAGCAGGCCCACCATGAGCAGCTTGCGGGTGTGCAGGGTCATGCGGGTGTTGAGGCGCGTGCCGAGCTGCGATCCCACCTGCGCGCCGATGAACACGAGCGGCACGATGGCGAGGTAAACGTGGCCGACCGTGGGGTCGAGTTCGTAGATGCGCTCGGCGCGCAGATGCGCCACGGACCCCGCGATGGCGGTCGCCACCATGACCAGATTACTCAGGCCGACCACGCTGGCATTGGAGGCGATGCCCGCCATGAGCGCCAGCGGTATGAGTACGCTGCCGCCGCCGGTGCCGGTCGCCCCGCCGAACAGGCCCGCGACCATGCCGATGCCGACGATAATCGCGCGGTTGCCATGTTCGGGGCGCTCGGCCTCGGGCTTCGGCTGGAGGAAGAACGTGCGCGCGGCCAGCATGACCAGAAAGATGATGAAGATGGCGAGTACGGCGGACTCGGGCATCATCGCGGTGACCCAGGCGCCGAGGTAGCTGCCCACAATCGAACCCGCGGCGAGGTATCCGGCAAGCGTCCACGGCCAGCGGTCGGCCTTGCGGTAGAAGCGCCAGGCATTGAGCGCGGCCACGAAGATGATGATGAAGAGACTCGTGCCCTTGGCGGTGTGGGTTTCCATGCCCGGGATAAAGGTCATGAAGGCGGGCACCATGAGAATGCCGCCGCCGAGCCCGAGCGCGCCGCTGATGATGCCGACGCCCACGCCGATGAGCGCCTGGATGAGATAAAAGAGCACGGGCTTCCTCCCGGTACGAGTTTCAGGAATGAAGCCCGGAGTGTAGCAAATGAAGCGGCCGCGCGCTAAAGCGTCTCGAGCAGGTCCTCGTCGGAACTCTCGAGGTTCTCGAGTTCCTGATCGGAGACATAGCTCCAGCTGGCCGGGGGCGCGGTGCCGGTGATATAGGCCTGCTTGTACTTGCCACCGGCCGTGCCGCGGAGACGGTCGATGTTGTAGAAGGTGATGCCATCCGGCACCTTGAAGTCGGCCAAGGGCATGCCCTCGTGCGCACCGATCATGAATTCGGTCCAGACGGGCGAGGCCAGCCGGCCGCCGGTGTAATTGGCACCGGAACCCAGCGGGCGGTTGTCGGAATAGCCGAGCCAGACCACGCAGGTGTACTCGGGCGTGAAGCCGCAGAACCAGACGTTGCGGTTCTGGTTGGTGGTACCGGTTTTGCCGCCGTGGGGCTGCTTGAGCGCGGCCGTGCGGTTGCCCGTGGGGTAATACCCCATCGCCGGATCGGGCGTGCAGACGCCCTTGAGCAAGTCGACCATCACATAGGCCACGCGAGGATCGAGCGCGTTCTCTTCCTTCGTGCGGTAGTCCTCGCCGTCGTAGATGGGCAGGCCGTCGCGGCTGAGCACATCGGTAATGTACATCGGGTCGTAGCGCACGCCGAGATTGGGGAAGGTGGAGTAGGCCGTCGCCATGTCGATGACCAGCGCGTCGGGCGTGCCGAGCGCGATGGTCAGGCCGACTTCGTTCGGGATGGGCGAACTGACGCCGCAGCGCTGGATATAGCTGCGCACGAGCGGCATGCCCAGCTGCTCGACAATCTTGATGCTGACGATATTGACCGATTTCTCCAGCGCGTGCCGGATAGTCATGGGGCCGTGATAGTCGAGGTCGAAGTTCTGCGGCCGCCACATGGCGCCATTGCCCGCGGCCCGCTCGTAGGGGCCATCGACGATAATGGTGGAGGGGGTCATGCCGTTGTCGATGGCCGCTGCCCACACGAAAGGCTTGAAGCTCGAGCCCGGCTGGCGCAGCGCCTGCGTGGCATTGTTGAACTTACGTACGTCGAAATCGCGGCCGCCCACCATGGCCCGGATAAAGCCCTGGTACGGCTCGCGGTTGTCGAGGCAGACGAGCGCGCCGGTGACCGGCACGAAGTCGTCCAGCTGTCCGCGCGATTCCAGCTGCTTGCGGCGATCCTCGTCAAACTTGTCCATGGCGGTGAACATGGCGGCCTCGGCCAGGCGCTGCAGGCGCATGTCGACCGTGGTGTGGATTTCGAGGCCGTCCTCGAACAGCTTTTCTTTGCCGAACTGGGCCAGCAGCTTGCGGCGCACTTCCTCGACGAAATACGGCGCCTCGAAGCGGTTCGGGGCATACAGCTCGGGGTTCTCCTGCTGCCGCGCCAGCCGCTCTTCTGGGGTTACCACCGAGGCCGCGATATTTTCCGAAAGCGCCTGCTGGTATTCCTCCGGCGTAATGAACTGATTCTCGAGCATCTGCGCGAGCACGATATCGCGGCGCGCGCTGGCATTCTCGATGCTGTAGATAGGGTTGTTGCGGTTGGGCGAACGGGTCAGGCCGGCAAGCATCGCGGCCTCGCTGAGGGTCACGTCGGCGCAGGACTTGGCGAAATACTGCTGCGCGGCGGCCTCGACGCCGTAGGCGCTGATGCCGAGGAAGATCTGGTTGAGGTACAGCTCGAGGATCTCGTCCTTCGTGAACTGCCGCTCGACCTGGAGCGCGACAATCGCCTCGCGGATTTTGCGCTCGATGGTCCGCTCGAGGCCGACGTTCAAGTCCTCGACGTTGCGCACGACCTGCTGCGTGATGGTGCTGCCGCCGCGCGTCGTGCCCTCGCGGATGGTGTACACCATGGCGTTGACGATGGCGTCGATGCGCACGCCCTTGTGCGTGTAGAAAGTATCGTCCTCGGTGGCGATGAAGGCCTTCTGCAGGTGCAGCGGCATCTCGGCCAGCGGCACGACCTGGCGCTGCTCGATGGTGAACTCTCCCAGCAGCTCGCCGTCGGCCGAATAGAGCCGGCTGCCGATTTTGGGACGGAAGTCCTCGAGCGCCTGGATGGTGGTCTGGGTTTTGGGGTCGTCCAGGATAAACGCGAACGCGCCGAGCGCCGAGCCGTAGAGCGACCCGACGATCAGCAGGAGCACGAAGAACACCCAGCCGCAGCCGCTGGCGGCGCGGCGGGGTGGTTCGGGTGTGAAGGAAGCGGACATGCAGAGGATTGTAACCCAACAAAAGTCATGAATGCCCGAATGGCCGGGCTACCCCGGTACCATCCCGCAGAAACGCGCCGGGTTTCCTGCCGGTTACACGGTCAGCACGAGCTTGCCGAACTGTCCGCCCTGTTCCATGCGCGTCTGCTGGGCCACGGCCTCCTCGAGCGGCACGGCGCTGTCCACCACTGGCCGCAGGCCCGTCGAGCCGACGAAGCGGAGCAGGCGCCGGAAGTCCTCCTGGCTGCCCATGGTGCTTCCCATAACGGTAAGGTGGCGCGCGTACAGCGCGGAAATGTTGGCTTCGACCGTCGCACCCGCCGTAACGCCGCAATGCACGATTCGGCCGCCCTTCCGCGCCACTTGGAAGTTCAGCGGCCAGGTGGACGCGCCGACCGTGTCCAGCACGAGGTCCACGCCGCGGCCGCCGGTGAGCTCCGCCACGCGCTCGGCCACGTTGGCGCTGGCGTAGTTGATGCCCTGGGCCGCGCCGAGTTCCGCCGCGCGCTGGAGCTTGTCTTCCGACGACGAGGTCACGATGACCGAGGCCCCGGCGGCGGTGGCGAGCTGCAGGCCGGCGATGGCCACCCCGCCGCCGATGCCGTGGATGAGCACCGTCTCGCCGGAGCGCAATTGCCCGCGCGAGAACAGCATGCGCCACGCAGTGAGGTGCGCCAGGGGCAGGGCGGCGGCCTCTTCCCAGCTGAGGTGCGCGGGCCGGGACTGCACGTTGACCTCCGGCACGACCACGTATTCGGCAAAGGCGCCCTGCCGCGCCGCGCCGAGAATGCCGAACGAGGCGCATTCGCTCTGCTCGCCCCGCAGGCACCATTCGCAGCGCATGCAGGAGATGCCGGGATTGATGACCACCTCGTCGCCCACCTGCACCTGGCTGACGCCCGGCCCCGTTTCGGCGATGGTGCCGGCGGCATCGCTGCCGAGCACGTGCGGAAACGAAAGCGTCAGCCCGGGACGCCCCTTGCGGATCCAGATATCGAGGTGATTGAGGGCGGCGGCGCGCACGGCCACGAGCACTTCGCCCGGTCCGGGCTGCGGCTTGGGTAGATCCCCTGTGCGCAGTTGCTCGATTCCCCCGTTTGCTTCGATGTAGACGGCTCGCATGATGGACTCCTGTACGCGGCATACGCGGGTTTGACGGTTTTTTCAGCCCCCTATATACTAGCGCGCCAGCGGGAGGGGAATGCGAGGTTCCCAGCCTCCGGCCGATTGGACCCGCTGAACGTACGAAATCTCCGCCCTGACAAGGAGCCGTCATGCGACACCTGCCGCAGCGCGCTGCGCAATCGAGTCTGTTGTTCCGTCTGGCCATTACCGGCCTGCTGGCGCTGGGCGCCCTCACTGCCCACGCGCAAGAAGCCGCCGAAGCGCCGCTTTCGGCGGCGGCGCAGATTCAACAGAACATCGATGCCGCCTTCGCGGGCATTGTCAGCAAGGTAGCGCCGGTCCTGTTCTTCGATCCGGCGATGCTAATCGGCAAGGAGAGCGGCGTGCCGCTCATCGTGCTGGTGCTCTTCTGCGGCGGCGTGTTTTTCACCCTGCGCTACAGCTTCGTGAATATCCGCCTGTTCACGCACGCCATCTATGTCGTGCGGGGGCATTTCGACAACCCCGAGGAGAAGGGCGAAATCTCGCACTTCCAGGCGCTGACCTCGGCGCTGGCGGCCACGGTGGGCCTGGGCAACATTGCGGGCGTGGCCGTGGCCATTACTGCGGGCGGTCCGGGCGCCATTTTCTGGATGTGGTTCACGGCCTTCTTCGGCATGAGCATGAAGTTCTCCTGCTGCACGCTGGCCCAGATGTACCGCGAGGTGAAGGGCCGCGACCACCACGTGCTCGGCGGACCCATGGTGTACCTGCGCGAGGGCATCATCGAGCGCTACCCCGCGCTGGCCCCCCTCGGCATCGGGTTCAGCTACCTCTTTTCCGTGCTCACCATCTGCGCGGCCTTCGGCGGCGGCAACATGTTCCAAGTGAACCAGACCTACGGCATCATGGCGCAGACCTTCAACCTCGAGGGCGAGGTCTGGTTTCAGGTGATCTGCGGGCTGGTCATTGCGGGGCTGGTGGCCCTGGTGGTGGTGGGCGGCATCAAACGCATTGGCAAGGTGACCAGCGCGATGGTCCCCGCCATGTGCATCGGCTACAGCCTGATCTGCCTCGTCATCATCTTCGCCAACCTCTCGCACGTGCCGGAGCTTTTCGCCTCCATCTTCTCCGAGGCGCTTACCGGCCACGCGGCCATCGGCGGTTTCCTGGGCGTGATGGTGCAAGGCATGAAGCGCGCGGCCTTCTCGAACGAGGCGGGCCTGGGTTCGGCGGCCATCGCGCATGCGGCCTCGAAAACCGACGAACCCGTACGCGAAGGCGCCGTGGCCATGCTCGGGCCGTTCATCGACACGCACATCGTCTGCACCATGACCGCGCTCGCCATCCTGATTACGGGCGTGCATGAAAACGCCGACGGCGTCGAGGGCGTCCGCGTCACGTCTGAGGCCTTCATGACCGTCTGGCCGGGCTTCAATTACTTCCTCGTGGTGGCGGTGTTCGTTTTTGCCTACAGCACCCTGATTTCCTGGGGCTACTACGGCGAACGCGCGGCGGAATTCCTCTTCGGCGAAAAGGGCCTGTGGCCCTATCGCGCGCTCTTCCTGATGGTCAGCGTGGTCAGCCCGTTGCTGAGCCTCTCCAGCGTGGTGGATTTCGCCGACATGATGCTGCTGAGCATGGCCTTCCCGAACATCATCGGCATGGTGTTCCTGTCCGGCAAGGTGCGCGAGGCTACGCAGGACTATATCCGCCGTCTGCGCAGCGGCGAGATGAAGCCCATTCGCTAGTTTTCGACTGCTTGTCCCATTCCGTGCCGGGGCCTGCGTTGGTCCGTTCAGCGGTCTGTATGGTAGAGTCGCGCCCAGTGTTCCGGGTGGCGGCCCACCCATTTCCAACCTGCACGGGAGGATTCGGCATGAGGTTTTCTATCCGCGCCCTGGCGGCGCTGGCCCTGTTCAGCAGCTTGGGCGCTTCCGCCCAGGATGCCCCCAGCATCGACGGACGGTTCATTGAGGTCACCGGTACCGATGTGCGCAGCACATATCCCATCCTGACGCTCGACTGGGACGGCCCGGCTTCGGACGAACTGAGGTATTACGCGAAACAGGACGGGACCGGGCGAGACTATCCGGCCACCCTGCGCGACGGTGAATTCACGTTCGTTCCGCGGGGCATGCTGCCCGGCGAGACCTACCGGTTCCGCGTAAGTGCGGAACCGAAACACGCCGACTACGCGCCAATCGTTCGTATTGAGAAGCGCGAGAACGAGGACGCGCTCGATGTGTTCATCGAGGACCAGCTGCTCACCACGTACTATTACTCGAACGACAATAAGAAGCCCTTTCTCTGGCCGATCAACTCGATGCGTGGGATCTCGGTCACGCGCGACTGGCCCATGAAGGACGACGGCGACCCCAAGGGACCGGGCAAGGACCACCCGCATCATAAGTCGATGTGGATCGCCTATGGCGACATCAACGGCGAGGACATGTGGGACGAGGGCGACAAGGCCGGCTACCAGCGCAGCGACGAGGTGACCTTCGGCTCGGGCGACGCTTACGGCTGGATTCACGCCAAGAACACCTGGCTGGGCAACGACAAGCAGCCGGTGATTGCCGAGGAGCGCGAATACCGCTTCTACGCCACGCCCGAGCGCGGCCGCATGATCGACCAGAAAGTCACGCTGACCGCGTCGTACGGCGAAGCCAAGTTCGGCGACACCAAGGAAGGCGGCCTGTGTGCGGTGCGCATGCGGCCCGAGCTCTCCGGCCGCAATGCCCATATCGTGAATGCCCAGGGCGACGAGGACGAGGCCCGCGCCTGGGGAACGCCGTCGCCGTGGTGCGACTATTCGGGCGAAATCGAGGGCGCCGGGGTGTTGGGCCTGACCATCATGGACAACCCGGAAAACTTCCGCTTTCCCTCCTGCTGGCACGTGCGTTCCTACGGCCTGATGGGCGCCAATGCCTTCGGCTACTCTTATTTCCGCGAGCGCAAGGGCAACGAATCGCTGCCGGAAACCGGTGATTACGTGCTGAAAGAGGGCGATGCCCTGACCATGAATTACCGCGTGTATGTGCACGCGGGCGACGTGGAGAAGGCGGATGTCAAGGAGCGCTACGCGGACTACGCGAACCCGCCCAAGGCTGTTTGGCTGCCATAGGCATCGCGGTTGTGCGATAATTTCCCCCAAGCGCCCGGCTTCACCGCAAGCCGGGCGCTGGCTTTGAGGAACCCATGTTCGATCCCGGATTAGATATCAGCGCGAACACGCGTAACGATGCCCGCTCGTCGAGCGCCTGGCCGCTGTATTGGCGGCTGTGCAAGCTGGCGCTGCGCTATCGCGCCCGCTTGTTCGTGTCGCTCGTGTTCGCGATGGTCATCGCGGCCTCCTTCGGCGGCATGCTGGTGAGCGTCGGCACGGTGGTGAAACTGACGTTTTACACCGCGCCAGAGAATCCGGAACCCGGACACCACGACCCCGCCGACAGCATGGCCTCGGATATCCGCAATATCGCCGAGACGGTGCACGGCTGGACGGGGCTCGACCTGTCGGGCCTCGACGACCGCTTCCTGTCGCTGGTGTCCGCCATGCGCGCGCAGCCTATCGAGGCGCTCACCACGGTCTGTCTGCTGGTCGTCATCCTGTCCACCATCATCGGTATCGCGCGCTTCATCCAGGAATTTTTCGCCGGCAGCATCGGCGCAAGCATCACCACCGATCTCGGCAGCGAGATGTACCAGAACCTGTTGCGGCAGCCGGTGCGCTTCTTCGAGCAGCACTCCTCGGGCGAAATTCTCGCGCGCTTTACCAACGACATCTTCATGGTGAACCGCGGTCTTTCGGGCGTATTCGTCAAGCTGATGCGCGAGCCTATCAAGGCCGCGACCTTCCTGGCGGTGGCGCTTTCGGTGGACCTGTGGCTCACGGTGGCGGGCGTCTGCGTGCTGCCGCCGGTGCTTTACATCCTCATACGCATCGGCAAGAAGGTGCGCCGCAGCACCCGCCGCTCGCTGCAGAAGATCGCCTCGATGGCCACGGTCGTGAACGAGACCATCCACGGCATTCAGGTGGTGAAGAGCTACAACATGGAGGACTACGAGCGCCGCAGGATCGGCACCGAGATTCAGCGGCTGCACAAGTTCCTGCTGCGCATCGTGCGCCTCAACGCCGCCACCGAGCCGGTGACCGAGTTCATCCTGGTGCTGGGCGTGGTGGGCTTCGTGCTGCTGAGCGGACAGCGTGTGGTGCGCGGCGATCTCGACGCCGGCGACCTGACGCAGATCTACTTCGCGCTCGCCATGATGCTCGACCCCGTGCGCAAGATGTCGAGCGTGAACAACATGGTGCAGACCAGCGTGGCCAGCGCCGAACGGGTATTCGAAATAATCGATGCGAAACCCGCAATCGCTGACAGGCCTGGCGCACGTGCGGTGCAGTCCTTTGACGAATCGATTCATTTCGACCACGTGACCTTCAGCTACGACGGCCGAAAGCCGGTGCTGAACGACGTCGACCTCACGATCCGCAAGGGCGAGATGGTGGCGCTGGTCGGCCCGAGCGGCGCGGGCAAGAGCACCATGGTCAAGCTGCTCCCCCGCTTCTACGAACCCACGGCCGGTGCCATCCGCATCGACGGCGTCGACATGCGCGAGTACACCATGAACAGCGTACGCGAGCTTATCGGCCTGGTGACGCAGGAGACGATTCTCTTCGCGGAGAGCGTGCGCCAGAACATCGCCTTCGGGCGCGAGAGCTACAGCGACGACCGCGTGGCGGCGGCAGCCAAGGCGGCCAACGCCGAACAATTCATCGCGGCGCTCCCGCAGCAGTACGACACCGACCTCGCAGAGTCGGGCACCTCGCTCTCGGGCGGGCAGCGCCAGCGCATCGCCATCGCGCGCGCCATCATTAAGGACCCTGCGATTCTCGTGCTGGACGAGGCCACCTCGAGCCTCGACTCCGAAAGCGAGAAGCTGATTCAGGACGCGCTCGATCATTTTATCGAGGGACGCACGGCGCTGATCATCGCGCACCGCCTCTCCACCGTGCGCCGTGCCGACCGGATCGTTGTGATGGACGCCGGCTGCATCGTGGAAGAAGGCACGCACGACGAATTGCTGCAGAAGGGCGGGCTCTACACCCGCCTTTACGAAACGCAGTTCGGCAAGCAGGAAACGCAGGCATGAGGTTCGCGCGGCGCCTGATGACGGCCGCCGCGCTGCTCGCGCTGCAGGGCTGCGGGGGTTCGACCGTTCCGCCTGCGCCCGCACCCGCTTCGACGCCCGTGGCCGAAACCCCGACTCCCCCGCCCGCGCCACCGACGCAGCCCAAGGCGCAGCCGGTCCTGATCGCCCGCATCGAGGTGGTGGACCTGGAAGGCAACCCGCTGCCCGGCATGCTGCCCATCGTGACCACCCAGTCCAACGCCTTCGACGAGCCGCTGTCGGTGGGCGCGCCGACCGATGCCGCGGGTCATGGCTCGGTATCCGCGCCCAATGACGCACACCTCTACCTCCGCGCGTGGGATCCGGAGATGGCCTACTTTGCCACCAACTTCTACGACCTGCTGCCCGGCGAGGGCGGACAGACGGACGTATTGCGGGTGCAGATGGTGCGCGGCGTGCCGCTAGAAGCCACGCTGAACGGCCCCGACGGCGCGCCCATCGCCGGGGAATCCGCCGGGGTGCTGCTGATACACCCGACGGCGGGGCCGTGGTGGCCGGCCCGGGGCGCGACGGACGCCCTAGGGCGCCTCCGGCTGGACAGCGTGCCGCCCGGACGGTATACCCTGCGTATCAAGACGGAGGACGGGCGGCGGCTCGAGGTGCCGGATGTCGACCTGGCCCCCGGGAGCGCGCCGGATTTGGGAGCGCTCACGCTGCAATAGCCGACCGCTTGGGAGAACACACGATGCTGAAGATGAATGCCGAAGACCTGATCGCGTTTCTGCGGTCGCACTTTCCCAGCGTGGACAAGAGCGGGCTGGCGGTCGAGCAGGTAGACGAGCACAGCATCACCATGCGGCTGCCCTACCACGAGGATCACCTGCGCCCCGGCGGCACCATTTCGGGGCCCTCGCAGATGATGCTCTGCGACACGGCGATGTACCTGATGACGCTGGCGCAGATTGGGCCGGTTGCGCTCGCGGTGACCACCAACCTCAACATCAATTTCCTGCGCAAGCCCAAACCGGCCGACATGATTGCGCAGGGCAAGATGCTCAAGCTGGGCAGCCGCCTGGCCGTGGGCGAAGTAACGCTGTTCAGCGAAGGCGACGACCGTCCCGTGGCCCACGCCACGCTGACCTACTCCATCCCCCCGGAGAAAGAGCGGGGCTGAATCAGGCCGGGCTGCCCGAGCCGGTCGGCGCGTTCATCGCATTGTCGCGGCGCGGCTCGCGCGGCTTGACCATGATGGCGTCCTTTTCGAAGTACTTGGGATCGATCTCCCCGCAGCGCCCCACTTCTTTCACGTAGTGCGACTTGATGTTTTCGTAATCGACCTTGAGGTCGCCGGTCATCTCGATGGGCTCGGTCACGCCGGAGCGGCGGTTGTAGTAATCGCAGAAGGCCGGCAATACGGGCACCTTGGCGCCCACGGCGATGAAGTAAAAGCCCATCTTCCAGTACTTCACGTTCTTGCGGGTGCCCTCGGGCGGGCAGATCACGTAGAGCGTCTCATGCGCGTCGAACCACTTGATCATCTGGTCGACCACGTTGTTCGAGCGGCTACGGTCGATCGGGATTCCGCCCAGCCACTTGAAGATGGGACCCAGCGGCCAGAAGAACCACTCCTTCTTCATCATGTAGACCACCGGTATCCGCAGGGCGAAGGCGCTCATCAGCGCATAGAACAAGTCCATATTGGCCACGTGGGGATAGGTGGTAATGACCGCCTGCTTGCACGTCGGACGCTCCCCCACGCAATCCCACTTCAGCACTTTTAACAGCCAGCGCGCAATCTTTACGGTGGTGTCGCTGTAATCGGATCGGATAACGGTCTGCATGGCTGGTCGCACTCCCAAGAACGTACGTTGCAGCCCGAATCATAGCATTTGGATTGTTAGATGTCAAACAGTGATTGCCGCCCTATTCGACAACAACCTCCATTTCGGGGCCGGTGGACGGCATGGCCAGCTCGCGATTGAGGGTTTCCGCCGTGGCGACGGCAGCCTCGGTATTGCCTGCCGCGCGGTAGGTCTGCGCCAGCATCATGCCGGCGTGACGCATCAGCATTTCGCGTTCCTTGCCGCCGTCGGTGGCCTTGCGCGCGGCGTCGAAGGCGGCCTCATAGGCGGCGCGCGCGGCGGCGCCGTCGCCGTTGTGTTCCGCAACCAAACCAAGCACATTCTGAAGCGCGGCCGTATCGAGGGCCGGCCCCGCGCCCGACGCCAGCGCTTCCTGCGCGCGCTGCGCCGCCAGGGCCCAGGCGCCACGCTGAATCAGGGCGCTCGTCTCCGCGCGCGCGACCTTGCCGCGGGCCTCGGGCGTGCGGGCATGCGACCGCGCCAGGTCGAACATCTGGTCGGCATAGGCGGTATCGGGCGGATCGAGCTGGGCCGCTAGCCCTGCCATGGCCGTGTAGATAGCCGCGCGGTCCTCGTCAGACGGGGCTGAATCCAGCGCCTCGCGCAGCTTGGTCAGCCCGTCGTTGGGCGAAAGCGTGTTCTCGGCCTCGCGGATCATGCGCTCGGTATCGGTAAGCTCCGCTTCCTCCTCGACCCCGGAGAGGCTGCGCACCCGGAGCGGCTTGGAATCGGTCCTGGGCGGGGGGGCTTCCTCGCCGTCGGCCTCGTCGCTCCCTGTGCCGCTGGACGAGGAGCCGCTGCCGCCGCCCATGAAGCCCCGGTTACGGCTGGAGAGCGCCACGGCATTGTCGCGGCTGGTGCCCGGCTTGGCGGTGAATCGCTTGCCCGAGGTCAGGCCGGACGGCCCCCCCTCCTTGTTCGTGCCGAGGAAGGTGGCCACGCCGATGGCGACGACCAGCGCCACGACCAGCACAACGATGATGATCCACTGTTCTTGCGATGCCTTCTTGCTCATGACGGCATTGTAGGACACGCGCCGCGCCGGGGCAACGGGGCGGCCCCCGCGCCGGTGTGCTATACTCGATTGCGGCGGCAGCCGAACTGAATGAGGGCACACGTTATGCTGAAAGACCGTATGGTGCGGGTGAAACTGCAGAAGCGCTTCGCGGAGCAACGGCCGATTTCCTACATCGGCAAGTGTACGGCGTTCTCCGATAACTGGCTCGTGGTGGACGGCAAGGAGCTCATGCTAGCCCGCCATGTGAGCGATGGCGTTCAGATATCCAAGACGGCCGCGCCCGTGGTGATTCCGCGGGAGAACGTGGAAAGCATCCGGGTGCTGCCGGACAATTTCAGCCTGGACAGCATCCGCATCACCACCGAGGGCCAGCAGATTCAGGTGGTGGTGGACGGCTCGCGCGACTGCTTCATCGGCGAGATGGGCGAAGGCTGAGGCGGAGGTGGATACCGGGCCGCGCGCTGCGATACGCTGCCGCGCCCCGGACAGGAGGAGTACATCCATGGAAGTGACTTGGCACACCATCAAGGCTGCGGTGAAGGAAGCGCTCGAGGAAGAAATGGCGGCGGGCCGCCTCGAGATTGCGCCCCGCTACAAGAACGGCAGGCTGCTGCTGCAACCGGCCGACCGCTCGCTCAAGCCGAAGGAAATGCCCATCGAGGTGTTCTGGAAGAAGGTCACCTCGGTGCGGGAAAAACTGCGCGTGCTGGAGCAGAAGCTGAACAACAACAAGAACCTGACGGCCGAGGAGCGCGCGGAACTGCAGATGTATGTGACGCGGTGCTACGGCAGCCTGACCTCGTTCAACGTGCTCTTCAAGCACGATGAGGACAAGTTCGAGGGCGTCTCGGGGGATTAGTCCACGAGTTCGAGAATGCCCTCCGGCCGTTCGGGTCCGGCGTAGGCCGCAGCGCCTTCGAGGCTCCCCGCGGGGATTTCCGCCTCCAGCAGCTTGTGGTCCTTGGTCTGCGGCTCGGTGATGAATCCGTAGTAGCGGCCCATCCAGTAGTCTTCCAGCCAGCCGATGGCCGGGGTGATGCTGCCGCCCCCGCCCCCGCCGTTGTATTCCAGCGCCGTGCGGCTGCCCCACATCGCCGTGGTCTCGCGCGGCGATAATCCCCGCGTGCCGCTGGCGTAGGGCGTATAGCCCGGCTCCGGATAGCGCAGGTCGTCGCGGTGCATGTTCCGATAGTCGTAATTCACCGTGTCCAGGTTCCAATCGCGCAGATGCTTCGCCGCTTGCTCGGTCTCGCAGTCGTTGCCGGTCATCGCGCCGTAGAGGTAATTGAAGAAGGGAATCTTCTGCATGCGCAGGGCTTCCCAATGCCGCGCCAGGGCGCGCAGATAGATCGCGCGCAGGTCGGGATCGTCGGTGTAACGCAAGAGCGGCTGGAACGCGCGGAAGGCCAACTCGTCGTCCCAGGTCACCACGGATTCCGGCGGAAAGGTGTACTTCTCGCGCACGGTGCTGCGGTGGTAATTCCATTCCAGCAACTGGCTTAGGGCGTCTTTGTACTTGGCGTCGCCGGTCATGCCGTAGGCGGTCCATACGTAGCACTGCGCTTCCATGCCGTTCAGGCCGCGCGACTCGAAGCCGTAGGGCCGCTGCAGGTATTCCGGGTTCCAGCGTCCCCAGCGCGTCGGGCCGCCGTCCATGTCGCGCAGGATCCAGCCGTTCTCGACGATGTGGTCGGTGATGCGCGCGAGATGCTGCATGGCCCGGGTCTTCTCGTCGCCTTTGGCCGCCAGCTCGTAGAACAGCGATACCGCACCGTAGTGGGCGTTCACCTCGTCGCTCGAGGTGTCGCCCTTCCACCACCACTCGCCGTCGTCCGTCTGGTACCACTTGGCGGGCAGGCCGCCGCTCCCGCCAGTCGAGCGCTGACCGAGGTCGCCTTCGTCGTTCCACACGGCCCGCGCGAAGAAGCCGCGCGACGGGGCGATCTTCTCCAGCCACACCATCGCGGTGAAGGCGTCCACCGCAGCGTCACGCGCGGCGCGGTCGCCCGTCGCAGCGTATTTGTAGGACATGGCCGACAAGTACTGCGCGGTGTTGCCGCCGTCGTTATCGCTAATCTCGCGTATCCATTGCTTGTACTCGTCGCTCCACCAGAGCTTGTGGATGAAACCCATGCGAAGGTGGCCGCGCATCGCCAGCTGCTGTTCGAAATGGTCGGCCTTCTTGCGGAGCGTGTAGGGTTCGTAGCGCAACACGCCGAGGCCCGCATCCGTACCCACGTAGACCGTCTGGCCCGCGGTGGCGATAGCGCGCACGCCGTCGCCCGGCAGCCAGTGGTGCGCGCCGAAGTATTGCCATTCGCCCTCGCGCGTGCGCCGGATCGCCCCGGTCGTCGTGCCTATCCAGAGGTCGCCATCGAAGCCGGGCGCCACGCAGGTGGTCGCTTCGGAAGGCAGGCCCTCGGCACCCGTCCAGGTAGTGAGTGCCATGCCCCGCAGCACCGACAGCCCTTTGCCGGTGGGGAAATACAGGCCGCTGCCATAGGGCACGAGGTCGTGAATTACATCGGAAGGAAAGGCGCCCCAGTCGATGCTGTATTCGTTGAACAAGCGGTCTTCGATCAGCGCGAGCTGTCCGCTGGGGCTCAGCACGTAGAGCGTATCGAGGTAGGAGGCGAAGTGCGCGATGGGCCCGAGCCGTACGGGGTTCGGCAGCACCTGCGTGCCGTCTTCCATCACGTTCGTGGTGTCGGTAGTCAGCCAGCCGTCCGCCGGTTCGATGTCCACGAAGGCCCCGTCTTCGAATCGATAGAGGCGATCCCGCGTGGCGGCATGCACCACGCCGCGATGCACGCGGAAGTCGATCATCGCCAGGTCCGATACGTTGGTCCAGGCCTGGCCATCGAAGCGGTAGACGCCCCCGTCGGCTGCGGCCCATAATGCGCCGCCTGCTTCCTTCCATACGCGGATGCCGCTTGGCGCGCCGGCCACCGGAGTCAGTGCAGTCTCGCCCACCGTGTAGAGCGCCCCTGCCTGGACAGCGTACATGGTGCCATTGATTGCGGCGAGGGCGTCGATGGGCGCGTCAGTCGGAATCTGGTGCCCGATCTCCTGCAGGTATACAGCGTCCACGGCGGGTTTCCAGAGGTGCTCTTCGGCGTGGGCGGCGGCGCAAAGCACGGCAAGGCACAGGCAAATCAGACGCATGGGGCTCTCCTTGGGAAGACGGACAACTTCGCAGCGGAGAGAGCGTAGCATTTCCGGAGGATTTGATGGGACCTATGGGACTGATGGGACCCATAGGAGGGATCAGACTCTTACTCATTGGTCCCATGAGTCGCATTGGTCCCATCAAGAACTCACACCCCGCCGGGCGCTGAATGCACCCGGCGGGGGAGGAGAGGACCCCCGGGGACCAAGGGAGGGGAAGGTCCCCGGCGGGAGGGAGCTACTTTATGCGGCCTGTGCGGCGGGCAACGGCTCGGCCTGCACGCGGAAGGCCAGCGCGTCGCTGTCTCCGTCGCGGTCGGCTGTCACGCGGGCTCCGTCGGGCACGCGGCCGTTCAGGATTTCCATCGCGAGCGGGTCGAGCACGAGCCGCTGGATTTCGCGCTTGAGCGGACGCGCGCCGTACACCGGGTCGTAGCCGCGCTCGGCCAGCAGGTCCTTGGCGGACTCCGTGAGCTCGAGCGTCAGGCTGCGTTCGGCCAGCCGCTTCTTCAACTGATTCAACTGCACGGTCACGATGTCGTGGATGTGCTCGCGGCTGAGCGCGTGGAACACCACCACGTCGTCGATACGGTTCACGAACTCGGGACGGAAGTGCCGGCGCACGGCGTCGCGCACCGCGGCTTCCTTTTCCCGCGCGGGCAGCCCGGTCTCGTTGAAGATTTCGCTGCCCAGGTTCGAGGTCATAATCACCACCGTGTTGCGGAAGTCGACCGTCCGGCCCTGGCTGTCCGTCAGGCGGCCGTCGTCGAGCAGCTGCAGCAGCACGTTGAACACATCCGGATGCGCCTTCTCGATTTCGTCGAAGAGAATCACGCTGTACGGGCGCCGGCGCACGGCCTCGGTCAGCTGTCCGCCTTCCTCGTGGCCGACGTAGCCCGGAGGCGCGCCGATGAGCCGCGATACCGCGTGCTTCTCCATATACTCGCTCATGTCAATGCGCACCATGGCGTGCTCGTCGTCAAACAGCAGCTCGGCAATGGAGCGCGCCAGCTCGGTCTTACCCACGCCCGTCGGGCCGAGGAAGATGAACGAGCCGATGGGGCGCGCGGGGTCTTTCAGCCCGGCGCGCGCACGGCGTACGGCGTCGGCCACCACGCGGATGCCGTCTTCCTGTCCCACCACGCGTTCGCCAAGCCGCTGCTCCAACTGCAGAAGCCGCTGCATTTCGCCTTCCATGAGCTTGTCCACGGGGATGCCGGTCCACTTCGAAACCACCTTGGAGATCTGCTCCTCGGTCACCTCTTCGCTCAGGAAACTGCCGTGCTTCTGCACCTCTTTGAGGCGCTCGTTCTCGGCCTGCAACTTCTTCTGCAATTCGCCAATCTTGCCGTAGCGGATTTCGGCCACCTTGCCCAGGTCGCCCTGGCGCTCGGCGATTTCCTCTTCGCGCCTGGCGTCGTCGATTTGCGTCTGTACGGCGCGGATGTCGTCCAGCACTTCCTTCTCGGCCTGCCACTGCGCCTTCTTCGCGTTGAATTCCTCGCGCAGGTTGGCGATGTCCGCCTCGATGGCCGCACGGCGTTCCACGCCCGCCTTGTCCTTTTCCTTCTTCAGGGCCAGGTGCTCGATTTCGAGCTGGCGGATGCGCCGGTCCAGCACGTCGATTTCATACGGCATGCTCTCGATTTCGATGCGCAAACGCGACGCCGCCTCGTCGATGAGGTCGATGGCCTTGTCCGGCAGGAAGCGGTCCGCGATGTAGCGGTGGCTCAGCGTGGCCGCCGCCACCACCGCCGCGTCCTGAATCCGCACGCCGTGGTGCACTTCGTATTTCTCTTTCAGGCCGCGCAGGATGGCGATGGTGCTCTCCACGTCCGGCTCGGCCACGTACACCGGCTGGAACCGCCGCTCGAGCGCCGGGTCCTTCTCGATGTGCTTCTTGTATTCGTCGAGCGTGGTCGCGCCGATGCAGTGCAGCTGCCCGCGCGCCAGCGCCGGCTTGAGCATGTTCGACGCGTCCATCGCGCCTTCCGACGCACCCGCGCCCACAATCGTGTGCATCTCGTCGATAAACAGGATGATCTTGCCCTCGGCCTCGGTCACGGCGTTAAGCAGGGCTTTCAGCCGCTCTTCGAACTCGCCGCGGTACTTCGCGCCCGCCACCATCGAGGCCAGGTCGAGCGTGGCCACGCGCTTGTTCTTCAGGCTGTCGGGCACGTCGCCCGACACGATGCGCTGGGCCAGGCCCTCCACGATAGCGGTCTTGCCCACGCCCGGCTCGCCGATAAGTACGGGGTTGTTCTTCGTGCGGCGCGACAGCACCTGGATGCAGCGGCGCACTTCCTCGTCCCGGCCGATAACCGGGTCGAGTTTTCCGGCGCGCGCGAGCTGGGTCAGGTCGCGGCTGTATTTCTCCAGGGCGTCGTACGTCGCTTCGGCGTTCGGGTCGGTCACGCGCTGCGAGCCGCGCACCGACTGCAGGGCCTGCAGCACGGCGGCTTCCTGCACGCCGAGGCGCTTCAGGATTTCCGCGGCCTTGCCCGCGCCCGATTTCACGATGCCCAGCAGCACGTGTTCCGTGCTGAGGTATTCGTCCTTGAGCTGCTGCGCGACCTTCCAGCCGGCGTCGAGAATGTTCTGGCCCTCGCGGCCGAGTCCGGGCGAGCCTTGCGCGCCCGATACCCGCGGCAGCGAGTTCAGCGCCTGTTCGGCCTGCGAAGCCACCTGCTCCGCCGGCACGCCCAGCCGCTGCAATACGCTATTGACGGCACCGCCCTCCTGACGCACCAGCGCCAGCAGCATGTGCACGCCCATGATTTCCGGATGCCCGGCTTCGCTCGCCAGGCTCATCGCCTCCGACAGCGCCTCCTGGGCCTTTATCGTCAGTTTGTCGAGTCTCATGATATTCCTCTCCTTTCGGGGGTCTAGGACCGCCATCCAGAGAGACACCAGATGCATGCCAAGAAAACTGGGCAGATTTTCAGGGGTTTAGCGGGATCGCCGCGCGACAACCGTTTCAGAATGGGACGGTGGTGTTGCGGAATGAAGCGGTGGAAGGGGTGACCATTTTTTGCTGTGGACGGGTTTCCCGACCCGACCACTCTTCTGACCGGCAGGTCTCCATCCAATTAAAGTTACTCCGCCGCCTTGTGTCCGGCGGGGTAGAGTTCGCCGATGGGGAGCGGCAGCTTGCCGCTTGCCTTCGCTTCGCCGAAGAGGACGGCGGCGGCAGCTTCGAGGTTGGCTTCGCCGAAGCCTCCGGCGAGCAGCAGGGTGTCCGCGCGTGCGAAGGGCTCGAGGTCGGAGGGATCGCCGAGGCCGATGATGATCGTGGGTTTGCCGAGGGCCAGTAGGGCTTCGGCGAGGGGGGCCTGGCGTTCGAAACTCTGTGTGAACAAAACGCCGAGCACGATGAGCTTGGCGCTGCGGGCGGCCTGGAGGATGTCGCGGACTTCCCAGGGCGCGGGGTTGAGGCTGTAGCGTTCTTCCCGCGCGCCGGGAACGCGCGCACGCACCTTGGCCCCGAGGGTCGTGCCGATTTCGACGTGCTCGCGGTGGGGCAATTCGACCGCCGACTCGGGGCACACGACGAGGAGATCCTGCTGCTGCGCGGAGATCGGCAGCGCTGCGGCGGCATTGCGCACCAGCACGACGCCGAGGCCCGCCTTCGGCTTGCCGCCGCGGCCGAGCTGTGCATAAATATCGCCGGGCGCGGGTATCGACTCGCGACGTTGCGCCGCCTGCTGCATGCGCGTCTGCACCCGGGCAATGGCATCCACTGCGCGCGGCTCGGGCAGGGTGGGCTGTCCTGCGAATTTCAGGATGCCATCGCGCCGGACCTCGAAATCGGACCGCTGGGCGTGATCGATCCTCAGAAGGTCGCAGCCCGCCGCAATCGCCATGGCGGCCATGCGCTCCGCCGGGTAGCGTTCGGTCGCTGCGGGGAGCGTCATGTCGGAGGCGACGATAAGCCCGCGAAATTCGAGGCGATCGCGGAGCAGCCCCTGCACGATTGCCGGGGAAATCGGCGCGGCATTGCGGTCGTCCCAGGCGGGCACGCGCACATGGTCGACCAGGATCATGTCGGTGTCTGCGGCGGCCAGCGCCTGAAACGGCGCGAGCACGTCTTCGCGCGATGGCCCGGTCAGGTTCCACAGCGGGGTCTCGCGCGCGCCGGAAAGCGGCATCACGCCGCCGGGGAACCCCTGCATGCAGGCGAGTAGCCCCCCCTCGCGGATGCCGTCTGCCGCGGCGGATACCAGTGCGGCGGCGAGCGCGGGTGCTGCGCCGAAGGTGCGCACCTGAAGCTCGGGCGGCAGCGGCGGCGGATAGAGGCCCGCGCGCGGCCCGACCACGCCATCGACGCCGCAGGCTCGCAGGTCGCGCGCGGCGGAACCATAGGCCTCGCGCGCGGCGGCGGGTATGCCGGCGGCGGCCAGCGCCAACGGACCCGGGTCGGGCGTTGCGCCCAGCATGGAGGGTAACGCCGCGAAGGCCCCGCCTTCATGGCGCGCGAACACGAGCGGCGGGGAAACGTCGTCGTCGGCCAGGGCGCGGATGATGCGGCAGCGTTGCGCCAGTTCTTCCGGCGTGGAGAAATGGACGCCGTGCACAAGCACGAATCCTCCCACGCGCGCCTCGCGCACCCAGTATTCCCAATCGGCGTCCGCGGCGGGAGACACCAGAAACAGCCGCCCGGCATCGCGCTCCAGCAGCGGCTCGGCTGCGGACGGGAGCGCGAAAACCGCGGTGGCCATAAGTGCAGCCATGCAACGCCTCAGCATCAGAACGCGGGCTCCCAGGTCATGTAGGCATCGAGCAGGCGGAGCGCGTCGGCCACCAGAAAATCACCGCGCAGGATAGTCCCGTCGCGCTCCCATTGCCCCTCGAGACGGCCGCCCCATTTGCCGATCCAGCGGGCGGTGTCGTCGCGACGCTGTTCGAGCGCAAAGCGCAGGCGGCGCGCCTCGGCCTCGCCGGGACAGGTAATCTCCATCCAGAGCCGAACGTTTCCGGTCAGTTCCGCGTCGAAGCGGGCCTCGAGCTGATCGACGCAGGCGAACCATTCGGAGTAGAGCGCCGCATCGAAGGTGGTTTCCATGTCGCCGGGCTGCGGCGGCGGATTCAGGATTGGCGACAACGCGAGGAAGGCCGCCCCGTCGCGGTTGTCGAGCAGCAGTTGCGCGGCATGGCGCGGCGCAAGCGGCTGCACAGGCGCGCCTGGCTTAATCCAGCGCTTCGAGGCCTCGAGCTGTACCTCGGGGCGCAGGCCGTAGGTGGAATCGACGCGCCACATGCCGGGCGTATCGAAGGCCGCGCGCGTCACCGTCTGTCCCGGCGTCCAGCGCCAGGTCTCGGTGTCGTTCAGGCGGTTCTCGAACAATCCGCTCAGGCTGCGCGTTGACAGCAGCAATTCGCCCTGGACCACACTGCGCTGACGGTCGGGCTCGAGCGCGAATACCGCCTGGTGCGGCAGACTGCGAAGCACGACCGGGGCGAACATGCCGCCGTAGCGGCCGAGCACGGCCTGCCACAGGGGTGTCATGCCGGGGGCATCGGGGTCGACGACCAGCAATACGCTGGGATGGGTGCGCAGCTCCGAGGCCAACTGCTGCTCGGGGAGCTGCTCGAACACGCCAGCCTTCCACACCAGCCAGCCCGCTCCGCCAACCGCCGCCGCAACGAGCAGCAGGATGACGAGCACACCGAGGCAGCAGCCGCTTCGCAATTCAATCCTCCCGTGCTTCCGGCCCCCGCCGTGCGGCATTGTGGCATGCGCCCGAGCGGGGCCGCAATGGAACCGGTTGGCTTGGCCGGGAATGAACCGGTAGAGTGGCCGAACGCACCATCAGGAGATCGCCCCCGCATGAATCGTTTCGTTCTGCCCCTGCTCGCGGCGTTGCTCGCGGCCGCACTGCCCGCCCGCGCGCAGCTCTTCAACCGCGAATCGACCATCCGGAGCATGGCGACCACGCAGTACGAAGTGCTTTCGAAGAAGGACGGGCGCGTCGATATCCGCTATCCGAACGGGGTGGTGGTGTTCGAGAACGCCTTTCCCGCGGTGACTTTCGAGGGGGACGACGAAACGACCCGCCTGAAGGTGGACGGCAAGCGCAGCATGCGCGAGGGCACAGCCGATGCGCTCGGGCGCGGCAAGAGCATGATCTTCGGTAAGGACAACTACGCCTGGGCGATCCGGTCGTATGAAACGCAGCCGTTCTTCACGGCGCAGCTGAAATACCTGAACGACCGCCGCAAGCCGGTGCGAATTTCGGAACTGGTGGTGTGGAAAGCGGAAGGCGGCGACGGCAAGGGGCTGCTGCTGGGCGGTCCGCCGCAGGGCGTTTCGGTGCTGTCGTTTCCGGCGGACCCCTGCGCGCCGGCCGAGGTGGCACTAGGCGGCGGCACGAGCGCCTGGCAGATGGCGGCGCGCGATGCGTCTACCGGGCATATGCTGGTGGCCGGATTCCTGACGCCACAGCCGGGCGGCGGCCGCTTCGTGCTGCGTCATCCGGACGATGCCGATCGGGAGCGCGGACTCGACTTCGAGGCGGTGTGGCAGCTCGACACCCCGATGGAGCTTGCGCCGGACGAATCGGTGGAATCGCCGGTGCTGTATATCAGCGTTGCCGAGAACGATTTCGACAAGGCGCTTCGGCGCTATGGCAAGGCGGCCGATATCTGGAGCAAGGGCACGATGGCGTGGACCTGCGCCTGGGAGCAACCCGACTCGGCATTGACCGCCGTGCGCCGCGCGTTCCTCGCACCGTATCTGCTGCAACCCGACACCAGCGGCGCAGACACCAGCGCGTGGCCGGACCTGAGCCGCGTGGCCTACGGCATGCTGGGCGGCCGCCTCGCCGATGCGCGTGGCGTTTCCTTCGATCCGCCGCTCGAGGCCGCCGCGTCTCCCGCAGGGCCGTTGACGGCCGAGACGCCGCGCGTGTGGCACCTGCCGCTGCGGTCCATCGCGGGCGACTGGCATGCCATCGCGGTGTTCAATCCCGATGCCGCGCCCAGCACGACCCGCGTGGAGTTGGCGTCGTGCGGTATCGAGCCCTACGTCTACCAGGTGGTGTTCGATGTGGTGGCGGGGCAATACCTCGGCACGGCGGCGGGGCATTTCGACGTGGAGACCGCGCCCGGCGCCGCGCGGCTTTTCGTGCTGCGGCCCTGGGAAGATCGCCCCATGGTGCTCGGACACGGCCGACACGCCACGCTCGGCGCGGCAGCGTATCAGACCATCAACTGGGACGGCGCGGCGGGCGTGCTGAAGGTGTCGCTGCGCGGCCTGCAGCCCGGCGAACAGCCGCTGTGGCTGTACTGTCCCGACGGCTGGCGCGGTCCCACCGCCGCGCAGGGTCCCGTGCTCGCCACGCTCGACGGCAAGACGACGCCCGCTATTCCCGACGGCTGGACAGATATCCGCGACGGCTCCGCGCTTGCCATTCGCCCCGACAGCTACGGCACGGCGACGATTGAACTGCGCTACGAACGTGCCGCGAAGGAATAGCTACGCCGGCCAGACGCCGCTGTAGGCTTCGGTCGCCGGGCCTTCCTGATAGACACAGCCGTCTTCGGCCCATTCGATGGTGAGGGTGCCGTAGACGAGGTGCACATCGACCTTGCGGTCGGTCTTTCCGGTGAGCATGCAGGCCAGCGCCGAGCCGCAGGAACCGCTGCCGCTGGCCATGGTGATGCCGCTGCCGCGTTCCCAGATGCGCATGACGATATTGCCGCGATCCTGCACGGTGACGAACTCGACGTTGGTGCGCTTGGGGAAGGCGCTGTGGTTTTCTACGAGCGGTCCCCAGTGGTTGAGATCCACCTTGGTGGCATCCTCGACGAAGAACACGGCGTGGGGATTGCCGATGTTGGCACAGGTGACGTGCATGGTCGTGCCGCCGACATCGATCGGTTCTTCGCGTACTTCGCCGGCCGGGCCGAGCATGGGGATATCGGCACGCTCGAATTTCGGACGGCCCATGTTCGAGCGCACACGCGTGACCTTGCCGTCTTCGATGGTGAGCGCGAGGGCGTTCGGACCCGCCAGCGTATTCACCACGATGTGGTCCTTGTCGGTCAGGCCGCGCTCGTAGACGTACTTAGCGAAACAGCGCAGGCCGTTTCCGCAGGTCTCCGCTTCGCTGCCGTCGGCATTGAAGATGCGCATCTTGAAGTCGCACTCGTCGTCGGGCAGCACGAGGATGATGCCGTCGGAGCCCGCGCCCAGGTGGCGATGGCTCATGGCGCGGCTCAGCGCCGGCCAGTCGGTGCCCTCGTAGCGCGCGCCGTCGATGAAGTGATAGTCGTTGCCCAGGCCATGCAGCTTGACGAATTCGATACCCATGAAACGATTACTCCCCGGCGGCTGCGTCGCGCAGCGCGCGCTGGATAAACAGGTCCACCATTTTCGCATACGGAATGCCTGCGGCCGCGGCCGCCTGCGGATAGAGCGAGGTCTCGGTCAGGCCGGGCACGGTGTTCACCTCGAGCCAGACGGGGCCGCGTTCGCCGATCATGAAGTCGCTGCGGCTCCAGCCCCGGCATCCCACGATTTCATGCACATGCGCCGCCATGTCCATCACCTCGCTCGCCAGCTCCGGCGGCAGATCGGCCGGTGTGATCTCGTCGGTCGCACCGGGGGTGTACTTCGAATCGTAGTCCCAATAACGGCCCTTGTTCTTCGGAATGATTTCTGTGATGGGTAGCGGCCGGATCATGCCCGACGCCTCGGCATCGAGCACGGCGCAGGTGACCTCGCGGCCCTTCACGTATTGCTCAATCATGATTTCGCCTTCCTGGCGGAGCACTTGCTCGACGGCATCGTTGAAGGCGAAGAGCGTTTCGGGCACGGCCACGCCGAGGCTGGAGCCGCCGTGCGAACCCTTCACCACGCAGGGAAAACCGATGTCGCCCTGCACGGCCTCGACCACCGCATCGGGATTGGCGTTCCAGGTGTCGCGGTCGAGCGCAATATGCCCCGCACAGCGCACGCCCTGGGCCGACACCACCGCCTTGCAGCGCACCTTGTCCATGGCGAGCGAGCACGCCGCCGCGCCCGAGCCCGTATAGGGCAGGCCAAGCACATCGAGCATGCCCTGAATGCGGCCGTCTTCGCCGTGGCCGCCGTGCAGCGCGATGAATACGCAGTCGACGCCCGCGTCGCGCAGCCGGGGGAGCGCGTCGAAGGCGTCCTCGGGCGCATGCTGGCCCACCTGCCACAGGCCATTTTTGCCGATAAAGACGCGCAGGCCGTCGTAGTGCTCGGGGTCGAGCGCATTCATCACGCCCGTGCCGGATCGTACCGAGACGTCGTGCTCGGGAGAGACGCCGCCCATGAGCACGGCGATGCGTTTCAGGTCGCTCAATGCAATTCTCCTGCGCTGAAAATTAGAGGCCGGCGCCGCCATGGCGCCAAAGAGAAGAATACCGTCGGAAAGCATGAAGTTCCGCGACGCGCCGTGTCAAGACCCGGGGTGGACGCGGGCGCGGCCGAGGCCGTATGGTGCGGGGCGGACCCACACCCCAGGAGGAACGCGCCATGTCGGAATCGCCCGCCCCCGGAATTTTGCGCACGCCGGACGCCTGCTTCGAGAACCTGCCGGGCTACGCCTTTGCCCCGCATTACCTCGACATCGACGGCCTGCGTTTTCACTATCTGGACGAGGGCCCGGCGGACGCGCCGCCCGTGCTGCTCATACACGGCGAGCCCTCGTGGTGCTACCTCTACCGCAAGATGATCCCCGGCATCGTGGCCGCCGGGTTCCGCGCCATCGCGCCGGACCTGATGGGCTTCGGGCGTTCGGACAAGCCGGCGGAGCGCTCGGCGCACACCTACGCGCGGCATGTGGCACAGATGACCGAACTCGTCGTGCGGCTGGACCTGCAAAACGCGACTTTATTCTGTCAGGACTGGGGCGGCTTGATCGGGCTGCGGGTGCTGGCGAATGAGCCAGACCGCTTCGCCCGGGCGATTGCGGCCAACACGGCCCTGCCCGACGGTCCGCTGGACGACGGGCTGGTGCTGGTGGACGAGGCCGGCAACATCAACGAAGCGATGGTGGGCACGCTGCCCGGCGCATTCAAGCAATGGCTCATCGCCAGCCAGACGATGCCCGTGTTTAATTCCGGGCTCGTGGTGCAATCCGGCACCGTGAGCGACCTGCCCGACGACATCGTGGCCGCGTACAACGCGCCCTTTCCCGACGAAAGCTACACCGCCGGACCCCGCGCCATGCCCACGCTCGTCGCGAGTCAGTTGGCCTCCAACGCCCGCGCCTGGAACGACGTCTACGCGCACTGGACCAAGCCCTTCCTCACCGCCTTTAGCGATTCCGACCCCATCCTCGGCCGGAACTACAAGGTCTTCCAGGAACGCATCCCAGGCGCCCAAGGCCAGCCGCACGTCACCATCGAACAAGCAGGCCACTTCCTCCAGGAAGACCAGGGCGAGCGCCTCGCGGAGGAAGTGGTCGCGTTCGCGCGTGCGGGAGGATGAGGAGCATTGGAGAGTATTGACGACGCAGGATGATTTGTCGGTAAGAGTCTCTATGAATAATGTTAGTGCGCGCGCGTCAAGAGCCGCTCTGGAGAGCAGCGCTCCCGGGAGGGAACATGTGGCATAGCCGGGGATACTTGCCGCACTTCAACGAAGAGTGCGAAATACAGCATGTCACGTTCCGGCTGGCAGATAGCTTGCCGCGCTAAGTCCTTGAATCGATGGACGAAGACCTATCGCGCACGCCGGCCAGGTCGCGTGATGTGCAGCGGCGGCGGCAGATTGAATCTTGCCTGGATGCATGCCACGGCTCGTGCGTGTTGCGCGAGGCTTGGGCGGCAGACTTGGTCGAGTCAGCGTTGCTGCATTTCGACGGCGAGCGCTACCGTATGATGGCCTGGGTCGTGATGCCCAATCACGTGCACGCTCTATTCGAACCACTCGCAAGATCCAAGGTTGCAGAGATTGTTGAATCATGGAAAAAATTTACGTCACGGCGCATCAACGCGCAGTTGCCCGCCGGGAGCGCTGCTCTCCAGAGCGGCACGGGACCGCAGCGATTGTGGCAACGGGAATACTGGGACCGCTATATCCGCGATGAGCGGCATCTCCACGAAACGATTGAGTACATACATTCGAACCCGGTGACTGCGGGGTTGGTAACAGACGCCGAAGTATGGCGATGGAGTAGCGCGAGCCTCATGAACTCGAGCGACCGCGGATAGCCTTCACGCCATGTACCGCTCTGGAGAGTAGCGATCCCGGTCCACGCATCGCTCACAACGTCTCCAAAAACGCGACGACCGCCCTTCTTTCCGCTTCCGGCAGGGCCTCATACGCATCGCGGATGGCGGCGGCTTCGCCGTCGTGGAGGCGGATCGCCTCGTCGAGGGTGTCGGCGGCGCCGGTGTGCAGGTAGGGCGCGGTCTGGCTGATGCCCCAGAGCGGCGCGGTGCGGAATTCGCGCATGCCGGCGTAGGTATCCTCGATGCCGGGTGCGCCTTCGGGCAGGATTTCGTGCAGTAGCAAATCGGAGTAGAGCGGCACGGCCACGGGGGCGCCGTCGATCGTGGCGCTTAGCGCGGGCACGTGGCATTTGGCGCAGCCGAGCGCGGAGGCGGCGAAGAGGGCCTCGCCCTGCAGCGCGAGCGCCGAATCGGCCCCGGGCTGGCGCGGCGGCGGACCAAGCATGGCGAGGAAGAACGCGAGGTCCTGCTCCTCGTCGGCGAACACCTCAGGGTCCGGAACATCGTCGGTATCGGCGGTGAAGCCGAAGGTGAGTCCGGCCTCTTCCTCGAGCGTCATGCCCATCTCATTGCCGAGGGCATCGCGCACGAACTCGGTCGTGTCGGGCACCTGGGCCTTCCAGCCGAGCCGCCCGAGGCGGCCGTCGGGCAGCACATGGGCGCGCCCGCTGATGCCATCGGCGTCGGCGTCGTCCGGGTCTTCCAGCGCGAGAATGGTTGCGTCGGCGATAGCGTCCACCAGCCCCAAACCAAAGAGCGGCGGCGTCTGCCGGTGCTCGAACACGTTGATGCCGGTCTCGGGTTTCGCCGGGTCGTAGCCCGGAATAATCTCCTTGTGCAGGATGGTGCCGATGGCGGCAGGCGGCGAGAACACGCCGTCGTTGGACACGAAGCCGTTGCGTATTACATTCACGCCGCGCGGGCCGGCCCCGCCGAACACGGGATCGATATGACATGCGCGGCAGCTGTCGCCGTTAAAGCGCGGTCCCCCCAGTGCATCGGCCGGACCACCCAGCCCGTTGGCCTTGCTGAAATCGCGGTCGAACAGTTCGCGGCCTCGAATGAACTGCGCCATCTCCGCGGCGGACAGATCGCGGCGCGGCCCGCCATATTCGCCCGCGAACGGCACGGGAGTATTGGGCGCAATCAGTCCTGTCGAGGCTTGGTCGCGGCCGCCGAGCGAATAAAGAAATTCGATAAGCGCCGCCTGGCCGCGTCCATCGAGCGCGGCATAGGCATCGCGCGCGGTCTGCGCCTCTCCCCCATGCGCCAATATTGCCTCGTGCGCGGTGCTCGCGCGTCCGTCGTGCAGGTACGGCCCGACCGCCGCCATGCCGATGAGAGGCTGCGTGCGGAATTCCGACGCCGTGGCCACGCCCTGCTCGATGCCGTCGGCCAGGTCCTCGCCCATGTCGTGCAGCAGCAGATCGGAATAGAGCGGGACGAGTCCGCGCGGACCGCGCAGCCGGGGCACGTGGCACTTGGCGCAGCCGATACGCTCGAATTCATACTGGCCTCGCGCGCCCTGCAGGCTCAACTGCTCGGGTTCGGGCAGCGCCAGCAGCATCGCGAAACTGACCAGGTCGAACAGGTCGTTGGTGCTCATCTCGGGGTCCGGTGCGCCGTCGTCGTCCAGCGTCGGCCCATCGGGCGCGGCGGCCTGCTTGGCCTCGGTGCCCGCGGCTGAACTGTCGACCGGCAAGGCCGCGCGCTGTTCTTCGCTGAGCGGATCGGTGGTGATGCCGAGGTGATTGAACAGCGGCCCGCGGATGAAGGCCTCGATGGAAACCACCTGCGCCTTGCGGCCGAAGCGCCCGACGAAGCCGCGGTCGAAGTTTGGCCGGCCGCTGATGCCGTCGCCGTCTAGGTCGTCCGGATCCTCGCGCGATCGGATTTCCTCGTCGCTCAGCTCGGCCATCAGCCCGGCGCCGAAGAAGGGAATCGGGTTCCGCTGCGTGAAGACATTCTTGAACGACGGAATCACCGGGCGCGGCCGGTCGCCCGGGCCGTAGTGGAAAAGGCGCACGATGCCGCCGACGTCGCCCAGCAACAGCGCGCCGTCATTCGTGCGGGTGCCGCTGATGAAGAAGTTGCGGTAGAGGGCCGCGCTACCGCCCGGCGTGGGGCGTTCGTGGCAGGCGCCGCAGAAGGTGACATTGAACGACGGCCCGAGTCCATCCTTGAGGTCGAAGCGGTGCTGCATCACCGCGAGCCCGCGGTCGAAGGTGGCCAATTGCTCGGGCGTGGCGGAGGGCAGGGGTTCGCCCATCTTCGCGTAGATGCCTGGCGCATCCGGTTCGGCGGGCGGACAGCCCGTCAGTATGGCGGCAACACACAGGGCACCCAGATGGAGGCCGATCAATCGCTTCATATTTCCCTCACCTTCCCGTATCGACTCGGCGCCGGTTAGTGCCTCGTCGTGAAATCAGCGGACCCTTTCAGGCGGCGGCTCGAGCGTGCGCACCAGCGCGAAGCCCGTGGTCGTATTCACGCCGATGTACCGCGTGCCCACGGCGTAATGCCGCCCGGCATCGTCGCCCCAGACCCCATGAATGAACTGCAAATTGTCGGTCGGGGCAGCTTCCTCGATGAGTTCCATCGTCTCGGGGTTGTAGTGCCCCACGAAGCCGCGCTGGCCGCCGACAATCGCCTCGTCGTCCTGCCCCATGTAGACCGCGCTCAAGCCCGGCACGGGTGCGACCGGCCGCGTAGACCAGGCTTGGCCGTCGAAATCGGAGAGGATGCCGCTGGCGCGGCCGCCGACGGCGGCAATGTGATCTTCGCGGGTGCCCCAGAGCGAGACGAAATCGTCGTTGGCCGCCGGTCCCGCCGGCACCTGGGCCCAGCGTTCGCCGTCGAATGCGATGATGAGCCCGGTGCTGCCCACGGCGAAAACCTCGTCGCCGATGCCCCACACCTTGAACAGCGACGTCGCGTTGCGGTCGTTCTCGGGGGCGGCCCACTTGGCGAAGACTTGGCCGTCGTAGTGGAGAATCACGGGATCGCCCGGGGTGAGTTCGCCGCCCACCAGCCAGAGGTCGTCGGGCGCCGTGCCCCAGATGCCCCAGAGATCCTCGTCGGTACCGCTGTCGAGGATATGCCACTGCAGGCCGTCGTACTGAATGACCGCACCGTCGAGCCCGACGGCATAGACGTTGTCGGTACCGAAGCCGAAGACCCAGATAAGTTGCGGCACGGCGGGGGCCGCCATCTGCGACCATTCGATGCCGTCGAAGTGATAGATCCACGCCTGCTCGGTGGTGCCGCCCACGATGAAGACGTCGTCCGGCGCTGAACCCCACACGGCCGAGAGGCCGCCATTGGCCTGCACGGTAAAGGCAACACGCCAGACAGGCTCGAGCGCGGGCATGCCCTCGCCACCGCCTTCTCCCTCGACCACGCCCTCCCCCTCGCCCTCGAGGAAAATACCGCCTTCGCCCTCCATCTGGGGCTCGCCTTCGCCATCGGGGGGATTGGGCACCGGCACGCAGCCGGGATGGAACGCTGCCAGCAGCAGCGCCGCACATAGAAAACACCAACGACGGGGCGGCCCGGCCGCCCGATAGATCCACCTCAACTCTCGTACTCCCGCCCCAAGCCGGAACTTCGCAGATTTATCGTGTCAGGCTAACACATGCGGCGGAGCTTGGCAAGGGCTGCGGAGGTGTTAATTCATAACGCCGTACCAAAAAATCCGCCCCGGAGCGTTTGCCGGCTAAAGGGGTGGAAGGGGAGGAATAGCGGCCGGGACGCTCCGGGGCGAGACGGAATGGGGGCGTATTCAGATGTGCTGGAGGCCGGTGCCGCGCAGGCGCCTACACGGGATTACGCGTAGATACGGGACGATTCGAGCACTTCTTCGCACTCGGCGAAGCCCATGGCGCGGGCGATATCGAGCGGCGACAGGCCGTCCATCGATTCATTGCGCAGGTGCTGGTCGGCGCCGTGCTGCACCAGCAGGCGGGCCACGTCGGCGCGTCCGCTGATGGCCGCCCAGTGCAGCGGCGTCAGGCCATCGTTGCTGATGGCGTTCACATCGCTGATGCGCACCAGGATTTCGACGGTGTCGGCATGGCCGCGGCGGGCGGCCTTGTGCAGCGGGGTCTCGCCCTGCTCATCGCGCTGCTCTTCGGCCGCGCCATAGGTCAGCAGCGATTTCACGGCGCCGCTCAGGCCGAGGTAGGCCGCGCGGTGCAGGGCGCTCGCGCCGGACAGCGCGAGGTTCTGGTCTTCCTTCTCCTGCCGCAACATGAGATCGGCCATAACGGGATGGCCGCTGGCGTAGGCGCGGTCGAGGGGCGTCCGGCCGTCGATATCGAGCGTGTGCATCCATTCAGTTCCCATGTGCGTAACCTCCAGTGTTGCATCGGCCACAGCGGCCGCGCACACCCTATCGCGAAAGCCGTGCCAATTCACGGATATCGGCACAACCTGTTTCAAAACTTAGACTTACACGCCACCACAAATCTGCCGGATTGCGCCTCGGGCGACGAAACCCGGCGCATCTGACAACTTGTTCGTCAGACTGACGAATCTCTGTCGGCGGTATCGGCAGTCACCGTACCCAGGTACACCTCGGTGGCGTATCGCATTTCAATTTGGCCAAATTCGGCGTAGGCATCGAAGAGTCTGCGCAACGCCGACAACATCTCATCATAACCGATCTCGTGTTCGCGCGGTATATACGAACAGGACCGAACGCGTCCGACAAGTCCATTAATATCCAACACCTGGGCGTTGTCGAATCTTTCGAGGCGATATTCGTCGAAAAACGCATGGAATACTTCGGGGGGCAATTCGGCGTGGTTAACCTGCGTGTAGTCGACGCTGTGTTCCAGCAGGAAGGATTCGTAATCGCGCGAGAAAGCGGTGCTCTTCGTGTCGCGATTGTTGAACAGGAGGCATACCCGTCCGCCGGGCCGGAGGATGCGCGCGAACTCGGCACGGGCGGCGGCACGGTCGAACCAGTGGAAGGCCTGCGCGGCCACGACGAGATCGACGCTGGCGGTGCCGAGTCCCGTTTGCGCGGCTTCGCCGGGCAAGGCCCGATACGTGGGAAGCGCGGCAAGCGCGGCCTCGGACGCGGCGCGCATGTCGGCGTTGGGTTCGATGCCGAGCACGGTGCAGCCGCGCTCGAGGAACGGACGGGCGCTGATGCCGGTACCGGCACCGATATCGGCGACGATTGCTCCCTCCCCCACGCCGGCTTCCCGGCAAATCCAGTCGATGGCCGCGGCGGGGTAGCGCGGACGGTAGCGGTCGTAGGCCTCGGCGAGCCCGCCGAAGCGCTCGGCGGCGTTATCCCTCAAGGACCTTCCGGCAGACTTCGTTGAGCACCTTGCCGTCCACCAGGTCGCCGAGTTCTTTCTTGAGCGCACCGGTAAGCTTGCCGGGGTGGTTCAATTCCGGATGCGCGGCGAGGTAGTCGCGCACGCGGGCTTCCGCCTGCTCGGAGGTCAGCTGCTGCGGCAGGAAGGACTCGATCACCTCGATCTCGCGCTTGAGCGACTCGACCTCGTCGGTCTTGCCCAGTTCGGCGAATTGTTCGATGGATTGCACGCGCTTGCGCACCTCGGAGCGGAGGGCCTGCGTGGCGTCGGCATCGGACAGCTCGGCCTCCTTCGGGCCGGCTTTCTCCGCCAGCAGCAGCGCGCCCTTGGCCATCCGCAGCACGCTCAGGCGCTCCGAATTCTTGGCGCGCAAGGCGTCTTTCATGGCGTCCTGAATCGCTGCCTTGATGCTCATCGTGTGCTCCCGCGCTTGGTATTGGTTCTGTACCCGGCCTGCATTATAGCGCACGCCGAATTACCGCCGCGATACCTGGCGAATACTGCTCCGGTGCAGTTTTTTTCCGGCCCCGCCGGCCCACCCTGCAGACCTGCGCAAACCAACCCGAAGGAGTATTGCCATGTCTTCCGATCACAGCCGCGCCCACCGCTTCCGCGTCACGCTCGCCCCGGCCATCATCGACCACTTCCACCACGAACAGGGCGCGTGGAAAGCCAGCCCCCACGAAGAGCGCTGCCGAGAGCGGCACCAAGCGCGCTGCCGGGTGCTGATGGCGTGGGTCGAGGAGCGCATTCCGCGGCTGCTCACGAATCGCGAGCGCCAGTGCATCGATCTCTACTTCTACCGCGGCATGAGTTACCGCGAAATCGGCGAGGCCACCTCGACCAACAAGTCGTCGGCCTTCCGCGGGGTGGAGCGCGCCCTGCGCAAGCTGCGCGAGGAACGCGACCGCGACCGCAGCTGGGAGGCGGCGCTCGCGGAACTGGAACGGTGCGAGTGAGCGCGCCTAGAACAAGTTGACGAAGGTCTCTTCGAAGGGCGGCAGGATGCCGTTGGTGCGGGTGGCCTCTCCGTGGACTCTCCGGTACTTGCCGTCGATGCGCATCTGGCTGTCGGTGCCGACGCGCAGTTCGTTCAGCGCGAAATCGGTAACTTCGTCGGGCAATAGCCCGGCCAGCAGCCCCCGCAGGAATCCCGGTTCAACGGTCTCGAAGCCGTCGTTGGTCTGCGACATCAGCAGCGAGAGCACGTCGGCCTCGTCGGGTGCCTTGGTGACGTCGTTGCCGATCATGCGGAACTGCGCGCGGCTGAACACGAAGGGACCGTCGAGCACGAGGAGCGGCGACACAAGCCGCTCGGGCGACAAGGTGGCGGGCCGCACCAGGGCGATGCCGCGGAATCGCGACAGCAGGGTATCGGCGACTTCGCGCGGGGTGCCGTCTTCCGCAAGCTGATCGGCCACGAGCTGTGCCGCGTCGTCGGAGAGATCCCACAACTCCATGCGGGCGTCGTAGATTGCTGCGCCGTTGTCGTCCTGCAGTTTCAGCTGGTAGACGCCCTCGATCGGCCCGGGGTTGTAGCAGCCTGCGAGCAGGCCGGAAATCAACAGAGCTGCGGCAACGCGGCGCATGTCAGCCTCCTAAACCGTCACGACCGCATGCTTGGCATGCGACTCGAGGGCCGCGGTGAACAGGGCGTGCGAGGCGGCGGCTTCTTCGGGCGTGGCGCAGGGAAAGGCCGGCGCAGCGCCCGCGAGTTCGGCCACGTAGGCCGCCCACATCTGCAGGATGGCGTCGGTGAAGCCGAATTCGAAGATGCCGCCGGTGATGCTGGCGGCGGGCGGCGTGTAGCCGAGGTCTTCCGACAGCCAGGCCTGTGGGCCGCCGGGCTCGTAGGTCATCCATTCGAAGGTCTTCGGGCGCTTGGTATTGAAGCGCGCCGAGCCGCGCGTGCCGAGCACGTTGATGTACCAGGTGTCGGTCTCGCCCGGGGCGATGCGCTGCATCTTGCAGGTCATGGGGAAGGTGTAGCCGTCCTGCTCCACGTCGCAATGCAGCGCCGCGTTGTCCCACGTATCGCAGGGCACCATGCCGCCCTTGCCGTCGGGGCGCTCGGTGACGACGTTGGACAACTGGGCGAACACGCGCGCGGGTTTCCAGCCCAGGCGCAGCGGCACGTGCAGCACGTGCATGCCGAGGTCGCCCATGCAGCCGTATTCGCCGTTGATCGAGGCCTTGCGCTTCCAGTTGATGGGCTTGTCCGGGTTGATGTCGGAGCTGTGGAGGAAACCCGCATCGACTTCGAGAATGCGCCCCAGCGATCCCGACCGGACGGCGGCGATGAACCGCTGCACGCCGGGGAAATAGGGAAATTCCGACGAGCAGCGCACGATCAGTTCCGGGTGCTTGGCGATGGCCGCGCTGATGGCTTCGTTCGCGGCGCGGTCGATGCCGAAGGGCTTCTCGCCGAAGAGGTGCTTGCCCGCCTCGAGCGCGGCGGTATACAGCTCGGTGTGCAGCACATGCGGCACGGCGATATAGACGGCGTCCACATCCTCGCGCGCGAGCAGTTCTTTATAGTCCGTGGTCTTGAATGCAAGCTCGGGCAGGCTCTGCTCGTACCACGGAAAGAGCGCGTCGTTCGCGTCGCAGATGGCCGCGATGACCGGGCGCGCGGGCATGTCGAGCAGGTGGCACCAGCGGGCTGCCGCGCTCGCGAATTCGCGGCCCATGAGGCCGCAGCCGATAATGCCGAAGCGGATGGTCTGCATGCCTCAGCCCGCCTTGAGAATCTGGTGCGCGTCGGAGGCGCTGGCCCCATGGTGCACGACGGCCATGAGCGCCTGGGTCATCGCCTTGGGCTTCTCGTGCTGGATGACGTTGCGGCCGTAGACGATGCCGCGCGCGCCCTGCTTCATCAGCATTTCGGTGCGCTGCAGGATTTCTTCGTCCGAGGCCTTGCCCCCGCCGCGCACGAGCACCGGCACGCGCGCGATCTGGGTGACGCGGTGGTACTCCTCGACATTGTCGCAGGGGTCCGCCTTGATGATATCGGCGCCGCATTCCACGGCCTGGCGCACGAGCGGGAGGATCTTGTTCAGGTCGCCGTCGACCATGTAGCCGCCCGCGATGTCGTTGGCCTGCATCACCAGCGGCTCGATCATCAGCGGCATACCGTATTGCTCGCAGGCCGGCTTGAGCACGCAGATGTTCTCTAGGCACTGCTGGTACAGCTCGGGCTCGCCCGGCAGCAGCAGCAGGTTCACCACCACGCACGCGGCATCGAGCCGCACCGCCTGCTCGACCGCGTCTTCCACCAGCTGCGAGAACAGGTAGTCCGGCAGCTTCTTCGGATAGCAGTTCGCGATATCCGTGCGCATGACCAGCGCCGGCTTGTGCGGATTCGGCATGGACTGGAGGATGTCGGCTTGGCCGGGCGACAGCTGGATGGCGTCGGGCTGGGCCTCGGCCACCGTGCGGATCGCGGACTCCATGTCCTCGATGCCCTGCAGGAAACCGACCTCGTTGAAAAAGCCGTGGTCGATGGCGACGTCGAAACAATTCCCGGAGGCCCCGAACAGCCGGTTCAACCGCGGATAACAAGCCTTGTTCATGAATCTTCTCCCTGTGGCGCCGGCTTCCCACCGGCGGCCCCCAAGCATAGCCCACGCGCCCGCGCCGGGGAAAGCGGGAGGAAAAGACGCGCCCCCGGCGCGGCTGCGTCCCTCACAAACGCGTTCCGATGCCCATGGAAGGGCTAAAGGTTTCCGGGTTGTCCGTGTCGCAGCGTCCGGTTATTGTGGGCAGATGAGTTGAGCAGGCATAGTGCTGGTAGCGGGGCATCCGCCGTATGGACGTGTTCGAGACTCCGCCCCAAACCCGGAGGGAGGCCAAGAGAAAATGGAAACCGGTAGTCCGTCCCTAGATTTCCGGATTTCGGGACACTTCTCGATGGTTACGCTCGTCCTCCTCCTGGGATGTCTATCGAATATTACAGGCTGCAGCTTGAAAAACTCGCCAGCAGAAATGGAACGGGAGAACATAACGATAGAGTATCAGGTACCGCACAACAACCATGTGATGGATGACGACGAAAAGGCATCGCTGCTCAAAGCCGCAATTGAGTCTGCCAAGTATTATCAAAACGAACTTGGCGTATTGCTCGTACAAAAAGACGGCGCCCTAATACCGCTACCCGAAGGTCTTGACCATGGACGCGACGATATACTTCATGTTATCGCACATGAAGATGAAACGCTCGGCTTCTACGAAAACCGGTTCCCAGAGCCGTGGCTAATGATTGCAACGGCAAATAAAAATAAGACAATACAAGTCATGGAGGGAGTCGAAAGCACTATAATGCCAACACACTTCCCGAGCGAGTGGCCATATGGAGATGAGCGGCCTGAGTTCCCCCCCGAGAACACCGTGGTGCTGCCGGATAATTTGAAGGGAGAGGATTTTGAACGAGACGAGTTGCCGAATGAGGTTGGGTGGCTGTGGGAAGATACGTCTGGTGCCCTGCAAGTAGCATGGCCGGGACTGGAGCGCTTCCCCGGTATGTATTACGTAACGCGGGAAGGCGATGCACTTGTCCTGATATATAGCCTCAGGGAGCGGACCTCAGAAAAGTGGCTTCTCACAGATCGATCGCTCAGCGTAAATTGGGCCAGAGAAGAGGGTATGAACTTCAAGAGAAACCGAGAAATACTCTGGCCTTATATAAAACCGGACGGCACTCCGGTCCTTCCTCCAAACATAATAACGCTATCCCCGCAGACACTTACACCCTTCTGTAATATTTGGCTTGAAGTAGATGGTCATGGAATGATGCTTGCGCCCACGACCATTGCGGATTGGATCGACGAACATACAACCTGCTGTGGGCGGGTTTCCTGACCCGCCTACTCTTCTGACCGGCAGGTCTCCAATCCTGGTGCGCGCGAACCGTGGGAAAGAGGAGACCTGCGGTCAAGCCGGTGGCGCTCCCCGCTTTCGCGAGGACAGGGTGAGGAGACCGGCCACAGCCGCCTGCGCCCAAGTCCTAATTCCTACTCCACCTCGGCGAAGCGGAGGTTTTCCGGGGCATCGACCAGCGCCTGATTGAGGGCGAGGCGGCTGTCGCGCAATTGCTGCAACGCGGCGGCGCCGGTGCGGGGGATGTCTGCCGCGCCCGATTCGCGCAGGGCGTTCAGCACTTCGGCGATGGTCAGCGAGCCGGCGTCGCGCGCGGGAAAGTAGCCCGGCGTTTCCTCGTCCGCGCCGTATCCGGCCGCGACGAGCAGCTTGAGCGCGAGGAGATCCTGCACAGCGGCCTCGGCGAGGTGGCGCGGCAGCCTGGTATCGTGGCTGATGGCGTCGACATCGGGCGGAGATTCGCCGCGGCGGATGGCCTGCACGCAGCGATGCATGACGCCGAGCGCCGCATATTCGCGCAGCGCCGGGCCGATGGTATCGTGGCCGGGCACGGTCTCGTATTCCGAGGCGTGCTCGTGGGCGTTGGCCAGTTCGGCGCCGTAGAGCACGATGGTCCAGCTCAGTTGGAGCCAGATGAGGAAGAGCGGCAGCGCGGCGAAGCTGCCGTAGATGGCGCCGTAGGCCGATACGCCGATCTGGAAGTGGATGTAGATGGCCTGGACAATCTGGTAGAGCGTGCCGGCGGCGATGCCCCCGACGACGGCCGAGACGACGGGCACCCGCCGGTTGGGCATGAAGAGGTACATCGCGCTGAAGAACAGCCAGAGCAGGGTGGCGGGCAGCAGCCGGGCCACCAGCGCCGCGGCGGATTGCGAAATGCCCCAGAGCGCGAATTGCCCGGCGAAGGCATCGAGCGAATTCAGGAGGAAGACGGTCATGCTGCTGGCCGCGATGAGAAAGAGCGGGGCGAGGATGAGCATGGCCAGGTAGTCGCCGATTTTCCGGAAGAAGCCGCGGCTGTGCTTGGTGTTCCACACCGCGTTGAACGACACTTCGATGTTTGCCAGCACGCGCGTGGCGGTCCAGAAGAGCAGCATGATACCGGCGCCCGCGACGATGCCGCCCTTGGTCTGCTGCAGCTGGTTCTGCGAAAACTCGATGATGCGGCTGGCGATTTCTTCCTGGCCGGCGAGCCGCTCACGTAGGAGGTCCTGCAGCATGGCTTCGACGCCGAAGCCCTTGGCGATGCCGAAGGCGAGCGCGGCGAGCGGCACGACGGCGAGCACGGAGTAATAGGTGAGGGCCGAGGCGCGGATGGAGGCGTGGTCTTCGGAGAAGCCGCGCAGGCTCAGCAGCACGATACGCAGCCAGCGGACGGGCGCGGCCTGATACCAGGGCAGGTCCGCCAGCCGCAGCCGCCAGATGCCGTCGCGCAGCCAATTCGAAACAGAATTTACATAATTATTGTTTTCACTCATGCGGGTTTCATCCTAACAGAATCGCGGCGGCTGCGGAAAATCGCCCCAAAGTGGCCCTTTCCCCCTGGGGTCGTGTATGGTTTAGATTCCCTGGCGCAAGAGGGAACGGACGCGGCACCGTGTTCACTTCGGTGGCGGTGCCGGTGAAATCGAATCGAAACAGCAGGTCTAGAATCCCGTGCGAATCCTGGAATTACCCGCCCGGGCGCGGCGGCACGCCGCCATGCTGGCCGTCGGCCTTGGGGCTGCGGTGTTGCTGCATGGTCCGGCCGCGTACGCGGAACCGGTCACGTATGCCGCGGCCATCTCCGGCGTGGACGACCCCGCCCTGATGCAGCTGCTGACCTCGGTGTCGGACACGCTGGCGCCGGATGCCGAGCCGCCTGCCAGTGTGTTGCACCTGCGACGCCGCGCCGAGCGCGATCAGGCGCGGTTTCTAGAGGTGTTCCAGTCCCAGGCCTATTACGGCGCGACGGTCGATATTAATCTGGACCGGGAAGCCGCGCCTCTCAAGGTAACCTTCGAGGCCGTGCCGGGGCCGCAGTACCGCTTCGGCGACACGTCGATCAGCGCCACGGAGTCCGAAGGCCTGCCCGAAGGGGTAATGCCCGAAGCGCGGGACCTCGGCCTGCAAGCGGGCGAGGTGGCGCTGGCGGAGACGATCGCGGGCGCGGACGGCAAGCTGCTGCGCCGGCTGCGCGAACATGGGTATCCCTCGCCGCGCGTGGTGAAGCGCGATGTCGTGGTACATCCCGATTCCGAAACGGTGACGGTGGCCTATACCGTGGATGCGGGTACGCGGGCGCGGTACGGCCAGTTGCAGCTTTCCGGCTTGGACAAGGTGAAGCCGGTGGTGGCGGAGCGGCTGGTGCCGTGGGAAGCGGACGCGTGGTACGACGAGCGCGAGGTGACCACTTACCGCCGGCGGCTGTACGAGACCGGACTCTTTTCGACGGCGACTGTGAATCCCGGGACGACTGCGGACGGCGCAGTACCGCTGCTGGCGGATGTGACGGAGCGGCACCACCGCACGGTGGGGCTGGGGCTCGAGTACAAGACGGACACCGGCCCGGGCGCGCAGGTGGAATGGCAGCACCGCAACATTGCGGGCATGGGGCACCGGCTTTCGGTGAATGCCTCGCTCGGCACGGAGCTGCGCAAGCTGGAATTGCGCTACGGCGTCGACCACTTCCGCCGGTACGACCAGAACCTGGTGGCGACCTTTGAGGTGGCGCAGGAAGAGCGCGACGCGTACGACAGCGACCGCGTGAATGCGCTGGCGATGATCGAGCGGAAGGTGACGGACCGGCTGACGGTGGGCGCGGGCGCGGGTCTGCTGCTCAGCGAGGTGGAACAGCGCCGCGAGAAGGACTCGCATTTCCTGGCGTATCTCCGGCTGGAAGCCGCGCTGGACCATTCGAACGATCTGCTGAACCCGACCTCGGGATTCCGGGTGAACGCGCGAATTGAGCCCTATGCGGGCACGAGCAAGTTTGTGAAGGCGCATGTGGAGGCGACGCACTACCTGGGCTTCGGCGACTGGGAAGCGAAGGACGGCTCGGTACTGGACAACTGGGTGCTGGCCACACGGCTGAAGCTGGGGTTGCTCGCGGGCGAATCGCGCGATGGCGTGCCGGCGGATATCCGGTTCTACGGCGGCGGGGGCGGCTCCATCCGCGGGTATCCCTTCCAGACGGTGAGCCCCTTGGCCGATAACGATCCGCTGGGCGGGCGTTCGCTGGCGGAAATGTCGATTGAAATCCGCAAACGCGTGACGGACAGCATCGGGCTGGTGGCGTTTATCGACGGCGGCAGCGCGTTCGAGTCTTCGTATCCGGACTTCAGCGAGCCGCTCAAGTTCGGCGCGGGCGTGGGGCTGCGGTACTTCACGCCGCTGGGTCCGCTGCGTTTCGACCTGGCCGTGCCGCTGGACAAGCGCGACGGCCTGGACGATTCGTATCAGATATATCTCAGCATCGGGCAGGCCTTCTGATGAGCGGCGAGGCCCCGAAGAAACGGCTGCGGTACCGCTGGCTGCTGTATGCGCTGGCCGGGCTGCTGGTGCTGTTGGTCTTGTTGTTCGGCGTGCTGCAGACGGGGCCCGTACTGCGGATGGTGGAGCAGCAGCTCGAGGCGCGTTCGGGCGGGATGGTGCAGGTGCGCGGGCTGGGCGGCTTTGTGCCGTTTAACCTGCATGCCGACTCAATTGCGATTACCGATCCCGAGGGCGCCTGGCTGGACATCCAAGAGGCGCGCCTGTCGCTTTCGGCCGGGGCGCTGCTGGGCGGCCGGGTGCGCGTGCAGGAACTCGCCGCGGCGTCCGTCAACGTGGCGCGTTCGCCCGCATACCCGCCGAGCGCGGAACCGGTCGAGACCGTGATAGCCCTGCCCGAACTGCCGCCGCTGCCCGCGTGGCTGTCGGTGGATGCCATCGATATCGAGCGCGTGGTGATATCCGATGCACTGCTGCCGGAGACCACAGCCATCAAGGTCGCGGGCGCCTACGACACCGGCCAGTCGCCGCCCATCCGGATGACGCTGGAGGGGCAGGATGGGGCGGCTATCGAGGCCTCGATTAATGCGGGCTGGGCGGGCAAAGAAATTGATGCGGATATCGATCTGACCGACGGCGCCGTGCTGCCGAAGCTGCTGGGCTTGGAAGGTCCGCTCGCGGTGAAGCTCGCGCTGGCGGGACCGCGCGAAGCGGCGAAGGTGTCGTTCGAATCCACACTGAACGGCAGTCCGCTGGCGGAGTTGAACGGCATGCTCGGGCTCGATGCGCCCATGAAGACGAACCTCAACGGGACCGTGAATCTGCCCGAGATGCTGATGCCCGAAGCGGCGCGCGGGAATCTGGGCGATGCCTTAAGCCTGACCGTCGACGCGTCGGTGGACGAAGCCGGGAATGCGACGATCGCATTGGCCCGGGTGCAATCGGATCTGTTGCGCGTCGAGGCGAAGGGCGAGGTGGCGTCGAGCCCGATGAAAGCCGACCTTACGGTCGAGGCCTACTATGAAGACCTATATCGGTTCAGCGCGGAACGTCCCGCCGAGCAAATGCTGGCATTGGAGACTACAGCCGAGATCAGCGGCACACTGGACGCGCTGACAATCACGCTGGGCGCCAAGCTGAACGGCGAGGCTTGGCTGCAGGGCCAGACGACGCTGGCGCTTGCCGATACGATGACCGCAGCGGGCGAGTCCAAGTTGCTGCCTGCGGGCGATCTGCTACCGGCGGAGATTGCTGCGTTGCTGCAGGACGGCGCGGATGCCTCGTTCGATATTGCCGTGGCGGGTGGCGCGGTAAGTATCTCGAAGCTGAACGCCGACCTGGCGTCGGCGCGGGTTACAGCGAGCGGTACGCTGGACTACGCGAAGGGGCTGGCCGATTTGACGCTGGCCGCAGGCGCGGAGGATTTGGACGCCTTCAGCGCGCTGGCGGGACAGCCGCTCGCGGGCGGCATCCAACTGGATGCGTCGGTGCAGGGCGATGGAACGAAGACGACTATCACGGCGAAGGTGCAGGGCGACGGACTGCAGATGGATACCCTGCGCGCGCCCAAGGCGGATATCGACGCGACGATTACGGCCGGGCCGATCCAAGACGACCTCGCGAAGTCGCTGGCCGTGACGATGACGGCGGCGCTGCCCGGGCTCGAACTGCAGCCGGGACTTGCGCGCGATTTGAAAGTGGACACGTCGCTGACGCTCGAAGACCTGAAGCGCCTCGAAGTGGCGCACCTGAATGCAGACGATGGCAACCTGACGGCGAACGCCTCGGGCGTCATCGACCTGACCTCGCGCCGCGCCGATTTCGAAGCCTCAATCAACGTCGCCGATCTGGCGGCCTATGCCGCACCACTCGGCTATCCTTACGGCGGCGCGCTCGAGTTAAGCGCAACGGTTATATCCGGCGAGACGGACGGCACACTGAACGCCACGGCGCAGGGCAAAGCGAGCGAGCTCTCGGGACTGCCTGAAGGCACGGGCGATGCACTCGGCGAAGGCGTGACCTTTTCCGCGCGCGGCGCTTATGACGGCACCGTTGTGCAGTTGGATGACCTGTTGCTGAGCGGGGGCAGCATCGACGCGCAGGGCTCCGGACGATATGGGCTCGAGGACGAGAATCTGGCCGCAAAGCTGAACGCGACCGTCGGCGATCTGGCCGCATTGCAGGCGATCGCGGGACGTCCGCTGTCGGGCAAGACCACGCTGGCGGCGGAAGTCTCCGGCACGCTGAGCGATCTCAGCGCGAAGGGCACCGTGGAGGCCGAAGGACTTGTGGCGGATCCCGTACGCGCCGATGCCGCGCGCGTGGCGTTCGACGCGCAGCAAGTGACGGGCGACGTACAGGCCAGCGCCTCCGCCTCGATGGAGCGCGATGGCGCGACGCTGAACGCTGCGGTGGCAATAAGCCGCGCGGCCTCGGTGATCACGGTCTCGGAATTGAAACTCGACGCGGGAAAGAATCAGGCGACGGGGTCCGGCACGTGGAATCTGGATACCCAGCGCGGGTCGGGACGGCTGAAGGCCGATCTGCCGGCGCTGGCGGCGTTGCGGACATGGTTAGAGCTACCCTTGGAAGGCGCGGCGGCCATCGACGCGCGGCTGGCGGACAGCGGCGAAGCGCTCGATGCCACGTTCAGCGCGTCGGATTTGGTCGTGCCGGGCGTATCGGTCGCGAGCGCCCAGGGCAGTGCCGCGTTGGAGTCCCTGTTCGACACGCCTGCGGGAAAAATCGATATCACGGCGACGGACCTGCGCGCCTCGGACCTGGAAATCGCCTCACTCGCGCTGAAGGCCGACGGCCCCGCATCGGCGATGCGCTTCGACGTGCAGACCGAAGGTGTGTATCAGCAGGCGTTGCCGTTTTCGATAGCGGCGACGGGCGAGGCGGGCGCGGAGCCCCAGCATGTGGATCTGGACACGCTCGCGGCGAAACTGGATACGCAGGAGATCACGCTGGCGGGCGCCGCATCGGCGCGTGTGGAGGACGGCAGCTACACGCTGACGCCGCTGCGTCTCGAAGTCGCAGGGGGCACCTTCACGCTCGAGGGCGCGATGGACGGCAAGCAAGTGAACGCGCGGGCGTCGTGGAGCGACCTGCCGCTGGCCTTGGCGGCGCTGGCCGGGCAACAACCTTACCTGGGCTCGGCATCGGGCGCGGCGGAAATCACCGGCCCGGTGGACGCGCCCGAGGCGACCGCGACGCTGGCGATCGTAGGCCTGAGGATACCCGATGAGGACGGCGACACGCGCGGTATCGACGCGAACCTCGAAGCGAAACTGGGCGGCGGACGCGCGAGCGCGACGCTGGAGGCGGGCATCCCCGATGCGTTGCAGTTGAATTGCGGTATCGCGGCCCCGGCCTCGCTCAGCCTGTCGCCGTGGACGTTCGACGCTCCGGCATCCGGCGCGCTTGATGGGCGCATTACGGGGGACGGTCAACTGGCGTCGGTGCCGGAACTGCTCGGTATCGAGGGACACGACCTGCAGGGCGCGCTGAAGGCCGACGTCGGCATCGGCGGGACCGTGGGCGCGCCGGTGTTGAACGGCGGCGTCGATATCACCGAGGGCTATTACGAGAACCACACGACCGGAACGATACTGGATAAGCTTACCGTGCGGCTCGAAGCGGACGGCAACGATTTCCGGCTGGCGAAGTTCGAGGCGGTAGACGGCACGGGCGGCTCGATTGAGGCGACCGGCGCGTTTGCGCTCGAGGAGGCGATGCCGTTTCAGGTGGACGCGACGCTGAGCAACATGCGGCTGGCCCATCGCGACGATGTGAGCGCGCGGGCGGGCGGCACCATCGCCGTGCGAGGCGACAGCACGGGTGCGAAGGTGGAGGGCGACGTGCAGGCGGGCCCGGCGACCATCAACCTGCCCGAACGGCTGCCGGCGCAACAGATAACCACGGTCGACTTCCGCATGGCGGGCGAAGAAAGCGCGAGCAAGGAAGCGGAAGAAACGCCGCCGGCGTATCCGGTCGCGCTCGACGTGCGGTGCAACATCCCCGGCCGCATCTGGGTGAACGGTCCCGGCTTGGAATCGGAATGGGCCGGCGATTTGGTGGTGACCGGCACGGCGCAGGAGCCGGCGCTGCGCGGCACGCTGCGGGTGCGAAACGGCAACCTGATGTTCCTCGGGCGCGACTTCGATTTGGGCGAGAGCACGATCTCGTTCAGCGGGCAGAGCCCGCCCTCCCCCGCGCTCAATATTCTGGCGGTCTCGCAGACAAAAGAGATCACGGCGCGCGTGCGCCTCGAGGGCGAACTGGAAAGCCTGAACATTACGCTCGAGTCCGACCCGCCGCTGCCGCAGGACGAGGTACTTTCTCAGGTGCTCTTCGGCAGCAGCCTCTCGGAAGTGACGCCCTTTCAGGCGCTGCAGCTGGCGCGCTATGCCCCCTTGTTCAGCAGCCGCGTGTCGGGCCTTGGGCTGTTGGGCGGCAGCGGCACGAAGGCCCCCGCGATGCTGGACCGTATCAGCCTGCAGTCCGGCGCGGGCATCGCCGATACCACGGTGACGGCGGGCAAGAGCCTGGGCGACGACTTGTATCTCGAGTTCGAGCAGGGCGCAGGCACGAAGAGCACGGCGGTATCGCTCGAATGGCTCTTTGCGCCGAATTGGTCGCTCGAGGGCAAGACCGGCGCCAACGCCGAAGGCGGCGCGGGGATCTTCTGGAAAAAGGACTATTAAGCAAGACCGGCCCGCCTCCGCGGCGGGAGACGGGCCGGCATTCGCATAACTAAGCGCCTAATGCATCGTGGTGCCGTTGAGCATGTGGTTGGAGCGGTGGAGCTGGAGGCCTGCGTTATTCACGGGGAAGTCGCCTTCGCCGAGCGCCCAGCGGTTGTAGCCCACGTGGCCGTCCATGTAGAGCACATTGCATCCGCCGGGCACGTGGTTGAACATGCTCGCCCCGGAGGCGATCGCGTCCCACATGACGGCGAGTTCCGACTGGGCCGCAGCGCTCGCGCCCGCATCATTGATGTCGGTGATGAGGAAACGCTCGATACCCTCGCGCAGGCGGTAGGCGCGGTCCATGCCGTTCATCGGCATCACGAATTCCCAGTCGCTGTCGGCCGCTTCACGCGCCTGCTGGGTCATGGCGGTCACGGCCTTGCCCATCATCGACATGCCGTGCCCCCACTCGTCCGCCTTCGCGTTGATATTCTCCTCGAAGGGGTAGGTGTCCATGTTCATCTGCTTGCCCGCGAGCGTGGACATGGACATGTTCATTTCGGAGAGGCCGTCCTGGTTGGTGGCCGCCGGCAGCGCCCAGCCGATGTAGGCGTAGGGCACGCCGCCGGTCACTTCGCAGGGCTGCACGATGCCGTCGCCCGTGAGCACAGCACCCGTTTCGCTCATCTCGGTCACGTTGGCGAAACCGACGGGGCTGTTGTTGGGGCGGGCGTCCCAGATTTCGAGGGGGGTGCCGGTCTGCACCGCGCTCGGGCAGATCAGCACGTTGTAGTCGGCCAAGTATTCAGGATACAGCGTGGTCATGTCGGCCATCTGGTCCCAGAACACCGGCGTGCCATCGCAAAACGTGGCGCGAATTGGAGGAAAACGCTCGCCGCGGCTTTCGTTGGCGTACATTTTGAACACGATGCCCATTTGCTTGAGGTTGTTCTGGCAGCTCGCGCGGCGGGCGGCTTCGCGGGCGCGGGCCAGGGCGGGCAGCAGAATGGCGGCAAGAATGCCGATGATGGCGATAACCACGAGGAGTTCGATCAGGGTAAACCCTTGTTTGGGGTACTTCATGAGACACACGTCCTTTCAGGAAAAATTAGAAACCGGGCGCGCCGCCGCGGCCACTGCGGCGGGATTGCGCAAGTGAAGGGGAAGGGGGTGGTTTCTAGGCGTGTGCGGGCGGGGCGCGGCCATCGACGTGATGATCGCGTTCCTGGGCGCGCGCGATGCTGGCGAATGCCAAGGGTTCCGCGGCCGGCGATTGCGGGGGCGCGGGGAAAAAGACGGGCGCGGGGTTCTCCGCGACCGCCTTGGCGAGATGACAAAAGGCGCAATTGGTTTCGCCCGGCGCGCGGGTGCCCCCGGCGGGCGGCGCAGGAGCCTTGCTGCAGCACGACGCCGGCTGCACGGAGCAGCACGAGGCGGCGGCACGGACGGCAGCGTTTTCCTCCAGGGCGCGCTGCGTAGCGCACATGCCGGGCACCAGCGCGCGGCCGGAAGCCAGCACGCAGAACACGGCCATCAGCACAGCGAGGCTGCGCAGGCCGGAACGGCGCAAGGCTATGGAGGAAAGATTCAGCATGCGTGCTTTATGTGGCTGTGGGGTTTCGTGCGATAATAGACCCTCGCCGAAGGCGCGGGGTTTCTGCGGGATCTTAGTGCATAACGGCGTTCGAAGCAAGCGATTGCAGGCGGTGCGCGCCTGCATTAATCCCAACTATCGCGATAAACAAAGGCTACTTTCCGGATCCGTGGCGCGGCCAAGGATTGCCGGAGCGGGCATTGCGGGCAACCCCTGGGCGGAGACAGCGCGTGGACGGAACGACACCCCTGGCGGATCAATCGAAATCATTCTGGCGAGCGGCGCTTCTTCTCGGGCTGTTCGTGTGCGTATTTATGCAAGGCTCGCGCGGCATTTACGAATCCACCGAGGGGCGGTACGCGGAATGCGCGCGGGAGACGATCACCTCGGCGAATCCGCTCGAGCCGATGCTGAACGGGGTGAACCACTGGACCAAGCCACCGCTGACGTATTGGGCCATCGGCGCGGGCACGATGGCGCTCGGCGACAATCCCTGGGGCGCGCGCGCGTACCTGGTATTGTCGTTTCTGCTGACTGTCGTGGCGGTGCACCTACTCGACAAGGCGCTCTGGAAGGGCGGCACGCGAGGCCTATCGGCGCTGATCTTCGCCACGGCACCGGTGCCGATTGCCGCGGCGCACATCATTTCGACCGACATGCTGCTGACGGTGTGGGAAGCGTGGGCGCTTGCGTTCTACTGGATGGCGGTGCGCTCGGGAAGCCGGCATTTTACGACGCTGATGTGGGTGGCGCTGGGGCTGGCCGCGGCGACGAAGGGACCGGTGGGGCTGATTCCGCTGACGGCGATCCTGCCGGCGCAGTGGATGCTCAAGCGCCGGGGCGATGCGCCGCGAAGCGTAATTACCCTCGAAGGGCTGCTGCTCTTCGCGCTCATCGGGCTGTCGTGGTTCGGCTATGTCATCTGGGCGCATCCGGAAATCCTGAAGCAGTGGATCGGCGAGGAGGTGGTCGGCCGAATCGCGTATGACGCGCACCACCGCGCGAGCAGCGAGCCGCGCAAGATCCTGATGAACTACGTGCCGATGATGCTGTTCGGCACGGGGCCATGGCTGGTGTGGTGGTTGTGGAAGGAGCGCGCCCAGCTCGGCCGCGCGGCGTGGGCGCGCCGGTTTAAGGATGCGGACTTCGGCGTGGAGCAGGTGTTCCTCGCGCTGGCCATCGTGATTCCGTTCATCGTTTTTTCCGCGAGCAGTTCGCGGCTGCCGCTTTACATTGTGCCGCTGTTCGCGCCGATGTGCGTGGCCATCGGGCGAGGCTGGTCGCACTTGCTCGATAGCGGGCGGGTGTCGGGCCGGGTGGTGCTGCGTATCGCCATCGCGGTCGCGCTGCTGATGGGGGCGGTGAAGGGCATCGCCGCGTACCGCACTTCGTGGAAAGACATGACGGCGGCCGCCGCGTCGATGCGCGATCTGCCGGAGCTGCAGGGCGATGCCCCGCTCATCGCGCTGTTCCGCGTGCCGCTGAACGGCTTGCAGTTCCACCTCGACCGGCGCATCCCGACCATCTATTTCCGGCTGGACAACCCCACCGAACTGACCCGGCAGGACGCGCTGAGTTTCCCGGTGCCCACCGTGGTGGGCGTGGCGAATACCGACCTGCTGCCCTCTTCGGACGAAGACAAGGTGTATGCGCCGGAAGGCGCGCTGGTGATTGTGCGCAGCAAGGAACTGGCGCTGTACGGCCCGTTTTTCTCGCCGCTGGGGCTGGAGGTGTTGAGCGCGGGCGAAGAATGGAGCGTTATCCGGCTGACCCAGCGGATCGATATCGGTGAAATCGCCGAGGCCGCGCCGGAAGACGACGACATTTAGTCTGCGTCAGCGCTTGAAAGCGAGCACCAGCACGCCCGCGGCGACGAGGGCGATGCCGGTCCACTCGCGGAAGCTGGGACGTTCTTGCAGGAAGAGCACCGCGAAGAGGGCGACGAGGACGATGCTGAACTTGTCGACGGGCGCGACCTTCGAGGCTTCGCCCAGCTGCAGGGCGCGGAAGTAACAGACCCAGGACGCGCCGGTAGCGACGCCAGAAAGCGCCAGGAAAGCGAGCGCCCGATGCGGCAAGGCGGCGGGATTCTGCCACTTGCCGGTGGCGAACACGAAGGCCGCGAGCAGCACGAGGATAATCGCGGTCCGGAGGAGGGTGGCCAGGTCGGAGTCGATGCCTTGCAGGCCGACCTTGGCAAAGATGGCGGTGGCCGCGGCGAACACCGCCGACCACGCGGCCCAGAAGAACCAATCGCCCCCGGTGCTCACGGCGTACCCTCCTATCCTGCGGCGGGCCAGAGCGCATCGAGCGTCAGCACGCCCTCCGCGCTCAAGCTCCAGCGCAGTTCCACCTGCATCAAGCGGGCGCATTCTGACACGAGCGCCAGTCCGATCCCCAAATGCTGCTGTCCACCACGGTGCGCGCTCTTCCGCCAGAACGGTTCCGACAAATGCGCGAGGTCGGCCGAGGTAAGATCGGGTGCGGCATTCGAAATCGTCAGGCGCCAATGGCCGCCCTCGCTCTTCATACAGACGACTGCACTGGAATCGGGGGCCGCATACGCCGCGACGTTCGAGAGGAGATTGTCGATCAGCATGGACGCCAGGTCCTCGGTGGCGCGCGCCTCGGCCTCCTGCGGCACGTCGATTTGCAGACTCAGGTCGGGGCGGATGCGGACGAGGTCCATGCCCTCGATAGCGCGTTCGGCGAGGGCAGCTATGTCGACGCTGGTCAGCGTGACGACGTCGCGCCCGGAGGAGAAGCGGGCGAGCGCCAGCAGGCCTCCGATGAGCGACTCGAGATGCCGCGCGATGGCGCGGGTGTCGGCGAGGAACGCGCGCACATCCGTCTCCGAAGCGTGTTCTTCCAACAGGCCCACTTCAGCCAGGGCGCGCAGCTCCGCGACGGGGGTGCGGAGTTCATGCGCCGCATCGGCCGTGAACCGGCGCTCGCGCTCGAACGAGGCCTGCAGCCGCGACAGCAGTTCATTGAGTCGCGAGACGATGGGCTGGAGTTCGTCGGGAAGGTCGTGGTGGCCGAAGCGGTGACCGAGGTTGGCCGGGCCGATGGAGGCCGCCTGCCGCGCGATGGACTCGAGGGGCCGCAGGCCGATGCGCAACGCAAGCCAGAGGGCCAGCAGAACGCCCAGCACGAGCGCCGCAGCGCCGCCGGCCAGCCCAAGCAACGCCCGGTTTAACGTACGCTCGACCGCCTCGCGGGAGATGGCAAACTCCAGCCGAAGGCGCGGCGCGGGATCCGGCAGCGTGACGCCCTCCTCCGCACGCGGCGCGAACTCGAAGGCGATCTTCCGGCCGTCGCGGCCATCCGGCAGCTCGACATTGCGGTATTGCGGCGCTTCTCCGGCCTCGGGCATGGGCCCCAGATCGTTACCAAAGAGCGAGGGCGAGCGCAGCACCACGCCGCCCTCCAGATCCCAGAGCTGCACGAATTCGGCCTTACGTCCCGGCCAGTACTCGGGCAACCCCGCCTCGATGAGCTCGAACTCGTAGGCGCCGTCGTCGAGCACTTCAGTACTAGCCGCAAAGAGCCGCGCCTTGTCGTGAAGCGTGGCGTCGAGTTCGGCGTAGAGCAGGTGGCGCACGAAAAGATAGATGAACAACCCGAAGGCACCGAGCAGCACGGCGAGCGCGACGCCCAGGCCCCAGCCGAGGCGCGACCGGATGGAGGTCATGTCTCGGGTATCCCGAAGACGTAGCCCTGCCCGCGTCGCGTGGTAATCAGCGAGTCCGCGCCGGGGGCATCGACGAGCTTGCGCAGGGAGCAAATGGCCGAATCGACGACATTGCTCATGGGCTCGGCCTGCTCGTCGTAGATGTGGCGCTCGATGTCGGTGCGGGTGACCAGTTCTCCGGCGCGCAGGGCGAGGTACTCGAGCAGGGCGTATTCGCGCGGACGCAGCGCGAGGAGTTCCCCATCGCGCGCGGCGGTGCGCTGCGTAAGGTCGATGGCGAGCGGTCCGATGGCAAGGACGTTTTTCTTCACGCCATAAGCGCGCCGGGCGAGCGCCTGTACGCGGGCCAGCAATTCCTCGAAGGCGAAAGGCTTGATGAGGTAGTCGTCGGCGCCTTCCTGCAGGCCGGCCACGCGATCCTCCACCGTGTCCTTGGCGGTCAGCATGAGCACGTGCACGTCGGAGCCCCGTTCGCGGAGCGCCCGGAGAATCGCCATGCCGTCCTTGCCCGGCAGCAGGCGATCGAGAACGATGACGTCGTGCTCGCCGGAATCGGCCAGAAACTGCCCCTCCTCGCCGTCGAGGGCAACATCGACCGCGAAACCCGCGCGGCGGAGGCCGCGCGACACGTATTCCGACAGGCGCGGAGAGTCTTCTATGAGCAGCACGCGCATGCCGTTACCTTGAAATATCGGACCTGAAGATTGCAATGGGATGCCCCTGCGCTGGAATCCAGCCAGCGCGGCATACGATAGCGGCGCGAATCTTACCGGAGGATTATGGAGTCCAAGCCGGGTGACGCGCCCCGGGCATTGCGCCGGGTGCGCCGTTATAATGCCGGCTTCATGCTTACCTTCCGGGAGGGGCTGCGATGTGGCGCAATTGGGATCGATTCGCTTTGGCTGCGATTGTTTGGACGGCCTCGGCCGGGGCGATGGCCGGGGCGCCGGGCATGTCGCCGGGTCGCAAATGGACGACGCAGGCGCGCATGGAAGCGCCGCACTTGAAGGCGGCGACCGAAGACGCGGCGAAGTACGCCGCGGCCCGAGAGCCGGTGGCGCTGCAGTCCGGCCTGAACGATTACCGGACCATCCTGCATGCGCACGCCGAGGACTCGTCGCACACGGGCGGCACGCGCCCGGAGATGCTGGCGGACGCGAAAAAGGCGGGTGTGTCGTGCATCATGCTGACGGATCACTTCCGGCCGCCGAAGGACTTTATCAACGACAGCTGGCGCGGCCTGCACGATGGCGTGCTGTTTATCCCGGGGTCGGAGACGAACGGCTTCCTCGTCTACCCGACCGAGTCGATTCTGGACAAGATGGACCTGCCGAACGAGCAACTGATACCCGAGGTGACGAAGAACGGCGGCCTGATTTTCCTGTCGCACCTGGAGACCAAGTACAACCATCCGATGACGGGGCTGACGGGCATCGAGGCGTACAACCGCCACGCGGACGCCATGGACGACGCGATGGCGCTGATGCAGCTGAGCTCGGTAATCACCGACCCGAAGCGCTACGCCGAATTCTCTGCGGCGCTTGAGGCCTATCCCGATGCGATGCTGGCCACGCAGCTCGACTACCCCACGCTGTACATGATGAAGTGGGACCGCGATTCGCAGGAGCAGCGCGTGGTGGGCGTGGCGGCGAACGATTGCCACCACAACATGGTGATGATCTGCAAGATGGTGGACGCCGATAACGTGCTGGTGGGCACGATCGTCGATGACGACGACGGCATGTACAAGTTCGACTCCGCGAATTCGCCGGGCATCAAGGAAATGACCCAGGGCCGCCAGCCGGGCGATATCCTGGCCAGCCTCGACCTGGACCCGTACTACCTATCCTTCCACAACGAGAGCACCCATGTGCTGGCGGGCGAATTGACCGAGGATGCGATACGCGATGCACTGCGGAACGGTCATGCCTATATCGCCCACGACTGGATGTGCGACCCCACGGGGTTCGTGTATGGCACCCAGCAGGACGGCACCGAAGGCCTGGCCGGGCTGATGGGCGACGAGATTGCCGCTTCCCCCACGCTGCAATTGGTGGCAGAGGCGCCGGTGGCGTGCGACTATGTCCTGATTAAGGATGGCGCCGAGGTGAGCCGCGCCCACGGAAGGGAATTTTCCTACAAGCCCGATGGGCCGGGCGTGTACCGGCTGGAAGCGTGGCTCAATGTGGATACGGAAGACCGGCCCTGGATCTACACCAACCCGGTTTATATTCGATAGGCGCGGGCCGACTGCCGCGACGGTTGAGGGAGGGTCGAGATGAATACCGTGACGCTGGTTTCCTTCGTGTTCTTTACCGGGCTGGTCGGTGCCACCACCTGGTGGCTCACGCGCCGCGACAATCATGCGACCTCGGAGGGCTTCTTCCTCGCCGGAAGAAGCCTAACATTCCCGCTGATCGCGGGCTCGCTGCTGCTGACGAACTTGTCGACGGAGCAACTGGTGGGCCTGAATGGCGCAGCGTTTACCGATGGACTCGCCGTGATGGTGTGGGAAGTCTGGGCCGTGCTGGCGCTGGTGGCGATGGCATTGTTCTTTCTGCCGCGGTTTCTCAAGAGCGGCGTGACGACGGTGCCGGAGTATCTCGCCCTTCGGTTTGACGGCCAGGTTCAGGTGATGACGAACCTGGTGTTTCTGCTGGCCTACGTCGGCATCCTCCTGCCGATCATTCTGTATACCGGAGCGACCGGACTCATCGGCATGCTGGATCTGCAGGGCATGCTCGGCATCGAATCCTATACCACCACGCTGTGGCTGGTGGTCTGGCTGGTGGGGGTACTGGGTTCGGTCTATGCGCTCTTCGGCGGGCTGCGCACGGTCGCGGTATCGGACACGCTGAACGGCGCCGGGCTATTGGTGGGCGGATTCCTGATTACGGGATTCGGCCTGCATGCCCTCGGCGGCGATGAGGGCATCGCGGGCGCGGCGCGCACGCTGAACGCGCTCCCCGGTCGATATTTCAATTCACTCGGATCGACGCAGTCCTCCGTGCCCTTCGAAACGGTATTCTCGGGCATCGTGTTGCTAAATTTGTTCTACTGGACCACGAACCAGCAGATCATCCAGCGCACGCTGGGCGCGTCGAGCCTGGCAGAGGGCCAGAAGGGCGTGCTGCTCACGGGGCTGCTCAAGCTGCTGGGGCCGATGTACCTGGTGCTGCCGGGCATCATCGCCTTCGCGCTGTTCCAGGGGCAAGAGGTGAAGCCGGACCACGCCTACGGCTTGCTGGTGCGAACGGTCCTGCCGCAGCCGCTGGCGGGATTCTTCCTTGCGGCGATGGTGGGGGCAATATTATCGAGCTTCAATTCGGCCCTGAATAGTTCATGCACCCTGTTCAGCCTGGGACTGTACAAGACCGCGCTCCGCCCCGGCGCGACGGAACACGAGGTGGTTCGGTCCGGCAAGGTATTCGGCTGGATTGTGGCCATCGCAGCAATGTCTATTGCGCCCTTGCTGGCAAACACGACGAGTATTTTCGACTACCTGCAGAAAATGAACGGGATCTATTTTATTCCAATCTTCGCGGTGGTCGTCGTGGGCATGACCACGCAACGGGTGCCGGCATTCGCGGCGAAGCTCGCGCTGGGCGGCGGCCTCGCGATTATTGCCGTGGGCTATTTCGTGCCGCCCTTCGACGCGCTGATCTCCACCATGCACGAGTTCCATTTTCTCGGTTTGGTCTTTGCCTACCTGATTGTCCTGATGCTCGTGGTCGGCGCGATTTATCCACGCGAGACCGAATGGGTGCAGCAGGACGCGAACGCGGTGGACATGACGCCTTGGCGCTACGCCAGACCGGCGGGCCTCGCGCTCGTGGCCATCGTCGCCCTGATTTATATCTTCTTTGCCGATACTTCGGTATTCTCGCTGGCAGAAGCTGTGCAGCCCTGACCGCATACGCGCGTCCAAGAGTGAATGGGGAATATCCGTGCCCAAGAGAATCCACCTGTTTTTCGTCGTAACTTTCCTTATCGGCACGGGCCTCGCCGCGCACGGGGAATCAGGCCGGGGCGACTGGCTGATCGATGAGGTTGGCCAGCGGGCGGCCGTGGAAACGACCGGGCGCGAGGATGAAATCGCCCTGACGAACGGACTGATACGGCGAACCTTCCGTCTTGCCCCGGGCGGCGCGACCGTGGCCTTCGACAACCTGATGACCGGCGAGTCGATATTGCGCGGCGTGAAACCCGAAGCGCGTATCACGGTCGATGGTCAAATCATCGACGTGGGCGGCCTTTCGGGGCAGCCGAATTACGCCTTCCTGACCCCGGAATGGTTGGACGAGTTAAGCGCTTTGCCGGGAGCGCTGCAATACGCGGGCTACGAGACCGGGCCTATCGAGGAACGCTTCGCCTGGAAGCAGGTGCGGCACCACGCGCCGGATGCCGTGTGGCCGCCCAAGGGCGTCCATCTGCGGATGGACTATGCGCCTGCCGAAGGCGATGCCGCGCCCCTCAAGGTATCGGTGCACTACAACCTCTACGACGGAATTCCGCTGCTGTCGAAGTGGATCACCGTGACCAACGCGGGCGAGAAGCCGGTACGGCTCGATGCCTTCACGAGCGAAATCCTCGCGTGCGTGGAGCGAGGCTCCGACGTGGACAATCGCACGGGCGTGCTACCGCATCCGAACCTGCATGTGGAAACGGATTACGCCTTTGCGGGCATGAGCGCGCTCGATTCCTCCGAGCATTCGGTGCACTGGGTGGCCGACCCGCAATACGAGACGCAGTTGAACTACGAGCGGCTGACGCCGTGCCTGCTCGAGGTGCGGCCGAACATCGGGCCGAGCGTGGACATTGCCCCGGGCGAGACCTTCGAATCGTTCCGCGCCTTCGAACTCGTACACGACACCGAGGAACGCGAACGCAAGGGGCTGGCGCAGCGCCGGATGTACCGCATCATTGCGCCTTGGGTGACGGAGAATCCGCTGATGATGCACGTGCGGTATTCCTCGCGCCGCGACGTGGAACTCGCACTCGATCAGTGTGCCGAGGCCCGATTCGAGATGGCGATTCTGACCTTCGGCAGCGGCTTCGACATCGAGAATCGGGAATCGCGCTATTTGGAGCAGATGACGCGCTATGCCGAATATGCCCACGAGCGCGGCGTGGAATTCGGCGGCTATTCGCTGCTGGCCTCGCGCAGTATCGATGCCGAAAACGACGTGGTCATGGGCCCGGGCGAGTCCCCCACCTTCGGGAATTCGCCCTGCATCGGCAGCCCCTGGGGCGAAGGCTATTTCGAGCAGCTGTACCATTTCTTCGATACGACCGGATTCAACCTGTTGGAGCACGACGGCTCGTATCCGGGCGACACCTGCCGTTCGACTACGCACCGGGGCCATCGCGGCTACGAAGATTCGCAATGGACGCAGTGGACGACCATCAGAAATTTCTACCAGTGGTGCCGCGGCGAGGGCCTCTATCTGAACGTGCCGGACTACTATTTCCTGGCGGGTTCCAGCAAGACGGGGATGGGCTACCGCGAGACCAACTGGAGCCTGCCGCGCGCCCAGCAGGTGATTCATACGCGGCAGAACATCTACGACGGCACGTGGACGAAGACGCCAAGCATGGGCTGGATGTTCGTGCCGCTGACGGAGTATCACGGCGGCGGCGAGGCGGCCACCATCGAGCCGCTGGACGAGCACCTCGACCACTACGAACACATGCTCTTCTCGAACCTCGCGCTGGGTGTGCAGGCCTGCTACCGCGGACCGCGGCTCTATGATACCGATCGCACGAAGGCGATGGTGCAGCGCTGGGTGGCGTGGTACAAGAAGCACCGCGACATCCTGGAGAGCGACCTGGTGCACGGCAGACGCGCCGATGGCCGCGACCTGGACTGGATGCTGCACGTGAATCCGACGCTCGAAGAGAAGGGCATGCTGATCGTCTTCAATCCGCTGGAGGAGGCCGTGCAGCGCGAAATTCCGGTGGACGTGTACTACACCGGCCTGGACGACTCGGTATCGGTAACCGGAGCGGAAGGCGAGACGAACGCCGTCGCGATATCGCGGGACTATGAGGCCGCGATTCCCGTCAACGTGCCCGCCCAAGGCTTTGCCTGGTACGTGCTCCAGTAGTTGTTCAGGCTGCCTGAATGGCGGTCGTTAACCCGCCATAACCGCCTACCGGGCCGTCGACCCGGCGCTCAACCAACTTTAATTTCTAGCTTTTATGCCGCCGCCAAAAAAAAGAATCAATTAAACCTGTAAGCACTTCATGAAGCAGACCGTCTCTTGAGCAAAGGCTTGCGGAATCCTTGGCGCTGTTGCCTCGATTACGCATGCACTGGCCTCCGCCGGCGGGCGGGAACTGGAGAGATGGTATATGAAACACTGGATACTTGCGGGCGCATTGGCGCTGACGATTCTGTCGGCGCCGGTGTACGCCAGTCAGGCTTATGGCAGCCTGAACAACTTCGATGTGGTCAATGACACGGGCCACGAATGTCACGGTTTCGAGGTGGAAATCGAAGATGTCCACAGCAAGGACATCACCTACACCTACAGCTACAACCACTACGGCACGCCGCGCATCGAAGAGGATCTGTCGGATCCGGCGCATCCGAAAGTGCATGTAATGTACGAAAGCAAGAAGAACGCGGACGGCTCGTGGTCTTCGTACACCGCCATTCCGAGCGGCCCGATCGACCCCACGAACGGCCACATGTTCACCAACCCGAGCATCAACTTCGGCGGCGAGCACTTCGGGGTGGGCTACTACGGCGCCCCCTCGGCGGTACGCTACTACTGGCTGCTCGATGACGGCGCGGGCAATCTCGTCCGCGGCGCCTCGCTCAACATCCTGACGCCCGTGTTCACCTATGTGGCTCCGCCGCAGGTGGGTGTGCCGGCGCAGGTACAGGCCGTGGTGCGCGTGCCGGAACCCGTGGAAGTGCATGTGAAGGAATTCGGCCCGGCTTCGTGGGTGAAGGTAACCACGACCCAGACGCACAACAACAACAAGGTGGAGCTGGACGACCTCGTGTCGGACGACCCGGATGATCCGAACGACCACAACTGGAAGAATGGCGAGCCGGATGAAGTAGAGGTTGAATGGCGGTTGATGCAGATCGAGTTCAACCAGGACAATGGCGGTGCCAACGGCGAGCTGGAGAATGCGGCACAGGAACTGCCCGACGGCGACGAAATCATCACCGTCCGCTACGACTTCTATGAGTACGCTGGACCGTACGATCCTGAATCGGGCGAAGCGCGTACCGATAACGTGGGTCCGGACGGAATCCATGGCGTAGGTACCAAGACCATTGATGGCGTAGTGGTCGACTTCTCGACCATCGAAGTGGTGGGCGACTACATCGGCGCGCAGATGGCGGGCTTCGACGCCGCGGGCCAGCTGGGCCTGATCGGCAACCTGCAGGAAGGCGAGCTGCTGGTGCCGTATGTCGAGCGCACGATTGTGGTGAACGGCACGGCGCCGATCATCAGCGAACTGACCGGCAACCTGCCGGGCGGCATGACCTTCGACGCGATCGAGGGCGTGCTTTCGGGCACCCCGGAAGAAGCGGGTATCTTCGAATTCTCCGTGCACTCGATCGACGCTGCAGGCGCCGACGAGACGCAGGCCTACACGCTGGTTATCGTGGGCGATGGCGACGTGGACCTGGCGCCGGTCGTATCGATTGTAGAGCCCTTCGAGGGCGACGTGGTAAAGAACACCGTGACGCTTAAGGCCGATGCCTTCGACGACTTCGGCGTGACCAGCGTGGTGTACACTGCGAATGACGTGATGATTGCCGAGGCGGTAACGCCGTTCAGCGCCGATTGGGACACGACGACCGTGGCCGATGGCGCGTATACCCTGGTTGCCTACGCCTACGATGAGGCCGGCAACGAGGGCGTGTCGGACGCCGTGACGGTGACGGTGGACAACCGCACCCCGGCCATCACTTCGCAGCCGCCCGCGGGCGACGCGGAAGGCGGCCTGTACTACAAGTACACGCTGACGGCCACGGGCAACCCGGTGCCGCGTTTCAACCTGATTGAAGGCCCCGCAGGCATGACCCTGAACCGCAAGACGGGCTACCTGCGCTGGAAGCCGACGCTGGACCAGCTGGGCCCGAACACGGTGACTGTGCAGGCGACCAACAAGTGGGGCGCGGACGAGCAGACCTGGACGATTGTGGCGGTGGACACCACGGCCCCGACGCGCCCGAAGAATCTCGCCGCCACCGAGGTGACCTCGGACTCGGTGAGCCTGACCTGGACGGCCTCGACGGACCGCCTGGGCGTGGTCACCTACACGCTCTACGAGTATTACCGCAACAGCAAGACCGACTACGGCTGGCGCGTGCTGCAGTCGGACCTGCCGAGCAACGAGGCGCTGGTCACCGGCCTCGCGCCGAACAAGCTGCAGAAGTTCCGCGTGTCGGCGCAGGATGCCGTGGGCAACAGCTCGGCGCTCAGCGTGGTGTACTCGGTCACGACGCTTCCGTAACCTGAATCCTGATTCTACTTGCCCGCGGCGCAGCTCCTGCGCCGCGGGCTTTTATTTTCAAGGGGTGCTGATGGCGGGGTCGGGATGGTCTTGGATGCCGCGATGTAGTGGTGCATAGAGCGACGACGGATCAACGATCAAGGCCGAGGGCCGATCGAGCAGGTGCTGCTGAAAGTAGGCGCCAACGAGATCGGACAGCAGCGCGAGCGAGAGGGCGGGGTCGATGGTGCCGACCATATCCTCGGTGATGACGGAAGGGAAGAGCGGCCGGAGCCACGCGAGGTCGGTAGCGAAGCCCTCGTGGGCGAGGCCATCAATCTGAAATGCCTGGAAGCTCGCCGCCTTTTCGCGCAGGGCGGATGGCAGATTGCGTTCGCCCCATTGCGCCCACCAGCCTTCGGTTGTGAGATTGTGCTGTTCGAGCCATGCGTCGTCGGGCGGACCGAAGTCGTCGTACACCATCGCGAAAGCACCGATCACACCTTGCTTCAGGATGGGGGCAAACACGGCCGTGCCATCGAAGTTCATGCCGGCGCGGATGCGTGGATCGAGCGTCATGGCGGCTGCGGCGTTCTGTCCGCCGAAGGAATGCCCGAAGGCCCCCACGCTCCGGAGGTCTGCCATGCCCTCGAAAGCGCCGCTGGCCGCGTTGTGCTCGTTGCAGGCGTCGAGTGCCAGCAGCATATCCTCGGCCCACACGCGCGACACGACCTGCTTGGCGGCGTCTCGGTCGGCGTCGGGTCCCTCCCACATCGCGCCGTTGGCAGCGTACTTCGATTCGACGACGCCGCCATCGGCAAAGCGCGTGCGGGCGGTGGTATAGGGATGCCAAAGGGCGAGGACCACGAAGCCTTGACTCGCGACATGCTCAAGCAGGCTGGTGTAGAACACGGGTGGGCTGTCGCTGCCGGGCGAAAACAGCAGCACCGGATACGGCGCTCCCGTGCGCGCGGGCGGCGCGCCCTCGACCCAGTTCGGGGTGATGGGCCGCGACAATAACGCGGGAAGCCCGGTGACGCCCTCGGCGATGGCGGCGTCGAGATAGACGCCGGACCGCGACCCCGGCACGCGCTCGGCGGGATAGTAGATGTCGATACTGATGCGGCGGTGGTCCGAGGGGTCGTCGGTGAAGATCTCCGGCCGGTCGGGACTCGCCGCATCCCAAGTGACCCGCCCGACGGCATAGGGTCCGGTGGGCGGTGGCAAGTGCAGGCCGCCCTTAATGACGAAGGCGAGCGGGCCTCGGAAGGAAAAGATCAGCACCAGCAAGCATGCGGCGGCGATGAGGCCGAAACCGCGTAGGAGGTGCCTTGGCCAGGTGCGGCCGGGCGCGGCACTGGATAGTGGATTCATGGCTATGGACTCCGACAGGTACGGCGAGTTGGATGCGGGAGCGGGCCGGAAGGTTGGAATGGAACCTCGGGCGGCTTCCTTCAGGGCGTCGATTTTCGTATGCTGGCGTTATCATGAACGAATCGACTTGGGCACTTCTTTTCACGGCGGTCGCAGTAGCCGGCTTGGCGCAGGCGAACGATGCGCCGGAGTTTAACCGCGATATCCGGCCGGTATTGTCGAAGAACTGCTATGCCTGCCATGGTCCGGACGCGGAACAGCGCAAGGCGGGGCTGCGGCTGGATAGCTCGGATGGCGCGACCGCGGAACTGCGCGGCGGCGGACACGCGATTGTGCCGGGCGATCGTGCGGCGAGCCTCCTCTTCGCGCGGATATCGGAAGCTGACCCCAATGAAGTGATGCCGCCGCCGGAGACCGGACATACGCTTTCCGCCGCGGAGATTGCGGCTATCGGGTCGTGGATCGACGCGGGGGCGCCGTGGCCGAAGCATTGGGCCTTCGAGCCGGTGCAGCTGCCCGCGATACCGGACTACGGCGCGGGGAGTCCGATCGACCAGTTCGTCCGGGCCAAGCTGTCGGAGCAGGGCCTGACCCCTTCGCCCGAGGCTGACCGCCGCACACTGATAAGGCGGCTCTATTTCGACCTCATCGGCCTGCCGCCCGAGCGCGAAGCCGTCGAGGCTTTCGAATTGGATGCGTCTCCCGACGCCTACGAACGCGTGGTGGACGGATTGCTGGCTTCGCCGCGCTATGGCGAACGGTGGGCGCGGCATTGGCTGGATGTGGCGCACTATGGCGAGACGCACGGCTACGACAAGGACAAACGCCGCAACAACGCCTGGCCGTATCGCGACTATGTGATCCGTTCGCTGAATGACGACAAGCCGTACGGGCAGTTCGCGGCCGAGCAGATTGCGGGCGATGTATTGGATCCGGCGGACCCGGACGGCGTGGTGGCGACGGGGTTTCTCGCGGCGGGGCCGTGGGACTTCGTCGGGCATGTAGAGCTGCGCGAGGGCACGAAGGACAAGAAAATTACACGGCTGCTGGACCGCGACGATGTGGTGGGCAACGTGATGAACACCTTCACCAGCGTGACGATTCAGTGCGCGCGTTGCCACGACCACAAGTTCGATCCGATCCCGGCGGCCGAGTACTACGGCCTGCAGGCGGTGTTCGCGGGCGTGGAGAAAGCCGACCGTCCGTATGGTCCGGACCGGGAAACCCAGAAGCAGCGGATCGCGCTGCAGCAATCGCTGCGAAGCCTCGAGGCGCGGCAACAGGAACTGGATGCCGCGCGCGACGCCGTCGATACGGAAGAGACGCGGCGTATCGATGCAAAGTTAAACGCGCTGCGCGAGGAGACGGCGGCGCTCGAACCCGAAGACGGCAAGAGCCCGAGCAACGGCTATCACAGCGGCATCGAGGCGAAACCCGACGTGGAGAAGTGGGTGCAAATCGACCTCGGACGCGTGGTGCCCATCGATGCCGTGACGCTGGTGCCCGCGCGACCGGTGGATTTTCCGGACACGCCGGGCTTCGGATTTCCCGCGCGGTTCCGGGTGACGCTGTCCGAGACTCCGGACGGCGCCAGCAAGACTTTCGACTTTACGGCGGAGGACTATCCAAATCCGGGCGACCATCCCGTGGTGATCGAAGCAGAGGGATTCGAGGCGCGGTATGTGACGGTGACGGCAACGAAACTGTGGGAGCGCACGCAGGACTTCGTGTTCGCGCTGGCTGAGGTTGAGGTGGAATCTCAAGGCGAAAACGCTGCGCGCGGGGCAACTGTCACTTCGGCCGACACGATAGACGCCGGGCTGTGGAACACGCGCTTTCTGGTGGACGGCTACGACAGCCGGAAGCGGCTGCATGAAGCGGACCCCGCCGCCGAGCAGAAGCTGAAAGAACTGCGCAATGCCATTGCCGGTCTCGAACGGGAGCGCACGAAGGAAGTCGCGCGCGCGGTGGGCGATGCGGCGGAAGCGGAACGGAAGCAGCTGCGCCACGACCTGAAGCGCGTGCAGGACCAATGGGCCGCGCTGCCCGAGCCCCGCATGGTGTACGCGGCGGCCCATGAATTCGCGCCGCAGGGCAGCTTTACGCCGCCGGACGGCGTGCGCGATATTCAGGTGCTGAACCGGGGCGATGTGGAGCAGCCCGTGGCGCCCGCGCGGCCGGGGGCCCTGTCGCTCGGCAGCGGCCACGACGCCGCGTTCGACCTGAATCCCGACGAGGGCGAGGGCGCGCGGCGGGCGGCGCTGGCGGCGTGGATTACCGATGCGGAGAACCCGCTCACCTGGCGCAGCATCGTCAACCGCGTGTGGCTGTATCACTTCGGGCGCGGCATTGTGGAGACGCCGAACGACTTCGGCGCGATGGGCGCGCCGCCCACGCATCCCGAGCTGCTGGATTGGCTGGCGGCGGAATTCCTGGCGCACGGGCAATCGCTGAAGTGGCTGCACAAGCAGATCGTGATGAGCGCGGCGTACCGGCAATCGTCGGACGACAACCCCGCGAATGCGCGCATCGACGCGTCGAACCGTTACCTGTGGCGGATGAACCGGACCGCTCTGGATGCGGAGGCCCTGCACGACAGCATGCTGGCGTTGGCCGGGCGGCTGGATCTGACCATGGGCGGGCCGGGCTACGATACCTTCGTGTTCGAAGACGACCATTCGCCGCGCTACCTGTATCAGGCCTTCGACCCCGAGACCCCGGCGGCGCAGCGGCGCAGCGTATACCGCGCCATCGTGCGGAGCGTGCCCGACCCCTACCTGCAAACGCTCGATTGCGCCGACCCCTCGATGAGCGTTCCGGTGCGTAATGAAACGCTGACCGCGCTGCAGGCGCTGGCCGTGATGAACAACCCCTTCCCCGTGGCGCAGGCGGCGGCCTTTGCGGAGCGCGTGTCGGACGAGGCGCAGGGACTGGGCGCTCGCGCGCGGCTGGCCTTTACCGAGGCGACCGGCCGCGAGCCCTCGCCCGAAGACGCAGCGGCCTTGCGCGATTACGCCGCGGAGCACGGCATGGCGAACGCATGCCGCGTGATTTTCAACAGCAATGCGTTCCTGTTTGTGGATTGAGGAGCCTCCAACCTCTCCCTAAACACTAGGCTTGACAAATATCTGCATTCATGGCAGTCTGCGCTTATGTTGCGCTATTTTTCCATGCTACAGGAGCTCTGACAATGTCAAATGGAATTGTCGATGGCATCGATAAAATACTTGACCGTATCCCGCATTCCGATGGCGCGCTACGCCGACACCTAATATCTGGCACTGTTATGGTAGCATTACTAGCGTCCAGCTGGTCGCTCTATGACACCGCCTCCCCCAAAAAATCTGCTACGACGCAACCGAACGCAGCGCCTCTAACAAACGAACATCCGCCAAACCAAACGCCCAACCCAGAGCCGAAAGTAGCCGACACAGATAAACAACCCCTTATTGACTCAGGAATTATAAATAGCACTATATTTATATTCTCATCAGTCTTATTATTAACTGCGCTCGGAGCACTAATCGAAACCATCGGAGTAACGATCATTGCCCCATTCAGCCTCAGTATCATCTTTCCCGGCAATCAGCCATTAAGACTCTATCGGTTTCTCTATCGTCGTTTTTTACTATTAGCATTGCGAAGTCTAAATCGATTCAGCCTATTCCCCGGAAACCAGCTCAACATAGCGCCTATGGAAGAGCACATAAGACACAAAATATCTAATCTCGACACCCAACTAAAAACACAAATACCCGAACTCCAAAACGCCAAATCATCTCTTGGGTATTGGCAGATCTTGGATTATCTGAGCGATCTCGGAAAAGCGAGAATAACCGCTCGCCAAAATCCAGAAACTGTCGCAAGAGGTTTTCTGTTCCCGGGAGGACCCTACTATGATACTGCATGGAAATTTATCCAGCTGAGCGAGGATAATCCCGACAAGAAACTACTTCTATTTAGACTTGAATCTCGCGCCCGAGATGTTCTAGCCATATCTTTCTCAATTGCTATCTACTTGGCAATAGCCGCTGCATTTGCAGTTGCAAGCAGCCTAAGCGCCAATAATAAGGCAATTGCCTCTGAGAAGGAGTTATCACAAATGCAAAATCCGGCGCTCTTAGAGACCGCCGCAGTGGTCCTGCATAAGCGTGGTGAAATAATAGATATTTCTGATGACCAGAAAGTTGGCGGCTATAACGTTTCAAAACTAATTGCTTTGCTTCAGAATGCGGATCTCCAGGATATCTTTCTAGAACCTTCTAGCGACGATGGTCCGGATGCTGACAACGCAAACACCATTGAGATTTCTCAGATGGAGGCTATCACTAGTGCGAAAGAACATCTGTTGCGAAAATCAACGACGCTGAGCAATTGGATCGCCAATAAGAAGAAAAACCTAAGCACCGCCAACATCTCGACTTCCAACTATTTAGATGATATAATCGCCGATCTTGAAAAGAGGTACAAAGTGGCATCCGAGGCAAGTGCGGCATACGATTCTCAGCCAAAACCCGAGAGGCCGATCGAACCGGCAGCCGACTCTTCAGCAGACGAACAGGAGCAATATAACACAAAACTCACGACTTACAATGGCAATTTCCATGCCTATAAACAAATAGAACAACGCAAAATAGAAACCAACGCCGACCTGAAAAAAGCAATCGATTCTAATAGCACTAATCCAACAGACATCGATTCTGACTACGAAAAATATATGGATAAGCTTAAGGCACTAAAAGTCCTTGAAGTCGAACTCAAGAACGCCACGAAACTACTTGAAGCTCTTGACGAAGGGCTTTCAGTGAATGCTGATATATCCGAGCAACACCCCCACCTTGAGGCATTCGCCAAATATTTCAAGCTTGATTCGAATCTGGGAGTCGGCGAAACGCTGTCCGCTATCGATCGGTCGATAAGCGATCTGAATGCGTCTGCAGATAACAAGTTCTTCGATGTTGTGCTAGGTCCTAAAAAAGTCGCTTGGAGTGAAATCGAGTTGAGCCCCAAATCTGTTCCTCCTCAAGCTAGTACCGATCCACCAAGTGTGGCCGACAAAGAAGCAGCCCCGTCTCCAGCGGTAGCGACACCCCTAGACGATTTAAGGAGATCAAAGATTGAGAGACTTTCTTCAAATGCCTTAAAGACTGCTGTTTCGAACTTCGATTATGCGAACCAACAGAAGACATTTTTTTATAGATTGTGTTTTGTGGTCGCAGTAGCTGTGGTAGGTCTTGGTTTCTTGTTTCGAGGTCTGTGGTATAATGTACGAAAGCAGACAATCACTGCCGTGGAGATTTCAGCCATGCCGGATCCAAAAAGCTAGTGGCTGACGGCGCATTTTCCTCCCGCCGCGAATTCCTGTGGCGTTCGGGCGGCGGACTGGGCGGCATCGCGGCGGCGTGGCTGTTGGCGCAGGAGGGCCTGATGCCCGCAGCCGAGGCGGCCACGCTGGGCGTGCTGCGCGGCGGCACGCACCACCCGGCGAAGGCGAAGCGCGTGGTGCAGTTGTTCATGTCGGGCGCGGCCAGCCAGTGCGATACCTTCGACTACAAGCCGCTGCTGAATGCAAAGGCGGGCGAGCCTTTCGACCCAGGCGGCAAGGTGGAGCTGTTTCAGAGCGATCCCGGCATGGTGATGCCGTGCCCGTGGGCCTGGAAGCAGCGCGGCGAGTGCGGCAAATGGGTAAGCGATCTTGTGCCGCACCTGGCCACCTGCGTGGACGACATGGCGTTTCTGCCTGCGATGATTTCCAAATCGAACGTACACGGTCCGGCGACCTTCATGCAGACGACGGGCTTTGTGTTGCCAGGTTTCCCCAGCATCGGCGCGTGGGTGAGTTATGCGTTGGGCAACGCGAACGACAACCTGCCGACGTTTGTGGTGCTGCCCGATTCGCGCGGATTCGCGCCGGGCGGCCCGAAGAACTGGGCGCCGGGTTTCCTGCCCTCGAGCCACCAGGGCACGCTCATCCGGCCAAACAACGAGAACCCGATTGCCGATCTGTTTCCGCCGGACGGCGGCTATGTGACGCCAGAATCCGACGCGGACGCCCAGGCGCTGCTCGGCGCGATGAACCGGCGGCACGCGGCGGCGCACCCCGGCGACAGCCGGCTCGATGCGCGCATCGCGAGCTACGAACTGGCGGCCCGGCTGCAATTGAGCGCGCCGGAAGTGATGGACCTGGCCGGCGAAAGCGCGGCCACCCAGCGGCTGTACGGCATCGGCGAGCAGCCGACGGACGAATTCGGCCGCAACTGCCTCATCGCCCGGCGGCTGCTGGAGCGCGGTGTGTGCTTCGTGCAGGTGTGGAGCGGCGCCGACAATGGCTTCCCCCGCCGCAACTGGGATTCGCACGAGGACCTCAAGCGGGATCACGGCGACATGGCCGCCAGCATGGACCAGCCCGCCGCGGCGCTGCTGAAAGACCTGAAGCAGCGCGGCATGCTCGACGATACCATCGTGCTCTGGACGACCGAGTTCGGCCGCATGCCCTGCAGCCAGGGTAGCGCCGGGCGCGACCACAATCCCTTCACCTTCACCTCGTGGGTGGCCGGCGGCGGATTCCGCGGCGGCACCACCTACGGCACCAGCGACGAGTGGTCGTACAAGGCGGCCGAAAACGAGACCTACTGCTACGACCTCCACGCAACGATCCTGCACCAGCTCGGCATCGACCACAAACGCCTGACCGTGCGCCACAACGGCATCGAGCGCCGCCTCACCGACGTGCACGGCCACGTAATCGGCGAGATTCTGGCCTGAGATTCCTGCTTCGTTTCACTCTCTCTTAGTTGTTGATGTATGCTCAAGGAGGGTTCGGGTCCCTCGAGATGCCCGGCGACGTTAAATGACTTACGACGATCATGCAAAGGAAGATCGAGCGATCGGAAAGGATTGGTTTCCCTCATTGCACAAACCATTTTTTTGCGCATTTACTGCTCAATCGCGTTCTCGAAATAGCGTTCCAACGATATCGCCGGCTTTTGGAATTGCAGCAGATTAGATAATACTGCGTTGAACGTCGACGGCTGACAGTAACAAACGCCAATTCGAAGGTGCTTCATGACTTCTAACTTAATTCCCCCTGTCTATCATCGGCAGCGCTTGCTACTGTTCCTAATTCACCAAGCGGGCGGACGGCTTGGACGGATGGATTTGCAAAAGCTACTGTTCTTGTTCATTCAGGAAGGCGGCACTACGCAGTACTCATTCGTACCCTATCGGTACGGCTGCTTTTCGTTTCAGGCAAACGAGGATCTCGACTTACTTTCCAGTCGTGGTTGGCTCTCTATGCATGGGAATGAATGGGTATTGAATTCCGATATTTCGCGATTTCAATGGGTGACCGATAGTGCAGAGAATCAACATGTGAGAAATTGGCTATCTAGAAATAGGTTACGCGGTCGACCTCTTGTACGAGAAGTATATCGTAGATTTCCATATTATGCGATTAATAGCGAGATCAAAAATGAACTAATGACTCCAACTCAACTACGAAGTATCCCCTACGCTTTGCCCGCGGCAAGTACCAATATCGAACTGTATACTATTGGATATGAAGCAATCTCATTTGAGGCATTTGCAAATAAGCTTATTCGCAATCGCGTGGCAATTCTTTGTGACGTGCGCCGAAACCCCTTGAGCCGAAAGTTCGGATTTTCAAAGAGTAAGCTCTGTTCGCTTTTACCGCGACTTGGCATCGAATACGTTCATTTTCCAGAGTTGGGCATACCTTCAGACGAACGCAAGAACTTGCACGAAGACGGCGCGCGAACGGCATTGTTTGGAAGCTATGCTCGGCAACTACCAGAGCAAGAGGACGCTTTGGAGCATGTTTATCGACTACTTCGAAAGCATAAGCGGTTGGCTCTCACCTGCTTTGAGCAAGAAGCGAAGGATTGCCACCGCCACTGCATTTCGGATTATTTTTCGTCGAGGGACAGAATCAAGGTCGTTCACTTATGAAAGAACGAATACTGATTACAGTCAAAACCTATCCCGTTCTTTCTCGAGCTCACATGGAGTTGGTGTGCACCGCCGGGGTCAATGAGAGCGGCGATTGGAGGCGCCTCTATCCGATTCGATTCCGCATGCTATACGATGAACAGCAATATCGAAAATTCCAATGGATTGAGGCAGACATATAGAAATCCTCGCACGATCTACGTCCGGAGAGTTTTAAAATCCTCTATCACTCACTGGCAACAGTCGGGGAGCCGCTTTCGACTTCAAATAATTGGTCCGCTCGAAAAGCTGCATTCCTCGACAAGGTGGAAATATATGACGATTTGAATCTCCTCATTAGTCGCGCTCACCGAAATGAGGTCTCCCTTGCGGCATTCCGCCCATCGCGCGTTCGGCGCTTTATCCATGAAAAAACTGACCGCGAATGGGATCCAAGCAAACTTGCGGAACTAGAAAAGAACCGCGCCCAAGCGGACCTATTCTTCGATCAAGAGACCATAGCCAATCAATTCGAAGTAGTCAAAAAGCTCCCGTATAAGTTTTCCTATAAGATAGAGGATGCTAAAGGCAAGTCAAGCACAATGATGATAGAGGATTGGGAGCTCGGGGCTTTATATTGGAATTGCCTGAGATCAACCTCTGGTGACGAGACCAAAGCTCTTGCCAAAGTAAAGCAAAGATACTGGGACGATTTCGTTGTGAGCGGTAATACCGAGCTTACTCTAATCCTAGGAACCACACTTACTTTTCATCAGATGAAGACACCCAATCCTTTCATAATCGTCGGTATTCTTTATCCAAAATTTGACCCACAAGCAAGTCTATTCTAGCGAGATTCTGGCGTAAGCGGCGGCCGGCCCTGCGGATTCGCGGGGCCGGCCGGGCTCCTGTCTGGTTCTCTCTCCGGTCCCGGTGTCCGGCGGCGGGAGCCTTGCCGCCGGACGGGACGCGCTCGATTACAAGTGGTGCTCGAACTCGTCGCGCGGCTTGTTGATGTGGCAGACGGCGCAATCGAGCACGCCGGAGTGGCCCTGCACCATCTGGGACTGCACGTTGTCGGGCTTGGTGGTGGCGGGGGTGATGGCGTGCGGGCTGCCGTGGCAGGTGGCGCATTGCACTTCGTGGTGTCCGCGGGATTCGCGGTAGAGCTTGCCGGGCTCTTCGAAGGTGAAATGCGACCGCTGGTGGCAGTCGCCGCACTTGGGTTCATCTACCCAGGACTGGCGCGCGGGGTTGCCCACTTCGGCCATGCTGCCGTGGCAATCGACGCAAGTCATGCCCTTCGCCACGTGCACGTCGCGCAGGCATTGGGTTTCCACGCCGGGGTGGCAGGCGTAGCAGCTGTTCGCCAGCGTGACCTGATCCATGCGGGCGGCGTGGGCCGAGTGCATGGCGCTGGAAAGGCTGGCCACGCCGGGCTGTCCGGCCAGGCCGAGCGGGGGCTGGGCATGGCAGGAACCGCAAACGACGGGTTTGCTGTTTTCCAGGTTGGTGCCGTGCATCTGGTCGTGCGCCTGCAGGATGGCGGTGTCGACGCTGACGCCGGGCTTCTCGTGGCAGAGGTTGCAGCTGATTTCCCACGATACCGGCACGACGATGTCGGTGCGTGCGATTTCGGTGCCCGACTGCTTCACGGAGAGCTCGGCCAGCTGCAGCGCGTTCGACTTGCCGGCGTCGGTGATCTGCGTGAGCGGAATACCCGTCGCCTGCCAGTCCATGATTTCCTTGCGGGGCTTCATGGGGCCGGCCAAGCCATTGCCGGTGAGGCCGACATCGAGCGGCAACGACACGCCGAAGAGATCCTCGGCGTAGTCCCAGAAGTTCGTCTTGTCCGCAGACGAGGTGTTTCCGGGAACGCTATAGTCGACCGTGATGCCGCTGGTGATCATCCGCGGTTCGCTGCCACGGCGGAAGACCTGCGCGTGGATCGTGTTGTAGGGCGGCAGAATCATGAGCTCGGAGAAATCCTGGTTCATGCAGTGCATGCCCAGGTCGTTGTAGCCGAGCACCACGTACTGCCCCAGCACGAGCGAATACACCGCGTCCTTGGTCTGGAGGTCGCCCGCGGCGAGATTGATCTCGATCGGCTCGGGCGTGTTCCAGCCGGTGCGCGGCCGGAAGCTGATGGTGTGCGTGCCGGGCGTGATGAGATTCAGCTTGAAGTTGCTCACCCGCCAGCTGCCGTTGTCGAGCTTCCAACGCGCGCCCTCGGAAAGCACAGGCGAGGGATCCAGGATGACTCGGACGCTCGCGGCGACGGGGGTATAGGCCACGCTGACGGTGGTGGTCTTGCCCGTTGCGACAGTCACTTCCGTGGCCGCGGGGGATTCCCAATTCACGACGGACTTGTAGGTGATGGTGTGCGTTCCGGGGGCGATGTTGCCGACTGCAACGCCCGACTTCTTCCAGGCGCCGCCGTCCACGCGCCAGCGTGCGGCCTGAGCCACCACGGCATCGGGGGTGAGGATAACCTTTACCTTGCCGACCGTGGCAGCCGCAGCCACATCGGTGACCGCACAGGCCACCAAGATGCCCGCAGCGACGGCACCGAGGATAAGCCCCCAGACCCCGCCGCCGTCCGGGCGTCCTTTACCGGGTTTCGATCTTGTACTTCGCATCTGCAAGCCCTCCCGCCCGCGGCTCGAATCCTTACCGGGCGTTGTGTCCAAGGCGAAGACCTACTTCGCCACCGACACTTAAGACGGGAAAATCGCGATGCTGCTTACAGATAACTCCACAAAATCAATAAAAGATCATGTGCTGGATGCTAAGCGATTTGGAATAAATCACTTAGGAATAACGAACCGTGTGAGCTAATCCCGCGCAAGTAAGCGTGGCGAAATTTTGCCATAGTCGATTCCCGGTCCCTCGAGGTAGAGTTCGAGTCCTTCTTCGCCTCCGCTTTCGAAAAAGGTGAGTTCCATCGGGTGGTATCCGGCGCGGAGGGCAATGACGGCGGACTGGGTTTCCATCTTGTGCTGGCCGCCGTTGTCCACCAGCAGGGCGTTGTCGAGGTAGAGGCGGCTGCCGTCGTTCGAGCGGAGCGCAAAGGTATAGACGCCATCGGCAGGCGCGTGAAAATAGCCGGTGAATCGGAGCCCGACACCGTCGAGTGTGGTGGCGTAGCGCAAACTGATAGCCGAGGCGTGCCCCGTCTTCACGGGCGTGAGCGCGGCGAAATCGGGCAGCTCCTCGAAGGCGCCCTCGTAGCTCGCGTAGTCGAGGCCGCGGTGTTGGGGGACCACCTCGGCCGCTGCCACGGGCGTGAGCGTCCGGTCGGCTTCGAACCCCGCGAAGTTCTGCTTGTAGGTGGCAAGTTCGCCGTTCATTTCGCGGATAGTGGTGAAGCCGCTGCGCTCGGCGGTATTGAAGAAGCGGTCCATGCGCGCGCGGAAGTCGGGTCGCAGGGTGACGGTGAATGCGCTGTGATCCACCTCGTAGAGGGCGCGCTGCATATTGCGCGTGCGCTCGAGCTGGGCATAGTCGATGCACATGCGCGCAATCTTGACGCGCTCGAGCGCGGCGGGATCATCGGCGGTGGCGGCTTCGGCCTCCTCGAAGAGCTGGTCGCCCTTGGCCAGGAGTTCGTCGTTCAGGTAGCGCGCCTCGGGGCCGACCCAGATATTCACGTGCGTGCCTTCGCGCTCGGTGTGGTCGTGCAGCAGATCGAGCCACGCGCGGAGTGCCGGGGCGCCTGCCCCGTAGACCGCGTCCAGAAATTCATTGACCGCAGTATCCACATCGTAGTCGGGATTCCAGAGCAGCTTGGCGTTGAGGTAGCCGCTCAGCTCGGAGAACTCGCCGTGCGGCGTCTGGTAGACATCCTGCTCGAAGATGCCCTTCACGCCGTGGTCGATGAAGAACTGGATGTTGGGCTGGCGCACACGCAGGTTCGGGAAGGGCACGAGGTAGTTGCTGAACGAGGTGACGTAGTCCCACACCCAGAGGCGCGCGCCGACGGCTTTCCAGGCCTCGGCGTCCTTCACGAATTCCTTGTTCGGGCGGCTGGAGCACTGGTCGAAGGGATGCGCGAAGCAGCACTCGATGCTGCAGAGACGCACGACCACGTTCGAGGCGGGGTGCATGGTCTTCGGCGCGCGGCGGGTCCATTGGTAGGCGAGCGTATCGACGACCTTGTCCGGGTACTCGTCACGCACGGCGTCGGCTACCTGGTTCACCAGCTGAAGCACCGGGGCCATTTGCGATTCCTCGCGCGCGGCGAGGGCGGCGCATTGGTCGCACTCGCAATAGTTGAACCAGTCGTTCTGCGACACGGAGAACACGGTCGCCTCGGGATGATCGTGCATCCACTGGCGCACGCCCTCGGTGACGAGATGGACGACCTCGGGGTTGGTGCAGCAGAGTTGCGTGCGATCCTTGCGGCGCTCGCCATCGATTTCGGAGAAGTACTCGGGATGCGCGTCGAAGTATTGCTCGGGCGGCACGAGGGCGTTGAAGGTATGCACGAAGCCCTGGTAGGTGATTTTGCCGCCGTGGCGCTCGTCGAGCGTGGCGCGGTTGCCGTTCATGCGGTTGCGGGCCGACCAGTCGCCGTCGTAACAATCCCACACGAAGGGCTCGCGGTATTCGAGCACGGGCGCGTGGCGCCGGTCGAGCTTCGGCAGCGCGAGGCGCTCCTGGTACGGTATGCGGCTGACTTCCGTGGTGAACCAGCGGCAGCCGAGATCGTTCTCGAGCAATTCGTAGACGCCGTAGAGCACGCCGCGCGGGCGGCCACCGGCAATGTGCAGCGAACGTCCCTCGGTGAGCAGGTGGAATTCCTCGTTGCCGAAAGACGACTGGTCGCCGGGATACCCGCCGGTGGCGTTGCCCAGCACAATCAGGTTGGGCGTGGCCGCGTCGGCCGCGGCATGCGTCACGGGAATCTCCGCGCCGGAGATTTCGCCCAGAAAGCGCTGGAGTTCCTCGGCGGCATATTGCTCGGCGGGAATGGCGTCGTCGGCCACGATGATCGTCGCGCGGGGCTGACCGCCTTCGGCAATCAGGAATTCGGCGGCGGCGGGAAGCGGGGCGGCAAGCGCCAGGATGAAGATACAGGTGCGGCGGATCATGATGCGGGTTCCTCCCTCGGTGCATTGGCACGGAAAGAGTATACGGATCGAAACGCGGCGAGGGAACGCCGTTGCATCGCGGACGCTCCCCCCTCTATGGTGCGCTTTCCCTTTGCGATTGGAGTTCCCTGCCATGATTCGATTCTTCCTGGGCATTGCCTGCCTGATTTCTATGGCCGCATCGGCCGCGCCGTTCGCCGGCGCGCCTTATACCGATGGCGATACCTACGCCGATACCTGGGTGGCAACGGATGCGCTGGGGCGCACGGTGCCGGGCGCGGCGGAGACCGGACCGCCGCGCAAGGACAAGTGGGTGGGGATTTTCTATTGGACCTGGCACACGCAGCGGGGCGGCCCCAACGACAACACGAAGATTCTGGCGGATGTAGGCGAGGATGGCGTGGTGGCGTGGCCGGAGAACCATGCGCCCTACCATTGGGGCGAGCCGGAGCTGGGCTACTACCTGATGACGGATCCCTTCGTTATTCGCAAGCACGCGAGCATGCTGGTGGACGCGGGCATCGATGTGGTGCTGTTCGACACGACCAATCCGCCACACACCTGGAAGGCGGAATACGAGGCGCTGTGCACGGAGTACACGGCCATGCGGGCCGAGGGCGCGCGCACGCCGTCTATCGGCTTTATCTGCCCCTTCTGGGACCCGACGCCCGTGAGCGATATTCTCTGGGAGGACCTGTACGAGCCGGGCCTGTGGAGCGATCTGTGGTTCCGCTGGAAAGGCAAGCCGCTGCTGCTGGCGAACAAGGACTTTATTAAAGACGAGGCGATGCTGTCGTTCTTCACCTTCCGCCGGCCGATGCCGGATTACTGGCTGGGGCCGAGCGGTCCAGAGCAGTGGAGCTGGCTGGAGGTGTACCCGCAGCATGTGTTCCGCGATGCGGACGGCAACCCGGAGCAGATGAGCGTGGGCGTGGCGCAGAACGCGCTGCCCGACACGCCGGGTCCCGCACCGATGAGCCACAGGGCCGGCGCGATGGGGCGCAGCTGGCACGAAGGCGCGAAGGATACGCGCGAGAACGCCGCGGACCTCGGGCTGAATTTCGAGGAGCAGTGGAAACGCGCGATGGAGGTGGACCCGAAGTTCATCTTCGTGACGGGATGGAACGAATGGATTGCCGGGCGCTACACCGAGTGGAGCAAGTACACCGACGCGGACGCCTACTATCCCGGCGGGCTGTTTGTGGACCAGTACACGCACGAGTACAGCCGCGACTGCGAGCCGATGCGCGGCGGTCACACGGACAATTACTACTACCAACTCGCCAGCTGGGTGCGGCGCTACAAGGGCGCGCGGGAGATTCCGGTGGCTTCGAGCCCCGCCAATTTCGACTACGACAGTCCTGCGGCATGGTCAAAGGTGCAGCCGGAATATCGGGACACCATCGGCGACACGACACATAGAAACCACCCGGGCTACGGCGATCTGGTCTATACCAACACGACAGGCAGAAACGATTTCGTAATTCTCAAAGCGGCTCATGATGCGGAGCGGCTCTATTTCTATGCGCAAACCAAGGACGAGCTCACGCCTGATTCCGATCCGAACTGGATGCTGCTCCTGCTCGACACCGACCAGAATGCAGCGACCGGGTGGCTGGGTTACGACTACGTGTTGAATATACAGCCCGAAGATGAAGAGGGGCGCACCTCCCTGCACGCCTGGAAAGAAAACAAGTGGGAGGCAGCTGGCTATGCGGACTATTCCGCGAGCGGCAATGCGCTCATGCTCTCGCTGGCGCGCGAACTCCTTCCGGAAATGGGGACCGCGCCCAGCTTCGACTTCCACTGGGCAGACAATATCCAGTCCTTTGGCGATGTGTCGGAGCTGGGGGTGAACGGCGACAGTGCGCCGAACCGGCGCTGGAATTACCGCTACCAGGGAGCACACTGAGCAGACCCACACTGCGCATTTCGCCTAGCAAAACAATTGTTTCCAAGAGCGCCGATCGATCAGCAAAACGTACCCTTGTCGCATCGTGAGATTGAGCCGGTCGATACAAAAGCGTATCGTTCGACAAAGGCACGGCCCGCCGCCCGGCGGCCGTGCGCGGAGAACCTGAATCGTGTCGCGCGCAGTGCCAAAACCGCCGCCCCTCTACTACCGCTCGCCGTGGAAGAAAATTACCCAGTACGAGCTGGTGGCGGCCGGCGTGCTTGCTGTGTCTTCATTCACGGCGCTCGCGATTGCCAACATACCGCTGTTGGCGCCTTACTTCCACGCGCTGCGGACGCTGCCCATTACGGTCTCGCTCGGGCCGCTGCATATCGCCATGCCGCTGCAGCAATGGGTGAACGATGTGCTGATGTGCTCGTTCTTCTTCATGGTGGGCCTGCAGATTAAATACGAACTGCTGGCGGGACGGTTGCGGTCGCCCCGTGCTGCAGCGCTGCCCATTCTCGGCGCGTTCGGCGGCATGATCGTGCCGATTCTCACGTTTGTCGTGGTGAACAAGTTCTTCGCAGGCAACGAAGACCCGACCCGGATGACGGGCTGGGCGATACCCATGAGCACCGACATCGCGTTCGCGGCGGGCTGCATGAGCCTGCTGCGTCGCCGCGTACCCCCGGGGCTCTATGTGTTCCTGATCACGCTCGCGATTGTGGACGACTTGGGCGCCGTCGCGGTGATTGGCGTGATGCACCTCGAGTCGCTACGGCTCGCGTGGTTCGTACCCGGCCTGGGTATCATCGTGCTGGCCTGGATGATCGGGCGCGCGGGTATTCAGAGCGCCACTTTCTTTCTCGCGCTCGGCGGCATGGTGTGGGCCTGCTTCGTGATGTCGGGCATCCATGCGACGGTGGCGGGCGTGCTGATGGCGATTGCGATACCGATGCGCAGCCAGTGCCTGGCGGAGGATTTCCTGGACCGCACAGGGCAGCTGCTGCAATCGTTCCGCGATGCCGGGCGCACGAGCGAAACGGAACTGGTGAACAACCAGGAACAGGTGGTGGTGCGATCGCTGGTGCGGGAGTGCTTCTATGTCGAGTCCGCACTGCAGCGCATCCTCTACGGTCTCGAGCCCTTCTGCTCGCTGGTGGTGCTGCCGGTCTTCGCCTTCGTGAATTCGGGCCTGACCTTCGACTGGGCGAATATGTCCGACTTGCTCCGGCAGCCGGTGACCATCGGCGTGTTGCTGGGGCTGCTCTTCGGCAAGCAGCTGGGTATCACGCTGTTCTGCTGGATTTCGTCGCTACTCGGGGCGGCGCAGCTGCCCGAGGGCGTCAAGCTGCGGCAGTTGTGGGCGCTGAGCTGGCTGGGTGGGATCGGCTTTACGATGGCGCTCTTCCTGAGCGAACTCGCGTACACCTCGTCCGCGATGCATGAGATTCCGATTACGGTGGGACCCGAGATGCCCGTGGCCGCGCTGGCGCATACCCCGGTGTACGAAGAAGACAGCGCCTTGGCGACCCACAACGAAGAGGCGAAGACGGGCATATTCCTGGCGAGCGGCATGTCGGCGGGCATCGGGCTGGCGCTGCTGCTATTGCTCTGTCCGCGCGTGGAAGAAAACGGCGCGCCACCCGTTTAGCGCCTATCCCCCGGTCCGATACGGACAATGCCCTGCTCGCGCAGCCAGCCGAAGGCACCGACGGCGAGCACAAGGGATTCCACAAGGTAGAACTGCCGCAGGGCGATTTGAATGCCGCTGGTGAAGCCGTAGGTGTGCAGGCCGACGCCGAGCAGGTTCACACCGAACCACGAGAAGGCCACCACCACGCCGCCGAATAGCGCCGCCATGTGGAGGCCGTAGTCGCGGATATAGCCACCCATGCGGGCGTGCAGCACGGCCAGCCCCCAAAGCACGATCATGAGCGCGCCGTTCTCTTTGGGGTCCCAGCCCCAGAAGCGCCCCCAGCTCTCGTTGGCCCAGACGCCACCGAGCACGGTGCCGACGGTGGCGAAAATCAGCCCGAAGCAGAATACGCCATAGACCGTGCGCGTGAGGTAGGGATAGAAATCCGGGTCGCGCGGGCGGTAGCCGAAGGCTTTGCCGAGCAGGTACAGATGCGCGATGGCGCCGGCCAGCAACCCTGCCGCGTAGCCGATGGTGACGGTAGTCACATGCGTCGAGAGCCAGAAGTTGGTATCGAGCACGGCGGTAAGACTGGGCATCGTGTCGCCGCGATCGATGGCTTCGTACCTCGACGCGAGGAATAGCCCAGCGGCCCCGAGGAGCGCGCCGAAGGCGGCGGCGATGCGCTTGCGGGTCAGCACTTCGGCGGCCAGCGCGAGGGCCACGGCCACGGCGGAGACGAAGAGCAGGGTCTCGTAGAGCGTGGAAACGGGGGGGCGCCCTCGGATGATGCAGCGCAGCACGACGCCGTACACGTGCAGCAGCCACGGCGCGGCGAGCGCCAAGAGCAGGAGGTGATGCAACCAGCGGCGCGACGGCACCAGCACGCCGATACCGGCGAGCAGCAGCGCAGCAACATACAGCATCGTCGCCCAGTAGAAGGGACGCAGCGCATAGAAATGCAGCTCGCGCGGTAGCTGCTCGTATTCGCGGTTACCGGCCATGAGTTGCGCCGATGACGCATGGAGTGCTGCGAAGGCCTCGGCCAGGGACGCATCATCCTTGGCACCGGCCGCACGCTCCAGCGCGCGCACGGCGTCGAGTTGCGGGGCGGTAGGCGGTTGCCCGGCGAGCGCGCGCTGCACGAGGCCGCCCGGTGTCTGCCATGTATGAGGCGCGTCGGAAGTCGGGTCGGGCGGGATCACCCGCAAGGGGCTGTCGGCCTGCAGCAGCAGGAAGCGGCGCAGGGCCGGGTCGGTACGGAGGCGCTCGGGCTGCGCGAGGGCATCGCTGAGCAGTGCATCGCCCGAGGCGAGCGGCACGAGAGATGTCGTCAGCGACTCGAAAAGGCGCAGGTTGTCCGCGAGTCGAAGCGTCTGCTTCTGGGCCGGAGTCAACTGCTCGTCGCGCTCACTCGACAACTGCGCGGCGATTCCGATAAGCGTCGAGCGCGAGGTGCGAAGCGTGGCGTACGAGAATCGCTGGCGTGGTCGGTCGTGGGGCAGGCTGAGCGATTCCATCAATTCGGGGTTCTCGATGAGGAATACCTCACGCTTGCGGGCGGTGTCGGTGTGGAGCAATACCTCGAGCAGCCAAGCCATGGCGTCGAGCCGCGTGCCATCGTCCAGGGCCAAGGTGGTGCGGCCGCTCAGTTGCAGCAGCGAGAAGCGCGCGAAGGTGGCGAGCGGCTTGATGCGGCCGCCGTCCTGAATGGGAACCGCCGCGGCTTCCTCGGCGTCGCTTGCCGCCTGCGCCACGAAGGGGCACCCCACGAACACGAGCATCAGCAGGAACCGCCGCATCATACCAACGGCCCCGCGTTTGGCCTGCGCAGAAAGACCACCAGCTTCTGGCCGAAATGCACGACCATGCCGAAGGCGATGAGCGCGCAGGCATAGAGGGGAACGCGGTCGGCGGGATTCCGCGCGACCTCGAGCACGGAATAGCGCGGCACGCCGGGTCCGGCGTTCTGCGGTCCCCAAGAGGATTGATAGAAGGTGTAGCCCTTGTAGCGCATGGGGGCGTTCATGGAGATCACCGCGCGCTCCTGCACGCTGCCGTCCGCGCGCAGCAGCTCGCTGCTGAAGGCGCTCGGGGTATCGGTGCCGGGGTGGGTCTCGCGTGTGAACTCAATCAGCTCGAGCGAACAGGGTAGCGGCCAGGCCTTGCGTCTTAGTGAGGCGTGCCAGGATTCGCCTGCGATGGTGATCGCCGCGGGCTTTGGATCGCCTTGCCACAATACCGCCAACGAAACGCCTTGTCCGGAGGTGCCCGAGACCAGCATCGCACCGGCGGTGTTCTTGCGCGGATCCTCGTCCACGGGCATGCCAATCAGCGATCCGTCTTCGCCGCGCAGCGCGTTGGGCTCGATACCCGCCAGAGAGAGGCCGCCCGGCACGTCTCTGTCCTGAATCGTCCCATCCGGGCGCACATCGGCGATTATCGCCTCGGCGGCATCGGGTGGCTGCAGCACCACCTCCCAGGAATTCTCACGCAAGTAACCGCTTTCCGGCTCGCCCTCACGCAGGACGATCGTACCACGTTCGGCGTTGGTGTAGCTGATGAGCCCGCCTGCAAGCAGCACGAGGAACCCGGTGTGCACGGCGAACACGCCGATTCGCGACCAGCGGAAATCCATGCGGGCCATACTGCTGAAGAGCAGGTTTAATGCGAGCAGCCCCAGCACGAGCCTGGCACCCGGCAGCGGGACCGCGACGGGACCCACGGGCTGCCAGACGAGCAGCGCGTCGAAGTAGGTCTGCTGAGCGTGCAGGAGCCCATGCTCGACCTGATCGAGCGTGCCGAGGTAGGTGAGCGCCAAGAGGACCACGAACAGGCCGCTGGCCAGCCCGAAGGAACCCAGCAGCGCGACGAGGCTGGCCCGTGCGGCGCCAAAGGGCGTGCGGGTTTGGCGGCTCATGTGTGGGTCCGGTCTGCGGACACGCGGGGTGAATCTCCTGATAACGGCGTACGGGGGGCCGCTCCCGTGGGAACGGCCCCCCGCTCGTACTGCTTTCCTCTGCGAGGCCGACGTCGATTAATCGACCGGATACTTGCCGCCGTATTTGTCTTCCATCACGCCTTCGGGATGATCATGCGCGATCTTCGCCCAGGCCTGCTTGAAGTCGAAACCGACCTTCTCGCCGTTCTCCAGCGTGTAGCGGTCCGCCTTCCAGGTCGGGCTGCTGTCGTTGTGGCAGCCGCGGCAGGTCTCTTCCGTCGGTACCAGCTGGTGCGCCAGGATATCGATCTCGCTGATCTTCGCCGGGGTGAACTTGAGGACCTTGGCGTCCTTCAGGTGCTCCGACGCGGGACCGTGGCAACTCTCGCACTGCACGCCGTCGGCGGGGGTGATCTTGGCGGGCGCGGCCTTGGCCACGGGGTCATAACCCGTCACGTGGCACTTGAGGCATTCGGGCGATTCCGCCGGCGGCGTCGTCAGGCCGGCCTTGACGGCGGCTTCCTTGGCGGCATCGGTTTCGAGCAATTCGAGCGCGTGGGCGTGCAGGGCGTTGTGCCACTTGTCCCACTGGGCGCCTTCCTTTGGTCCGTTGTGGCAGACCTTGCACTGGCCCTGGCCGACATAGGTCCAGTCCTTGGCTTTGTCAGGCACGGGCGGCTGCCCGTAGACGGATTCGGTGTTGAGCGCAGCGGTAACCAGGCCGGCCGCGATGGCCAGCCCCGCCAGCGCCGAGCTGCGGATTGGGATTCTCATGGTCTTGTACCTCCTTCGGAGAAGCTCGCGCTTCGTCTCATGTGGGCGGCGCCGCCATGGCGTCGAGACCCCGCATGATTCTTGATCACTTATGACAGACGACGCAATGCACCGTGCTATTCAGAATATGCGGCGCCTGGTTGGGCAAGCCACCGGGGTGGCAGACCGAACAATTGGGCGGATAGATGCCAATGATATGCGGCGACGGCTTGGCCTCTTCGTGGTCGATGTTCTCGTGGCAGACCACGCAGCCGGAGCGCTCGGGCGGGAAGTGACAGTTGGCGCAGTGCGCGTTGCGGGGTTCGCCCCATCCGGCGCGGTGCGACACGGGCTGCTTCTCCTGGTGGCACTTGAGGCAGGTGCTCTCCTCGTGGCAGGTAGCACAGCTGTTGCGGTCCCACGAGGCGATCATGCCGTGCGTGCGGTTCTTGAAGGCCATCGTATGGTTGGTGGGCGCGGTCACGCTGTGGCAGTCGTCGCAGCGGTTCTGGGTGTCGTGGCAGAGGTTGCAGTACTGCGGGTCAATGCGCGCCTCGCGGCCGTGGACCTGTTCCCACACCTGCGGCGAATCGTGCGCCACGCGCTGGCCGTGGCGGAACTGCGGTACCGCATCCTTCGAGATTTCGCTGTGGCAGACCGAGCACTCGTTGAGCTTCGGGTTCTCCTGCTGCTTGTGGCAATCCATGCAGAACGGCTTCATGGGCGAGGCCGGCAGGGTCAGCGTATCGAGCTTGGCGTGGCAGGTGGTGCAGGCGATCTCCGCCGTGAGGTGCGGCGCGTGCTGCCACTTCAGTTCCCCGCTGAGCTTCGGCTTCCAGGTGTTCACCGAGTAGTCGGGGCGCGTGTGGCAGAAGGAACACTTTTCGCGCTCGGCAGGGTCTTCCGGCGGCTCCGTGTTGGATTCGGGTATCTCGTGGCATACGCTGCACAGGTCGTGCGCGGGCGTGCTGAGCGCGGTGGGATTGCCTGCGGCCGGATCGTGGCAGACACTGCAATCGTCGAGGCCCGCATCGACGTGCAGCGCGTGGCTGAACTTGAAGCCGCGCGCGTTGTCGACTTTCTCGGGAGAAGGCGCGTCGTCTTTCGCGGTCATGCAAGACGTAATCATCGACACGCTGACCAGGGCCAGTGCGCCGGCCGCAATGCGGGCAAGTATTCGTACTCTAGAATTCGAGTTCATACGCTGCTCGGATCTGCCAATAGGGCGTGTAGGGGCCGTCGTCGTCTTCGTAGCTCAACTTTGCGGTAATCCGCTGGCGCTCGTCCATGTTCCAGACGAAGCGCGTGTAGGCCGAATAAATCTCGTCGCGCTCCACGATGGCCCGGGTGTCGGTGAACCATACCACCGGCGAGAAGCCGGGGAACACGCCGGGCACCGCAAGCACGAGCGAGGTCTTAATCCACTTGGGCCACGGGTTGTAGTCGATGTATTCGTAGCGGTACTGCTCGAAGTCGACGCCGATGGCCCATTCGTAGGCGTTCCACTCGCGGTTGATTTCGCCGGTCAGCACCCACGAGCCGTCGCCATCGCTGGTGTTCCAGTGGTCGAGCGACACGTTGAAGCCGAAGCCGTTGCCGAGGTCCTTGCCGCTGAGCACCGTGGCCAGGCGCAGGTAGTCGCGGTTGGTGTTGTACACATCGTTGCGCGCGGCATCGTGAATGTCGGCCTCGAATCCGAGCGTGAGTTTCTCGGTGAGCGGGCGCTGCACGCCGAGGTGGACGTGGTTGTAGGCCTCGAGCCCGCCCAGCACGCGGTAGTAGCCGGTCATCTCGTCGGTGCGATCGTTCACACGGTCGAACTGGCGGCGGTAATCCACCAGGTACGTGAGGTCCAGGCGCGGAATGTAACCGGTGAAGTCCACCGTCAGTTCATGCGCGCCGTCGCCCTGCAGCAGCACTTGCGCATTCATCCAGTGGTTCTCGTTGAAGCGGTGGTAGACGCTGAGGCCCAGGGTCTGGTCCTCGACGCGCGTGTCCACGGTGCGCGGATAGGGCTGGTTCAGCAGGCGCGACCACCAGTTGCCGCGAACGACCTCGTCGTTGCTGCGGTCGTCATCGGCACGGAAGAGATCGATGCCGAGGCGCGTGTTTTCCGTGGGGCGGAATCCTGCGCCCGCGCCCAGCACGAGATCCTCGAAGGGGTCTTCGTAGAGCGAGGCGCGAGAACCCGCGTAGGCGTAGGCGTCCCACTGCGGCTTGTCCCAGCGCAACCGGAGACCATCGATGCGGTTGTAGAGGGGACCGTCGAGAATACGCTGGCGGCCGAGCCGGAGCTGCGCGCCGCCGAGCACGTCGTCGGCCTGGAGATAGAGGTCGAGCACGCGCGCGCGAACATCGCCGCCGTAGCCGTCGTCAATGCTGTACAACCGCGAATAGCGCGCTTCGTCGCCGTCGAGGTCTTCCGTCATCCAGAGCGAGCCGTGCAGGGTGAGTTTGTCGGCCTTGGGCGGTGCGATTTCCATGCGCAGGATTTGGTAAAGCTCGAAGTCGCTGCCTTTGCCGTCCCACGCGGCGTCGAAACCGGTCTCGAAGCGCCCGCGGATCCACTCGCGATCGGTCCTGCCGGCGTCCTCTGATTCGGTGGCTGCTTCAGCCTCCGGCGCAGGAGCCGCTTCCTCGGCGGGTGCGGCTTCCACCGTGGTGGTCTCCACAGATTCCTCGGCCGGGGCACTGCCCGTCATCAGGAGCATCGCCAGTGCAGGCAACAGGGCCATTGCATGCAGGCTGTGTTTCGCGCCCGCCATCACTGGAACTCCTTCTCGGGAATCAGGCCGATCTGTTCGTACAGGGCCTGAAGCGTCTCGTTGTCTGCGATGCTGTTGAGATCGAAGGGCTCGCCGCTGCCTGGGGTGCCGGCGTCATGGCACCCCAGGGTGCCCGCGCAGGAATTCGGATGTGGCGCCAGGCCGGCCGCGATCATCGCCGCGGTGTCGGACGGGGCAACGGTATTAAAGGTGTGGTCGTGCGGGCTGCGCGCCTGATTGTTCGCGCGCAGCGGCACCATGTGGCAAGACACGCAGCGGCTCGCACCGGTGCCCGCAGGATCGACCGGGTGGAAATCGCCCGTATGGATATCGACGGCTTCCTCGGTGTCGAGCCCGAGGAAGAAGCCGCCGTGACACTGCTGGCAGAGCTGGTTGTTCTCCGGCGGCGCCGTAAAGGTGGTCTCGAGGTGCGGATTGTGGCAGGCGGCGCAGGTCGCCACGTTCGATGTGGCGTGGACGCTCAGAGCAAATTGCTCCGTCTGCGTTTCATGGCATTCGCCGCACAGCTTTTGATACCCCGCATTGCCCAGCGGGGTCTTGTTCGGTGTGCTGAAGGGCATCGCGCCGGTCTTGTGCACATCGTGGCAGGTATTGCAGGAAGCGGCCTTCGCGCCGGCGTGCGCGGTGAGCGCGTGCCCGGCTACTTCCGCTTCGTGGCACTGCGAGCAGAGCGCAGGCGTGTGGCCGAAGGGACTTTCGCCCGGGTTGGCAATCAAAAGCCCGCCGCGTCCGCCCGCGCGGACATGGCCCAGACCCGGGCCGTGACAGTCCTCGCAATCGATGGCCGCATGAACACCATCGAGGAATTCCCGCTTGTCGGGAGCGCTGCGTCCGTCGTGGCAGGCGAGACAAGTCGGGGTGCCCACACGGCCCGGAGCGGCCGCATTCTGAGGACATCCGCTCAGCAGTGTTACAAGCATCCCCGCAACAGACAGTGCATTAATTGTTTTTATCAGGAAACACTTGTTAAGGCGAGCGGTTGCTTGCCAAGTATCCTGTCGCGTTAACTTCAAGGACTGCATCGGGCTATCCTACTTCCGCGGCCCCCTGCACCGCCCCGATGGCGGTGAACAGAGAACCTGAAGATAGGTTTATCAGGTCTCGGGGAATAAAGCAAATTCTTTTCGTTGTTCCAACTCTGGCGGAAAATTTTTTTAATAATTTTTCTTGAATCGCGGCTCCAAATTCGTCATGCTATGCGACGAAGAGTATTGACCGACAGCAGCCTGAGCTGGGGCGGTCGGCCGCGAGAGTCAGGTGCGCCAGAATAGAGCGCATCACCCTCGCCTCCCTACAGCGGAAGTAAAAGGAGGTCGGGACCATGAACGCGCAACGATCAACTCTTGGAACGCTGAGAAGCGTTGGACTACGGGGGGCCCTGCTCTCGGTAGTCGCACTGACACTCGCAGGGTGCCCCCTGCCCCCGCCGGTGGTGGACCCGCCGGTACCCGTTCCCCCGGGCTTGGCCCCGGGCGTGGCGGTGGAAGTCGTCGATGTCGTATTTCCGGAAGACTTGCGGCCTGAGGTGATTTTTAATCTCGAGGACGGCAAGGGCAACCCGATTGCGCTGGGCGAACTGACGGATGCGCGGTTCATACTCGCGTACCTGGAGGCCGCCGGCCCGGGCGACACCGCTCACTACACGAGCTACACGACGTCCACCGAAGACCCGGACCGCGTGCCGAATTCCGGCGACGAGGCGGTTCAGGCGAATTACGATTCGGCGCGCATCGGCGGTATCAGCCGTAACGACGACGGCACGTATACCTACAAGTTCGCGACGGCCGTGCCGGCGGATTTCGATGCATCGCTGCCGCACCAGATTGCGGGCCAGTTCCGCCGCACCTATCCGGTCGACGGCCAGGACTACAAGTTCAACCTGGCGCATCCGTTCATGCCGGATGGCTCGAAGCAGGACGTGGCGACCCGCGAGATCGTGGACACGCAGACCTGCAACAACTGCCACACGCGCCTGGCCGTGCACGGCGACGTGCGCCGCGACGTGCAGCTTTGCATCATGTGCCACCAGCCGCAGAGTTCCGACGCGCAGAGCGGCAACTCCGTCGATTTCGCAGTCATGATTCACAAGATCCACCAGGGTGCCGAGCTTCCGAGCGTGCAAGAAGGCGACCCCTACCAGATTATCGGTTTCGGCAACTCGGTGAATGATTATTCGCACGTCGAGTTCCCGCAAGACATCCGCAACTGCCAGGCGTGCCACACGAATGCGCCGCAGAGCGATGCCTACCTGAATACCCCGACGCTGAACGGCTGCGCCTCGTGCCACGACCGTACGTGGTTTGGTAGCCCGTCGAACGCGCCTGAGGGTTTCGAGATGCACACGGGCGGCGAGCAGGTGAACAACCAGCTGTGCTCGCTGTGCCACAAGCCGACCGGCCCTGCCCCGGCGCCGATTATGGAAGCTCACCTGCGCCCGACCTCGAGCCCCGAGGCTCCGGGATTGGCGCTGAATATCCTCGACGTGGCGACCGCACCGGTTGAAGGCGGCCAGCAGCTTGATGTGACCTTCGAGGCTACCGACAAGTCCGGCGCGCGCTACAGCGACCTCACGGAACTGAGCTCGGCGTCGATTCTGGTGGCTTATCCGGCCACGGAAATCGAGACCGTGGTGCGCGAGTCGGTGACCTCGCGGCCTCCGGGAACCCTGACGCCGAACGCCAACGGCACGTTCACGTATCGTTTCGCGGCGTTGCTGCCCGACACAGGCGACACCTTCGCAGCGGCGATGGACGGACGCCTGTCGTTCGAGTATCGCGGCGAAACCTACACGCAGGGCACGGCGACGAACGGCCAGGTGATCTTCACGCTCGACGGCAGCGCGCCAGTACCGCGGCGGGCGATTGTCGATGACGCGAAGTGCAACAAGTGCCACGACGATCTGCGCGCGCACGGTGACCAGCGCGTGGGCGTGGATTCCTGCGTGATGTGCCACAATGCGGGCGCGACCGACGCAGCGCGCCGGCCGGCCGAGGCCATGCCGCCGGAAACGATCAACTTCAAGGACATGATCCACCGCATCCACAGCGGCGAAGAACTCGAGGGCGACTACACCGTGTACGGCTTCGGCAATACGCCGCACGACTTCACGGAAATCCGCTTCCCGGGCCTGCGCCAGGAATGCTCGATCTGCCACGTGGACGGCTCGACCGATCTGCCGCTGGCGGACGAAGTGCTGCCGACAACCGTGACGGAAAACGGCGAACTGGTAGAGCAAATCTTCGCAAACCGGGCCGCCTGCACCTCGTGTCATGACGGCATCATGCCGAACGTGCACGCGCTGTTGCAGACCGATGCGTCGACGGGCATCGAAACCTGCGCCGTGTGCCACGGTCCCGAATCGGAGACCGCCGTACACCTGGTACATGCTTTGGCTCCCTAAGCGTTGGAGACGATGAGGGTGTAGGAGGAGGCGGCTTCGGCCGCCTCCTTCGCTTAGGCCGGAGCTACAGGAAGGACTTAACGTCATGGCGACCCTGAATCAGCGCACGCAAAGTGCCATACAATACCTCGCATTCCGGAACGGACTGACGATTTTCGGCAGCACGCTGGCCACTGTCAGCGCATTGGCGATCATCTTCATGGTGCTGCTGGGGCTGTTCGAATTCGTGAACGCCGCCTATCTCGGCATCATCTCGTTTCTGCTGCTTCCCGGCATGATGGGGACCGGTCTCGTGTGCGTGGCCGTGGGACACTATGTGGCGTCGCGGCGTCCGGCGAAAGCGGACGAAGGCGAGGACCCCGACTCGTTTCTGGTGATCGACCTGAGGAAGGCGGCCACGCGGCGCACCGTGGCGCTGGTCGTGTTCCTCACGCTGGTGAACATCTTTCTCGTCTCGGCGGTCGGCTTCAAGAGCGTGGAGTACTCCGAATCGGTCGAGTTCTGCGGCACGATCTGCCACACGGTGATGGAGCCGGAATACGCGGCCTACCTCGATTCGCCGCATTCGAAGGTGACCTGCGCCGAGTGCCACATCGGACCCGGGGCGGACTGGTTCGTGAAGTCGAAGATCTCCGGCGTGGGCCAGGTGTTCGCGGTGATGTTCGATACCTACCACAAGCCCGTTCTGACGCCGGTGGACAACCTGCGCCCGGCGCGCGACACCTGCGAGGAATGTCACTGGCCCGAGAAGTTCGTGGGCGACCGCGTGAAGGTGATCCGAAAATACAGCGAGGATGAGGCGAACACGGAACTGACCACGATACTCGTGATGCACATCGGCGGGGGGGGCGGCAATGGCGGCGGCACGGGCAATGGCATCCACGATTGGCATGTGAACCCGGACCGCACGACGCTCTACCTGCCCGGCAGCGACGACCGGCAGGAGATTGCGCTGGTGCGCGTGAAGCATGCGGACGGCACTGTCGATAACTTCGCGCAGGATGGATTCGAGCGCGACCCCGCAAGCGTGCCGGACACCGAGATGCAGGTGATGGACTGCATCGATTGCCACAACCGCCCGACGCATATTTTCTACGGGCCGGACGATGCGCTGAACCGCGCAATGAGCCGGGGCGAGATCGACAACACGCTGCCCTATATCCGGAAGGCAGGCCTCGAGGCGCTGCTGGGCGCCGAACGCGATCCCGACCCGGACGGCTTCATCCGCCGCTCCATTACGCAGTTCTACGAGGAAAACAGCCCCGAGCTGCTGACCTCGCGCAAGGACACGGTGGAGTCGGCGATCGTGCGGCTGAACGGCCTGTTCCACCGGAACGTATTTCCGAAGATGGAACTCGGCTGGAACACGCACCCGAACAACATCAGCCACATCAACTCGCCGGGATGCTTCCGGTGTCACGACGAGACCCACACGACCAAGGAGGGCAAGGCCATCAGTCAGGACTGCTCGGCCTGCCACCAGGTGCTCGCGTGGGACGAAGAGAATCCGCAGCTCGCTACGGACCTCGGTGTTTTGTAACACGGCCGCCGGCATCCGCCCACGCGGCGGATGCCGGCCCTGTCCGTTGTAGTACAATCGCCGCCTAATGCCAAAACCCGGAAGCAGGAAATCCACGCCTGATGCTTGATGCCATTTTTAATCCGGCCGCCATCGCCGTGTACGGCGCGTCGCGCAATCCGGAGAAGGTGGGCCACACGGTGCTCAAGCACCTCCTTGCCGGGGGCTACGAAGGCCGGCTCGTGCCGATCAATCCCGCGGCGGAAGACGTGCTGGATTTGCCCTGCTACCCGAATGCCGCAGCGGCCTGCGTGCCCATCGACCTTGCCATCCTCGTCGTGCCTCCCAAGCTGGTGGAAGCATCCATGCGCGAGGCGCTCGACTGCGGCGCTAAGGGCATCGTGGTGATCACGGCGGGCTTTAAGGAAACGGGCAAGGAAGGCGCCGAGCGGGAAATCGTGCTGACGGCGCTCTGCCGCGAGTACGGCGCCCGGATGCTGGGTCCGAACTGCTTGGGCCTCATCAACACGGCCAACAAGATGAATGCCTCGTTCGCGCCGCAGATGCCCGAGCGCGGCGCGATTTCCGTTGTGTCGCAGTCGGGCGCGCTCTGCACGGCCATCCTCGATCTCGCGGTCGAACGCGGGCTGGGGCTGGCGAAGCTGGTGAGCATCGGCAACAAGGCGGACCTGGACGAGAGCGACATGCTCGAGGCGCTCGCGCGCGACCCCGAGACCAAGGTCATCGCGTGCTATCTCGAGAGCATTCAGTCGGGCAACCGGTTTATCGAAGTGGCGGAACGCGTGGGCCGCGACAAGCCGGTGGTGGTGCTGAAGGCGGGCACCACGCAGGCGGGCGCGCGCGCGGCCAGTTCGCACACGGGCAGCCTGGCGGGGGCCGACATCGCGTATGGCGCGGCGTTCAAGCGCGCGGGCGTCTTGCGCGCCGACGATTTCGAGTCGCTGTTCGATATTTCCAAGGCGCTGGCGATGCAGCCGCTGCCCAAGGGCGACCGGATCGCGGTGATTACGAATGCGGGCGGTCCTGGCATTATCGCGGCGGACGCCATCGAGCGGCAGGGCATGACGGTGGCGAAGCTGACGCCGGCCATCGAAGGCAAACTGCGGGCTGCGCTGCCCTCGTCGGCCAGCGCGGCCAATCCGATCGACGTGCTGGGCGATGCACCGCCGGAGCGGTACGTGACTTCGCTCGAGGCGGTGATGGGCGACGCGGGCGTGGACGCCGTGGTGGTGATTCTAACGCCGCAGGCGATGAGCCTGCCGCGCGAGACGGCACGCGCGATTATCGAGACGCAGCGCGACGGCAAGCCCGTGCTGGCGGCCTTTATGGGCGGACGCGACGTTGCCCCGGCGCGCGCCGAGTTCCTGTTCAACGATCTGCCCGACTACACGGCGCCCGAGCGCGCGGTGGTGGCGCTGCGGAAAATGTGCGACTACGCGGCCTGGAAGCAGCGGCCGCCGCGCGTGGTGACCCGGCTGCCTATCAACCGGCACCGCATCGAGCGGATAATCGAGCGTCACCGCCGCACGGGCCGAGTGCAAATCGGCGAGGCGGACGCGAAAAAGATTCTGGCGACCTATCACTTCAACGTGCCCGAGGGACAGCTGGCGCGCACGGCGGACGATGCCGTGGCGGTGGCGGAGCATGTGGGCTACCCGGTGGCGATGAAGATCGCCTCGCCGGACATCATCCACAAGTCCGATTTGGGGGGCGTGAAGATCGGCCTGCGGTCGGCATCGGAAGTACGCGACGCCTTCGACCTGATGTACCTGCGTCTGAACCGGGCCATGCCCGAGGCCGAGCTGCTGGGTGCGTATGTCGAGGCGATGTGCCCGCCGGGGCGCGAGGTGATCCTCGGCATGACGCGCGACCCGAGCTTTGGACCGATGCTGATGTTTGGACTCGGCGGCATCTTCGTCGAGGTAATGAAGGACGTGAGCTTCAATCTGGCCCCGCTGACGCACGAAGAGGCGGCGCAAATGCTCGAGGGCACGCGTTCGTACGCACTGCTGCGGGGCGCGCGCGGGCAGAAGGCCGTGGACCTGCAGGCCCTGGCAGGCGCCCTGCAGACGCTCAGCCAGCTGGCCACGGATTTCCCCGAGATTGCCGAGATGGATATCAATCCGTTCATGGTGGGACCGCCCGGCGCGCGGTCGATGGTGGCCGATGCGCGTATGACTTTGACCGAGGATGAGCGAAGCGATGCATGAGCAGGGCCAAGACTGGCAACAGCGCTACCCCGGTCAGGTGGTGGCATGCGGGGAAGCCCTGGGGCAGATTCGTCCGGGGCGGCGTTTGTTCATCGGCACCGGCTGCGCCATGCCGCAGTACCTGGTGCGGGAAATGGTGGCCCGCGCCTGCACGCGCGTGGAAACGGAACTGCTGCATATCCTGACGCTGGGACCGACGCCCTTTACGGACGCAGACTGGAACCCGCACTACACGGTGAACAGCCTGCTGATGTCGGACAACGTGCGCGGAGCCATCCGCGCGGGCCACGGCCAGTACTCCCCCATCGCGTTTTCCGATTTGCCCGATCTGCTGCGAACGGGCGAGATGCCCCTGGAGGCAGCGCTGATTCAGGTATCGCCGCCGGACGACGACGGGCTGATGAGCCTGGGCATTTCGGTGGACGTGACGCGGGCGGCGGTGGAAAACGCGCGCCTCGTCATCGCGCAGGTGAATCCGCGCATGCCGCGCACAGAAGGCAGCAGCCTGATTCATGTGCACGATGTGGATTTTCTGGTGGAACACGAGGAGCCGCTGGTGGAGTACGCCCCCGGCGTGGCGCCCCCGGAGGCCGAGCGGATCGGCGCGCGCCTCGCGGTGCTGGTGGATGACGGCGCGACAATTGCCGCAGGTATCGGACGACTCATCTCCAGCGTGCTGCCCTACCTGAAGCACAAGAAAGAACTTGGTATCCACACCGAGCTGATGACCGAGGAACTACTGGGTTTGGTCGAGTGCGGCGCGGCAACGGGTGCGCGGAAGACCATCGATCCGCACAAGGCCGTGGCGAGCTTCGCCATGGGCAGCGCCGGTTTTTACGAACGCCTGGACCAGGACGACCGCATTTCGTTCCAGCCGACAGAATACGTGAACGATCCGGCCACGATTGCGGCGCACCAGCAGATGACGTCGATCAGTTCGGCGACACAGATCGACCTGACCGGCCAAGTCTGTGCGGATTCGGTCGGCGCGGAATTTTACTCGGGCGTAGGCGGCATCATGGACTTCAACCGCGGCGCGGCGCGTTCGCGGGGCGGCAAGCCGATTGTGGTGATGAGCGCCACGGCGCACGGCGGCTCCTTCTCGCGCATCGTCACGCGGCTCGCGCCCGGAGCGGGCGCCACGACGACGCGCGCCGACGTCCACTACGTCGTCACGGAATTCGGCACGGCGTTTCTACACGGCAAGACCATTCAGGAACGCGCGCTTTCGCTGATTAGCCTGGCGCATCCGCGTTTCCGTGAGCAGCTGCTCGAGGAGGCCATCAATGCGGGCTACGTGCAGCCGCGGCTGGCGGCCTACGGGTCGCGAGTCATCCTCGCGCCGCGCGCCGCGAACAGCACGTTGCTGCTGGCCAGCGGCGTGAAGGTGACGGTGCGGGCCGTGAAACCGACGGACGAGCACGCGCTGCGGCAGTTCATCACCGAACAGTGCCGTCACGATCTCTTCACGCAACGCGCGATGGATGAGTCAATCTTTGTAGATCATCGCGACGCGGAGACCCTGCTCGCCACGGTGCCTGCGCCGGACGGCGAGGACATCATCGCGATTGCCGGCTATCAGCACCGGGAGGATTCGGCCGTAGCCGATGCGGCATGCGTGGCGGCGGCACCCTGGCGCATCGAGGAACTCGGACCGCCGCTCATTGAACATCTTGCCGCCACGGCGCGCGGGCGCGACATCGAGCAATTTGTGTTGGAGTCCGGCCCGGAGACGCCGCGTCTGCGCGATGCGCTGGACAGCGCGAACACCACCATCGGCGCCGGCGGCGGCACCCCGGAAAACCCGTTGGTCGTCTCGCTGGTCTAATTCCCGCGACATGCTTTCTCTGGGGGGAGACGCTACACTGCCGCGTGTCGTCAACCCAGGAAGTACATGAAATGACGCCAAAACGCTTGCTGCTCGTTGCCGCGCTATTGCCCCTGGCAGGAACCGCCCGCAGCGCGGAACCTCTCGAAGGCTTCGAATTGCATCCCGATTTCGAGATGACGCTTGCGGCACGCGAACCCGCCGTGTTCGACCCGGTGGATATCGAGTTCGACGAACACGGTCAGCTGTTCGTGATGGAGATGCCGGGTTATCCCTTTTCGGAATCGCAGAGCCGCATCGTGCTGCTGGAAGACCGCGACGGCGACGGCGAGTACGAATCGCGGACGGTGTATGCCGACGATCTCGGCCAGGCCGATTCGCTGCTGCCGTACCGGGGCGGCTTCCTGGCGGCCTCGCCGCCGGAACTGATTTTCGTGCAGGACACCGACGGCGACGGCCTTGCCGATAAGCGCGAGACCCTGCTGACCGGCTTCGCGGCGGACAATCCGCAGCACAACTTCAACGGGCTGAGCTACGGGCTGGACAACTGGATCTATGGCGCCAACGGCGACAACGGCGGCCTGGTGCAGTGGCCGGACCGGCCGGACGAGAAGACCAGCATCCGCAGCGACGACTTCCGCGTCGACCTGCGCGGCCGGCGCTTCGAGGCCGTGGGGCACACCTGCGGCGGATTCGGCATTACCTTCGACGCCTACGGGCGGCAATACGGCACGCACAACCTGTACCCCATGAACCAGCTCGTGTTTCCCGAGCGCTTCGTGCAGGGGGTGCCCATGCCCGGCGAGGGCGCGCTGCAAACCGTGATAGACGACGCGGAGAACGACCTGACCCGCATCTACCCGATCGGCCTGCAGGAAACGCGCGTGAACCACCCGGAACAGTCGGGCTACTTCTCCGGCTCGTGCGGCATCACGCACTACGGCGGCGGGGCGCTGGGACCCGAGGCGGACGGCAACCTGTTCGTCTGCGATGTGGTGCTGAACCTGATCCACCGCCGCCGCCTCGAGGCCGACGGCAGCGCGTTCCTGGCGCGGCGCATCCGTCCGGGCGTCGAATTCCTCGCCTCGTCCGACCGCGCATTCCGCCCCGTGAACATGGCCGTAGCGCCCGACGGCGCGCTCTGGATAGCCGACATGCACCGCGATGTGATCGAGCATCCGGAATGGATTCCCGACGAAATCGAGGCGACGCTGGACCTGAACGCGGGCAAGGCGCAGGGCCGGCTCTACCGCATCACACGGAAAGGCGCGCCGCTCCACGAGGCTCCGTCTTTCAATCGGGACTATCTGGACTATGCGGTCGCGGCGCTCGGCCATCCGAACCAGTGGTTCCGGCTGACGGCTCAACGGCTGCTAGTGGACTGGAACGACCCGGCCGCTGTACCGCTATTGCTGGAGGCGCTGGACAGCGACGATGTCTTGGGCCGCCTGCACGCGACGTGGACGCTCGACGGGCTGGGCGCGCTGGAGAACGACTTGCTGCTGGCGCGCCTGGAGGATGCCGACGCGGGCGTCCGCGAGAACGCGCTGATCATCGCGGCGGACCGGTTGCCAGGCGCGAAGACCTTGCGCGCCGCCGTGCTGGCGCGCGCGAACGACGAATCTCCGCGCGTGCGCTTGTTCGCCGCGCTGGCGATGGGGCGCCTCGCGCCGGATGACGACGGCGCGCTCGACACGGCAATCATGGCGGTGGCGAAGCAGGATCTCGGGGACCGGTGGACCCGCCTCGCGCTGCTGCCGGCCATTTCCCACGCGCCCGAGCCGGTGCTGGCGGAATTACTGCATGGCGCGCTATCCGGCCTGGACGACAGGGAACCGCTGGTGGGGCTTATCGGGCAGATGGTGGGACAGCAGGCGGAACCCGGCGCGATGGTGCAGATGGTCGAACGGCTTGCGGATGCGTCGGAGCCCGGCGCCGAGCCGGTGTTGATCGCGCTGCTCGATGGCCTGAGTTCGGGGATCGAAGGACGTCCGGGAAGGCGGTGGAAGGACATGCTCAGCGCGGAGGATGCCGCGTTCTTTTCGCAGCGGGCGTACACCGAGTCCCTCCCGGCGATACTTGCTCTCTGGCGGTTCCGCAGCGCCCTGCGCGTACCCGCGCCCGAGGATGCCGCAGCGGTACTGGCGAAGGCGAAAGCGTTCGCGACCGATGATACCTCGGTCCCTGAGGAGCGCGTCATAGCACTGCGGCTCTGGGCCTATGCCGATTTCCCGGCGCGGGAAGATGCGCTGTTCGCCCTGCTCGATACCCGCGTGCCGCATGACGTGCAATTGGAGGCAATGCGTCAGCTGAGCGACCACGGCGGGCAGGACGTGGCGCAGCGGCTGATCGAACACTGGCGCGGGTTGGGCCCGGCCGTGCGGGGACGCGCGACGGATTTCCTGCTGGACGTCATGCCCAACCACCCGCTGCTGATGAGCGCGCTGGAAGACGGACGCATCAAACTGGGCGAAATGAACCTGCACCTCGAGCGGCGACGCACGCTGCTGCACTCCCCCATGCCCGGCGTGAGCGCGCGGGCCGAGGCGCTGTTCTCCGACGCCGGCATCGTGACGCGCAAGGAGGCCATCGCCCGCATGCAGCCGGCGCTGGAATTGCAGGGTGATGCCGCGAAGGGCCGGGCGATCTTCGAGGAACGCTGTTCGAAATGCCACCGCGTGCGCGACCTCGGCGGCGAACTCGCGCCGAACCTCACCGAGATTTTCCGCAAGAGCAAGGAGACGATCCTGCACGACGTGCTCGACCCGAACGCCGCAGTGGACATGAAATACGTGGCCTACACCGTGGCGACAACGGACCTCGAGTCGTACACCGGCATCATCGAGCAGGAATCCGAGGCGGGTGTCGTGCTGCGCGATGCCAACAACGAGACGCATTCCATTCCGCGCGACAGCATCGAATCGATGACCTCGGCGGGGCTGTCGCTCATGCCCGAAGAACTGGAAGCCGGCCTCGAGCCGCAGCACTTCGCCGATCTGCTGGAGTTCCTCCGCACGCCGGAGTAGGCTCAATAGGACATCAGGGAGACCAAGTATGCGGCGATATACCCTCGGATGGTCCGGACTGCTCGTTCTTCTTTCTATCGCTCCAGTTGGCACCGCAGAGATACCATGGTACGAAGATCGACTTATTGGCATGGAGGTCGGTCCTACCGGCGCACAGTGGGGCTCCGACCCGCGTGATACGGGCTACGCCGCCGGGTTTTCGGGCGCGGAAATCATCGCTAAGCAAATCGAGAGCGGCTCGGAGTATCTCGTGCTCTGGGGACGCGACGGCGAGTGGGCCTATTACGACTCCAAGCTGATGCCGAAGGCACCGGGACTGGGCGAGCGCGACCCGCTGCGCGAAGCCGTAGACGCCGCGCAGGCGCACGACCTACCGGTAATCGTGTACTGCGTCGTACAGTCCGGTGGACATGCCTTGAAAGAGCATCCCGAGTTTTCGATGGTGGGTGCCGACGGCCAGGTGATTCCCAATCGCGTCTGTCTCAACGGCCCCTACCGCGACTACATCAAGGGACTCTTGTCGGAGATGATGGCCTATGGCGTCGATGGGTTCCACGTGGACATGGTCGACCAGGGATTCGGTCCTCCGTATGGCTGCTACTGCGACACGTGCCTGGCGAAGGCCGCAAGCGCTCATGTGGAATTGCCGCGCACGGTTTCGTGGGACAAGGCGTGGGAGGAGATGCTGGAGTTCCGGTACGAGACCAGCGCGGATTTCGAGCGGGATATCCGGGCTTTCGTGAAGCAGGCCGATTCTGGAATCTCGATCGATTTTAACTACCATGGCTATCCGCCCTTCTCGTTCGAGGTCGGCCAGCGCCCGGTGCAGCACGCGCACATCGGCGATTTCGTAACCTGCGAGAGCGGCACCTGGGGCTTCGGCGCACTGGGTTCAGGGCTTACGGCGGAATTCGTGCGGGCGACAGGACCCGGCCGTCGTTACCAGGTGGTCATGCAGCGCGGCACCCGCTTCTACCACGACCAGACTAGCCGTCCGCTCACCGACCTGCGCTGGGAAATGTTCTCGCTCTTGGCGCATGGCGCCCAAGTGACGATTGTCGACAAGACGCCGTTCTCGGGTGCGATGGACCCGGTGGCCTATGGGCGTATTCACGATCTTTTCGACGAGGTACATGCCAAGCGCGAGCACTTTGGGCAGGCGCCGGTATACGAAGCGGCACTCTACTATTCACAGCGCGCACGCGACTGGTATGGCCGCGAGGAAAAGGAAAAGTACCAGCATCCGTTTTTCGGCGCGCACCTGGCGATGGCCTACGCGCATGTCCCCGTGGGAGTGGCCCTGGATGAAATCCTTTCGGAGGAGTCGCTGCGGCCTTTCCCGGTCGTGATACTGCCGAACGTGGCCATCGTCTCGCCGGAGGAGGCCTCGATATTCGAGGCCTATGTGCGCGCCGGCGGCTGCCTGATCGTAACTGGACTGACTGGTTGCTACGACCACTGGGGCAATCCGGCGGAACACAGCACGATGGAGGAACTGATCGGCGCGAAGCTCGTGCGCATGATGCCCGACCGGGATAACTACCTCCGTTTGTCTGCATTGCCCGACACCCTGCAGCCGCTGGCCGATGAAGTGCCGCTCGATTGGCCACACCTCATCTATGGCCCGGCCGCCATCTACGAACCCACCACGGCCCTCGCGGCCGGTGACCTCGTGGCTCCCGTTCGGCGACAGCGGCAGAAGGAAGGGATCGAGGGGACAAGCTTTCCAAGTTCCGCAGGCGAACCGGCAGGGCCGGGCGTGCTGTTGAACACGCTGGGCAAGGGGCGGGTGCTGACCTTCGCCGTCGCGCCTGGCGCGGCCATGGGCAGCGAATACCGCACCTCGGAGGCGCGCAAGCTGCTGCGCAATGCAATGCGAATCCTGCAGCCGGAACCCCGCATAAAAATCGAGGCGCCCACGTTTGTGGAGACGACCGTGACGGACGACGCGGATGCGAAGACCCTTCGCGTTCACTTCGTGGGTTATCCGACGCCGCCCGGAATCACCGAGGCGAAGCGCCCATGGATTCTGCCGGGCCTGGTGGAAGATATTCCGCTGTACCGCGCCACGCTCACAACCAAAGAAAGCATCACACGTGCGGAGGCGATTACTTCGTCCACCGAAATCAACGCGACCGAGCACACGGTTGACTTGACGATCAACGACATTCACGACGTGGTGCTGCTGCAATACGAATCGGAAGCGGATTAGCGCAGCACGGGAGTGACCGTTTCGCCGTTTGTGGTGACGATGTGCACCTCGTGCGCGTGCAGCTCCGGGTGGAAGAATTCCCACACCACCTCCTTGTCGCGGGTGACCTCGAAGATGCGGCACTTCGACGGATCGCGCTGGCCGTAGCTGCAGACGATGGTGTTGCCGTTCGGCAGCCGCTGCGCGCCGCAGGGATCGCTCAGGCGGCCGTCCACGTCGCTGTTGTCGAGCCGCCAGACGACCTTGCCGTCCGGACCGAATTCGGCCGTCTTGTCGCCGTGCGTTAGGTTCACATAGGTATTGCCGTTGTCGAGGCGGATAGCCGTAAAGGGCCAGTTCTTGCCCTCCCGTCCGCCGAATTCCTCGAGGTCCGTGCGAATGATATCCACCACCTCGCCCGCCGGCGAGTATTCCTTCACCGCGAAGGCGAAGAGGTGCGGCACGAGGTAGTTGCCGTTCGGCAGTTTGCGCGCCATGCGGGTCTGCATGTGGATGTCGTCGGTGTCCGGCTGGAGCGGGGTCTCGTGGACGATCTTGCCTGCGGCGTCCACCTCGATGATGCGCGGCTTCAGGCCGCGTTCCACCAGCATCGTCAAGCCATTGTCGAGCCGCTGCGGCGTGCCCATCTCCTTGTTCTCCGGCGAAAGTTCGTAGGACCAGACGACGTCGTGCGTGCCGGCCTTATACTCGCGCGACACCTTGTAGTCCGACACAAGGATGTTGCCATTGGGCAGCACATAGCCATCGTGCGCATTGCCGGGCACTTCCCACACGATTTCGCTGTCTTCGTTGAACAAGGCCGTCTTCGGGCCAACCAGCAGAAACGAGTGCTTGATGCCCGACGGACTGACCTGCCGTCCACCCTCGTCCGCCGCCGATACGACGCCGCACCCCAGTATTGCCGCCAGCATCAACGCCCAAGCCCGTTTCCATCCGCCCATGCCGCGACCCTCCGCGTTTTGAACTCCGGTTCCGCGGAGCGTAACAGCCGTGCTTGCTGGGGCGCAATCCGGGGCTAGCCGTTTCATTCGACGCGGACCCGGCTATTGCCGCTCCTGCCGATCCTTCGACAGCTGCTCCGTTTCCCGGCCGAAAGCATCGTCCTCGTCCAGCGCGTCCTCATCCTGCAGCCGCCGTTGCCGGAACCTCTCGTATTCCGATTCGGCGCGTTCCTTGGCAAGCGAGGCCGTGATAGCCCCTGCATGGTCCAGGACCACCCGGCCATTGAATTGGAGAAACGCGTTCAACTTTTCTTCCCAATCCGCCATGTGCATGGCTTGTTGGCGTTGCGCCTGATCCTCGGCGTAGTCCAGATACATAGTGACGATCCGGTTCAGGCCGCGAAGCTCGTCCTCGCTGAGATAGTTCTTCGCCGTAGCCACATCGCCCTTGCGGACTTTCTTGCCCTTCCAGGAAGTAAGCCCCATGTTGGGCCGTTCAGCATCCGAACGTTCGGCGATCAATTCCGCCGCCGTGTGGCCGTGCGCAGCCCAATGCAGCTTGTTCTGCACGGTCTGAAAGAAGAGCTTGGCCCGGTCAGAATCCGGGGCGTAGTCGACCGAGAGCGCGTAGATATCCTGAACCTTGCGATAGAAGCGCTTCTCCGAAGCTCGGATATCGCGGATCCTGTCCAGGAGTTCGTCGAAGTAATCCGCGCCGAGATTGCGCCCTTCCTTCAGGCGCTCATCATCCAGGGCAAAACCCTTGACCAGGTACTCACGCAACCGCTCCGTCGCCCAGCGGCGAAACTGCGTGCCCCGGTGCGACCGGACGCGGTAACCAATCGCGATGATCATCTCGAGGTTGTAGTGTGCGACCTCGCGCGTAACCTCCCGCCTCCCTTCACTTTGAACTATTCGGAAATTCCGAATAGTTGGATCCGGCTCAAGTTCCTTTTCCTTGTACACATTCTGAATATGTTCATTGATCGTAGGAACGCTGACCTGAAAAAGCTCTGCCAGTAGGCGTTGCGATAGCCAGACGGTCTCGTCTTCCAGCCGCACGTCGATCCGGGTGCGTCCGTCTTCCGGCTGGTAGATGAGGATTTCTGAATCAGGGGCGTTCATGCAGCGCCTTTAGCGTCCTTGAAGAAACCTTTGCGGCTCGACCGAGCCTAACAGCCGCCTCCGAATCCGCGCAAACGGGCGGGTCTGGCACAAACCGTGCAATCTTGCTATAACGTCGGGAATGCATGGGAGGCGATTTCTTATGGGCATGCGCGCAATCGGGCTGGGATTGGTGCTGGCGTGTTGGGGGTGGACCGCGGCGGCGGACGAGCGTCCGAACCTGGTGGTTATCATGGCGGACGACATGGGCTACTCGGACATCGGGTGCTACGGCGGCGAGATCGAGACGCCGAACCTGAACCGGCTGGCGGCGGAGGGCATGCGTTTCAGCCAGTTCTATAACAACGCCAAGTGCGCCCCGACGCGGGCTTCGCTACTGACCGGCCGCTACGCCCAGCAGGTGGGCTGCCACAACGACCCGGTGAAGATGGTGAATTGCCTGACCTTCGCCGAGGTGCTGCGTCCGGCCGGCTACAGCACGTACATGGCGGGCAAATGGCACGCGGAGGAATTGCCCACGGAGCGCGGCTTCGACCGCTACTACGGCCTGACGGACGGCTGCTGCAACTACTGGAACCCGGGCGAACAGCGCGACGGCGAGCCCAAGCCCGCCGAGAAGAACTATCCGCGGAAGTGGTCGCGCGATGGCGAGGTGATGCGGCCCTATACGCCGGAGGACAAGGACTTCTACACGACCGACGCCTTCACGGACTTCGCGGTGGACACCCTGAAGGCGCACGACACTGCGAAGCCCTTCCTGTTGTACCTGGCCTACACGGCTCCGCACTATCCGCTGCAGGCGCCGGAGGAAGTCATCGCGAAGTACCGCGGCAAATACCGCATCGGCTGGGACACGCTCCGCGAGCAGCGCCACGCCCGGCAATTGGATATGGGGCTGCTCAATCCGGCCTGGGCGCTGTCGCCGCGCGACCCGAATGTCGCACCGTGGGTTAGCGTGACCGAAGCGTCGGCTTGGAACCTCGAAGGACTGCGCGGCAGGCGCGAGGAAAATTTGCCTTGGGAACACGCGCGCGATGCCGACCTGTGGGATTTGAAGATGGCGGTCTATGCCGCCATGGTCGACCGCATGGACCAGAATATCGGGCGGGTACTCGCGCAGCTCGAGGCGATGGGTGCGATGGACAACACGCTGATCCTCTTCCTGTCGGACAACGGCGGCTGCGCGGAAACCCGCAACGACACGCCCGACGTGCCGCCGGGTCCGGTGAACTCTTACCGCTCGGTAGACCCGCCCTGGGCGAACGCGCAGAACACGCCCTTCCGCCTGTACAAGCGCTACCTGATGGAGGGCGGCATCAGCACGCCGCTCATCGCGCATTGGCCGGGCCATATCGAGGCGGGCGCGATCACGCATGCGGCCGGGCACCTGATTGACGTGCTGCCCACGCTGGTGGAGGCTGCGGGCGCGACCTATCCGGCCGATGCCCCGGCGAACGAGGGCCGGAGCCTGCTGCCGGTGATGACGGGCGCCAGTGCGGGAGACGATCGCGAAATTTTCTGGAACTTCGGCAGCGACGCCGCCATGCGCCAGGGCAAGTGGAAGCTGGTGCATGGCCTGCGCGAGCCCTGGCAGTTGTACGACATGCAGGCCGACCGCACGGAGCTGCACGACGTGGCGGCGGCGCACCCCGAGCGGGTGCAAGCGATGACGGACGCATGGGAAAACTGGGCCCGCAAGGTGGGCGTGGAGGTACGGAAGCATGACTAGACTGTTCGCCCTGGGCCTGATGCTGGCGGCCGCTGCCGCCTTTGCCGAAGACCCGCCGCCGCCCAACATCCTCTGGCTGTCGGTGGAAGACATCGACGCAAGCCATGGCTGCTACGGCGACCCCGACGCCATCACACCGAATATCGACAAGCTGGCCGCCGAGGGCGTGCGCTATACGAACGTCTACACCGTGGCCCCGGTATGCGCGCCGAACCGGTCGTGCATCATCACGGGGGTCTACCCCACCACGCTGGGGAGCCTGCACATGCGCTCCTCGGGCGAAGGCCGGCTGGACTCGCATCAGCCGTCGCTGCCGGAAAGCATCCGCTGCTTTCCCGAATACCTGCGGCGCGCGGGGTATTACTGTACGAACAATTCCAAACAGGACTACAACTTCGCGCCTACTCCCGAGGAAACGTGGGACGAGTCGAGCGGCAAGGCCACCTGGCAGAATCGTCCAGACCCGAAGCAGCCCTTCTTCGCGGTCTTCAATTTTGTGGACACGCACGAGAGCAAGGTGCGCGCCGAGGGCAAGGAACTGGAACGGCTGACGAAATCGCTCACGGATGCCGAGCGCCACGATCCCGCCAAGCTGCATGTACCGCCGTACCATCCCGACACCCCGAAGGTGCGGCAGCAATGGGCCAACTACCACGACCTGATTACGGTGATGGACCACTGGATCGCCGAGAAGCTGCAGGAACTGGAAGACGCGGGCGTGGCGGACAATACCATCGTGGTGTATTGGAGCGACCACGGGGCCGGGCTGCCGCGGCACAAGCGCTGGCTCTACGATTCCGGCACCCACGTGCCGATGGTGGTGTATGCGCCCAAAGCCCTGCAGGAACGCTATGGCATTACGCCCGGCACGACGGACGAGCAACTGATCAGCGCGCTCGATTTCGCCCCCACGACGCTGGCGCTGGCGGGCGTCGCGCGCCCGGACTTCATGCAGGGGCAGGTGTTCCTGGGCCCGGAGAAGGCCGAGCCGAGGACGTATGCCTACAGCGCCCGCGACCGGATGGACGAGCGTTACGACATCGTGCGTTCCGTGCGCGATTCCCGCTACCGCTACATCCGCAACTACCAGCCGTGGGTGCCCTACCACCAATATATCGACTACTGCGAACGCGGCGACGTGCAGAAGGAACTGCGGCGGTTGCTGGCCGAAGACGCGCTGCCCGAGGGGTGCGCATGGTTCGGCCTGCCCGAAAAGCCCGTGGAAGAACTCTACGACATGGAGGCCGACCGGTATTCGTTGCACAACCTGGCAGACGACCCGGCGCAAGCAGAGGTGCTCGAGCGGCTGCGCGGCGCGATGCTGGCCTGGAGCCGCGACACCCGCGATCTGGGCTTCCTGCCGGAGGCCGAACTGAACCGGCTGGAACAGCGCTTTGGCACGCGCTACGAAATCTATCAGGGTATGCAGGAGGCTGACCCGGATTTCTGGAACACGCTCTACACGCTGGTGGCGGGCTCGGGCACGGTGACGCCGGACGACACGGAGCGGCTGACCAAAGCCCTGCAAAGCAAACACGGCGCCATCCGGTACTGGGCGGTGGTGTCGCTCGGGCGCATGCAGCCGTTGACCGACGACGCCCGGACGCTGCTGTTGGCCGCGCGCGAAGACACAACTCCGGAGGTGCGGGTGGTAGCGGCGGAGGCGCTGTTAAAGCAGGGCACCGACGAGCAGGCGCAGCTCGACCTGCTGGCGGACCTGCTGAAGGACGACGACATGTGGGTGCGCGTGGCGGCGGCGACGGCGCTCGACAACGTGGGCGAGAAGGCACGGCCGGTGATTGCTGCCCTGCAGGCCGCGCTCGACGATCCCTACAATAAATACGTGGCGCGCGTGGCGAACCATGCCGTGAACACGCTGCTGGGCACCGACAACGAGGTACGATGATATGCGCGCTGGATGGAAACTGCTTGCGGCCGCGGCGATAGCGGCATCGGGATGGGCCGGGGCCGACGGCCCCCATTTCGCCACGGGGATCCGTATCGGCGAGACTACCGCACATTCGGCCATCGTGTGGACGCGCCTGACGCGCGACGCCGAGCACGTCCCCTTCGGTGGTCCCATGCCCGATGTGCGCTACAAGGACAAGAGCGGCGAGTGGATCGACGAGGTCAAGGATCGCGATCCGCGCATGACCCCGGTGGTTTCGTTTCCGGGTATCGACGCCAGCGGTCCCACCGAGGCCGTGCAGCAGCTCGAAGGCGCCGCACCCGGCACCGAGGGCGAGGTCCGCGTGCGCTACCGGGTCGAGGGAGCGGCGGAGTGGACCGATACCGAATGGGCGGCCGTAGACCCCGCACGCGATTTCACAAAGCAGTTCCCGCTGGAAGGCCTCGAGTCCGGAGCGACGTACGAACTGACCGTCGAATCCCGCACGCCCGAGGGCAATCCAGGCGACACGGTGGAAGGCGGTTTCCATACCGCGCCCGAGGCGGACGCGGAGACGCCCGTAAACTTCGTGGTAACGACCTGCTACGCCTACCCGGATCGCGACGCGCCGGACGGCTTCAAGATCTACGACCAGATATTGAAGCTGAATCCGGACTTCTTCGTGCATACGGGGGACATCCTGTATTACGACAAGCTGGCGAAGTCGATTGACCTGGCGCGGTGGCATTGGCAGCGCATGTATTCCATGCCGACAAACGTGCGCTTCCACCGCCAGGTGGGCAGCTATTTCATGAAGGACGACCACGACACCTGGGTGAACGACTGCTGGCCGGGAATGGAATCGACGTTCATGGGCAACTTCACCTTCGAGCAGGGGCAGGCCGTGTTTCTGGAGCAGGTGCCCATGGGCGACAGCACCTACCGCACGGTGCGCTGGGGCAAGGACCTGCAGATCTGGATGGTGGAAGGGCGCGATTTCCGCAGCCCGAATACCATGAAGGATGGCCCCGAGAAATCTATCTGGGGCGCGGAGCAGATGGCGTGGTTCAAGCGCACGGTGGCGGAATCGGAAGCGACCTTCCGCGTGCTGATCAGCCCGACCCCGGTGGTGGGGCCGGACCGCCCGACGAAGAACGACAACCACGCCAACCGCGGCTTCGCGCACGAGGGCCGGGAAATCCGCGAGTTCATGGCAACGCAGCCCAACCTATTCAGCATCTGCGGCGACCGGCATTGGCAGTACGTGTCGCACGCGGCCGACACTGGCACGCTCGAGTTTGCCTGCGGTCCCGCGAGCAACGAACACGCCGGCGGCTGGAAGCCCGAGGACCGACGCCCGGAGCACACCTACATGAACGTGACCGGCGGCTTCCTGGCGCTGGATGTGGCGCGCGACGACGAGGGACCGCGGCTGCGGGCGCGCCATTACAGCGTGGATGGCGAGGTGCTGCACGAAGAAGTACTGCGGCCGGAGTAGGGGCGCCCGATGGATTCCGGACGTATGCCGGCGTATGCTCAATGGCGGGCCTGAATCAATGTCTTCGAGGGAGGAAGTCTGATGCGGAAGAGTTTCGTCTGGTTGCTGGCGATAGCACTGCTGCCGATGTCCGCGTTTGCGCAGCACCGCGTGCTGCTGCAGGGCAACGACCGGCTCGCGATTGTCGGCCGCGACGGCAGCACCGTGGAATGGGAAATGCCCTGGCCCATGGTGCATGACCTGCACTATCTGGACAACGGCCACATCCTGACCGTGGAGCGCTTCCGCAAGGTGGTGGAGATCGACCCGGCCGCGAAGGAAGTGGTGTGGGACTACGACGCCTACCGCAAGAACGGAAACCGCGACCGCAAGATTGAGATCCACGCCATCCAGCCGCTTGACGATGGCAATGTGATGGTGGCGGAATCGGGTGCCGGGCGGATCATCGAGATCGATCGCGACGGCAAGCTCCTCAAAGAAGTGCCTTTGAAACTGGACCGTCCGGATACCCATCGCGACACACGCCTGGCGCGGAAGCTGGCAAACGGCAACTACATTGCCTGCCACGAGGGCGACGGCGTGGTGCGGGAATACGACGGCGCGAGCGGCGAGGTGGTGTGGGAATACCCCGTGCCGCTGTTCGATCGCGAGCGCGCCGACGGACACGGGCCGGAAGCCTTCGGCAATCAGGCCTTCGGCGTGCTGCGGCTGGACAACGGCAACACCCTTATCGCCACGGGCAACGGGCACAGCATCATCGAGGTAACGCCCGCGAAAGAGATCATCTGGGAAATCCACCAGAACGATCTGCCGGGCATTACGCTGGCGTGGGTAACGACGCTGACGATGCTGCCCAACGGCCACCTGGTATTCGGCAATTGCCACGCGGGGCCGGGCCAGCCGCAGCTGATAGAGATCGACCGCGAGACCAAGGCGGTCGTGTGGACCTTTGAACAGTGGGACGCCTTCGGCAACGACGTGTCGAATGCCATTCCGATCGACTGAAGCGGGACTTAGCACAAGGGGAACGACCATGAAAGCAATCCGTACCGCCATCGCACTGGCGCTGGCCTTGAGCATCTCGACTATGGCCGCCGCGCAGGCCAACGGCATGGCAGGCCTGACGCAACTGAAGGACGCCCAGACGCGCTCCATCAGCCCGGAGAACTTCACCGGCGAAAAGGGCAAGGGCGGCATGGCGACGCTCGAGGAAGGCACCGCGAAAAAGGCGGCACGCGAGCTGGGCCAGGGCTGGAAGGTGAACCCCTATATTCACGTGGAGCCGGGGACGACCTTCGAGCTCGGCAAGGTGGACGGTTCGGGCGTGATCAACCATATCTGGATGACACCCGTGGGCGATTACCGCCTGATGATCTTCCGCTTCTATTGGGACGACGAGGAGCAGCCGTCGGTGGAAGTGCCGGTGGGCGATTTCTTCGCGTCGGGCTGGGGCATCGGCAAGGAGCCGCGCATCACCTCGCAGGCCATTTGCGTGAATCCGCGCAGCGGGTTCAACAGCTACTGGCAGATGCCGTTCCGCAAGGGCTGCCGCATCACCATGGAAAACCGCGGCGACAAAACCGCGACCATCTACTACCAGATCGACTATTCGCTGGAGGACGTGGCGGAGGACACGCCGTATTTCCACGCGCAGTTCCGCCGCGCGAATCCGCTGCCTGCGGGCGAAGTGTTCACCATCATCGACGGCATCAAGGGCCGCGGCCACTATGTGGGCACCTACCTGGCGCATGGCGCCAACGGCAAGGGCTGGTGGGGCGAAGGCGAGATCAAGTTCTACATGGACGGCGACACGGACTTCCCCACCATTTGCGGCACGGGCGAGGAGGATTACTTCTGCGGCTCCTACGGCTACAACGAGCGCGAAACCAAGGAAGGCACGGTGTATGAAAATTTCAGCAGCCCCTACACCGGGTTCCACCACATCGCCTCGAAGGGCGCGCAGCAGCGTTTCGGCCAGTACCGCTGGCACATACTCGATCCCATTCGCTTCGAGCAGGATCTGCGGGTGACGATTCAGTGCCTGGGCTGGCAGAGCGAGGGACGCTATCTGCCGCTCTCCGACGAGCTCTCCTCGGTGGCGTATTGGTATCAGCTCGAACCGCACGCCGCCTTCCCCGCACTGCCGGAGAATGACGTGCTGAAGGTGAGCAAGGAAGAGAAATAACCGGCGCTCGCCGTTTCTACAGCCCGCGTAATGCCTGCCATCGGCACGGAGGTCCGGCTTCCGTTCCGGCAGGTTGCATGGCGTGCTGATGAGTTGCCCCAAATTCCGGAAACTCCATTAAGCCGACAATACCTCTGCAACGTCGAAAATGGCTGGCATGGGGAAGCGTGCGTGGAGTATGCTGGCAGACAAAGTATCTTGGAAGAGTCGCGTGGAACGCCCGTTGGCCGCCAAGTCGATCGTTTCTGGAGGCCGCCTCATGAGTTCTAATTCCGCCGCACTGACCGGAAAGCCCCAGACGCTGCGCACCAACTGGCGCGGACGCTGGGCCATGCTGCAGTTTCCCTTCAGCCGGATTGCGCCCATCGAACGGTGGATGCGGCAGGAAGGCGACATCGCGACCGCGCCGGCCTTCGGACTGAAATTCTATTTTCTGAACAATCCCGAGATGATCGAGGAATGCCTGGTGTCGCGGCATCGGGATTTCCACAAGGACCCCTTCTACGGATTCCTCGCGCTGATTCTGGGCAATGGGCTGCTGACGAGCGAGGAAGACTTCCACCTGCGCCAGCGCCGCATGATTCAGCCCGCGTTCCACAAGCAGCGGGTGCATGGCTATGGCGAGGCGATGGTGCACTACGCCGAGGAGATGGGCGCCCGCTGGCGCGACGGCCAGCAGGTGGACATGAACGAGGAGATGATGGCCCTCGCGCTTTCCATTGTCGGCAAGACGCTGTTCAACAGCGACGTGACCGACAAGACGGAAGAAGTCGCCCATGCACTCGAGACCATCCTGCCGATGGTCAGCTGGTATGAAGCGCCCTTCGGACCGCAGCTGATGAAGCTGCCGCTGCCCCCCATGAAGCGGTTCCGCAAGGCGATTGCCGGGCTCGATACCCTGCTCTACGGCATGATTGCCGAGCACAAGGCCTCGGGCGACCAGGGCGATCTGCTCTCCATGCTGCTGGCCGCCAAGGACGAAGACGACCAGTCCGTCATGTCCGACAAGCAGGTGCGCGACGAGGCCGTCACGCTGTTCCTGGCGGGGCACGAGACCACCGCCATCGCGCTCACCTGGACCTGGTATTGCCTGTCGCAGCACCCCGAAGTGGAGGCGCGGCTGGTGGCCGAACTGAACGACGTGCTGGGCGACCGCCCCCCCACGCCCGACGACTACCCCCGCCTGCAATACACCCGCCAGGTATTCGCCGAGACCATGCGGATTTTCCCGCCCGCCTACATGATAGGCCGGTCCGCCATACGCGACACCCAGATCGGCGGCTACGAGATTCCCAAAGACGCCGTCGTCGTGCTTTCGCCATACATCACCCAGCGCAGCGAACGATTCTGGCCCGACCCCGAGCGCTTCGACCCCGACCGCTTCGCCCCCGGCGAAAGCGAAAAGCGCCACAAGTTTACCTATTTCCCCTTCGGAGGCGGACGCCGCCTCTGCATCGGCGAACCCTTCGCCTGGATGGAAGGCGTCCTCGTGCTCGCCACCCTCGCCCGACACTGGACCGCCCAGGTCGACCCCGGACACAAGATCGCCTACAACCCCCACGTCACCCTCCGCCCCGTAGGCGGCATGCCCATGACCCTCAAACGCCGCGCCTGAGCCCCCCAAAGCCCCGCGCCCGGCCCCGCCGAAAACGATCTGGCACCACCGCCCCCGGATTTGCTACACTTCCCGTCCCTGCGGAGAGGTGGCCGAGTGGTTGAAGGCGGCGGCCTCGAAATTCGACAAACGCCCCGCGCGCTGCCCGATGTAATCTCCGAACAGCCGACACTACTCAGGGCTTTTACTCGTTTCATTTCCGTCGCCTCGCGCCCCATTTTACTCTTTTTTCTGCGCGAGGTAGAGTGGTCACTTCACCGCTCATCCACTCTTTATTTGCCACACCGACCACCAAATCCCGAGTCCTTGCTTACTCCGCCTTCTTGACAGATATACTCCCCGCGGACCGTCAGAGGACCGTAGAGATTGCGCAGCGGTAGCGTCGAACAGAGTGCTATCATCGCGGCGTATGGAAAATGGGCAAAAGGGTGATGAGATGATATCGGACGGTGAAATCGACTTTGCGCGTCAACTCGTTGATGCCAAGGAAGAAATTCAACGGCTTCGCGAGGAAAACTTTCGACTGAAAGCGTTGCTTGCATCCTTCTCGCTCCGCCCCGCGTCGTCTCTCGAAGAGCGCCCGAAGGCTACGCACATAAAACCGAAAATCGAATCGAAGCAAGCGTCCAATCACGAGAAGCTTGCTCTCTTTCGATCCATGTTTCGTGGACGAGAAGATGTGTACGCGCTTCGATGGGAGTCAAGACGTGGAACGACTGGATACTCCCCGGCCTGCGGCAATGAATGGCATCCCTCGCTGTGCAAGAAACCGTGTACCCGGTGTGACAACAAGAAATACCTGCCGCTCACGAACGAAGTCCTCCGAGATCACATATTCGGCAAAGTGACTGTCGGCATCTATCCCCTGCTCTCCGACGAAACCTGCTTCTTTCTTGCCGCGGATTTTGACAAGAAGGGATGGAAGAAGGACGCGAAAGCTTACTTGTCGGCCTGCGCTGATGTGAATGTCCCCGCCGCATTGGAGCGGTCGCGCTCAGGAAATGGCTGCCATGTATGGATCTTCTTTGAGCGGGCGATCCCGGCAGCGCTCGCGCGCAAACTTGGAAGTTCGATTCTTACCCGGTGCATGGAACGCCGCCACGAGATCGGGTTGGATTCGTATGACCGTTTTTTCCCCAACCAGGACACTATGCCGAAAGGCGGGTTCGGGAATTTGATTGCGCTGCCGTTGCAGCGGTTTCCGCGGGAAAACGGCAACAGCGTCTTTGTGGACGATGAGCTCCAACCTCGCCAAAACCAGTGGGACTTTCTCGCCTCTCTACGCAGGATGCAGCCGGAAGAAGCCGAGAGAATTGTTGCTGAAGCGGCCCAAAGGGGCAGAATCATCGGCGTGAGGGGCTGTAGTTGCGACGATACGGCTGACGATGATCCTTGGACCTTGCCGCCTTCCCGAGCACGTCTCGACAAGCCAATAACCGAACCACTTCCCGAAGCGATCGCAATCGTTAGATCAAACCAGCTCTATGTGCCGAAGGGTGGGCTTCCGGCCCAAATGCTGAACCGTTTGATGCGTCTTGCCGCATTCCAGAATCCCGAGTTCTATCGCGCACAATCGATGCGTCTTTCAGTTTTCGGCAAACAACGGGTGATCTCGTGCTGCGAGGATTTCCCAAAACACATTGCGCTGCCACGGGGCCTGGAAAACGAGATCGAAGACCTGCTGAACGGACACAGCGTGGTGGTGAATTGGCAAGACGAGAGAACTTCCGGGCAGGAACTCTCAGTTTCCTTCAAAGGCGCGCTCACCCCTGAACAAGAGTCCGTGGGCCGCACCCTTTTAAAAGACGACACAGGAGTATGCGTCGCTCCAACGGGATTCGGAAAAACCGTGCTTGCCGCTTGGCTCATTACCGAACGAAGGTGTAACACACTCATTCTCGTGCATCGCACGGCCCTCCTTGAACAATGGCGCGAGCGTCTTGCGGCATTTCTGGATATCCCAATCAAGGATGTGGGGGCGATTGGCGGCGGAAAGAAGAAACCTCAAGGGGGATTAGATATCGCATTGTTGCAGAGCCTCCAGAGAAAAGGTGAGGTCAGCGACCTTGTTGGTGGCTACGGCCATGTAATCGTCGATGAATGCCACCATGTCTCCGCATTCACTTTCGAGAAAATTCTAAGGGAAGTGCGCGCCAAGTACGTGCTTGGCCTGACGGCAACCCCCATCAGAAAAGACGGGCATCACCCGATCATTGTCATGCAATGTGGGCGGGTTCGAGTTCGGCTTAGCATGAAAGACAGTGCGAAACAACATCCGTTCGATCACATTGCCGTGCTGCGCAACACCAACTTCTCGATGTCACCGAGCGCGCTGAAACCATCCATCCAGGAAATCTACAGCGCACTTTGTGCTGACGCGAGCCGGAACAGGATGATCATCGAAGATATCGTGCGGTGCGTCGAACAAGGCCGCTCTCCCATTGTGCTGACCGAGCGCACCCAGCACCTGCAAATTCTTGCCGATGAATTGACGAATTCGATCCCCCACGTAATAGCGATGAGAGGTGGCATGGGAAAACGCCAGCGCAGCGCTTTGCTGGAACAGTTAAAGAGCATTCCCGAGAACGAGCCCCGCGTTATCGTCGCCACGGGCCGGTATGCGGGAGAAGGATTTGACGATGCCCGGCTGGACACACTTTTTCTGGCCATGCCCATCTCTTGGCGTGGCACGCTACAGCAATATGTGGGCCGGTTACATCGAAGCCACGCGAACAAGCATGTTGTCCTTGCGTATGACTACATCGACCAGTACGTGCCTGTCCTCGTCCGCATGAGCGAAAAGCGAATCAAAGGTTATCGAGTAATGGGTTATTCGATGACTAATTCCTGGACAAGCAGTCCCGGAGAAAAAATCTCGTAGGGTAGGCATTGGCATGGGTTTCGTCACCGATTGGAAGAATGGACTCGGCTCGAATCAGCTGCGAATCCTTGTGCTGCATTACGTTTAAACGTATGCTGCGAACACCACCCTCGCAGGAACCGGGAGTATACGCAAGAATGGCGGAGAGGGAGAGATTCGAACTCTCGGTACGGTTACCCGTACAGTGGTTTTCGAGACCACCGCCTTAAACCACTCGGCCACCTCTCCGCACGAAGTAGCAGAGTTTAACAAAGCTTGGCCCCATGAACCAAGTCAAAACCACATTCAGCACGCCGAACGGCGCTTGACAGCTACCTGATTTGGCTTCTGTGTCCCAAAACGCCAGCTATCGCCTCGCTCGGCGACACATACACCGCCGGGGGCTTACAACACCAATCATGAACGTACGGTTTTAGCTTGATTAGAAGCGAGGCCAAACGGTAAGAAATGAACGAAGCCGTTAACTCCTCCGTGCCCCATCGGAGGACCGTCGGCTGGAACGGGTGATCGCGAGTCCCCCTGAAAAACAAGGCGATTCTGAGCACGCACAACGAACCTCGTACATCTCGAAATTCAAAAAACGCCCCTGAGCGCAGTTCGATGCGCTCCCCAATCGCACGGCAATACTCTGGGATTCTCTGCAAACGAATCCTACGGGCTCTCACCCCAATCCGACCAGTTTACAGGGTTAATCCAGACAGTCGGCACGCAATTATTACTTGGTCCTTTTCGGCAGAACGGCGGCCAAACTCCGAGCGCTAGTCACCCCTGCCCTCTCCAAGGACATACTCCCCGTGGACCGTAGGAGGACCGTACAGTTCTCGCCCCAATCAGGGCTCGATCGGGACTAAGTGCCAAGTGTTTCTTGGGTCAGTGACCATGGTGATGGCTGCCACGTCATCTCATACATTCAAGTTGGGAAGATCTTCGAGGTTTGAACCTGCCCTGTAGCAACTTGGAAGCGAGGCATGTCGTCCTGAGGCACAGGTCGATGGGCATCCGCACGGCTGCACGGCCAAAAAATGGCGGAGAGGGAGAGATTCGAACTCTCGGTACGGTTACCCGTACAGTGGTTTTCGAGACCACCGCCTTCAACCACTCGGCCACCTCTCCGCGTGCGGACGGGAAGTCTAGCAAAGTTTGGTGCCGCGTACCAAGCAAGAATTGCTTCCAAGATAGTCCATCGTACTCGACTTCGAGATGCCTGCACGGTGCTTTCCCGAGTTGCTCGCATTCGATACATTCAAACGTCGAGCCACCCCAACGGCAGCTGTTGGTTAAACAAGGAAAATCGCTGCTGCCGACGATCGAGAGTCGTTGCCAATCGGTAAGGTTTTAACTAAGCCGTTTACTTGGCTATGCCCCGTGGGAGGCCCGCTGTCTACAGACGTTGATCGCGATTCCCAAGAAAAGTAAGGCGATTCTAAGCGCGCTCAACGAACCTTTTACACCTCGAAAACCGTTGACGGGGCAACCCGTTCGAGAGTTCGAATCTCTCCCTCTCCGCCATTTTTCTAGGCTTTTCGCCGCACGCCCGCGGTCGCACCCCAGCGCGATTCCCACCGAATCCTAGGCGATGCCCAACCGCCTGCCCCGAGCGCTCCCGCACCAAGATCCCCCGGCCCGACCGCCCTCCCGAGTGCCGCACCATCCGGACGTCTGATTGGATATGCTCCCCGTGGACCGTGGGAGCCCCGTAGCGTTTCTTGGGGACGCTGTGGTGGTGGATGTGGAATGGATATCAGGAGGCTGGTCACAGCGCCAGGATTAATTATCCCCGTAACTCATCTCACTCCGCGCCGCCGAGGGTGTATTCGAGTTCGGCGGAAGCTGTGCGCCAATCTCGAAGCACTTCCACGCTCATGCGTTGCAACATGTATTCGTCGCGTGCGGCCATGAGCACCTCGGAGAGCATGGTGAAAGCGTCACCCGATGCGTACCGCTCGCGCACGACCCCGGTGGCCTGTTCTGCCGTTGGCAGGAGCCGGTCCACCACCAGCCGGTATTGCCGCTCGGCGTCTTGTGACTGGAACAAGTACTGGTGAGCCTCACGTTCTATCTGGCGGAGCGCAGCCGTCCTTTCCAACTCGACGCTGCGAAGTTCCTGGCGGGCTTCCTCGACTCCAGCGCGTACACGTTTGCGCCATATGGGCAGGCTGAACCCGGCGGTCACCGACCATTCATCACTGTTGCGCATGCGCTCGCGATAATTCAGGTCGTAGAGGTTCAATGCCACGTCGCCGACATCGAGGGGCATCCGGCCCAGTGCCATGTTTCCCAGTTCGCGGTAGGCCATGATTCTCCCCGGCGCGTCGGCAGGCATGGCTTTCGATTTCGAGTCGCGCCACGATTCGTACATAACCTCCAGCGTGATTTCCGGATAACCTGCTTTCTTCGCAAGCTTGATCCCGGTCTCAGCGGCCTCCGCCATGGCATCGAGTTCTTGCACCTCCGGATGCAAACTCGCAATCTTCTGGGCAAAATCCTCAGTGGCCATGGGAGGAACTGGCAGCGGGAGGGGCTGCAACGTCGGGACGGGAGCGCTGAGTGCTCGGCCAGTGGCTTCATTCAATCCGGCTTCGAGCGACGGGCGCATCTGGTTGAGCGACGCGATCTGATCATGGTGCTTCTCACGCTCTAGTTCCATTTGCAGCACGTCGTCCTGCATCTCCAGTCCGAGGGAGTAACGGTCCCGAGCCAGTTTCTCCAGTTCCTCCTGCAACAGGTTTTCCGCATCGAGGATACGAAGCGACTCCTCCAGCGCGAGCAAGTCATAGTAGGAGCGCTTGATGTCGAGGACGATACGGTTGCGGGTAGCGAGGAGTCTCGCCCAAGCAGCATCGGCTTCCTGATGGGCCTCTTCGCCTTGCAGGCGCAAGGTGCCGAACCATGGAAACTTCTGTTCGAGCGAGAGCGAGTAGTCCTTTCCCATGCTCTTGGCGAAGTATCCGAACCGGAACATCGGATCATCGAGGCTTCTGGCTTGTGGTATGACCTGGAGCGCTGCGAGCCATGTTGCGTGCATGGCCTCCAGCGCCGGGTTTTTCTCCAACCCTTCGGCTATATAGGCGCGCAGCTCGGGGTTCACTGTCTCGCTCATGGTCTCCTCCTGCACCAATGGTGGAGGGGCGGCGTGATCGATACCATGGGCATTTTCGGCGGCCATGCCCGCGAGTAGAAGAAAGATTCCGTAAATCATCATGCGACTCCTTTCGCCGTCAAACGCGCCATGGCCTGTCGCCCGCGAAGTCGCCATTCCTCCACCCAGCAATAGAGCACGGGAACAAGGAAGAGCGTGAAGAGTTCCAGCACCATGCCGCCAAACGACGGTATTGCCATCGGTACCATGATGTCCGCGCCACGGCCGGTGGAGGTCAACACGGGAAGCAGTGCGAGCACCGTCGTGGCTGTGGTCATGAGGCAGGGCCGGATGCGGCGCGCGCCTGCTTCTGCAATGGCTTCCCGAATTTCCACCGTCGTGGTCGGCACGCGCGAATCCAGTTTCTGCTTGATGTAGGTTGCGATGACGACGCCATCGTCGGTGGCAATGCCGAAGAGTGCTAGGAATCCGACCCAGACGGCGACGCTCAGGTTGATGGGGTGTATTTGAAACAGTGTTCGCATGTGGACCCCGGCCACGTCGAAGTCGAGGAACCAGGGCTGGCCATACAGCCAGATGAGCAAGAAACCTCCCGCCCAGCACACGGCAATGCCGCTGAAGATAAGGGAGGTTACCACCGTGTCGCGGAATTGCAGGTAGAGAATCAGGAAGATGGCGAACAGCGCCAAGGGCAATACGAAGCTTAGGGTTTTCTGTGCGCGAACCTGATTCTCATAGGCCCCGGCAAACGTGTAGCTTACGCCGGGAGGCAGCCGCCACTCACCAGAATCGAGGCGAGACTTCAGGTAGGCCTGCGCATTCTCGACGACGTCCACTTCTGCGAACCCGGCCTCCTTGTCGAAGAGTACATACCCCAGCAGGAAGGTGTCTTCGCTCTTGATCGTCTCCGGTCCGCGCACATAGCGCAGACTGGAAACCTGGGAAAGCGGAATGTGCTGGCCATTTGGCAGGGGCACCGGAAGTTGTTCCAGTGCTTCAATCGAGTCGCGCAGTTCACGCTGATAGCGCACGCGCACCGGATAGCGTTCGCGGCCTTCTACCGTAGTGGTAAGCCGCTCGCCGCCTATGGCCATTTCGATCATGTCCTGCACGGCGCGCACGTCGAGTCCGTAGCGTGCAATGGCGATGCGGTCCACGTCGATCTCCAGGTAGGGCTTGCCGACGATGCGATCCGCAATGACCGTGGCCGGGGCAACGCCCGGGACATGTTTGAGCATCGACTCGATCTCGATGCCGACCCGCTCGATGGTTTCCAGGTCAGGCCCTTTTACCTTCACGCCCATGGGTGCTCGCATGCCGCTTTGAAGCATCACCACGCGTGCGGCAATGGGCTGGAGTTTGGGGGCACTCGTCGCGCCGGGATACTGGGCCGCGTCAACGATTTCTTGCCAGATATCGTCGGGACCATTTATGTGATCGCGCCATTGCCGGAAGGGGCGGCCCTCGGGGTCTTCAATCAACCGGCCCGATTCATCGCGAACGAAGGTTTTCGTGTCGTCTTCGTAACGATAACGGACCCGTTGGCCATTGCGGTCCAGCACGTACTCCGACTTGTAGTTTACGACCGTCTCGACCATGCCGATGGGGGCCGGGTCGAGGGCGCTCTCCACACGCCCGATTTTTCCCACCACGCTCTCGACCTCGGGTATCGCGGCGATGCCCTGATCCTGCGTGGCGATCATGTCCAGCGCGGCGCTGATGCCCGCGTGCGGCATGGTGGTTGGCATGTAGAGAAAAGAGCCCTCATCGAGATTGGGCATGAACTCCTTTCCCAGGCCGGGAAAGGCATGGAACACCGTCTCGTAGGCCTTGGTGCTCTTCCAGCTATCAGGCACAAAGGCAAGCGTTGTGCCCGCGCCCAGCCAGGCACTCAAACCGACGAAGAGCAAGGCAGCGGGGAACACCAGATAGGTGACCTTGTGGGCGAGGAAGAAGCGAAGCAGATGAACATACAGCCGCTGGAACACAAGGAAGACGAACAACAATCCACCCACGGCCGCGAACACGAATGCTGCGTTTTCCAGCAGGGTGTGGTCAGCCCCCAAGGGCATCCACGCCTCGGTGAGAAACCATCCGACCACGAGAGCCGCGAGGAGGTTGACGACCCAGGAACCCACGTTGTAGATGGGCCGAGGCGCGAACTCCCCGGCGAGCAGAAGGAGCGCAAGGACTATGGCAACCGGCCCAGCCCACGGCACTCCCAGCCACCACAACAGAAGCCCTCCGATGAGGAGCAATACCTCGGCGGCAATACGCAGTACGCGGGTCTCGATGCGGCGGCCGATGATTACATAGCCCAGCGTGGGGATGATGGTGAGCGCAACCAGCACCGAAGCCGCCAACGCAAAGGTCTTCGTATAGGCAAGCGGCTGGAAGAGCTTGCCCTCCGCGCCGATCATGGTAAACACGGGCAGGAAACTCACCACCGTGGTGGACACCGCCGTGACCACGGCGCTGCCCACTTCACTTGTGGCGCGATAGATCACGTGCAGCCGGTTCTCTTCGGGCTTGGCCTCGGACAGGTGCTTCAGCATGTTCTCGCAGAGAATGACGCCCATGTCGACCATGGTGCCGATGGCGATGGCGATGCCCGAGAGCGCCACGATATTGGCATCCACGCCGAACTGACGCATGGCCATGAAGGCCACCAGGACCGCCAGCGGCAGGACGGCGGCAATCAGCATGGAACTGCGAAGATGGCGCACCATGATGATGACTACGATGATGGTAACCAGTATCTGGAGGTACAGGGCGCTGCTGAGCGTGCCGAGGGTCTCGTAGATCAAGCCGGTGCGGTCATAGAACGGCACCACGGTGACCTTGCTGAGCGTGACCCACTCCGGCCACTGTGAGCGGTCTGCCCCGCGCATCCAATCAAGCCAAGCTTTCTCATCCGGCATTGAACCCGTGAACGCATTGAAACCCTGCGCCGTGGCAAAGGCTTCCGCCTCGTCGCGGGTGATCCGTGTAAAATCAATCACCGGCTTCTCGGGCAGGCCAGACGAGATCTCCTCTATCTTCGCCTTGACGTTCTTGATTACCTGCAAGGGATTCGCGCCATAGCGGGCCACGACCACGCCACCGACTGCCTCCGCTCCTTCCTTGTCCAGGGCGCCGCGCCGCATGGCCGGTCCGGTGACGACCCGGGCCAGATCCCGCACGCGTATCGGGATGTTCTCCGTCTGCCTCACCACGGTCTCTTCGATGTCCTGCACGGACTCCAGGAATCCGCGCCCCCGGATGAAGTATTCGACCCGGTTGATTTCCATCTCGCGTGCGCCGACGTCGATGTTCGAGCGCTGAATGGCCATGAAGATGTCTTCCAGCATCACGTCATGGGCGCGCATGGCATCGGGATCGACGTCGATCTGGTACTCCTGCACATAGCCGCCGATGGACGCAGCCTCGCTTACCCCGTCGGCGGCCAGCAGGGCATATCGCACCGTCCAGTCTTGTACCGAGCGAAGCTCCTGCTGGTTCCATCCGCCCGCGGGATTGCCGTCGGGGTCGCGCCCTTCCAGCGTGTACCAGAAAATCTGCCCCAGTCCGGTGGCGTCGGGGCCGAGTGAGGGCTGCACATTTTCCGGTAGGGTGCCCGCGGAAAGACTGTTGAGCTTCTCCAGGATGCGGCTGCGAGACCAGTAAAACTCGATGTCCTCGTCGAAGATGATGTAGATGCTGGAGAAACCAAACATCGAGAAGCTGCGAATGGACTTCACGCCCGGCACGCCAAGGAGCGCCACGGTAAGCGGATAGCTGACCTGGTCCTCGACGTCCTGTGGCGAACGGCCCGGCCACTCCGTGAAAACTATCTGCTGGTTCTCGCCAATGTCGGGAATGGCGTCCACCGGCACGGGATTTCGCGGCAGCCAGTCGAGCGGCCAGTCGAAGGGGATGACCGTCAGACCCCAGAAGAAAATGAACAGCGTGACCACGGCGACGACAAAGCGGTTGTTCAGGCAGAACCACACCACATGGTCTACGACGCCGTGGCGCTCCGGCAGGGCTGGTGATGTGGATGCCGTGCATTCTACGGAGTCACTCATGGTGATGCTCCTGCGCGTGGGCAGCCTCCGCTTCAATCAGCGTCTCCGCGATGTAGCCGCATCCCAGCATGCTGGAGCCATAATAGGGGTTGCGAATCTCCGAGTCGCGCTGGAGCCAATCGGCACCTTCGTCATTGTTGGCCATTGGGCAATGGGCAATTCGGAGCGAGCCCGAGGAAGGCAGTCCCACCTGCCTGGCTACCAGCACCATGCTTTCCGACACCCGAAGGAACATGTCGCGTATCTCATCGAGGGAGGCTTTATCCACGGACGCAGCATCGAGACTACTGAGCAGCGCCTTCTGGTGCGCCTGCCAGTCATCGGGCAGATCGTTCGCCGCCGTTAGGGCATCCCTTAATTGCATTGCGCGTTGACGCGCCCCGGTCTCGTCGTCATTGGCCAGCGCCTCTTGAAGCCCGAGATAGGCTTCGTATACCGGCTGCAAGGCGGGTGTCGGCGCAGCGGTTCCCTTGGGACCACCGGTATCGAGATTGAATGCCGTCTTCAGCAGCGAGATGCGTCCGGCGAGTTGCTCGCCTGCCGCGTCACGCTCCGCCGGTTCCTCCAGTTTCCATGCGGCCGCGGCGTCGTTGGATATCTTCATGGCAAGCTCGCTCCACAAGGCATGGCCATCCGGTGGCAGCAAATCGTGGGCGACGCCGTTGACGGCAGCCTGAAGTTCATGGAGCGCATGTTCATGCCCCGGCATGCCGGGGTGCTTCAGGGCATCCGAAAAGTTGGCGTGCGCGGCGATGATCTCGCCAAGCTGCGCGCGGAGTTGTTCCGGGACATCGAATGTCGTTTCGCTCCAGCCCTCCAACACGATCTCCGGATTCATCATGCTCGGCTTGGCAAGTATCTGGGCGGCGCTGTCGATTTGAAAGTTCCCCTGTGTCACCACAAGTTCACCTTCATCGAGTCCGTTGAGAACCACATACTCCTCGCCCCGCCGGGCTCCGAGCACGATTTCACGGCTTTCGAAAGTCGGCCGGTCTGGATTCGGAAGCATTACGTAGACGAGCGCGCGCTTGCCGGTTATAAGCGGGGCTGTCGCAGGAATAACGAGCGCGGCCTCCGTCGCGGCGGGCTCGCCGACGGTAGCCCGGACAAACATGCCGGGACGTAGCAGTCCTTCCGCATTGTCAACCGCAACGCGCGCCCGGACAATGCGGCCCGCCATGTCCAGCACAGGATCAATAAACTCCAGCTTGCCGCTGAATTCCTTGCCGGGCAACGCTTCCGCCACAAACGAAACGGACTCTCCTTCCAACAAGCCACCGAGATCCCGCTCGTAGACTTCCAGGTTCACCCAGACGCGGCTCAAGTCCGCAAGCTTATAGATGGGCTCTCCGGTCTCCACGTACATGCCCTCCTGGCCCATGCGTTCGAGGACCGTGCCGCTGACGGCTGCCGTCACGACGACTCGGTCACCCGTGCTTTCGCGGGTCAGTTGTTCGATTCGTTGAGCGTCCAACCCCCATCGACGAAGCTTGGCGCGTGCGGCCTCCACGTTGGCCTGCATGGAGTGGTGCAGCGGGCTTTCTTGCGGGGTGCGCCCTAGGGCCGCTTCCGCAAGGCGTAACTCGGATGCCGCCGTCAACAGCTCGGGACTGTATAGCGTGACAAGGGCCTGCCCGGCCGACACGACTTCGCCGGTGAATGCCACGTGCATTTTCTCTATGCGGCCCGGAACCCACGCGGCGACGGTGGACAATCGCGTCTCATCCGTTGCGACCTTACCCAGGAGGTCGATGCTCCCGGCAGTAAGGCTCGTCGCGACCGGTGTCGTGGTCACGCGCATCATGGCCATCGCCGCCGGGCTGAAGCTGATGCGCCTCGGAGCCACGTCCCCACCTGCTCCATCGTCCGTGCGGAGCGGGATCAGATCCATGGCGCAGATGGGGCATTTGCCGGGCCCCGGTTGTCGTATCTGTGGGTGCATGGAGCAGGTCCACACCGTGCTCTCCATGCCGCCGGACTGGGGTAGTTCTCCGGCGGTAGAATCCGGTGTGCTGCCATGCTCATGTGACGTTGGTGAAATCACACCCCGCAGGTAAAAGCCTCCGGCAAACATAGCCAGGAGTAACCCTAAGGCGACTGGATAGAGTAGCCGCGACAGCACGGCACGGAATCGCGCATTCATCAGGAAGCCCTCTCATTTCCGGTGATTCAGGAGTGGACACACCACTCCCCTTGGGTGTTCACGGTATGAGAGGAATCAGCAGCGCTGAACGCAGATGAGTTGGCGGAGTGAGGCTCGCGCGACAGGTGTGTCAATCGGCCCGGCGGACACCGGTGCCACAACAGCCAACAGTGGAGTTGAGACACTGGAAACGACGGCAGCGGAAGTTTGCGGTGCTACGAACAACGCGGCCGTCTCTATTTCGATGGGAGCGCCCTTCATGTCGCAGCATCCATTGCATTGCCGCGCAGTGTACGCGCTGACGGAATCCGTCAACGATATGCCCTCGACAGGCGTGCTTCGCGCTTCGGTATGACAGGCGGGGCAGGATGCAGTCTCGGACGACGTAACTTGTTCTTGTTCCGTTCCCCCGGCGCAGCAACACGGATGCGGCAGCAACCCGCCAAAGGCGAGGAGGCAGGCAAGTATCATGTTGGTTGCGCGGATCATCAAGTTAAGTCCTTTATTAAAGGATACCACAATTCAATCGCTCCGGCAATCACGAATTTTTCCCTAGAGCTTTACTGAGCGCAGGCGCAGCGCGTTGGCTATGACGGACACCGAACTGAGACTCATCGCGGCGGCGGCGATCATGGGACTGAGCAGCAGCCCAAACACAGGATAGAGAAGGCCGGCTGCCACGGGCACGCCAAGCATATTGTAGGCAAAGGCGAAAAACAGGTTCTGCCTGATGTTGCTCATGGTGTTCTGGCTCAATCTCCTCGCCTTGAGGACACCACGCAGGTCACCGTGCAACAAGGTCACCCCGGCGCTTTGCATGGCAACGTCGGTGCCCGTTCCCATGGCGATGCCCACATGGGCCAGGGCAAGCGCGGGCGCGTCGTTAATGCCATCTCCCGCCATGGCCACGGTGCGGCCCTCCGACTGAAGGCGTTTCACCACAGCGCTTTTCTGATCCGGCAGCACTTCCGCAACAACCTCGTCAATCCCAAGGCTTCCCGCGACAGCCTCGGCCGTGGCACGGCTGTCACCCGTGAGCATGATTACCCGGATTCCGGATGCGTGCAAGCCTTCCAGGGCTTCCCGCGTGGACTCCTTGATGGGATCGGCCACCCCTATCAGCCCGGCAAACTGGGAGCCGCGGGCGATGAACATGACCGTCTGCCCCTCGCTTCGTAGCGAATCCGCGTGTTCCACATGGCCCGACAAGCCGATTCCGAACTCGTCCATAAGCGCCGAGTTTCCCAACAGGAGTGCATGTCCCGTTACGCTGCCGCGCACACCCTTGCCGGACAGGGACTCGAAGTCGCTGACCTCTGCCAGAGACAGCCCCTTCTCGCTGGCGGCATTCACAATGGCCGCGGCCAGGGGGTGTTCACTGGCGCGCTCCAGGCTGGCGGCAAGCTTGAGCAGCTCATCGGGACTAAGGCCGCCTTCCGGTTCGAGCGTAACCAGCCGCGGCTTCCCTTCCGTGAGGGTGCCGGTCTTATCTACCACGACCGTATCCACCTTCTCCAGGACTTCGAGGGCTGCGGCGTCCTTGATGAGCACACCGGCTTGTGCGCCACGACCCACCCCCACCATGATGGACATCGGCGTGGCAAGGCCCAAGGCGCACGGGCATGCGATGATGAGCACGGCCACCGCATTGATCAGGCCATACGCCATGGCGGGCTCAGGCCCCCAGATCGACCACACAATGAACGACAAGACCGCGATGGCCATCACCGCAGGAACGAAATACGCGGCGATGACGTCGGCAAGACGCTGTATGGGTGCCTTGCTTCGCTGGGCTTCAGAAACCATCTGCACGATCTGGGCGAGCATGGTTTCTCGTCCAACCTTTTGCACCTCCATGACGAGGCTGCCGGTCTGGTTGATGGTCGCCCCGATGACTCCATCGCTCGGAGCCTTCGCAATGGGAACGGGCTCACCGGTGATCATGGATTCATCCACCGTGCTCTTTCCCTCGATAACCTTGCCGTCCACCGGAATCTTCTCCCCGGGGCGCACGCGGATTCGATCACCCACGGCGATTTGCTCCACCGGTACGTCCACTTCATTTCCGTTGTCGTCAATGCGACGCGCGGTCTTGGCCGCCAGGCCGAGCAGCGCGCGAATCGCTCCGCTCGTGCTCCTGCGGGCGCGGAGTTCCAGAAGTTGCCCAAGCAGCACCAGCGTAATGATGACTGCGGCTGCCTCGAAGTAGAGTCCCACCTCGCCGTGTTCTCCACGAAAAGCCGCCGGGAAGGCACCCGGCGCAAGCACGGCGGCGACGCTGTAGACCCACGCAACGCCTGTGCCGAGTGCGATGAGCGTGAACATGTTGAAGTGCAGAGCCCGCACCGAGAGCGCTCCGCGCACGAAGAAGGGCCAGCCCCCCCAAAGCACCACGGGGGTCGCCAGCAGGAATTGCAGCCAGCCGGAAAGGTGTGGCGGGATGACGCTCTCCAGCGGCAATCCCACCATGTGCCCCATGGCAATAACCAGCAGCGGAATGCTGAGTGCCGCTGAAACCCAGAATCGCCGCGTCATTCCCCTGAGTTCGTCATCATCATCGTCTGCGTCATCCGCATCCGTCACCATCGGCTCCAGCGCCATGCCGCACTTTGGACAGGAACCCGGGTGATCCTGAACCACTTCCGGGTGCATGGGGCAGGTATATTTCTTTGCCGTTGCTTCCGGAACCCAGGCTGGGTTTCTCTCCAATGCCATGCCACACTTGGGACATGAACCCGGTTTGTCTGACTCCACGCCGGGGCACATTGGGCAAAAGTACTTTGCCGTGCTTCGAATCTCAGAGGATGGAGCGTGGTGGCTGCCGTGGTGATGCGAATGATGGTCTCCCGACTTGCAGCAGGAGTGCGCCGCCTCCGTGGGCTTGGAAGAATCGGCCACCTTCGCAAGGAATTTGCCTCGGCACCCCTCGCTGCAGAAGTAGTGCGTCTCGCCGTCGTGCTCGACATGAAGTGCAGTCGATTCATCAACGTTCATACCGCAAATGGGGTCCTTGGCCATCCTAACAACTCCCTTCCTTGCCGGAGTTACAAGTGCAATTCAGGCAACCATGCTTGGCGCATAGCTTGCAGGTCACCACCAGTTGCTCCCGCAATCGTTTTCGCGCGCGATGCAAGCGCACCTTCACGTTGTTTTCATTGGTTGAAAGCCTGCTAGCGGCCTCGGCCGTCGAGTATCCCTCCAGGTCGAGAAGTTGCAGAACCTCCGAGTACTCCGGCTTGAGGGTCGGTATCAGTCTGCCCAGGCAGGCGCAGGTCACATGGTCCTCTTCCACCCCGGGGCTATCCGGCAACTCCCGCTCGAATAGCGCCAACGCCCGTTCCCGGGCATCCTGACGCCGGTACAAGTCGATGATAGTGTGGCGAAGTATGCGGTAGAACCACGCCTTCACATTTCCGATCGGTTGATTCTTCGCCGCGGCCTGAATCGCCTTGAGCAGGCTATCCTGAACGGCATCCGCCGCAAGCTCTGGATCAGACAATCGCTTGCGTGCGAAAGCTGTGAATTCGTTGAGGCTGCCAAGCAGCTGTGCTTCAAGTGTGTTCATTTGTCCCTGAAGACGCACGTGGCGTCCGTTGGTTACAGTAGTGTCCCTTTGATGCAGTTTACGCCCATGCCGTATTCAGAAATACTAAAAACAATGATCCGCCTTGTTCCCGTTTCAGCAATCAGCCTTTGGGCGCTACTTCCACGCGCTATCCGAATTGGCCTGCCGTGCTCGAAGTTACTGCGAAACGCGCGACGAGTTCGAGCAATAGGGTGCTTTCAAACACGATTCATCCTGTGGGCATGATTCGGCCAGAGTCTTGGTGATTATGCACGTTGACAGTCCCTGCGCTGAACCAATTAGTGATTACTAAGACCGGCTCTGAAGGTAGCGTGGCGCCTCATGCCACAGGGGCTGTTGGCGGTTTTTTTCAATGTGGCGAGGTCTACGACCCGTCGAGATCGTCCGCCCCGTCTCGGCATGAATTGACAGAGAATGGCCAATGCTCCGAAGACGGACGGCCGGGAGGTCGCTAGTTTGAACGTCGGTGACCGATTTATCGCACCGACAGCAGCCGCCCTCGCCAATAGTGCAATTCCTATTCTCCTAGGATGAACCTTTTGCGGCACCGTGCCTGGGTGCGGCGGATTGCCCCAACCCCGTTTCTATCGGCTCCTCACCCATAAATCATCTCCCTGGTCGGAACCCACTACCAAGGAGATGCCTATGAAGACATTCAAGAGCCTCGAAGAGGTCGAGGCGGCTGGCTTGTCGCCGCCGGTGCATGCGGTCGTGCACAGCGTGGTGAAGAACCTCATCAAGGCCTACGCGGACTACGGCCGGGCCTACGATGCGGACGAGGACGGGTATACCATTCTTCTCGAAGAAGGCGATACCGACGCGGACGTGGAAGCGGAGGTCGGCTACACCCTGCAAGAGGCCATCCTCGAAGGCGGCTATCGCGAGAACGGTGTCTTCTGCACCTGCGTGCTCCACAACAACGAGTACGGCATCACGTTCCTGGTGCCGGACGCGCCGTGGCTGGACCCTGCGCTGCGGGAGAAGCTGGTCACGGAGTGCGGCGAGGGGGCGTCGCCATGAGCACGGAAGAACCCGACGTCGATGCCTCGGTGCTGCGGCGCAAGCTGCGGAGCGTGCCGGGCAGCATCGTGCAGAAGGCCCTGACCCTCTACGTCATCCTCACCGATGGCGGCACGCCCGCCTGGGTGCGGGCCCTAGTGCTCGCGGCGCTCGCCTACCTCATCAACCCCATGGACGCCTGTCCCGATGCCCTGCCCGGCATCGGGCTCACCGACGACCTGGTCGTGCTGGCGCTCGCGCTGGAACGGCTCTCGAACTACGTCACCGCGCCGGTGACAAGGCGCGTCAGGGAGCTCACCCCCGAGTGGCTCGCGGACGGCGCACCGGCGGACAACCCCCAACCGAAGACGAAGAAGCGATCGAAGAAGAAAGGAACGGGCCATGCCCCCGAAGAAGAAGACGGATAAAACGAAGGAAGAAGCGGCCGCCGCCTCCCCGGAGGCCGCGGAACCCATGGTGACGATGCTGAAGACCAGCACCGCGCCGAAGCTGTCGCCGCGCGGCGACGGGCAACTGACCTACCAGATTGGCCGCATGGACGACACCGTGCTGCTGCGCATCAGCGGGAACGAGTCCAGCGGCCGCTTCAGCAAGGAATGGGTGACGGCGGAGGCGATCCGCAGGTCGCTCGTGCAATTGCCGAAGGGCACGAAGTCCTTCAAGGGCGCGCTGGCGCTGAAGACCGCGTGGAAGGGGCAAAGCTCCTGCAACAGCGGCTTCGGCGCGGCGATCCTCAAGGCCGAGGGCGTGTTCGCGGCGGACGAGGACCCGAAGAAGAAGGGCATGCTCCAGCTGGCTGCGCCCGACGCGCTGGATACCTGGGAGCAGGCCGTGCTCGCGATGAAGGTGCCCAAGGACGCCGAACAGGTACCGCTCCATCCCCCGAAGCCCAAACCCTTCTTCGCGAAGAAGGGCAAGGGCGAGGATGATGCCGTTGCGGCAGAACCGGTCGAACCGGTGGACGACACTGCAGCGGAGGAATCGCCTGAAGAGTCCGAGGCCGGGGCATGAGCGCGGAAGTCTGTGCTCCGGCGGATGCGCCGCTGGCGGTGCACGTCTACCAGGCGGCCAAGGTCGCCCGGTGGCTCCAGCACTGCGGCGGCGTAGCCGTATGGGGCTCGCTCGATCTGGCGGACTCGAGCCGGGAATGGCTCACGCCCGCGCGGCTCACCGATGGCAGTCCGTCGAACAGGCCCCATTGGAGTTCGCCACAACAGCCGAAGCGCATCGTGACGGACATCGGCCAGGTATACGTCGTGACCCACCGCGAGGTGGCGCGGGTCCGGATCGCCATCCGGCGCGGATCCTACGGCCTGCGCTGGAAGCTGACCGACGCCTCGTCCACGCGGCTCCGAAGGGCGCTGGAGAAGGCTGGGCCGACGGCGGTCTACGTCTTCGAAGGTATCCATGCCATCGTGCATGTCGAGGCGTCGCGCACACCGCTGGCGGAATGGCTGCGGGAGCACCCCGATGCCGGACCGTGACCCGCCCTACTTCGCCATCGTGATCGACGGCGAGACGCTGGACCGGCACTTGGAGGTCTGCGCCAACAGCGAGTTCCACGTGGTACGCGACCGCGCGCTCGGGCTCATCCGCGTGCACGACCGCGACATGGTACTGCTCGATGCGGTGACGGTGGCAGGCGGCTGGCTCGTCCGGCTGCACGATCGGTACTACCGGCACCCGTTCGGACCGCCCTCGAACGGCGGCGCCATGCCGGGGGTCCCCTGACCTATACCTTATTTATAGGTGCGAATTGGCGGCCGGGGTTCCTCTGGGAGCTCCGGCCGCTGCTGTTCTGTAGCAACCTTAAACCAACCCATAGGAGGTCCCTGCCCATGACCAAGGCCGTGACTCATGATTCCCTCCGCGCGTCGGCTTGCGCTGGCACGAAGCCGCCGGTGCGCAGGAGCGGCGGGGCTTGCCTGCTCAAGCGCCTCGCCAACGACCTCGTGCTGATGCTCCGCGGGAAGCGGTAGAACCACCTGCACCGTATTGGCCCACACGGGGTTTGGGGGTTTCAGGGGTTTCGGGTTTGGTTCTCGTCTACGCTATGTGTCGGGCGATCCCTGCCCGGTGCGTGCATCCTCGCGCGCGGGGCTGCAAAGAAACCCCTCAAACCCCGATACCCCTCCTCGCGGCTGTTCCGCCCGGCAGGCCTCCGGTTCTCCCCACCGGGTTTCTCTCGGGTTTGTCCCGGTTTCTGACGGAGTGTCAGCCCGCCCAAGACCAATCTCTCACAACCAATCAATCACGACAGGCCGGGGTCCTCTGGGGCTCCGGCCTGTCCCAACTCTCCACCAACCCGAAACAAACCGATAGGAGGCCTCTGCCCATGAGCAAGGCCGTTTCATTCAGCCTGGGCCGTGTCGTCGCGACGCCCGGAGCGCTCGCCGCGCTGGAGAAGGTCGGGCAAGCGCCCATCGACTACCTCCAGCGCCATGCGAAGGGGGACTGGGGCGAGGCCCTGTGCGAGGAGGACAAGCAGGCCAACGCCGATGCCCTCGTCCATGGCACCCGTCTGCTGTCCGCTTACCACCTTCCCGACGAAACCAAGCTGTGGATCATCACCGATAGCGTGGTGAACCCCGACACCGGCGAGCGGTATGCCACGACGCTGCTGCTGCCAGCGGAGTATTGAACCATGCAGACAGAAACCTACCAGCACTCCGGCACGCTCTGGCGCTCCAGCGCGCGGCCGGAAATTACGACCGACGAGCACGAGTTGGCGCGCGTCATCGCGTGGGTGGACGAGCACCCGCACGTCTGGGACATCGTCACGCAGACCAAGAGCAAGGCCTTCGGTCGGGGCTCGTGCGAGTACATCGGCTGGGCGCAACGCGGCAACGCCCCCGAGGCGGTCCTGGAGCGGGCACGCCACCTGCACGACCTCGTGAACGGCCGCGAGCCGCACCTCGGTCCTGACCACATCATGGTCTGGCGTGCGAAGTTCACGTTCGCGCACTATCGCGAGGTAGGCTTCACCGGCGGCTTCTTCCAGCAGCACGACGCGGTATACCCGCGGCTCTGCCTCACCATGGACTACACACCGAGGACGCTGGAGGAGGTCATCGACCGCTTCCTTCGCTGGTGCGGCAGTTCCTACCAGACAGCGCGCGTCACCCTGGACGGCGAGACCGTGCGTGAGAACGGAGGCGGCCATGGGTGATGCCTCCGACCACGCCGACGTGGGGCGCTTCCTGCGCACGCCGGAAGGGAAGAAAGTGCTGGACCGGTTTACGGAAAGCCTCGTGGGGAAAAGCATCGCGGGGGTGGAGTACACGCACTACAGCACCGGTATCGGTATCGTGCTCAGCTTCCACGACCGAGACCTACTCGACCTCGCAGAGGCCATCGAGGCCTTCTCGGTCGAGACGCTACGGCGCAGATACCAGCGGCTTCTCGATCGCGAATACGGCATCGACTTCCCCCAGCTTAACGCCAATCCATCGGCCGCCGAGAACGCATCCCCGGTGGCGCGCTTCGTGTGCCCGGAGTGTGGTGCGAGCGAGGCCTTCTGCATAGAAACCTGGCAGCGCCTGACCTACTACCCCGACGGTACCGTGACCGAGGGCGACGAGGGGCAGCAGTGGGATCCGGATTCCTCCTGCTGCTGCGAGTCCTGCCTGCACGAGGGGGTCGTCGGGGACTTCCTGCCGGACGGCAAGCCATGAGCACGCCGAGGGAGCGTGCCGCCATCGCGGGCGACCTGCTCGCCATGCACCCGGCGGCACTGGACTGCACGCGCGAAGAGACTTTCGTCCAGATGCTCTCCGACCTCATGCACCACGCCGCAGCTCAGCGGCTGGACTTCGAGGGCCTGCTGGCCCAAGCGCGCCAGACGCACCGGGATGAACTCGCGGACTTCGGCTACTTCCGGTAGGCAGCCCTCATTCACGTGAATCGCGTAAGTGGTGTCCAAATCGGGACCTCATATCTGCGGATGACCGAAGGAATGAGCGCTGCGCCAGACCTGACTGTGGCCGCAGCGCCCGCCGTCGTCCTCCAGTTGCTCGCACCATTCCATTGTCCCCGCTGCCCGATGCCACCTCCGCGGGCGCGGCGCGCCCGGACCCCGCTCTGCTCCCCGTCACGCTGTACCCCTAACACAACCCGTGGGTACCGGCCAGCGCTTGATAACGGTCGAGCGAGCAGATGGTCCCCGCGCCGCGCCCGCTTCCTACTTGTCTGCCAGGGAAATCGAGACACCAACCCCAAGGAGTCCCCAATGTCCAAACGCCTCTACATCACGTCGATGGACCTGTGCCGCTACAACACCACCCGCACTTGGCGGGCCTTCTGCGCTTCCGAGGGTGACTGGTTCTACCCGATCATCGATTACGAAGGGAGTACCGAACGCCCGCTGCGGCTGCGCGATGTTGTTCGTCACGCGGTAGCGACCAACCGTAGCGAAGTGCTGGAGCGCCTTCGACGGAAGGCGGAGAACGGCATGGGCATCCGCATCGACGGGAAGTACGTGTCGAACGCGAAGCTGCGCCGATGCCTGGAGAACCACGGCAACCGGCCGGAACCGGATACCGCTCCGGAGTAGGAGCGGCCTCCGCGCCCCAGTGCGGTCTGCCGCCGCCGGAGCATCCGGCGCAGCCGGGGCCACTGCCCCGTGGGTGGACCGTCACGCGACGGCTCCTGCCGCAACAACCTATTGAAACCAAGGGCGAAGTGAGCCCGCTCAACGAACTAGCTCGTCGTGGTGCGCCGCCGCGCCACCGGAGTGACCACAAACCAAGGAGGACGGACCATGCCCAGAATGGTCGAGAGCAAGACCCGCTTCCGCTTTTCCCAGCGGGAGCTGGAGGCGCTGCCGCCGCACGACCCCGACAGCCCATCGTCGCAGATGGAACTATCGGACACGGAGTGTATCGGCCTGCGCTTCAACAAGAGCAAGAATGGGCGCTGCTTCTGGTTCTTCCGCTACCGCTGGCGGGGCCGGAAGCGTGCGCTCAAGCTAGGGGAGTTCCCCGGCATGAACCTGCGCCACGCGCGGGAGCGCGCCTGGGAGATGCGCGGCATGATGGCGCGAGGCGAAGAACCCCGCGAGGCTTTCGAGCGGTTGGCGAATACCGTCACTTTCGGGGAGTTCACGGAGGAGCACTACCTGCCCCATGCCCGCAACACCGTGCGGCGGCCGGATGTGATCGAGAGCCGCCTCAACACCGGAGCGCTGCCCCACTTCCGCGACCGGCGACTGGACAGTATCACCACGCGCGACGTGCAGCAGTTCCACGCCAAGGTGCGCGAGGGGCGTTCACCGACCACGGCCAATCACCATCTCATCGTGCTAAAGGCCATGCTGAATCTCGCGGTGAAGTGGGAGATGATTGCGAGAAACCCGTGTATCGGGGTGAAGAAGTTCCAGGAGCCGCAGGGCCGCGACCGCTACCTGACGCAGGACGAGGTCAAACGCTTCCTTGCGGCGCTCGAAGGTGCGGAGAACCCGGTCGTCGCGAGCGGTCTGCGGATGCTGCTGTTTACGGGCCTGCGGTGCCGGGAGGTGTACGACCTGCGCTGGGACGATGTTGACCTGGAGGCGCAGTCGATCCTGCTGCGCATGACGAAGTCCGGTAAGTCGCGCCGGGTCTATCTGTCTGCGGCGGCGATGGACGAAATCCTGCTGATGCAATCTCAGCGGAAGAAGGGGCACCCCTACGTCTTTCCCGGCAAGCTGGCGAACAAGCCCGTGGCGCAGCCAAACCGCACTTTCAAGACCGCGTGCAAGCGCGCCAAGATCAGCGACATGCGGATCCACGATCTCCGCCATACTTTCGCGTCGCACATGGTGCAATCCGGAGCGAGCCTGTTCGAGGTGCAGAAGAGCCTCGGGCACTCGTCCAGCCAGATGACCCAGCGGTACGCCCATTTGGCGGACTCCAGTCTGCGAGACCGCGCGGACCAGACCGCCAACCGCCTCACCGGTACGGACGGGTGACACGGATTTCCACGTAACAATCCACCGCTACCGGCGCGTGCTCCTTTTACGGGGCACGCGCTTCTTTGGTGCCGGGCGCTTCGCACTCTTCGCTTTGGCCAACTCGCGTTCGACGCTGGCCATCAGGCTGGCGGCGGTCGTGTCGAGCCCTTCGGCGAGCGCGATCAGCACGCGGGCGCTGGGACAACGCAGTCCGCGCTCAATGAGGCCGATATAAGTGTGGTGGAGGCCCGTCGCTTCCGCGAGCGCTTCCTGGGTGAGCCGCTGCCGCTTGCGGCGGCTGAGCACGACTTCGCCGATGACCGTTTCCAATTCCCGCATTCGGGGCACTCCCGTGTAGATGCGTGGATTGTCCGGAAGGGCGGTTACGCACACCACAGACAACTGTCTATGTAGCTTGCTTGGAGCTCGCCATACAGACTATTGTCATGTGCTGCCACTGGAGGGCGGATAATCGTCTTCCCATAGAAACTTTGCGCGGGCATCCGGGTCTCTCTTGGGGCCGAGGGCGTCTTCGCCAGAACAACTCAACAACAAAGGAAAGAGAAACCATGCTTACACTGATGAAACTCCTCGTGGTGGGCTGCGCCGCCTGGATCTACCACGACGCGACGAAGAACAAGATCGGGCGTATCCCGGGGCGCGCCGGGTGGGACAACCTTCCCGCCGGGGCCTGGGCGCTGGGGAGCCTCTGGCTGTGGCTCATCGCCTTCCCGCTCTACCTCGTGAAGCGCAGCGAGCTCATCCAGCGGGCGCAAGAGCACCCGCGCGAGGCGGCCTACGTCCCGGTGAAGCTGGGCATCTTCGCCCTGCTCTTCGTGGGGCTGCTGCTCCAGGGACTGTCCGGCGGCAGCGGGACCATCACCTTCGCCGAGCAGGTCGACGCGAACCTGAACACGGTGAACGAAGGAAACGAATTCTCCATGGGCTGGGTGCACATGGTCATCCGGGGCGACGAGCCCTTCGGCGACAGCACGCTCACGGTGTTCGTGCGCCAGTCCGGCGCAAGTGCATGGGTGCCCGCCGAGCAGCACATCGTTTCGCCGGAATGGGACACCTACGCAGCGCCCGTGCTGCTGGATGCCGCCGGGAGCTACGACGTGAAAGTGGAGACGGGCGGCGGGAAGCTGGTAGCCGAGGACCGGGTCTACGTCGAGTAGGTCCAACGCAAACAGGAGACACACGAAATGAAATACATGCGAACGATCGTAATCGCGCTGACGTTGTGCATCGTGCACAACGCCGCGATCGCGGATCATGTCGGGACTGCGATGCTGTGCGAGGCCATACAAGGCAGTGACATTGCACCGGTGGAACGGGCACTGGCACAGGGGGTCGATTGGGACACCGCCTGCGAGGCTGCCTTCAACTACCCGTTGCACGTGGCCGTGGAAACCGGCAACGTCGAACTCGTACGGCTGTTGCTTGAACACGGTGCGCCGGTTGATCAGGCCGACGCCATCATGGGCGGTACACCATTGCATGCCGCCGCGGCGAACGGTGACATGCCGATGGTGAAACTGCTGCTGGATAACGGGGCCGATGTGAATGCAACCGACGATGAGGGGTTCACGGTGGTGGATGCCGCGCAAGCCGGGGGGCAAGATGCCATGGTGCAGCGCCTCATTGCCCTCGGCGGTTCCCTCGGCCGGATGGGGGAGGATACTACGCCGGAGGCTCCAGCCCCGCCGGTCAATCCGCCAGCGCCCGCCGGTGAGACCGCCCGTTACGCCGTGAGCGGTTCGCCGATCCTGCGGGGCCTGTACCTCGGCATGCCCGTCGAGGCTGCGGCCCGCGTCATGCTGGACCACGGACTTCCGCCGGGTGGCGCTCCAGACAAGCCTTACGAGAGCGGCGGCGCGTGGGACGGCATTGCACCGTTGCAGTACACGCAGGAGGGCAACTACGCCCCGATTCTGCGCCGCACCGGCACGCGCTTCAACCGCGAAGTGGCGATGTACTCTTCGTGGTGGTTGGAATTGGCTCCGTCGGGGAGCGTCCACGCCATTGTGTTCCTCAACGACACGGTGGAGCCGCTGTTCAATGTGGGCGACCTAGCGGCTCCCGAACTCGCCGCGGCACTCGCCGCGCACTTCGGCATCGAGATGCGGCCCTATTGGGGCGGCATCCAGGAACTGCTGAGTCCGCGCTCCGGGGCCTGGTTCAAGTCCGGCTGGGCATGCGTCGACCGTACCCGCGGCTGGATCCTCGCCGTGTCCGACGAAAAGCACGTCACCCTCCAGAGCATCGCCACCGCGGCGGATGTGACATTCTGATGCTTGGAAAATAAGACATACGGCGGGCTCCCTGAACCGGGGAGCCCGCCGTATGAGACTATTTTTTGCCGAGATTGTGGTGGCTTCGCGCCAGAAACCCCGAATCCAGAAAACCTGGAAACCCCTTTTCGGAATTGAAAACCCCTGTCCAGTCGTGTAGAAACCTTTGTTGCGCTCTGGAGCCAGAATCGTTGACGGCTCTTGTGTCGAAAACTACGGACAATACGGGGAGTTACGCATTCATGGCAGCAGCAAAGAAGAAAGCCGCGACAGCGCGGCGCATGACGATTGCCGATCATTTGAGGGAGAGATCAGAAGAGATCGAGGTAGCGGAAGTAGAAGTAGAAATAGACGAGGAGTGCTCATACGATGAACCACGCAGTACCGGGCGGAGATTTCGATTCGGTACCGTCCTCGGTTACGCGTTCGGTGGTGTAGTCGCAGCAGTAGCCGCACCAGTCCTTGCTCCAGTTGGTGTTTTGACAGTCGGAGGGGCGCTTCTGGGAGGCGGAATAGGTGCAGCCATCGGCGCGACCAAGTCCCGAATCGACGCCGATCATGAGAGTGACCTTTCCGAGGACAACGAGGAACTTCAAGCAAGACTGACTGCTCAAGAGGCTCGTTTCGCCGAAAGCATGAAGGTCGTGTCCGAGCGCTTTAGCGAACATCGCGCTTACGAGGATTTCCTGATTGGCATTTATGCGATGGCGGTTGCCTTGGCGAACTGTGATGGCGAGATTCATCACGAAGAGAGGCAAGATATTCAGGAGTTTGTTTCCGGGATTTCGTCTGTCGCGCTTCCCGAGCGTTTGAAGTTGGTGCTGATCGACCTGTTTGAGTCCCCGCCGACCTTCAATACGGCGATGCTTTTTGTTGAAAAAGTCGATAGACAGCACTGGCCCCTTATTGGGGATATGCTTCGTCTTATTGCGGAATCGGATGGGGTGGTGCACGACCGAGAAGTTGCATTCTTGGCGACCTGGAGTGCCTATCAGAACTAAAGCTGTTTGGGCGAGGAGCGATGATTTCGTAGTGAGTCTAGACGAATGGGCGTATTGAGGAGAGAGTAATGGACGACGATGCGGCGAAGCGGTTTCGAGCTCGAAAGAATAGGCTAAATCGAATTCGAGACGAGGCAAAGGCTCCGGATGTGCCTACACCGCCCAACGGTGTGGTGAACATTCTTGATTCAGAGTCTGACAGCGACCGCGTCGCTCAATTAGCGGCGGCACAAGAATCACACTACGCGTTCGATCTAGAACTGTCCGTGTCAGATGCAGAGGTTGCTGCCTGTCTCGATGAGCTGCGTGGCAGGGTGAGTGCGCGCGAGTTCGACGACCTTATGGAGGGGGCGAAGCAACAAGTGCTCGATGCGCTCATTAAGCCGTTTGGTCTTGCGAAGATTCTGTTTCAGGATCACGACGGTGGAAACGTAACGACGATCCACAATATGAAACAGGGGCTCAAGCCTGCCAATAAGACGCACAAGTATGATGATGAAGCTCGTGATGTTTACGTAAAATACAAGACATCCAAGTGCATGGACGACTATAAGAAATCGCGAATCAATGTGCACGGAAAGATACAGGATACGTATACGGGGAAGTTCTTGGATGAAATAGAAGATAGAGTTGAAACGGACCATGTATATCCGTTGAAGACATTTCACCTAAACGGTGGCTTCATGCTTAATGATCAACGCAAAGCAGACTTTGCGTCAGATCGCGAAAACTTTGCTGTAACGAAGCGTGAAATTAACAGATCGAAGCTCGACCAAGAGCTGGCAGGCTTTGAGGCCAAGACTGTCCAAAAGAAGACTGCCAGTAACAAGAACCGCTTCGATATGGATGGACGGCGTACAAGAGCTGCTGCCGAGCGTGGGAGTCAGACGGCTCAAAAGCATAAGCCTACTGTTGGTGAGAAGGCAACCTTCTATGGAAAGGAAATTGTGAGTACAGGCGCTTCTGAAGCCACAAGTATGGGGGTCCAGCAGGCCATCGGTCTGTTGCTACACGAACTGGCGAGTGGATTGATTGCAGAGGCAAGAGACTTCTTCAAGCAGTGGAGAGGGGGCTCGCTCGGCGGAGGCGTACTCCAGGATCTAAGAGAACGATTCCAACGCATCGGATCCCGCCTTGTGAGAAGATGGGATGTAGCCTTCAAGGCCTTCGTGGAAGGAAGCATCAGCGGATTCGTGTCAAACCTTGTGACCTTCGTGATTAACACGTTCCTTACTACGTTTAGGCGGGTAGTCCGGATCATCCGCGAGGGAACGCTCTCGCTGCTACGAGCGTTCAAGTTGTTACTGTTTCCTCCAAAGGGGATGACACGACGCGAAGCTGCGCACGAGGCGAGCAAGATATTCGCCGCCGGACTTGCCGTCGCTGCCGGGCTTGGCATCGAAGAGTTTGTGTCCAAGTCACTTCTAGCTGTGGCTCCATTTATTGCACCATTCGCGGATATGATCGCCGTGGTCGTCGTTGGTATTCTGACCGGTATTGGGTCCGCGATATTGGTCTACCTACTCGATAGAATCGATTTCTTTGGTGTCGTGGAGAGCCGTAGGCACGCGCTCGTTATGGCTGACCTCAGTCAGCTGGCGGCCGACCACTTGGCAGAGGCCGAAGAATACATGCGGGTGTTTGACTTGCCGGATATTCCTCCATCGACTGCTTAATCTTCATGGCCGATGTGAACTCCGAATCACCTCCACCCGCCGGACAATCTCGTCCCGGATATCCTCCGGTTCCACCAGCGTCGCCTCGCCGCCGAAGCTGAGAATCCAGTTGAGTACCTCGACGCGGCTGTTGGCGGAGAATTCCAGCCGTAGGCCGCCGTCCTTCTTGTTTGTGATCTTCTGGTCGGGGCTCCAGATGCGTTCGCGGACGTACATGGCGGCCTTGGGGATCACGTCGACGACGACGCGGAAGGGCTCGCCGCGGGAGAGGCCGAAGCCGTTGCCGCTGGCGTCCTCGGGTTTGGCCGGGATGGCGCGGAACTTCCGCTCGGTCATCGTCACTTTCTTCATGCGGTGCAGCGCGAGCGTCGGATCGTAGAAGTCTTCCGGCTTGTCGAGCGCCTTCTCCAGGCGGCAGCGGACATAGAGGCCCTCGCGGTAGGCGAGCAGCTGGTACGGCGCGACGGTGAGCACCCTCGGCTTCGGCCGGTCGGGCGAGTGGTAGGACACTTCGCAGATGCGCCGGTCGCGGAGCGCGCGCATGATCGCGTCCACCTGGTCCTGCGCCTTCGCGTAGTCCACGACGCCCTTAGGCCTCGCTCCGGCGAGCGAGGTGAGGGCGGCCTCGCGGCCGTCGTACTCCGGCAGCAGCACGGCGGTCTTCGCGATGGTCCCCTCGATGTCCTCGCGCAGGCGCGCAGGCAGCCAGTGCCACACAATGTCGCGGCACAGGAGCAGCTGCTGGATCTCGTCGATAGAGAGCGAGACGTTCGGGCGCTGGCGCGGTGTCGCCGCGCGGTACATCCGCTCGCGCCCCTCGACCCAGGTCTCCAGCCGCAGCCGGTGCGTGAGTTCGATCTCCTCGACCATCCGCAGCACCGTCTGCTTCGAGCACTGGAACATACCCGCGAGCTGTCCGAGCGAGTAGGCCCGCCCGGTGAACAGCAGCAGGCTGTAGAGCCCGACGACCTTCTGCCCCGCCGAGGCGTAGGGGTTCCTCTTCTTCGGCATGCGATGCACTCCTTCACTCTTTGTCGTTCCGTCGCGCGGAACGACCATCCTACACAATACGACCGTTCGGACAGAACGCTCTGTGACTTCCATAATCCATCGGCAGGGGCCTAGGCCTACCCCGCCAAAATCATCGCCACCGGGGTTTGGGGGTTTTAGGGGTTTCAGGTTTAGTCCCCCGTATATAAAGTGTGATCTCGATCCGACGGGACGATGACAGGATCGCTCTCGCGCGGGGAGCAAAAAGAAACCCCTAAAACCCAGCAACCCCTTCCAGGAACCCTTCCGGCAGGCTGGCCTTCACTTCTTCGACGGGGTTTCCACCGGGTTTTATCCGGGTTTCTTTCCTGTCTCAATCTCCCCTCGCTCTGTCGCTCTCCCTGCCGCAAGAAAAACTCCGGACCTTTCCGCACTTCGGAACGATGCCCCTCCATGCTGCGAGAAAACCAGTACTCGCGGTTCATCCCCGAGTTCGCAACACGGAGACGCAACGCACATGGATCGAGGACCAAACCGGAAACCCCTCAAAGCCCCAAAGCCCTTCGGGTGCGGGAGGGGACGGGTATGAGGAAACAGGAACTGAAAGAGAAGATGGCACAGGAGACGCGCGCCGAGGAAGCGTCGCGGCCCGCCGGGAAGCATCCCGCGTCCATCCGCCGTCCGGACGCTGTGAGCATCCACCAGACCGTGCCGGAGCAGACCGGGCAGGTGCTCGATGTGCTTGCGGCCGAGCCTGACCACGGCTTCGTGCTCTACGGCGGCCGGCCCTTCCGCATCGTCCACCGCTCCGGCCGCGCCGCGCTGGAGGAACATACCTGCGAGTCGCTGCTCGGCTACGTGGGACGCCGCGTCGGCTTCCAACGGCGCGGGAAGGATGGCGAGTGGATGGCCACCGACCCCTCGCGCAAGCTCGCCGACGACATCCTCAGCCTGCCCGAGTTTCCGGACGGCATCCCGCGCGTACACTGGGTGAAGTCCAACCCGCTGCTCACTGCGGACGGCGAGCTCATCGCGGCCTCCGGCCTCCACCCGGAACACGGAACTTATCTGGACCTCCCGCCCGAGTTGGAGGGGATGACGTTGCCGGCCGTCATCAACCGGAAGGTGCTGCTGCGGGCGAGGGACACCATTCTCGATCCCTTCCACGACTTCCCCGTGCACGAAGATAGCGTGGCGGACCTCGTGGCGTTGCTCTTCACGATGGTCCTGCGCGAGCGGGTCGAGGGCGTCACGCCGCTCTTCATCGTCGACGCCAACGTGCCGGGCACGGGCAAGGGTCTGCTCTGCAAGGTCCTGTCCCTCATCGCCTACGGGCACGAGGGGGAGTTCAGCCCGGCGGACGTGGCCCCCGACGAGCTGCGCAAGCGGCTCTTCGCGCTCGTCTCCTCGGGCGCGCTCATGCACGTGCTCGACAATGCGGAGCGGCGCATCTGGGCCCCGGAGCTGGCGGCTTTCCTCACCTCCGAGTTCTACGGCGACCGGCGGCTGGGCGAGAGCACCTACGCGACCTACCCCAACCACGTCGTCCTCATCGTGACGGGAAATAATGTGCAGGTCGGCGGGGACATCCGGCGGCGATGCGCGCTTATCCGCCTCGCGAGCGACCACCCGAGCCCCGAGGAGCGCACCGACTTCCGGCACGCGAACCTCCTCGCCTACGTGCGGGAACACAGGCGGAAGATCCTGCGGGCGGTCTACACACTGGCGGCCAAGTGGCTGCGCGACGGCAGGCCGCTGCCGGAGGCCGTGCCGACGCTCGGCTCCTTCGAGGCGTGGGTCTCCTTCTGCTCCGGGCTGCTGCACACCGCCGACGCCACCGGGCTGCTGGAGAGCCGCGCCGAGCTGCGCGCCCGCGACCACGACGCCGAGGAGTACGAGCTGATGCTCTCCCGCGCCCACGATCGATTCGGCGGCGACGCATTCACGGCGCGCGACCTCGCCAGCGCCCTCGACCCGGACGAGCGTCCTACGGTGCTGTTCGCGCCGCACGGCGGCGACCTCAACAAGCGCATGGGGCGGCTGCTGACGCGCATCGCCGGGCGCGCCTTCGGCGAGGACGGTCTCACCATCCGCGACGCAGGAAAAGTGGACAAGACCAAACGCTACCGCGTGGATGTGCGCACCGCCGCCCGCAGGGAGGAGTCGAGCCATGACAAATGATCCGATCAAGGTGCTCAACGAGCACGGCCTCGCCGCCGTGTACAGCAGCGCGACGAACGACGGCGAGTACAAGTCGCCCTGCCCGCACTGCCGCTCGCACCTGGGCGACGGCGGGTCGGACCGGCTCTGCGTTTGGCCCGCACAGGGGAATGCGTGGTGCCGCCAGTGCGGCTGGCGCGGTCCCCTGGCCGAGCTTTTACGGCTGCTCACCCCGATGAGCCGGGAGAAGGCCGAGTCGCTGGTCGGCAGGACGCGCGTCTTTCGGGACGCGTACTACGAGCGCACGCGCCGGGTGGACCGAGAACGCTGGCGGCAACGCGCGGAGGAACTGGCGGAACGCTGCGCCGGACTGCTCTTCCGCGAGGAGGGCGAGGAGTATCTGGAATACCTCATGGAGCGCGGGCTCGATGAGGGGACTATCCGCGCGGCGGGGCTCGGGGCCATGCCGGAGCGCCGCTACTACAAACCCGGCGACTTCGGGGTGCACCCGTACACAGAGAACGATGGTCAGCCGCCCACCGTGTGCGCGCCCGCCGGTATCGTGATTCCGCATCGTGACGCATCGGGTGCGTGTTGCAAGCTGCTGTTCCGCTGCGACGACGAGTCGCACGGGAAGTACCGGGTGCTGCTGGGTTCCGAGGCCGCCAGCCTGGTCCTGCCGCCGGACGGGCGCATGGACGCCGCCGTGGTGGTGGAGTCCGCGCTCGACGCCCACCTCTGCCGCCAGGAGGTGCCGGAGGGTTTCGCCTTCATCGGCCTCGGCTCGGCGGCGTACCGCCTGGACGAACGGGCCGAGGCCCTGGTGCGCAAAGCGCGGATCGCGCTCATCGCCACAGACAGCGACGACGCGGGGGCGCAGGCCTTCCGCCGCATGCGGCGCTTCTACCCCAACGCGCACCGGCTCATCGTTCCCCGCGAACTGGGCAAGGACGCGGGCGAGGCCTTCCTGAACGGCATGCCGATCGCCGACTGGTGCGAGGCCGGGCTGGAACTGGCACGCGCCCGGAACGGCCGCGCCTCCCCAGCATCCGCACGCAAGCAATCCAACGAACCGCCCAATCGGCAACGCGGGAAAAAGAGCGCGGCCAAAGCACAGAAGGAACACGTACACGTGAACTATGAACTGGTGACCGGAAAGAAACGGGCGAAGGCCCTGGTAAAACAGCTCACGGCGGGCGATGACACGCACATCGCCATCGATATCGAGACTGCGCCGCTGCCGGAGTACGCCGACGATCCGGGGGCCGCCCTGGACCCGTGGCGCTCGCGGCCCCGGCTCGTCCAGGCGACGACCGGCGGCAAGGTATACGTCTTCGATCTCTACAAGGTGCCGCTCGAATCGCTGGCTCCCCTCTTCGCCGACGGCTGGGTCGCGCACAACGGCCTCTTCGATTACAAGCACCTGCTGCAGGCGGAGCTTACGCCCGAGCCGCACCCGCCCTACTGCACGATGCTCTGCGACAACGCGGTCAGCAACCGCCTGCGGAGTCTCGCGGACCTGGCGGCGGAGCGGCTCGGCATCCACGTGGACAAGTCCATGCAGCGCTCCGATTGGTCCGCCGAGACGCTGGACGAGGGGCAACTGCAGTACGCGGCAAACGACGCGGAGGTGACACTCCGCCTCTGGGAGGAGCTCCGCCGCGACATATCCCGCCGGAATCGCGACGAGCTCTGCAAACTCATGCACGACGCGCAGCAGTCCGTCGCGCTCATGGAATTGAATGGCATCGGGCTGGACCTCGACCGCCACTCCGAGGCGATGCGCGGCTGGCGTCGCAAGCGCAAGAAGGCGCTGGCCGAGCTCCGCGCGTTGGCGGGCGACGAAGTCAATCCCCGTTCCGCCCAGCAGATGGCCTCACTGCTGGAGACATCGGCGACGAAGGCGCAGCTGGGCACGTGGCCCCGCACCAAGGGCGGCCAGCTCAGCACGACGGCGGACGATCTCGCGGCATTCGCAGATATCCCCGTCGTCGCAGTGCTCCTGGCGTACCGGCGGTGGAACGACCTCCTGACGCGCTTCGGCAGCGCGCTGGCCGGGCAGGTGAACCCTGTCACGGGCCGCCTGCACTCGCATTTCCACATCGCCCGGGCGAAGACCGGCCGCATGAGCGCCAGCGGTCCGAACGTGCAGGGCCTGCCGCGCGACGCGGAGTTCCGCCGCCTCTTCGTGCCGCAGGAGGGATACGTCTTCGTGCGCGCGGACTACAACCAGATGCAGCTGCGGATCGCGGCGCTGCTCAGCGGGGACGCACGGCTGCTCGCGGCCTACGAGCAGGGCAAGGACGTGCATCGCCTCACGGCGGCGAGCGTGCTGGGAAAGCGCCCGAGCGAGGTGACCGGCGAAGAGCGGACGATGGCGAAGGCCATTGGCTTCGGGCTGCTGTTCGGGATGGGTGCGGCCGGCCTGATGCGCTACGCCCGCGCCAGCTACGGGGTGGTCCTCTCCAAGGGTCAGGCCGAGCGGCTGCGCGAGCGCTTCTTCGCCACCTACCCCGGCGTGCGCGAATGGCAGCTGGCGCAGGTGGACGAGGCCGAACGGACGGAGTGCTCCGTGACGCCGATGGGGCGCGTGCGCGACTTCGCGGGCGAGCGGAAGCACGAATTCTTCACCGCCGCGATGAACACCCCGATCCAGGGGGCCGAGGGCGAGGTGATGCTCGCCGCGCTCGCGCTGCTCCCCAAGGCCTTCGACCCGCTGGACGCCCTTGTCGTCAATTGCGTGCACGACGAGATCCTCGTCGAGTGCCCGGAGGCCAACGTGCCCGCCGTCGCGGCGGCGCTGCGGGACTGCATGGAGCGCGGCATGCGCCGCGTCTTCCCCAAGGCGACGCTGAAGAACCTCGTCGAGGTCGGGCACGGGCCCACCTGGGGCGACGCGAAGTAGCTCGGAATCACGCCCGGCGCGTGGTGCGCCGGGCGGTATAACGCATACAGAAAGGTATGAGCATGAACGACGAAAACGATAACAGCCAGAATCCCTGGCACCCGAAAGCTTGTGAACGCGACCGCGACATCATCACGCCCGGCGTCTACCTAGTCCGTGTCGACGAGTGTCGTGCCACCTCCGAGCAGATGGCATTGGAAGTCGACTGGCAGCTGACCATCATCGCCCCGGTGATGAAGCGCGGAACGCTGAAACTCCACGACGAACTCCCCGGTGTCGAGAATTTCGTCCAGCTACAGCGTGACATGGCGATCCTGGGCGTGGAACTGACCGAGTGGCGCGACGTACCCAACGCCTGCGCGCAAGCCGAGGGCAAGGCCGTATACATCGAAGTGCTGCCGTGTATGTACGCGGAGTACCCCCGCGTCCACTTCCAGCAGCTCGCCACCACCCACCGCCTCTCCCCGCCAATCCGCTGGGGCGAAACCCGCGCCGAGGCCATGGCCCGCTTCCAGCGCACCAAGCACCCGCTTGAATTCCACCGTGGGGAGGAGCATTTTCCGGACGACCCGAAGTGACGAAAGTGTCCATGCGGGTGATACTCTTGACAAGCTACCTAGCTTGTTGGGTCAGAATGCGGGAATTAATCTAGAATTATCGAGGAGCCCCATCCCCGAGTGGGGATGGGGCGAAATACCTAAACCAAGCTACGATAGAACGACCGCAGGACCTGCAACGTCTAGCGCCTAGAATTTACCACGTGTGAGGCATTGTATTACAAACGTCTGCTCCTCACGGTGGCCAGCGATTAGTTGGTTAGTCGCCCCGAATGTCACGAAATATCTCGTAGAAAGGAGTTCCCCGCATGAAGGAACTATTCACGTCCAGTGTCTTGAACAAGCATTCGTGTTGAGCAAGACCCTTAATTCGATCGACGTACGATTGATCAACTCCTGACAGCCCCACCGACTGAAGATCCTTCACGCTAACATTTGGCACCTTATGAATAAACCACGTTAGGAGTGGCTCGAGGTAGTTCTCGTTTGTAGTGCGGAAATGAGAGAGGTACTGAGAGGCCAGTAATACCCCGACTCCGAATTCGCGCCCCTGCAGCAGAACTTTTCTCAGCACATCAAACTCGTACTTCATGATATTGTCTGCCTCGTCAACCAACAGTAACGTGTCGACAAATCTCACCTGAGGATTGTTCCCAAGAAATTCCCGCTTTTGTATCTTCAGCATGTGCTCGTAGAACATGTTTAGAAATATAACAACTAGCATGTTTTTGGTCCGGTCGTCCTGACCAACAGACGCGAGGTCAACAACGACAACACCGTCGAGAAACGCGGAAAACGGCTCAACGCGCCCTGAATCGGCCTCGAAGTACTCTCCATCAACGATATCGCTCATGATGCCGTACGGGACATCGACCTTCCCGTCATTCTCCCGCTTGTAGGCCTCAAATACGTCAATTATCGTCGGATAACGAGTCGCGTCAATCTGCCCTTCGTAACTCTTACGGACTGCGGTCTTGATGGTCTCCCGTTGCACAGGTCCGATATTGCCATAGATCTTGCTCAGGATGTCGAAGAAGAACTTAAAGCGTTCAAGCCACGCCGCCTGCGTTCGCTCACTGTCCCTTAGGTCGAAGAAGTTGAGCGGTATCTTATGCGGTTTTACAACCCGGGCTCCCGTTGCCGCAACAAACTCAGGCTTTGAATAGTCCTTTTTATAATCGAATATGAGAATCCGTGGAGGTTTTCCACGATTGTCTTCCTTCGCACTTACAAGTTGGTAAATAAGTGCCTGAATCAATTGGGTCTTTCCCGTCCCCAAATCTCCGACAATCCCTACGTTCAATTGATTTAGCGCCGTGTTCCCTGGGAAGAAGCTTAGGGTATCATTCGATATTGAATTCAGGACATGCCCGACTACGAACTTAATTCCCCTAGGGCAAGCCGTTACCTGATCCTCTGGTGTTTCCTCCGCGTCGGGCATAGGTGCCGGGCTCTCCTTCTCGACGGTCCCCGTGGTGGTTCTGCGCTCTTCCGCGTCGTCGAGGGCGGTGTCATCTTCAGGTGTATGAACCGTCGGATGCAGATCCCAGTCTCCAAGTTGATTCCCTAGACCTGCGAGAAGCTCACAATGCTCGTTGTCAATGATTGCGAACGCGTTTGAGTGGCTCAGTACGACCGTCTCCAGAAACCGGTCTCCGTCAACGTCTTCCCGAGTGGAGCTATCCGTTGCTTCGATACAAACGAGCCTGCCGAGCCCGTCCACGTCTATGTCGATTTCGGCACGCATCAGTCGTTCGAGAAGTTCTCCATGTACGCGCGACCAACCCTCGACACTCTGGAAGGAGGGAAGCTGGCCGTAAACGCGAAAGGCGTAGTCAACCCAGGCACAAACCATGTCTCGCCAGGCAACACCCCAAAGTTCTGACCGAGCAGCAAGCTCCTGTATTTTCTTCAAGAGACTGGAAAACGACTTCGCCTGGCCAACAGCTTCAAGTCGCTCAGCGCTAGACATGGACTTGTTTCTCGCCTTTACTTCGATTGGTGTGATTTTCACCGCAACGGGGGAGCGTGAAAGAAGCGCAATGCTAATGACAATCAAGTCTGGTCGCTTGCTGTCACCGAACTTCAGGGAGCGCCGCAAGTCCTCGTACTGTCCCTGGAACGGGTCGGCTGGTACAACGAGGTTGACGAATTCTTCCCTTTCAATCGCTGGAATTAGGCCTTCGAGCAAAAGTTGTTGCCCTGATCCCCTTTGAAGGATTCTCGCTGCAACAAGCACCCCCACTTCCCCAAACGAGGTCGTGCCCCCAGCCGTAAGCCGCTTGAGCGTGGGCATGCCTCTTGCCGAAACCTCCAATAGAAGTCTTTCCGCTCGGGCCATTGAGAAATCAGCGCCAGTCTTCAACCTTAGTACGGCTGTTTGAACTGCACCCTGAAGAGTCGGGCTTAGTCGTGCAAGCAGATAGTAGCCGCACCCGCGTCCTGCTTTCTGTCCGTAAGATGGCAGGTCGTAGTCCCAGAGGTAAAACTCCCCGTGAGCACCGAAGAAACATGCAGTATCCACGCTTGAGGATGAGACGGCGCAGTAACTTGAGGTCGAAAGTGCCGTACGCAACACGTCTTGGCGGGGAGCGAATACGTAAGAGTCAAACGTTTCAGCACATCGCGACTCTAGGGCTTCCAATGCAGACAGTAAAAGGTGTGTCAGAGCATTTGAAGCATCGTTAGTGAAGAATCGTCCAATCCTTGATTCTGCAATGAACGCCGGGCTTGTGCCCGGCACTTGTTTCCTAAGCCGGTGACGAGACAGGCCAGTGCGGTCAATGGGCGAGCGCAATTGCTGAAGATCCACGCTTGGACTCGCAGTGCCCAGGTGAGCTATCAGCGCGAGGTCGTTCCTCTCGTCCCATGTCTCGGTACTCGCCGAGTACCATTGCACGGATGCGCCATTCTGTTTCGTGAGGGATGCCAACCATGAGGGCTCGGGATGCAGGACAGAATCTCTGAAGTCAGAGATGTCCAACGATTTGCGACCGAACTCATACCATGGATCTCTTTCGCTGTTTCCGCCACCTTGTCCTAGATTGGAGCTTGCCCATTGACGTATACCCTCGTTGCAGTCGCTTGCACCCGTCGTCTCGCTGTGGATTGCCACCCCAAGACGGGGCTTTGCGCTCACCAATCGTTGGACCTCCCGAATCGATTGATCAACCTGCTGTGTACTGAAACCAGCAGTGAGCCCTTCAACATGAAGGCCAAGTTCCTCTCCAAAGATTGTCGATTCAGAGACCGAGGCGACTTCAGCGATACGGTCCTTATCCCACAATACCGACCAGTAATCCGAGGAGTTCTCCATCGCGAGATAATACTTGTACGATGAAGTCCCGGTAGGATTGCGACAGGGCAGCATTAGACAATCCGGGAATGTTGCAGAATTAAGGACACTCGCTCCAGGACACTCCTCGTGTCTATCCAACGCATCCTTCATAACGGTCTGAGCGCGACACTGCCAGGCAAGTCGGATAGGGTGCAACGGAGAAAGGAGCAGGGCGTAGGGCGTGGCCTCTAGCATATTGGTATTGCCCTCACGACGAAGCAGCGCGATGGTATCCATCCAAGCCGTTGCGTTGTAGTGGCTGCTCAGCGCGCTTACATACCGTTCAAGGTATTCCTCGACCGCTGCCGAGAATTCCCTTGCCTGCATCTTCTCTCCAAGCCTATGCAGTTCTATCGGGATCCCTTGCTGGCCGGGAGCGGTCCTGAGTAGTTTAAGAACCGCAGCTCGCGAGGCAATTAGGGTTTCCGGCAATGTATTCTCGGGACCGAATGGGCGCGGGTCGAGGGCCAAATGGAACTGTGTCAGCGCGGGACTTGATGCCCAGTCTGGCTTCCTCCAGCACGAGAGATAGTCCGGGCCGAAAAGTACCGGGTTATGTGAGGTGTCTTCATCAATTGCCCATATCACATAGTCGACAAGCCGGTTACTTTCTGGTTCTACGTTCGCATTGGTCTTGGCCCTCCGATTTTCAAGGACCAGTCTTCCAAACTCGCTTGTGACTCCGGCGGGCACGTGGTCTTCCGTAACCACGGAAAACCTATATGGGTGTGCCGTGCCTCCCTTCACCGCCTCGAACTCAAAGTAGCACTGTTCGTCAACTTGTAAAATACTAACGAAATGGCTTTCGGAGGCTTGATTAATCGGGATAGAGGCTATGTCGCCCTCTTCAGCTGACGTCTGGTACCCGAGCATCTCAGCGCCAAGCTTGATGTGGCGAGAGACGAACAGGTCAAGTTGGTGGCTCCCTATTCCCCTCAACTTTGCGTCCCACTCGTATCGTGCGACCTTCGTGCCATCGTTGGCTATGGCCTTCGTGTTAAGTTTGACCTGCGAAATCTGGCTGGCCGTGCGCGAATAGACGCAGATTCCGGGGTTGAAGCTATCCAAGGCAATGACGGGAATCGTGACGGTTCTCACACCGTCGGCTTCAAATCTGTAGCGTAGGTTAGAATCATGCTGGGGAGGCTCATCATCGACCCATGCCTGCTCGGAGGCACCGCTGACCTCTACCGTCGCCAGCTGCTCGAAGCTCTTTCGTCCGACTGCTCTCGATACTTCGAGCCTAATCAAGGCACTTGTATCGTTCTGAATGAGGAACGATGGCCGCCCTTGAACTACATAGGGAGAGTTCCCGGTTCGAGGTGCCAGTATATTGTCAACTGTTATGCTCGGGCCGTCAACTGGAGCTACGTCCTCTGGCTTGTCAAGCAGCCGCCGCCATACCTCAACGGATAAGGTAGACCACCAGCCCGGCGAAGAAACTTGCTCTATGCCTTCAATTGGTGAGTAAGAGCCCAGCGGAATTGCCGAAAAGATGTCTGGCGTCCTGCATTTCCGGATCAAATGGGACCTAAACTCCTGAAGCGGTTCGCTGAGTTCCGGTTCGGCGGCTTCCACCAACTCGCCGATTCCGGCGACTATGCCCCTTGATTCAATAAACCGGGCGATTTGCTCGATGAGCCCCTGATGTTCCTTTCCTCCAAATTCCTCCGAGTCGCAGGATGCGAAGCCAAGAATCGAGGCAAGTTGATTGTGCAGCGGGATATCAGCAAGCTTTGAATCGTTGAGCCGTCGCAGCAAGTTCCAGATTGTTCGCTTGTCCCTATACTTGTCGTCTACTTCCCAGGCTTCCTCCAGAGCCTGACTGATGAGCGGCGAAGCCTCCTTGCCTTGCGAAGACAGGCATCGACGCCTAATGCCTTCGCCGATCAGGCGACTTATCAACGGGTGTGCCCTCCACAGGCCCAAGCTAGTCGCGCTTCTGCTCGGGCCGACATGGAACATCGCGGTTTCAAGGGAGAGGTTAATCTGCTCGGAGGGCGGCAACAGTACAAGAAAGGCCTGGCAATCACTCGTACGAACTCGAACGAGATGCTCTTGGCCACAAATGGAAGACTTCATGTGCGTGGTGGGAGGAGCGGCGGAATCAAGCAAGTACACCGGCAACGAGACTTTTCGATCGGCAACGTCTAAGTTGACGAATCCATCGTCTGCGGTTAGTGCTTCGTACAACTCCTCAAGCACACTGCTCGGCGGCCCCTGGAATACCATTCGCAGCTGGTGTGTCTGAGATGCGCTCAGCGCAGAGGATAGCTCGCCTCTCACGTATTCTTCGACGATCTTCAAGAAGTGGCTCACGTTGGCGTCATCCTATTGCAGACCTGCCTTGGAACGGACTTACAAGCACCATTCCACCTTCCGCGTCCGGGCTGTCCAGCACCAGATTTAGGTTTCGTAGCGTCCTTCCAAGGTCATTTGCCATGACTTCCTCTGGAGTCACTTCAATTCCGTACCTTGCAAGGTGATTTGCGAAATCGCTTACCGTTCGCGGCGCTCGGCTCGTCTGCGTACAACAGTCAACCAATGTCAAGGCGGAAACCGGGCCGATGGAAAGTACCCAGGGAGCTGAAGCGTAGGATCCACGCTTACTGAGGAAGTAGCCCTGGTCATAGCTGTCAAGGCCTGCTTCATTTGTCTGTCGTTGCCCCAGGGAGTGTCGCAGGAACTCACTCACATTGGACGAAATGCCCCTTTTGCAAGACACAACTGCGCGATGCTCTTCTAGAAGTCCAGCGAGACTGTCTTGATACTCGGACTTTGGAAAGGCAGCTCTGTGCTCGTAAAGGTCTTGAAGCAAGTTCGCGATGTACTTTATGTTACCGAGTCCGTTATCCGGCACGGTCCTCAAGGCTGAGGATTCAAACATGAACAGGAGAAGATTCAGCGCTATTCGCGCGATCGCAAAGTTCCGTGCGTGTTCTCTTATCGTAGGCGCGGCAAGCTGCCCATATCGCCAGAACGCACTCTCCGTGGAGAGGGACCTTCGCAACTCAGACTCATCAGGAGCGGGCTCATCGTATAACAATACTCGCTCCATCGTGTTCCAAAGGGTTGCGTTTGCATGGCACTGCCACAGCACGTGCGAAGCCGTCCCGATGCGCAGCAAGGACTCAATCGCGGTAATCCACTGCTTTCTTGTTAGTAGACCCTTGCGAGTCAAGGCGTGGCCAAGGTCTACCACAAATTGATTGGCTGGAATTGCCGTAAGCTGCCCATCCTCATTCCAGAATTGCGCGGCCTTTCCTGTTTCGAGCGGCAGCGGCTCGCTCCACTCAATTGCAGACTTCTTATCTCGCCAAGACTTAAACTCGCGGTCGAGGGCAATTGCCCACACGTCGTCGCCAGGCGTTACTGATAGCGACAGGTACAATTGTCGCCAAAGATCCGGGCCTCCCAGACTTGCCCTCTTCGCCAGAGAGACCATGCTCTTTACAAGTGCTCCTGGATTCCAAGAATTTGCCGAATTGCGTGCGGACAAGCAGTAAAGTGTGGCGTCCGGCACAATCGGGGCCATTTGCAGGAGGCGCTTTGCGGTCTGATTGGGCTGCCTAGGTGATCTAAGCGTCCCAGTCACGGTCTCTTCCCAGGCAGCTGGCTCAAAAACACCCGGAACGTTATTGGGGCGGCGTCCTGACTCAAGTGACTTGTGAAAACCCCTCCCCATTGCTGGCACTTTGCCTTCCGACACTCCGGAAGTACTGAAGCCGATATTACGATACAGCGATGCCAGAATGACTTCTCCAGTGGCATACTCGGGTGCGGGCCGCATGTGCAGAAAGCTGTTCCGATACGCATCGTGCGCATCAGACTCTTGCCATGGGGATTCGAGGAACTTTGACAGGGTTGTCATGGGTTCTCCCTAGAGGGTACGAGCAAGTGACTGGGGTCAAGCTGCCGCCGTCCCCCTCCAAACTGAATAACGGCTCCTTCTGCGAGCCGGTCCCCATCTCTAACCACATCTCCGGAAACGAAGGACCTTATGCCATTCAGAAGTGCGAAGATTTCCTCGGGAAGCGAGGCAGGATTCAAACCCCTTGAGACGCGTTCAAGCGCATCAAAGAATGCGAACGTTACGGCAACGTCCATGCCCTCAACGCGCAGATACGGCATCGGCTCCCGGGGCCGGGCTTGATTCTCGGCTCGAATCAGGGCACGTACCTTTATGGCCTCCGTCACAAGGGTGACCTCACGACTACGCTGTGCGACAGGCTGACCAAATGTCGTCATGAGCTGAGCAGAAAACTGGTTTTTGTCATCATGAAGGAGGCTGCGCAATTGGCGAGCGATTCCCTTAAGTTTCTCAGGTTCACGCATCGCTTGTTGGTATAGGTCAAACTCTTCCGCGTTAAGGAAGACCCCTGAGCGGGTACCGATGCATCGCTTTGTCAGCCTTGCACAGTACTGCCGGATCGTCGACCGAAGGAGCCAGACTTGTTGGCCCTTCGTGGGTGGAAACCTTTCTTCGGTCAGTGCATCATCCGCCTCTGACAATCGCTTGAGGATATCCCGGTCTAACGGCTCAAGCTTTGAGTCTACGAGCATGAGACCTTCTGCAACTGAAAGGCTAAAGGCTTCCTCAATCTCCCTGGCAGTAAGGCCCCCTTCTGAGAGTTTCACGGCACCAGATACTAGACCCGGGTCAAGCATCGGTGCCAGGGACCCAAATACACGTCGTGGAACTTCTCCGGACTCCAATTCCGATTGCGCATCCTGTGATGCAAGGTATCGAAAGAGATTCGAGGCGGACTGGAGATCCGGTTCTATCAAGTCCTTCTTAAAGACGGTCCTCTTGGCCGCGAAGAACGAACCTTGTGTGAATCGGGGCCAGACTGGGAACAACCGGTGATAGTAGAGCTTCGACGCCAAGAGGTAAGGCGCACGCGCAACTGCCACGTCACTTTGGTTCCCTGATTGGCACATTCGCAGCTGGCGCGCCGCCCAGTCGCATGGCGAAAGCGTCTCCCCATCTACCTGAAACTCCGAATACTCCCCTACGAGAAGGTAACTCACAAGCGAAAAAAGGTCCCGAAATGACCAGCGCTTGCCGGAGCCAATCTCGTAGTAGCGTAACGCGAGAATCAGGCTGTCCACCGCCCCCCTTGCCGACAAGAGTCGTCGATTCTGGCAAAACGGACATCGAGGGCCCGAAGGGCATCGGGGCCGCCAGGCGTCTTCCTCGAGCGCGATATGAAATATCTGGTGCGCAACCGTGTTGCCTTGGCCCGCTGTGCTGGTGTCGACCAGCGACTCTACATCCATTGGCCAGACTGCTATGTGCTGGAATCCAGCCAGTGGCCAACAGGAGGGAGCGCTCGGGACTGACGCGGTTGACTCGGTAATGCGATCAAGCAGGCGCGCGAGGTCGCTTTCCGGGAACCGCTTGTGGGCCACGTTTGCCGTCTGTGCCAAGACTCCCCGGTTTACGCAGCATAAGTAGATGTCGCTCTGTGTTGTTTCCATCACGGACTTCAGGTCTTCAAGTAACAAGTCCTCTTTTGAATGGGATGTCTCGCCCGTGTCTTCAGTGGCATCTTGCACCAACCTCAATTGACATCTAAGGTGCTCGGGTATGGCTGGGAAGGCGGTTCCCAAGTTCACTATGGCCGTCCGTGGCGGCGGGGTATTTGGCGCGACACTAAACTGGCTGGCAAAGCCGTATACCAAGGCGCCCGAGAGCTCCAAGCGGTCATCCAGAAACTCGATGGTTGACTCGACTGCATCGGTCTTTCCGTTACCTGGCCCACCTACGAGAAGAACCACCCTGGGAGTGTCGACTTCCGACTTCACAAGCGAGTCAACCCACGACCTTAGCCGAGAAAGCAATGGGGTATCGATGCGCTTGCCGCCCGCAGGCCTTCCGGAATCCGCCCTAAAAGGCTTTCGCACGCCACCATCACGATGTCCCGCCCACGTCAGTAGCGCATCCGGAAACAGGCCCGGGCTTATGGCCGCAGGATCCTCACCCCGCTTAGCAGTCATGCACCTACTCCCCTAAGGTATAACCGAGTTCCCAGCAGAATACCTGCTATGCGTAATGTCCAATCAAGCCTTCACTGTGAGCGACCATTGAACGTCTCTCAGAAAGGGCTTGCAGCTATTTGCTGGAAAACTCATTGAGCATCTCGATTAAGCACTCACCAATGGCTTCGGCAACAAGTGGCGGCACTGCATTTCCTACTTGGGAGTATCGCGGACATTCGAATGCCCGCCTTGCTCCTCCAGTTGTGTACTTGCCGCGGAACTGGAACCAGTCTGGAAAGGACTGAAGTCGGGCGTATTCGCGTACTGTGTGTATTCTTGGTTCACTGTAGTGAATGAGATCGTCGGGCAATGTCGTTATGGTATGCGATGGCTTCTCGCCGCTCAGTAGAGTCAACGAGCTCTTCCGCGTTGGGTGTGTGAAGCAAAGGCGGGCCTTGCGGGAAAGTTGCACACCCGCTTCACAGTTCTGTTGTATCTCGCGGAATCGCTCTACCGTTTTGCAGCGATGATTGGCAAGCCGCATGCTGTCCATCGCACCATTCATGGGGCGGTCTTCAGCATCACGGTGCATGAGCTCTTGGTACTTTGTTCTCGGGCGTTGGTAGGCAACGCGCTTGAAACCGCTTGGAACACCCGGTTCCGAGTTGTCGATCAGCCTGTCGTGAGCAGTACGGAGATCGGATATCGCCTGTGAAACCGTAATTGGGGTCGCTCCAAGGTCCCTTTCTGAAAGAAAGGTTGCCCGATGAGCAGAAAGACGTTCAAAAAAGCGGGCTGATTCGAGGGTGGGGGTGAGTAGTTCTGCTCGTATACCAAACGTAAAGTATCTGGGTCGATACTGGGGAACCCCGAAGTCTGTTGCCCTGATTATTCCTTGTTCGACGACGTAGCCATGCTGGCCTAGTGCAGCCTTGATACGGGCCGCGTAGCTTTTCGGTCGAGAGCTCGTCCCATTCTTGGGCGGGAAGGGAACATCAATGCCCCTAACGTTTTCCATGAGAACGAACTTGGGCTTCAGCTTGTCAACGACCTTAAGGTATTCCTTGAAAAGCTCATTTCTTGGATCCTTATTGGAACGCTTGCCCAGGAACGAAAACCCTTGGCATGGAGGCCCACCTATGACTAGGTCAACCTTCTGTCGAAGCCCGGCCAGAGTCGGCAGGCTCGCAATCTCACGAATGTCATGCGGCCCGACGTCTAGCACCCCGGTCGGCCAATCGAAGCGCATCTTGCCGGACAATTCATGACCATCCACCAGATTATGCCGAAGTGTGGCGAATGCATCTGGGGATTTTTCAACGGCAAATACTCCGGACCAACCGGCGCAAATCATGCCGAGCGAGAACCCCCCGCAGCCCGCGAAGAGGTCAATAAAGTTGCGCCCGGCATCGGTAGATGTTTTTTTCACTATTGTCACCCAGACTGCCAGATTGTCAGCAGCATCACTGGCAAGAGTGTATCCTACCCAGGTCACGGGATTCGACGAATTCTTCACTTGACGATTTGGGAGCCTCGAACTGGGTGCACGCTGGTGATACTCTGTGGATATCGAGTTCAACGCTGGCGGATAGGTTTGGCATGGCGGACATGTGGGACAAGAAACGACGCTCAGAAATGATGAGCCTCATTCGCTCCAACGGCAACAAGAGTACGGAGTTACGGCTAATTGTAATTCTACGCGCGTATGGAATCACCGGCTGGAGGAGAGGTCAACCGCTTCCCGGAAAACCTGATTTCGTATTTCGCAGGGAGAGGGTCTGTATTTTTGTGGACGGTTGCTTCTGGCATGGTTGCCTGAAGTGCTACAAGGCACCAGAGACAAATCCGGAGTTTTGGAGCGGGAAAGTCTTGCGCAATCGCGCACGTGACCGGAAAGTGAATAGACTGCTAAGAAAAGACGGATGGACGGTGGTTCGCATATGGGAACATTCGCTCAAGAATCACTCGCGGATTGCTCAGCGCCTGAATTTGGCGCTCAACAGATTTTAGGGGAGGCGAAAGGAAGGCGCGACAGAAGACTCTGCGCTCGACAAGCCGACGCGTATCCTAACAGAGTACGATAGAATCTCGACTTAAGCAATTTCGAGCGAAGCGGTCGCATGACTGGTACCGGAATTGGTCGTAGCTTGGGCCGGATATCATTTCGATGAGAGACAGCCTCGCAATGGGTGCTACGGCCGTCCTTCAGGAGACCCATGTGATGGGATTTACGCGATTTTGGCGGAGGCCTCGGGAACTCGACAGGGCACGATTCAGCCTCTTCGCCAGTAAGTGCCGAGATATTGGCAGCGACTTGGCCGTGGTCGTTGCCAGTATCGAGACGAATGACGAGGAGGTGCGCCTAAACGGTCAACCTGAATGCGAACCGTTTGTTGTTCGCAGAATATCAAATGGGCGTGAGCGCGATGGCTTGGTGTCCGAGTTTTGCAAGACGCAGGGCCTCCCTTACGACGTTGCTGTTGAGCGATGCCTGGCGATCCTCGCAGAACATTTTCCGGAGGTGGAGCTGCCTCCTGCGTCATGAAAATGGTGGTGGCCCAAGCGGCCACCACCGTCTTTTCTTGCTCATGATTGGGCTGTAGACTGTAGACCGATGGGGCGAGCGGTGGCTTGCGTAACTAGGTTCCAAAGGCTTGACTACATAGATGAACGTAAAGATCGCTGACGTTCCGCTACCCAATTCCTACTGGGTCATTCCCGGTCGCTATCTGGCGGGCGAGTACCCGCGCACCCCGGAGCGCGATAGCTCAATCGCGAAGCTGCGGGCGCTTGTGGACACGCGGGCGACAGCTTTCGTGGACCTGACGACCGACGCCGATGGCCTTGCGCCCTACGGCGGGTTGCTGGCGGAAGCCTCGGCGGGCAAGGCGCGGAGACATTCCTTCCCGATCCCCGACGTGAGCACCCCGCTATCGCACGAACTCACCCACGCGGCGCTTGACCTGATCGACCGCTCCATCGCCTCGGGGCAGGGCGTGTATGTCCACTGCTGGGGCGGCGTTGGCAGGACCGGCACGATCGTCGGCTGCTGGCTCGCGCGGCACGGGCACCACGGCGACGCCGCACTCGCTCGCCTCGCAGAACTTTGGACGTCGTGCCCCAAGTCACAACACCGGGCCTCGCCGGAGACCGAGGCACAACGCCGCTACATTCGTGAATGGCAGGCATTCATCCCAAGTTCCGAGGAGGCCCGCCTCGACCGCGCGCAGGGATGCATGCTGGGGCAACTCGCGGGCGACGCGCTCGGCGGGCTGGTGGAGTTCCAGTCGGCGTCGGCCATACGAAGTCGCTACCCCAACGGTGTCCGCGAGCTCGCCGACGGTGGCACGTGGAACACCCTAGCGGGACAGCCTACCGATGATTCCGAGATGGCCCTCATGCTTGCCCGCTCGATTGTCGAGGCAGGAGCCTACGACCCTGCTTCGGCTCTCAAGGCCTATCGCTTCTGGATAGACTCCGCACCCTTTGATCGCGGTGGCACCATCTCTGCGGCGCTTCGGGGGACGCTCAACCCCGGCAGCCAGGCCAACGGCGCACTCATGCGCGTCAGCCCCTTGGGCATCTTTGGCGCGCAGCACGACATTAAGCAGGTCGCCGAATGGGCCAGACAGGACGCCGCACTGACCCACCCGAACCCGGTGTGCCTCCAGGCCAACGCGCTCTTCGCCGCCGCCATCGCGCGCGCCATCCATACCGGTTGCACGCCCGAGACGCTCTACGCCACCATCCTGCTCTGGGCGCACGAGTGGAACGTGGAGCCTTCCCTGCTTAAATCCGTTGAACGCGCGCCCCAAGCCCCACCCGAGGACTACGTCACACAGATGGGCTGGGTTCTGATTGCGTTCCAGAACGCCCTTTGGCAACTGCTCCATACCCCCTCGCTGGAGGACGGCGTCGTGGACACCGTCATGCGCGGCGGCGACACCGACACCAACGCGGCCATCTGCGGCGCATTGCTGGGTGCCGTGCACGGCAGAAGCGCCGTGCCCGCGCAATGGCAGGAATATGTGCTCACCTGCCGCCCCGAGGCCGGGCGGCCCGGTGTGCACCAGCCGCGTCCCGAGTGCTTCTGGCCGGTTGATGCCCTGGAGCTGGCTCAGGCCCTGCTTTTGAAATCCTCCCCGTAGGCGTCCGAACATCCCGCTGAGGAGGTGCTCCAGAATGCCCACGAAAGAGACCATCAGCGCATCCCCATCACCCGCGGGGCGACATTCGCCTTGCAAAACCAAGCAAAGAGCCGGAACCCCGTAGCTGGACCGTTTCACCGGCCAAATTCCGGCCCGCGAACCCCGTTTCTCCAGACGCCTCTGGGCGTAAGTCTTTTTGTATGAGGCAACTATGACTGACTCGAAAGCCGTTGACGGGGCAACCCGTTCGAGAGTTCGAATCTCTCCCTCTCCGCCATTTTCCCCTTCCCCGGCATCACGCCCGGTAGTGGCTGTCGCCACTAAGTGGTTGAGCAGCCAAGGGTATCGAACCGCCCGCCTCGCCGCCTTCCGGGTCGACTACGGCGTCCATCCCGCCACACACGTCATAGCGTCGGGCGCACCAAAAACGTAGTGTTGGTCAAGGAGCCACTCCGATGACTTCACATAATGATTCGTAGTGGTTGAAATCCTTGGCCTTCATCGCGGCGATCACTTTGTTCACACAGTCTTTCGAGGTCGTGATGAAATTGGGTTGCTGTAATAGACGATTGAATCCGTGGAGGTGCGATGCATCGTCGGCAAATTTCTGGATCTCTCGTCGTTCTAATGGCGTGTCGAATAAGAGATCTAGCTTGTCCGACCACTTTGATACACTTGGCTTCCTAAAGCCTAGATACGCCTCTAAGTATTTTCGTAATAGATTGGGCGCAGTATAGGCTTCATGCAATGATGGCGCGTGAGCGGTAGCAAATCTGTGCAGTTGCTCAAAAACGAAGTGGTACTCAGATTTGTGTTTGCGGAGCAAGGTAGGCAGGTCGTCAATTGAAGCGCTCCACTTGCCATTACCATCTATACTGCGACAGGTGTAATAGGCATGAGCACTTGCGGTGTTTGCATAACGCTTGCGTGGGTCAAACCACTTATCTTTCATTAGATTGAAAAGCTCGCTATTATGGGTTGAAACAAAGACTTGCCGACAGGCGCTCAAGCTCTCCGAAATCAACGAGTATATCGCATAAATATGGTTGGAATCGAGGCTTGATATAGGGTCATCAATAAATACGATCAGGTCGGCCGGATTCGCCCCATTGGCCTCCAAGCTAGTAAGAAAGTACGCAAAGGCAATAGCGGTCCTCTCGCCATCGCTTAGGTTTTCGGCGGCTGCGCCGTCACGGCGAAACTCGAACAGCCCATCACCTACTGCCACCACCCCGATACCGCTTTCCGCCAACAAGAAGCAAAGCATGTCGTTTAGATTTGCCGCACCGATAGATTGCTGCCGCACTTGTAGTTCGATAGCAGCTACGTGTGCACTGATTCGGCCGGCAAGGGTCCGAGCTTTCGCTTCCTTCTCTCTTGCTTTTGCGCAACTGTACTCTTTGGCCGAGAGTTCGCTGTCACGAAAGAACAGAGCGGCATGGTGCTGTTCGAGCGCTGTTCGAGCGTTTGATCGCGTTTGGCCGAGTACTGCAACAGTCTGGTTGTGTTGTGTGACCAACTCATTAATTTCGAGAATTAAGGATTCACCTTCAGGCGCGCGAGAGAGGTCAACTTGCCAAGGGAGGCTGCTTTCGATTTGCAGCTGCTTCTGCGAGAGTGCATCAGTCATCTTGGCCCGTAAATCCGCAGCCCAGGTTTCCCAATTCCCAAGGCGTTTCTTCAATGCGATGAATTGGGATTTCAAATCGGGCATAAAATCCCGTTCGTCAGGAAGAGAAGCCGCGAAGTTTAGTGCGGTGCATTCAGAAATCGCCGCAGCCAGATCGCGCACGAGTGCCTCGTACTCAAGCGAGAAGTGGCCCTTGAGCATAGATAGCCTTGCGTCGCTGATAGCCGAACCACAAAACTCACATTCACGAATGCCCTGATGGAGCGCGAGGCCCGTTCGTAACCAGCTTTCCAAGCTTTGGTTCGTCTTTAACTTTTCAATCGCTCGGTTCGAGGCTGTCTGACTCAGCAATGCGGCAATCTTTGCTGAACTGTCCTTGAAATCAGGTAATGAGGATTTAATGGCGGCAATTGTCGTCCATACCGTGGTGCTGCGGCATATCTCATACTTTGCATAGACTTCTGGATCGGCCAAGATAAATTCCGAATATTTTGCTCGGACGCCGTCAAGGCAACTTAGCAGCTTAGGCCGCCGAAAACTTCGGTCGCCGAGAAGATTTCCTACATCGCGGGCCTTGTCTGTTCCTATCTGATCGATATCTCTCTGCAAGCTACTCGCTATATCGCGAAGTTTAGTCTCCATGAGCAACACCCGCTTGTGGCGTCGATTAAGAGCTTCGAGGCGTTGTCGTAATGCAACATTCTGAGAGCCGAGTATAAAGACAGCTGGTGCGGTGTGCTCCTGCTCGAAGTTTGCATCAACAAAGTCTCGATTAAACACTCTTACCGGCGGGGCCGGTTTTAGTGCGGCGTGCGTTATGACTGATCCGTCGTCCAAGCTCACGGAAAATATTGCCTTAGGCCACTTTGATATTTCTGCGGCGCAGATTCAAGGTCTAATTGCAACAGGCTTTTCGAGGAAGACCTGTGCCGGGGTGCGGAATCCGAGTTTCTTTCTGGGACGATTGTTGAGCTTGTCGACGTAGGTATTCAATTCCCCGTCGGTGAGGTTTTTGAAGCT
>WGMK01000008.1 GCA_016125095.1 Candidatus Hydrogenedens sp. | reverse complement strand
GATTCTCACACTTTGGCTTATGAACCATATGGGGCAATTATTCCGGGGTTCCGGAAGTAGAGACCAATAGGGTCTCAACCTCTACGGCTGTGTCGGGGTCTCCCGACCCCGACACCCGCCCGACCGTAGGGTCTCCAATCTTGGCGAGTGTGAGGAGTGTCGCAGAGGGAGACCTTACGGTCAGGCGAGTGGCGACCTTACGCTCGGGCGGGTGGCTCTCCCCGCTTTCGCGAGGACAGGGTTAGGAGACCGGCCACAGCAGTGGTCGCACTAGAGGGTGGGAATCCGAAGCGCAGGCGGGTATGCTGGTGTTGGAGGCTAAGCCGTGAACGCGCATGTGGTTTTGGACATGGATACCTTGAAGGCGTTCTGCCAGAAATGGCGGGTACGCGAGTTGTCCCTGTTCGGCTCGGCCCTGCGCGATGATTTCGGGCCGGAGAGCGATCTGGATTTTCTGGTGAGTTTCGAGCCGGACGCGCGCTTCGACCTCTTCGACCTGATTGATATGCGGAACGAACTGTCTGCGGCTTTCGGCCGGCCAGTGGACCTGGTCGAGAAGGAAGCCCTGCGGAATCCGTGGCGCAGGCAAGAAATCCTCCGGACGCGCGAAGTGCTCTATGCCGCTTGACGTGAAAGACGCCGCCCGCCTCTGGGACATGCTCGATGCCGCTCGGGCCGCTGTGGAGTTCACCACCGGCTTGACGCAAGCAGGATACGCGGAAGATCGGAAAACGCGCAACGCGGTCGAGCGTAACTTGGAAATCATCGGCGAGGCCGCGCGGCATGTCTCCGATGACGTCCGAACCCGATTTCGGGAAATCCCCTGGACTTCCGTGATCGGCCTGCGAAACATCATTGCGCACGAATACGGCGAGATACTCCACGAGAAAGTTTGGGCTATATGCACAAGGCGGCTTCCCGCGCTAATCGCACAGCTGGAGAACGCCGGTGTTGAGATTTCGCCCTCCGGGCCGGATGCGTGAAAATTTCTGCTCTGCTGTGTCAGGTGGCGCTCACCGCTTTCGCGAGGACTGGGTTAGGAGACCGGCCGTAGTGGTGTCCGTAAGTTGGGGCGCCCCTTCAGGGCTTCCATATATTTGGGCAACCCGAAACCCAGGGCTTGCGCCCCGGGCTTTGGTTCGTGCGCGCCGTTGGCGCTGGAAGAAAAAGCCTGTTGGACGTTCGACCGGACGCCGTCGCTGTGGGCGGGTTTCCTGACCCGCCTACTCTTCTGACCGGCAGGTTTCAATTCTTCCCCTCCGCTGTGTCAGGGTGTCCCGGCCGTGGCGCTACAACGGTGGGTCGATTGTCCCCATGAGCCGAGGACTCCGGTCGGCAATAGAGAGACTCCGCTTCGGCAGCCATTCATTCGCCCCACCGAATGCAGCTTGCTGCCTTGGAGTGCGGCAGCGGGCTGCCGCCTTGATGAGGAAGCGCGCTTCCGTCGCTTGGGCGTCGGATTCAATCATTCCTCACGGCGACGGGAGCTGTTCGCTCCCTACGCAAAGCGGGAGCTTGCTCCCGCACTCCAAGGCAGCAAGCTGCAAGAAATCCTCCGCTGCGTCGGCGTCGGGAGACCCCGACACAGCGGTGGCGCATGGCCCTCTCACCCAAAGAAAAAGCCGCGCTTCGGCTTGGGGGCGAAGCGCGGCGGGTGGGTGCGATGATTGGGGCGGGACGCTATTTGATCGTCTCGGGGCGGGGGGATTCGTCGGCGAAGGCGAGGAGGGAATCGACGAGGATTTCGCCGGTGCGTTCGCCGAGGGATGTCTCGCTGACGTAGTCGTAGCGCTTGAAGCTGTCGAAGTCTTCCTTGGTGAGAATGTAGCCGAAGGCGTCGTTGGTGAGGCCGAAGAGCAGGTTGTTCTCTCCGTGCATTTTGCGCTTGAGGTAGTAGCCGATGTTCGGCAGCGCCTCTCCGGGGATGGTGAGGATTTGCGCATTGCCGATGTTGACGAGGTTCACGTCGGTCTGGATGGTGTGGTCGGCGTCGTTGCGGGGGTAGTCGAGCGGCGAGCCGACGACGACCTGCCAGAGGATTTCGTTGTCCACCGGGAAGGTGACGTCGCGGTGGGCGCAGTAGAGCTTGGGCGATGCCTGGACGGGGGCCTCGGATACGATGCGCAGGGCCTCGTCGGCCAGGGTATTGCCGATGCGGATGCATTCTTCCCAGGTGCGCGAATCTTCCCACACGCCGCTGCCGCCGGGCTTGGGCTTGTCGTAGTCGCGGTTGTCCGCGGTGACCATGCCGCCTTGGGCGCCGTTCATGAAGATGCCGGTGCCGCCGCCGGCCTCCGCGATGCGGTCGTACAGCGGGCCGACGAGATCGGGGCTGACGATGCCGACATCGGGCCCGAGCACTTCGGGGTGCACGGCGTAGTTCACGAGCGTGGCGATGGCCTTGCCGTCTTCGCCGATGGCCTGGATGACGCTGCAGCGGGGATCGTAGAGCTGGGGCGCGTAGTAGTTGTAGGCGATTTTGCCCTTCGCTTCGCCCGTGGCGATTTTGAGGCTGGCGGGCTTGGCGCTCGCGAGGGCTTCATTCACCGCGGCGGCGCCCTGCAGGCAGACCCAGTTCATGTAGTCGAGGTCGCCGGTGTGGCCGCCCAGCGGCAGCGGGAAGGCGTAGGTATCGGGCGCGCTGTGGGTGTGGGTGGCGCCGACGATGATGTTTTCGGCGGGGATGTCTTTCACCTGCTCGCGGATGCGGTCGGCCAGGACGGACGGGAAGCCGATGCTGTCGACGCTGACGATGGCGACGGTGGCGTCGTCGCTGCGGAGCACGAGGGCGCGGACGCCGATCTGGCCCTCGGCCTTGGTGACGGGCTGGGGCAGGCCCATGCCGCCGGAGACGGGCAGGAGCGGATCGGGCAGGATGCTGCGTGCGGCGATGCCGACATCGAGCGCGGAGACGGCGGGCGCCCACGCGGCGAGCAGCGCGGCGGCGAGGATATAGCGTAGCGTGGTCATGGGTATGCTTCCTTCACAGTGATTGCCAATCGGGGGCGAGACGGAAAGCGGCAGTATAGAATTCGAATCGCCCGGTGGCAACTGCCGGGGCTATTTGTAAATCCGGCCGATTTGCCCGACGATGGCGCGCTTGACCTCGAGGGGCTCGAAGGCGCCGGGCTGCCGGAAGATAATATCGCCGCCGGGCGCGATGATAACGGTGTAGGGCACGGGTCCCTCCCACTCGGGATCCAGCGCCTCGGCCAGGGCATCGGCGCTCTCGCCCGTGTATTGGTAATTGGTCATCGAGGCCTCCTGCTGCTGGAGAAACTCGAGCACCTTGCCGCGCTCGGCGGGGGCGTCGATGTTGATCGTAATCATCTCGAAATCGCGGCCGCGGTACATACGGAACATTTCGACCAGCTGCGGAAACTCGGCCTTACAGGGGCCGCACCACGTGGCCCAGACATTGACGACGCGGAGTTTTTCCGAGTCGTTCTTGGCGATAGCGGCGACGGCGTCGGCCTCGATGGGATTCAGCGCGACGTCTTCCTGGGCCCAGGCCTCGAGCGAGGCGACGACCGTGGGGCGCTTGTCGGACCATTTGGTGGAGCAGCCCGAGGTGCGCGTGGTCTCTACGGGCACCGGCTGGCCCGCCAGCAGCGCGTCGATGGCATTGCGCAGATCGGGCGTGGCGGCGTGGCCCGCGCGCTCGGCATCGTCGATGCGGCCGCGGTAGCGCAGCTTGCGGTCCTTGTCGAACACGAAGGCGTGCGGCGTGGACTGCGGGCCGTATTGGCGCGAGACCGCCTGTGTCTCGCCGTCGTAGAGATAGGGAAACTGGAAGACCTTTTTGGCCGCGCGGATTTTCATGTCCTCGAAGGAATCGCCTACGTCCGTGTAGCCGAGTTCGTCGAGGCGCAGGGCCAGGGGATCGTTCGGCGAAATCGCCACGAGCGCGACGCCCTTGTCTTTGTAGTCCTTGTGAATCGCGATGATGCGGTCTTCGTAGGCCTGCGCCGTGGGGCAGTGGTTGCAGGTAAAGATAATCACCAGCACCTGGGCGTCGGCGTATTCGTCGAGCGTGTGGTTCTGGCCATCGACGCCCGGCAAGTCGAAGGCGGGCGCCGGGCTACCGATATCGAGCGGCTTGGGGTAGTCCGCCGCGGCAGCGTGCAGCGCGGCAGTAGCGACGATGGCGGCAATCGCGAAACGCATGGGGTCACTCCTTCAGTTTCTCGCCGGTGCGGCGATCGAATCCGTCGGGCCGGGGGCTGTCCGGCGGGGTGTCTTCGGTTTCCTGTTGCCACGCATCGAGCCGCGCGCGGAGGGCGGCGAGCGTTTCGGCATGGGCAGGGTCGGCGGCGAGGTTGTGCATGGAATAAGGATCGGCGTCCACGTCGTAGAGTTCCTCGGCCGGGCGCGGCGCAACAAAACAGGCCGCGTGCTCGGGCGCGAGCGTGCCGGCGTCGTGCGCGGCAATCATCGCCTCGTAGGTTTCGCTGCGCACGGCATCGGCCGGCGGCGACAGGGTGAGCTCCGGATAGTCGTCGCGGATGTAGAGATACTGCTGCGTCCGCACCGAACGCTGTCGCGCCTGGTAGTCGTGCCAGTTGTGTTCGGCGTAGACCGCATCGCGGATGGTGCCGCCGGGTTCCGACAGCAGCGGCAGGAAAGAATGGCCGGACATGGACTCGGGCGCGGGAATGCCTGCGGCGGCGAGCAGGGTCGGCGTGATATCCACGGCGCTGACCAATGCGCTGGTGGTGGTGCCGGCGGCGGCATGGCCGGGATAGCGCGCAAGCAAGGGTGTCTTGATGCCGCTGTCGTAAAGCGTCGTCTTGCATCGCGGGAAGGGGCGGCCGTTGTCGGAGAGAAAAATGACGAGCGTGTCGTCCGCGATGCCCTGCGCGTCCAGTTCTTCCAGCACCGCGCCTACGAATTCGTCGAGGCGCGTAATCTCGTCGTAGTAGGCGGCAAGGTCGTTGCGGGTGGCGGCGGTATCCGGCAGGAACGGCGGCACAACGGCGTCGGCGACAGTGTGCGGCTCCGGGATGGTGTCTTTCTTGTAGGGGCGGTGGGGATCGAAAGACGCCAGCCAGAAGAAGCCGGGCTGGTCCTTGGGGCGTTCGCGCAGGGCCTTCACCCATTCCTCGCAGCCGCTGGGGCCGCCGCCGTAGATCTTGTCGAAGCCCGTTTTCGCGGCATCGCCCATGTGCCATTTGCCCGCGGCGGCGGTGTAGTAGCCGCCTTCGTGCAGCAGCTGCGCCACGGTCGTCTGCGATGCCGGAAGCGGGTCGTGCAGGGCGCCCGCGCCGGTGGCGTGCGGATACTTGCCGGTGATGATGCTGCACCGGCTGGGGCTGCACGAACTGGTGGTGAGGAAGGCGTTGTCGAAGCGCATGCCCTGCCCGGCGAGCTTGTCGATGTTCGGCGTGCGGATGTGCGGGTGGCCGTAGATGCCCGCGTCGTTCCAGGCCATGTCGTCGGCGATCATCACCACCAAATTCGGCGCGCCGAAGGCCGCGTGGGCGGCGAGCGCGAACGCGCAGAGCATGCCGCGTATCATCGGTTCCTCCCGTATTTCTCATGGCTCTCCGCCCATTCTTCGGCGGCCACTGCGCAGGACAACGAGATATCGCCCGCGAGGGCTGCGGCCGCCACGATTTCGGCGAACTTGTGCACACTGCCACGACCCGTGCAGCCGAGCAGTTTCAGGCATTCCTGCTGCGTCGACAGCCCCGTGCCGCCGCCGTAGGTGGCGACGATCAGCGATGGAATGGTGACGGAATAATAAAGGCTGCCGTCGTCGAGCACTTCCACGAAGCTGATGCCCGCGGAGGACTCGGCGATATTGCCAAGGTCCTGCCCGGTGGCGATGAAAATGGCCGCGAGCGCATTGGCCGAGTGCGAGCCGTTGTTGTTGGCGCCTGCCATGTACGCGCCCGTGGTGGATACACTGCGCTGATGCCGCAATTGCTCCGGCGTGACCCGCATGAGTTGCGCCAGCAAGTCGCGCGGCACCGATGCCTCGGCGGTCACCCGCTTGCCGCGCGTGCGCAGCGTATTGATCGACGACGCTTTTTTGTCCGTGGAGAAATTCGACTCGAGGTAGTGGTGCTTGATGCCGGGATAGTTCGCGCGTATCCATTCGCAGGCGGCGTGCGTGGCCTTGGTCACCATGTTCTGCCCCGCCGCGTCTCCCGTGGTGTAATTGAAGCGCAAATAGAGAAACTTGCTCGCGGTGTAGGGATCGATGTCGCGGAGACGTCCCACCGTGGTGGTCGCATCGGCGACGGCCTTGATGTCGTCGAAGCGCTCAACCACCCAGGCGCGGAAGGCCTTGGCCTCGCGGGCGCTCTCGAAGATGAAGCCCGGAGAGCGCTGCATGATGTCTTCGCTGATGGTGACCGTGGCGCCGCCGGATTCGGTGAGCAGCTTCATGCCGCGGTTGTAGCTGGCCACGAGCGTGCCCTCGGTGGTGGCGAGCGGCACGTAGAACTCGCCCTGGGCGTGTTCGCCGTTCACCCGCAGCGGCCCCGCCAGCCCGATGGGCACCTGCGCGCAGCCTATGAAGTGCTCGATATTGCCGCGGCATTGGGCCGGGTCGATGGCGTACGTGCCGACAGTATCCAGCGCGGCGCCGGTCTGCCCGGCCGCGAAGGCCCGACGCTGTGCCGCCGCCTCGGCCGTGTAGTCGTCCTCTTTCGAACGCGGAATCTTTGCGCCCATGAACAGCCCCTCTTGCCTGCTGCTGCCGAATCGACTCCCCGACAGCATACGGACCGGCGCGGCGGCTTTCCAGCGGTGCACCGATTGCCCTCAGGAGGACTTGCAGTTAGAATCGCGGTTTGGGCCGCAATACCACCCTGGGAGCTGATCCATGCGCGCGTTCCGATTGATGGCACTGACCGTGACGATACTGGCGGCGGCATGCGCTGCGCGGGCGGCCGAAGGACGGCCGAACATCATCCTGATCATGGCGGACGACCTGGGGGCGGAATGCCTGGAGAGCTACGGCAGCGCCAGCTACAAGACTCCACACCTGAACCGCATGGCGGAAGAGGGTATGCGGTTCACCAACAGCCACTCGATGCCGCTCTGCACGCCCTCACGCGTGGCGATTATGACGGGGAAGTACAATTCGCGGAACTATATCGCCTTTGGTATTCTCGATCCGAAGGAAACGACCTTCGCCGACTATTTGAAGGAGGCGGGCTACGCGACCGGTATCGTGGGCAAGTGGCAGCTGTGCGACAGCAAGGACGCGCCGGGGGTCGAGGGGTCGCATCCGCTGGATACCGGTTTCGAGGATTACCTGCTCTGGCACTACACCAAGCGCGGCGAGCGCTATGCCGACCCGGAGCTGAAACAGAAGGATCAGGACTTGGAGCAGCACTTGGGCGAGTACGGCCCGGATCTGCTGAACGCCTTCGCGCTGAACTTTATCGAAGAGCACAAGGAGGAGCCGTTCTTTCTCTACTACCCCATGTGCCTTGTGCATGATCCGTTTCAGCCGACGCCCGACTCGGACGACTGGGAGGACGGCGACCGCAAGCGGAAGGCGCTGAAGTATTTCCCGGACATGGTGGCGTATATGGATGCGATGGCGGGCCGGGTGCTGGACAAGGTGGACGAACTGGGGCTGGCCGAGCGGACGCTGGTGATCTTCACGGGCGACAATGGCACGGACAAGGACGTGACTTCGCGCATGCAGGACGGGCGCGAGGTGAAGGGCGGCAAGGGCTCGACGCTGGACACGGGCACCCACGTACCGATGATCGTGCGCTGGAAGGGCGTGGTCGAGGCGGGCGCGGTGAACGAGAACCTCGTGAGCTTCGAGGATATCCTGCCGACGCTGGTGGAGACGGGCGGCGCGACGCTGCCCGAGGACGCGGTGGTGGACGGCCGGAGTTTCCTGGCGCAGCTGCGCGGCGACAAAACCCCGACGCGCGAGTGGGTGTATGTGCCCTACAACCCCGTGCATGGCAGCGTGAACCGGCTGGTGCGCTATGCCCACGATGCCGAGTGGAAGCTCTACGGCGACGGCCGGTTGTTCAACAAGAGGCAGGACCCGGACGAGAGGACGCCCCTGCCCGAGGACGAGGCGGGCGATGTGCGAGCGCGTCTGCAGGCCGTGCTGGATACGCAGCCGTAGGAATGTCAGGGGCGCCCCTTCAGGGCTCGAATTGAGGGTGCCGAATTACCCGGGGCCGACGCCCCGGGCTTTGGTTCGTGCGCGCCGTTGGCGCTAAATATCGCGGCCCCTCCCCACTACTTCCCCCGCCGCGTGCAGCAGCGCCTTCATGGTGGCCGCCTGATCGGCGTGGTCCGGATCCTTGGCGAGGTTCTTCATTTCCTTCGGGTCGGCTTCGTGGTCGTAGAGTTCGACGCCCTCTTCCCCGTCGTTCCATTCGGTGTAGCGCCATCGTTCGGTGCGGACGCTGCGGCCGGTGATGTGGTCGATGCCCTTCTTCCCCTTGCGCGTGTGCGAAGTTTGCGTGTAGGCGGCGTGTTCCCACGCAGCCTCGGGGTCACGCACCAGCGGCGCGAGGCTGGCCCCGGCGGCAAGCGGCGAGGGCTCGACCCCGCAGAGATCGGTGAGTGTCCGATGCAGCGAAAGCAATTCGACCGTCCGTGTGCTGGCTTTGCCGTTCGCGGCATTGCCCGGCACGGCGATGATAAACGGCACGCGCGCGGATTCCTCGAACAGGCTCTTCTTCTGCCACAGGTGCTTCTCGCCGAGGTGATAGCCGTGGTCGCTGTGGAAGACGACGATGGTGTTGTCGCTCAGACCCAGCCGCTCGACCGCGTCCAGCACGCGGCCCACCTGCGCGTCCATGAACGTGGTCGAGGCGTAGTAGGCCTGGATGGCCGTACGGCAGAGCTCGTCGCTGACGTCGGCGATATCCGCCTTGCGCGAGAGCAGCGCGGCGGCGGGAAACAGATCGTCCACGCCACGGGGCACTTCAGGCAGCGCGATGGACGCGCGCGGATAGCGGTCGAAGTACGGCTTCGGCGCGATGTAGGGCGTATGCGGGCGATAGAAACCGACCGCGAGATAGAAGGGTTTATCCCCGGCCGCGAATTTTTCGAGGAAGTCGATGGCCGCCACCGCGCCTTTGCCGTCCGTCTGCTCGTCGTCCGTGCCGTCGGCCGCCAGCCAGCTGACCGTGCCGCCGGTATCCGTCAGCTTCTCCGCATGGCGCGTGGTCGTCTTGCCGTCCTCGCCCAGGCTGAACATCTCCACCAGCCCGATGTCGTCGATGTCGCGTCCGATGGGATTCACCACCTTGTCCCACGATGCCGGGTCGTCCAGCCCGTCGGTGCCGATCTGTCCGGGCACGCCGTAGTGGTAGATCTTCCCCACGCGCGCGACCGCGTAGCCGGCGTTGCGGAAGCTCTGCGGAATGGTGAGCACATCGGGAATCGCGTCGCGGAACTCATCGCTATTGTCCAGCACCTTGGTGGTGTCTGGCCGGGCTCCCGTCATGAACGACGCGCGGCTCGGGTTGCAAAGCGGGTATTGACAATACGCGCGCTCGAACCGCACGCCCCGCGCCGCCAAGGCGTCGATGTTCGGCGATTGCACTTCCTCGAACCCGAAACACGCCAGCCGCGCACACAGGTCGTCGGAGATGATGTGCAGCACATTCATGCGCGGCGGTGCGTCCTCGGCGCGCGCCGCGCCGCAAGCCAGTGCGGCGATGGCGAGCCATGCGGAAAGAAACAGCGAGCCACGCTTCAGCGAGTTTGTATCGAGCATGCGAAATACCTCCCGCCCCCCATTATGCCCATCGCGCCGGGAATCGCAAGCCTTGCGATGGCGGTGCGCATTTGCAGCTCCGCTGCCTTGGAGTGCGCAAGACTTGCTTGCGCTTTTGCGGAGGGAGCTTGCTCCCGGCGTCGTGACGTCCAACCGAATCCGCCGTGCAAGCGCCGGGAGCGAGCTCCCTCCGGAAAAGCGGCGGCAAGTCCGCCGCACTCCAAAGCGGCTGCGCCGCCACAGACTAGCCTCAAGCGAAGGTTTGAAGCGCCCCATCGCATCCATCGCGCCAAAGAGGTCGCCGCGCTTCGCTCGCGATGACGGAGTTGGGTGGTCTTTGCAGCGTATGCTTGGCGCTTCTATTCCCCAACCGCCCCCAATATTGTCATTGCGAGGAGCGAGTCCCCGAGCGACGCGGCAACCTCTTTGGCGCGGTGATTGCGGTACCGGGGCGACGAAGGCGAGCGGCTAGTACAGAGTCACGCTACCGCGCCGGGGCGGCGGTAGCGGTCGAGGATGACGGCGGCGACGATGACGAGGCCGGTGATGAGGCGCTTGGCGGGTTCTTGGGCACCGGCCTGGGCGAGCCCGCTGCCGAGAATGGCGATGACGAGGACGCCGAAGAGCGAGCGGCCGACGGAGCCGCGTCCGCCGGAGAGGCTGGTGCCGCCGATGACGACGGCCGCGATGGCCTCGAGTTCGAAGCCGAAGCCGGTGTTGGGGTCGGCGGCGGAGAGGCGCGCGGTGTGGAAGACCGACGCCAGCCCGACGAGCGCGCCGCACAGGGTGAACACGATGAGCTTGACGCGGCGCGGCGCGATGCCGGAGAGATAGGCGACTTCTTCCTTGTGCCCGACGGCGACGACCTGTCGGCCGAAGGCGGTGTGGCTCAGCACGAACTGGCCCGCAGCGGCGATAGCGATGGCGGCGAGGAAGGGCGCGGACACGCCGAAGAGGCTGGCCGAGCGTATGGGGCCGATAAGGTCGCCGACGTATTGGGTCTGGGAATCGGTGACGATGAAGGCCAGCCCGCGCGCGGCTTCCATCATGCCGAGCGTGACGATGAAGGAGGGCAGCGACCATTGCGCCGCGATGAGGCCGTTGATGAGTCCGGCGGCGGTACCCGTGAGCGCGGCGAGGAGGATGGCGAGCGGCAGCGGCACGTGGTAGCGGAGCAGCGCGACGGCCAGCACGGCGGACGCCAGCGACAGCACCGCGCCGACGGAGAGATCGATGCCGCCGATCAGCAGCACATAGGTCATGCCGACGGCGACGATGATGGCGGTGGGAATCTGGCTGGTGATGGTTTTCAGGTTGGTGAGCGTCAGGAAGTGTTCGGACGCGAGGCCGAAGACGACGAGCAGCAGGACGATGGCGGCGGCCATGCCGCTGTATTCCAGCAGCCGCCCCCGCCACACGCCGGACTTCGATGCCGCAGCGGCCACGCGTCAGCCGCCCAGGCTCTCGGCCGTGACCAGTTCCACCGGCGTCTCCTTGTCGGCCGGCTGCCCCCCCGAAGCGAGAATGTCGAGCGCGTAGTCGATGCCGTAGATCGCCAACTGGTCGCCGTGCTGCTCGACCGTGCAATCGACCGTGCCGGCCTTCACAAGATCGCGCACGGCGCCGATGTTGTCGTAGCCGCAGACGAGCACCTGGCCTTCTTTGCCCGCGTCGCGCAGCGCGGCCACGGCACCGAGCGCCATGTTGTCGTTCGCGCACAGGATCGCGTCGAGATCGGGATGCTCGTTGATCAGGCCGGAGGCCACCTGGTTCGCCTTGGCCATTTCCCAGTTGCCCGCCTGCGTGGCGACCACCTGGATACCGGCCGCGTCGAGGGCGTCCTGAAAGCCCTGCGCGCGCTGGATGGCGTTGAACGCGCTGGGAATGCCGCCAATGATGGCGGCGGTGTCGCCCGCCTGCAGCGATGCCGCCACGTGTTCGCCCGCGAGGCGCGCGCCCGCGCGGTTGTCGGGACCGATGAAGGGTATCTGCACGCCTTCCTTGGCCATGGCGTCGTCGCTCAGCTTGTTGTCGATATTCACCACGACGATGCCCGCGTCGGCCGCGCGCTTGAGCACCCACACCAGCGCCTCGGAATTCGCCGGCGCGATGACGATGGCATCGACCTGCTGCACGATCATCTGCTCGACCAGCGCGATCTGTCCGGCGACATCTTCCTCGTTCTTGATGCCATTGGCGACGAGCGTGAATTTGTCCGCATGCTCGCCGGCATAGGCGCGCGCGCTGTCTTCCATGGTCTTGAAGAATTCGTTGGCGAGCGATTTCATGACCAGTGCCACGCGCGGCACGCCGGGCTGGGCCTGGCCCTGGGGCGGCGCGGAATTGCTGCACGCGGCCAGCAGGCACACGGCCGCCAGTGAAAGCATACGTTTGAACATGAAAACCTCCCTCCGGGTAGCCACGACCGGATTAGATGCTTTTTGATCGCAAGGATTCCACCTCGCTCCGCACCGGCATCGACGACTGCGCGCCGGGACGGGTGACCGAGAGGGCCGCGGCGGCGCAGGCAAAATCGAGCGCCTCGGCCACCGGCGCACCCTCTGCCATCAGCGTGGCGAAGGCCCCGTTGAACGTATCGCCCGCCGCCGTGGTGTCCACCGCCGCGACGCGATACCCCGGCGCATGGTGCTGCGTGGCGCCATCGTCGAGATAACACCCCGCCGCTCCGAGCTTCAGCACGACGCTGCGCGCGCCTGCAGCCCGCAGTCGGGCCGACGCATTGCACCAGGCCTCGGCGTGGTTCAATTCACCGGGCGCACAGGCGAGGATGGCGGCGGCCTCCGTTTCGTTGGGTGTCAGGTAATCCGCCTGTTCCAGCAGACCGGGCAGGAATGCGGCGGCAGGGGCCGGGTCCAGCAGCGTGGTCGCACCGGCCTCGCGTGCGATGCGGAGCGCCGCTGCGACGGTGCCTATCGGCACCTCGAGCTGGCAGAGCAGGAAGTCGCCCGGGGCGATACCCAAGAGCCGCGTCTCGACGTCCTCCGGCGCAAGCGCGCCATTCGCGCCGGGCGAAATGGCAATCGCGTTTTCGCCGTCCGGCAGCACATAGATGGACGCCACGCCCGTGGGCTCCGGCACCCGATGCACGCCCGCCGTATCGACCCCGGCATCCGAAAGCGATTCGAGCAATAACGCGCCGAGGTGGTCTTGGCCGACATTGCCCACCATGCGGACCCGCGCGCCCAACCGGCCCGCAGCGCACGCCTGATTCGCTCCTTTGCCGCCCGGATGTATCGCCAGCGCCCCGCCGGGCACGGTCTCGCCCGGCAGCGGCATACGCTCCACCGGCAGCACCAAATCCGCATTCAGACTACCCACGACCCAGATAACCGGCTGCTGCGACACCACGCGTCCTCCCCGTTCCGACGCAGTATAGGCACCCGCGCGCGGGGCGGACAAACGGCGGGCGCCAAAGAGGTTGCCGCGTCGCTCGGGGACTCGCTCCTCGCAAGGACGATGTTGGGGGGCGTTGAAGGCGAAACGAAGTCTTTTTACAGGCGCAATCGCCACCTACGTTGTCATCGCGAGCGTAGCGCGGCGACCTCCTTGGCGCGATGGAGGCAATGCGGCGCTTGCTCGGCGGATTCGGGCGGTGGGCCGCAACGACGGGAGCAAGCTCCCTCAGCGAAAGCGCAAGCAAGTCTTGCGCACTCCAAAGCAGCGAAGCTGCGATCGCCCGTCCGGTAAGGCGAGCGTACTCGCGAGCCATCTCGAAGCCAACGCGTCCATATCACAGCGTGACCTCATTGAATTGCTGCGACCCGCCTTCGTCGCTTCGATACTGAAATCCCTGCGCCAAGGAGGTTGCCGCGTCGCTCGGGGACTCGCTCCTCGCAAGGACGATGTTGGGGGGCGTTGAAGGCGAAACGAAGTCTTTTTACAGGCGCAATCGCCACCTACGTTGTCATCGCGAGCGTAGCGCGGCGACCTCTTTGGCGCGATGGATGCGATGTGGCGCCTGCACGGCGGATTCGGGTGGTGGGCTGCAACGACGGGAGCAAGCTCTCTCAGCGAAAGCGCAAGCAAGTCTTGCGCACTCCAAAGCAGCGAAGCTGCGATCACCTTCAGGTCCGAAGGAATTCTTTCACCTCGCCAAAGAGCTTGCCGCGTCGCAACGAATCTCCCCCTATCGCAATCGCGCGGCAGTACCGCTACCATGCCCACCAGGCATAAACGCCGGGAGCTTCGCCATGAACCTCGCACACCGCCGCTTACTACTGGTCCTCGCCATGCTGGCCGCCTCCATGGCGCAGGCGGACCCGATTGACGCGCTCAAGACATTCAGCGCCATGGGCAAGGATGTGCCCCTATTGGAGCCGGGCAAGGAGGTCGAGCTTTTCTCGCACAAGGGCCACGGCTGCCTGACGCACATGTGGTTCGCGATGGACGAGCGCGTGCGGGTGCGGGTGTATGTGGACGGCGAGGAGACGCCGTCCATCGATATGAAGCTGACCAACGGCCACGGCTACGACTTGCACGGGCACGCGAACATCTGGGGCGTGGCTCGGATGGGACACCTGGGCGGGGTGCACAACACCTTCCGCATTCCCTTCGGCACGAGCGTGCGCGTGACGCTGCTGCCGCTGGCCGAGGTGATGGACTGGGTGACCGAGGATAAGGTGTGGTGGATCATCCGCGGCACGGAAAACCTGCCGGTGGTGGTGGGCGGCGTCACCCTGCCCGATATCGCGCGGCTGCGGCTGTACACGCTGGAAGACCACCGCGCCGAGCCGCTGGAAGAATTTGCGCTGTGCGACACCCCGAAGAGCGGCGCGCTGTACATGCTCTCGCTGGCGGCCCAGGGCGAGCGGCCGCTGGGCGATTGGCGCGACCAGACCTATCAGGAGGGCTGCCTGCGCGCCTACACCGGCGGCGCCGACGAGCCGATGCTGTTGTCTTCCGGGTTGGAGGACTACTTCCTGAGTTCTGGCTTCTTCCACCACGGCCGCACCTACGCGAACGACGCCGCCGGCCTGACCACGTTCAACCGCGACGAGAACCGCTTCTCCGCGTACCGCATTCACGACGACGATCCCGTGTTCTTCCAGGATGGCCTCCGCCTCACCCTCCGCTGCGGCGAGACCCGCGACGGCGAGCCCATCCACTCCCCGCCCCCGACGACCTATACGGTCTACACCTGGGTGTACGAGTGGTGACGGCCGCCTCGTTGGACAAATTTCGCTAATTGTTTCCTTTTGAGCGTTGCTGCTACGATTCGTCCTCCTACATACGCTCCAAAAGGAACGGTACCTATGAATGCTCTGGGCTTGTCGTACTTGGTCTGTGTGTTCGTTGGACGCCGGTCTCGGTTGTCGCCGTTCCTCGCACTGCTGGTGTCGATGGGCTGTTGCCTGCCAGCTTCGGCCGCGGTGGTCGCAAACGACGAATGCACGAACCCGACACCCCTTTCTGTGGGGACCACCCAAGGCGATACTACAGGTTCTACGGGTGAAGGCGTGATAGGCCCTGACTGCAGCCAGCCGATTAAGAACGACCTTTGGTATACGTTCGAGCTGACTCCGGGGGCCACTGCGCAGGCCGCGGTCACTCCCATCGATTTTTTCCTGGCGGCGGCGCTTTACGATAGCTGCGGCGGCACGGTGCTGGATTGTTCGCAGGTCCCCGGTAATCCGGGGCCGAACGCCGTCGAATTCCAGAATAAGACGGGTGAGAACCAGACCTATCTACTGCGCATCGGATCGTATTTCTCGGCAAGTGGCAGGCCGGATGCCGGGCCTTTCAGTATCGAATTGACGGTGGTGCTGCCGCCCGAAAACGATGCCTGCGCCGATGCGATTACGGTGGACACCGGAACGACCTCGGGCAGTACGACATCGGCTTTGGGCGCGGCCGTGAATTCCTGTGTGTTTGGCAACGGCAACCAGTTTCCCGATGTGTGGTATCGCACGGTGGTGCCCGCAAAGAAAGCCCTCGAAGTGCGCGCGGAACCGCTGAACTTCACCGCCGTCCTCGACCTGTATCACGCGTGCGGCGGTGACATCATCGAGTGCCAGGGCGGCGACTCGTCCCGCGTGTCGCATTCGAATCCTGCCGACACCCCGGAGGAGGTGCTGATTCGCGTGGCCGGCACGCAGGGCAGGACGGGCGATTTCGATCTGTTCGTCTCCCTGGAAGATGTTCCGGCCAACGACGCATGCACGGACGCACTGCCGATTTCCGAGGGCACCTTCAATCTATCGAGCAGGTACGCCACCGGCGAACCGCTCGCCAGCTGCTTGATTGCAGAGTTCGCAGACATCTGGTACCAGCTTGCCTTGCCCGCCGGCACGCGCGCGAATGTCTCGTGTGTATCCGCCGATTCCGGGAGCGTCGTTACGGCGTATGAAGACTGCGGACAAGACGAGATCGCGTGCGACGGCAATACCCAGCCGAATCAGACGGTGCAGATAGCCGTATCCAACACGCGCTCGACGGAGAAAGCTTTCCTGCTGCGGCTGGCAAGCTTCGGACAGACGAAGGGCACGGACTTTTCGCTCACCATTGGTTTCGAGTCCGTGGCTATCGAGGGCGAGGCCGAGACCGCGACCGAGGCGGAAACCACCGGCGAGGCCGAGACGGGCGGCGAGGCGGAGGGGGCTGCAGAGGCCGAAGGCGAAGGCGCTGCGGAGGCGGAAGGCGCCGCAGAAGCCGAAGGCGAAGTGACTACGGACGGCGAGTTTCAGGATGGGTGGCTCTCCGTCGACACCGATTTCAACTTCATCATTTCGCTGCCCGAACTGCTGCGCCTGATCCAGCTTTTCAATTCCGACGGATTCCACTGCGCCGACGCGCCCTTCGATACCGAAGACGGATTCGTGCCCGGGCCGGGCAACAACTACGCCTGTTTTCGCCACGATTCCGACTACAACCCGAAAGACTGGCGCATTTCCCTGAGTGAACTGCTGCGAGGCATCCAGTTCTTCAACCTGAGCTTCTACATTTATTGCCCCGACGAAGGCACCGAAGACGGATTTTGCGTGCTTGGTAAGTAGCGGCGCACTCAAGAATCTAGGCGGTTGGGAACCCCAACAGAGACCCAAAGAGCATGGCCTCGGCCTACGCAACTCAACTAGCCGATTCCAAGATACCCGACCAGGCAGGAAGTAGATGGAGGCCGGGCTCGGGCTCGAAACCGGGACAACCCGAAGAGGGCCGATACTCGGCCAAGAGAGTTACCTTTTCTTTAGGCTGCGCGCCAGTGGGTTCGAGCGCAGTCTCGTAATCCATAAGGTCGGCGCGGCCGAACAGCGCCACCAAGGGTCCCTTGAATGCCGCCCGATTAGGTCTCGGGCTTGACCCCGCACTAGGCTTCCGTTAGGCTGCCTGAACAGCAAGTGCGTCCGCCGAGGAAGTTCGTTCGCGACTCTGCTGAATCAGTTAAACTGCGGAGGCCGCGCAAGATGTTATCCGGCAATGCTTTATGGTGGACACGCACCTCAGGCCCCGCAGGTAAATGCTTTTCGGGCGTCAATTCCGCCGCGGCGCGAATCCTGCTGGCCAGCATGATGCTGACCTTATCTGCGGCCGCAGCCCCCTCCGGCGAAGGCGCGGTGGACGGCGAACCGGGGTGCGCGGAGGAATTCAGCGCTACCCTCGACGTCGCGACGAGTCCGATATGGGAACGTGTGAATGCATCCATTGACGCGGTGAGTCTGGACTGCAACCTCGCCGCAACAACGCGGGCCTCCGATGTACCCTTCGCCGCGTTTACCTTCGTCGCGCCGCCGACGCCCAAGCTGCTTGAGGTCACCATGTCCGGATCGATTCAGGACACCGTACTCGCGCTGTACTGCGATCCGTTTGACCCCGAGCTTCAAACGAGCAATCTGGTCGCCTTTGACGACGATAGCGGTGCGGCTCAGAAGAGCCAGTTCTCCGCGTCCGATGGCATTCTGTTGACGCCGCACAGCACTTATCACCTCGTCGTGTCCGTGTTCGATCCCGAGGCCCCTGGCACGGTCGACTTGTGCGTGACATATGCAGACCCACCCGCAGGCGAAGGCGAGGGGATTGCCGAAGGTGCGGGTGAAGGCGTCGTGGAGGGTAGCCCTGAAGGTGGCGGTGAAGGCATTGCAGAAGGCGCGGGCGAAGGGACGACCGAAGGCACCGTGGAGGGAAACACTGAGGGTGGCGGTGAGGGCGTTTCCGAAGGCGCGGGCGAAGGGACGACCGAAGGCGCAGTGGAGGGAAGCCCTGAAGGTGGCGGTGAAGGCGTTACCGAAGGCGAGGGCGAAGGGACGACCGAAGGCGTGCAGGAGGGAAGCCCTGAAGGTGACGGTGAAGGCGTTACTGAAGGCGAGGGCGAGGGCGACGGATGCGCGGAGGAATTCGATGACACGCTCGACATTGCCACCAGTCCGATTTGGAAGCGCGTGAATGCATCCGTTAACGCGATAAGCCTGAACTGCAACCTCGCCGCAACAACACGGCAATTCGATGTGCCCTTTGCAGCCTTTACATTCGTCGCGCCGCCGACGCCAAAGCTGCTTGAAGTCGCGGTTTCAGGATCAATCTCGGACACCGTCCTGGCGCTCTATTGCGACCCCTTCGATCCGGGTCAACCCACAAGCAACCTGGTGGCCTTTGACGACGATAGCGGTGCTGGTCAAAGGAGCGCGTTCTCCGCTTCCGACGGCATCCGGCTAAAGCCGAACGATACCTACCACCTCGTGGTGTCCGTGTTCGATCCGGAAGCCCCTGGCACGGTCGAGCTGTGCGTGACCTATGCGGACCCACCCCCGGGCGAAGGCGAGGGCGAAGGCGCAGGCGAGGGAATAGCAGAGGGGGCAGCGGAAGGCGTCAATGAAGGTGTCGTCGAAGGCGTCAGCGAAGGGGCTGTCGAGGGTGTCGGTGAGGGAGCAATCGAAGGCGACGGAGACGGGACCGGCGACGGAGAAGGCGAAGGCGGCGACGATTTGCGGATTCTCGCTCAAACCCTTCTGGCAGGATTCCAGACCGCGGATACAAACAACGATGAAAGGCTTTCCTTCGAAGAAGCCCAGACGCTGATTCCCGGCCTCACGCAGGAGCAATTCGACGCGCTCGATATCGCCATCACCAAGGAAACCGGCGACGGCTTCCTAACAGAACGCGAGTTGATCGCCGGCAGCGCCACGCCCGTGCACACCGCCGACCAGAGCGCTGACTTCGTGATCGACCTCACCGAACTGCTGCGCGTCATCCAGTTCTATAACGCGGGCGGATACGCCTGCGCCGGCTCCGGTCAGAACACCGAAGACGGCTACCTGCCCGGCCCCGCAGGCAACCAAGAGTGCCTTCGCCACAGCGCGGACTTCGCTCCCTTCGATTTCAACGTGTCCCTGAGCGAACTGCTGCGGCAAATCCAGTTCTTCAACGCAACCGGTTACCACGCCGCCCCGAACGGCCTGACCGAAGACGGCTTCGACCCCGGCCCAACGCCCTAACAGCCCGAAAGCACAGCACTGCGGGAATCAGAAAAGAAATGGTGACCGGGCCGGGGCTCGAACCCGGGACCACCGGATTAAAAGACCAGAACACTAGTACTGTTGTGTACAATGTAGCTGTGGCTGCTTCGCGAAAATCCGCAGAGCGTTCAAGCAGAAATCGTACACGACCGCTGCTACACTTTCGAAGTGTGACAAAGCTGAAAAACCCAACACAGACAACTGTCAGGTCTTCGTGGTTCCCGAATGCAAATGCCGGGATGATCGGTTGTGTTCACAACTCGGCCATCACGGGCCTACCGGACAGAAGCGAGCGTCTCGGACCGGACGGGGACAGACCTGTCGCGGCAGTGTTTACACGCTGGTGGACACGCCCCGAAGGCGCGCGTCGTACAACTCCGCTGCGCCGGGTGTGGCGGTGCGACGCTCCATAGCGTGCAGGCCTCGGCAGCCTCGTCTGGGTGCGAACGCCAACGCGGAAAACGATGCCATGAGCCCGATTCGAAGGCACTAAGACCTGACCGGATCGGACTCGCTGTGAAAGCCCCGACCGACCGCCGGAGTCAAACGCCCGCCTCTTCTAAGGACACCCCTACGCCGGGCTAAGCGCCCCCTCGCCCCGCGACAACATCGCGCCCTGCGGGGGAGTGAACCTTCCCACTACCGTACTTGTATCGCGAGGATCCCCTCGGGACGAAAGTGCAAGCGTAACCTACAACTCTCAGCGTGTAGCATGACTCGGATTACGCTCGCGAATCTGTGCGACGCGAATCATCACACAGCTTATTTCTTCTGGAAGCATTACGCCAATTCGTCAAACCCTCCGCTACAGAACCAATCAGAGTCAGATAGCGACTGGTAAGTCACGGCTTGCCACGAGTTTGGCGATTCCCCTGCCCGAGGCGGGGGATGACCTCTTTATCCAGCCGGATCTCGTCGTCGCGCACGCTCTTCTTCCCGTGCTGCCGGGCATAGTCGAGGTAGTCGCGGCAGAACTCGGCGACCGTGGGGACGGCGGCCCGCGCCGCACGCTCTGCCTTCGGGTCCTCGCCCCGCGCCACCATCGCCCGCACCTCGTGCGCGCGCGTCCGGGCCTCTTTCAGGCTGACCGAAGGGAAGGGGCCGATCCGGGCGACGCCCTTCCGGCCGTCGAGGACGTAGCGCTGGTAGAAGGTTTTCCGCCCCGTCTTCCCGACGAGAAGCCGGAAGCCGGTGATCTCGGTATCGCTGTACTCCATCTCGCGGGAGGGGCTGTCCGGATCGTGCTCGGGCAGCGCTTCCAGCAGCGCGTGCGTGAAGCGGAAGCGCCGCTCGGCGGCGGTCCGGGTTGCCCCGGTGCCGGTTGGTTTGCGGAGTTTCATGGGGGTTGTTTCCTTTCTCGCGGTCGGGGGCGCACTCGGCGCGCGCCGTTGGTGTAGTCCGTTGCACGAGTCCACATCGGCCCGTGCCACAATGGTTTGTTGCGGTTTTCTGGGCGGGGTCCGGTCTTGGTCCGGTCTGGCGCGCCCGAGAGCCGTCTATACGGGTGGTTGGCGCGGGCGCGGCGCGGAGACCCTCCAGCCCTCTCATCCGGTCCGGCGGGATCGGTCGGAACCCGTCGGTTGTGGTTTGTGCCGGTCGGCTACCGGAAGGGAGAGTGGAAGGCGCGCGCCGCGCCCGCAGGGGGGGGGCATCGGTCAGCAGGTACAAGGCGTGTGACACAGGTCACGGAAGACGTGGCAAGACACAGCGGCCACACTCGGGTCCGGCGCAGCGTTCATTCCTTCGGTCATCTGCGGATGTCGGGTCCGAGTTTGGGCCCGGCATCCGCGATTCGCGCGAATGGCAGCCGCCTACCGGAAGTAACCGAAGTCCGCGAGCTCGTCGCGGTGCGTCGTTTGCGCCTGGCCGACCAGCGTCTCGAAGTCCAACCGTTGCGCGGCGGCGTGGTGCATGAGATCGGAGAGCATCTGGACGAGGGTCTCCTCGCGTGTGCAGTCCAGCGCCGCCGGGTGCATGGCGAGCAGGCCGCCCGCGACGGCGGCGCGGTCCTTCGGGGTGCTCATCGTCCGTCTCTCCGCCGCTCGGGGAAGTCCACGTAGTACTCTCGGTCAAGTATCCGCATGTATCGTCGCCGGAGCGTTTCGACGGAGAAGGCCTCGGCGGCCTCGCCCAGGTCCAGCAGGTCGCGGTCGTCGAAGGTGAGCACGATGCCCACTCCGGCGGTGTTGTGCTGAAACTGCACGTCGGCGATCCGCTTGCCGACAAGTCCCTGCTGAAAGCGCTCTAGCACCTTCTTGCCCTCGGGACTTCTCATGAAGCGACCGACATCTGCACTATCCGATATATCTCCCATACTAATACTCCTCTGACAGCAACAGAGTCGTCGCGTACCGCTCGCCGGTGTCGGGGTTCACCACGCCGTCGGTGATGACCCACAGCTTCGTCTCGTCGGGGAGCACGTAGGCGGACAAGAGGCGGGTGCCGTGCACGAGGGCATCGGCGTTGGCCTGTTTGTCTTCCTCGCACAGGGCCTCGCCCCAATCGCCCCTCGCGTGGCGCTGGATGTAGTCGATGGGCGCTTGTCCGACCTTCTCCAGCGCGGCCAGCGCGCCGGGCGTCGCGACGATGCGCCCCAGACTGAAGGAAACGGCCTTGCTCATGGGCAGGGACCTCCCTTGGTTTTCGTTGCGGGTAGATACAGAAACGGCCGGAGACCTAGTAGGGTCCCCGGCCGGAATTATTTGGCTGACTCTTGGCTAGTCGTAGAGTGCCGCCGTGGTGATGATGTTGTTGTGTCGGAGCGGTACACCAGTCCGCTTCACGGTGTGACCATGTTCCTCCACGATGTAGCGGACCATCGCTCCAATCATTGTCACGAAGAAGTTGTCCTGGGACTCCTTCCTCCAATTCAGTTCCAGAGTCATCCAGTCCTCAAGATCAACAATCACCCCCTGGAGAGCAGGTCTGCGATGGTTTCTAATGCTGCTCAGCAAAGATTCCACTCGATCCACGAGCCATTGGAACGTTCGGCGGGCATTCACATCCGAGCGATATTTCTCATATTTTCTGGAGCGAGATTCGTTCAAGAATTCGTCAAAATCGCGAGTGGAACTGAAGGGGGACATAGCCATTCTCCTTGTTAATATCTACGCAATAAGCCTACTTAATTTGAGTATACTCATATCAAGAGTTTCATGTCAACTTGAGCATTGGCCGGAGCCCCGCGTGGAGGCTCCGGCCAAAACGGATTGACGCTATATATAAGGTAAGGGTCAGGGGACGCCCGGCGGGGCGTCCCCATCCGAAGGCGGGCCGAAGGGGTGCCGGTAGTAGCGGTCGTGCAGCCGCACCAGCCAGCCGCCCGCCACGGTCACCGCATCCAGCAGCACCGTGTCACGATCGTGCACGCGGATGAGCCCGAGCGCGCGGTCGCGTACGACGTGGAACTCGCTGTTGGCGCAGACCTCCAGGTGCCGGTCCAGCGCATCAACGTCGCACACGATGGCGAAGTAGGGCGGGTCACGGTCCGGCATCGGGATGCTCCCGCAGCCAGTCGGCCAGCGGCGTCCGCGACGCCTCGATGTGCACGACGGCGTGGTCGCCCTCGAAGACATGCACTGCCGTCGGCCCGGAATTCGCCAGCGCCTTCCGCAGCCGTGCCGACGAGGCGTCGGTAAGGTCCCAACGAAGGCCATAGCTGCCGCGCTTGATGGCGATGCGGACGCGCGCTACCTCGCGGTGCGTCACGACGTACACCTGCTCGATGTCCGTCACGATGCGCTTCGGCCGGTGCGGCGCGCTCCAGTGCGGCCGCGAAGCCGGGCTTCCGTCCGTGAGCCGCGCGGGCGTCAACCACTCGCGCGATGGGTCCGCCAGATCCAGCGAACCCCACACGGCGACACCGCCGCAGTACTCGATCCACCGCGCGACCTTTGCCGCCTGGAAGACGGGCACCGCCAGCGGCGCATTCGCCGGAGCACAGATTTTCGTACTCACGTCTCGGCCTCTTCCGAAGATTCCGCTGCCTCCGTCTCCTCCACCGGCTCCGACACTTCCGCCGCATCCTCGCTCTTCGCCTTCTTCGCGAAGAAGGGCTTGGGCTTCGGCGGATTGAGGGGAACCTGCTCGGCGTCCTTCGGAACTTTCATCGCACGCATGGACTGTTCAAAATTGTCGAGTGCACCTGCCGATGCGAGGTGGAGCAGTCCCCTCTTCTTCGGGTCTTCGTGCCCGACAAGAATCCCGAGTTCCTTCAAGATACTCGCCAGGAAGCCGGAATTACATGCGCTGCGGCCACTCATCGCGGACTTGAGGGCCAGTGCGCCCTTGAAGGACTCCGCGCCCTTCGGCAGTTTCGCGAGCGATTGGCGGATTGCATCCACCGTCACCCACTCCTTCGAGAACCGGCCGCTGGACTCGTTCCCGAAAATTTGCACCAGAATTTCCTCGCCCATGCGTCCCACGCGGTAGGTCAACTGGCCGTCGCCGCACGGCGAGAGCTTGGGTGCGGTGCCGGTCTTGAGCACGGTCACCATTGCCTCCATCACTGCGCCTTCGGCGGGCGCTTCGTTCTTCTTCGTCGTTGCCTTCTTCGGCATTGTCATGTCTCCTTCTTGGTTGTTGTTTTCTTCCACAAACACGAAGGGCCGGGACCGCGAGTGCGGTCCCGGCCCATGGATCGTCGCAGGTTGCTCGGGGTCAGCCCCCGAGGATGTCGTCAGCCTTGCGGCGTGCTTCCTTACGCTGCGCTTCGGTGGTCTCGTGGCCACCGGACCACTAAAACTCCGCTCTGGTGCTCGCGCGAATTCTACGAAACACAAGTTGCCCGGTGGCCCCATGCGGCCACCGGGCGCATAACTAAGGAGGAATCGCAGGATGAATACCATGACCGAATACGAAGTGCGGAAGAGGCTGAGGCGGCTGTTCCGTCGAGCGGAGGAGTGCGCGATCGAAGACACCCTCAAGGACGACGCGGAGCGTAAACTTCAAACTGGGTGTACGTCTCGTTGTGTGGCTGGCGGCGGAGGGCAAGGACGACTTCGACGCCGAGGACTGCCTCGCGTGTCCTGCTCTCGCCGGAGAGGCGTCGCTCGTGGACGCGGTGCTCGGACTTCTGTGCGCCATTGGCGCGATCACCTGGGACGCCGAGCACCGCATGGAGTATGGCGAAGTGATCTTTGCCGTCGCCCGCGAGACGACCCTACGTCCCGCTTAACCAAACGTAATGATGCTGTACCCCCGTCTCAACAGCGAGGCGGGGGTTATCGAAGTCCAACGCTTCATGCTAAGAAAGGAAGCAAAATGCACAACAGACCTAATCACCAAGACTGTCAACCCCGGCCCAGGAAGTATCCCATCCGCTTCGACCGTTGCGCCGTCGCGCGGGAGGTCCGTGACCGCCTTCAGCAGACACAGCGTTGCCACCCAACAACGGATACCACTACCAAACCGCCCAAGCGGAAGATCAACGCGGCGCTCGATCTGCTCGAATGGTTCGCACGCCGCGAGCGCCGGGCGTTCACGCTGGAGGAGGCCGTGAGGTGTCCGGCCATGCCGAAGACCGGAAAGCTGGCGAGCGATGCCGTCGAGCTCCTGTGTGCGATCGCGGCCGTGGACGCGCACTCGGAGTTGGTGGGGCGTCGCCACGAGATGGTCTTCACCATCCGGCTCCAGACCTACAACGCCGGGTAGAAAACCCAGGAACCGGGCCCGGCCGCCAATCGAATAGGCCGGGCTCGGTCCGTATTTATAAAGGAGACAAGACGAATGTCCGTGATCAGCGTATATATGGAGAGGCGCGGCACACCGCTGCGCCAAGAGGGTAAGTGGGCGTGCGGGCCGTGCCCCGCCTGCGGCGGCAAAGACCGCTACCGCGTCGTGTTTAATCCAACCAAGGGCTGCGAGCACTACTCGTGCCGCCAGTGCGGGGCGCACGGCGATGACGTACAGTTCCTGCGTACCTTCGTGGGGATGACCTACGGCGAGGCGAAGAGGACAGCCGAGCGCCTGCGCGTCAGCTCGCCGAGTGTACCGCAGGTGATCGACGACGAGGAAGCGTGGCACGATGCGTGCTGCGAATTCATCGCTCGCTCGCACGAACAGCTGTTGTCGAGCGGGAAGCGGCTCGCGCGCTTGCACGCGGAACGCGGCATCGAGGCGGAGACGGCCGCGGCATTCCACCTGGGGTACAACGCGAGGGACCGGTGGGAACCGCGCGCGGACTTCGGCCTGTGCGCGAAGCAGCGGCCGGACGGCTCGCCCGCCGACCTCTGCCTGCCCGAGGGCATCGTCATACCGGTCGTCCGCAACGGCGACCTGATGGGCGTGCAGGTCCGCCGCGCCGTGCCCTTCCATGGCTACCGTTTCGCGACGGTGCCGGGCTCGGAGCGCGTGCCCATGACTTTCCACGGGGACGACGACAAGCATGTCGTGGTGGTGGAGAGCTACCTCTGTGGTATGCTCGTATGGAAAGCACTTCAAGGCCGCGCGACTGTCTTGGCGCTCGGCTCGGTGTCCGTGTCGCCGGACCGGGAGACCGCAGCCATGCTGGATCGGGCAGACACCGTGCTGGTGGCGCTGGACTCTGACGAGGCGGGTGCTGCCCAAGCTCGCAGGAACTGGATCGGACGCTACCGCAACGCCATGCGCTGTCCCATCCCCGGCCGCTACGGCAAGGATCCAACTGACGCCTGGCGCAATGGCCTCGATCTCGCGGAATGGTTCGAGGCGGGGCTGAGCATCGCGGCGGATTCTCCCAGGGTGGAGGCCACGGAAACCGTCGCCGTGGATGATCGCGAACTGAGGGTCGGCGAGAACGCCGCAAGGATGGTCCGGATCAGCAAACCCGAGACCGCGCGCAGTGCGGTAGCGAAGATCGTCCGCTGGTGCAGCGCTATCGCCGTATCGATCACCGTGGAGGCCGACCCGGAGCACGCTGCCCATCCGCTTGCCGGCTATCATACCGCGCTCTCGGTGTTGGACCGCGTTGCGGTCTACGCGCCCGAACTCGGACGTGTCTACGTGTTCCGCGTCCGGCGCACCGGGACCGAAGTGCTCGCACCGCTATGGAAACTACCCGTCGCAGTGCACGACGGCGGGGAACTGCTCCGTCATCTTCCGGCCCTGCTGGACGCGGGCGAACAGGTGGCGTGCACCGGGCTCATGGCCAGTGCCCTGTCGAACAGGTTCCACACCTTCGACGAGATCGCCGACGCGTGCCTGGGGCTGCCGTCGCTGGACGTACACTACGGACCGGACACCGGACTCGCGCTGCGGGCGATGACGACCGCCGGGTGCTGCGCCGTGCTCGAAACGGAGTTGGCGGATCGTAGCCAGGGCTGTGTGTACGCGGTACTGTGCGACGCGCAGCGCGCGATCGCCGCGATGGAAGTCGAAGGTGTTTTCTTCGACGCGGAAGCGCACCGCGATCTCTGCACGCGTTGGGAAAGTGAACTAACCGAGCTGCGTAGCGTTCTCCCCGAGGGGATGAACCCGAACAGCCACAAGGATGTGCGCGCGTGGCTGCTGAAGATCGTACCGCAGGAACGCCGCGCCGGTTGGGAGCGGACCTCGACGGACGCGCTCTCCACGGGCGACGCCAACCTCGCGCTGGCCGACGACATCCCCGAGGTGCACGCGCTGCGCGAGTACCGCCGTCTCGCCAAGATGCTCAGCACCTTCGGTCACGGCTTCGCAGAACATCTGAACCCCGCCACCGGCCGGCTCCACGCGCGCTGGCGGCTCGGCGGCTGCACGACCGGCCGGATGTCCTGCAAGGATCCGAACCTGTTGGCGCTGCCGCGAGACCCCGCGTTCCGCTCGCTCTTCCGCGCGCCGGAGGGCCGCGTCCTGCTGGTGGCCGACGTGTCGCAGTTCCAGCTGCGTATCGCCGCGCACATCGCCGACGACCGCGTGATGCTGGAGGCCTACGCGTCGGACCTGGACCTTCACACCGCCACGGCGGCCACGCTGACGGGGAGGGACCCGGGCGATGTCACCGCCGAGGAGCGTAGAATGGCGAAGGCGGCCAACTTCGGGCTACTCTTCGGGCAGGGAGCCAAAGGCTTCCGCGACTACGCAGAGCGGAAGTACGGTCTCGATCTGACGAAGCGCGAGGCTGCACACCTCCGCGATGCCTGGCTGGAGAACTTCGACGGGATTGCCGCCTGGCACGCCGAGACGCGGGACTGCTTGGACGCGGGCGGGGAGGTCCGCACGGCGCAGGGACGCACCGCCGACGGGGGCGACCTGCGAGGCAACGACCTGCAGCAGGCGCTCGCCTTCCAGGTGCAGGGTACGGAGGCGGAGGTCATGATGCGCGCGCTCGCGACGCTCGACCCGGTGCTGCGGGAACATGATGCCCGTTTGGTTCTGTTTGTCCACGACGAGGTCGTGCTGGAGGTGCCTGATGATGACGACACCGTCGCCGCGCTGTCCTGCGCCGTGGAGACCACGGTCGCCGACGCGTTCCGCCGCTACTACCCCGACGCGGCTACGCGGGGGCTGGTCGAGGTCCACGCGGTGGACAACTGGGCCGAGGCGAAGTAGCCGATCGACCCCGCCGGGCATGATGCAAGTTTGCCCGGCGGGGTCCGTAGTTCGCGCGATTCGCGCAAGATGTGCATCAAGGGCTCATAACTTAATTAGATTTGTGTCACGGCGATTGCTATCATTCGTGAGTGAAAAAAACTGATACTACCATCCGATTGAGCGCTTCCGATCTCGTTGGCCATTTAAATTGCACCCATCTGACCGAGCTTGATCTGAACGTTGCCTCCGGCGCTCTCCAAAAACCCAAAGTCTGGGACCCGCTTCTGGAGGTTCTCCGCGAGCGTGGGTATCGCCACGAACGGGAACTGGTGCAGCACCTGGTGGACCAAGGACTTGCCAGCGTTACCGTTGATGGCGTGGACATCACAGATGATGCCGTGGCGCAAACGCGAGAAGCGATGGAGGTTGGTACAGATGTGATCATTCAAGCTGCGCTTCGTCACGAGCGCTGGTCAGGCCGGGCAGACATTCTTCGCCGCGTCGAGAAGCCAAGTGATCTTGGGGATTGGTCCTACGAGGTCATCGACACCAAGCTTGCGAGGGAGACCAAGGCGGGGTCGGTCCTTCAGCTTTGTCTTTACGCCGACCTGCTGCACAGGGCCCAGGGCATAGCTCCTGAGTTCATCAGCATCGTCGCTCCTTGGTCGAATTTCGAGCCACAGCAATTTCGCTACGCGGATTACTCTGCATACTTCAGGAAAGCCAAGGCGGCGATAGAGCTTGCGACCGTAGAAGATGCACCACCTTCTCACTACCCGGAACCGAAGGAACATTGCGACATCTGCCGCTGGCGCGAGCGTTGCAAAGCCAGGCGACGCGAGGACGACCATCTCTGCCTCGTTGCCGGAATAAGCAAGAATCAGACCAGCGAACTTCAGGAGCACGGGATTACAACGGCGACCGCGCTCGCCTCCATGCCGGTACCCATGCCCTGGAAGCCTCAGCGCGGCAATCCGCTTTCCTACGAGAGGGCAAGAGAGCAAGCCCGCATCCAGATTGAGTCACGCGAAGCAGATGAACTCCGGTATGAACTCCTGCCGGTCGTACCTGAGACCGGCCTAACGCTACTACCCGAGCCATCCCCCGGCGACATATACTTTGACATAGAAAGCGACGCATTTGTCGGCGAGCATGGACTCGAATATCTCTTCGGCTATACGTACCGTGACGCCGAGGGAAACTGGACCTACACCGGAGACTGGGCCTTTGACCGCGAAGCGGAGAAGACGATCTTTGAGCGCTTCGTTGACTTTGTGAGCTCGCGCCGCAAGGACTACCCGGACCTGCATATCTACCACTACGCTCCCTACGAGCCAAGTGCCCTCAAGCGTCTGATGGGGCGCTATGCCAGCCGCGAGAATGAGATCGATAACCTGCTCCGCGGGCAAGTCTTCGTCGATTTGTATGGCATCGTTCGAAATGCCATGAGGGCGGGCGTCGAGAGCTACTCGATCAAGAAACTGGAACCGCTATACCGGTTTGAGCGTCAGACCGAATTGCGTGACGCTAATCTAGCCTTGGCCAGCCTTCATGCAGGGCTTGAACTTGGTGATCCAGAGTCGATCAGCCCAGAGGACCGCGCAAAGGTCCAAGGATACAACGAAGATGATTGTGCCTCGACGATCGGCTTGTGGGAATGGCTGGAGGCTAGGCGACAAGACCTTCTCGATCAGGGGACAGAGGTACCGCGCCCTGCTCCTGGTGAGGAGCGGGAACAAGACGAGCCGAGCGAACACCAGCTGGCGATACAGGCACTCATCGAACGGCTAACGGCAGATGTGCCGGTAGACATCGCAGAGCGGACGCCAGAGCAGCAGGCCCGCTGGGTCTTGGCGTATCTGCTGGAATGGCATTGGCGCGAAGAGAAGTCGGGTTGGTGGGAGTATTTTCGGCTCGCTAAGTTAACGCCTGAAGAACTGGGCGATGAGCGCGCAGCTCTGTCATACCTCACCTTCGTCAAAACTGTTGACCAATCGGCACGCGGCATACCCACCGATCGCTACCGATTCGTGCAACAGGACACCGACATTCGAGGCGGAGAGAACCTGATGTCGGCGGGTGGCGAAAAATTCGGCCAAGTGGTTGCAATCAATGCCGATGAGCGCACCGTCGACATCAAGAAGACGGGCAAAACCGCGAGCGTTCACCCGAATGCCGTCTACGCCTTTGAGACCTACAGCAGCAAAGAACAGGCGAACGCGATTTTTCGGATTGCAGAGTACGTCACCGATCACGGCATCAAAGGCGATGGTTCCTTCCTTGCTGCCCGCAGCCTCCTTCTTCGTGAGTCTCCACGAATCGGTGACGAACCGATACGCAAGGAGAACGAGGACACGTTGGATGCGGCTCTTCGCATCGCTGATACGCTTGATGGTGGCATCCTACCGATCCAAGGGCCGCCCGGAACCGGAAAGACCTACACCGGTGCGCGGATGATTTGCCGACTTGTCGCGCGCGGACTCAAGGTCGGCATCACGGCTAACTCGCACAAGGTCATACGAAATCTGTTGGACGAAGTTGTCAAGGCTTCCCATGAGATGGACACCAACCTCATCTGCATTCAGAAGCCAGGCGAGCGCGAGTCAGATCAGGAACGCCTAGTCTTTGCGGGGAGCAACGATGACGTCTTCAGAGCCCTACGCACCGGCCGCTGCCAAGTTGCAGGAGGAACAAGCTTTCTGTGGGCACGCGAGGACGCGCATGAAACCCTCGATGTTCTTGTCGTCGACGAAGCGGCGCAAATGTCACTCGCCAATGTCGTGGCCGTGTCACAGGCCGCGGATACGGTGATCCTGCTTGGCGATCCGCAGCAACTTGACCAGCCAAGCAAGGGGTCTCACCCCGATGGAACGGATGCGTCCTCTCTCCAGCATATCCTTGGCGATGAACACACCATCGGCGATGAGCGGGGTCTGTTTCTGGAGCAAACTTGGCGTCTCCACCCTGAAATCTGTGCCTTTATTTCAGAGCTCTTCTACGACGAGAAGCTACTCTCGAAGGCGGATTGCGCACATCAAAGGATCGTCTCCGAAGGCCGGGTAGGCGGCAGCGGTATTCGTCACCTGCCAGTACCCCACACTGGCAACAAGAGCTTCTCAATCGAGGAGGCAGATGCTACGGCTCAACTTGTCAACGATATCCTCGCAAGCACCGCAACCTGGATTGACCGTGCCGGTGACGAACAGGAACTTACCCTCGACGATATCCTTATTATCACGCCCTACAACGCGCAAGTTTTTGAAATACAACAACGACTGCCGCAAGCCCGCGTCGGAACCGTAGATAAGTTCCAAGGGCAGGAAGCACCCATCGCCATCTATTCAATGGCGACGTCAAGTCACGCCGACGCGCCGCGCGGCATGGAGTTTCTATACAGTGGCAATCGTTTCAATGTCGCGATATCACGAGCCCAGTGCATCGCCATTCTCATTGCTTCGCCAGATGTGTTCGAAGCGGAGTGCAAGACCCCTAGACAGATGCAGCTTGCCAATGCGTTTTGTCGATATCTTGAACTCGCAAGCCCGGATCAGCTTTGAAGCGCAGTTTCCCTATGGGTTCGCATCGCTTGCGGCGACGATTTCACGCGCATCTTGCGGCGGCACTCGATTGCCTTCGAGGTGCAGGGCACGGAGGCCGAGATCATGATGCGTGCACTCTCGCCGCACTCGAACCGGTGCTGCGGAAGCACGGTGCACACCTGGTTCTCTTCGTTCACGACGAGGTGGTGCTGGAGGTGCCGGAGGACGAAGACATCGTCACCGCGCTGTCCCGGGCCGTGAAGCCCGCCATCGCCGACGCGTTCCGGCGCTACTTCCCCGACGCGTCCACTACCGGGCTGGTCGAGGTCCACGCCGTAGATAACTGGGCAGACGCGAAGTAGGTTGCATCGGTGGGGCCGGGGGTAACCTTGGCCACGGGGTCGATTTGTTTATGATGGTCCGAAGCGGCATCATTAGCATGTCATCCGTCACGACTGTATATAGAGGAGAGACTTTAGTGTCGAACGCCAATGATTCTGACTCGTATGACTTCACGCTGGCGGACGTTGCGGACTTTCTTGACAGTGAAGGTAGCGATGGCGCGGGCGACTTGCACGGCTTGACGGGCGAGAAGATTCGTCGCAGAGCAATTCAAATTCGTTCCGACGAACATCCCGGGTGTGTTGTATTCGAGATGGAGAGGCACAAATCCGCCTTCGGTTCAGAGAACATCAAAGGGGCGGGCATGACATCTTACGTCACCAGCCGTGAACGCTATGCGTTTGACCCGAAGGAGAAGTGCATCTCCGCTTTGGGAACGGTGTCGCCGCGAAAGCTCGAAGTGGACACTGATACAAGAGCCAGTGTCATCGCGAACGATATGAGCTTCGAATTCTCGGTAGACGATGCTGGCCGGACGACTTGCAGGGAAACTTGTACTTGCGGCTCCTGGGTTGTTCAGGGCCCGGAAGATTTCGATCGCGTATCCCGGGATGTGTTCGACGAGGACTCGTTCCTGATGGACGTTGAGGACTTGGAAGCCGACCTTGACGAAGAGGAGAAACAAGAGTATGCCGCCGAGATGGCCGGGGCGTTCGCTGAACTCATGCTGGAGAAGCTGCGGGAAGCGTGGAAGGACTATCAGGACGAGTTGACGGATGAAGAGAACGAGTAGGCACCGGAATTCGCGCGATTCGCGCGGGTGCACCCGCCGACAACTCTTGTCGTGGCGCGCGACTGCCAATGGTATCAATACTAATGCTCGTTCCAGCTTGGAAGATTGCGTCTCGTTGTACTAAAGTCATGGAGTCTGAGTAAGAAACGTAACCATCGACGAATTTTGTGTGGCCCCCCGTGCTTCGGAACGATGGTGCACTACCCGGGAGCACGTATCAGAACATGCCTGAAAATGGCCAGCAGTTGAAGTCCCGCCTCTGGGACTGTGCCAACGTCCTGCGGGGATCTGCCGTTGACCGCACGGATTGGAAGGGTTACATCCTTCCACTGCTTTTTTTCAAGCGCATTTGCGATGTGTGGGACGAGGAAAGGGCGACGGCGGCCGAGGAATTCGGCGATGTCGACCCGGTGGACTTTCCGGAGATTCACCGGTTCCAGGTGCCCGAAGGTTGCCACTGGCGCGACGTGCGCGAGGCCCCGGCGAACATCGGCACCGCCCTCAAGAATGCGACACAGGAAATCGAGCGCGCCAATCCAGACACGCTCTATCGTGTCTTCGGCGCGGTCGACTGGAGCAACAAGGACCTGCTCTCCGACGAAATCCTGAAGGATCTCATTGAGGGGCTGTCGGGCATCTCGTTGGGGAACGACGAGGTTAGTACCGATGTCCTCGGCGACGCCTACGAGTACCTGGTGGGCAAGTTCGCCGACGTCAACCGGCGCAACAAGGCGGGCGAGTTCTACACACCTCGCAGCGTGGTGCGCATGATGGTGGAGATGCTCGATCCGAAAGAAGGCGAAACCATCTACGACCCGGCTTGCGGCACGGGCGGCATGCTGCTCGCCGCCATCGAGCATGTGAAGGAGCAAGGCGGTGACGCACGCACGTTCTACGGCAAGATCTACGGCCAGGAGAAGAACCTGACCACCTCGTCCGTCGCGCGCATGAATCTCGTCCTCCACGGCATCGAAGACTTCCAGATCGCCCGCGAAGACACCCTCCGCAACCCGGCCTTCACCGACGGTGCGGGGGGCCTCGCGACCTTCGACTGCGTCATCGCCAATCCGCCCTTCTCCCTCAAGGAATGGGGCCGCGAGCTTTGGGAGAATGACCCGTGGGGTCGCGCGCAGTATGGCCTACCGCCTGCGGGCTACGGCGACTTTGCCTTCGTCCAGCACATGATCGCGTCCATGGCAACTACCGGCAACAGCCGCATGGCCGTCGTCCTGCCCCAGGGTGCGTTGTTTCGGAAGTCCGCCGAAGGCACCATCCGGACAGCGCTGCTCAAGAAAGACCTTATCGAAGCCGTCATCGGCTTGGCGCCCAACCTGTTTTATGGCACCGGGCTCGCAGGGTGCATCGTGGTGATTCGCCGCACCAAAGCGGCTGCACGGAAGAAGAAGGTCCTCATCATTGACGCATCGAGTCTGTTTCGCAAAGGCCGCGCACAGAACTTCCTCGACCCGGAACACGGCCAGCAAATTGCCCACTGGTTCCGGGATTTCAAAGACGTCGAAGATCGCGCGAAGGTCGTGTCGCTGGACGAAATCAAGGAAGAGGGCTACACCCTCAACATCTCGCGCTACGTCCTGCCGCCCATTGGCGAAGACATCCCACCGCTACACGAAGCGGTGGCAGCGTTCAAGAAAGCGCTGAGCAAGGCACGCACGGCGGAAGAGCACTTGGGTCAAGTACTGAAGAAAGGCGGATGGCTGGAATGAGCCAAGAGAGCTTCAAGATTGAGTCCAAAGATCTGTCCATCGAGGATCTTTTCAAGGACTTTTACACGGTGCCGGATTTCCAACGCGAATATGTGTGGGAACGGGAGCAAGTGGAAAAGCTGCTCCAGGATATTCAGGATGAGTTCTTTGACGAGGAAGGCCATATCGTCAAAGGGCCGGAGTACTTCCTGGGCAGCATCGTCGTGTGTGGAGACGAAGATGGGACCCTGAGTTTGATCGACGGTCAGCAGCGGATGACGTCCATCTTCCTGATTCTCTGCGCGATCCGGGACCTACTCTTGGAAGCGAAAGAAAAACCAAGCGCCACGCTTGAAGGACAGATTGCAGCATCCTCCATCAATGACGTTGGTGAAGAGGTGTATCGCCATCGCCTGGTGCTTCAGTACGACGACAGCAAGGGCATTCTGAAAAAGGTGGTCGAAGATTCAGCACATCTGGACGCGGTCACCGAGAAGACAACATCTGTCGTCCGCATTCGCTCCGCCTATCGCGATATCGTTGAGTATCTCCGCGTCAACAACGACACCTCCCCGCAGAAGTTGAAGCTCTTCTACGCCACCTTTACCAAGCGGGTGAAGCTCATCCGGATTATCACGCCCTCGCTGACCAATGCGCTCAAGGTATTCGAAACGGTGAACGACCGGGGCGTCGGCCTGAACGCGATGGATCTGCTGAAGAATCTCCTCTTCATGAAGACCACGTCTGACGAGTATCCAACGCTGAAACAGCGCTGGAAGGTGCTGATTGATACGATTGACGGCTGTGGTGAAAAGCCCCTGCGCTTCCTGCGCTACTTCATCATGGCCCACTATGAACTGGACACCAAGAAGCCGCTGCGTGAAGACGGCATCTACGACTGGTTCACGAAGAACACCAAGCTGGTGGAACTGAACGATCAGCCACTGAATTTTGTGACAACGTTGATCGAATGCGCTAGAGCCTGGTCAAACTTTCTGGGAGCAAAGGACGTTGACGGATCAGCGAATCCATACCTGAAAAACCTGACGCTGCTGAGCGGCGTTGCTCGCCAGCACTTCATTCTCCTGCTTGCCGGACGCCACTTGCCGCCAAGAGCCTTCAACCGTCTGTGTCAGGCCATCGAGAATCTGTACTTTTGCTACATCATAACGAAACAGCAAGCGAATACGCTCGAGCGAAATTTCTTGCAGTGGTCCCAAGACTTGCGCCAGGTCAACGACGTTGCAGGGCTCGAAGCCTTTGTCCAAGCGAAGTTCACTCCCGACCTGTCGAAACTTCGTGAGCGGTTCGACTTCGCTTTCGGCGGTCTGACGCAAACGCGCATCCAGCACTACCGCATGCGGTACATCCTCGCGAAGTTCACGCAGTACATCGAGCAACAGGCCTGGAGCAATCCGGCCCACGCGAGTCTGGACCAATACATCGCCGGGGCGGTCGAGGTGGAGCATATTCTCCCGCAGACGCCAAGCAAGGCGGTCGCAGACGCCTTCGACCAGAAGGACCAATACGACGAGTACGTCGAGCGCATGGGGAATCTCACGCTGCTGGAGAAGACCATCAACACTTCGGTATCCAACGATGTCTACGCCAAAAAGCTCCCCGGCTACAAGCAGTCATCGTATTTGCTCACGAAGTCGCTGGCGGAAAAACCACAGGTAGGGGTGAATACGCAGTTGAACCGGGCGGTGGAACACCTGATTCCCTTTGCGGAGTGGAACTCGCAGGCCATCGAGCGGCGTCAAACTATGCTGGCACGCTTGGCCGTCTTCGTGTGGGATATGCCGGGGCCGCGTCTGATGCTCGATGAGGATGGCACCGAATTGGACGCGAACGATGCCTGACCAACTCTCCCAACGCGAGCTTGAATCCTACCTCTGGGGTGCGGCGACGTTGCTTCGGGGGCTGATCGATGCCTCGGATTACAAGCAGTACATCTTTCCGCTGTTGTTCTTCAAGCGGTTGTCGGATGTGTGGGACGAGGACTACGACGTGGCCTTCGCGGAGACGGAGGACGCAGGCTATGCCACGGCGACGGCGAACGACCGCTTCGTGATTCCCGAGGGCGCGCACTGGAAGCACGTCCGCGAGGCGTCGAAAGATGTTGGCCGGGCGCTGGTCACGGCCTTTCAGGCCATCATGGCCGCCAACCCCGAGCGCCTGCAGGGCGTCTTCGGCAATGCCGCCTGGACGGACAAGGCGCAGCTGCCCGACGCCACGCTCAAGAACCTCATCGAGCACTTCTCCCGGCACATACTCAGCCTCGCGCACGTGCCCGAAGACCAGCTCGGCAACGGCTACGAATACCTCATCAAACAATTCGCCGACGACAGCGGCCACACGGCGCAGGAGTTCTACACCAACCGCACGCTCGTCCACCTCATGGCGCAGATGCTGGAGCCCAAGCCCGGCGAATCCATCTACGACCCCACCTGCGGCACCGGCGGCATGCTCATCTCCTGCATCGCCGAGGCCAAGCGCCGCGGCGGCGACACGCGCACCATGGGCCTCTACGGCCAGGAACTCATCGGCATCACCGCCGCCATCGCCCGCATGAACCTCGTGCTTCATGGCGTCCTCGATTTCGACATCCGCACCGGCAGCACCCTCGCCGATCCCGCCTTCGGCGCGGGCGACCGGCTCAAGACCTTCGACGTCGTCCTCGCCAATCCGCCCTACTCCATCAAAAAATGGAACCGCGACGCCTGGGCCACCGACGCCTGGGGCCGCAATTCCCTCGGCACCCCGCCCCAGGGCCGCGCCGACTACGCCTTCTTCCAGCACATCCTCCGCAGCATGGACCCCAAGACCGGCCGCTGCGCCATTCTTTTTCCCCACGGCGTGCTCTTCCGCAACGAAGAAGCCGAGATGCGGAGAAAGCTGATCGCGTCTGACATGGTCGAGTGTGTGCTTGGCCTCGGTCCCGGCCTCTTCTACAACTCCCCCATGGAAGCCTGCGTCGTCGTCTGCCGCGCGAAGAAGCCCAAGAAACGTCAGGGCCAGATCCTTCTCATCAACGCCGTTGACGCTGTCGCCCGCGAACGCGCCCAGAGTTTCCTTCGAGAAGACCACCAGCAGGGCATCCTCGCGGACTACCACGACTTCACGAATAAACCCGGCCGTGCGGCGGTAGTCCCCGCGGAGGAAGTGCTCGCCAACGACGGCAACCTCTCCATCGCGCGCTATGTGAAGACCGTGCGGGAGGAAGCCGGCGGCGGGAAGGCGGAGAGTCTCAAGGAAAAGTGGAAGCAGTTCGAGAAGGAGGGGAAGGGGTTCTGGGCGGATATGGATGGGTTGGTCGAGATGCTGGATGGGATGAAGTCGAAAACGGGGAGCAAAGGCTGATGACACCTTTTCCGGCAACTGGTACAATGGAGCCATGAACACCACCTGCTACATAGCCCCCACGTTGGGCGTCGGCACCTATGCCATCCCCGAGGCCGCCCGGTATTTGGGAACGAATTCCCAGACGCTCAGAAACTGGTTCGTGCCCTCGGACCGGGAGCCCGCGTTCCATTCCGATTTCGAGCAACGAAAGGGCGCTACCGCCATCAGCTTTCACGACCTCATCGATGCGCAAGTCGCCGTTCAGTTGAAGCAAATGGACCTGTCGCTGCAGCGCATCCGCAAGGTGTATCACGCGATGCAGGAAAACTTCGGACTGCGGCACCCCTTCTGTTCGAGTAGACTCTTCACGGACGGAAACGAAGTCTTTCTTCACAGCGCCGGCGCGGCAGGAGACGACAGCTTCGTCGAAGTGCTCAAGCTGCAGCACTACTTCACCGAGATCCTCAAGCCGTTTCTGCGCCATGTCGACTACGATGAAGCCGTGGGACTGGCGCGCCGGTGGCATATCCACACCAACGTCGTGATTGACCCGAACGTCTACTTCGGCAAGCCGGTCGTTGAAGGCTCCCGCATCAGTACGCAGATTCTCGCGCGGGAATACCTGGCAAACCACCAGGACGCCGAATACGTGGCGACCCTGTTTGATATCTCGGAGCAACAGGTCTTGTCTGCGTTCGCCTTCGAGCGGGACGTGAATCAGCTGAAAGTGGCGTGATTATCCTGGACGAGAACCTGCCGATTCATGCCTCGCGCATGTTGGACGCCTTCGATCAGCGGTATGAATGCCGGAGTATTCTCGATTATGCGCCGCGGGGGACCGGCGATATCGAAATCTTCGAATTGCTCGGCGGGTTCGACGAAAAGCCCGTCTTCGTTTCTCAGGACATGAAGATCCTGAAACGGCCTGCCGAACGTGCGGCTTTGAAGGGCGTGGATATCTCGGTCGTCTTTCTCGCTTCGGCGTGGAGCAGCTATTCCTGGCCGGACAAGGCATGGCGGCTGGTAAAGATTTGGCCCTCGGTCACGAACGAAGTCACGCGCGTCCTGAAACCCACGCTCTTCGAATTGCACGCAGGCAAGGCGCTCAAGATCAATCGCCTGCGCCTGACTGCGGAATTGTGACCGTGAAACGGGTATCGAGCGAAACACAGGATTTGCCATGGCACTGACTATGAATAAGGCCACTCGCGTCGCATTCGGCGATGTCGTACGCCTGTCCACGGAACGATCTAAAGACCCTATGGCCGACGGGCTGGACCGCTATGTCGGGCTGGAGCATCTGGAGCCGGGGGAGTTGAAGATTCGCGAGTGGGGCGATGTGGCGGATGGGACGACGTTTACCAGTGTGTTTCGGCCGGGGCAGGTCTTGTTCGGGAAGCGGCGGGCGTATCAGCGCAAGGTGGCCGTGGCGGATTTCAGCGGGGTGTGCTCCGGCGACATCTATGTGTTCGAGCCCAAGAACAAGCGCCTGCTGCCGGAGCTGTTGCCCTTCCTCTGCCAGACCGATGCCTTCTTTGACTACGCCGTCGGCACCTCCGCCGGTTCGCTCTCGCCCCGCACCAACTGGAAAAACCTCGCCGACTTCGAGTTCGCCCTGCCGCCGCTGGACGAGCAGCGCCGCATGGTCGAGGTGCTGCAGGCGGCGCGCCGAGCACATGAACAATTGCGTGTGCTTGAGTTGGCGATCTCCTTGGCTCAGGCAGCGAGGTTGGACCTAGCCTTTCCAAGAGACAAACTCGAATTAGAAAAAAGCCCACGACTTCAATCGATGTGCGAACTGGTCGTGGACGGAACGCATTTTCCGCCAAAGTTTCAGAAGTCAGGAATTCCATTCTTGCTTGTCAGCAATCTCGAAGGGGGACGAATTCACTGGAACACCGAGAAGTATGTTTCCGAAGAGAGCTTTGCGGAACTTACCAAGAAGTGGTCACCGCGGAGAAATGATATTCTGTATTCTCTGGTAGGGAGCTTCGGTGTACCTGCACTTGTTGAGTCTGATACACGCTTCACTTTCCAAAGGCATATCGGCCTAATTCGGACAAGGCACGAGGAGTTGCTTCCACAATACCTCTACTGGTACCTAAAATCCCCGGCCGGTGTGCGACAAGCCAACTGGAGGGCGGAGGGCCTAGCACAAAAGACGATTACCCTGGGCACGTTGCGCGACTACTCCGTTCCCTCGCCACCCATCGCTCAACAAAGAGTACTCGTTCACGAATTGGAGACGCTTGAGCAGCTGCGCTGCAATGCTCGCGAACGTGCTCAAGCAGCTAGAGCTCTCCAAACTATGGCTTGGTACAAGACATCTGACAGGGACACGCCATGACCTTCAACGAGTCCAACACCGTCGAAGCCATGGTGTGCGATCTGCTTACCGGCGGCAAGCCCGCCGGGCCGCCGCCCTCCGCCGCGCACGACCCGTCCGCGGGCTACGGCCCTGCGCCTTCCGGGGTGACGTGGTATGCCGTGCCCGCGGCGCAGCTACCGCGTGCGCCGCACGAGGTGTTGGTGGAGCCCTTCCTGCAGGGGGCGCTGGAGCGGCTGAACCCGAGCATCGCGAAGCAGCCGGCGCGGGCGGCGGAGGTGTTGTACCGGCTGCGGGCGATTGTGATGAGCGCGCGGACCGACGGGCTGGTGAAGGCGAACGAGGAATTCGCGGCGTGGCTGACGGGGGAGCGGTCCATGCCCTTCGGGGTGGACGGCGAGCACGAGACCGTGCGGCTGATCGATTTCGAGGACCCGACGCAGAACCAGTACGTGGTGACGCAGCAATTCACGATACGCGCGGGGAAGACGGAGAAGCGGGCGGACGTGGTGCTGCTGGTGAACGGGATTCCGCTGGTGGTGATTGAGGCGAAGACGCCGGTGCGCGCCAGCCAGAGCTGGCTGGACGCGGCGCTGCAGGTGCACGAGGACTACGAGCAGAACGTGCCGGAATTGTTCGTTCCGAACGTGTTTTCCGTGGCGACGGAGGGCAAGGAATTCCGCTATGGCTCCATCCGCATGCCGGTGGAATTCTGGGGCCCGTGGCGGATGGACGACGAACAGGTGCATGGTTCGATGCAGGAGGTGGAGAAGGCGGTGAAGTCGATGCTGCGGCCGCACGTGCTGCTGGACCTGTTGCAGAACTTCACGAGCTTCGCGACGTACAAGGGCAAGCGGCGCATCAAGATCATCGCGCGGTACCAGCAATTCGAAGGCGCGAACAAGCTGGTGGAGCGGGTCGTGGCGGGGTATCCAAAAAAGGGGCTGCTGTGGCACTTCCAGGGCTCGGGCAAATCGCTGCTGATGCTCTTCGCCGCGCGCAAGCTGCGGCTGCACCGGGCGTTGAAGAACCCGACGGTCATCGTGCTGGTGGACCGCATCGACCTGGACAGCCAGATTTCGAGCACGTTCTATGCGGCGGACACGGCGAACCTCGTGAAGGCCGACAGCCGCAAGGACCTGCAGAAGCTGCTGAAGCAGGACGTGCGCAAGATCATCATCAGCACCATCCACAAGTTCGGCGAGGCGGAGGGGGTGCTGAACGAGCGGGACAACATCATCGTGCTGGCGGACGAGGCGCACCGTTCGCAGGAGGGCGACCTGGGCCGCAAGATGCGCGAGGCCCTGCCGAACGCGTTTCTCTTCGGGTTGACGGGCACGCCCATCAACCGCGCCGACAAGAACACCTTCTACGCCTTTGGCGCGGTGGAGGACGAGAACGGCTACATGAGCCGCTACGGCTTCGAGGAATCCATCCGCGACGGCGCGACGAAGGAACTGCATTTCGAGCCGCGGCTGGTGGAACTGCACGTGGACCAGCAGTCCATTGACGAGGCCTTCGCCGAGATGACCCGGGGTCTGACCGACGAAGAGCGCGACACGCTGGGCAAGCAGGCCGCGAAGATGGGCACGCTGGTGAAGGCCCCCGAGCGCGTGGCGGCGGTGTGCGCGGACATCGCGCAGCATTTTCAGGAGAAGGTCGCGCCGAATGGCTTCGGCGCGCAGGTGGTGTGCTTCGACCGCGAAGCGTGCCTGCTCTACAAGCAGGCGCTGGACCAGCATCTCGACGCGGAGATTTCGGACATCGTGGTGTCGGTGAACAGCGGCGAAGAAAACTACGCCGCCTATCGCCGCGACCGCGACGCGGAGGAGAAGCTGCTCGACCGGTTCCGCGACCCTAACGACCCGCTGAAGATCATCATCGTGACGGCGAAGCTGCTGACCGGCTTCGACGCGCCCATCCTGCAGACGATGTACCTGGACAAGCCGCTGCGCGACCACACGCTGCTGCAGGCCATCTGCCGCACGAACCGGCCCTACGGCCAGGAAAAGTCGCACGGGCTCATCGTGGACTACCTCGGCATCTTCGACGATGTGGCGCAGGCGATTCAGTTCGACGAGGAAGGCATCACCAAAGTGGTGTCGAACCTGTCGGAACTCAAGGGGAAACTGCCCGAGGCGGTGCAGAAATGCCTGGCCTATTTCCCGGGTGTTGACCGCACGCTGGCGGGCTACGAGGGGCTCATCGCCGCGCAGGAGTGCCTGCCCAACGACGCCGTGCGGGATCGCTTCGCGGCGGACTGCAGCTACATGGCGCGCCTGTGGGAGGCCATCTCGCCCGACCCGATGCTCGGCGAATACGAACGCGACTACCGTTGGCTGGTGCAGGTCTACGAATCGGTGAAGCCGGTATCGAACACGGGCAAGCTGCTCTGGCATCGGCTAGGCGCGAAGACCATCGAACTGATTCACCAGAACGTGAAAGTCGACGCGGTGCGGGACGACCTGGAAACGCTGGTTGTGGACGCCGATCTCCTCGAAGCGGTGCTTGGTGCGCCGGACCCCAGGAAGAAGTCGAAGGAAATCGAGATCAAGGTGTCCAAGCGCCTGCGGAACCATCAGCACGACCCGCGCTTCAAGGCCCTGATCCAACGACTGGAAGACCTGCGCCACCGTCACGAGCAGGGACTCATCGACAGTGTTGTCTTTCTCAAGGAACTGCTGAACCTTGCCAAAGACGTCGTGGCCACCGAGTACGAAGTGCCGCCCATTGTCGAAGAAGAACGCGGCAAGGCGGCGCTCACCGAGCTTTTCGAAGACGCGAAAAACGGCGACACCCCCATCATGGTCAAGCGCGTCGTCGACGACATCGACCTCATCGTCCGCGAGGTCCGCTTCGACGGCTGGAAGAACACCCACAGTGGCGAGCGCGAAGTGAAGATGGCCCTGCGCAAGACCCTCTTCCGCTACCAGCTCCACCAAGACCAGGACCTCTTCGACCGCGCCTACGGATACATCAAGCAGTACTACTAATAACGACCGCCGAGGCCAGGATGGGCGATGAGTAACGGTGAGCGAAAGAATAGGCAGCGGCATCATTTCGTTCCGCAGTGGTACCTTAGAGCACTTTAAAAAATTATAGCTACGGTGGTATACTTGAGCGATGAAGCCTATCTCGCTCGACCTTCGCCAGCGCATCGTGGCCGCGCGTCATAAAGACGGCCAATCGCTCGGACAGATTGCGGAGCGTTTCCGCATCCCCAAAGGTACGGTTCAGAATATTCTGGAGCGTTACCGGGATGCGGGCACGTTGGAGCCCGCGCCCCAGAACGCGGGACGCAAGCGTGCTCTCGGGGAGCAGGAGGTGAAGCTGCTGGAGGCGAAGGTTTCCGAGCGTCCGGACTGGACCCTAACGCAGCTTCGGGATGCCTGCGGCCTATCGGTATCGCTGGTGACGGTCCACAACTACCTCAAGCGCATGGGCTACACGCTCAAAAAAAAATCCTACACGCGAGCGAGCAGGAGCGGGACGACGTAGCGGCGCGGCGGCTGGCCTGGCTGGAGGAGTTGGCTGCGCTCGACCCCGCCTGCTTGGTGTTTATCGACGAGACCGGCGCGAAAACGAATATGACGCGGCGCTACGCCCGTGCGCTGCGCTTCCTGCGCGCCGTGGACCGCGCCCCCGTCGGCCATTGGAACACCACCACGCTCGTCGCGGGCATCCCGCTCGCAGGCGCCATCGCTCCCATGTCCTTGGACGGCCCGATGGATTCGGAGGCGTTCGGGACCTATCTCGTCCACATCTTGATACCCGCTCTGGGACCTCAGGCTATCGTCGTTATGGACAACCTGCCCGCGCACAAGACCGCAGCAGTTACCGCAGCCTTCGAGCAGGCCGGAGTCCAAACCCGCTACCTGCCCCCTTACAGCCCGGACTTCAATCCCATCGAGCTGATGTGGTCCAAGATCAAGACATTCCTCAGAGCGGCAAAGGCCAGAACCCGCGAAGAACTCGACAAGGCTATCGCCGAGGCGCTGCGCACAATCACGGCAGAGGATGCCCAAGGATTTTTTCGTCACTGCTTCGTAGGTATAAAAAATTAAAATGCGCTAATCAGTTCGTGGAGCAGAGCTCAGGATTGTTGTATGTCTACGATTTTCGTACGAAGAAGTATGGGAAGAGGTCGCCGATTGTTACATGTGCAATCAACAACTACTACAAGCAGGCTTGGGCAGAGGCCGGAGTCGACCCCTACGCCCTCGAAGATTTCTTCGCGAAAGTCGTTGAGCCGCACGGAAAGGCCGGACTTGAACGACTAAATTCCATGGCGACTGATATGCGTCCCGAAGAGACCGTGGCCGTATTGTCTCTGATCGAGAGTCAACGACTTCGCGTGCCGCGCCAAGCTCGACTGATGAAAGAGCTCCATGATTGCCAGGTCGCGAGCCTCTACGGCGAGGAGTTTGCAGCCGCCTACCATCGGGGTGAAATCAAATTGACAGAGGTGTACCGATTCGATGCAATGCGCGCTTGTTTAGGCGAGATGATGATGTGGTGCGGTCGGATGGAATGGTTGGTAATAAAGGCTCCGCAGAATGTCTCGTTTATCACAACCGATAACCCGGTCATCTTTTTCAATCCTCGGATAATACCTCCTCTGGAAGCGGGCATTGCGTTCGCTGGAACCAAAGTGCTTTATCCCATGAGCCCTTCACGAATGCTGATGATGTATCACCCTGAATGCAGGAGGTCTGGTCCTCTGGATACCGTCCCTCGTCCGCCCAAAGAAGATCGGGGAATCAAGGTCCATTTCTGGCCCGAACCTGCCGACGAAGGAACAGCACAAATTTGGAATGGCATGCTTGTTCAGATGTGTGACCATACTGTTGTCGGTACCAATGAGAACGACATTCGTGACGCGGTCGGACGCAGATACGGAAAGTAGGCCTAGTCACGGGTAGACGGCAACAAGAACTGATCGGGCGAGTGACCTGTGATGTCTATGCTTCCGACTCCTCGTTATTCTCGACCGTAGACTGAAATTGTTCATTCTACAGAATGGGACTTGGGATGGACCGGAGGGCGACAGGCCTAGGCGGGGCGCGGTGTCGGGCTACGACTCCGTTCTGCACAACCGCCTTGGAAAAACATGGTGACCGGGCCGGGGCTCGAACCCGGGACCACCGGATTAAAAGGCCGCCAAAACCACTTGCACTGTGGCGAAAATTGACAAGCATCCGCAACGAGTCAAAGCACGTAACCGCTTGCTATTCCGCGCCTTCGCGCCTCTTTGGATTGCTCCCCGGAATGCGATTGCGAGTTGCCGCTTGCGGTGGAAAATCGCGCCGATTCGTGGCCAAGTGTGCCGTCAGTGTGCCATCCGTTGCGGTCGTGCTGTTCGGATTCGATAGGAAGCCGTTGAAAAACGCGCGGCGGTTCGGCACGCTTGGCATTTCATCGCATTCGCGTTGGCTGGGTCGGTCGGCTGCTCGGGCAGCCGCTTGCGTGAACAAGGGATCGCGCACGAACAAGGAGGGCGAGTCATGAGACAACTGTTATGGGTCGTATCGATGCTTGGGGCAATACTCGGTGCCTGCTTGGTGATCCTAATTCCGCTCGCGGCGAACGGGGCACCGCAAGAAGCGGCGGCGGCTGGACTGGCGCTCGCCTTCGCGGTGATCCCCTACTGCTTCGCGCGCGCCGCATCCGAAATCGTGACCATTGCGAAGGAAGCGAAGCGTGACAAGGCGATTGAGGATCTGCGGGCCATCGTCGAGCAGATCGCGCAAGAACGCGGCTGAGAGGCCAAGGCGGAGTTATCCGGGGAAACCGTGTGAGCATGGCGGTAAGCCCTGCCTCGTTGGGATTCAGATCTCGCCCATCACGACACAGCATCGACACCCGCAATCCATCGTGCAATCCGCGTGGGGTATCTCCGGCACCTCGTTGATGGGATACTTCCGACCGGCTATCTTGTTGCACGCCGCGCACGAATGCTCTCCCCCGCCCAAGACTTCGACGGTTCGGACGTTGCACTGTTTCAGTTGCCGGATGTCCTCCTGGAACCCCGCAAAGAAAATGAACATGCGTGCGGCGGAGGCGGGGTCCATGTGGTTGCCCGTCTCGAATCCCTCGGGTATCGTTTCCGAGGGGTAGTTGGTTCCCCAAAGCACCATTTCAGCGGCGGCGATTCGGAGCACGCCCAACCGCTCGTCGGGCACGCTCTTGAGAATCTTCGGCGGTCGCCCGTAGATGGATTTCAGCGTCCGCACCTCGCGGCTGGCCTTGTACTTCGGCAGTTCCTCCGGCGTGATTCGCCCAAACACTTGACCGGCCTCGTAACGGGCCACAGCCATTGCGGCCTCCCGGTATTCCTTTCGGGCTAAGGCGTCGGTCATGGCGGCGAACGCTTCGGCCCGTTTCGCTCTCCGTTCATCGAGGTATGCGGTCGCCATCTCGCGGCCCCTCTCGGTGCATTCGCACGCCGAGACCCCGCGAGTGATTTGGATCATCCCTTCCGGGTCATGCTCCAAAAGGCGCTCTATCAAGGCGTCCTTTTTGCCCGAAACCTTGAGGCCGCGTTCCTTCAACTTGGGCTTCAATTCCGATACTTTGAATCGCAAGCGCAATTTGGTGGCGGGCGATGCCTCGCAAAGCAACCCCTCGGAAACCAAGCGGTTGATCGCTTTCGCAGGATTCCCGCCCAATGCCGCGATCCACCGTTCGTTGCCCGTGTAGTAGTCGGTCGCGCCGCCTTCCAAGAATTGGCTCAACAGTTCCGGCCGCACTTGCCCTGCATCACGGCGATTCCGCGCGGGTTGAACCGCTTGGCTTTCCGTAAGCGTTGGCGGGCGTGTTGCGGCTATCTTTCTCTTGAACCAACCGAACATGATTCGTGCTCCGCTCGTCTATCTGACTTGGGCGTGGACCGGGGCGCAGGCAAATCGCACGACGGGTGCGGCGCTAGATGAACGCAAAGAACCCGGTGAAGGTCAGGAATTGGATCACGGCGATCAACGCTTCAAGAATCACGTTCACGATATCCGCGAGTGTCATGATGAATTTGCTCCCTCGAATGGCACGATCTACTCGTCGCCAATTCCCCGGGTGTTGATGAATCTGGGCATGAGTTCGCCGCTCTTCATGTAGTAAGCGAGGATATGGGCGTTGTTGTTCGCAACTTCGAGATCACCAAAGTTCTCCATGTCGCGAAGGCAATCGACCTTGAATGTAACGGTGTCGTTCTCCGGCAACCGCGTAATCGAATACCCGAAATAATACGCGCCATGCCCGGTCGGGCTATACGTCGAAATCGAATAGTCGGTGCTCGTCTGGATCTTCATGCCTGAATGGTCGCTGATGTACCGAATCCCTCGCGCCCAAGCGGTTTCGGCTTCCGATTCGGGCACCTCGAATTCGGTCGGGAAAGTGCTGTACTGCTCGTGATACTCCCGCTCTTCTGGCGTCACCGTCGTGGGGTCAATGGTCGTGACGCACCCGACTAGCAAGAGCGCCAGGCACGCAGTTACAACGATTGTTCGGCTCATAATGGTTTCCTCCGCTTCACTACGCCCGGTCATGGCTCCGGTAACGATAACCGTACCGTATTCGCCGGGCGCTCTCCCGGGCTTCAAATTCGGTCGGGCGCGTGCCCGTACCACATGCCCAGAATATAACGACTCGTGACGTTTGCATACAACAACGCGCCGCGAGATACCAATGGCACTGACGCAACCCGGCAATCCGCTACCGCTCTCCCGTGAATCAATCACGGCTGCGACGTTGCGACAGTTGCGACGCTCACCGCTGCGTTGCGGCGCGAACCGGGCCGAGCGTGATGGTGTGGCCTGCGAACGGGGGCGGCGCTTCCTCAGCCGTATCGATACGAACACGGGGCCGGATGTGCAATCCCAGGGGTGAAACCGGAATCGGTGCCGCGCCGTTGCGACAGTTGCGACGCGTACAGGCGGCATGAATGCGTAAACGTCGATGTGCGAGGGCTTTCCCGATATCGTGGGCTTGGCGGAGTTTGAGGCCGCATCGTTTGCACAGCCTCATTCCACGTACGCAATCACGCGCCAACGATTCGACTTTCTAGGATTCACCGATCTCGATTCTCTCTCAACGTAGCCGTGGGCTTCGAGCGTCTTGAGCGCCGCCTCGGCTCTCGCCTTTTCCCGAATCGGGTTCGGCCCGCTGTTGCACACGTCGCGTGTCGATACTGCCTTGATACGCTTCTCACGAATCCACTGGCCCAATAGTTCGGCACGGCGCAGATCCTCGGTCATGCGGCCGCCCGTCTTGATTCGCCTCGTCTCTTCGAGGTAGAAGCGCATCAGGGTGATGCCTTGCTCCATTGCTTGAGCATTGATTTCCCGGCCCGGCCCGTCCGCGAGTACCGTCAAGACTCCCGCGAGGCGGGCCGCTTGTTCTGCGGCCTTACTGCCAAAGCCCTTGATGGCGTTGTAACGCCCTCGGCTTCCCAACTGCGCTTCAACCTCATCGTGGAATTGGATGTACGCTTCGGTGGCCTCCGGGTCCAGTTCCATCGCCCGTGTCTCGATTTCGAGGCGGCGGCCAGCCGCATACGCAATGGGCAGCGCCGCGACTTTCCGCAAGCATTCCGAGTATCGAATCATCCGCTCATCGCGGGTGAGGTCGTGCTGCGCGTAACGGCGATTGCCGATATTCGACTCCGGCCAAACGATGAGGCAGCGGCTCAGGAAGCCTTGGCCCTCCATGACTTCATCCTCAAGCATCTTCGCCGCAACAACAGGTTGCATCATGAGGTGCAGCGATAGGCGACGGTTGCGCAGCGTTGCGCGGCCCCCGCCTCTTCGCATACTGACCACCGACTTTCCACCCCAGAGATCTGCAAGACCGCTGACCGTCCGCAATATGTTGTCTTTGCTCATCGACCAACCGCCGGAAACGGTGCCGCCCTCGTCAGTGAACAAGCCTATGGTCGGCCAGTAATCTTTCAGCGTGGATTGGATGCCTTCAAGCGTTGGATCGCTGACGATAAAATGTGGGTAAGGCGGCGGCTCGGGCGGGTCACCAAGTTCGCGCATGATTTCCTTGATCGGTATCGGGCGCTTAACCGCTGATCGCTTCCCCGGCTTTTCGCCGTCAATTGCTTTTTTCTTGCGCCGCTCGTATGCTTCCCGGGCCAACTCGTATTCGCGCTTGTCGATCTCGGCAGCGTGCTGCGCTTCCATCTCATGTACGCGAATTGGATCGAGTGCCCAATCGTCAACGGCCGACTTTCGTTCGCCCGACTCCCCGACGCTGAGAAAGAACCCGGATGTTGGGAAGCGGCGGCCGTCTATGCACACGTCGGCTTGCGCCTGTACCGCGAGGGCGGCAGCGGCCAATACGGCTTGGCCGCACATGGCGTCCGGCGCTTGAATGACCTCGGCCAAGGCGCGTGCGGCTGGCCCAAGGATAGGCCCAAGCGCATCGATTGGAAACGGTTGTACCGGTGGCATCTTGGGCCGTAGGGGAATCGGGCCATCGCGTTCGGTGATGCTGACCTCGGCATCCGCACGCCACGGCTCGGCATGCTCGGCTACGGCGGCATCGAGCGCGGCGCGAAGTTGGGCACGGTGTTCGCTCGGCACCGGGGCGAAGCCATCCCATTCGGGCACCCGCTCTGATATCCAGTCGGCAACGTCGCCCTTCGCCGGTAGGTTCGGGAAGTTGACCCGGTGGACTTCGGGCGGCGATGGTAGACGGCTCAGGTTGGCCGCTACGGCTTCCATGTGTCGCTGGCCGGGTCGGTCGTTGTCCGGCAGCAGATAAACCCGTGGTACGCCATCCAATGGGTTCCAATCGGATTTGTCCGCTGACGCTGCGCCGCCTTGGGCACTGACGGCAAAGTATCCGAGCGATTGGAGCGCGGCGGCGCACTTCTCGCCTTCCACGACGTAAACCGCCTGTGCGTCAACCGCGTATGTGTCAACCCCCTCGATCCGGTCTAAGCCGAAGATCGGGCGCGGCGCGGATGGTGCCCCCGGCCGCCACGAGTCCCCGTTTCGGCGAAAGTACGGGCGCACTTTCTTACCGCCAACTTTCGTGTTGTATCGCGCCACATAGCCGATCACCTCACCGGCGGGGTTGCGATAGGCCCAAGACGCTGTCAAGGGCGCACCATCGAACGTCAACGGCACGCCGGGCGGATGAACAGTTGACGGGTCTTTGCTCATGCGCTCAGCCCCCAAGCATCGGCAATCGCTTGCATCGCCTCGGGAAAGGTCAGTTCGTGGCGTTGTTGCGCGAAGGCGAGGATATCCCCACCGCTCGCGCCACAGGCGAAACAATGGAATGCGCCGGTTTCGAGGTTGATCCAGAAACTACCCCGGCGGCGGTCCTCGTGAAACGGGCACAGGCCGCCGTCGGTCCACGCTCGCGATATCTTCGGCGCGGGCATGGTCGGGATTTCGGCCCGGTAAAAGTCGAGCGGCCGCACGGCGGCCTTGAGTTCCCGCGCGGTCATGACAGGTCACCGGCGTTCTGCTCATCGACCCACGCGAAAAACGCGGCCTCGTCGATTAGGACGCGACGGCCAACGCGCCGGATGCACCGTTCAAAGCCGTTCTCTTTGGCGTTGAAAACGAGATGCCGAAGGCCGCCAATCGGGGGCCAATCGTGGTGGTCGTTCCACTTGGTCAGGGGGATGAGGCGCGTTGCCTTGGCGGCGGCTTGGGGTGGGGTGCTGGATTCGCTCACTGTGCTTTCCTTTGCGAATTCGCCATGAGAGCCTATCTCTCGTGGCGTTGCGCCAAGGTTTGCACAGATTCGGCGGATCTGTTTGTACAGGGCGGTCGCCCAATTCGTATAGGGCGACGAGAGGCCGGTTTAAGGACCGTCCATCTTCTTGCGCCCGCGCGGCTTGATGTGTTCGTTGAAAAACTTACTCGCGGTTTGCTCGGATGAAAGCGGCGGCTCGTCCCGGTTCTCGAACAAGAGCGGCAAGTGGTTCACAATTGCGCGGTAGATAGCCGCAGCGGTCACCTTTCCTTTGGTGTTTCTGCACTCGTCGGGGCGATGGACGAGACACCACAGGGCCGCGCCAAGCATATCGATTCTGTCCTGCGCCGCTTTATCCGCTACAACCTTCGCGCCGGGGTTTGGTTTCTTGGGCGGGGCACTCTCACGCAACGGGTCAGGTAGGCTGATATCTTCGGCTTGGCACCAACGAACGAAATCAGCGCGCTTCACGTTGAGCGTGTTGTTGACGGCATCCAAACGGAGTTCGTCGTTCTCCCAAGCCGCATATGCCCTGCGGTAAATCTCATCTGCCTCGTCCTCGCCTTGCGGTATCTCGTCAATCCCGAAGTTCCAGAAATAGTCTCTTGGAGCGAGGTCGCATGCAAGTTCGCACGCGGCTCGCAAGGTCACCGTCTCAAAGCCAAGCCATCGCTTCCAGTTCGGCTTCGGTTCCTCTTTCGGTTCTGGTTCGGGCTCTGTTGACCCGTCCGGGCGAATGACACGTCTCTCATGCATGGTCGTTGGCCGCTCCATTGTTCGAGTTTGCCGATACCGACTCCGAGAAAATCGCGTCGTTCATGCGCGATACCAACCCGCTCGTGTGCGCTTCGGAAAGGTGCGCGTATCGCTTCACCATTTGCAGAGTCTTATGGCCGAGGACTTCGGCGATTTCGTTGGGCGAGGCACCGCCCATCGCGAGGTAGCTGGCGCACGAATGGCGCAGGTCGTGGAATCGAAAGTCCTCTACCTTCGCCCGCTTGAGCGCGGCTTTCCACGCGGATTGCATGTCCACCGGGCGCGGTTTCTGGCCCCGACGAAAGGGTGCGGGGAACACGTAGGGCGAATCGATACGGCGAATCTTGTTGCGCTCTTTCAGGCGATCCAAGGCGAGGCTCGCAAGCGGGACGATTCGGGTTTCACCGTTCTTGGTTTCGCGTAGCGTCGCGACGCGGCGATCCAAATCAACGTCGTTCCACGTCAGGCCGAGGATTTCGCCCTTGCGCATGCCGGTGCTCAGGGCCAATACCACGATGTCGTATAGGTGCGGGTTCTTGCTCTCGCGGCACGCGGCCAACAGTGCCTTGCGTTCATCGTCGCTCAGGAATCGCGTGCGGCCTCGGGGTTCCTTCGGCTTGTCGATCTTTCGCATGGGCGAATCTTCGACCCAGCCCCATTCGCGCATGGCCTTGTTGTAGCAATGCGACAGCACGGCCAGGTATCGAACCGCCGTGCTCGGTGAACGCTTCCGCTTTCGGGGGCCGTCCTCGGTCAAGAGTTGGTCGCGCTTCTCCGCTATGAGGGGCGCGGAAACATCGGCCAAGGTGTAGTCGCCAAGTTGCTCCTTCCACCAAAGCAGCTGCGATTCTTGGGTATGCTGACTCGATTGGTTTTTCGTCGGGAGCACGTCGCGGATGTAGCGGTCGATCATCTCCCCAAACGTGTGCCGCTTCGCCTCGGTGGTCTTGAAATACCGCCCCTCTCGAATCGCGGCCTCGGTTTGTTGTGCCCAACGCTTTGCGTCGGTCTTGCGCGCGAAAGTGCCCGAGGCGTTCGGCTGGCCTTTCAATCGCACTTGGACCCGGTAAGATACTTCGCCATTCTTGGTGCGGCGCGTTTGGATCGTCGCCATGACGCTTCCCTTTCGGAAGCACGGGCGCGGGCATGCTAGAATCGAGGCATCGCGGGAGCATGCGCCCCATGCTTCTGTTGGCCCGTCGCGGGTGTTCCAGCACCTTCGGCGGGCGTTTCAATTTTCGGCGGTGTCGCGATTGTCGCGGTGTCGCAACGTGCAACCTTGCGAGGGCAAGGCGACGGCAACACGCCACCACCAACGCCCATAGTATACGAAAGCGGGCCGAGAATCGCAACGATATGATATTCAATCCGATGGCTCTAGCCGCTTACCCTACTGTTGCCCAACGACTTGTAGCCTGTGCCATGACGCCGTGGCACGCTTGAGGCACAGTGAGTTGCGTGAGAGGGCCGAGATTCGCCCTCACGGCGATTTCAGCGGGCGAGGGCTATTCGGGTTCAAACGGCCGAAATTGTGCCGTCAGTGTGCCGCGAGGGCGGTTCTTGGGGTGACCCTTCGGGCCTTGGTGTGGCAATAGGCCCATGAATAAATGGTGACCGGGCCGGGGCTCGAACCCGGGACCACCGGATTAAAAGTCCGATGCTCTACCAACTGAGCTACCCGGTCACACGGGTGGGGGTGTGTGTGCGGGGCTGGAGATTTCAGCGGCGCGCACGGGGGAAGTGTACACGCTGTACGCGGGTTCAGGCAACCGGGCATAGGATTTCGCGGTGCGTGGCGCCACGCTTGCGGCGTACTGCCAGGGTGCCTGAACGGGTTGTTTGGGACTCGCCCTATTTCCCGGGCGCTGCTGCTTCCCACTGTTCGAGCCAGTGGCGGGTGCGGTCGAGGTACCACGTGGGTTCGCGGTCTTCGTAGTCGAGGTAGGTGGCGCTTTCGACCTTCTTGGGCACGGCGGGGGCAATCTGGGTGCCTTCGTGCCATTCGTTGAAGGTGGAGATGGAGATGAATTCGGTGCCCGCGTCGAGGGCGGCCTGGAAGCAGCGGTCGTAGTAGGCGCCGTTTTCGCGGGCGCGGAAGTTGGCGCCGTTCCACGGGCGTATCTTGCGGTCTTCGTAGCCGGGGCCGACGCTGGGGATGAACACCTTGCCGTGCTTCTTGGCCCAGGCCGCAATGCGGGGCCAGTTGGCAATGGAGGAGCCGTAGGTGAAGCCGTCGATGCCGAAGTAGGTGTAGACGCCGTCGAAGTGCCCCGTTAGCATGAATTCGCTTTCGGTCGCCATGCCTTTCACCCAGAGCCCGATGACGGCGGTGTCGTATTTCGTGCCGCGGATGGTGTGTTCGCCTTCGGGCGAAAGCACGGTAGCCCAGTCTTCGGCAGGGGTGAGGTAGGAATCGTAGACGTAGGCCATGGGCCGGTTGCCGAGCGCGGGCTCGCGGTAGAGCGCAGGGTGGTCGCCGTATTTGTCGAGCAGATAGACCAGGGCATCGCGCAGGGTCTGGCCGTTGCGGCCGCCGAAGGGCTCGATGTGGAAATTGACGTAGAGGCCTTCCGCGGCGGCCGCGTCGAACAGCACCTCGAGGGTCTTGTCGGTGTAGTCGTCGCGGCCCCACCAGGTGGCGGAGACCACCCCCACGCCGGCGCGGCGCAGCTCTTTCATTTCCGCGCGCACGTCGTTGGGATTCAGCGAGCTGTAGAGCCCCAGGGCCGGGTAGAAGTTCGCGCCGATGTCGTCCGGCGGCACGCAGGTGTGCTCCTGCTCCTTCGTCTTCGCCGCCACAGGGTGGTCCCAGTGCCTCCATTTTCCGTTGGTCTCGGGATTGCCGTACCACGTGTAGTAGAAGGCGTGCGCGCGGGTGGATACTGGCGGCACGGTGTCATCCGCATAGGATTCGGATGCCACAAAAAGAAATGCCGCAAGCAGCGAGAAGAGAAGACGAATCAACATGCTACTGCTCCTGACTCAACTTGATTGACAGTCGGTAGTGTAGAGACCGCGCGCGTACACAGGCAACCGGCACCGGAATACCGATCGAGGTGACTACGCGCTCCTGCCGCCTACTGCATGGGCCAGGGCTTGGCTTCTTCGAGTTGGAGGGCGAGTTCGAGGAGCAGCTTGTCTTGCCCGTGGGCGGCGGAGAAGAGCATCCCGACGGGCAGGTTCGTGGCGACGTCGCGGCCGAGCGGCAGGCTGATGGACGGGCCGCCGGTGGCGTTGCAGTAGGGCGTGTAGCAGGCCCAATCGATCACGCGCGGAAACAGCACCTCGTAGGGCAGGTCCATGCCGAGAACGCCTATCGGTGGCGCCAGCTTGGAGACGACGGGAGACAGCATCACATCGATGTCTTGAAAGAGGATTGCATAGTCGGCGGCGGACCGGCGCAGCCGGCGCATGGCGCCCAGCGTTCTACCCGGTCGTGCGGAGAATGCACGGGACAATCCCTTCGTTAGGTCGGTAAGCGCTGCGGCGTCGTAGTTCGGGCCGAACGCGAAACGGCCGATGCGGTCGACAATAAACCCGCCGGTCGCGTAGAGATGGCAGAAATCCTCCTTGAATTGCTCGTCGGCCGGAATCGCGGCGGGGATGACCTCGTGGCCCAAGGAGGTCAGCAGCGCGACGGTCTCGTGGAAGGTGCGTTGCGTAGCCTCGTCCACTTCGGCGCCCACGGGAGACTCCAGCAGCATGCCGATGCGCAGCGGTCGCTCGAGTGGCCTATCGACCAGGCCCATGCGGGGCAATTTGGAATTGTGATACCGCTTCTCGGACTCGTAGAAATAATGCGCCGTATCGCGGACGCTGCGCGTGAGCGCGCCTTCAACCACGATGTTGACGGGCATCATGCGCACGACGGTTTCCTGGAGCAGCCTGCCGCGGGAACACTTGTGCCCGACCAAGCCGCAGCATGCCGCAGGAATCCGGATGGAACCGCCGCCATCGGCGCCGTGCGCCAGGGGCACCACGCCCGCGGCGACGAGTGCCGCCGCACCTCCCGAGGAACCCCCTGCCGTATGGTCGAGGTTCCAGGGATTGCGGGTGGGTGGGCCGTCGGGAAACTCGGTGGAAGGGGTAAAGCCAAACTCCGGCAGGGTGCTTGTGCCGAGGTTGATGAAACCCATGTCCATCATTTGCGCAACGATGGGAGCGTTCTTCTTGGCGGGCTCCGCGCGGTCGAACGCCCGAGAGCCGAATCGCGTGGGGATGCCCTCCGCGGCCACCAGATCCTTGATGAATGTCGGAACGCCGTGGAATGCGCCGGGCGAATCCGGGGGCGCGGCCTCGGCCCGTTTCAGCGCCCGCTCGAAATCGGCTTCGACCACGGCGGCTATCTGCGGCTCGACAGCGCGGCACCGATCGATGGCCGCTTCGACCACTTCCTTCGCGCTGACTTCCTTCGTACGAATCCGTTCGGCGACGCCAATCGCATCGTGGGTCCCGAGCGCGTCGTCTGCATATACAATTGCACTGTTCGTTGGCATGCGGTTCCCTTTGCTCTTCGCACTGATGCGCTTGCCCGGTCGTGGCTGTTACACGCTCCAGTCGCGCGCAGGGCGGCGGCGGAGTTGGTTGGCTTCGTCGTCGTTGATGAATTCGCGCTTGTCGGGATCGAATTCCAGCTTGCGCCCGAGGATCCAGGACAAGGCCGCCGCATGGCAGGCAAGGTGCGAATGCAGCATGACGGACTCGTTGGCTCGCGTTTTTCCACGCGACTTGACGCAGTCGAAGAAATCCCGCGAATGCGCCTTCACGTCCAGCCCGGATTCGTGCTCGGGCAGTTGGGCCAGCTCCTGCTTCAACGCCTCGGACGACACCTCGATGCCGCCGCTGTCGCCCGCCTCCACCCAGCCTTCGTCGCCCTCGAAGCGCACGGGGCAGGTGCCAAGTTCCTGAATCCATCCGGGCCGCTCGCCGAAGGGCGTTTCTAGGAAATGCATTTTCAGCTGCACGCCGTTCTCATAGAGTCCGGTGATACCGCTCTCCCCCGCTTCGTAGGCGACCGGCATGGTGTCGTCGGCCTGGTTGGCCCACTGGCAGAGGTCCACCGTATGGGCGCCCCAATCGAGCAGGCGCGCACCGGAATCGAAGTCGTAGTAGCCGCGCCACTGCCCCTGTACATAGTCGTGGTTGTACAGGCGCCACGGCGCTGGTCCGAGCCACAGGTTCCAATCGACGACCCCGGGATCGGGTGTGGGTTCCGCGGGCAGCCACGCGGTGTTGATCTCCGGCGTGTAGACGCTGGCGTGCAGGGTGTGCAGCTTACCGAGTTTGCCCGATTGCGCGAGTTGGACGGCCTGCTGGAAATTCGGCAGGCTCCGGCGCTGGGTGCCCGCCTGAAATACCCGGCCGGTCTGCTGGATGACGGCCGCCAGGTCTTCACAATTACCGATAGTCAGGCCGCAAGGTTTCTCGCTGTAGACATCCTTGCCGGCCTGCGCCGCGAGTATCGACGCGGGCGTGTGCCAGCGATCGCCCGTGGCGATATACACCGCGTCGATGTCATCCCGTTCGAGGAGCTCGCGAAAGTCGCGGTACAGGGTGCAGCCGCCGTGATTCTTCTCCATGTAGCGCTGCGCCGAGTCGCGGCGGTCGGCCTGTACATCGGCCATGGCGATGCACTGCACGTCCGGGTGGCTGAGCATGGCGGGCAGTACGGCCCGGCAGCGCGGCCCCATGCCGATAACCCCCAGGGTGATGCGTTCGCTCGGGGCGGCGGTTGTAGCGTCTCCCATCGCGCGCGCAGGGATGATAGTGGGTACGGCGAAGGCGGCGCTGGCCGCGGCGGCGCGGCGGATGAACTCGCGCCGCGTGGAATGGCTCTTAAGGATCATGGCGGGTTCCTCCTCCAAATGCGCCCGCTGCACTGTAGACTAGCGATCCGGCGGAATGCTACAAGGGCGGCACGGGGCGAAGATACCTACGTCGCTCACGATTTCCAGGAGGCTGCGAGATGACGGGATATAGAACGATTGTTCTGGCGTGCGCGCTGATACTGTTCGGTGCGACGTGTTCACATGCGACGGATGCCCCCGAGGGCTTTTCGCCGCTGTTTAATGGCGCGGACTTCTCGGGCTGGGAAGGCAACGAGGCGTTCTTCCGGGTGGAAGAGCAGGCGGTGGTCGCGGGGCGGCTTTCGCAACCCATTCCCAAGAATCAGTTTCTGTGTACCGAGCGCGAGTACGGCGACTTCGAACTGCGGCTGCAGGCGAAGGCCTCGCAGGACGACGTGAACGGCGGCATCCAGATCCGGTCGCAGCGCATTCCGAACCACCACGAAGTGAAGGGCTATCAGGTCGACATTGGTGTGGTCCCGGTGCCGGTCATGCGGATGATGTTCGACGCGGAGGGCCTGGAGAAAGCGCACCTACCGGCGGAGGGCGCGGCCACGATCTGGGGTTCGCTCTACGACGAATCGCGCCGGAACAAATACCTGGCGGTGGGCGACATGGCGGAGACCGCGAAGGCAGTAACCCCGACCGAGTGGAACGATTTCGTCATCCGTTGCGAGGGCCCGCGCATTCAGGTGTGGGTCAACGGCATACAGACGGTGGACTATACAGAGTCCGACGATGCTATCCCCCGCGCCGGCCTCATCGGCCTGCAGATACACAGCGGCCCGGCGTCGGAAGTGGCGTACCGCAACCTCTACATCAAGCCCCTGCCCGAAGCCAACGGCGATGCGGAACGGTAGCGCCATGCGGGACGAATCGTTCCACGATCGCCGGACTGGAGAAAAACGGCGGCCATTCCGATTCGACGCAGCCGGCCCGTTTTATGCCTAAGAGCCGGGAACCCTGCGTACTGGCGATCGACCTGGGCACGAGCGGCCCGAAGGCCGGCGTGATATCGGAATCCGGCGGTATCCTGGGGGCCGGCTTTTGCAGCGTGGTCACGCATGAGGTGGGCGAAGCCGGATACGAGCAGGAGCAGGAGGCCGTCTGGCAGGCCGTGCTGGAGGCATGCAGACAGGCGCTGCGCCAGAGCGGGGTTACACCGTCGGATGTGGTCGCGGTGCTTTGCGACAGCTACTATTTCACCTTGTTTCCCATCGACTGCAATGGCCGTCCGACCATGAACGCGATGCTGTGGCTGGACAAGCGTGGGGCCAAGGAACAGCGCCAGAAGCTGCCGGGCTACCGCAGCGATTCGTGGTGGAGCCTGCTGCAATGGATCCGGCTCCATGGCATCCCGCCGCTGTCTTCCGGCATAGAAAACGTTTCGAAGCTGCGCTGGATCAAGCAGGCCCGGCCCGAGGTGTACGAGAGAACGGCCTATTTTCTCGAACCGTCGGACTACATCGCGTTCCGTCTGACCGGGCGCGTGGCCACGAACCCCTGCACGGTGTTCGCTATGCAGACGACCGATACGCGGCGGGGCGCGTATTCGCCGCAATTGCTCCGGTATTCAGGCATCGACCCGGACAAGTTCCCGGAGATCCTTCCGAATGACGCCGTGATTGGAACCGTACTGCCGGACGTGGCGGAGGCGCTTGGAATTTCGACGTACACGAAAGTATTGGGCGGCGTGAACGACACCCAGGCGGGGGCGATTGGAAGCGGCGCATTTCAAGGCACCCACGCCGGTGTCATGATGGGGAGTTCCGGCGGCATGGTCGCGCATTTCCACCGGCCGAAGACCGATGTGCGCACCGGCGCGTTCACCTTGCCGGCCCCCTGGCCGGACGTCTATTTTCTGACGGGCGAGAGCGGAACAGCCGGTCGCACGCTCGAGCATTTCCTCACCTCCCTGATTTTCGCCGACGATCCTTTCGGCACGCTGCCGTCCGGCGCGCCCTACGAGCGGCTGGAAGACGTGGTGTCCTCTGCCCCGCCCGGCTGCAACGGGCTCCTGTTTCTACCCTGGCTGACGGGCAGCCAGATTCCCGTGGTGGACGGCGACATACGCGCCGGGTTTCTCAATCTGACCCTGTCCACGAACCGGGCCGACATGTCCCGCGCCGTGCTCGAGGGCATCGTGTATTTATACCGCCAGACGAGCGACATCCTGGAGCGCGCGGCCGGACGCCGGTTCAGCCATTACCGGCTGTACGGCGGCGGCGCGTTATCCCGGGCCTGGTCGAAGTTGATAGCCGACATGACATACACTCCCGTACATCGCATGGCCCATCCACGTATGGTGAATTGCGTGGGCCTCGGGTTGTTGGCCTTTCACCGGCTCGGGCTATTGAGCCGGGACGACATGGCGGAACGGGTTGCGATTGCAGAAGTCGTCGAGCCGGACCAGCAGTTGCGCAGCCTGTATGAAGACAAGAATGCAGCCATCACGTTGGCTTTCAAGCAAAACCGGAGCGTCTTCAGGCGCTTGAACGGGCCGCAGGGAACACAATCGAGGACCCAGAGTCATGACTGATCCGCTCGAACTCATCAAGGCGCTTTTTCCCTACCAAGAAGATTACGGCTGTCTTACGGGCATGCCCGAGACCGGCATCGATCACAAGGCTTTGCTGGAACAGATCCGCGACATGTCGACGAAGGAAGACCAGTGCTGGGAGAATGGGCGCTGCTCCGGCACGGCCTACTGCGGCGACCATGAGCACTACGACCTGCTGAACCAGGTATTCAGCGCGTTCAGCCATGTCAACGCGCTGCAGCGCGACATGTGCCCCAGCATGAACCGCTTCGAGTCCGAGATTGTGGCGATGACGCTCGACATGCTGCACGGCGAGGCGGTGGCGGAACATGGCCAAGGCCACAAGGCATGCGGCTCCCTGGGCTTTGGCGGCACGGAGAGCATCCTGAATGCGATGCTGGTTTACCGCGAAAAGGCCAAGCAGGAGCGCGGGATTACCGAGCCGGAGATGATTCTGCCCACCACGGGCCACCCGGCGTTCAACAAGGCGGCGCACCTGTTCGGCATCAAGGTCGTGCCGGCGCCGATTGTCGAATCCACCACGCTGGTGGACCTGGACTTCGTCCGCGATCACATCAATGCCAACACGGCGGTGATTGTCGGCTCGGCGGGCAATTATCCCTACGGCACCATCGATCCCATCGACGAGCTTTCCAGCATGGCGCTCGAGCATGGCGTCGGTCTGCATGTGGACGGCTGCCTCGGCGGCTTTATCCTGCCGTGGGGCGAGAAGCTGGGCTACGACATTCCCGTGTTCGATTTCCGGTTGCCCGGCGTAACCAGCATCTCCGCCTGTTCGCACAAGTTTGGCTATGGACTGAAGGGCACATCGGTGGTTTGTTACCGCGACCGCAGCTACCGGCAATACCAGTACTTCATGCAGCCGGAATGGTCCGGCGGCAGCTATGCCTCGCCCGGCATCGCCGGTTCGCGCTCGGGCGGCGTGATTGCCGCGACCTGGGCCGCGATGGTCACGCTCGGCAAGGAGGGCTACCTCGAGCGCGCCCGGAAGATTTTCGAGTCTTCCTTCGCCATGCAGCGCGTGGTCACTTCGCATGAGCCGCTTTTTCTGCACGGCTCCCCCACGTTCTGCTTCGCCTTCAGTTCGCGCGATTTCAACGTGTACCACATCAACGATTTCATGCGAGAACGCGGCTGGCGCTTCAATGGCATACAGCACCCCGACGCACTGCACTTCTGCGTTACCGGCCCGTCGGCGCATCCTGAAATCACTGCGGCCTTCGAGAAGGATCTGGCCGAGGCGGTCGCCTACGCGAAGAATCCCCCGCAGCCGGAGCCGCTCAGCAGCGCGTTTTACGGGGGCGCAGGCATGCGCATCGAGGATCCCGACGTGATGCGCTTCTTCCTCATGGCCGGAATGGATGCCTTTTACGACAACCCGATCGCGGACCTCACTTCGGCCTGAGCCGGGGAGCGCGACGACGACGGGCGGTACGGAACGGTCGCCCCGGCGACCGAGCCTAGAAGTTCAGCTCGGTCTCGATGAAGTAGTAACTGCCGTCGTCTCGGCGGTTGGATGCGCCGTTGAACAGCAGCCCGTTCAGGTCCACGAAGTTGCCGTCCTCAAGTCCCGCACCCAGGAAGTAATGGGCATAGCCCGCGCGGAAGACGAGGTCCTCGCTGTAGGCGTAAGACGCGGTGAGGTTAATATCCCAGCCGAGGTCGGTGTCGGAGGGCGTGGTGAGGAAGGTGAGGGGACCGGTCCAGAATACCCGCTTGCCGAAGAGCCGGAAGTTGAGCGGCAAATCGAAGGCCTCGAGCGCCTCGTAGTGCGCAGCCTTCAGCTGCACCTGGGTAGCCTCGGTCGGGGCGATCTGTACGCCGCCGCCCGCCAGCCACACGTTGGACAAGTAAGAGTTCTCGTCCAGGAAGTAGCTGTAGACCTTGTTCGAGAACAGGCGGTTGAAGCTGATGCTGGCATCCGGACGGCTGTAGGGATTGAGCCACTCGCGGAGCGTGATGTCGCGGTTGTCTTCGCCGCCGAAATACGCGCCATAGAGGAAGAACCGGGGCGCAGTCTTCACATCGAGCGTGTATCCGATTTCGGCATTGGCGCCAAAGGCGCTGAAGTCGGCGTTGTCGTCGCCGTAGTTGTTCTGCTGGAAGCGCTGGCCCAGGCGGCCGGCATCGCCGAATTGGTACGCCGCCTCGAGCTCGAAATCGAAGCTGTTGAGGTTGCCCGCCGCGCGCAGGCCCAACGTGTGCAGGTGCGTGGCGCCGTAGTCGTCGATATCGCGCAGGTCTTCAATCCATTCGGCAAAGATGTTGCCGCGGGTATCCCACACATCGACCGAGTCGTGCAGGTACAGCCAGTAGGCGTCGAGCGTGATATTTTCGAATCCGGCGTAGCTGCCGTACACGCCGAAAAAATCGCCGTCCTGATGCTCGCCCAGGGGCGCGCTGTTCTCTGCCACCTTGGCCCAGAAGGCGTCAATCGTGAAATCGCCGGGGGTATAGGTCAATCGGGCGGCGTCGAAATACAGGCCCTGGAAATCGGTGAAGTTGGTGTTGTTGCCCACCAGCCAGCCGCTGCCGAAGTTGAGTTCCTGCCGGCCGATGCGCAGGCGCACGGGCGTGCCCCACAGGTCGCGCGCCTCGATGTAGGCCTGATAGAGCTCCATGTTGTCGTTGGTGGTGGCCGCGTCGCCGTCCACGCCGTTGAAGTAGTTGGAGCGGAAGGTATCTTCGCCCCAGACGCTCCAGTTCTCCAACTGAATATGGGCCGCGACATCGTCGGTAAAGTCGGCATGGACGTAGACCGACGAGCGCTGCTGGATAAACGCCGGATCGGCGCTTTCATGGCCCCACTTGAAATAGCTGACAATGTTCTCGCCGAGGCGCAGATCACCCGTGGGGCGACCAGTGACCACCGAGGCGGGGATACGCACCACCGGGCTGATTACGGCTGGCCTGGGCCCGGGGTAGAAGGTGTTGTGCCATTGCTCCATGCGGATGCGGATCTGTCCGCCCACGGATACCTGCGTCAATTCGGCGTGAGCGGACCCCAAAAAGAGAGTCCCGGCAAACAGGACTGCGCCCAGCATCAGGCGATTCAGGCTATTCAATGGTCAATCTCCCCGCATGAGCCATCGCTTGCGAAGCCGCCAGGCGGCCCGCTGTTTTTCCACGGTCTTCCTCGGGTAGCGTATCAGCGTACCACCGAATAGTCAATTGCTCTTGACAATAGTGAGTTTGTGAATCATATTGTCAAAAGTTCAAGAGTGTTCTCAGGGCGTGAAGCGGGGAATTCGCGCCGGATTCGGGAACAGGACTCCTACTGGGGAAGTATGATGAAAATGAATTACCTCCGTGAAACGCTCCGCCGCGGCATCACGCCGCTTGCCCTTGGCCTGCTCCTGCTGGTCGCAGGCTGCACCATCCAGTCAGGCCTCCTGATCACGGTGCTTACGGCGCGGCTTTCGGAAGACACCGTGCGTTTCACGGCCGTCATCACTGCGCTGGATGGTTCCAATGTGGTGTACGAAGACGACAAGCTGTTCCGCGAGGGCGAGACCGAAGAGCCTGAGGACACCTGTATCGCTGCGGTCGACTGGGACTTCGGCGACGGTACGACGGGCAGCGGCCGCTCGGTGACGCATACCTATGCCGCGCCCGGCACCTATACGGTGACGACGACGGTGACGACCTGCGACGGCAAGCAGGTAACGCACACCATTGCGGCTTCGGTCGGCACGCTGACGCCGACCAACAATCCGCCGGTGGCCGATGCGGGTCCGGCCCAACAGGTGATCCGCGGCGTGGCCGTGACGCTGGATGGCTCCGGCAGCTTCGACCCGGATGGCGACGCCATCACCTACGCCTGGACGGTGGCATCGACGCCCGAGGGCGCGAACGTCGTCCTGAGTTCTTCCACGATTCAGGGACCCGGTTTCACGCCGACACTGCTGGGCGACTACACCTTCAGCCTCGTGGTGAATGACGGCGAGTACGACAGTCTTCCCGATACAGTAACGATTACCGTAGTGAATCAGATACCGGTGGCGGATGCAGGGCCGGACCAGAATATCGAGGCGTCTGCCCCGCCGAAGGGCGAGGTCGCCGTGGATACCATCGTACTGGACGGCACGGGCAGCTACGACCTGGACGGCGACCCGCTGACGTACGCCTGGCAGTTCGTGAGTGTTCCGGGCGGCGGCACGCCCCCCGCCCTCACCCAGGGTACTACCTCCGGCCCGTCGTTCCAGCCGGGCGCGCTGGGCGTGTACGAGCTGCAGCTGGTGGTCAACGACGGCTTTGATGACAGCGCGCCGGACAACGTGGTCATCACTTACAGCTACTTCGAGCCGGTGATCACGGGCGATGGCGGCGGCGCGAATAACGCGACCTATGTGGTCGAGTGCGGCGAGCCGTTTTCGCCGGGTATCGTGGCGATCGACGTATTTGGCAATGACATCACCGACCAGCTGGTGGTTTCGGGCGGGCCGGTCGATACGGGCGTGCCGGGCACCTACACGCTCATGTACGACGTGACGGACAGCTTCGGCAATTCGGCCCGTCCGTTCGTCGTAACCGTGACGGTACAGGACACCACGGCCCCCGAGGCGATTACGCAGAACATCACGCTGGCGCTGGATGCGAACGGTACGGTTTCGATTGTGCCGGCCGACGTGGATGGCGGCAGCAACGACAACTGCGCGTTTACCCTCGCGGTAACGCCGGACACCTTCGATTGCGGCGATCTCGGCGACAATACGGTGACGCTTACCATCACCGATGGCGTCGGGCTGACCGACTCGGCCGACGCGGTCGTAACGATTTTCGACAACTTGGCCCCGGTGATGCAGACGCAGGACATCACGGTGGCACTGGACGCCAATGGAAACGCGACGATTACCGCCGAGCAGGTGGATAACGGCAGCACCGATAACTGCGACATCACGCTCAATGTTGATCCCGCGGCTTTCGACTGCAGCAACCTCGGCGAGAACACCGTCACGTTGACGGGTACGGACTCCAGCGGAAATGCCGCCACGGCGACCGCGACGGTAACTGTGGTAGACAATCTCGCCCCCGTGATGCAGACGCAGGATATCACGGTGGTACTGGACGCCAACGGGAACGCGGCAATTACCGCCGAGGACGTGGACAACGGCAGCGCAGACAACTGCGACATCACGCTCAGCGTGACGCCGGATACCTTCGACTGCGGCAACCTGGGCGAGAACACCGTAACGCTGACCGGCACGGATTCCAGCGGGAACTCCGCCACGGCGACGGCCACGGTGACGGTTACCGACACCCTTGCCCCGGTGATGGTGGCGCAGAATATCACGGTCTTCCTGGATGCCAACGGCGAGGCGAGCATCACCGCCGAGCAGGTGGACAATGGCAGCGCAGACAACTGCGACATTACGCTCAGTGTCGAGCCGGCCGCGTTCGATTGCGGCGACATCGGCGTGAATGGCGTGGTGCTGACGGGTACGGACTCCAGCGGCAACAGCGCCACAACGACGGCCACGGTGACCGTGCTGGACAACATCGACCCGACGGTCGCGGCGAGCGGATTCGTGGCGCAGCTCAATGCGCAGGGCACCGTGACGATTTCCCTCGCCGATCTCGCCGCTACGGGCGATGACAATTGCGGTTCGTCGCTGACTGCCGCTCCGTTGTCCTTTGATTGCGGAGATGTCGGGCCAAACACCGTCATTGTGACCAATACCGACCCGAGCGGCAACACCGCAACGACTGCGGTGACGGTTACCGTGGTCGACGCAATCGCGCCGGTAGCCCTCGCGCAAAACTTCACCGTGCAGCTGGACGAGAATGGTGAAGCGGGGATTTCGGTCACCGATATCGACAATGGCAGCAGCGATAATTGCAGTGTCACCTTGAGCGTGTCGCCGAGCAGTTTCACTTGCGTCAATCGCGGCAACAACACGGTGACGCTGACGGCCACGGACGCAAGCGGAAACACGTCGACGGCTACGGCGCGGGTGACCGTACAGGACACCATAGCGCCGGTAGCGCTGGCGCAGGACATTACCGTCGCGTTGAATGCACAGGGCACGGCCACGATTACCGCCGATCAGGTGAATAACGGCAGCAGCGACAACTGCTCCGTAACGGTCAGCGTGCTCCCCGACACCTTCGATTGCAGCAACGTCGGCGCAAACACGGTGACGTTGACCGCCACCGACCCGAGCGGCAATACCGCGACGACGACCGCCACGGTGACGGTGGTGGATAACATCGCCCCGACGGTATTGGCGCAGGGCTTGTCGGTAGTGCTGGATGAACAGGGTCTGGCGACGATAACGCTCGACGACCTGAACGCCGAGGGCGACGACAATTGCGGCACCTCGCTGAGCGCCACGCCGCTGTCCTTCGACTGCGGCGACATCGGCGACAACGCCGTGACCGTGACCAACACCGACCCGAGCGGTAACACCGCCTCGATCACGGTGACGGTCACCGTGGAAGACACCTTGGCGCCGGTCGCGGTGGCGCAGAACATCACCGTGCAGCTGGACGCGAGCGGCGCAGCCAGCATCACCGCGGCCGATGTCGACAACGGCAGCAACGATAATTGCGAGGTCGAACTGAGCGTGTCACCCAGCACCTTCTCCTGCAACGATGTCGGGGAAGTCGAGGTGACGCTGACGGCCACCGACCCGAGCGGCAACCAGGGCACGGCGACCGCAACGGTTACGGTGGAGGACAACATTGCCCCGACGGCCGCGGCGCAGGACATCACCGTGCAGCTCGACGCGAACGGCAACGCCACGATTACCGGCGAACAGGTAGACGACGGCAGCAGCGACAACTGCAGCGTCAGCCTGAGCGTGACGCCCAATACCTTTGACTGCAGCAACGTGGGCGCGAACACGGTGACCCTGACCGCGACCGACCCGAGCGGAAACAGCGATACCGCCACGGCGACCGTGACGGTGGAAGACACCGTCGACCCGACGGTTTCGGCTCAGGATTTCACGGCGCAGCTGGATGCCCAGGGCACGGTGACGATAAGCCTGGCCGACCTGAATGCATCGGGCGATGACAACTGCGGCACCTCGCTCAGCGCGGAGCCGCTGTCGTTCACCTGCAGCGACATCGGCCCCAATACCGTGACCGTGACCAACACCGACCCGAGCGGCAATACGGCCGCCATCGACGTGACGGTGACCGTCGAGGACAACATCGCCCCGAACGCCGTCGCTCAGGACATCACCGTGCAGCTGGATGCCAACGGCATGGCGAGCATTGTGGCGGCCGATGTCGACAATGGCAGCAGCGACAACTGCAGCGTGGTGCTGAGCGTATCGCCCGACACCTTCAATTGCGACGACATCGTGCTGCAGAAGGGCGTGTTGCCGTCGGGCGTCGAAGTGACGCTGACAGCCACCGACCCGAGCGGCAACACGGATACCGCCATTGCGATGGTGACCGTGGAGGACCTGATTGCGCCGACCGTGGTGGCGCAGGATATCACGGTGCAGCTGGATGCGAATGGCCAGGCCTTTATCACGGGCGACGACGTGGACAACGGCAGCAGCGACAACTGCGAGGTGTTCCTCAACGTGTTCCCCAGCGCCTTCGATTGCGGCGATGTGGGCGCGCCGGTAGAGGTGACGCTGAGCGGATTCGACCTCTCGGGCAACACCGGCGACGACACCGCGTTCGTCACGGTCGAGGACAACATCGACCCGACGGTGCAGGCGCAGGACTTTACGGCCGAGCTGGATGCCTCGGGCGAAGTCACTGTGACGCTGCTCGATATCGCTGCGACGGGCGACGACAACTGCGGCTCGAATATCAGCGCGGAGCCGCTCGTGTTCACCTGCGATGATATCGGCCCGAACACGGTAACGGTGACGAACACCGATCCTAGCGGCAACACCGCCACGACCACCGTGACGGTGACGGTGCAGGACAGCATCGCGCCGACCGCCATTGCCAAGGATGCCTCGGTGGAACTCGACGCGAACGGCGCGGCGAGCATCGTCGCGGCGGATGTGGATGACGGCAGCAGCGACAACTGCGAGGTCATCCTGAGCGTGTCGCCCGACACCTTCAATTGCGATGACGCGATTATCTTCAAGGGCCAGAATCCGATGGTGCCGGTGACCCTGACCGCAATGGACCCGAGCGGAAACATGGCGACGGCCGTTGCGATGGTCACGGTGTCCGACCTCATCGCGCCGGATGTGATTGCCCAGGACATTACCGTAGAACTTGATGCGAACGGCTCCGCAACCATCGTCGCGGCGGATGTGGACGATGGCAGCAACGACAACTGCGACGTTCTCCTCAGCGTGTTCCCGGATACGTTCGATTGCTCCGACATCGGCACGCCGGTGGAAGTCACGCTGACGGGCTTCGACCCGAGCGGCAACAGCGATTCCGATACCGCGTTTGTCACGGTAGTGGACAACCTGCCGCCGACCATCGACGTGGACCAGACGCCGATCGTGCTCTCCTGCGGCGACCAGTTCGAGCGGCCGCCGGCGCAGGGTGAAGACAACTGCGGCGGGGAACTCTTCGTAGACGTGACCGACAACGTGGATGAGAACACGCCCGGTATTTACCAGGTCACCTACGAGGCGACGGACCCGTCCGGCAATGTTACGACGATTATCGTCGAAGTGGTCGTGGCGGGCACCTGCGACTTCAGCTGCCTGGATGCCGCACTGCCGCCGGGCTCGCCCGCGTTCTGCTTCGATTTCGAGGCGGACAGCGAGGGCTTCGTGCTCGACAACAGTTCGAACGGCCTGTGGGGCCGCACGGACCTGTGCGCAGCGCTCGATGCGAACAATGGCGGTGCCTTCGTGCTGTACTTCGGCGACACGGCCACCTGCACCTACGACAACGGCTTCGCGACGACGGGCACGGCGACGTCGCCCGCCATCGACCTGACCGGGGCGACGGGCAGCCTGGTGCTGACCTTCGAGTACTACATCCAGACCGAGGGGTCGTTCGGGTCGCGCGACGAGTCGGCACTGCTGATTTCGACGGACGGCGTGAACTTCAACGACGTGCTCGCCACGACGGCCGCAGAGGTGTCGAATCTCTTCTGCGACGATGCGTTCACGAGCGGCGGCGAAGGTGAAGGCGCGGGCGAGGGACAGGGCGCCACTCCGCAGTGGAGCACCGCAGTGCTGAACCTGAGCCCCTACGCCGGCCAGGTCATCAACCTGCAGTTCTTCTTCGATTCGATCGACGACACGGACAACGCCTTCACCGGATTCGCCGTAGACAATATCTGCATCTACGACTACTCCTCCGCGAAGTAATTCTCAGACGACGAATCCGCCGGCGGCATCTGCCGCCGGCGGATTCTTTTCTGCATGCGTAGCCGTTCCGGCAGGCCTCAGTCGTCGTCTTCGTCTTCCTGCGTCTCGTCCAGCGCGAGCTTCAGGCCTTTCAGCCCCTTGCCGTGCGCGCCCTCGAAGGCTTCCGGATAGGGGGCGTCCCAGCCCATCGCGGCGTGCCAGAGCACGCGGTTCAGCACGCCCTCGTTCGCCTCGTCCACACCGTCGAAATCGAGCTTGGCGCTCTCGAGCGCCCAATGCTTCTCGGCGCCTTCCAGCTCGGAGATCTTGCGGTTCAGTTCGTCCAGCTTCACGTCGCTCGTCTTCGCATCGTAGGGCGTCAGATCGGGGGTGTCGTTGAAGCACGCGGTCATCAGGTTCGATTGCGCGTCGTGCTGGTTGAGCGGCTGCAGTCCGAACACCCGCGCGAAGGTATGCAGCACCGAGGTCTGGTTGTAGAACTCGCTGACCACTTCGCCGCGCTTGGTGTAGGCGCTGGCCACCAGGCAGAGCGAGCGGTGTCCGTCTACGTGGTCGAAGCCGTCCTGTGGATCGTCCTCGTTCGCGATGATCAGCGTGTCCTTCCAGTAGTCGCTGTGCGAGATCGCCTCGACAATGCGGCCGAGCGCGAGGTCGTTATCGGCCATGTGCGCGCGCGGCGTCGGCATGCCCTCGCTCGTGCCCGAGGTGTGGTCCTGCGGCAGGTGGATGATGACGAAGTTCGGAAAGTCGCCGTTCTTCTTGTAGTTCTCGAATTCCTTCAGGAAGATTTCCGCGCGGAGCACGTCGGGAATCTTCATGTTCCAGCCGGGATAGTCGGGGTGCGAATGCCGGCGCAGGTTGTCGATGCCGATGTGGTGCACGAACTGCACGGTGCGCGTGCCGTTCACGTAATCGTTGTACACGTCGGTAAAGGTGGCCGTGTCCGGCACCAGACTCACGTCGTCCATCTCGCCGAAATTGCGGAACGACAGCCCCGCCGCCAACACGCGATCCCAGATAAAGCCCGAGGCCGAATAGGTCAGCGGGTCGTCGCCGAAGGTGTAGCTGCGCGTAAAGCCGCCGAAGGACTTCTCGAGGTGGTCGGTGACGAAGCCCTCGGTGGCCCAGGAATGGCCATCGGCCGAGACCACGCCGTTGCAGTAGTAGTTGTCGAGCAGCACGAATTCGTCCGCCAGGGCGTGGTGGTTGGGCGTGAGGCGGCGCGGATAAATGCACAGCCGCCGCTCGCTGTTGCCCTTTTTCATGTCGCCGAACACCTGGTCGTAGGTGCGGTTCTCCTTGAGGATGTAGACGACATGATTGAACACCGAGGGCTCGCCGCGGCGCGCCGGCACGGGCACGGGCTGCTGTTCCTTGCGGGCCTCTTCCTGTTCCCACGCGCGCAGGCTGGCGGGCACGCGCGCATCGTCTCGGGCCTGCGCCGTGTACGCCGCGAGCGTCTCGGCACCGGGAATCTCGACGTGGTTCACCGTGCCGGCGAACCACTTCACATGGCGCCCCTCGCGCGCCTCGGCCTGGGTGCGCGAGCCCAGCCCCTTCACGTTCGCCACCACCAGATGTCCGCCGCGGAGCGCCAGCGCGCCCGGATACCAGCCCGTCGGAATCAGGCCCGCCACGGCGCTCTCCTCGATATCCAGCACGGCGATCGCGTTGTTGCCCGCGTTCGCCACATAGAGCACGCCCGCGTCCTCGTCCAGCGCGAGGGCATCGGGCAGGCTGCCGAAGGGCAGGTTCTCGTCGGGCCGGATCCCCCACTCCTTCGCCACCGTGCGCGTGGCGGTGTCGATGGCCGACACCGTGTCGGAATTCGCGTTCGCCACATACAGCCGCGCACCGTCTGCCGTGAGCACCAGGTCGCAGGGATGCAGCCCCACGGCGATTTCGTCTTTCATCGTGCCGGCCGCCAGGTCCACCACGCCGATGGTGCCGCTCGCAGCGACGCCGCGATCATCGACCACGACCGGCGTGCCCGAAGACGGCGCCGTCTGGTCGTCGGCGTGCGGCTTGCGTCCGCCCCAGTTCGACACGTAGGCCGTGCCGCCGTCGGGGCTGAGCACCACATCCCACGGCGCTACGCCCGTGTCGATGGTCTTCACGAGTTCGCCCTGGGCCAGGTCGACCACGCCGAGCGCGTTGTTGCGCGAGAGGCAGACATAGGCGGTCTGCTCATCCGCCGAAAGCGCGATCCCGCAGGCGTGCGAAGCCGCGTCGCCTCCGCCGGGCCCGGGCAATGCGATGCGCTGGGTCCAGCCCCAGGCGCCCTCGGCGTTGCGCTCGGCCACGAACAGCCGGTTCTGCGCGCTGGTGAGGTAGAGCTTTGCGCCGTCGGCGGTCACCGCGATGCCGTGCATGGACCCGCCGAACTTCTCGTCCATAGGCAGTTCCTGCGCAATGGTCCAGTCGGCCGCATGGATGACCACCAGCCCGCGGTTGTCCTTGGCGTACACCTGCGCGCCATCCGGCGACCAAACGACGTCGATGGGCCGTCCCTGGAAAACCACCTGTTCGCCCACCGGCCGCACCACCTGCCGGTTCGCCAGCAGCGCCCCGCCGTCCGGCCGTTCGCCGACCAGTTCATCCGCCCCTGCGGCACCCGCCGCCAGCACTACCGACAAAACTATCCGGGCAAACATAGACATGACAATATCCTCGCTTGAACAAAGGGAATTGCCCGCGAGCATAGAGCGGAACCGTTAGCAACGCAAGAGGGACTCCGTGCAAGAACACCACGACGGAACAAAGTGAGACCGGGCAGCGTAATTCTCCTCGTTACACCGATCTGCGTTGTGACGCACCCCTCGGGCGCTCCGCGCCCTGTGCGATAGGTGAACGCCGCAGAGCGGCAGCTGGCTCATTACACTGCAAAGCGGGTGCAATGAAGCTGGACAAGCAGTCCGCCCATAACTCCGTTTGCGCAATGGTTGAATTAACTGTAACACCAACGCCATGCTTTGGCTCGACGTAGAGGACACAAGGGATCTGATTGCCATGCTGGCAAGCGCAGACAATGCCGAAAGCATAGCCGAACTACGACCTTCCGCTGTGGATATGGCGTGCTTTCGCCGTGAGAGCAGGCGCGCGCTGCTCCGTGCGATATTCGGTTGCATTCCCTGTGCTTATGCTGCGACGTTCAGTGTCCTGTCCTTTTTCGAGCCTCACGCTTGAAGGCCCGCTTCTCACTTTTCCCCTGCTTGTACTGGCCTTCAGCGGTCTTCTACTTACATGGGTCAACCACCAGCACTTCGATACCGAATACACTTTGCAGAAGCCGAGCGAGGTTGACTGAACGCCTACCTGCCCGCGGCCGTGCGCGCCGATGCCTTCTCGGCTACATCCTTGCGGATGGGCAGCCGCGTGTCTCCCGCCACGACGTAACGCAGACGGCCTTCGTTCATCATTTTGTGGATGCCTTGCACGGTGACGCGCATAGCCTTGGCGGCTTCCTGCACACTGGCGAGTTCGGCGGCGACGATGCGGGTTGCATCGTGCGTGGCGCAGTGTTCAGCCAGCAGCCGCGCGATTCGTCGCTCCGATGCTAGCGACCAGAAACCCTCGCCGCACGCGCTGCAGAATTGGCCCTCGAGTTCGGCGATATCCAGCGGCGGATAGCCTGGCGGATGGAATCGCTCGCTGACGTTTTTCCGGGTCTGCATCGTGTTCTTAGCGCCGCACACCGGGCAGTCTTTCCATTTCTTCTCGCGCATATCAGTTTTCCTCCAGCCGTTTGAAGGAGATCACTACGGTCGTCTCATCGACAATTTGCAGTTTCAAGTAGGTTGGCACACCCGTGATTTCCGGGCGATAGACGTCTTGCCAGATTCGCACATCATGATACGCGGTCATCGATTTGTAGAAGCACTTGGCGTCCAGTTGCAGCACGCAATCCGCGATCTGCTGTACATCAATGAATCCATGATCACGAGTGGCGCATTGAAACGCCGTTGCCGTCACCCGGTAGTCGCCATCGGCGATCAATGCTTTTACCTTTTTCAGCGGGTAATGCGGCTTACGCTTCTCCATGGATTCATGGTGCCATATCGGGTTGAAATTTTCAACATCAATTTACCTGCCCATGACGCTGGATTGCGGCGCGATATTGCCGGACGGGGCGCGGAGCGGTGGAACGAGGGCGGGTGGCTTATCGCATCTCCGGGAAGCAGTGCGCTTCGATGAGGCCGCAGAGGGTGTGCCATAGGGCGATGTGGGCTTCCTGGATGATGCGGTTGGTGGCGCCGGGGGCGAGCGAACGGAGGCCCGCCTCGATGTGTGCGGCGAGTTCTTCGCCGTAGAGCAGCCCGGCGAGAAACGCGCCCATTCCATCCTTAAACCTTTCCGCAGGGATTGGAATCAGACGGGTGTTGCGCGGCGGGGCGCGGCCGGACGCAAGCAACGGTGTACGAGTACCGTCTACTGTATGCGCTTGATCCGGTTTGCCGGGTCCGGCTAGATTCCGCCGCCGCTTTCCCGCCGCATCGTCGCGGCCGGAATAGACAGTCCGCCGCCGCCTCCTCTTACCGCTAAGGAAGATCCGCCCATGAGAAGTCTGGTTCTTCGCGCTTCGATGCTGCTGTTGTTGTGCGCCGCGCTTGCCGCCGTGCCCGGGTGTCCGCCCGCCAAAACGCCCCCCGCGGCAGGCTTCACCGCCGCGCCCACCTCGGGCGTCGCCCCGCTGCAGGTGCAGTTCACCGATACCTCGGTGGCCGGCAGCAGCGGCATCACCGGGTGGTCGTGGAATTTCGGCGATGGCGGCACGAGCACCGAAACGAACCCGGCGCACCTCTACGCCACCGCCGGCACCTACACGGTGACCCTTACCGTCACCTCGGCCGATGGCAACGACACCGAGACGCGGACGAACCTGGTTACCGTGACGGCGGACCCGAACTGGGCAGCCGATACGGCCACCTTCGAGGTGGATATCGCGCCCGAGGTGCAGCTGGTGGAAGAGGCCGACCTAGGCGACGTGCTGCTGGCGCTGAATGCCGAGGAGCACGCCTATCTGCTCGACCGAGACGCCGCGAATGCGATGGGCCTGAACATCGCCGTGGGCGCGCCGCTTGTGCTGGCGGGCATCGAGGTGGGCCGCATCTCGCGCGCCGACTTCGACCCCGCGGAAATCTACATCGAGACCGAAACCATCCCGCTGAACGAGGTGTTTCCCGACGGCGACATCGCGTGGGACTACGGCGTGGAGTTCACGCCGGACACCGTGAAGAGCATCGAGATTCCGGGTGTAGGCGAGTACCCCGTGAAGGCCGGCACACCCATCGAAATCACCTTCGAGCAGGGCGGACTTAAGTACGAACTGAAAGCGACGCTGGACGTGACCACCGCCGATTTCGACTTCACGGTGACCAAGGGCGTGGGCGCCGGGGTGAAGGCGCGCTTCACCGCCACGGGCCAGTTCGCCCGCTTCCGCAACCAGAACCAGATCAAGTTCGAATCGGGCCAGCTGCAGCAGTTCCAGCACGAACTCAAGGGCCTGCGCGGCCAGACCGACCTCAAGCTGGTGGTGGCCGGTTCCGGCAGCGACGCCGTGGACCTCAAGCTGCCGGTGCCGATCATGAAGATTCCCTTCGTGGTGGGCTACATCCCCGCCGTGCTCGAAGTGGGCGCGCAATTCGTGGTGAACGCCGCCGTGCCGCTGGACGGCAGCGCGCAGGTGGGCACCAGCTTCACCTACAACAGCGACCTCGGCTTCTCGTTCAACGGCACCACCGTGCAGGCCGGCGGCCGCGCGGGCACCACCACCTTCGGCGACGCCGTCCACCAGACCGGCGCCTCCAGCGCCATCTCCGCCAACTTCGGCATCGGCTATCCGCGCGTCTCGCTCAGCATCGCCGGCGGCACGCTCGTACCCTGGGCGCAGACCGCGTTCCTCGTCGGCGGCAGCTACACCTTCATGCCCGCCTGCCAAACGGCCGACGCCCAGTTCATCGGCGCGGCAGGCTACGACCTCGGCATCCTCGGCTTCTCGCTCGCCTCGGGCAGCACCAAGCTCTTCGAGCAGAAAAAAGAACTCCTCCGCGCCGGCCAATGCACCAAGTCCGACGCCTTCGACTGGGCCGCCGAAGCCCTCGCCGGAAACGGGGAGGAATAGCTGAAAGATTGAAAGCGCAAGCGGCCCGCTCCAACAGGGGCGGGCCGCTTTGTTCTTTGGGGGGGATGGGAAATAAAGCCCCTGTACATACGCCACCGGGCGGGCCTATAGTGTGCGGTCTGAACCGGATTGGACGTGATGCGTTTTTCCCGTACAGGCTGCTGGTTGCTGGTCTCTGGCGCGTTGGCGCTGGGGTCGTGCGCCGCGCCGTCTTCAGATTTGGCCGTTACCGGGCAGATTGAGGGGCACGCCATCGCGGTGGGGTCGCGCGTCGGCGGGCGGGTGGCGGAGGTGCTGGTGGACGAGGGCGCGAAGGTGCATCCGGGGGATGTGCTGCTGCGGCTGGAGCCGGACGACGCGGAGGCGGAATTGTCCGCCGCGAGGGCCAATCTGGCCGCGATGGAGGCGCAACTGGCGAAGCTGGAGGCGGGCGCGCGCGAGGAGGAAATCCGCGCGGCGAATGCCGCGGCCGGCGCCGCCAAGGCGGAATACGACATGGCGCTGGCGGGGGCGCGTTCGCAGGAAATCGACGCCGCGCGCGCGAAGGCCGACGCCCTGCAGGCGGATTACCACGATGCCCGCGAGGACTACGACCGCGCGCAGGGGCTGTATGAAAGCAGCGTGGCGCCGGCGAGCACGCGCGACCACGCCCAGCACCGGCTGGAAGCGGCCGCCCAACAACTCGACGCCGCCCGCGAGCAGCTCGACCTGCTGGTGGAAGGCACGCGCAACGAACAGATCGCCATGGCGAAGGCGGGCTACGAGCGCGCGGAGGCGAACGCGGACCTGCTGCGCAATGGCGCGCGGCAGGAAGACATCGACGCCGCGCGGGCTTCGCGCGATGGCGCGGCGGCCCAGGTGGCGCGCGCCGAGGTCGCTCTGCGCGAGATGACGGTGACCGCGCCGCCGGAATGCACGGAGTGCATCGTCGAAACGCTGGACCTGCAGCCGGGCGATCTGGTGCAGCCGGGCGCGGTGGCGCGTGTGACCGATCCGGAGTACCTCGAGATCCGGGTGTATGTCGGCGCGGTGTGGCTGGGCAAGCTCTCGATGGGCGATTCCGTGCGCTTCACCACCGACGCCCACGGCGCGGAAGCGTTCGAGGGCCGCATCGAGTTCATCGCCACCGAGGGCGAGTTTACGCCGCGCAACCTGCAGACCGAGGAAGAGCGCGTGCAACAGGTGTTCCTGGTAAAGATCGACATGGATTCCGCCAGCGGCAAACTGCGCCCGGGCATGGCGGCCACGGTGCATTTCGGGGCGCCGTGATGGGCGCGCCCGCCATCGAAACGCGCGACCTGACCCGCCGCTTCGGCAAGGTGACCGCCGTGGACCGCGTAAACTTGCGCGTGGAAGACGGCGCGATTTACGGCTTCCTCGGCCCGAACGGCTCCGGTAAGACCACGCTGATCCGGCTGCTCTGCGGCCTGCTGATGCCCACTGAGGGCACCGCCACCGTGATGGGGCACGACGCAGCCCACGAGGCCGAGCGCATCAAGCAATCCATCGGCTACATGTCGCAGCAGTTCAGCCTCTACGCCGACCTGACCGTGCGGGAGAACCTTAACTTTTACGCGGGCATCTATGGCATTCCGCGGCACCTGCGCCGCACGCGCATCGACGAGGTCATCGGCATCGTCGACATCGGGCCGTATGTATCGCGGCGCGCGGCCCAGTTATCCGGCGGGTGGAAACAGCGGCTCGCGCTGGCCTGTTCGTTGCTGCACGAACCCAAGCTCATGTTCCTCGACGAGCCGACCGCGGGCATCGACCCCGTGGCGCGCCGCAACATCTGGAACCTGCTCTACGAGCTGTCCGGCCGCGGCGTGAATTTCTTCGTGACCACGCACTACATGGACGAGGCCGAGCGCTGCACGCATGTGGGCTATATCCACTACGGCGAGCTGATCGTGTCCGGCACGCCGGCCGAATTGAAGCGCCTGCCGGAAGTGTCGCCCGAAGGTCTCGAGCGCTACGAGGTACGCTGCCCCCGCCTGACCGAGGCGATGGGCGCGGCGGCGGCCCTGCCCTTTGTGGACAACGTGACTATTTTCGGCGACGCCCTGCACGTGCAGGCCGACACCGGCACGGCGGACCAGCTGCAGCGCGACATGGCTGACGCGGGCTACGCCGACCCGGCGGTTCAACCCGTGCCCCCCACGCTCGAGGATGTGTTCGTCACGCTGACGCAGAAGCGGGAGAAGGCCCGTGTTTAGGGGGCTCGGCGCGATCTTCTACAAGGAGACGATCCATATCATCCGGGATCCGCGCACGCTCTTTCTCATGCTGATGATTCCCGGCCTGCAGCTCACCATCTTCGGCTTCGCCATCGACCTCGACGTGCGCGACCTGCACACCGTGGTGTGCGACCTTGACCGCAGCCAGCCCAGCCGCGACCTGCTCGACGCCTTTGAAAACACGGGCTATTTCAAGATCACCGAATACGCCGATTCCGACGCCGACATCACGCGCGCGATCGTGCGCGGCACGGCCCGCGTGGGCATCAAGATTCCCGAGGACTACACCGCGCGGCTGCTGGCGGGCGAGACCGCCTCGGTGCAGGTGCTGATAGACGGCAGCGATTCCACCGTGGCGCAGCAGGCGCTGAACACCACCAACGGCATCGGCCTCACGCAATCCATCAACATCGTGTCGCGCCGGCTCGGCACCGACAGCCTGCTGCCGCTCGAGATGCAGCCGCGCCTGCTGTTCAACCCCGCCATGACCACCGCCCACTTCATCGTGCCCGGGCTGGTCGGCATCATCATGCAGCTCGTCACCATGTTCCTCACCGCCTTCTCCATCGTGCGCGAAAAAGAAAACGGCACCATCGAGCAGCTCATGGTCACCCCCGTGTCGCGCCTGGGCCTGATGACCGGCAAGCTGCTGCCCTACGCCTGCGTCGGCGCCTTTGAGACCACCGTCGTGCTGCTGCTCATGCGCTTCATGTTCCAGGTGCACATCGAAGGCAGCGTGCTGCTGCTCGCCGGATTCGCCGCCATCTTCCTCTTCACCGCGCTCGGCCTCGGACTGCTCGTGTCCACTGTCGCCGCCACCCAGGTGGAAGCCATGCAATGGGCCTTCCTCATCATGCTGCCCTCCATCCTGCTCTCCGGCTTCATCTTTCCCCAGGAAACCATGCCCGCCCCCATCTACGCCATCGCCCAATTCATCCCCGTCACCTACTTCATCCGCATCCTCCGCGGCATCATCCTCCGCGGCGCCGGCTTCGCCGATCTCTGGCCCCAGGGACTCTGTTTGGGGTTAATCGGGCTGGCCCTGTTGCTCCTCAGCGCACGGCGTTTCCACAAGACGCTCGCGTAAGGAGCGCGAAATGCAAGATGGGGCCCTGCTTTCGCGAGGATGACGATTTGGGGGGCGACGACGATCCCGACTCCGGTCCGGCACCGAATGCCGCACCTCCTCTGCGCCCTGTCATCCTCGCGCGCGCGGGGCCCATCTTGGCGCGCAGTGTCGCAAGACCAACAACTTATCTATTTGTGGTGGACGTCAACCGAAGGGGCACTAATCGGAGGTGCAAAAACCGTCTTCACCTTCGCCGCAGTATTCAAAACCCAAGGCGTTGAAAAGCTGGATCACTCGGAGTAACTCAGCCAAAGAGATGGTCCAATCAGGAGAACTTTCGCTAGGCGCTCCGCCCGAATCGGCGGTGTGCGGAGTGCAGATATGATCCGTCCTTCCGGGACCGTATCCATCTTCAGTGGCGAAATCACATCCGTAGCTACCCACGTTATAGAACTGCACGATACGAAGCACTTCACTCAAAGATAGGATATTATCGCCATTCCAGTCCGCCCGATGGACCTCCGAAGCATCCGCCCCAGTAACCTGTATCAATCCGTCGCTTAGTTCGACTGCACCGAACCATTCGAGATTTTCTCCGTAACTGCCTCGCAGCGCGGCATCGCTCACAATGAGGGGCAACTGTGCGCCGGGCGGCGCACCCGCTGCGAGCGCAAATGTCAGATTGAGCACCGTCCCGCTCCCCGCCAGAAGAAGGTTCGATTCGCTCATACTGATGTCGAGCACCCCATCCGTATCACGCACTTCGACCTGAAACCCCGGGGCGATTTCCCCGACGCTGACGTCCGTCAGGGTCAGCAATCCAACTGCATAGAAGATGCTGAGATCAAGGCCTCCCACACCATCTGCACCGCTCACGTCAACCGCGACAGTCGCAACATCTCCCGCCGCGGCGTCTACTCGCCCAACCGCAATGGATGGATTGGCGCCCTTGTTCTGCCACCGCTCGGACACGGAAAGCTCACCGGCCTTAAGATTTTGCTCTGGATTGATATCAAGTCCCAAGGATTCAAGAAATATCAAGAGGGCATCACCGCTATTGATACTGCCATCGCCATCCATTTCTGCTGCGAGGTCTGCGCAAGCATCGGCGTCGATCTGGCGACTGGCAATCTGCAACGCCAAAATTACGTCCAAAATTGTGGTTGCGCCATCTGCGCTGATATCGCCCAGGAAGCACGTATTTTCTACGCAGGCGAAACCGGAAGATTGAGCATCGACTGGCAGGTTTTGCGCCGGTACCGTTGCCGTGGCCGCCGCTGCATTTTCGAGACTGAATACTTCGCAGGTTTCCGCTTGGAGCCCCGGCCGGATGGGTAAGTAAACATCGAACAAGTGCCCGGCCCCGACTACAGAGCGGCTCCCGCTGCTACCGCCTGCCAGCAGTCCGATTCTCACCCTTCCCGGCGTGCTCTTGTTCACCTGCAGCACGCCACGCTGAGTGAGGACGGTCTTTTCTACGCGAATCCCGCCAGTGGCAGCCAACTGCTCGCCCTCCGTCTCGCCGAGCCATGCCGCCGGATACACCAAGTCTAATTGTAGGCCGTCAACGCCAAGTCCGGTTGCATTGCGCACGTTGACAGGTACGCGTAACTCCGTCGTATCGACGACATCGGATATGACCTTGAGATTCGGAAGCCAAAGGAACACTTTGCCGGGAGTAACAGATACGATTTCCGATAAGAGGCTTTCATTGTCGTCCAGATCAACGGCAGTGACCGCGTAGAAGTAGGGCTTATTGCGCACAATGCCGGCGCTGTCTTCAAACCGCGGTTCGCGGACGGGGTCGCTATTGAGCGCGCTCCACAACGCGGGGTTGACCGCCGATTCGCCGCGGTAGACTACATACCCGGCGAGATCCAGGGCGCGGCTGGGTTCCCAGGAAAGCGTGACTGTATCGACCCCAGCTGAGGCCGTCACGCCATCCGGCGCGGGTGGCGCCACAGATTCCAAGTTGAGCGATATCGTTGCCGGTGCCGTAATGCGGGAGATTCGCCGCGGCGCAAATCCATTGGCCAGAAAAAGTATATCGATGGACGTCGATGCCTGTGCCAGGAGTTGATACCGCCCCTCCACATCGGTCGTACCTGAATCCACAAGTTGGTTCGTTCCTGCTACATACAGATATACGTGCGCCCCAAGGAGCGGTCGGTCGTTGCGTCCATCGCGAACGAAACCGGCCACGATTTCCCGCTCATCCTGCTCGACCACCGTAACGGCGACGTCGGATTGGAGTTGGTTCTCCGCGATTCTGTATTCGACCCGTCCGGAAAGCTCCTGGGGCCCGGTGCTCGATTCTGCCGGTATGACACGATAAATCAAGGTAAGTGGAAATGAAGGTACGGCACCGTACGTGAAGGCGACTGAGCTTTCCCCTGGATGGGTTACCTGGGGAGGGGGCTGAGTCACGACCGCGTCAAGTGTCCAGCCAGTCGGGAGTTGTTCGACGACGGATATTTCTGTGAGGAGCGCATTGTCTGGATTGCGCACAACCACCGTCAACTGAAGCGGCTCGCCCGCACGGTAAGTCGTCGCGGCCGTGTAGCGTTCGATGGTGAGTGCAGCAGGGGCAAGCTCCCCATCGCCCATGCCTCCCTCGCCTTGCGCAGTCCCTTCGCCGTCCTGCCCTGACTCGGCCTCGCCTTCGGTAGGACAATTGTCCAATACGGTCACCGTACGAACTTGTTGCGGCGCCGCAGAACCCGAAGAATCAGAAACCGAGTAGGTCACGGTGTATACCCCGGGTACGCCCGTGTTCACCGGATTGAAAACCACCATCGACCCCGTAATATCGCCATCTTCAGGATCGCTCGCTGTGGCACCGGGGTCGAAGTAGAGGGCGAGACAATCGACCGATAAGTCTGCGCTCCCAGTTAGCGTAATCGTGGGCACGGCATTCGCGCCGCAGATACCGAAAGGGTCCCCGCCGTCTACCATAATGCCGTGCAAAATCGCATTCTCGACACACGTAGAGCAGTCCGGCGAAAGAGGGGCTCCGCCCGCGTTGATCTCGTTAATGTTGGGGCGTCCATCATTGTCGATGTCGCCACAGGCCCCGCCTTTGTTTTCCGAGAGCTGATAGTTGGAGGCGATGAGCGGAGAGGCGCCGACGGTCTCCAAAACACTGGCCAGCGAAGCGACTGTCTCAAAGTCGCTCGGACCATTCATGCTGATGTATACCGCAGTCAGCAGAACTGCCGGCCGCATCAAACTGGAGACTACGGAACCTAGATCTACCTCCGCGCGGTCGGCATTTTGGATCAGGTAGGCATTGAGAAGCGGATCATAATTCTCGCCATCGGGATTAACCCCGGAAAAATAGACGTCAAGCTCCAACATGTCAAGGACATGATTCTCATTGAGATCTGCAGTATCCGGATTAAAAATGGCCAGGTCTTCTTCCGTAAACAAGCCCGGTGTCGTCAGATACAGATTCTGTACCGACGCAAGCACCGCGCGCCCGCTCAGTGGAAACTGGACGAAGAAAGCATTCGCGCGATCTGCTACTAGCACACAGGCAAACGTAATTAAGAGCGCGTTCGCGAGCCGAAATCCTGAACTACGAGTCTCTCCCCCACTCATGGCGATGTCTCCCGGCCAGCCCCTTGACCTGAAAGCCCCCACTTTTTCATCGAGAACGTCCGGTTCGGTGTGCCTGCTGGCTCACTTCATCATACTACAACTGACAGTAATTCCAAAGGGGCGAATTTGCGGAATTCCGGAATACCTATTTCTCGTCACGCTCTTCCGTCAAGACACAATCCACCAATAATCTCTTTACAAAACCATGAATGCAAATCCATTCGTACGTTTGTTGGAACAATAATCTTAGCGCGAAGCCAAGGCTACAAGAACCTCAGCTAAGTCATTATATTCGACAACTTAGACAACAGCTTCTGTACCAGCAACACCGCCAAAAAGTCCCTTAATCTGATTTTTTTGAAGAATACGGAACCTCGGTATCGATACGGGGTTTTAGCAGTCAGATGAATGAGTCGATGTGGCGTCGAGAACAGCGGACAGGGTTGGGGAAGCCCTCGCTAAACCGAACGGCCCGCGTGGCGTTCTTGACGGTCCAGCGTTCGCGAGACGAACAGGAGGATGGACCCATGAGGCAGATGATGATGCGATTGGCGTTGGTGGCAGGGTTGGCCGTGGGGACGGCCGGGGCGATGGCGCAGCAGGGCGGCGGACCCGGCGGAGGCCCGGGCGGGGGTGGGCCGGGTGGCGGACCCGGGGGCGGCGGTGGGGGTGGCGGCAATCAGCCGCCGCCGGTGCTGGGAAATCCCCCGGTGCCGCAGGGCAATCCGATCACGCAGGCAAAGGTGAACCTGGGCAAGGCGCTCTTCTGGGACGAGCAGCTTTCCTCGACGCGCACGGTGTCGTGCGGCACGTGCCATTTCCCGACGAGCGGCGGCGTGGACGCGCGCGCGATTCGCGGAAGCGAGGCTGCCACGAACCCGGGGCCCGATGAACTCTTCGGCACGGCGGACGATGTGACTGCTTCACCGGGCGTGCCGCTGTGCAATGCCGATGGCACGTATGAATTCTCCAACGCCTTCGCGCTGTTTCCGCAGGTGACGGGCCGCACGGCGCGCTCGGCTATCGATGCGGCGTTCAGTCCGGAGTTGTTCTGGGACGGCCGTGCCGACGATCAATTTGTGGATCCCGTGAGCGGTGCGGTGGTGCTGGCGAACGGCGCGGCGCTGGAAACACAGGTGCTCGCGCCGCCGGTGAACTCGACCGAGATGGCGCATCAGGATCGCGACTGGCCGGCGGCGGCCGCGCAGATTGCCGCGAGCGTGCCGCTCATCTTGTCGCCCCAGGTGCCCGCGGCGCTCGAGGCTTGGATAGCCGGGCGCGATTATCCGGCGCTGTTCAATGAGGCCTTTGGCGACGGCGCGGTGACTCCCGTGCGCATCGCGCTGGCCATTGCCACGTACGAGCGCACGCTGGTGTCGAACCAGACGCCGCTGGACGCCCAGGGCGGCGCGCAATTGACGCAGCAGGAACAGCGCGGCCAGGGCGTGTTCAACCGCTCGAACTGTAACGTGTGCCATCGTCCTCCGCTCTTCTCGGACGACCAGTTCCACTACACGGGCGTGCGTCCGCAGGGCGAAGACCTCGGGCGCTTCGAGGTGACCGGCAACCCGGGCGACCGCGGCCAGATGCGCACGCCCAACCTGCGCAACGCGGCGCTGCGTCCGTCGTTCATGCACGGCGGCCAGTTTGCTACGCTTGAGCAGGTGGTGGATTTCTATGATCGTGGCGGCGATTTCACCGCGCGGAACCTGGACAACAACATCCGGCCGCTGAACCTGAACGCGCAGGAAAAAGCCGACCTCGTGGCCTTCCTGCGGCGGCCGCTTATCGATCCGCGCGTGCAGGCCGGCACGACGCCCTTCGACCGCCCGGCGCTGTATACCGAATCCGACCGCGTGCCCGAAGTGCAGAACGATGGCCAGCCCGGCAGCGGCGGCGCGGTGCCCGATGTCATCGCGCTGGAACCGCCGCTCCTCGGCAGCCCGAGCTTCACGGTCGGCATTCAGAATGCACTCGGCGGCGCTACCGCCACGCTGATCATCGACACGGTGGACCATGCCTTCGCGGCGCAGTTGCCCAACAATCCAGCGCTGGCGCGCGCCACCATTACGCTCGCGGGTAGCGGACCGGGCAACGGCTGGGGCTCGATGAGCATCGCCATTCCCGCGCGCGAAGACCTGCTCGATACGCAGCTGGTCGGCCGGTGGTATGTATCCGACCCTGGCGGCGCAAACAACCGCGCCCTCTCCCCCGCCGTGCTGATTCGTCCCTTCGGCATTGCAACGGAATCCGCTCCGGAGGGCGAGACGACGCCCGAGGGTGAGATTGTAGCCGACGGCGAAAACACGCCCGACGGCGAGATAGTGAACGAAGGCGAAGGCGCCACCGAGGGTGCGGCTGAGGGTGAAGACCACGTGCATCCGCATTGCTCCGACTACGACCACAACTGGCGCGTGGACCTGAGTGAGTTGCTGCGCGTGGTGCAGCTGTTCAACGTCGGCAATATCCATTGCGACGCCAGCCAGCCCGACGGCTTCGCACCCGGCACCGGCGACGAGCAATGCACGCCGCACGACCTGGACTATGCGCCGCAGAACTGGCGCATGGACCTGGCGGAAGTGCTCCGCATCGTGCAGTTCTACAACGCCACCGGCTACCGCGAGTGCAAATCCAGCGAAGACGGCTACTGCCCCGGCGAATAGCCGCACAAGTATAACACCGACGCCGCCCGTCCTCCCCGCGAGGCCGGGCGGCGTTTGTCTTGGAGGGGCGGAGAAGTCGGAGTTCCGTCGCCTAGGAACAATTCGACGGCTATCGTCCGTCATTGCGAGCGAAGCGCGGCAACCTCCTTGTCGCGAAAATGTCTATTCGGAGTGATAAGGCACTGCCGTGAGGCTGACGAAGGTCTGCGCTCCGTGCCCTAATCAACGCATCAAGGAGGTTGCCGCGTCGCTCGGGGACTCGCTCCTCGCAATGACGAAGATTAGAAATCGAAGTTTCGATAAGCGCGGATTTCCGCCCGGCCTTGACAGCCCCAACCTCGAGTTTCATACTGCAAATTCGCGCCGTGTGCGCGACGGACCAGGAGTAGCACCATGGAAGACCGCGTCCGGGAATTGAATCAGTTTTTCGCGTTCCGTATTCACGGGCGACGCTTTCTTATCGCGGGCGCCGCGACGCTGGCCGCCATCGGGCTTCTGGGCTGGTGGTGGCATGCGGCGTGGTGGGCCTTTGCGCTGGTGGTGCCGGTGTTCGGCATCGGCGTGGCCGACATGCTCCAGACGAAGAACACCATCATCCGCAATTTCCCCTTCTTGGGACACTTCCGTTATTTGTCGCTCATGATCTCGCCGGAGATTCACCAGTACTTCGTCGAAAACGACACCGACGGCAAGCCCTTCAACAAGACGCAACGCGCCTTCGTGTCGAAGCGGGCGGACCAGCGCCCGGAGACGCACCCCTTCGGCACGCAGCAGGATGTGTACGCGCTGAACTACGAATGGGCGGCGCACTCCATCTATCCGAAGCCCGTGGCCGATAGCCCGCCGCGCGTGCGCATCGGCGGCGACGCCTGCCGCCAGCCCTACGACGCCGCGCTGCTGAACATCTCCGCGATGAGCTACGGCAGCCTGAGTTCCAAGGCCATCCTCGCGCTCAATCAGGGCGCGAAGATGGGCGGCTTTTTCCACGATACCGGCGAGGGCGCGATTTCCGAATATCACCTCGCGCATGGCGCGGACCTGGTGTGGGAAATCGGCTCGGGCTATTTCGGCTGCCGCACGGCGGACGGCGGATTCTCCGAGGAGACGTTTCAGGAAAAAGCCGCAACGCCCAGCGTGAAGATGATCGAGATCAAGCTGTCGCAGGGCGCCAAGCCCGGGCATGGCGGCGTGCTGCCTGGCAGCAAGAACACGCCCGAGATCGCAAAGATACGCGGCGTCGAGCCCTACACCACCGTCGTTTCGCCCGCCTACCACAAGGCCTTCTCCGATGCCGAGGGCCTGCTGCGGTTTGTGCAGCGGCTGCGCGATCTCTCCGACGGCAAGCCCGTGGGCTTCAAGCTCTGCGTGGGCGAGCGGCGCGAATTCATCGACATCTGCCGCGCGATGAACGAGACCGGCATCCGGCCGGATTTCATCACCGTGGACGGCAGCGAAGGCGGCACCGGCGCCGCGCCCATCGAATACTCCGACTCGGTCGGCATGCCGCTCGAAGAAGCGCTCGTCTTCGTACACGATACCTTGCGCGGCTACGGCCTCAAGCAACACATCCGGCTTATCGTCGCGGGCAAGATCATCACCGGCTTCGACATCGTGAAGGCCATCGCGCTCGGGGCCGACGTGTGCAACAGCGCGCGCGGCATGATGTTCGCGCTCGGCTGCATCCAGGCGCTCAAGTGCGACACCGGCGAATGCCCCACCGGCGTCGCCACCCACGATCCCGCCCTCACGCGCGGCCTTGTGGTCAAGACGAAATCGCAGCGCGTGGCGAACTTCCAGGCCGGCACCGTGCGCGCCGCGCAGGAACTTGTCGCCGCCATGGGGCTCGACAGCTTCGAACAGCTTACCCGCGCGCACATCATCAAGCGCACCGCCCTCAACGTCATGCAGTCCTTCGAGGAACTCTACCCCACCGCGCCCGAGGGCAGCTATCCGGAGCAGTGAGCCGGCGTGCTCAACGGTGCGGCGCAGCCGCCTTGGAGTGCGGCAGACTTGCTGCCGCTTTAGTTGAGGAAGCTCGCTTCCGGCGCTTGGACCGCAGATTGGGCCCAGCATGACGACGACGGGAGCAAGCTCCCTCCGCGAAAGCGCAAGCAAGTCTTGCGCGCTCCAAAGCGGCTGCGCCGCAAGATCATTCGCGGCCTGCCCGTGCAACCACATCGGCCACTGCCTAGTCCAAGGGTTGCCGCCGTGGTCGGAGGCGAACCATTGGGAGGCTAGGGCATGAAGCGGTTTCTAAGACGGCTGGCGGCCGGGGTGGTCGTGGTGCTGGCGGTGGCGGGTATCGCGGGCTATGTCTACGCCCATCCGGGCCGCGGGCCGAAGCAGGATGTGGATGCGAGCAAGGGCTACAAGGAATCTATTGAGGGTGTGACGGTGCTGCACCTGAAGGGCTCGCCCTACGAACTCGGTTTCGAGCATGGGGCGCTCTGCCGCGACCGGGTGACGGCGGGCATGAACGCCTACCATTCCCTGCTGAATGAGGCGCACGAGGACACGCACATCCCCATCTGGGTGCTCAATTTCGGGCTGGATTGCGTCTACCGCATGTGCTCGCCCTACATCCCTGACCAGTACAAGCGCGAACTCGAGGGACTGGCCGACGGCGCGGGCGTCGACCTCGCCATTCTGCGGCGCGTCCACGTCATCTCCGAAGTCACTGAGCGCAATTGCACTTCCTTCGCCGTGTTCGGCAACGCGACGACGGACGGCCGCCTGCTGCATGGGCACAATTTCGACTGGGACACCAGCGCCGGTATCCAGAATACGGCCGCGCTCTTTCTTTACGAACCTGACGAGGGCATCCCCTTCGCCGCCTTCGGATACACCGGCATGATCGGCTACGTGTCGGGCATGAACATGGAAGGCGTGTCGGTCGGCTTCATCGGCGCGGTCACGCGCGACGGACGTTCGGCGGCGATGCCGCTCATGTTGATGCTGCGCCATGTGCTGGAGAATGCGCACAACCTGGAGGAAGCGGGTGACCTTATCGAGCACGCGCACCGGGGCGTGGGCTACAACTACGTGATCGCCGACGGCGACGAGAAGGACGCGCGGGCCTTCGAGACGACGGCGCGCCATTTCGCCGACTTCGGCCCGAACGACCCCAAGGAGACCTGCGAATACGCCATCCGCATCGAGGACGCACTCTTCCGCGCGGACGAAGCGATGGACCCGACCGTGCGGAGTTTCCAGAAATGCTCCAACGGCTACCCGAACCTGCCCTATGGCAGCGGTTCCTACGAGCGCTACAAGGGCCAGGCGGACGGCATCCGGGCGGCCTACGGAAAGATCGATCCCGATGCGGCCATCGAAATCCTGCAGTCCGTCGCCATGCGCGGCAGCAACCTCCACAGCGTGCTGTGCGACACGACCAACCGCGTGCTCTGGGCCGCCTGCGCCAAAGGCGACCAGGACGCCTGCACCCAGCCGTACCACCGCTTCGACCTCAAAGAACTCTTCCTGCCCCCCGACCAACGCCCCCAGCACGAAGAAGCCGCGAGCGGCACGCCCGCTTCGTTGTAGGTCCGCGTGCACCTTCGCGCGGCTTGCCGCTTTGGAGTGCGCAAGACTTGCTTGCGCTTTCGCGGAGGGAGCTTGCTCCCGTCGTCGTCATGCTGGCCCGAATCCGGAGTCCAAGCGCCGGAAGCGAGCTTCCTCCGGGAAAGCGGCAGCAAGTCTGCCGCAGCCCAAAGCGGCTGCGCCGCACGAGAACGCAACACTCGCGCTCCCTACCTACTTTGCTGCCTCGAGCCTCGGCAGGGTGTCCTCGAGTGCGGTGCCGATCATTTCGATTTTCTTTTTCAGCATGGCTTCGGCGTGCGGGAAGGTGTGGTCGCTGCCGTAGTACCAATCGAGGCGGACGTCGTCTTGCACAAGCGGGATAGCCGCTTCGGCGTTGGCGCGGGCGTCTTGCAGGACTTCTCGCCATCGGGCGAAATCGGCGGCGCGGTCGGTGCTGGCGCCACTGGCCAGGCGATCGCGCAGGGCGCAGTTGGCGTAGAAATTCACCTGCGCGCGGGCCGTGCGGTAGAACCACGCGATGGGGCTGGCCTCGGCGTCGAACATCAAGCGGTGCGCCTCGGGCACCAGCAGCCGCGCGGCGTCGATTTCCGTATTCGCGTCTGCCAGCAGTGCCGCCATCTTCTCGTAGAATCGCGCGTACACCTCGGCGTTCCCGGTGGGCTCGCGGAAAAACGTCGGCTGTTTCTTCATGCCCTCCGCGTCGGAAATTTCGGCCATGAAAAGGTAATAGCCGTAGAACTCGTCGGGGATCTCCATGTCCTTCTCGACCACCATGGGATGCGCGGGGCCGAGGTAGTAGGGGCCCGTGTAGTACGAGGGCAGCTCGGGCGACCAGGGGATGGCTTCCGATACCTTGCGCCACGCTGCCCGCAGGTGCGGCGCGGCGGCGGCGCCGGCGATGCGCTCGGCGAATGTGTTCAGCATCGCGTCGGTATCCGGCACCGGCGACCACCAGAAGAACTTGTTGATCTCGGCGGCGCTGGTGCCATAGTTCGCGCGGAAGGCCGGAAACACCCACGCGCCATCGGCCCCGCACGACGCCAGCGCATCGGCCCGCGCGGCCCAGCGGTCCATGCAGGGAATGTGCGGCAGGCGCGGCGCCTCGAAGCCCAGCTCCGGCTCGCTCTTCATGTAGATGGGAATGCCGGCCTCGCGGCAGAGGCGCACTTGTTCCGCCGCGCGTTCGCCCGGACCGATCAGGTCGATGCTGTAGTCCCAGAGGTGCTTGCGCACGCCCTCGGGCTTGGCCACATATTCGTCCTTCTCAATCTCCGTGAACAGCGCCGCGCCGGGCTTCAGCCGCTGGATGAAGGCGGACTGCGTCTTGTCGGCGGACCACACATGCTCGGCGCTGTAGGGCCAGGCCACCACCTCGGCCTTGGGGTTGATGCTGCGCGCCGCCTCGGCCAGGCCGTTCACCAAATCGGCCACCACCGTAGGCGCGCCCAGCTGCTCGCAGCGCGGGCAGTTTGTGTGCCCCTTCTCTACGCCATAGGGCCGCATGAAGCAATGGTAGAAGCCCTCGCCGCCGATGATGAGCACGAGGCCATCGAGTTCGGGGTCCGACCGGAACACGGCCCGCACGCTTTCCTGCAGCCATTGCTTCACCAGCGGATGCTCGGTGCAGAGCACGAATTCACCGTCGGCTTTCCACGTGCGCGCGCCGCGGATTTCCGGATGCGCGGCGAATACCGGATCGTCCTCGGGAAACTTCTGGCGCGTGTCGACGAAGGCGTAGGTCTTCAGGCCGTACTCGCGCGCCTTCGCTGCGCTTGCCGCATTGTTCTCGCGCAAGCCGGGCGAACGGCGCACGGCCAGCTCGGGTATGGCGTCGGAATCGGACAGCGCATAGAGACTGCCGCCGCCCGAAAACACCGCGTTGTAGCCCAGAAACACGAGGTCGCGGTACGTGCCGCCGCGCGGCGTAGCGCCGAGCCGCACGCCCAGCCGCGGCGCGTAGGCCGTGCTACCGCGCTTGAGTATCGGCGCCTGCCGGAAGCCCATCGCATCGCACAGCTTCACGACGCCATCGCGCACGCCCGCCGGGTCCACGCCTGTAATTTGCACCCGCGTTTCCTCCACCACGATGCGGAAGCTGCCCGGCATTGTGTCGCTATCCGGCACAACCTCCAGCCGGATTTCTTGGCCGCGCTCCGCGTCCGCCGATTCCACGGCGACTGTCACCTGCATCGCCTGCGCCAGAAAGTCCGCCAGGTCCTCCGCCATCCGCCGCACCAGCGGGTCAGCTGCGTTTGCGATGGCAATGCGGTAGCTTGCGTCGATGGCGGTTTCATCCTCCGAAGGCGCGGCCTCCGGATCAGCGACGAAGCGATTGAAGTAATTTGTCGAAAGCGCGTTGTATCGGCTGGCGGTATAGGCGGCCTCGGTCTCGCTGCCGAGCCGCGCGCCAATCTCCGCCAGCGTCTCGGCCGAAGCCGCCGCGCACGCCAGCCAAACAGCCAGCACCATGCGAATCCTCATGCCCCTGCCCTCCCGCGCTGCGTCCATAGGTGCCGTATCGTAGCACGCGGCTGCGTGCGGCCGTGCATGCGAGTCTGGCATTGTGGGGCCCGAACGAACCGCCGGGAGACGCGCCGATGTATCCGAATCCGCTCGAGGGACTGTATCAACTGCGCAACCTGCAGAGCCGTGCGGCCTCGGCCGAAAACCCGACCGCCGCGAAAGGCGCGGGAGGCCAGGAGGGCAACGGCCTGAAGGGCGCGCCGGCCATCAAGGCGCTGGCCCCGGGCGCCACGGCCACGCTGATGGACGCCGAGGGCCCCGGGCTCATCCGGCATATCTGGATGACCACCCACGCGCGCGATCCCTTCTCGCTGCGCAACACCATCCTGCGCATGTATTGGGAAGGCAGCGAGTCCCCCAGCGTCGAGGCGCCGATCAGCGATTTCTTCGGCGTGTGCCACGGCATCCTCGTGCCCATGTATTCCGCGCTCGTCACCATGCAGGAAGGCCGCGGGTTCAATTGCTACATCCCCATGCCCTTCGCTAGGCGCGCCCGCATCACCATCGAAAACCAGTCCGACGAATCGATCGACTGGATCTTCTATCAGGTCGATTTCACGCTGGGCGACGACGTGCAGGACGATGCCGGCCGCTTCCACGCCGTGTTCCGCCGCGAGAATCCCTGCCCCCTCGGCCACGATTTCACCCTGCTCGAAACCGGCGGCGGCCGCGGCATCTATCTCGGCACCTCCTTCGGCATCCGGCCGCGCTATCCGCGCTGGTGGGGCGAAGGCGAAGTGAAAATGTATATCGACGGCGACACCCTCTTCCCCACCATCTGCGGCACGGGCACCGAAGACTACATCGGCTCGGCTTGGGGCCTGGCGCCGCACTGTACCCCGTACCAGGGCGCGCCCCTGCACACCGAAAACTTCACCTCCATGTACCGCTTCCACGTGCCCGACCCGGTCTACTTCCAGCAGGACATCAAGGTGACCGTGCAGCAGATGAGCAGCGCCAAGAAGGCCGAGGCCGCAAAAGATTTCGGCGACGCGCTCATCTTCCAGCCCAAGAACCACCCCGACCGCGCCCCCGACGACGGCTTCTACCTCCGCTCCGACGACTGGTGCGCCACGGCCTACTGGTACCAATGGCCCCTCCGCGACGTCTCCGGCGTGCTGCCCGCGAAGGAAGAACGCAGCAAAGATCTTTTCAACGCCGAACCCCAGCCGCTGGACGCGGGGTTGTAGGGGGGCGGCGCGTCAAGAGGTGGGCCAAGGCTCACCCTACAAGAGCGTTGAAGCATGGTAGGGCGAGCGTACACGCGAGCCATCTTGGGGTAATCGCCAGGCCGTCGCGTCAAGATGGCTCGCGGTACGCTCGCCCTACCGTGCCCCGCTGTAATATTTCCAGCGTGTGGTCGTAGGGTGGGCCTTGGCCCACCTCCTGATGCGATTGCCACTACTCCGCCTCGTCAAACACCTGCACGAAAACGCTCTGGTTCGTACCTATCGGCGAATCTCGAATCGCCGCGCCCGAGGCGCGACCGTTCTTAGCCCGGTGGTGGAGCGAAGCGGAACCCCGGGTGGACAAGGCAATACCACGAGCCCCGGCAGGGGCGTAGCGATATCTCCGGTTATTCCATCGTCGCGCCAAGAGCGATAAACCTCGGTAGGGCGAGCGTACACGCGAGCCACCTTGGGGTAATCGCCATGCCATCGCGTCAAGTTGGCTCGCGCGTACGCTCGCCCTACCGTATCGTGCCGGACATTCGTGGGCCGTGGCCCACCCTACGCTTCTTCAAACACCTGCGCGCGGAAACGGTAGAGGCTGTAGGCGGGATTGTTCCAGGCGCCTTCGGGGGCGTTGGCCTTGCGGCAGAGGCCGTGGAGGAATTGCTCAAGGTTCCAGCCTTGTTCGCCGGGCACCTGGGGCAGCAACAACCCGCCGCCGGGACGGTCGACCGGGGCGAGGTAGAGGCCGTCTTCGCCCAGCTCGATTTCGCTCAGGTCGTGGACCTTGCGGAAGGGCGAGCCGGGTTCGTCGCCCGGGGCGAGGGCGGACACTTCGATGTGGAGCCCGGGCAACTCGTCGGCGCGCACGGGGGGAAAGCGGGGGTCTCGCGTGGCGGCGATGACGGCGAATTCGCTCACGGTATCGATAAGCGGCTGCACGGCGCGCGTCTGGCCGATGCATCCGCGCAGGGCTCCGTCCGCCCGCTGCCGCAGGGTGACAAAGGCTCCGTGCGGCTCCCGCAGCCGGGGCGACGCCTCGTAGTCCGCCGTGTTTTTCCGCTCGCCCCGGCGGAGGTAGTCTTCCAGGCTCTCGCGCGCCACGCGCAACAAGAGCGCGCCATCGGCTTCGTCCAGGTACTGCTCCGACATACCGCCCGTCCTCCTTCTCACCCGGATGATTAACTAGCAGCCCCCCCGCAGGGGAACAGAAAACTCACAAGGCGCAGTTTTCGCCCGGGTTGTATTTCCATTAGAGCATACATTACCTTGTGCGTTGTAGTGGCAAACAATACCGGGGGTAGTGGGTACCGGAGCAGGGCGCAGGGTGGTGCGCCCAGAGCAACGGGGATGATGTATGGGCTGTTTACATGGCTGAGACCGTCAAGAGTGAATCGCTTTTCACGGACTCGGGCAAGAAGACCATCAAGACGCTGAATGGCATCGAGGTCGATCTGCTGGCCTCGCCGGTCGAAGTCGAGGGCGATATCGTCCTGGAGGGCGACATTCCCGAATCCGCCCTGCTGATTGCCAAGAAGGGCACGCTGACCGTGCGCGGATTCGTGGGGGGCAGCATTGCCGGCGAACGCGATATCCGCATCGAGGGCAATGTAGGCGGCGGCTATGTGATGTCGTCGCGCGGGCAGATCCGGCTGGAGCGCGCGCTCAGCGGCGCGCGCATCATCGCGTTTCGTGAAAGCGTATCCCTGCGCGCGGCGGAGTCGCCCGGGAACATCTTCGGCTGGAAAGGCATCTCCGTAGACGAGGACGTGCTCGGCGGCCTGTTGCTGGGCGCGAAGGTGTCCGTCGGCGGCCGGCTCTCGGGGGGGCAGGTGCACGCCACGGGGCCGATTCAGGTCGGCCATCTCGAGCATACCGCGCGCACCTCGACCCTGGTGTGCCTGCGCCGCGAGATTTCGTGCGAAGAATTCGGCCGCCCGATGACGCCCGACGAGCGCAAGCTGCGCCGCGGCATGGGCCGTCACAGTTACAGCGCCAATATTATGGAGGGCATGCGCCGCTACGCCGAGAAGAACGTGCGCGATTCCTACGTCACGCAGCTTTACATGCTCTTGTGCACGGATCTGGACGCCCACGCGATGAGCTCGGTGCGGGGACTACAGGCGCAAGCGAACCTGCTGGGGGAATTGCAGGGCATCGCCGACTTGATGGTGACCTCGCTGGCCGGAGCGCTGAAACTCGGCGAGCGCGGCTACGAAGATCTCGAGGGCATCGCGGAGTCATCGCTTGCCTCGCTGGCGGCCGTGGCGGAAGATGCCGTCACCATGTCGTCCGCCTTCCGCCTCACCCACCGCACGCTGATAACGAGCACGGCGGAGCAGTTTTCGCGCATCGCGCAGACCATCCGCCGCCAGGAAGTGAACCGCGTGATGCTGATGAAGTGGATTCAGGAAATCAACGCGCGGCGCAAGGAATGCGAGGACATGCGGGAATCGCTGGACGAAAACCTCGCGCGGCTGGTGGCGGGGCTGGGGCTCGACCCGGCAGTGGCGCGCAGCGTGGAGGCGAACCCCGGCAAGGTGGAGGCCATGCTCAACACGGTCATCGCCAAGCTCCGCTCCGACCCGAACAATCCGCGCGCGGTGCGGCTGCGGGCGCCTCTCGCGCGGCTGCTGCAGAACACCGTGGATCGCAACAACAAGAACATCGTGAACTGGTCGCGCCAGATGGATGCGGCCACGCAGGAACTGAACGGCCTGCGCGAGCGGCTGGTGGCCAATTGCAGCGTGTTGTTCGCCTCGAACGAGCCCGGCACGGTCTACCTCGAATGCGAGCGCGCCGATGCCGGCGTCATTCTGGTGGCCGATCCGCGCGATGGCGCAAAGCCGTTGGAAACCGCGGCGACGCAGATCACGGTGAATTCACCCGTGAACCTTCCCACGCGCTACGTGCTGCACGGCTTCGACATTCAACGCCGGGTCGCGCCCGCGCGAGACAAGGCCGCCGCCGAGTCCTGATCCCGGCACGCCGCGGCTATTCCATCATCTTCCGCATGATCTTGGACAGCTGCCGCAGCTGCTTCTTGTCCATGCGGCCGACGATATTCCGCACCACCGGCCCCATGATGCGGAGCGTGCTGCCGATGCCGAGGCTGGCGGACTGGTTGACCACGAAACTCATCTTCAGTTTCTTCAGCGGTTCCAGGAAAAAGTAGCTCATGCCTGCATCGGTCAATTCCACAATGTGGTCCGCGAGGCCGTTGCGATGCACGGTGGGGTCGTCGTCGGTGTCGATGGCATCCAACAGCGCCAGCGTGCGGTTGCGAAGCGCCTTGGAGTGTATAAAACGGTAGTAGGGCTTGTCGGCAGGGGGCATGGAGTACCTCGATTCCGGGCTGGCGCTAGCGTGCTGTCAGCGGCAGAGGCAGGCCCTGCATGGGATTTACCGCGCCCTCGAGCGTCTCGCCCAGCAGGCAGCCGCTCACCAGGCGCCACACGCGGGGCGAAAACATCATCGCCACGTGACCCAGGTCGGGCAGACAGACTTCTTCTTCGTGGCGTGCGAACACCCGCGGTATCACCAGGTTGTCGGAACCGGCGATGATCGAAAGAAAGCGCACATCGCCCGTGGCCCCGCGCGATTGTTCAAGGCGGCGCAGCAGCACCGAGCCGGGCCGCATTTCGCGCCCGACGCGATTGGCCAGCCAGTAGGCGTTGTAGGTGCCCAGGTGGGGCGTGCCCAGCGTAATGCAGCGATCTACCCGGCGCGCGCCGCCCAGTTCCTGCAGGTAGGTGCGCGCCACCAGCCCGCCGAGGCTGTGGCAAACCAGATCGACTTCGCCGCCGCGCACCTGCTCGCGCAGAAACCGCTTCAGGCCGATCGCGCCCTGTTCCACGCCATGGGTGGATGGGTAGCCGTAGGCCATGACCTGGCGGATGCCGCGATGGCGCAGGTAGGCCTGCATGGGAAGGAAGATGGACGGATTGCACAGATAGCCATGCACGAGGACGACGGTGCGCTGCTGCTTGAGGCGCGGCGTGGGGCGGACCGCCTGCCGGCGCATGCCGAAGGGATACAACATCGCCGCGGCCATGAAAGCCAGCGATTCCTGCACAACGAGGCTCCAGGCAGGCTTGGTCGAAGGCGGATAATCGGGAATCATCGAGGCGCTCTCCTTGATGGGCGGGGAAACTACTCGGCCCGCGCGCTGACGTCGCGCCGGAAGGCTCTCGCAAGGATACGCTCCTGCGTCCTTGAAACCAAATGGCGCCGGTATACGCAATTCGCCGCTGCGCCGAACGGCGGCTATACTGGGCGCTTAGCCGTGATTCAGGGAGACGCAGCGATGTTCGTCAAGTCGATACTTTGGGTGCTTCTGGCCTTGGGCGTTTGCCTGGAAAGCGCGCATGCCGAGCAAGAACCACTCGTGGTCGCCTTGCTGCAATTGGCACCGGAGAAGGATGACCTCGAGGCGAATGCGGCCCTGGCCGAGCAGGCCTGCCGCAAGGCGGCCGGACAAGGCGCCGATATCGCACTGCTCCCGGAGATGTGGAGCATCGGGTACACGCGCTTCAATCCGGACCTGCCCGGCGACAAGGAGCGCTTTTACACCCTGGCGCGCACGACGGACAGCCCCTACGTGCAGCGCTTCGCCAAGCTGGCCAAGGAGTTGGAGATCGCCATCGCCTTCACGTACCTGCAGGCCTACGACCCGTTGCCGCGAAACGCCGTTACGCTGTTCGACCGGCACGGCGCGGAAGTATTCACCTATGCCAAGGTGCACACGAGCGACTTCAAATCCATGGAGCGTTCGATGACCCCGGGCGATGGCTTTTTCGTGGCGCCGCTCGACACCGCGAAGGGCGTGGTGCAGGTGGGGGCCATGATCTGCTTCGACCGCGAACAGCCGGAAAGCGCGCGCATCCTGATGCTCAAGGGCGCCGAACTGGTGCTGACGCCGAACGCTTGCAACCTCGATGAACTCCGGCTGGACCAGTTTAAAGTGCGGGCCTGGGAAAACGCGATGGGCGTGGCCATGGCCAACTACGCCTCGCCCATGCTCAACGGCCGCTCGGTGGCCTATGCCCCCTCGGGCGAAGAACTGGTGCTGGCGCGCGGCCGCGCAGGCATCTACCGGGCCTCATTCGATCTCGAGGATCTGCGCGAGCGCCGCGGGCGTGTCATTTGGGGCAATGCCTACCGCCGCCCCCACCGCTATGGCCCGCTGACCGGCGCCCAGCGCGATCCCGTGTGGAACCGCACCGATGGCATCGGCGAACCCTACGACCCTGCGTCTCGTTAGCCGCCCGGAACCGCATTCGCCGCAGCCGCAACCGGCTGCGTATACTGTCGGCATTGACACCGCCGCAGGAGCAATGCCGATTCATGATGGAAGCCCGCGAAGACCGCAAGCCGCTGCGGGTGCTCATGCCGCTGCGCGTGCAGACCTACGATATCGACTTCGCCGGGCACGTGAACAACCAGGTCTATGTGCGCTGGCTGGAAGACCTGCGCATGGAGATGCTGCGGCTGCACTACCCCATCGAGCGGCTGATGGCCGAGGGGCTCGCGCCGATTCTGGCCACCACGCACGTGGAGTACAAGCGCTCGCTGGTGCTGGGCGACAACCCCGAGGGCGAGATGTGGGTGACTAAGATGGGTCGCGCCACCTGCCACCTGCATGCGGAAATCCGGCTGGGCGAAGCCGTGTGCGCGCTGGCGCACCAGCGCATCATCCTGCTGAATATCGGTACGACGCGCCCCGCGCGTTTCCCGGCGCCCATGGTGGCGCGTTTCGAGTCAGACAACGCGGCGTAGCCCCGCGCGGGCGCGCCGGACAAGGAGGCCCCGGCATGAAGACCCTCTCGCTGGTGCTGATGGCGCTGCTCTATATCGTGGCAGGCATCAACCATTTCCGCGACCCGAACTTCTATTTGCGCCTCATGCCGGATTTTCTGCCGGCGCACCTCGCGCTGATCTACTGGAGCGGCCTGGCGGAAATCGTGCTGGGCGTGCTCCTCGTGCCGCCGTCCACGCGGTCCTATGCCGCGTGGACGATTATCGCGATGCTGTGCGTGTTCATGCTCATCCACGTGCCGATGGCGTTATACCCCGAGCATTTCCCCGGCTTTTCGCCGTTGCTGCTCTGGATACGCATTCCCATCCAGGGCGTGCTCATCCTGTGGGCGCTCACCCACACGCGGCGGCTGTAAACGCGCTTACTTTCCGTCGGCCGCCTTGAGCTGCCCGACCAGGTCGATATAGGCCTGCTTGGCCTCGTCCTGGGTCTTGCCCTCGTGTTCTTTCCAGGCGTCGTACTTCGCGCGGCCGACGAAATCCATCATGCCCGGGCGAGCGCCCTGCACATCGCCTTCGGTGGCCTGTTTGTACAACGCGTAGAGCTGCAGCTTCACCAGGTTGTCCGGCGCCGCCGAGAGCTGCGTCACTTCTTCTTTCGCCGTCAGGAATTGGCTGGTCAGTTCTTCCGACATGATGCACTCCTTGAAAAAAGGCCGGCCACGCGGCCGGGTTGAGATCCTACCTAACGGTAAGTACCTTTATGATAGCCGCCCGGAAGGCCGGGCGCAAGACACAGAGCCCAAGGGCAGGGAGCATACGAGCATGAGCGAGGCGTTTTACACCGAAGAGCACAAGATGTTCCGGGAGAGCGTGCGGAAATTCTGCGAAGAGGAAATCGTGCCGCACCACGCCGAGTGGGAAAAAGCCGGTCAGGTGCCGAAGGCACTGTGGCTGAAGGCCGGCGAGAACGGCTTTCTCTGTTTCGACGCGCCCGAGGAGTACGGCGGCCTCGGCATCAAGGATTTCCGCTACAACATGATCCTCGCGGAGGAGCTGATCCGCGTGGGCGCATCGGGTCCGGGCTTCTCGCTGCAGAACGACATCATCCTCCCGTACATCCTCAATTACGCCACCGAGGCGCAGAAGGCGAAGTACCTGCCGAAGATGGTCTCAGGCGAACTGATCGTGTCCATCGCGATGACCGAGCCGAACACGGGCAGCGACCTGCAGGGCATCCAGACCTCGGCCGTGCGCGTGGGCGATTCTTATGTGATAAACGGGCAGAAGACCTTCATCACCAACGGCATTATGAGCGACCTCGTAATCGTCGTGGCGAAGACCGACCCGAACGCGGGCGCGGCGGGTACCTCGCTGATTCTGGTGGAGAAGGATCGCCCCGGCTTCGCGCCGCCGCGCAAGTTGGAAAAGATGGGCATGCACGCGCAGGATACCGCCGAGCTGTTCATGGAGAACGTCGAGGTGCCGGTGGAAAACTTGCTGGGCAGCGAGGGCCACGGCTTTCTCTACCTGATGACGCAGCTGCCGCAGGAGCGCGCGAGCATCGGGGCCATTGCCATCGCCGCCTGCGAATCAGCGCTCGAGATGACCATCAAGTACTGCCAGGAACGCACGGCCTTCGGGCGTCCCATCGGCAAGTTTCAGGCGAACCGCTTCAAGCTGGCCGAAATGAAGACCGAGATCGAAATCGGGCGCGTGTTCCTGAACGACTGCGTGCGCCTGCTGAACGAGGGCAACCTGAGTACCGAGCGCGCGGCCATGCTGAAATGGTGGACCACCGAGCTGCAGAAGCGCGTGATAGACCAGTGCGTGCAGCTGCACGGCGGCTACGGCTACATGGCGGAATACCCGATCTGCAAGGCCTACACCGATTCGCGCGGCCAGACCATCTACGCCGGCACCACCGAAATCATGAAGGAAATCATCGGCCGCGCTATGGGCTTCTAGCGGCTAGAGTGGAAAATCGAACGGCGACAAGGGTTGAACCCAGAACAGCAGATGATATAGCCACCGGAAAGAATACGCGTTTATGAGCCCGAGGGTGAAGCTGGCCAGCGTGCCGATGATGATGTACTCGTTCACCATGCGGCCGTAGCTGGTGTCGGTGGGGCGGTTCATGTCGGGGAAGCGCAGGATCGACTTCGCCGTGATGACGAAGCCGGCGGCAGGCAGGCTGCCGGCGCACACGAAGATGAGGATCAGCGTGCGCTCGAGCCAGCCTATCCACATGCCGCCGCGCGTGAGCCCGCCCGTGGGGGGGCGCTCCGCCTCCGTGGCCTCGGCGGCATGCTTCTCGATCTCCTCGGTCCACGGCCGCAGCACGGTCATCAGCAGGAAACCGATGCCCCGCGTCTGCACCAGCACCGCCGAGATAAACAGCAGAAACATGGGATAAAGGTCATCGGGATACCCCCAGCCCGGCGGGATATCGCTCGATATCAACCACCAGGCGAGCACGGCAGCCACGCCGATATGCGCGGCCTGGTCGAACAGGAACCCGCCGACCGAGTTCCAGCGGAAGAACGTCTTGAAGGCGTCCGTGAGGAAATGGGCGACCCAGGTGATGCCGAGCACCAGCCATACCCACGAGCCCGGCGGATTGTAGAGCAGGGCGGCGGACCCCGCGGCGATGCCCGAATGCAGCAGCAGCACCCGGATACGGTGCTTGTTCTGCACCATCTTATCCGTCTGGAACAGGAAATCGGCCAGGAGATGCGCGCACAACAGCGGCAGGAACGCTATCGGGAATTCGTTCTCCATCCCTCAATCTCCCTCCACAAGCCCTAAAGCTTGTTTTCGCTAATTACAAGCTCCAGGGCTTGTAATCGCCATTTACAAGCCCTGAAGCTTGTACCCTATCGAAAAGTCTTGCCGAAGTGCTCCATGGCGGCATCGAGCGTATCCCAGTGTATCGTCCTCAAGTGCTGCTGCACGTTCTGCTGCGTGACCGCGCGCGGCCGGAACCGCTCGGCGATGCGGGCCTGGCTCATGCCGCGCAGGGCGCCCCACGCGGCCTGCGCCTGGGCGGGCGTCCAGCCGCGCGTCAGGCTATCCACCAACTGTACCATAACGCCCACAGAATCAGACAGTTCCTTGTTTCCGCACCAGAAGTCCATGCGGGTGTCGCGCAACTGGTCGATCATCGCGCCGGCGCGGTGCATGGCTGTGCCGTCCCACGAGGCGATGGTACGCCCGTCGCGGTGCTCGATGGGGCCAATCGCAAGCGCCATGCGGGTGTCGGCCTTCGGGGTGCCCGCCTCGATTTTGATGAGCGCGCGCATGCCCAGCGCGAGCGGCAGCAGCAGCGCGGGCCGCGGGGTGACAATCTGCCAGCCGTCGCCGCGGTAGGTGTGGATGGCGAAGGGCAGCACGCTGCGCTTGTGGTGCGCCTGCAGCGCCTTGAAGGCAGGACGGAACAGCGCTTCGGCCACCAGTCCCTCGCCCGCGCGCATCTTGCGCGAGTGCACCAGGTCGCCGGTTATCACCCCGAAGGTATCCATGGCTGTGGGCCTCCTCGATAGGAGGATACAAGCCCTACGGCTTGTAATGCAAGATTACAAGCCCTGAAGCTTGTAATCGCCATTTACAAGCAAATTAGCTTGTGGGGCGCTTCAGCCCTGCTTAGCCTCGACCAGCCGCCCGCCCTCCAGGAGGGTGTTAAGCTGCTCGGTCAGGGTGTCGCGCAGGGCCGGACTATAGCCGCGGTGAATGGCCTGGATCGTGCCGTCCTTGCCGATGACGACCATGCGGGGAATGTTGCTTGCGGCATAGTCGCGCTGCACGTCGCCGCTGCTGTCGAGCAGCACGGAGACATTCTTGATGCCGGCGCTCTCGAGGAAGGCCTTCACGCGGGCCGTGTCCTCGCGCAGGTTCACGGCATACATGCGCACGCCCTTGTCCTCGAAGGCCTTCGCCACCTCGTCCACCACCGGCATGGCCATGCGGCAGGGACCGCACCAGGTGGCCCAGAAGTCGAGCAGCACGATGCTTTCGCCCTCATGCGAGGATAGCGTCACCTTGCCACCTTCGAGCGAATCGAGCGTGAAGTCGGGCGCGTCCGATCCCAAGAAACTGTCGTCGGTCTTCATCAGCGGCGTCGCGGGACGCGGCTCGTATTTCGTGACGCCCTCCGGCAGTTCCCAGGCGAACTTCTCCGGTCCGGCCTCGGGGGTCAGGTTCCAGTTGGTGTACTCGAGCGTGACGGGAATAGCCACGCCCTGCGGTGAAAGCAGGTTGACATCGGCATGCAGCGGCAGCGGCTCGGCGCCCAGCCCCACATAAAGCTCTACGGTAAAGCCTTCATAGGTCAGCGTGAGGTGGCGCGCCTGGGTGCCGTCGGAACTCCCCGGCACGGCTGCAATGCCCGCATCAGCCACGCTCGCCAGCCCGGAATACAGCCCCGGGTGGTCGTGCATCAGCGCGCCGGTCCATGAACTGCCCACGCGCACCGGCCCGCCGCCGATCATGCCCACCACTTGCGCGCGCTCCGAGGGCGCGGGGTTCTCTACATACTGGTTGCGGGTCACGAAGTGGACGATGGTGCGATTGCCGTCGCATACCACTACGGCCTCGTCGTCGGGACTACGGGAAATAATCCGGATGTTGCGGTCGCCCTCCACCAGGAAGGAGGTGTCAAGACGCGCCTCGGTGGGCCCCTGGAGTCCGTTCACCATAGCGGTGATGCCGAGGTCGAACGAATAGGCCGGGCGGCTTGCGAGGAAACCGGCCACCGCCCGCAGTTCGGCAGTGGCATCGCCATCGGCCGCCGTGTCTTGCGCCAGGGCAGGCGCCGCCAAGAACAACACGGCCGCGGCACACGCTACGCGGCGGAAAATACGGAACTTCATGTACGGGTTTCCTTGGTGGTTGCCAACCGACTCCCCAGTATAACGCATTACGGGCGGAAAATAAGCCCGAAACACGGCGTCTGGTATACTCGCCGCTTTGCCGAAGCGACTAGCCGAGGAGTTTGTGCATGAAACGCAACCTGCAGATGGCCGTGGGCGCCGCACTCATGGCGGTAATCCTGTGGTTTCTGTTCCGGGGCACCGATTGGACCCGCGTGTGGAACGACCTTGCGGGGGCGAATCTCTTCTGGATTGCCGTGAGCCTGGTGTTCATCTTCGCGGGCTTCGCGTTCCGCATCATGCGCTGGAAATACATCGTGCGGTCGGCCAAGCCCGTGGGCTTCGCCATGCTGTGGGACGCCACCCAGATCGGCTTTCTCGCGAATTTCACGCTGCCCGCGCGTGCGGGCGAGGCCGTGCGGGCGCTGGTCTTGGCGCGCGGCGCGAAGCTGCCCTTCACGAAATGCGTGGCCTTCGTCGCCCTCGATCGCGTCACCGACCTCTTCGGCCTGCTGCTGGTGCTCATCGTGAGCGTCACGGCGTACCGCCCGGAAACCGCCGTGCAGTTTCCGCCGGGCTTCCAGCTGCCGGAGTGGGCGTCGCCTATCCTCGAGCCCGACGCCATCCGGAACGGCGCGATGTTGGCGTTCGCCGCCATGTCGGTGGTGGCGCTGGGCCTGCTGGTTGTCTACCTGCGGCAGGGCTGGGCGCTCGCCATTTCCGACGCCGTGCTCGGCCTGGTATCCAAAAAGTTCGCCGCCATGGTGCACGATTGGATTCAGCATTTCGCCGATGGACTCCACGTGTTCCGTTCGCCGGTCGATATGGCCGGGGCGCTGTTCTACTCGACGCTGGTGTGGCTCACGGCCGCAATCTCGATCGCCACGGCGCTCTATGCCTTCCATATCGACGCGCCCTGGTACGCACCCGCCTTGCTGCTCAGCATGCTCTCCGTCATTATCGCGCTGCCCGGCACGCCCGGCTTCGTCGGCACGTTCCATCTGGGCATCATGCTCGGGCTGTTCTTCTCGGTGCCCGGCATCTCGGCCGAAACCGCCAAGGCGGTCGCGATATTCGCGCATCTGGCCAACCTCATCCCCATCGCCATCACGGGAGCACACGCGCTCCACCGCCAGCAGGCGGGCCTCTTCCAGCTGGGCCGTCAGGCCGAGCACCTCGAGGAAGTTGTCGAAGAGTCCTGATACACAAAGCAAGCGCCCGGAGCCAATAAGACTCCGGGCGCTGATTCGCTATTCGGGGTTTACTCGGCCGGGGGCGGGCCGTCGGGGCGTCCGGGACCGCCAGGACCGCGGTGGGGCGGACCGGCCGGAGCGGGATCGTCCATCGTGATCGCGCCGTCGTGGTCGCCGTCCATCCGATCGAAGGCGTCGCGCGGAATGCCCGGCTTGGACGCCTCAAGTTCCTGATACGTCACGCGCCCGTCGCCATCGGCATCGGCCGATTCAATCAGGCCCTTGCGCGCGTCTTCCCAGTTGCGTCCGTCCGGACCGCGCCCGGGACCGCGCCCTTCCTTGCCGCCGGGACCACGCATGTCGCTTTGCGGGCCGCCCTCGGGGCGGTCTTCCGGCGACAGCACGCCGTCGTTGTTGCGGTCGAATTCATGGAAACGCCGCTCGGCATCGGCCAGCACCGCCGCCTTAAACTCGTCCAGCGTCACCTTGCCGTCCTTGTCGGTGTCGGCGCGGCGGAGCATTTCTCCGGGGCCGCGTCCTTCCGGACCGCCCGGGCCGCCGGGACCGCGACCATCGGGGCCGTGCATGCCGGGTCCATGCGGACCTCGTTCATCGGGTCCGCGACCTTCCGGACCGCGTCCGTCGGGGCCCCGTCCTTCGGGACCGCGCGGTCCGCGCTCGTCGCCGCCGCGACCCTCAGGCCCCCGCTTGGGCAACTCGGCTATGGACAAAGTGCCGCTGCCGTCCTTGTCCCAGCGATCGAAGCGTTCCTGGGTCATGCCCTTCATGCGGGCCTGCGCTTCCTCGAAGCTGAGCGATCCGTCCTTGTTGGTGTCGGCCTCGGAGAACATGCGCTCCGGGCCGCGTCCGCCGCCGGGTCCGCCCGGGCGTGCTTCCGGGGGCTGCGCAATCGCGACGCCGCAGCAGAGCGCGCCCGCCGCCGCCATTCCTGCCCATTGTTTCCACTGTCTCATGGTACTGCCCTTTCTCGTTATGCGTTCCGCATCCGGAACGCGTTCTTTTCGCTCCAGCCCGTTCCACTCCATGCAACCCCGGCGGGCGGCGAAGGTTCCCTGCGGCGGCTTTGAACCGGGGCGTCCCGCGCGATAAAATTCCGCCTTCTACCTTTGCCGGCCCCGAAGCACCGGAGTATTCCACTTGACCGCAGACACCCTCCGCAAATTATTCCACGAGCGTTATCCGTCGCAATCGGAGCCCTTTGTCTGCCGCGCGCCCGGGCGCGTGAACCTGATCGGCGAGCACATGGATTACAACGGCCTGCCCGTGCTGCCCATGGCCATCCGGCAGGAGATCCTCATCGCCTTCGCGCCGCGCACCGACAGCCGCGTGGTGATGCAGAACGTCGAGCCCCGCTTCTCCCCCGTGGAGTTCGAGAACGCCGCTACCATAACGCGCTCGGCGCAGGGTTCTTGGGACAACTACACCAAGGCCGCCTTTCAGAAACTGAACGCCGAGCTGGAGCCCGAGCACTTTCCCGGTGTGGATATGCTGGTCAGCTCGACCCTGCCGACGGCCGCCGGGCTGAGTTCTTCCTCGGCGCTCGTGGTGGCGAGCGCGCTGGTCTACCTGGCCGTGCTCGACCAGATTCTCGAGGAGGACATCACGCGCCTCGAGCTGGCCGACATGATGGCCGAGGCCGAGCACTATGTGGGCACGCGCGGCGGCGGCATGGACCAGACCTGCATCCTCAATGCGCTCGACGGCCACGCCTGCAAGATCGATTTCTTTCCGCTGCGCGTGGAAGCGCCGCCGATTCCCGAGGGCGCCGCGATTGTCGTGTGCGACTCGACCGTGAAGGTGGAGAAGAGCGGTGACGCGCTGCTGCGATTCAACCGCGGCCCGCGCTTCTGCGCGCTGGGCACCGCGCTGGTGGAACGCTATCTGCAGGACGCCATCGACGAGGACATCGAGATCGACCGGTTGGGCGACATCTGGCTTGGTCCGCTCTGCCTGACCATGGACGAGGGCGCGGGCTATATCGACGCCGCGATTCCGGAGGACCGGCTCACGCTGGCGGAAATCGCGAAGCGGCTCGAGATGAAACCGGCCAAGGTGGCTTCGCTCTACCTGGAAGACATGCCGGAGCCCGAGGGCGGTTATCCGCTGCGGGCCATGCTGCGCCATCAGTATTCCGAGTTCGCCCGTGTGGAACTCGCGCGCGATGCCCTGCTCGCGAACGACACCGAAGAGTTCGGCCGCCTGATGAACGAATCGCACCAGAGCTGCGCCGACGATTTCTTCATCAGCAGCCGCGAGCTGGACGCCCTGGTGGGCGCCGCACGCGAGGCCGGGGCGCTGGGTTCGCGCCTGACCGGCGCCGGATTCGGCGGCGCCACGGTAAACCTGGTGCCGGAGCAGGAGGTCGAGCGCTTCGTCGAGCGGGTCGGCCAGTTGTACTACCGCGATTTCCTCGGCCGCGACGGCGAGCCGCCCATCTTCGTGGCGCATCCGTCCGACGGCGCGGGATACCTCTAGCCTCATGGCGTCTATCCGCGCTGCACTCGAAGCCCGGGAGGAGGCCTGGCTGAGCCCCTTCGCCCAGCGCGTGACGCAGACGCAAGGACGCCGCATGCCGGAGGAGGAGGACGCGGTGCGCACCGCCTATCAGCGCGACCGCGATCGCATCCTCCATTCCAAGGCCTTCCGCCGGCTCAAGCGCAAGACGCAGGTGTTCCTCGCCCCCGAGGGCGACCACTACCGCACGCGCCTGACGCACACGCTCGAGGTGATGCAGATTTCCCGCACGGTCGTGCGCGCGCTGCACCTGAACGAAGACCTCGTCGAGGCCATCACGCTGGGGCACGACCTGGGGCACACGCCCTTCGGCCATGCGGGCGAGCGTATCCTGGACGAGGTGTACTCCGAGGGCTTCCGGCATTTCGAGCAAAGCCTGCGCGTGGTGGACAAGCTCGAGCATCGCGGCGCCTTCGCGGGCCTGAACCTCACGCATGAAGTGCGCGACGGCATTCTGCACCACAGCCGCGGCAAGGCCGTGCTCCAGGGCAAAGTGGCCCAGGGCCCCAACACGCTCGAGGGCCAGGTGATGAGCATCTGCGATGCCGTGGCGTATGTGAATCACGACATCGACGATGCTGTGCGCGCGGGCGTGCTCGATCCGGCCTCGCTGCCGCGCGACGCCGTCGCGCTGCTGGGCGACACCTCGTCGAAGCGCATCGACCGGCTGGTGCTCGGCATCATCCAGGCCAGCCAGGAAGGCCGCATCGGTATCGAGCCGGACGTGCTCGAGGCGCTCAACGAACTCCGCGATTTCCTCTTCCGCGAAGTCTACCCCTGCGACGTGATCAACGACGAGATGAAGCGCGCGGGCAAGCTGCTGCGCGAACTTTACTACGACCTGCTCGAGCGGCCCGTGGACGAGATCCTGAACGCCGACCCCGAAGATTCGCTCGAGCGCCGTACGGTCGATTTCGTGGCGGGGATGACCGACAACTTCGCCATGCACCTCTACGAAACGCGGATGCTGCCCGCGCCCTGGAAAGGCTAGCCGCGCATGCTCGCGGTGGTGGCCGGCTCCGGAATCGACCTGCTCCCCCTGCTCGATAGCGTGCACGCGGAACTCCCCTTCGCGCACTTCCCCGGCCTGACGACCAGCACCGTGAAAGGCCATGCCAGCCGCTTCGTGCAGGGCGATGTACTGGTGAACGGCGCGCCCGTGCCGCTGCTGCTGCAACTCGGACGCCGCCACGCCTATGAAGGACTCGACTACGCCGCCGTCACCCGGCCGGTCGAGGTACTGCAACAACTCGGCGCGACGCGCATCCTCTTTACCAACGCCGTCGGCGCGCTCGACACCGCCCTCCGGCCCGGCATGCTGGTGGCCATGGAAGCCTGCGCCGTCTGGCCCTTCCGCGGTTTCCCCCTGCCCGAGCGCATTGCGCCCGGCTTCATGCCGCCCGGCGCCGACGCTGCGGGCGTCAACTGGTTCATGCACGGCCCCAGCTATGAAACCCGCGCCGAGATTGCCGCGCTCCAGTCGCTCGGCGGCACCACCGTCGGCATGAGCACCGCGCCCGAACTCCTCCGCGCCGCCGAACTCGGCCTCCCCGCAGGCGCCGTCTCCGTCGTCACCAACATCTGCGGCGCCCCCGGCGAACTCACCCACACCGAAGTCGTCCAACACGCGCAACAAGCCTCCGCCCGGCTGCGAGAGCTGGTGCGGAACATGATGGGCTAGGACCGATGGGACGGAGGGGACGCATGGGACTCACAGAATCAATAGCGGTCATCGCTGCACTCGTTTGCGCCAAGCCAGACCGCCCATTGGTCCCCTTCGTCGCATAGGTCCTATGGCCGCTATTGGCGCAGTCCAGCGAACCCGCCCCCAAGGTCCCTCGTTAGTTACTGACTTGCGCTTCTGCTGAAATCTGGTGTTCAAAAGCGTCACGGAATGTTGAACTACCGAGGAACATGCTGATCGAGTCGTTCGATCGGAAATTAAATACATACTGTTCATCGCCGCCCACATGCGCCCATAAGGTTTCAAAAGACGAACTTTCTTCGTACCCTCGGGTAAATACAAGAAAATCGTCGCCACCAAGGGGGGAGACCGCCAAGATCTCTAAAGGCTTCCAATGCTCAATTTCAACCATTCGGCTTCGCGCATACTCCTTGTCTAGAAAATACCGCAGATTCAAGGTCTAATTGCAACAGGCTTTTCGAGGAAGACCTGTGCCGGGGTGCGGAATCCGAGTTTCTTTCTGGGACGATTGTTGAGCTTGTCGACGTAGGTATTCAATTCCCCGTCGGTGAGGTTTTTGAAGCT
>WGMK01000027.1 GCA_016125095.1 Candidatus Hydrogenedens sp. | reverse complement strand
ATCGAGCGCCAGACCCCGCAGGATATCGTCGACTCGATCCTACGGCTGCCGGAAAAGACGAAGGTGCAGGTGATGGCGCCCATCGTGCGCCAGCGCAAGGGCACCTACCAGAAGCTCTTCGAGGACATCCAGCGACAGGGCCTCGTGCGCGGGCGGGTGAATGGCGAGATCCGCGGCGTGGACGAGGACATCGACCTCAAGCGCTACAACAAGCACGACATCGACGTGGTCGTGGACCGGCTCGTGGTGAAGGAGGGCATTCAACGCCGCCTGACCGATTCGGTGGAGTCCTGCCTCAAGCTGGCCGATGGGCTCATCCGCATCTGGTACGAGAAGCCCGGCGAGGAAGCGGTGGAAACGCTGGAGAGCGAGCAGTTCGGCTGCCCGGAGTGCGGCCTGAGTTTCGAGGAACTCGAGCCGCGCCTGTTTTCATTCAACAGCCCGCACGGTGCCTGCGCCAAGTGCACGGGCCTGGGCGAAGTGATGCAGATCGACCCCGAGATGGTGGTGCCCGATGCCGCGCTCAGCATCGAGGACGGCGCGGTGCGCCCGTGGAGCATGCGCCGCGTGCTCGACGGCATGTATCGCATGGCGCTCAAGAGCGTCTGCAAGCACTATGGCCAGGCCATCGACGCGCCCTGGTCCACGCTGCCCGAACATTTCCGTGATGTCGTGCTGTATGGCAGCGGCAAGGAAGAGATCAATTTCATCTACGACGGCCGCAAGATGAAGCACGAGGTGAAGCGGACCTTCGAGGGCGTGATTCCGAACCTCGAGCGCCGCTACCGCGAGACGGATTCGCAGAGCGCGCGCGACCACATCGAGCAATTCATGACCGCCCGCATGTGCGATGCCTGCAAGGGCTCGCGGCTGAAATCCGAGGCCCGCGCGGTGCGCGTGGGCGGCGCCAGCATCATGGACGTGACGGCCATGTCCATCGGCGAGGCCCTCGAGTTCATGGGCAAGCTCAAACTCGACAAGCACCGCATGCTTATCGGCGAGCGCGTCATCAAGGAGATCCGCGACCGCCTCGGATTCCTGGCGAGTGTCGGGCTCGACTATCTTACGCTGGATCGCCACGCCGGCACGCTGAGCGGCGGCGAATCGCAACGCATCCGGCTGGCCAGCCAGATCGGCTCCGGGCTCACGGGCGTGCTCTACGTGCTCGACGAGCCCAGCATCGGGCTGCACCAGCGCGACAACGACAAGCTCATCGCCACGCTCAAGCGCCTGCGCGATCTCGGCAATACCGTCATCGTCGTCGAACACGACGAGGATACGATTCTGACGGCGGACCATGTGATCGATCTCGGTCCCGGCGCGGGCGTGCATGGCGGGCGCATCGTGGCGCAGGGCACCCCCGCGCAGATCCTCAAGTCCGCCAAATCGATGACAGGCCAATACCTCAGCGGCAAGCGCAAGACTTATTGCCCCGAGACCCCGCGCGAGGCCGGCGACCGGATCATCACCATTCGGGGCGCGAGCCACAACAACCTCAAGAACATCGACGTGTCCATTCCGCTTGGTCTCTTCGTGTGCATCACGGGCGTTTCGGGGTCGGGCAAGTCGAGCCTGATCAATGAAACGCTGTATCCGGCGGTCATGCGGGCGCTGCACGATTCCACCCGCATCAAGCCGGGGCCACACGAGTGCATCGATGGGCTGGACCACATCGACAAGATCATCGACATCGATCAGTCGCCCATCGGCCGCACGCCGCGCTCGAATCCCGCCACCTATACGGGGTTGTTCGGGCCGATACGCGATCTTTTCACAAAGACCGCCGAGGCACGGGCGCGGGGCTACCAGCCGGGCCGCTTCAGCTTCAACGTGAAAGGCGGCCGCTGCGAGGCCTGCGAGGGCAACGGGCTCAAGCGCATCGAAATGCATTTCCTGCCGGACGTGTATGTGCCTTGCGAGGTGTGCAAGGGGGCCCGCTACAACCGCGATACCCTGGAAATTCGTTACAAGGGCAAGAACATTGCCGAGATTCTCGACATGACCGTCGAGGATGCGCTCGAAATCTTCAAGCACATTCCCGCCATACAGCGCCCGTTGCAAACGCTCTCGGAAGTGGGGCTCGACTACATTACCCTGGGGCAATCCGCCACAACGCTTTCGGGCGGCGAGGCCCAGCGAGTGAAGCTGGCGACGGAACTGGCGAAACGGCAAACCGGGCGCACGCTCTACATCCTCGACGAGCCCACTACGGGCCTGCACGCGGCCGACGTGGACCGGCTGCTGCATGTGCTGCACCGGCTGGCCGATTTCGGCAATACGGTGGTGGTTATCGAGCATAACCTGGACGTGATCAAGACGGCGGACTGGATAGTCGATATCGGCCCCGAGGGCGGCGATCGCGGTGGTACGGTCGTCGCGGAGGGCCCGCCTGCGGCCATCTGCAAGGTGCAGGGCTCGTATACGGGGCAGTTCCTCAAGACCAAGCTTTAGCCCGCAGAGGCCCAGTCGATAGGCTAGTATCCCGTTCAGTAGTGCTTTACACTATGCCATAGAGGTGCGATTACCAATCGGTGAATGGAGGCGAATGCCTTGGCGGAATGCGACGATCGGCGTTCCCCCGTATGGATGCGGCGCGGCGTCAAGCTGAAACTGGCAGTGTTTTTGGTCCTGGCGCTCGCCGCGTTCCAGGGATATGCCGAGAAAGACGCGGTGGTCCTGCAGCTGAAGTGGGACCATGAGTTTCAATTCGCCGGCTACTATGCGGCCCTGTGGCAGGGCTACTACGACGATGCCGGTATCGACGTCGAGATCCGGCCGCGCGTACAGCCCGATGGTTCGCTGGTTACGGTCGTGGACGAAGTCGTTTCCGGGCGTGCGGATTTCGGCATCGGCTCGACGGATATCCTTCTCGCGCGCGGTACCGGCTCCCCCCTCGTGGTCGTGAGCTCCGTTTTCCAGGAGAGCCCCTACGTCATTGTCTCGCTGCCGGATTCCGGCATCCGCCGTCCATCCGACCTCGCCGGGCGCACCATGTGCTACGAGGGCACAGGGATCCACGTGGTAGAACTCGACACCCTCCTCGTGAACGAAGGCATAGCGCCGGCGTCGGTCGAGCGCGTCACCTACCGGCCCGATCTCAAGTCGCTCTTGAGCGGCGCCTGCGACGCGACCATCACCTACGATTTGACCGCGGCGTGGCTGGCAAAGGAGCAAGACGTCGAGATCAATGTGATGCGTCCCTCCGACTTTAACATGCTGTTTTACGGCGACACATTGTTTACCCACCGGCGGCTGGTGCAGACAAATCCCGGCCTCGTAGAGCGGTTTCGCTCCGCGTCGCTGCGGGGCTGGGCGTATGCGCTGGAGAATTCCGAGGAGATCGCCTCGCGTATCAGCGTCGAACTGCCCCGGGTGCTCAAGCTCGAAGACGTGCAGGGCTACAACCTGGAAGAAGCGGAAGCGGTGCGCCGCTGGATGCGCTATCCCGAGGTGGCCATTGGCACCACCAATCCTTGGCGATGGAATGGTATTTACGGCCAGATGCGAGATGCCGGGCTGGTTGCGTCCGATGCGTCCCTGTCCGACCTCGTCTTCGACTACAGTCAGATAACGCGTTCGACCCGGGCGCGGCAGACGCGCACGACGTTCAGTATCGTCGCGCTGGCGGCCCTGTCGCTGCTGGTGTTGTTCCTGTTCACGCGGGCTCGCTTGTGGATCCTGCCGGTGCTTGCCGTGCTGCTGCTGCTTTCCGGCATCTACATGCTCGACCAGTTTCAGCGCGGACTCCAAACCGAGCGGACGAGGCTCCGCGTGGCCGAGCAGGCCGGCGCGCTTCGCGTGCACATTGAGGGTTCCATCCAGACCACCGTTCAGCTCTTGTCGGGCATGGCACGGCTGATAGGTGCGCATGGCGAACTGAACGACGACGAGTTCGCGCTCTTGTCAGCCGGGCTGTTGAAGGGGTCGCCCTCCATCAGCCATTTCGCCGCCGCGCCCGATTTCGTGGTCAGGCATATATACCCGCTTGCCGGAAACGAGGCTGCCATCGGATTGGATTACCGGACCGATCCGGAGCAGTCGGCCGCAGCGATGATGGCCGTCGAGGCAGGCGAGCCCGTGGTGGCCGGGCCGCTCACGCTCAAGCAGGGAGGCCGCGGTCTGGTCGCCCGCGTGCCCGTTTACGATGCCACGGCCCCCCTGGTGGAAGGCGCGCCGAAGGTGTGGGGGCTACTTGCCGCCGTGATCGATCTGGATGCGCTGCTGCAGCAGGCCGGCCTATCCGACTTCAACCAGGATTTCGAGCTCGCGCTGCGGGGCACCGACGGACTCGGCGAGTACGGCGATGTCTTCTATGGCTCCACGGCGCTGTTCGAGGACGAGCCGGTGCTGCAGGATATCTCCGTGGCATCAGGCACTTGGCAGTTGGCCATGGCGCCCGCGGGCGGCTGGGAAAACGTGCTTCTGCCGAATACCACCCTTTGGCTTACCGGGCTGGTCTTCACGGCCTTGGTCGGCCTGATGATCGTTTTCAGCCAGCGGTCGACCCGGCTGGCCTCGATTAGCGCGATCGCGCTTCAGGAAAGCGAGGCGAGGCTGGCGCGCGCGCAAAACCTGGCCAAGGTGTTCACGGCGCGCTACACCACCCGGGATCGTGTTTTGGCGCTTTCGCCCGAACTGAACGCGCTCCTGGGATTTCCCGGCAACGACGGCACGCTGACCTTTCAGGACGCGCTGGAGCTCGTGGATCCCGCTTGCCGGGCCGACGGTATTGCGATGGTGGAGGCGGTCCGCAAGGGGGCGCGCAAGGTCGAGGGGATCTGCCAGGTGCATCGGGCAGACGGCGAGGGAACCCGGCACCTCAGCGTCATTGCCGAGCTCTCGCCCGAACGGCCGGACGAGGTATTCGTGACCGTTCAGGATGTTACCGAGCGCGTCGAGGCGCAGATAGCGCTGCGGGACAGCGAAGAGCGGTTTTCACTCGCCATGCAGGGCACCAACGACGGCATCTGGGACCACGACATCGTGCGGCAGCGCGTGTATGTAAGTCCCGGCTGGTTGCGCATGATGGGCTACGGCGAGGACGAAGCGGAGAGGTTCGCTTCTCCCGGCGTGGCCATGGAACTGGTGCACCCGGAGGACAAGGAACGTTCGCGGCAGGCGCTCATCCGGGCGCTGAAAAGCGGTGATGCGACCTATGAAATCGAGGCGCGGGTCTTGCGCAGCGATGGCAAGGTGCTCGATGTGCTTTCGCGCGGCCATGTGGTGCGGGACAGCACCGGGCGCGCGCTCCGGCTGGTCGGGGTGAACACCAATTTTACGGCCCTGCGCGAGGCGGAACGAGAGAAACAGCGGCTGGAAAACCAGTTGTTGCAGGCGCAGAAAATGGAGGCGCTGGGGCTGCTGACCGGCGGAATCGCGCACGATTTCAACAACGTGCTGGCGTCCGTCATGGGTTTTACGGATTTGGCCGCGCGCACGCTCGAGGAGATTTCCGGCGAGCAGGCGGCGCAGGCGCGCGGGCATCTGGCTGAGGTGACCCGGGCCTCAGAACGCGCCCGCGATCTGGTCCGCCAGCTGCTTTCCTTCAGCCGCCCGGAATCGGGGGCGGCGCTGCCCGTGCGTCCGGCCACCGTGGTAGACGAGTTGCTCCGCATGCTGCGCGCAAGCGTACCAAGCAGTATTGAAATCCGCGCCACGGAAATCGACAGCGAATGCTGCGTGCTGGCGGACCCAGTACACCTGCACCAGATGCTCATGAACCTGATGATCAATGCGCGCGACGCCGTGGAGCCGGCCGGGACCGTCGAGATATCGGTGCGCCGGGATCAGGCGGACGATTGGGAATGCGCCAGCTGCCATGAGGTTTTCAGCGGCCGGTTTGTCCTCATCACCGTGCGTGATACGGGCCCCGGGTTTTCGCCGGAAGCGCTCGATCGCGTGTTCGAGCCCTTCTACACCACCAAGCCCTCCGGGCGCGGCAGCGGCATGGGCCTGTCGGTGGTGCACGGCATCGTGCATGGTATGCACGGGCACGTCTGCATCGAGTCGGAACCGGGTGCCGGGGCCGTCGTCCGGCTGGCGCTCCCCGCTGCTGCGGCGCAAGAACCCGCCGCTACGATCGCGCAGGAGGATACCCCGCCAGCCGCGACCGGCGAGGTCGAGGTGCTTGTCGTCGACGACGAACCGGCCGTCGCGGGCTTCGTCGCAGAGGCGCTGATGGGTTCCGGCTATTCGCCAACCGTGTGCTCCAATGGCCTCGAGGCCCGCGAGGCCTTCGACGCCGCGCCCCGGCGGTTTTCGCTGGTGATCACCGATGAAACAATGCCGCACCTGACCGGTTCCGCATTGTCGCGCCATATCCGGTCGGCCCGGGCCGACTTGCCAATAATCCTGATGAGCGGCTACAGTGAAAGCCTCGATGCGAGCCGGGCGGCCGAGGCGGGCGTAACCATTTACCTGAGTAAACCCGTTTCCTTGAAACAGCTGCTATCGGCCGTGCGGGAAGTGCTGGCGTCAGCGCGGCCCGATGGCGCCGCGTGAGGAGTACGGGCGGTGAAGATTTTCCAATTTGTCCTGGCACTTATCGTGGTGGTGTCCTCCAGCGCCGCGCACGCCCTGGTCATCAACGGCAAGGAAGTGCAGGATCTCTTCGGCTACATCGTGCAGATTCTGAAAGAGGACGCCAAGGTCCAGCAGGAATTCCGGGCCCAGGTGGCGCGCAATCCCTCGTACCGCGGGTACCGTCCCCATACCTACAGCGCGCTGCGGCATCTCAGCACTGAAGACCTGCTCTATGGCGCGGCGCAGGGCGCCTATACCGCCATCCGCCAGAACCGGGGCGCCACCGAAGAGGTGATCGGCGCGAAGGCCGAAGCCAACATCGGCATGATCATGGAAATGTTTCCGATGCTCGCGCTCGATTTCAGCGCGGGCGAGGAACTCATCGGGAAAATGCAGGGCGACGGCAAGAAAGACTACTTCCAAATCTACCTGCTGCGGCGGGCGATTCCCGGCATCACGGCGCCATCGTTGTTTTCGGAATACTGGCAGGAGTCCATCCAGCGGCACTGGCCGGCATTCCGCAAGGCCGTAATTTTCCTGTTGGAAAACTATTCGACCAGCCCGGAGGCGGCGTCGCTGGCCATGCGCATCCTCGACGAGACCGCGGAGCAGGACTTTCTCCGATGGCTCGAGCGGGAGCCGGGAGTTGCAGCGTGGCGCAAGGAGCATCCCGACGCCCCGGCGCTTGCCGACATGGAAGACTACGCCGAGGTGCTCGCCGCGGCACAGGATCAGGATACAATGAAAGCCCGGCTGAAAACGCTGGGTGAAGCCCGCGCGATGCTGCTCCGTCAGACGGAAGACGTGCTGCAGCGCCCGACGGAACTACGTGAACAAGCCCGCGAACGGGTGGCGCGGCTCGATTCGGCCTATCCGGGATTGACCGACACGCCCATCGCCCCGAAGGCCACGCCCGCGCCCGGCATTCCCGGTCCGCCGCGCGATGACAATGCGCCGCTGCAGGCCCCGCAGCCCGTCATCGGCATTCCCACGCTGGGCTTCTAAACCTCGACCACGGGGTTCGACAGCACGCCGATTCCCGGCGAGGCGACTTCCACGACATCGCCGCCGTTCAGCGGCCCGACCCCCTCTGGCGTTCCCGTGGCAATCAGGTCGCCCGGATACAAGGTGAAGTAGCGGGATACGTGGGCGATAAGGCGGGGGATGGGGAAGAGGAACTGCTGCGTATTGCCCTGCTGGCGCACCTCGCTGTTCACGCGCGTTTCAATGTCCTCCTCGAACGGCCACGAAAGGGCATCGCGGAATACGACCACGGGTCCGACCGGGCAGAAGGTATCCATGTTCTTGGCGCGGGTCCAGGGGTGGCCGCGGTCTTTGTCCTTGTTCTGCAGGTCGCGCGCGCTGATGTCGTTCAACAGCGTGTACCCGGCAACGTGTTCTTTCGCCTCCGCCTCCGCGATGTTGCGCCCCTGCACCCCGATCATCACGGCAATCTCGCCCTCGAAATCCACGCGACCCGCCCAGGATTCCTTCACGATGGCCTCGCCCGGGCCGATGATGGTGTCGGGAAGCTTATTGAAAAACATAGGCTCGTCGGGGATTTCGTTGCCCATTTCCTTCGCGTGCTTGGCGTAATTGCGGCCGATGGCGATGACCTTGCCTGGGCGCACGGGTGCGGCGAAGGTATGCGGCCCCGGCAACAGGTATTCCTCAAGCCGTCCGTGCCGCTGTACGAATTCGGTCAGGCGGCGGTACCCGGAGCGGTTCATCCAGCCTGCCGCGGCGAAATCCCCCGCATGCGCCAGCGGCGGCGCGTCCGCCCCTTCCACATGCGTGTGGTAATCCTTCCAGGCCCGGGAGGCATCTATCCAGCGGTCGCCGAGTTCCAAGGCAACCGCTTTGCCGGAATCTGTATTGATCACCCCTATCCGCATGTAAGGTCTCCTGCTGCCGCGCGGGCGTGAACAAATTCCCGGCTCGCGTGTTATAACGATAGGCGGTCCGCTCCGGCGGACACAACCCTAGGAGCATGATTATGAAGTATTTGCCCGCCCTTACCGCCCTGGCCTGCTGCACGCTCGCCGGCGCCCAGCCCGAACTCCAGGTCACCGCGCCGGCGGCCCACCTGTCGGTCAGCGATCCACTCGCCCTCTCGAAGCAAACCACGGAGGACGACCAGACCGATGTGGCCGTGACGGTATACAACAACAACCTTGCGCTGGTGCGCGACACCCGTTCGGTGAAGCTGCTCCCCGGCGAGACCACCCTCCAGTTTATGGACGTGGCCGAACTGATCAAGCCGCAGACCGTGAGCCTGCGTTCGCTCAAGGCGCCCGGCAAGCTGCGGATTCTCGAGCAGAATTACGAATACGACCTGATGAGCCCGGAAAAGCTGATGGAGAAATACGTCGGCAAGGATGTGCGGCTCATCAACAAGAGCGAGGACTACGGATTCTACGAGCAGGCGGCCAAGCTGCTGAGCGTGAACGGCGGCCCCGTGTATCAAATCGACGGCGACATCTACCTTGGCCATCCGGGAAATGTTGTGCTGCCGGAAATCCCCGAGGAGCTGATTGCCAAGCCGTCCCTCATCTGGACGCTGGACAACGAGGGCACCGACCACGACGTCGAGGTGACCTACCTGACCAACGGCATTTCCTGGTCGGCCGACTACGTGATGCACTACCGCGAGGACGAGGCCACGATGGACCTCGAGGGCTGGGTGACGCTGAACAACAACAGCGGCGCGACCTATCGCAATGCCGAGCTGAAGGTGGTGGCGGGCGAGGTGAACGTGGCGCCGGAGCCCATGCCCATGGCCGAGATGGCCTACGCAGGGGCGCCCGCCATGATGCGAAAAAGCGCCGACATGCAGGAGGAATCCTTCGCCGAGTACCACCTGTATACCCTGCCTCGCCGCACGACCATCAAGCAGAACCAGAGCAAGCAGGTCAGTCTGCTGGCGGCCAGCGGCGTGAAGGTCGACAAGACCTACGAATTCCGCGGCCAGCAGTATTTCTACAGCCAGCGCACGCCCCAATTTCCCACGCAGAACGCGCAGACCTTCCTGAGTTTCCAGAACGAAGAAGAAAACCAGATGGGCATGCCGCTGCCTGCGGGCGTGATGCGCGTGTACCAGGCCGACTCGAGCGGCGCGCTGCAGTTCTCGGGCGAGGACCGCATCGACCATACCGCGAAGAACGAGGAAGTAAAGCTGTTTCTCGGCGAGGCCTTCGACATCGTCGGCGACCGCAAGCAGACCGACTGGCGCGACCTGGGTAGCAACGCCTACGAGACCGCCTTCGAGGTCAGCATCCGCAACCGCAAGGACACGCCGGTCAAGGTCGACGTGGTCGAACCCATGCCCGGCGACTGGAAGATCCTCGAGAAGAGCCACGACTACGAAAAGGTGGACGCCTTCAGTGCTGTGTTCTCGCTCGAAGTGCCCGCCGACAGCGAACAAATCCTCACCTATCGCGTGCGGGTGACTTACTAGCGACCATTAGATTTGACGATTCGAGGATGGCGGATCGGGGTGCGGCAGCGCACCGCCCGATACGCCATCCTCGCGCATTTTGGTGCCGTGACCGCGCGGGGATCGCGCCCCGGAAGCCGTTTGCATCGTCCCGTGCCGGCCCGCTAATATCAATCGAACGATTGATCAGTGAGAACCGGGCAGCGGGAGAGCGGCATGACCAAGCGGGCGGAGGCCAGCACGGAGCGAATCCTTTCGGCGGCGACGGCGCTGTTCGCGGAGCATGGGTATGAGGGTGTGTCGACGCGCCAGCTGGCGTCGGCGACCGGGCTGAATCTCTCGACCGTGCACCATCACGTCGGGTCCAAGCGCGAGCTGTACATCAAGGTCTTCGAACGGCTCTTCGCGGAAGAGGAAGCCTTGGTCGACGAGTTGCTCGGCGCTATCGACGACGATGCCCTGCAGGATGTGGAGACGTTTTACCAGCTCATGGCGCGGCTCATCGGGCGGTTCCTGGAATTCTCTGCGGCGAACCCCGCCCGGCAGCGGTTGTACGTCCAGCGTTGGCTCGAGCCTGCCGACGAATTGCGCGCCCGCGAAGCGGAGTCGACGTTGCGCCTGTACCGGCGTCTCGCGCGGATTTTACAGCGCGGACAAGAACTCGGTTCCGTCCGGGCGGATCTCGACATCGGCTATTTCCTCCGTTCCTTCGATTTCCTGCTGTTCAGTTATTTCACGTCCGGCGCATTCAGTTGGCGTACCTTGCGCGCGGAACCCCGGACCGCCCCCAACGTGAAGAAGTTCAAGGCGTACTTGCTGGATTACGCACGACACATGCTGGAGCCCCGTTGAATGAACCACGAAACTGAGTCGACACCCCTGGCCACCTTGCCCTTCGAGGGACAGACGAAGGCCGCTATCTTCGAAGCGCTGGATACGTTCCGCAGCGGCGACGTGTCGTGGCGGTCCGGGCGGATGCTGGGCTACACCTACAATCCCGGCGCAGACCCGATGGAGGTGGCGCACGAGGCCTACATGCAATACCTTACGGAGAACGGCCTCGACTGGACGGTCTTCCCCAGCATGCACAAGCTCGAGACGGATCTCGTGCACATCGTCCGCGAACTGCTTCGCGGCGACGAGGCGGTGGTGGGCAGTTGCACCTCGGGCGGCACCGAGAGCATCTTGTGCGCGGTGAAGGCGGCGCGGGAGTATGCCCGCGCGCATAAGCCGCACATCACCCAGCCCGAGATGGTGCTGCCCGAAACCGCGCATGGCGCCTTTCACAAGGCCTGCCTGTATTTCGGCATCAAGCCCGTCATGACCGGCTACAACCCGCAGACCTTTCACGCCGATGTGGACGCTATCCGGAACGCCATCACCGAGAACACGATCCTGATCGTGGCGTCGGCTCCCGGCTACGCGCAGGGTGTCATCGATCCCATCCGCGAGATCGGCCAGGTTGCCCTCGAACGCGGCGTGCTGTTCCACGTCGATGGCTGCGTCGGCGGCATTCACCTTTCGTTCATGCGGCGCATGGGCCATGATGTGCCCGATTTCGATTTCACCGTGCCGGGCGTCACGTCGATTTCGGCGGACTTGCACAAGTACGCCTATGCCCCGAAGAACATCTCCTGCGTGCTGTATCGCAGCAAGGAGATCCGCTTCCACCAGTATTTTTCCAATCGCCGCAACACCTGCTACGCGCTGGTGAATCCCGGCGTGCTCAGCACGAAATCCGGCGGGCCCTACGCCGGGGCCTGGGCACTGATGCATTTCCTCGGCGAAGCGGGCTACCGCCGGATTGTCGAGAAGGTGCAGGACGCGACGCGTCTGCTGGTGGACGGCATCAACGCCATCGAAGGGCTGCGGGTGCTGGGCAATCCCGACATGTGCATGTTTTCCTTCACCTCCGACGATTTGAACATCTTCGAATTGGCCGACCGGATCCGTCTGAACGGTTTCTACATGCAGCCGCAGTTCACGCACGGCGAGACTCCGGCGAATCTCCACATCTCCATGAACTGGGGCACGTCGGACGTTGTGGACGACGGGCTCGCCGCACTGCGGAAATCGGTGGACGAGGTGCGCGCCGACTCTGGGGCGATCAACCTGACCGCGGTCCGTGCCCAGGTGCAGGGCCTGCTGGCAGACCTTGGCCCCGGCGCCGGCGATGCGCTCCGCGATTTGGCCGGCATTACCGAAGGCGGCTTGCCCGAGCGCATGGCGCTCATCAATTCCGTCATCGATGCCCTGCCCGACGAACTGGCCGAGCACATGCTCTCCAGCTACATGAACGAAGTATTCGTCTAGGCCCTGCGCCTCAAGAACCCATCAAAGGAAGCGAAATGGAAACGCTGCCGAATTTCGGCCTTGCCAATACCGTCACCGGCTTCGCCACGTTGTTCTCCGGCTGCCTGCCGCTCGCACTCTCGTATCTCATGGGCAAGCAACCGGGGCGCTGGATGTTCGTGTACTGGATGATCCTCGTCACGGGCATCTTCACCATCACGCTGCACGGCTTCGGCGAAACGAATCCCGTGCTCGGCGCGCGCTGGTTCTGGGCCTTCCTCGATACCGGCAGCAACATCGTTGTTACCTGGGCGGTGGGCCTTGCCGTGCTTGGGGATTACTACGACGCCAAAACCCGCCGCTGGGCCGCTCCGTTGTGCACCCTGCTCATGATTGTGGGCGTGGCGTGGCATTTCTACGATCGGCTGCCCAGCACCGAACGCGCCTACCTCGTGCCGCTCGGCGATTGGGGCGGATTCTATCCCGGCGAAACCTGGCTGATTGTATTCGCCTGGTCCAACATCGCGTTGTTCGTGGCCAAGCGCGAACAGATTCCCAAGAACGCCGTGCGCCTGCTGCTGCTGACAGCCGCGCTGTTCTTCGCCGGCATGCTGCTCGCCACCGCCAGCAACGACAAGATCATCTATCCCTTCATACCCCTGCACGCGCTCTGGCACCTGGTCAGCGCCTACGGTTTCATGACGCTCTGGGCCTTCAACCACGTGCGGTTCCACCAGCAGCCCGCGGAAATGCGAGGGATGGCGACTGCCGGGTAGCGCCAAGGCGGCAGGGACGTTGCCTCGGCCTTCGACGCCCCCACGCTGCCCGCGGCAAAGTCTACTCTCTTACAGAGGCCATGGCGGGCTCCCACAGGCAAGTGCGATTCCGGCCAGACTGCTTGGCGGAATAGAGGGCGATATCCGCGCGCTTGATCGACTCTTCGACACTGATATCCGATGAGAGACTTGTTATCCCGAAGGATGCCGTAACCGAGATGTCTTTTGGTGCGGATGTTTCGGGGGAAAGTCCGGCGATACCCGTTCGTATCCGGTCGATGGTACGGAACGCCGTCTGCAAATCGGTGCTCGGTAGAGATACAAGAAACTCTTCGCCACCGTACCGGTATACCTGATCATAGGGACGTAAGTTGAGCTTGATATAGTTGACCAAGGCCACCAGTATTTCATCGCCGACCAGATGGCCGTACGTATCATTGATAGATTTGAAATGGTCGATGTCCATAATGCACAGGGAGCATTCATGGACGCCGCGTTTTATCAGCTCCTGCGACTCGCGCAGTTTTCCGAGCATGCGGGTGCGGTTTTCGGCTCCGGTCAAGGCGTCTCGATTATAGAGGGATTCCTCGATGTCGTGTTTCAGCGTATTGATTTCCAGGCGCAGGTGGTCCACGGCGTTCTGAAAAGCGTCGTACTCCATCGCAGTGGCCGCGTTCTCCTGCGCTGACGCAAGCAGCAGGCGTTTCGCGAGTTGATGCATGCGGCGGTGCTCTTCGGCGATCGCCGCGAAGGAGGGGTGCTCATGCAGCTGCTCGCTTGCCGTCCCGTAGTACCACTGGCCGAAACGGCAATGCCGTTCGGCATCGTCCGCCAAGTCGCGGCGGTCGTGCGGCATCTTGCAAACGAGCGTGCGCGTGAGCTCCGCAAACCACTTTTCGTGCCAATGGATCGCCAAGTCCAATTGCTTGAATACGTCTTGTAGTTCATCCCGGCTGAAGCTGAGCATGAATTCGCCTCCGATCGTACCCTCGGCACGGAGCGTTCGATGCATCGGACAAGCGGACCTGCCGCAGCACGCAAAGGTGAGGGGAAGAAATCGGTTCGACTCTGGTCAATGAAACTAGTTAACCACAGGTGCTGGTGCCGGTCAAGACCCTTCGGAGCGGGCGGTGCCGAAGTCCAAAGCGGCGAAGCTGTAAGAGGATAGGCCGTAAGGACATCGGGAAGGCGGGGCGAGACTCCGTCTAGCCATCTTGGTGCCAGCGTGTTTATGGCACCGGGTCGAGAGAAAGCGCTATAGATTTGCGTTACTCGGCCGGCCACAGCCGTTCGTGCCAGTCGGCAGGAATAGGCAGGTCGATGTCATCGCCCCATTGCCACCGCTCGATTTTCCAAGCATCCCCTTCGCGAATTACCTCGAAGTCGATACGGCTGAGCGTGAGGTACCCTTCACCGCTCACAAGCGCGGTCAGATGAACAATCTCCACGTTCCTACCCGACGCTTTTCGGGTGAGCAACGACTCGGCATACGGAGTCCACTCGCATCTTTCCATGAACGAAGCGAACGATTCCTTCGATTGCTCCTCGAACGCAAGGCTCACCAGCGTTCGCGCCTGCGTAGAATCGCGCTTGCGAACAGCCTCGAGAAAGTCGAAGCATACTCGTACTTCGGGCGGATGCTCCGCTTGGGGTTCTGCTGCTCGGTCGAGTGATGGGCCAACGTGACTTGCGCATGCTGTGCAAAGCGTGGAGACGGTAACAAGGCACAACAGAAGGATGGCCTGCATGGACAATACTGGGCAAAGCATGGCCGGAAACCTCGTTGCACACTCCGGTAGGGCGAGCGTACCGCGAGCCATCTTGGCGTTGAGTACACGCTTTTGCATCAAGACAACTCGACGGAGTCTCGCCCCACCGTGCAGTTAAGATGGCGCGCGGGTACGCTCGCCCCACCGAACGAATCCTCTACAGCAGCCCCGCGTACCCTTCGCGATAAGTCGGATACGCGAACGCATATCCGCTTTCGCACAGGCGGCGGTTGCTGTAGTACCGGTATCCGCCGCGGACCGGGGCGTCGGTGGCCTCGGCCTCGGGCGGTTCGGGTAGGCCCAATTGTTCGGCGATCCATCGGAGCGCGTCATTTTTCAGCACCGGTTCGCAATCGGTGCCGAGGTAGCGCGGCGCGGGATCGTCCAACTGCAGCACGTGGGCGAGCACCCCGGCGCAATCGTCGCGGTGGATGTGGTTCAGCACGGCGGGCTGCGGGCTCAGGCGCGCGGTACCTTCGCGCACGCTTCGTACGGTGCGGTCGCGGCCGGGACCGTAGATGCCGCTAAAGCGCACCACCACGCCCGGCAGGCCGCTTTCCCGCAGCACCGCTTCGCCTTCCAACAGCCGCGTGCCGCTGAAGCGCGCGGGCTCGGCGGGGCTGTCTTCGTCCACGGTCTCGCCGGAATTCTGGTGGTAGACGCCGGTGCTGCTCACGAACACCACACGTCTCAATTCCGGCGAGGTCGCCCGCAAAAAATCGAGCGTGTTCCGCAGGCCGTCCACATAGGCCGCGCGGTAGGCGTCGTCGGTGTGCGCGGCGGCCGACACGGCATACACGGCCCAATCGAAACCGCCCGGCAGCGCGGAAAAAGAATCGGGCCGCAGCACATCGGCTGCGGCCCAATGAATCGGACTTTCGCTGTTCGGAATCGTGCGCCGCGTGCCGGTGACTTCGTGGCCCTGTGCCGCCAGGCGGTTGCCCAGCGCCGTGCCCACATAGCCGCATCCGGCAATCAGCGCGCGCAAGGCATGCCTCAGCCGTGCTTCTGCTGGAAGTCGCGCATGAACTGCGCGAGCGCTTCGCAGCCTGCCAGCGGCATGGCGTTGTAGATGGACGCGCGGCAGCCGCCGACCGAGCGGTGGCCCTTGAGCTCGTCGAGCCCGGCCGCCTTGGCCTGCGCGATGAACTCGCCCTCGAGGTCCTTGTTCGCCAGCACGAAGGTCACGTTCATCAGCGAACGCGAATCGCGCTCGGCGTGGCCCACGTAGAACCCGCCGCTCTGGTCGATCGCGTCGTACAGGATGGCGGCCTTCTTGCGGTTGTGCGCCTCGATGCCGGCCAGCCCGCCCATCTCGTCCAGCAGCCATTGCGTGGTGAGGGCCACCACGTAGATGGCGAAGCAGGGCGGCGTGTTGTAAAGCGAGTCGTTTTCCTGCAGCAGGCGGTAATCCAGCAGCGACGGCAGGCCCGCCGGCACGCGCTCGAGCATGTCGTCGCGAATGATGGCGACGGCCACGCCGGAGGGGCCCACGTTCTTCTGGGCGCCCGCGTAGAGCAGGGCGTATTTGCTGATGTCGATCGGGCGGCTGAGGAAATCCGACGAGGCGTCGGCAATCAGCGGCACGCTGCCCGTTTCGGGCTCGTCAAAAAATTCGATACCCTGAATGGTCTCGTTGCTGGTCATGTGCACGAAGGCGGCATTCGCGTCGAGATCCAGGTCCGGCGTCTTGGGCATGCGCTTGTAGTTCTCGGCCTTGCCCGTCCAGCAGACGCGCGCCGTACCGAACTTCTTGGCTTCCTCGATGGCCTTCTTCGCCCACGCGCCGCAGTCGATGTAGTCGGCCGATTTTCCCTGCAGGAAGTTCATGCCGATCATCGTGAACTGCATCGTCGCGCCGCCCTGTGCGAACAGCACATGGTAGTTGTCCGGCAGGTTCAGCAGCTGCTTGATGTTGCTCTTGGCCTGCTCGTGAATGGCGGCGAAGGTCTTCGACCGGTGGCTGATTTCCATGACCGACGCGCCCGCGCCCGGATACACCAGCAGGTCGCGTTGAATCTTTTCCAGCACCGGCAGCGGCAGGCCCGCGGGTCCCGCCGAAAAATTGAATGCGCGTTGTTCCACGTCGGTATTCCTTCTGGGGAAGTGTTCAGGTTGTACGCCGGTCTGCGGCGGGGAAAGCGGAAAGTGTAGCACCCATGCGCGCGCGCCTGCCACTCCCCGCGCCATGCGCAGGGGCGGGCTCAGGCGCCCAGGAAGCCGGTGAGCGGCGAGCTGGCCTCGGCCGAATAGCGCTGCGGCCCCAGCCCGGCGCGGTAGGCACGGCGCCCGGCTTCGGTGGCGAGGGCGAAGGCGCGGCCCATCTCGGCGTGGTCGGTGGCATCGGCCAGGGCAGTGTTTACCAGCACGGCGTCCGCGCCGAGTTCCATGGCTTCGGCGGCATGCGAAGGCGCCCCCAGCCCGGCATCCACCACCACGGGGACGGTGGCCTGCTCGATGATAATGCGCACGAGATCGCGTGTTTTCAGGCCTCGGTTGCTGCCGATGGGCGCGCCCAGCGGCATGACCGTGGCCGTGCCGGCCTCTTCCAGCCGCTTCGCCAGAATCGGGTCGGCCTGGATATAGGGCAGCACCACGAAGCCCTCCTTCACCAGCATCTCGGCGGCGCGGAGGGTTTCGATGGGATCGGGCAGCAGGTGGCGCGGCTCGGGGGTCAGCTCGAGCTTCACCCACGGCGGCAGCCCCGCCGCGCGCGCCAGCTTGGCCAGGCGCACCGCTTCGTCGGCCGTGCGCGCCCCGCTGGTGTTCGGAAGGATCAGCTTGCGGTCCGGGTCGATGGCCGAAAGGATGCCTTGCTCGTCCGGATTGTTCAGGTCGACCCGGCGCAGGGCGACGGTGATGATCTCCGCGCCGCTGGCGTCGATGCATTGGCGCAGCGCCGCGGCCGAGGGGAACTTGCCGGTGCCGATCATCAGGCGCGACGCGAACGAGCGCCCGGCGATGACGAGGGGATCAATGATATAGGGAGCGGGATCTTCCATGGCGGGGAGTATAGCGGATTGGATCGTGCGCCCGCGCCTTATTCGGCATCCGGCACGCGTTCGAGCAGCAGGTAGTCCACGCCGACCATATGCCGCGCGGGACTCGCCTCGTCGTTCGAACCGGTAATCGCGATCTTCAGTTCGTTCTCACCCGTCTTCAATGCATGCGTGCCGAGTTCGATCGGGGTCTCCGTGACGATGACGCCGGTATGGTAGAAGTCGAGCGGCGTGCTGGCCGGGTCTTCGTTCACGGCCACCGTGGCGATGCCGTAATCGGGCGCCTTGGTGAACACGCCGCGCACCTGATAAGTGCCGAACTCCGGCACCTCGAAGCCGAGCGTGAGCGTATCGCCCGGCTCGGCATCCTGCCACCACACCTGCTCGCCGCGGCTCCACGGCCACGCATCGCTGTATTGGCTGTCGACCTTGCCGCCGGAGACCTGGATGACGCGCATCTTCTCGCCCTCGATAGCGCCGGGCACGGCCAGCGGAACGGGCGGCTCGGGCAGCGGCGGCACCACGAGCGAGGCGTCGTCGATGGAGCCGAAGTTATCGCGCGCGCCGGCCTTGGCGTACCAATAGACCATCGCCGATTGGGTCACCTGCGTTTCCTCCCAATGCCAGACCTCCATGTCGAACTTCAGGTCATTCGCAAAGGGGATGTCGTCCATGATGAGGAAGCGGCTGACGCAGGAATGGCCGAAGTTGCCCGGACCATCGGAACGCGGCTGGTTGTGGTAGGCGTGCGTGAAGGTGTGGTTGTCGCTCCAGGCATAGCCGAAGAAGTCTTCCGAACCGGTGCCGAACCACGTGGGGAAGGTGGCTCCGTCCACGTAGATTTTCTCGTCGCCCTCGCCCCACCACGCCTTCACCGGGTTCGCGATGTGCAGCATGGTGCCCACCAGCCGGCCCTCGCCCGCCAGCTCCGCGAAGTTCCAGTCGCGCCGCGGATGCGTGGGAATATCCGCCTCCGCGCGCCACTTGGCGTGGAAATACATCGAACGTCCGGTCCAGTCGTAGCCTGCTTCGCCCGACCACGCCACGGCCACATCCGCAGGAGCACCGCCGTGGTTCTCGATACGCAGCACCGCCTGCATCTGGAAGGGCATGGCCCACCGCGAATAGAGCGTCGTGCCCTCGACCGCCAGCGGCAGGGACCGGAATTCGTTCGCGCCCGGCGCCGTCCCGAAAAAGTCGCCCAGCGGCGCGCGCACGGTTTCCTCGTCGTCGAAGGTGATGCTGAGCACGAGACTGCGCAGCACCGTTTCCAGGTCCTCCGCCTCGACGCGCGCGTTCAGTGCAGTAATCATCCCGGGATTGCCATTCCCGATGGTCTCTTCGAGCGTGGCCCCCGGCTCGATCGTCTTGGGTTCTAGCGGCAGCTGCGCGTGCGCCGGTTCGCCCAGCGCCCGCGCGGCATCGACCAGCGCCTCGACGTTGTTGTGCAGGATCGGCTTGGTCAGCGACTCGACCGCCGTGCCTTCTGCATAAGCGCGGTAGTCGATGATGTAATAGAAATCCGGCTTGCTGCAGGTGATGCGGCAGTGGTCGGCAAAGGGGATGGGCGTGTAGGAATTCCAGCCGCGGCCCGCCACGTGGCCAATGGGCGCAGGTGAAGCGCTGTTCTCGCCGCTCAAATAGTCGCGCAGCGGCATCTCGATCACCGGCTCGTAGTCGTCGTCGATGTAGATGCGCAGCGTGCCCGCGTCGTCGGGGTTGGCCGACCAGAACCGCACGATGGCGCCGGGACCGTCCACATCGAGCAGCACGAACTGATCGCCCAGCTGCGTGTCGTCGATGCGCAGGTAGTTTCCACGGTCGCCATTGGCGAACCAGTTCTCGTCGGTCGGCACGTTCGGGTCCGTCGCGCGTCGGTCGTAGCTGCTGAACTGCCGCGTCGCGTACCACGGGTCGGGCATCTCCGCCAGACGCGGCAAATCATTCATTTCTTCGATGAGCGAGCGGTAGGTGACCTGACCGAACGCGGGCGTAGACAAGGCCAGCGTGGCCAGCAGCAGGGCAACGGCGTACTTCATGGCGTGAAACTCCCTTGGAAACCGAATCCCACCATGGTATGCGCTTTGCAGCGTCCCTGCAAGCCCCGGCGCCTTGTGGCGAAGGCGCGGCGCGCGGTAGCATCGGCCCATGACCACACCGGAAAAACACCCCGCCACCGCGCGTTTCCTGCGCGAGGCCTACGACCGCATGGCCGAGCGCTTCGGCCCGACGCACTGGTGGCCGGGCGATACGCCCTTCGAGATCGCCGTCGGCGCTATCCTCACGCAGAACACCGCGTGGACCAATGTCGAGAAGGCCATCGCGAACCTGAAGCGCGCGAAGCTGCTGTCGCCGCGCGCGCTGGCTGCAGCGGATACCACCGCGCTAGAGGAGGCCATTAGGCCGTCGGGCTATTTCCGGCAGAAAGCGAAGCGGCTGCGGATTTTCGCGGAGCATTTGCTCGAGCACTACGGCGGCCGTATGGACCGCATGGCCAAGCGGCCGCTCGGGCCGCTGCGCGGAGAACTGCTCGCGCTCCACGGCATCGGCCCGGAAACCGCCGACGACATCCTGCTCTACGCCTGTCACAAGCCCGTGTTCGTGGTGGATGCCTACACCCGCCGCATCCTCAGCCGCCACGGTATCGTGCCCGACACCATCGGCTACGAACCCCTGCGCCACGTGTTCGAAACCCACCTCGAGCCCGACGTGCAGCACTGGCAGGAATACCACGGCCTCATCGTCTTCACCGGCAAGGACTACTGCAAAAGCCATCCCCGCTGCGAAGGCTGCCCCCTGCAGCCGATGCTGGGGAAGGGCGCTTCATGAATCGGCATCGAAATCCGATCGCCAGATGTGCGCCGCGCGCTTCGCCATTTTTTGTTGGCGATCGTCGATATATGAAACAGTCCATTCTTCTGGGGCGTGCTCTGGTATCATGCGTGTTATTTCATACCGACTATCGGCGTACGACAAGGCCTTTTCGCTATAGGCCTGATTTCCAATGGTGCGATTTTTTGTGACCTCGAGTAAAGTCATATTCCCGATTCGGTACGTCACATTGTCCCAATGCTCAATGCTTATTGAGTTGTCCCATGTGGCAGCAGGATTCTCGGGCAGGATGTGTTCAATAGTGCCTGGCTCGGTTTCTGGATTGATCGCAATGCCACTCTCGTCTTCTTCTAACTTGCAGAGTATATACTTTATGAGCTTTTTTCGAGGACCTCGGCTGGAGATGGCTAGACGCGAGAAGTCATGCTTAAACTTGTCGTTATCTACGTAAATGCTCTTTAGTATTTCGAATACTTCGGGTATGCTCGTTGCTTCTCCTTTCAGGACTGCTTTTGCCGCCCGATGATATACAAGCTCTAGCTCGTTTGGATTTAGACCGCTAACAACGGTATAGCGGAAAGTTATGGCCGAGACTAGTCTAAGAGCCCGTCGAAAGTTTTCTGAAGAAAACCGCTCGTACGCAGCAAAGAGCAACGGAGTCATTTGAGTTGCCCGAAATAAATTGAGTTCTACGATATGCGCCTTGCATCCCGGTTCTTCAATCCAGAATTCATGGCTTGGATCCCTCAGGGCCGAGAATAGGTCTGCTCGGGACTCCAGATCGTCTAGCAAGTTAAATACGTCGCTAGCATCACGAATCCGGCCACGAGCATGCTTGAAGAGTCGTTCGCTTCGAATCCTCGGCGTGTCGCAGAGAAAATGAAAACGCAAGAGCTCGGGAAAACGCTCTTGGCGCACAGTTCCGATTATCCTAGCCCAGCGGCGCCGTAAAGACTCTAGATCGGCACCAACTTTAACACGAGAAAACAGAAAATTCTTTAAGAGATCTGTGGCAGAAAGTTCTAATCCTCGAGCATTCAGTGTTTCGAAAACAGTATAAGCGTTGAGTTCATCGTCTACTGTTATGGATATAAAAAGAAGTTTTGTGGCAATTGTCTTGCTCAGGAGCAGAGCGAGAGATAGACCATCATTTGAGTCTTCGTCGAGAGCGGCCACGCGTTCACTGTAGTAATTGAAACACTTCCAAAGCTGCTGATTGGACTTAGAGAGCGAGCGGGGGTTCTTCGGCGAGCGAAAACGAATCAGATAGTCTTGGTAAAATGGGTCATCCCCCTCATTGAGATTGAGCTTGGCGCTTTCAATTAGCGATGCGGGATCCCTCTGTCCAATGAAGCCTGCCTTAAGTTCTTGTACTCGTTGAGAATTCTTCTCGGGCTCTACGCCTGTTTCAGAAAGTTGTGCGATGCGGCCTATTATCGCCAGCGACAAGATGCTTAACGTCGCGAGCCGCTGCTGGCCATCGATAATAGAGTATCTACGTTCTCCTTGATCTTCGAGCACCAGAGCCCCCATGTAATGTCGTCCGTCCGGCTCTTTGATGAGTTCAACTATGTCCTGCCATAGATCTTCCCATTGCTCTTCTTGCCAAGAATAGTCCCGCTGGAATGGAGGGACATGATAGATCCGCCCGTTCCCAAGCAGGTCGCCGAGATTTACAGTATTGGTATTGAGTAAGTTATTTCCGGGCATGAAGCACACTCTAGCACGTCAACGGTGTCTTATGGGAACGGATCAACTACGACTGCCCCAGCCGCTTCCACCGTCCCCACCCCCGTCGCGGGCGGTGCGCCTTCGATGCGTTTCGAGAGGCCCGCGAGGACGCTGCCGGGGCCGGTTTCGTAGCAGGGCTCGGTGGCGTGGCGGATGGTTTCGCTCCAGCGGACGGGCGAGTAGAGCTGCTCGGCGAGGAGGGTGCGGATGCGCTCGGGGTCGGATTCGGGCTGCGCGGTGACCGACGACACGAAGGTGCAGGCGGGCGCGCTGAAATGCACGCCAGCAAGCACGGCCGCGAATCGCTCGGCTGCGGGCTTCATGTAGACGCTGTGGAAAGGGCCGGATACCTTGAGCGGCAGCACGCGCTTGGCGCCGGCGGCCTTCAGCGGTTCGGCGGCGGCGGCGAGTCCGGCTTCGCTGCCGCTGATGATGGTCTGGCCGGGGCCGTTGTCGTTGGCGATTTGCACGCCGTCGGGCAGGGCCGCGGCAATCGCGGCGGGGTCGAGGCCCATGACAGCGGCCATGCCGCCGGGGGGCACGTCTTCGCTCATCAAGCGCGCGCGCTCCTGCACGAAGCCGAGCGCGTCTTCGAAGGCGCAGACCTTGGCGGCCACCAGCGCGCTGATTTCGCCCAGGCTGTGACCCATGCAAATGGACGGCTCAACGCCGCGCGCGGACAGGTGCGCCACAATGGCCGTTTCCACGGCCAGCAGCGCGGGCTGCGCGAAGCGGGTATGGTTCACGGCCTCGGCATCCTCGCCGAAGAGCGTGTCGAGAAAACCGGCGGGGAGTACCGCGGCGGCGGTGTCGAGCACCGCGCGCGCCTCTTGGGACTGTTCGTAGAAGTCCTGTCCCATGCCCGGCTTCTGGCTGCCCTGGCCGGGGAAGAGGAAACAGGTCACTGCAGCGCCTCGGTTTCCTGCGGCGCGGGCTCGGATGCGCCGTTGCCATCGAGCGCGATCCCGATACCGCGCAGTTCGGCGACGTTTTCGCGCACGTGCGCAGTCAGGCGGTTTTCCACGGCGATGCCCGCGCCCAGCAGCGCATTCTTCACGCCGAGCGGTTCGCAGGAGCCGTGCGTGATGATGACCATGCCGTTCACGCCCAGCAGCGGCGCGCCAGGGTGATAGTTGGGGTCAACCGTTTCCTTGAGTTCCTGCAGGGCATTGCGGGCGAGCATCGCGCCGATCTTGCTCATCGAGGAGCCGGTCAGCTTCTCGCGCAGCAGCTTGCCCATCACGCCGGCCACGGCCTCGCTCGTCTTGAGGATGACGTTGCCGATGAAGCCGTCGCACACCACCACGTCGGCCGCGCCGTTGTACATGGCCTTCGGCTCGACGTTGCCGATGAAGTTCACGTGCTTGGCGGCGGTCAGCAGGCGGTGGACTTCCTTCGCCACCTGCGTACCCTTGGCTTCTTCCTCGCCGATGTTCAGCAGGCCGACGCGCGGATTCTCCACACCGAGGGCATAGGTCGAATAGGCCATGCCCATCTCGGCGAACTCGCAGAGGTGGCGGGCGGTGCAGTCCACATTGGCACCCAGATCGAGCAGCACCACGCGGCCGGTGGCCGTGGGCAGCGCTTGGCAAATGGCGGAACGCGCCACGCCGCGGATGGGCCCGAGCACGGTACGCGCGGCCACCATCACGGCGCCGGTATTCCCCGCGCTCACGATGGCGTCCGCCTGGCCGTCCTTCACCAGGCGCATCGCCACCAGGAGCGATGCGTCCTTTTTCTTCCGCACGGCCAACACGGGCGGATCGTCCATGCCGATGCGCTCGCTGGCATGCACCACGCGGATATTTCCGCGCTTGGGGTGCTTGGCCAGCTCGTCGTTCAGGCGTGTCTCGTCGCCCACCAGAATAAACTCGTGGGAAGATTCCAGACTCGCGGCAACGGCGCCGGCCACTTCGACCTCAGGCGCGTTGTCCGATCCCATTCCGTCCAGTGCAATACGCATGGGACGACTCCCGGGGTTCGGCGTCAGTCTTTAACCTTGATGACCTGGCGGCCCTTGTAGAAACCGCTCTTCAGGCAGACGCGGTGCGGCAGCACCTTCTCGCCCGAGTCGGGGCTTTCGACAGCGTTCGGGGCCGTCATCGCATGGTGCGAACGGCGCATGTTCTTCTTGGCTTTGCCGGTGCGTCGCTTCGGTACGGGCATCGGGGTTACTCCTTGCCCTCTTCCCCGGTCAGGCCGGGAAACAGGTCTTTCAAGTTGGCGAAGGGCCTATTGCCTTCGGGTGTCTCATCGATTATGCCGCCCGCTTCCGCCACGAAAGCGTCGCGGCGCGGACACGGCACGGTGTCGGAACAAACATACCGGGCAGGTATCGCGAGGGCTATCTCCTCCCACGCGTAGCGCCCGAGGTCTACAGTATCTTTATCCAAATGCCGCACGTCGGGTTCCTCGAGTTGGGCATCTTCGCCCGTATCCGGCTCGAAAAACCACGTGCACTCCACCTCCAGCCCCTTTTCCAGCGGCTCCAGGCAGCGGTCGCACGGCTGCTCCAGGTCCACTTGCAGGCTGCCGCGGAAGAGCGCCTCTTGCCCCATCAGGGTCAGGTCGCCTTCCAGCAGGGCGCGCTTCACCGGCAATTCCGCAGCGTCTGCCGGGCGCACGTCGTCCCCGGTAAACTCCACGCTCACCGGAAGCCCCTCATCGGGAATACTCGTCAGGGGAATGCGGAGTGGGTTCATGGGATTCTCTGCACTGGCGCACCGCGCACGGCCGCGTAGGGTAGCAAACATCGGCCTCGCGGGTCAAACCAGTGTTGCACCGCGGGTTACGGCCGGGCAAAAGACTAGAAGCCGAGTTCCTCGACCTGCTGCATCTGGCGGTTGCTGTATCCGCCGGCTATCGCGTCGGTGCCGCTGCGGGCGCGGCTCTGCGCCGCATTGACCCCGGCCTGGTTCATGTTTTGTATCGGCTGGCTCACGCTGCCATAGCCGCCCTGCGCTGGCACGGGCACCGGCGCCGGCGTGGTGACCTGTTGGTCCGGGTGGATCACTTCGCCGGTCTGCGGGTTGTACAAGAACATCCGCCCATCGGAGGTCATCGGGAATTGCGGCAGATAATTGGGCACCAAGTCGCCGAGATTCGCGGGATAAAGCTTGGTGGCCTGACCGTATTGGTAGATGCCCGCGCGGATCTTGTCGAGCGTGCCGTAATCGTCCGCAGTAATGTTGGGCTTCTGCACCGGGTGATCCAGCAGCGCGCCCGTCTGCGGGTCGTAGCCATAGGGCGAACCATCGGGCTTGGCCGGGATACTCGGCAGGTACTCCGGCACGAGCACTTCGAGCGAGGCCGGATTGAAGCCCTTCTTCGCCTGATACACACGGATGGCCTGGGTAATCGAGACTTCGGCGCTCACGCCCTGGGCATGTTCGATCTGCCGCTTCATGCCCTGCAATTGCTTGGCCTGCAGTTCGCTTTGAATCGCGGTGGCGCCCAGCACTTCGAGCATGCAGCCGCTGAGCAGCAGCACGCTCGCGGTCATCACTACCCGTATCATGCCGGCATCCTCCTCGCAGCGCCGTTAGCCCTGCGTTTCCTTCAACAGCTCGCGCACGTCGATCACCTTGTCCGACTTCAGCCGGTAGAGGCTGAGCACATAGCCATCGTCGATCTCTTCGCCCACATTGAGCTGGCCGAACACGGCCACGGGCGCGTCGTTGCGGTACTCGGTCGAAAAGCCGTCGGCCATCGTCACCATCACCCACTCGTTCATCTTGGGCGGCACGCCGTAGCAGCAGAACATCTGATCCTGCGTGAGCGCGAAAGAACTCACCTTGCCCTCCGCGTTGAACTCGATCGGCACCATGAAGCCCGCAATCAGCACGGGCGACTCGTTCAGCGCCTTGATGCCGCCGGGCACCTGATCCACCGGGGACTGCGACGGGTCGGGCTGGGCGCGGATAACATTCGGATCGGGCACTTCGTAGGCATAGCCGCCGAGCGACTTAAACGACACCTTGTAGTGCATGCCGTCCTTCGTCTTGTCGAACTTGAAGGGATCGTCGCTGTTGGCGCTGGCCGCATCGGCCTGCTCGAGCAATTGCTTCGACTCGTCGCTGATGCTGCGGATCTTCGGGGGCAACCCATCGACCGCTGCAGCGTCGGCCGGGGCCGCTTCCGGGGCGGCGTCGATGGCGGCGCCTTGTACGCCGGCGATGGTTTCAGCCGACTGCGCCGCGTCGGCCAGGTCGATAACGTCGTCCAGCGAGGTGCCGTCCAATTTCTGGCCGCCGCCCAGCGACACCACCGCGATGCCGGTGAACGCCACCCCCACCACCAGGATAATCGAGGCCACCAGCATGTTCGACAGGCCGGGCTTCTTGTTTTCTTCACTCATGGATTGCGAACCCTTTAGTACTGCTTCGACTCGGTAAACACGGTCGAGTATAGCAGAATTTCCCCCAGAATTAACGGGGCGCGCTGAACAGAAGTTAACGCGGCGGGCAGGATAAAAAGAAAGGCGCCCCGAGACGGCGGATGGTGGTTGGGCTGTGACCGTCTCGGGGCTTTGGGGTCAGGAATGGGTCATGCGCGACCCATTGTATCGACAAGCCTGCGCGGGCGAACCAGCGAGAGAGAAGGTACCCGCGAGGCGCGTCGAAAGACCGGTGGCAGGGTGATGCGAGTCGAGCGTCGGGTCCATGTATGCCTTACGATGGGCGGCACCGAAGGTGCGCCGCCTTACCTCTGCTCGCGCTGGCAGGCACATGGGCGTTTTCAAGCTCTCCTTCCGGTACATCACTCCACTTCCTTTCCAGCGGCCAAAGAACTTGGCACGCTTGACTAAGGTCTAAGCAACGACCGTGCCATTTTCGCCAACTGTTCCAATTCGGGCCTTCATGGTTTTTCGTATCAGGCAATCGCGAACCTGCCCTGTGCTTCGTTTGCGCTTGGTTAAGATGTACCAGGAGTGGTCCAATAATGGGAGAGACACTCGTCCCAAATTGAGACCAGCCAACGCGAGAGGGGCGTTTTTCTGGAATTGGATCGGTTGCATTGACTGCCGCTGCTGCGTATGCTCATCGCTGCAATCAGGGCGGGTGAACACGCTGGTGCCACTCGTATCGAGGTAGATGCATGAATTATTTCGACCGCATGATGTTGATGGTCGGCGCGGGGCTGGTATTCATCGGGGCAGGTGCCATTCTGCTCAATTACGAGCGCGATGTCGTCGCGTTTGTAACCGGCGTTACGCCAGAGGAACCCGGCGCGGCGGCACCGCTGGCAGCCGGCCAGGGCAGCGCCCCCAGTGAGCCGGAGCCTGCTGCCGAGGCCCCGACGCCAGAAGGCGAGCCAGAAGTCCCTTCGGAACCCGAGCCGCTGCCCGAACCCATGGACCCTGCCTCGTTGCTTGAGGACGCCCCCTCTCCAGAGTCTGCGGCTGAGGTCAATGCGCCTGTGGAAGAAGCGGCTGCCTCTGCCGTGGAGACGCCGGAACAGCCGCGCTTCCCGTTCTTTCCGGAACCGCAGCCCGAGGAGCTGCAACCTGCTACCGAGCCTGCGGCCCCCGAAGCGCCTGCTGACGATGCCTCGGCCGCCGAAGAGACGCCCCCTGCGGAAGAATCACCCGAAAGTGTGGATAGTGCTGCGAGCGATGCCAAGCCGACCGACTCCTGGGACCAGAAGGTGCTGGAAATGAAGCCTGCACTGCGCCCCCTCGCGCCGACCAGTGCGCCCGAATCTGCGCCTTCCTCTTAATCCACTTGCAGGATCGCCGCCCCATGTGGTCATATACAGGTACAAGGCATGCATTTGGGGTGATCCACACGCGCCAAGGGCGCTGAGGCGGTATGCAGGAACAGAAGCCGAGACCGGTTGAGCGGCATAGCTTCGAGGTCGAAGACGTCACCAAGCGGAATTCCGACGGATCGCACCGTCAGGATGTCATCGCTCGGTGCGAAGTCGGCGAACTCATCTTGCTCACGCGTGGCGAGAAAGACGTGCCTTCGCAGGATCGCGAAATCGGCGTGTGCCGCAAGAAGGACGGGCACCAGATCGGCGTGCTCCGCGGCGCCACCGCTGCCCGCCTCGCACGGCCGGAGAACTACGAGTTCGTCGACGGCATCATCTCCGGCATCAGCCAATGCCCCCGCCTGCTCAGCCGTAAGCCGCGGCTGATGGTGAGTATCGAAGTGCTGCTCTATGAGCTCGGCAGCGTGCCCGAGCGCGCGCTGGGCGATCGGCGCTTCGAGAAGATGGTGTTTCACTACCGGCCCGACAAAGAGCAGAACGCCGTGCTCATGCAGATGGTGGCCGCAGACCTCAGCACGGTGATCGAGCGGCAGAATGGCGACGCGCCAGACCACGAGACGCTGAAAAAGCACTACGCGCTCGACCGGCTGTTGCGCCACTACTATACGCGCAAGGAAGACGACCCCAGCGGCCTGACGAAGGCCATCATCGCGTGCCAGATGCAGATTGCGCTCGCGCCGGAATCCAAGGTCGCCTTCGCCGCGACGGCCCCGAAGACGCCCCTGCCCGAACACGCGGGCTACGAACTGCTCTGCGTCGTGCGCGAGAAACAGCGCATGTACGAGGAAGTCATCGCGCTCGCCGAAGAGGCCCTCTCCCAGGGCTGGGAGCACAACTGGAAAGTCCGTATCGAGCGCTGCAAGAAGAAGCTCGAGAAACGCGACGCCCGCTGGCAGGAACAGCAGAAGTAGGGGGTGGCCAAGGTCACCTGAACTCAATTACCTATGCGGTAGGTCGGGGTTCTACCCCGGCAAACACCGGATCACCCGCGCCAAGAACCGGCATAAAACCCCGACCTACGGGATTGCTCAGCCGTTCTCGTAGCGACCGTATCAAGACAGCGCGCATGCAGCGTGTGGAACGGGTGTGGCAGAATACCGGTTTGGATTGTGTAAGGACGGCCGCATCCGTGCGGCCGGCGAGGTGAGACGCATGTCGAGTGGAAAAGAATCGCTGGCGGAACAGCTGGAGCGCATCGGCCGGACGGCGCGGGCGGCTTCGGACGGCTTGCGCGGGTTGTCGCGCAAGGTGAAGGATGCCGCGCTGCTGGAAATCGCGCAGCGGCTGGTGACGGCGCGGGCCGAATTGCAGGCCGAGAACGCGAAGGACCTGGAGGCGGGCCGCGCGAAGGGCCTGTCGGGCGCGATGCTGGATCGGCTCGAGCTGACCGACAAGCGCATCGAGGCGATGGCCGAGGGGCTGCGCCAGGTGGCCGCGCTGCCCGATCCCGTGGGCGATGTGGACGAGCAGTACGTGCATCCGAACGGCCTGCGCATCGCGCGCATCCGCCAGCCTATCGGCGTGGTAGGCATCATCTATGAAAGCCGCCCCAATGTAACGGCCGACGCGGCGGGCCTGTGCCTGAAATCGGGCAATGCCTGTCTGCTGCGCGGCGGCTCGGAAGCGATCCACTCGAACCTCGCTATCGCGAAGATCTTTATCGAAGGCGCGGCGGCGGCGGGGGTGCCCGAGGGCGCCGTGCAGATGATCGACACGACCGACCGCGCGGCGGTGGGCGCGATGCTCAAGCAGGATCGCTACATCGACGTGATCATCCCGCGCGGCGGCAAGGACCTCATCGCGCGCATCTACGACGAGTCGCGGATTCCGGTCATCGCGCACCTCGACGGCGTGTGCCATACCTACATCCACGAGGACGCCGATCCCGACATGGCGCGCTCGGTGGCGGTGAACGCGAAGCTGCAACGGCCCGGCGTGTGCAACGCGATGGAAACGCTGCTGGTGCACGAATCCGCCGCGCCCATGCAGCTGCCGGGCATCGCGGGCGCGCTGCATTCGGGCGGCTGCGAATTGCGCGGCTGCGACCGCACACGCCAGCTCATCGACTGCGAACCCGCCACGGAAGAGGACTGGATGACGGAGTACCTGGACAAGATCCTGTCCATCAAAATCGTCGCGTCGCTCGAAGAGGCGATCGCGCACATCAATGAATACGGCTCGCACCATTCCGACGCCATCGTGACCGAGAGCTACGCGGCGGCCGAGCGCTTTCTCGACGCCGTGGACAGCGCGACGGTCTATGTGAACGCATCGACGCGCTTCACCGACGGCTTCCAATTCGGCCTCGGCGCGGAAATCGGGATCAGCACGAGCAAGCTGCACTGGCGCGGACCCATGGCGCTGGTGGGGCTGACCGCGCAGAAGTACATCGTCCGCGGAGCGGGCCAGATTCTTGAGTAATCCGCCGCGTATCGGCGTGCTGGGCGGCACCTTCGACCCCATCCACAACGCCCACCTCGAGCTGGCGCGCGCCGCGCAGGCGCAGGCCCGGCTCGACAAGGTGTTGTTCGTGGTGGCGGCGCAGCCCCCGCACAAGCGCGGCGGCGTGACGGCCCCCGCCGAGGACCGCCTGCGCCTGGTGCAGGTGGCGCTGCTAGGCGAGCCCGGCATGGAGGCCTGTCCGCTGGAACTCGAGCGCCCCGGCCCTTCGTATACCGCCGACACCCTGCGCGAGCTGAGCAAGCGCCATCCCGGGGCGGAGTTCTTTCTAATCCTCGGGCTCGACGCCCTGGCCGACCTGCCCGGATGGCGCGAGCCGGAGACCATCCTCCAACACGCGCGTGTGCTGGTGGCGTCGCGTCCCGATCAGGGCGACGCGATTGATCCGTCGCTCGAGGGCCATTACGACTTTCTCGAGTTTCCGCCGAACGACATGTCCTCCACCGAAGTACGCGCGCGCCTGCAACAGGGCGACCCCGTGGCGGACCTCCTGCCGGCCCCGGTAATCGAGGCCATCCGCGAGACCGGACTCTATGGCGCCGCTCGCGCTTAATCCCTCGCAGGAACGCATCGCCGCGCTGCTGCGTGTGCGGCTGAAAGAGAAGCGGCTGGCGCACGCGCTCTCCGTCACCGAACACCTCGCCGATTTCGGTCCGGAACTCGGACTCGAACGCGACCGGTTGATCACGGCGGCGCTGCTGCACGATCTCTGCCGCAACTTCGAAGATGACATCATGCTGGCGCGCGCGGCGGAATACGGTCTGCCCATTGAGCCCATCCACGAAGCGCGCCCGATTCTGCTGCATGGTCCCGTGGCAGCCGAAGAAGCGCGACGCTATCTCGGGCTGACGGATGAGGACGTATACGAGGCGGTCTATTGGCACACCACCGGCACGCCGGGCCTGGGCCTGCTGGGCCGCGCGCTGATGGTGGCCGATTTCAGCGAGCCACTGCGCAAATATCCCGAGGCTGCCGAGACCCGCGCGGTGCTGGCGCGCGAGGGGTTTGGCGCGGCGCTGCGCTACATGGCGCAGGCCAAGCAGGGCTTCGCCGAAAAGAAGACGCAGTTCCACCCCGAAACCCGCGCTTTCTGCGACTGGGTCATGCGCGGCTGTCCGCCAGTGCCGGAGACCGACTGACATGCCGCCCGAGGACAATGCCTTCGACGGACTCGCCCGCTATTACGACACGATCATGGAGTTCGTGAACTATGATCGTTGGCAGGGCGTGTGCGAGGGGCTCGAGACGCTCCTGCCGCCGCATCCAGTACACGTCGATTTCGCCTGCGGCACCGGCGTGCTGGTGGAGAAAATGCGGCGGCGCGGGTTCCGCACTGTTGGATTCGACCTGTCGCGCGGCATGGCGGCGCTGGGGCGCAACCGGCGCAACGGGCTGCCGCTCTGCTGTGCCGACATGCGCGCCGTACCCTTCGGTCCTACGACCGATTTCGTCACCTGCCTCTTCGATAGCCTGAACTTCCTGCTAGACGAGGCGTCCGTGCGGGCGGCCGTTGCCGAGATGGCACGCGTGCTCAAGCCCGGCGGCCTGCTGCTCTTCGACGTGGTGACCGAGACCATGATCCTCGAGCACTTCGTCGGGCCCGAGTGGGAAGAGAACAACGGCAAATTCCGCTTGCGCTGGAAAACCGAATACGACCGGCGCGAACAGGTGGCCTACACAAGGCTGCGCGTGAACACCGGCCAGGCCTACGAATTCCGCGAGCGCGTGTATCCCAACAGCGTCATCGATGCCGCCATCGCCGATGCCGGGCTGCACCTGCTGGGCCAATACGACGCCGAGCGCTGGCGCGCTGTGACGCCCAAGACCGCGCGCATCGATTACCTCGCCGTGAAGCCGCCCGCCGATGCCGCCGCGATCCGTTACCCCGAGGTGGAGGCCGACATCCGCCGCCGCATCGCCGCCCTGCCCGACGCGGGAGACTGACCGACCCCACCGCTGTTGGCGGAGTGTTCAATGCCCGTGCTACCCTCGCGGACCATGGAGGAGCGCCCGTGGGTCTGCGCCGCGCGATACAGAAACTGCTGCTGAAATACGGTTCGCAGGAGACGGTGATCCGTACGCTGCGAGGCATGGGCGTGCGCGTGGGGGAGCGCTGCCGCATCTACACCGTCAACTTCGGCAGCGAGCCCTGGCTCATCCGCATCGGCGATCACGTGTGCATTTCCAACGATGTCACCTTTGTAAACCACGGGCTCAACTGGGTCTTTCAGGACAAGTACGAAAGTCTGACCGGATTCGGCGCCATCGATATTAAGGACAACTGCCAGATTGGCGTGCGCGCCACGATTCTGCCGGGCGTAACCATCGGACCGAACAGCGTGGTGGGCGCGTGCAGCGTGGTGACGAAAGACGTGCCGCCGAACTCGGTGGCGGCGGGCAATCCGGCCCGCGTGGTCTGCACGATCGAGGAATACGAACAGCGCTGCGTGGCGCGGCACATCGACATCCCGAACGATCCCGAGGCGGCGCGCAAGGTTTTGGAAGAGCACTTCTGGGGCGGCGGCGCATGAAGCTGGCGTTGCTCATGGGCAACCGGTTCAATGCGTGGCACCTCGCGCCCTTCGCCCGCCTGGGCGATGATGTCGAGGTGACCGCGTTCCGGGCGGATTCCGAGATTCAGCGCATCTTCAACGAGCGCGACGATGGCCGCGCGGCTTTTTCGGTCGAGCCGATCCATTTCGATACCGACGCAGGCCCGGCGGCGCAGCAGATGTACCACCGCGCGGCCTACCGTCTGTGGAAGCGCGAGCCGCGGATTCTGCCCTTTGCCGATCGGCTGCAGGGCTACGACGCCATTCAGACCTGGGAACTGTTCACCGATTGGTCCGAGCAGGCGGTCGAGGCGCGCGAACGCTTCGGCGTGCCGCTGTCGGTCATGGTGTGGGACAACATTCCCTTCAACATGGAGTACAACCCGCAGCGCCGGGCGCTCAAGGAGCGCGTGGCCCGGGCGGCCGACCGCTTCATTGTGCATACCGAACGCTCGCGCCGCGTGCTCGATATCGAGGGCGTCGATGCCGACCGGATTCTCAAGGTCGATCCGGGCGTGGACCTCGAAATCTTTTCGCCGGGGCCCTCCGCGCGGGGACGCTTCGGGCTGCACGAGGATGATTTCGTCATTCTTTTTGTTGGCTGGCTGCTGCCGCGCAAGGGGCTCGACTTTCTGCTGCTCGCGCTGCGCGAACTGGTGAAGGATCCCGCCCTGCAGCGGCACCGCTACCGGCTGCTGGTGGTGGGCTCGGGCCCGGGCAAGGACCGGGTAGAAGCGCTGGCCGGACGGCTCGGCATCGAGAATGCCGTGACCTACGCCGGCAGCGTGCCCTACAACGAAATGCCCGAGGCCTTCCGCAGCGCAGACGCCTTCGTGCTGCCCAGCATCGCGACGCCCGAATGGCAGGAACAATTCGGCATGTCGCTCATCGAGGCCATGGCCTGCGGCGTGCCGGTGGTGTCCACCTATACCGGCGCGGTGCCCGAAATCCTCGACGACGCCGGCATGCTGTGCCAGCCCAACGATTTCGTCTCCCTCTACGAGGCGCTGAAGCAGCTGAGTGAGGAACCGGCGCTGCGGCAGGAAATGGCCGAGAAAGGACGCGCGCTCGCCTGCGCCCGCTACGACATCGCCGGCTATGTCCGCGCACTCCGCGCGCTCTACGACGGCCTGCGATGATTCCGCACCTCGGCCCGGACGACACCTACGAAGACACGCTGAACCCATCCGCACGCTGGACAGGGCGGCTGCTGCGGCCGCTGGCATGGCGTCTGCGCGGCGCGATGGGGATGTCGCGGAACGTATTGGTCGAACTGCGCTGGCGCCTGGGCGACGAAATCATGGCGCGTCCCGTGGTTGAGGCGCTCATTGCGCAGTCCCCACACGATTGTGTGTGGTTGTGGACCCATTACCCCGAACTCTTTGCTGACCTGATACCCAGCGAGCGCCTGAATTCGATGCCGTCCGCCGTGCATCGCTACCTCTATCTGCGGAGCGGTCCCCGACAGGGGTACCGGCCGGAGCACTACGCGCGGTTGGCGGGTGTTCCCTTGCCCGTCAGCCCGCCAGCGATTCCTGCGGGCGGACTCTCCGCCGCACTGGGCCGCCGATTGTCCCAGACATCCCGGCCGCGCATCGCCCTTGCCCCGGGGGCGAGCTGGCCGAGCAAGCGCTGGCCGCGAGCGTCGTGGGAGGACCTGAACCAAGCGCTGCAGGCGCAAGGCCTGTCCACACTCGTGCTCGGGCAGGGCGGCGAGGGCGTGAACGGTGCGGGCCTGAACCTGGTGGGAGAGACCTCGCCAGCCGACGCAGCAGGCATTTTGGCGCAGTGCGACGCGGCCGTTACCTGCGATTCCGGGCTCATGCACCTGGCGCTGGCGGTGGGGATTCCCGTGGTCGGGCTCTTCGGTCCTACCGATCCGGAGTTTCTCGTACGGTCGCCCCTGCTGCACCCGGTTTCCAACGGCTTGCCCTGCGCCGGATTCTGGAACCGGGCCGATTCCGTGCCGCCGCCCGGGGTCTGCGCCTGCGGACGCGAGACTTGTTTGGAGCCGATTTCCCCTGCACTCGTGCTGGAAACCGTCGCTCGGGCACTTTCCAGCGGCTTGGACAGGCAGTAATTTATTGACAATTATTGCGAATACCTCCACTATCGGCACGCCACAAACCCCCTAAATCCAGCCATAAAAGCCCATTGCGCCGGGTTTCTCTATTGACAGCATACCCCCCCTATGCTATAAGAAGCGGGTACCCTCAGCGGTGAAAGCGTCTGTTTGCCGCCGATGGCGACAATGTATTATGGTGTGCCCAACTGAGGGAGACCAGACGCGCTGTATCACAAGGCGATCAGCGTCTTGCGGCAGGCTGTGCATCGAGTGAGCCCAAGGGGATGGAGTTGAGTACAAGCGCCGGAAAAGTATCTCGCGCCCCGTATGTTCGGCGCAATCGGCTTGTACTATCGGCATGTCCCTGTGTTCGCTTACGCCGCCGCCCGCGCGTCCGCTGCCTCGGCGGGAGGAGAGATCTATCGTGACCAAGCAACACGCGACCCTGTTCGGGCTTGCCTTTGCGGCCCTCGTGCTGGCCGGGGCGGCAAAAGCGGCCTGGACGCCGCCTGCCGCATCCTCCGCCGTAACGGCAAAAGCGTTGGCCTCTCCCGATGGCGACGGTACCCTGCAGCGCGTTGCGCCGCAGGACATTACCGACATCGCCGAGATTTCCACGCCGACAGCGGTCGCCGCGCCAAGCCGCGAAGATTGGGTGCAGGTCGCCGACAATAAAGGTTCGGTAGCGCCTTGCGATGTGCTGAACGACACCAGCGAAGTGCTGGTGTTTACCGATTCGCTGGGGACGATTGCCGGAGAGCCCATTATCGTCGAATCCGGTACGACTGTGCGTTTCGTGCTGCGAATTCCGAATCTGCCTCCAAATCTGCGCATTTCTCAGGTCAACTGGGTGCTGCCCACAGCGCTCGACCAGACGGTCGACCCGATCACCGGCGAACTGGTCAACGTCGGAGAGCTTCCGCGCCCGATTCTGACGCAATTCCCCTTGGACGATCCGAACACACCGAACGCCCAAGAGCAAACCTACGACAACGTGGGTACGTTTCCGGTGTATTTCAGCATCCGCGTTATTGACACCGACGTCAGCCAGACGCAATCGACGCTGTGCCCCGACGATGGCGCAGGCCGGGTGTATTACGAGCGGGCCGGGTTTGTCGCGGTGACCGAAGCCGGAGATCCGCCGCCGAACGCCACGTATAACAGCAGCGACCTCGTGGTCGATGGCGGCGGCTTGCTGCCTTCGAACGACTGGGTGCCGCTCTTCGCCTGGAACATGTTCTTCTCGCCGGAAGACCCGGCGCCGCGTGCGCTCAACCGCATCGAATTCCGCCTCCGCGGCGACGGCCTCCAGTTCTCCGACATTCTCGAATTCGGTATCTTCGAGGATCGCGGCGGCGAGAATGGCGCTCCCGACGGCATTTTCGGTGCCCTCCAGACCGACAACGGGCAGGATCTCGACGACGTGCCCAACGATGATCCGCCGCTGCCGATCGTCACCTTCGGCGCCGAAGCCTATCCCTACAACATCGACCCCGTTCCGAACGATCTCAACTACAACCTCAGTCTCTTGTTCGACCCGCGCGCGGCCGGCTTCTCTTACAACGGCTTCGAAGCCAGCGGCGATATCGTGAACGATACCTTTCCGCGCGAGGAATGGTTCGAGGCGGGCCCGGATTTCCAGAGTAGGCCGGGCGGCAACGGCTGGATTCTGGCGGTACGCACTTCCTCCTTGTGGGAAAGCGGCGATCAACTGCGCATCGAGGTGGAGACGGCGATCATGTCGCCGATCTTTAACGAACTGGTGGCGCTGCCTGGCGGCGGAATCACTTTTGCGCAGCGAATCGGCAGTTTCGCCGAAGTGGACGACAGCTATACGCCGAACTTCCCCGAGGGCGACGATCTGATTTCAGGCACCTACGGTTCGTCGTTCGGCGTATGGGATATCCGGAGTCCGCTCGAGCCTGATACCCGGTACAATCAGTGGAACTGGTCGATTGTCCAGTACACGCCACGTGCGGAATTCAACCGATTCCGATTTAACAGCACCGGCATCTTCCTGCAGAGCGTGCTGGGCGAACAGTTGGATCTGCGCGACATCATCTCGCTCGAATCCTGGGAGCCCCTCCTGGGCATCGACGCCCACGGCCTTCAGAGCGGCAATCAGCCCGCGCAGCCGGTCGAAGTGAACCTGGTGCTGACCGATATCGGCGCCGATCCCTTCGGTCCGCCCGGCAACGGCGGCTTCGATCCGCGCAACGGCCGTCTCGAAGACTTCACCAGCGATGTGCTTTTCCCGAACGGCACGGGCACGACGGCCGCCGGCATCGACCACACGTTCAACGGCATTAACCTGTTCGCCGATACGAACAACAACGGCGTGTTCGATGCGCCGGCGCAGTCGGGCAGCGTGGGCGGATTCGGCGTCTCGCTGACTGACTTCCCGATGTATCTCGCCAACAGCTCCTTCGATTTCGAGTACATCGTGCCGGGCATGCTTGAATGGCAGTATGTGCCGTTCCCGCCGGGCGGCGGCGACCCCTGGTGGCGCGTGAAGATGGTATACACCGGGGGCGCGCGTCCGGGACCCCGAGACAACACCAATGGCAACGGCATCATGGAAGCCATTCCGGATTTCTTCCCGGACGGCCCTCCGGTGCCGGATTACTTCATCACCATGCGCGCCGACAGCGGCTTCCGCGACTCGAGCGGAGTCACCGGCGACGGCACGGCGCTCGCGCTTGGGGCCGACATGCGCGCTTTCATCGAGCCGCGCCGCTGGAACCCGGAAGAAGACGGCCACTGGGACGGCGGCATGCGGATGAGCGTGCAGCACTTGGGCAAGCTGCGTCAGATCACGAACGGCAACGTCTATATCGAGAGCCGACTGCCGTACTTTCAGGATGATCCCCGGCAGGACCAGATCTGTCCGGAAGGCGTAGTCCCCTGCCCGACCATAGACGACTTCGACCAGGCATCGGAAGTGGTGCTGCCGCAGCCGTACTGGAACGAGCGTAGCTCCAACCGCGATACCAACAAGCCGGTGAAGGTCGGTATCGACGTGCACGACCTGGTGCTCACCTACAACACCGACAACCGCTATGGCAAAATTACGCCATTCCGCGAGATCCAAGGCGCCTTCAATTTCGCCGCGCTGCAGGATCCGCCCGTGATCTTCTTCCCGGCGCTCGACATCGGCAATGGTCTGCAGCAGGATTTCTTCGGGCTGCTCGAGCTCCGCTTCTGGCGCTGGAATACGCCTTTCATCATCGGCGACCTCGTATTCGGTCCCGATGACTTGCTCGACACCGTGAATTATCCCTTCGAGACCGTGCCGTTCTACCGCGATGGCGATGCGCCCTTCGCCGACCTGCGCGATCCGCGTTCGCTCTATTTCCCGAATCCGCCGGAACAGCCGCGTCTGCCGCGCATCGAAAACGCCCCGATCGTGCAGGGTGCCGTGGCGTTCGGCCAGGAGAGCTATTGCTTCCTCGCCAGCGAGGGCGCCCTGGCCAACGAGCCCTACCTTGCGACCCCGACCAATGAAAGCGAGGCCTCGTACGAGGACGACGAGTACGTCTACGTAGCCGAGGACTGCTCGAACTGCGCACAGGTCACCCCGGGCATGTGGCTTATCGACCGCAACGGCGCGAAGTTCCAGATTACCGCCGTGAGCGGCAACCGCTTTACACTCGATCACGGACACGCGGCCTACCTGGACCGCGGCTTCCGCTTCAATTCGAACGACATGGATGTTTCGGACTATCCCTTCGGCGTTCCGATTGGCGAGAACTTCGCCGTCCGCCGCGGCGCTTGGGCTGTCGTAACCGATGCCTTGGCGCGTGGTCAATACATTCGCATGCAGGACTACCCGGCCGGGCTTGCCGACGATGGCGGTACGCGCGCGGCACGACTCCTGCATCAGCATGTCGAGTACAATTCCGTGCCCACGGCGATGCTGGGCATCAACCTCGCCGGCGTGAACGACAACAACGTCAACAACACCGAGACGATCGGCCTGAACAGCGTCACCGTTGCGTTCTGGGGTCCGACTTTCAGCCCCGGCGATCTCGCCAAGCTGGATCCGGATGGAACGCTAATCTCCTCCGGCGTGCTGCTCTATGAAGATTCCAACCAAAACGGCGTCTACGATGGTCCCGTGCTGAACCCGGTTACGGGTGATACGCTGGCCTCCGGCGACCGTATTGTGCCGCTCGAACCGGGCAGTCTCGAATGGAGTGTGGCACCGGAACCCATCGACCTCGATGGCGATTTCATTCCGGAAGACCTCAGCGGCGACGGCATCAAGGCGTTCACCGAGGCCGACCGCGAAGCCAACCTGGACAACCCGGACTACGACGGCCTATTGGATACCGCCTGGGTGCTGCGTGTGCAGCCGGCGACCCGCTGGACCGTGCCGTTTACCGATCCGATCCGGGCCGATATCGGCCTGAAGAACGCCAAGTCCGATCTGCCGTCCGACAGCATTTCGCTCGTGACGCCGAAGGACGAGGAAATCAGCGAGTTCATCTCCGACCCGAAAGCGCTGCCGAATACCGGTAACGTCGGCGACGACCTGTTTGTGGTGGTCCGTACCTCCACGACGATTGGCGCGCACGAGCAATTCCGCGCCGTTGTCCCCTCGAAGCTGCCGAACCGTACGCCTGTTTCAGAACAGGTCGCGGGCGTCGAAATGTCGCCCGTTACGTACCCCGTCGTGCAAACATTCGTGAAGACCGACCCCGAAGAAGGCGCTGTCCAGAGCTTCACCGGCCACGACATGCTCGATGTCTCGGTGCCGGCGCGCATTGTCGATTTGGTCTCCACGCTTATCCCGGCCACGGGTGTTGCTGCTCCGGTCATCGAACCGGGCAGCGGCGCGGTCTCGGTGCTGGGTATCGACGTGTCGGCGAATCAGCCTGCGAAGCTCATCGGCGCTGGATCTACCGGCAGCCAGATTGCCACGGGCTATACCACGGCCGGCTTTACAACCACGCCGCCCGCCGCTTACTACGACGGCGGCTGGACCGACGAAGCCATCGGCCTGTACCTCATCGCCCCGAGCGAACCGGGTACCTCGGGCTTCGAATCGCGCTATGACTCCTTCGAAATCACGGGCGTATCCGGCAACGATCTTGCGCTGCGCGCCGGCGCGCCGCGTACGGGCGCTGCCTGGTTCGTGGTGAAAGATCCGACCTTCCTCGAGCACGTGGTCGTCGAATTCGACGACACCGGGCTGGATGGCCAGTTCGATCCGCAGAAGGATCTGTTGCCGCTCAACTTCGAGGACCCCGCGAACGACGAGTTCAGCGGCGTGTCGCTCTATCGCGATAACGACTTCCACCCGAACAACACGAATGGCGTGTTCGATCCGCCCCTGCGCGACCCGGTCACCGGCGTCATCACCGGATACGTCGATCTGCCGCTCAAGCTCGATGCGCCGCCCGTATTCATCGGCGTGCCCGGCGAGCCGCAGTATCAGGTCAAGTTCGTGTTCAGTACGCCTGGCACGGATGACTTCCAGGGCCGCACCAGCATCGACTACGAAGCACAGGCGCGCAACCGCCAGTGGATTCCGCAGACCTTCGGTCTCGGCAGCCGCGACCCCAACACCGGTTCCGACTTCTTCGTGGTGCTGCGCACGTCGCGCGCGATGTCGGCGGGCGACGATTTCCGCGTGGGCATCAGCTCGTGGGGTCCCGATACGCCCTCGCTGCCCGATCCGGACAACTTCACGCCCTCTCTGGCCGCCACGCAGTTGCCCGGTCAGCGCAGCGACGAATTCGATATCTTCGACGAGTTCCCGTGGGGCAACCGCGGCCTTGGCTTCATCACGTTCTTCCAAAATCCGCCCGTGGAATACTACTGGGGCTGGGACCACGTGGAAGACCGGCTGGCTGCACGGCAAGAGCCCGATACCAGCCAGGACGACAAGGACATCCGCTACTGGGTGCGCTCGAATCCGGCAGTTTCCGGCGCGAACGCCCTGCCGATTACTTCGCTCGCGGCGCCCGAAATCGACTTCACGGCCGACCGCAACCGCCAGGAAGTCGGGCAGCCTGTCAACTTCACCCTGATTACCGACAGCACGGTGGCGGCGATCGAGTGGAACTTCGGCGACGGTGAAACCAGCACCGCGCGCAATCCCGCGCACTCGTACGCGGCGCGCGGCGTATACACCGTCAGCGTCACCGTGCGCGATACGCTGGGCGTGTCCGATACGAAGACCAAGGTCGATTACATCGAAATCACTTCGGTGCCGTATGCCGACTTCATCGCGTCACCGACCGATGGCAATATCACGCCGGATCCCGATGGCGCCCTGGCGCCGGGGCTCGACGTGGAATTCGTCGACCGCTCGAAGGGCAGCAGCTCGCTCGTGGCCACCCAGTATTTCTGGGACTTCGGCGATGGCACGCAGGTGACTACCACCACGCGCGCGACCGACGAGAACCCCTTGGTGCATCGCTACACGCAGCAGGGCTTCTACACGGTCACCCTTGAGGTCACCTTCCTGAACCCGGTCACCCAGGTGTCGGAAGTGGCAACGTGCCAGTTGACGAACTACATCACGGTACGCCCGTGCATCGGCTGCCCGGGAAGCGGTACCGAGGGCGAAGGCGACGGCGAGGGCGGAACCGGTGGCACCGATACGCCCGCCTCCGACTTCACCGTCACGACGCTGATCCCCGACAAGGAAGCGTTGATGCCGCTGCACGACTGGATGCCGCTGGCGAACTTCACCATGGGCTATGGAGAGGACGACTTCGCGCCGCGCATCCTGCGCACGCTCACCTTCGAGCTGCGTCCCGACACGCGCGACCCCGATGCCTGGGGCCTTGCCAATCTTGGCGCGCCGGAAGTCTCCGACATTCTGGAGTTCGGTATTTTCCAGGAAGGCTTTAACGACGACAGCGCGGAGAACAACAACCTGAATCTTCAGGATGACTTCCTGCTGTACACCTTCGACAACGATGGCGCACCCATCGGCACCGTCACCGAAACCGGAAGCTCACTGCTGTACCGGCTGAACTTCATCGGGCGTGGTACGGCGGCCGAACCCGATTACCTGCTTGAATCGGCGCCCGACACGGATACCTCGATCTCCGGCAATTCCTACATCCTCGCGGTGCGCACCTCTGCTACGTGGCGCAGCCAGCTCACGATGGGTATCGACGTTATCGATGCGCAGATGATCGATCCGCGCACCGGCAGCTTCCCGGTAGACGAGGAAGGTGCCGCCATCGACAGCTACTCGCCGGACTTCGCCGAGGGGCCACTCTCCGATGACCAAGCCTACTCGTCCGCCTTCACCGTGTTCGACACGACCGGCGACCAGTTCAGCAACATCCAGATCGGCGGCAACTCTGCGGCGATTGGCGCCCCGTACAACTTCTGGAACCACCCGGGCTACCTCTACACGCCGCTCGCGGAATACACGCGTCCCAAGTGGAGTAGCATCGATCAGCTGCTCGACCTGAATTCCGGCGAATACCTCGAGCTCCGTCAGCTTGTCGCGCTCGAGCAATGGGTGCCGGTGATTGCGATGAACATGCACGCCGGTTACGCCGAGCATTTCGATTTCTTCGATCCGGTGCTCGGCTCGCGCGGCATCATCGTCGAGGACCACGTGCAGCTTCGCGAGGTGAACCTCGTGCTGACTGACGTCGGTGCGGATCCTTTCGGGCCGGCCGGTAACGGCGGCTTCGATCCGCGCGATGGCCTCGACTCGATGACCGATCGCGTGTGGGACATCTACGAGCCCGCCTTCGCCGACGACGTGACCTACAACGGCGTCTGGGTGTGGAGCGACACCAACGGCGACGGCGGCTTCGATCCGGCCGAACCGAATGCTACGACCAATGGCGTGGACTTCCCCGGCGACCGTCCGCTATTCCCCGATTTCACCGCGGCCGTCGGACCGTGGGAGTATGTGCCATTCCCGCCCGGCGGCGGCGATCCGTGGTGGCGCATCACCCTGCGCTTCTTCGATGGCGAGCGCCGTCCGGATAGCGAGGAAGACAATTTCACCGGCTACCTCGATCCCGTTCCGGATACGTTCACGGAGCTCGCCTTCAATTCCGCATCGGAAGTGAAATTCGACTACTTCGTCACGGTCCGCGCCGACAGCGGTTTCCAGGACGTGTCGCTCAAGCCGGGCGACGGCGGCGGCATCTCTGCGGGCGCCGACTTCCGCGCGTTCATCGAGCCGCGCCGTTTCGACGCGACGACGGGTTCGCTTACGGGCGGCATTTATGTAGACAGCATGATTCCCCCGATCGGCCTGGCTACCGACGGCTTCACTATCTACAGCCGCTGGCAGGACGACCCCCGCTGGCTCGACGAGGAGCCGTGGTGGCCCGAGCGCACCCTCAGCCCCCTCGCGGCCAAGCCCTCGCGCGTCGGCCTCGACGTACACGACCTCGCGCTGACGTATCAGAGCGACTCGAATTACCGTAACGAGACCGATATCTTCTTCGGCTTTGGACCGTTCTCCGAAAGCATCTGCCTGGGCTACGCGAATTCCTTCGCCGATCCCACCGACTTCATGCTGTGGACGGATCCCTTCGGGCTTAACCAGGCGAAGTTCCTGAACGGCCACGGCGCCGGCGTCACGCGTTGGCGCTTCTTCGGCGGCCAGCAGTTCGACTTCGGCCCGCCGGTCGGTACTATCTCGTTCACCTTCGACGAGACCAACAGCAACGGCCAGTTTGCCTACGAGACGGCGCCCTTCTTCAGCAGGCGTATCGACAATGGCGACGTTCCGCCGCGCGGTCCGCGTTCGCAGGCCTTCCCGAATCCGCCAGTGCAGCCCCTGCTTCCGGATTACACGACGTGGCCGGGCATTCAGCGTCCCGAAGAGTACCAGCGCGCCAGCGACTGGGCGGACGCAGACAACCAGGCCCGCCTGCTTACGCAGAAAGTGGATGTGCAGAGCGCCCACACCGCGGTGCTGGGCATCAACACGGTCGGCACGAACGACCCAGTGGTCAACCTGAACCAGAACCAGACCATCGGCCGCGTGTCCGTGGCATTCTGGGGTCCGGACTTCCGCCCGAGCGACCTCGAGCCGCTCGACCCCACGGGTGAAAGCCGCGCGTCCGGCGTGCTGCTCTGGGAAGATACCGACGCCAACGGCGTTTTCGCGAATACGAGTATCTTCGACAGCTACGCCGACGGCCTGACGTCGTTGATCACCTTCGACCGCATTGTGCCGCTGCAAGACCTGCGCTGGCAGAGTGCGCCCGAACTGATCGACCTCGATGGCGACGGCGCGCCCGACGACATGAACGGCGATGGCCTGGTCGATGACGCAGACAAGGCGTGGGTGGCCGACCTGACGCCACGCACCCTGTGGCCGCTGCCGCGGAACGACACGCCCACGGGCGGCTTCGGTACCATCTTCAGCCTCATCACCTGCGGCGTGCTCGACTTCAGCAAGGACAACGGCATCCAAGTGCCGTACCGCGCCGAGATCAACCGCACTTCGGGCGAGAGCCAGCAGAAGGACCTCGATCCCTTGCTGGAGGCGGGCGGCGACGACCTGTTTATCACCATGCGCACCAGCGACAAGGCGCAGCGCTTCGAACCGATCCGCGCCGTCATCCCCGCCACACTTCCGCAACGCGCCGAGAATGAGCGACGGGCCGGCATCCAGTTCTTCCCGCAGTTCAACACCAGCCCTGGCGCATTCGTGAAGTCCAACCCGGATGAAGATCCGGTGCAGGACTTCTACGGCCACGACACGCTGGTGGTGAACGTGCCGGTGAAGGTGCAGGATCTCACCAACCAGAACCAGGTCATCACCATCGGCGGCCCGGCGCTTCCGGTCTTCGGTCTCGACATGTCCACCAACCAGACCCGAGCGAAGGGCACGGTGGCCAGCGGTGTCCGAGGCACGGCGGCCGAGGGTTCGTTCACGGTGGATGGCGCGACATGGGCGCTGAATGCCTTCGCGGGCGATGTGCTCATCGACAGCAACTTCGAGAGCTTCGAAATTACCGCGAACTCCGCGAACAACCTGACCCTGTTCGCGGGCAAACCCGCCGAAGGCTCGTGGCGTATCGTCCGCAATCCCAGCTTCTTCGAGGAGATGGTAGTCGAGCTGTACAACGAAGGCACCGATGCGGAGTTCAATCCGTTCAACGATTTGCTTCCGCTGGCGCTCGATCAAGAGATCAGCGGCATCGCGCTCTACCGTGACAACGACAACAACCCGAACAACAAGAACGGCATCTTCGATGCGGACATCGATATTCCGGTGCCGCTCGACGCGCCGCCGGCGTTCGTCGGCCAAGCCGGCGAAGACCTGCAGGTCAAGTTCGTGTTCTCGAGCCCGGGTACCGACGATATTCCGGTGCTGCGCCGCGATCAGCAGCGCAATCGCCAGTGGATCTACGATACCTTCGGCACCGGCACGTCGGATCCCGAATTCGGGCCGGACTTCTTCATCGTTATCCGCGCGTCGGATCGCATGGCGAAGGACGACAACCTGCGCATGGGTATCGTGTCGTGGGGCCCGAACACCCCGACCGAGCCGGATCCAGACACCTGGGCGCGACTGACCTCGGAATCGCGTAACGACTTCACGAAGTTCCGCGAATTCCCGTGGGCTACGCGCGGCCTCGGCTTCATCTCCTATTCGAAGCAGCCGCTGGTCGAGTACTACTTCGACGGCAAGCGCGCCGGACAGAAGGCCGACAACAGCGGCTTCAGCTGGGTGCGCTCGCACACCTCGGCGAAAAAGCGCACGGGCGTAATCACGGCGAACACGCCGGCCAATGATCCGAACCGCGTTATCATCGAGAGCGCGAGCGAGACGACCCTGCCTGGTTCGACCCTGCCCGGACAGCCCTTCAACGTGGTGGTGTTCGGCAAGAACTTCGGCAGCAATCCCAGCGTCGTCATCAGCGGCTTCAACGTCGATGTGCTCTCATCGAATGGCGATACGATTGACCTTGCGCTCTCGACGGGCGATGTTGCGCCGATCGAGCCGATCGTCATTATCGTGCGCAATACGTCCACCGGCAAGGAGACCAGCCGCTCCGACCTGTTCACCCTGGGCAGTGTCGGACCCGACGGCACCCCGGATATCACCGGCGTGACCCCGGCGAGCGGAGACGAGAACGCCTTCCCGGTTACGATTACCGGCCGCAACCTGCCGACCCCCGAGAACGCGCGCGTGATGTTCGACAACACGCGGATGCCCGTGATTTCGGCGTCGCCGAACGGCACCAGTATCACCGTAGGATTCCCGGCGGGCGGCCTGCCCAATACAGGTCCGCTCGATGTCACCGTGCAGGATACGGGTTCAGGGAAGCTCGATATCCTGATCGACGGCTTTAACTACAGCAACGATCCGACGCGCGGCAAGTCGAGCTTCTTCGGCTGCGCGCCGCAGCAGGGCGGCACCGGAAGCGGCGCCGGCGATCTCGCGGTCATCGCGCTGGTTGCCGGGGCGCTGCTGGCCGCAAGCCGGCGCAAGCCGGCGGGCGCGCGCATCCGCCCGGTGCATCTGGACGAAGACTAGAAGAAGGAAGACCTCGTGCGAAACAGAACAACGAGCGCCATGGCCACGCTACTGATCCTCGTGGCAGCGACCCTCCTTACGGGGCCGGCCTTCGCATTCCTGCCCGTCGGCGGCTTCGATTCGTTTGGCACGCTGCGGTTCCGCAAGTTCCCGCTGGCGGAATTCGACAACAATAACAACGGCACCGTCGAGCCCAACGAGGGTCTCGAGATCCTCATCGAGACGGGCCCCCGCGGTTTCACCGACGAAGAAGTGGCTAAGGTGCGCCAGGCCATGCAGACCTGGGAAAACGTGCCGAGTTCCTACGCCGCATTCGGCCAGATCTCTGAAACGCAGGACATCGTCCAGCCCGGCGACGCGGACCCGGATGGTCTCACTTCCATCACCCTGCAGGTCGGCGAACTCAGCGCGCTGGGCGAGAATCAGGAACCCGATGCGGTCGATGATCTCACCGACGGACTGCTTGGTATTACCACCACGCTCTACACGCTGGACGACACCATCGTGCCGATCGGAGAATCGAGCGGCGTCATCGTTCCTGCGGGCACCATTCTCGATGCCGACATCGTGATCAACGCCTTCACCCACCGCGTGCTGGTCGGGCAGGAAATCCCACAGTTCGAGCTCGTGGCGACCGCCACAAACCTCGTTGGCCTGCTGCTCGGGCTCGGATTCAACCCGATGAACAACCTGCGGCAGGTGGTGGTGGGCGAAGACATCGAGACGTTCACGCTGGTCGAGAGCGAGCCCATCGGCTACACCGACGCCTCGGGCGAGCAGCAGCGTATCGGCGCCACGCCGACCATGTTCCCGGCCTATTTCCAGGTGGAAGACTTCGAGACCGGCGAGTTCATCGGCGGCTGGGCCGACCTGGCCCCCGACGATATCTCCGGTATTTCTTGGCTGTATCCGCGCAGCGGACTCGAGTCGCAGTTCTTCTCGGTTTCGCAGGAAGCGCGCACGCGCCGCCGCACCGGCTCCAATCTGCCTTCGGCACCGATTTCCGGCGGCCACGTTGTAGCGTGGGCCGATGTGGACAACGACCCCGCCACGCCGCGGATTCCCTTGTTCAATTCACTCACGGGCCTCTTCGTACCCGCGCAGAACGATCAGCTCTTCGGCAAGTTCCAGTTGCTTGGCCTCTGGAAGCAGTTGGAAGAGCCGGGCACCCAGGGCGTGAAATTCAATCCGACCTACTCGCTCTCACTCAATCCCTTCAACGGCACCGGGCTGTCGCGCCAGACTCCCCCGGCCGATGTGGGCGATACCGGCGCCTCCACTTGGGACAGCATCTCGGGTACCTCGGCCCTGCTGACGCTTACGACCGGCTCCGTGGCAACCAAGACCTACGACGAGTCCTTCGTTTCCGAGGTGTTCAACGAAACCGAAAACGTGACCGACATCTCCAACAAGGACGCCGGCACGCCCCTGATTTGGGACTTCGGCCGCAATCAGATTGTCAGCGCCGACACCGACCGCACGCTGCCAACCATTCTGCCGAACAATCGTCCCATGTTCGGCGATCCGAACGACATCTGCCCGCTGAACATTATCTCGGGCACTGGCACTACGGGCGGCACGGGAGGCACGGGCACCGGCGGAACCGGCACCGGCGGACTGGGTGGACTGGCCAAGAACGACGACCATAACCAAGGCCTGTTGTTCGGGTTGATCGACGGCGGCAACGGCGGCGGCCCCAACCAGCTCCGCTGGATCCGCGACAACATTCTGCTGAACACCGCCCTCGGGAGCATGATTGTGGATACATACTATACCTACGCGCCCTACGCCGCGCGTTTCCTGCTGCGCCACCGCGAAGCCGTCGCGCCGGCGCGTACGCTCGCCAGCGTCCTGTATTGGGTTTTCGCAAATCCCCTTGCCACAGCCGGTATGCTCGCCGGGGCCGGGCTGATGCTGCGTGCCTTGCGCCGGCGTTCCGCGGCGCGTGCCGCCGCGGCCCTGCTGATATTTCTGGGGCTGGCCGCTCCCGGCGCCCAGGCCCAGGTGCGCGCTGTCACCGACCAGACCATGGTGGATCAGGCCGACCTGATTGTCGAGGGCAATGTGACCAAGACCACGGCCAATTGGGGCATTGGCGGCCGCATTTTCACCACGGTAGAGTTCGAAGTCGAGAACCGGCTGAAAGTGCCCACGGAATCCACCGAGGGCGAACAGGTAGACGAAGACGGGATCATCATCACGCCGCCGCCGGTGCCGGCCATTGGCGACACCATGACCTTCAAGGTGCTCGGCGGTCAGATTGGCACCGTTGTGATGGATGCTACCCCGCTGCGCCGTTTCAAGGAAGGCGACCGGGTGCTCGTGTATTTCCTCATTAAGCGCGACCGCTGGGTGGTGCTCAATGGCTCGCGCGGCGTGCTCGATATCGAGGAGACCAAGGACGGCGAAAAGTTCGTCAAGGCCACCTCGCCCTATGCCGAGCAAGGCCTGGCCGAATCGCTGAAGAAGTTCGAGCAGACCGGCAAGTCCAACGAGGACATCTACGAGCCGCGCCTTCCGCTGGATTTCTACCGCAATTACATCCTCGGGCTGCTGGAGCACAGCGGGAAATAGCCCGCAGCCGTCCGGCCGCCGTTGCACTCGCGGCGGCCGATTCGGTAGACTCTGCCCCGGGTTGAATCGCGCTCGGCTGGCTCTTGCGCGGTGTCATCCCCCCGTTACCGCCCGGCGTTCCCTTGGTGTGGGCGAACTCCAAGCGCCACAACGGTTTGGGCGATTTCTGGTCAGGTGCGTCGCGTACCGGAAGCCGGACCGGGACTATACCGAATTTAACGCTGCGCAAACTGGGGTGCCATGCTCCGAAGCTTATTGATACGCCAAATATTCTTCTGGGTCGATATCGCACTCGCCGTTGCCTTCGTATGCACGGCGGGCGTTGTCGTCTATGGGCTGCTCACGCCGCTGCCCGTACAGGCAGAAATCAGCCCCGGGCCGATCGACATCGCCTCCTTCCAACTGGCCCGCGTCGAATCGCGCGATGCCTACAACGACCTCGGCCTTTTCGGCGAAATCGGCCGATTCGATCCCGAGACAGCTCCTCCTCCGCCGCCTCCGCCCCCGGTTGATACGACGGTGGAGGAAACCTCGCTGAATCTGCGCCTCATCGGCACGACCGTGGTGCCGGGCATGTCGAGTGCCATCATCGAAATGTCCGACCGCAACCAGACCGCGTCCACGTACGTGCTCGACGAAGACGTGATGGACGGCGTGAAACTGGTGGAGATCGGCAAGCGCGAAGTCTACATCCTGAACAGCCGCGGCGGCGAGCCCAAGCGCGAGAAGCTGAGCATGGACGATCAGGAAGACCTGCCGAACGCGCCCCAGATGGCCCAGGCCCCGCAGCCCGAGCCCGAGCATGCGACCGGCGGCATCCAGCGCATCACGCTCAACCGCAACGATCTCGCCCAGGAAATCATGTCCAGCTACAGCGATATCGTCACCAAGGTGCGGCCCGAACTGGCGCGCGACAACAATGGCGACGTGCTCGGCGTGACGGCGGCGAACATCAGCACGGTGCCGCTGGCTCGCAAACTGGGCCTGAACGACGGCGATATTCTCCAGACCGTGAACAACGAGAAGATCGACAGCGAAGGCAAGATTTACGAAATGATTCAGAAGTATCAGAATGCTTCTTCGATTCGGCTCGGCATAGTCAGCAATGGCCAGCCCAAAGTGATAACATACCGCATCAATTGATTTGCGCCGGGTACGCGCCCGCGCCAACGCTTCGGAAGGAACTATCGTGGCGACTGACCGTAACTTGATCCGCTGGGCGGCCGCTCTCTGCGTCCTTCTCGCGGCGCATGCGGCGTATCCCCAAGGGCCGGAAGGCGAATTCGTCGAGGGCGAGTTCGTGCAGGACAACGGCATGCCGGTCGAGGACGCGCTCCCGGTGGAAGAAACCTACGAGGGCGATCCGAACGCCGCCGATCCGAACATGGGCGCGGCCCCCGAGGGCATAGCCGAGGGCGAGCAGGCGATTAACGACGCCCCCCTGATGCCCGCAAACCCGCAGCCCATCGCGCGTCCGGTGCGCCGCCCCATCACCCGGCGCCCGCCCCCCGGCGACAACGGCTTCGCCCCGCCGCCCCCCGCGCCGCGCGCCTCCGTCGGCGATACCGGCGCCAGCAGCAAGCCCAAGAACACCGGCCCCAAGAACGGCGACGTGGCGGCCGAGGCCGTCGACTTCGATTTCGAGGGCGCGCAGATCAAGGAAGTCATCGAAAGCATTTCGCGCCTTACCGGGCGCAACTTCGAGTTCGACCCCAACCTCGGCGCCAGCCAGGTGACCGTGATCACGCACGACAAGATTCCGCCGGAGATGGCCTACGAAGTGCTCGAAGCCATCCTCGCCGCGCGGCAGTTCAGCATGGTCGAAACGCTCGACGGCAACCTCATCCGCATCCTGCCGACCCCGCAGGCGGCTTCCGACCCCAAGGTGCCGCTGTATGTGGGCGGCGATCACGGCGTCGAGGGCTACGACGGCTTCTCCACGCACATCGTGCCGGTGAAGTACGCGAGCCCCGAGGAAATCTCTCAGGTGATGAAGAGCCTCGGTTCGCCCTCGGCCGTTATCAACACCTACCTGCCCACGAACACGCTGATTATCACCGACACGGCGGACGGTATCCGCCGCATGCTCCGCTTCCTCGAACTCGCCGACGTGCCGGGCTCGGACGTGGAGATGGACATCTTCACGCTCGAATACACCCGCGCGGAAGTGCTGGCCACCCAGCTGGAGCAGGTGCTGACCGAGGAAGGCGGCGGCGGCGCGCCCGGTGCCACGCCCGGGCAGGTGCGCCAGCCCGTGCGCACCACGCGACGCCCGACCACGCGGCCCATTCCCGGCCAGGTCGAGTCGCAGGTCATTGGTTCCAACAGCGAAGTCTTCCGCTCCGTGGCCGACGAACGCCTGAACGCGCTGATCGTGCTCGCCACGCCCGGCATGATGGAGCGCGTGCGCGACCTCATCACGCGGCTCGACTCGCCCACGCCCTACGAAAGCAACAACCTGCACGTATACCAGCTGCTGAATGCCGATGCCGAGTCGGTCGAGACGGCACTACAGCCGCTTATCAGCACGGCGCCCCGGCGCGCGGGCGGCGCGGCGGGCGGTGGTGCCGCGGCGGGCGGCGGCGGCGGCGGTGCTGCAGGCGGCGCCGAAGTGCAGCCCTTCGAGCAGCAGGTGCAAATTACCCGCTACGACGAAACCAACTCACTGCTGATCGTGGCATCGCCGCAGGACTACAAGGTGCTCGAGGCCTTCGTCGCGCGGCTCGACGTGCCGCAGCGCCAAGTGAACGTGCTTGCGACGGTCATGAACGTGTCCATCACCGACAACTATGGCGTGGTGGTGGATGCGGCCGGCCTGCAGGGCAACGACGGCTTCGGCCTGACCAGCACCAGCAACCTGCTGCAGGTGGCCAGCGCCGCCAACGGCATTGCTACCGGGCAGGACGGCTCGCTCGATATTCCCACCACCGGCGCCAATATCGCGCTGAGTCTGCTGTCGCTCGGCACGGGCGGCGGCCTCACGGCCGGTATCTTCGACGACATCGACGTCGATCTCCCCGACGGCACGACCGTTCAGATTCCCTTCGTGCCGCTGCTGTTCCAGGCGATTGAAACGATGACCGATCTCGAAGTGCTCTCGCTGCCGAGCATCACCACGGTCGACAACGAGGAAGCCTCGGTCACCGTGGGTCAGGAAGTGCCGTTCGTTACCAACCAGCGGCGCGCGACCGACACCGATACGAACAACAATAACAACAACTTCAACTTCAACAACTTCAACAGCATCCGCCGCGAAGACGTCGGCGTGAAGCTGACCGTGACGCCCCAGATCAGCGAAGGCGACAACGTGCGCATGGAGCTGAACCTGGAGATTTCGGAAATCGCCGCGAACCAGATCGGCGACGTGAACCTGCTCGGCCCGACGACCAACAAGTCGCTGATCGAGAACACGGTAACGGTGAAAGACGGCAGCACGGCGGTGCTGGCGGGTCTCATCCGCGAGACTTCCAACCGCAACCGCACCCAGGCGCCCGTGCTGGGCGATGTTCCCGTGCTGGGCTGGCTGTTCCGTTCGCGCGGGGCCGACCGCCGCAAGGAGAACCTCGTGGCGCTGGTCACCCCGCACATCATCAAGGATCATGTCGACATGGAGCGCGTGACGCACTTCCACGTAGACGAATACCAGAAGGCCAACATCGAGGAGTTCCTCGACCGCGGCTTCTTCCAGAAGGTGAAGAAGCGCGCGGATGATCGCAAGCGCTACCGGCCCACGCAGGCGGAAGCCGAGAAGGTCATCGGCCGCAGCACCGTCGACAAGAACTTCGGCCGTGGTGATATCGACCGCTAATGTCTGCCACGCACGAAGAACAGCTCACCCAGATCCTGCTGCGCAACGGTAAACTGCACCAAGAGCAGGTGACCGAGGCGGTTGAACTGCAGAAGCTGCGCCCCAAGCCGCTCGGCGATATCCTCGTCGATCTCGGCTACGTGGACGAGGACGATTTGCTCGACGCGCTCGGCGAGCAATACAGCATCCCCGTGCAGCGCGAACTGAACGGCGAGGTCGATTCCGCGCTGACCACCAAGGCGCCGATCAACTTCATCCGCGAATACTACATGGTGCCCTTCAAGGAGAAGGGCGGCGTGTATTACGCGGCCGTGAATGACCCGACCAACCTGCTGCCGCTCGACGATCTGCGCTTGCTGCTCGGCGGACCCGTGCTTCCGGTGCTCTGCAAGAAAGAGCAGATCCAGCACATCATCGACAGCTACTTTGAGCAGCAGGGCGAAAACGCTGCCGACATGATCGACAGCATCACGATGGAAGAGGGCGAAGGCGGCGTCCATTCGCTCGACCATATCGACTCCGAGCGCGACCTGCTCGACCTGGCGAACGAGGCGCCGATCATCAAGCTGATCAACCTCGTGATTACCGGCGCCGTGAAGGACCGCGCGTCCGATATCCACATCGAGCCCTTCGAGAAAGAAGTGCGCGTGCGCTACCGCGTGGACGGCGTGCTCTACGAGAAGTTCAACGTGCCGCGCTCGCAGCAGGCCGCCGTGATTTCCCGCGTGAAAATCATGGCGAACCTGAACATCGCCGAGCACCGGCTGCCGCAGGACGGCCGCATCAAGATCCGGCTCAGCGGCAAGGAAATCGACATCCGCGTGTCCATCATCCCCATCGCCCACGGCGAGCGCGTGGTGATGCGTATCCTCGAGAAGGGCAGCTTCGTCTTCAGCCTCGAGAAACTCGGCATGTCGCAGCGCGATCACCAGCTGCTCGACAAGCTCATCACCAGTTCGCACGGCATCTTCCTGGTGACCGGGCCCACCGGTTCCGGCAAGTCCACCACGCTCTACGCCTCGCTACAGCGCGTGAATTCCCCCGACAAGAACATCATCACCGTGGAAGACCCGATCGAATACCAGATCGGCGGCATCAGCCAGATTCAGGTGCGGCCGAAAATCGGGCTGACCTTCGCGGCGGGCCTGCGCAGCATCCTGCGTCAGGACCCCGACATCATCCTCGTCGGCGAAATCCGCGACCACGAAACGGCCGAGATGGCCGTGCAGGCCTCGCTCACGGGCCACCTCGTGTTCTCCACGCTGCATACCAACGACAGCGCCGGCGCGATTACCCGCCTGGTGAACATGGGCATCGAGCCCTTCCTGGTCACCTCGTCCACCATCGCCATCCAGGCGCAGCGCCTCGTGCGCCGCGTGTGCGACTTTTGCAAGGAACCCTACACGCCCGAGCCCGAGAGCCTGATCGAGCTCGGCTGCGATCCGCGCGACCCGCGGGCCCAGCAGCTGTACCAGGGCAAGGGCTGCAAGAAGTGCATCGACCGCGGCTACCTCGGCCGTACCGGCATTTTCGAGCTGATGGTGATGACCCCGACGATTCAGGAGCTGGCGCTGCAGGGCACCGACTCGAACGTGATTAAGCGCGAGGCCCGCAAGCAGGGCATGCGCACGCTGCGCGAAGACGGCGCCGAGCGCGTGCTGCTGGGCGAAACCACCATCGAAGAGATCATGCGCGTCACGCGCGACGAGCTGCTCGAGGAAGTGGCCGAATAAGCGCATGCCGGTCTACGAATACAAGGCCATCAGCAAGGCCAACGGCAAGGCGACGCGGGGCGTCATCGATGCCGATTCGCTTCCGCAGGCGCGCAAAAAACTGCGCGACCAGCAGCTCTACCCGACCAACATCAAGGAATCCAGCGCCGGCGGTGCGGCCATCGTCGAGGGCGGTAAGGTGCGCCGGGCGGGCCGCGGCGGCGTTTCCACGCGCGATCTCTCGCTCCTTACGCGCCAGTTCGCCGTGCTGCTGCAGGCCGGCATGCCGCTGGTCGAAGCGCTCGGGTCGCTCATCGAGCAGACCGACAATCCTCGGCTGCAGGCCGCGGTGTACGACGTGCGCGACCGGGTCAATTCCGGTTCCACTTTGGGCGACGCGCTCGGCGAGCACGGCCGCATTTTCTCGCCGCTCTACGTGAACATGGTGCGCGCGGGCGAGGTTTCCGGCGCGCTCGAAAGCGTGCTGGTGCGCCTGGCCGATATCCTCGAGCACCAGGCCAAGCTCCGCTCTCAGGTGATTTCCGCCATGGCCTATCCCATGTTCATGGGGCTGTTCGCCGTCGGCGTCATCGTGTTCCTCATGCTGGTCATCGTGCCGCGCATCACCCAGATTTTCCAGAAGCAGAAGGCCGACCTGCCCGCGATTACCGAGTTCCTCATCGGCACCAGCCGGTTCCTCGGCACCTGGTGGTGGCTCATTGTGCTGGTCGTTTTCGGCGTGCTGGGCCTCTGGCGGGGCTGGGTGGCCACGGAAAAGGGGCGCGACCGCTGGGACCGCATGAAGATGGGGTTTCCGCTTTACGGCCGCCTGCACATCAAACTGGTGTGCGCCCGGTTCACCCGCACGCTCGGCACCATGCTCGAGAGCGGGCTCACCATGCTGCCCGCGCTGGAAGTGGTGGGCACCGTGCTCGACAATTCGCACATCAAGAAGCACATGGACGACGTGAAGGCGGGGGTGCGGCGCGGCCGCGACCTCGCCATTCCGCTCAAGGAGACCGGCCTGTTTCCGCCCATGATGATCAACATGATCGACCTGGGCCAGCGCAGCGGCGAGATCGAGACCATGCTGATCCGCGTGGCCGATACCTACGACGAGGACGTCCGGCTCACCATCGACGCCATCGTCAGCCTGATTGAACCCATGATTATCATCGTGATGGGCATTTTCGTCGGCTTTATCGTGCTGGCCATCCTCTTGCCCATTCTACAGATGAGTAGTAACATTTAGCAGAGTTGGTACGTTAGCTTAGAGCGCCGCGCGTGGCGCGCCAGAACGATTGTGGAGAAGGAAACACCATGACCGAGCAGACCAAGAATCGCCGCCACCGCCGCGGCCAGGGGGGCTTCACCCTCGTCGAACTGATGGTGGTGATCGCCATCATCGCCATTCTGGCCACCATTGTGGGCGTGAACGTGTTCGGCCAGATCGACACGGCGGGCGTGGGCGCGGCGCAGGCGCAGATCAAGAACTTCGAGTCGGCGGTGGTTGCTTACCGCCTGAAGAACCGCAAGATGCCCACGACCCTGAACGACCTGCTGCCCTTTATGAATTCGACGGAAGTGCCCAAGGATCCGTGGAACAACGACTATGTGTACAAGGCGCAGGGCAGCGAATACGAGATCATCTGCTACGGCGCGGACGGCGCCCCGGGCGGCACGGAGATGAACGCCGACATCTCCAGCAAGAATCTTCAGGCGAACAACAACTAGCGGCCGGCATCGGCCGATACGGGCCCGGCGGGCGCCAAGCGGACACCGCGGCACACCGCTGGCCCGCAACCCCGAGCACACCCCATGAGCGCGCCCACACCGAAAGCCCGAAAGCATGCCGCGCCAGGATCGGCCCGGGGTTTCACGCTCATCGAACTGGTGGTCGTGGTGTTCATCATCGGCCTCATTGCGGCGATGTCGATTCCGCAGCTGATTCCGCTCATTCTCTACAGCTCGCTCGAGGGCAGCGCGCGGCACCTGGCGGGCTATGGGCGTGCGGCCATATCGCATGCCACCATGATGCGGCGCGAACTCACCATCAATGTCGACCTCGCCGACCAGCAATACTGGGCGGTCGAGATCGTCTATCCCGATCCCAGCGCCGAGGGCGAAGTGGACCCCGAGGAACTGGAGCAGCGCGCGGAGCTTATCGAAAAACTGCGGGACCAGCGCGATAGCTCGCCCGACGAGGTGGCGCAGAGTATGCTGTCCGGCGATCTCGACGGGATGTCGGATCAGCTGCAGGCCGAGCAGTACGACCTCATTTTCAACGACGAGTTCTCCCGCTTCTCCCGCGAATCCACCATGCAACGCGCCAAGAACGTGAAACAGGACGAGGGCATCCTCGAGGGCGTGGGGGACCTGTTCACCAAGGAGTTCTCGCTCGAAAAAGAGCTGGAGCCCGAGGAAGTGGAGATTGCCGATCCCGTGCTGCAACGCACGGCCCTGCCCGATGGCGTCCATATCGACGGCGTCTCCATCGGAGGCGAACGGCAGGGCAAGGGCGTGGTGCAGATTCCCTTGAGTCCCCTGGGCATCGAGGACGAGGTGCGCTTCTTCCTCTCCAGCGACGACGACGAGTATTACACCGTGGTGTGGGACCCGGCCACCGGCACCACCAACGTGCTCGACGGAAGGGTGGACGGATGATGCGGGCGCAAGCGGGCTTCACCCTCATCGAAATCATGGCGGCCGTCGCCATTCTCGGCATCGCCATGTTCGTGCTGCTCGATTCGCACTATACGGCGCTCCGGCTTTACGACTCCATCGCCACGGAGACCATCGCGCGACAGCTGCTCGAGACCACCGTGCAGGAAGCCGAGGTCAAGGTGTTGGAGGGCGAGATGGCCGGCGAGGGGGACTTCGGCAACCGCTATCCGGAATTCACCTGGACCTATGAGGCTGAGCCCCTGAGTGAAGACGAAGAGGTGCAGCTCTATCAGGTGAGCGTGACGCTCAACGGCGGCGAAGAGCCGCGCACGATGGTCTTCCTCACCTACGCCATCACCCCGCCAGACGACGAAGGCATCTTCAGCGAGAATTCCGGCAGCGGTAGCTCCGGCAGCCGTGGCAGTGCCAGTGGCCGTAGCGGCAGCACCGGCACCAATACGGGCGGCCGGCGCCGCACGCCCACGGGGTTTGGCCTGTGAGGGCGGGGCGTATATCCGTGCAGCGAAGCTGCCTTGGAGTGCGGCAGCGGGCTGCCGCTTTGCTGAGGGAGCGGGCTCCCGTCGCGGCAACGTCGAATCGGCGCAACTGCGCATGCGCCGGAAGCAAGCTTCCTCGGAAAAGCGCAAGCAAGTCTTGCGCACTCCAAAGCGCGGGCGGCGCGAATGCGGGCTTCACGCTGCTTGAGGTTCTGGTGGCGGTGACCATTCTGGCGATGATCTGCACCATCGTATTCGCGAGTTTCTCCGGCGTGGTCAATACGGCGGAAGTGGCGCGCGATGCCGCGGCGGACAGCCGTTTCCAGACGTATATCCACAACAGCTTCCGCGAGAACATGGCGAGCATCTATTCCGATCCGAGCTGCATGCAGATTCCCTATTCGCTGCTGGGCGAAGACGAGACTGGCCCCGGCGGCCCGGCCGATTCGCTCGAGTTCTGCACCTCGCTGCCCATGCCCGGCGCCACCGCGCTGCCCGGCGTACTGCGCCGCGTGCGCTATGAAGTTGTGCAGGAAGCCGACACCGAGGGCATGGCGGCGGGCGTCATCGACATCGACCGTGCCACCGGAGTGGGCGGCGACGCGCGGCTCATGCTCCAGATCACCGAATCCCCCCTGATACTCGAGGGCGGCGACGACGAGATCGAGCTGGATGAATCCGCCATGGAAGAGAACGCCCGGGTACGCCACGTGCCCGTGCAGTCCATGAACATCCGCTACTACGACGTCGAGGAAGAAGACTGGGTAGACGCCTGGGATTCCATCGAGTTGAGCCGCATGCCCTGGGCCATCGAAATCAGCATCAACCTCGCGCGTTCGCAGGAAGAACTGCAGAACCTCTATGGCCTGGGCGTGGACCTGAACGAAGACCCCGACCTGCGCATGACCTTCCCCGTGCCCGTGGGCGCGGGCACGCTGCGACAGTTTATTGATCCGAACCACATCTCGTCGCGCGCTTTCGAGGAACTCGAGGGAGGCGACCTGCTATGAAGAAGCGCCCGCGCAAAGGCAACGAGGGCGTGGCGCTCATGCTTGTGCTCATGTTCGTCGTGCTGCTCGCCGCGATTATCGTCGAGTTCGCCTACGACGCCGAGGTCGACGCCTCGCTCACCATGAACCAGGGCAGCGACTTCGAGGCATACCTGGCCGCCAAGTCCGCCGTGGCCGAGGGCATGGCCCTGCTGGCGGAAGACCTCGTGCTCTTCGATGAAAACGGCAACCCCGTCAATCAATCCGCATCCCTTACCGGCCAGGCGGCGGACCCGCAATACGACGTCGGCCGCGCGGATTTTTCTCCGGACTCCTGGAGCTTAGGCACCGCCTTCGAGCAGATCAACGAAGCGGAGCGCCGCACCACGGTCTCCGACGAGTACGGCAAGATCAACCTGAACGCGCTGCTGCAATACAACCCCGAAACCGACGAGCTCGAGCGCAACGAACCGCTCATCGAGACGCTCAAGGTCTTCTTCGCCACGCGCAACGAAACCGACGGCGAGACCGAGGTGGACTCGATTCTCGACTGGCTCGACTACAATGACGACGACAACACCGAGCCGAACGGCGCAGAGAACGACTACTACCAGGGGCTCGAGAATCCCTACAGCTGCAAGAACGGCCCGATGGACCACATCGAGGAACTGCTGCTCGTCCAGGGCTTCACGCCAGAGATGTACTACGGCGACCAGACGCTCGACCCGCCCATGCTGCCGCTCTCCGAGACGCTTACCGTACACGGCGCGCCCAGCGGCGCCATCAACATCAACAGCGCCGCCGACGAGGTCATCGCTGCGGTGGTCGATGGCTGGAGCACGCAGGGCTACACCTTCAATTTCTCCAGCGGCCCGCCGTACTTGAGCTGGCAGACCCTGCAGGGCGAAGTGCAGAACACAAACAATCAGGCCGATCCGAACAACCCGAATGGGCGCCGCAACCGGCAGAACCCGAACCCCGGCGTGAACCCCGACCCCAGTAACCCGAACGGCGACCCTACAACCCAGTGGCATCCCTTCATCACCTGGAGCAATTGTTTCCGCATCTTCGGCGACGGCCGGCACGACCAGACCAAGGTGCGAATCGAGGCCTACGTGTGGCGGCGGCCCTACGAACAGGACCAGTCGCAATACGTGACCGAGACCTGGAGTCCGATTCAGAAGCAGAACATGCAGGCCTATCTGGGCGACCCCGGCACCGACACCGACACGGCCATGGACCTGCTCGACATCGAGCAGTTCCGGATCCTGGATTGGCGGGTGATCCGGTAGTGCCGCCCGACAGGAATTCGCCTTGCAGCGTCCGTTACAATGCCGGGCTTGAACCCCACGGGAATCCGTATGCTTTTAACGTCTACTATCGCTGCGATTGAGTTTGACGGGGACGAGGTGCGCGTGGCCCAGGTGCGGGCCGGCGGCAAACAGCCCGTCCTCGATGCCGTGCACGCTGTCACCGCCGTCTATGCCGAGCCCGACGAGCGCTTCGACGCCATGGTCAAGGCGATCGACAGCGCGCTCGACGCCCTCGGCGGCACCCCGGCCTGCTACGTCGTGTGCCTGTCCAGCGCGCAAACCATCGCGCGCAACCTGACCATTCCGTTCCGCGGCGCGCGCCGCGTGGCCGCCTCGGTGCGCTTCGAGCTCGAGCCCTACCTCGCGCTGCCCATCGACGAGCTGGCGATCGATTTCACCACCGTCGGCGAGTTCGACGGCGAGACCGAGGTGCTGGCCATCGCCGCGCGCAACAGCCAGATAGCCGAGGCTCAGGCCCTGCTCGAGGCCGCGGGCGCCCGGCTCGATGCCATCACCGTCGATGTCGTAGCGCTTACCGGGCTGTGGTCCATCGCGCAGCCCCTGCGCGGCCTGCAGGCCGTGCTGCACCTGCGCCGCGGGCACGCCTGCCTCGCGGTGACCTACAACAAGCGCATGGCCTTCTTCCGCCACCTGCCCTTCTCGAGCGAGATGGTAGAGACCAATCCCGACGCCTTCGCCCGCGAAGTGGCCAATACCCTGCGCGCCTTCGCGTCGAAATGGCGCGGCAAGGAAGCCGTCGAGCTACTCCACGTCACCGGCGTGCAGCTGGCGTCCGACGAGGCCGCGGCCCTGCAGCAGAGCATCGGCGTGCCGGTCGAATCCAGCACGATGATCACCTCGATTCCGGGTGCGGCCGTGGCATTGGCCGAGGGGCCCTCGGGCCACAAGCTGAACCGCTGGGAAGCCGTGCTCGGCGCCGCACACGGCAGCACCGGCCGCGGCTTCGGCGTCAATCTCATCGGCGAACAGCAGGACGTGAATCCCTTCATCCGCGACGCTACCCGGCACGTGGTGTTTTCCGGTGTGTTGCTGGCGCTGGTGCTCGGCGGCTGGGCCCTGTATTACTGGCAGGCGGCCAATCAATACCGCGAAGAAGCGGCCACCCTGCGCGCGCAGCAGGAAACCGTGCAGATGGAAGCCCTCGACAGCATGGAAGAGGGCCTGCCCGACGACATCGACACCACGGTGTTCACCGATCCGACGCTGCTGGAGATACTCACCATCCTTGGCAGGCGCCTGCCCGAGGACCAGATTACGCTGCACAACATCCGCGTGTCGCCGCCTGGCAACCGCCTCCCCTGGATTATCGTCGAGGGCGAAGTGGGCAACAGCGGGCAGTTGCAGGAGATCTTCGCGGGCCTCAAGACCGAGCCGCGCTTCCGCTTCGAGAGCGATCCCGAGGTGCGCGTCGAGGGCTCCACCACGACCTTTGCCATCAAGATCATGCGTCCCGAGCCGGGCGTCAGTTAAGGCGAATCCAGGAAGGCTTCATGGAAAACATCCAGCTCGAGAATGAATCGCGATCGAAGCTCGCCGTATGGCTGCTGCTGCTGGTCATTCTGGGCATCCTCGCCTGGTGGGTGCCGGCCGGCCCACGCGCCAACTACCTCAGCGCCCGCGCCGAACTGGACGATGCGCAATCGGGCCTGCAAATGGCCCAGCTCGACAAGATGGACGCCGAGACGCGCGTCGAACAACAGCGTCCCATCGCCGAGCGCCTGCGCACCCGGCCGTCCAACTTCAGTTTCATCACCTTTCTGCAGCGCACCCTCAACGAAGTAAAACTGCAGGAACGTTCCAGTTTGAACCAAGTGCGGCGTTCCAGCCAGGAATCCGATCTGGTCGAGCTGGTCGAGGTGAAACTGAACAACATCTCGCTGGAAGAGCTCGTCAATTTCCTGCACACCGTGTACGATGCGAACAACCTGATCGCGTTGTACCAATTGTCCTATCTGCGGCCCACCGCCGATGCGCAGGGTCTGGAGTGCATGCTCACCTTCGTTACCTTGCGTCCCGAAAGCTGATAACGCAGAATCAGACTTGTCAGACCTATGCGGCCCCGCCTCGAAGGAAGAGGGGAGCGGGGCCGTTGAAGCAGGTGTATCGGATTGGTCAAAAATCCGGTATATTGTTTACAAATACTTTTGTAAGTCCAGTGTTATCAACGGAAGTTTGCAGTATTTACATTGACAAAACACCAATCCTCTGGTAGCATTATGTTGAGTGAGTAGCGAGGCGTATAGGGATGCAGGCAACGTATAGTCTCTTTGGCCAGCGTCTTGTCGAGCGGGGTGTGATCAAGCAGTCCCAGCTCGATGAGGCGATCCACAAGCAGCAGACCTCGATGGGTCATCGCAAGATTGGTGAAATCTTGCTGCGCATGGGGGCCATCTCCAAGAGCCACATCACCGAGGCGCTGGCCGATCAGCTCGGCATCCAGATCATCAAGATCTCGGATCGCGAGATTCCCGAGCGTATCCGCTCGCAGGTGCCGGGCAACATCGCCACGACCTACCGCATCATTCCCATCGAGGAAAAGGGCGGCATGCTGGTGGTGGCCTCGGCCGACCCCACGAACTTCGACAACATCGACGGCGTGCAGCGCCTGCTCGAGCGCCCCATCGACACGGTGATTGCGACGCCCGAGGAAATCGCGCTCGCGCTGAACAAGTACTACGGCCTCACCGACGCCAGCGTGGAGAACATGCTTTCGACGGTGAGCAGCGCGTCGAGCATGAGCACGCTGAGCTCGATGTCGAACATGAGCTCGCTCGATTCGTCGCTGAGCAGCCTGGGCAGCCTGAGCGAAAGCGACATCAGCCTGGGCAGCATGAGCATCGACGGCGCGGAACTGGAAGACAACATCCGCGCGGCCTCGGGCGACGACGAGGACGAAGACCTCGACAACCCGGTCGTTAAATACGTGCAGCAGATGATCATGGAAGCCTTCCGCCTGCGCGCGTCCGATATTCACATCGAGCCGGGCAAGCAGGACGTAAAGATCCGCTACCGTGTCGACGGCGTAATGCAGCTGATGCCCATGCCGCCCAAGCGCGCGCAACCGGCCATTACCTCGCGCCTGAAGCTCATGGCGGGCATGGACATCACCGAGCGCCGCGTGCCGCAGGACGGCCGTATCAAGATGTCCGTGGCCGGCAAGGTGATCGACCTGCGCGTGAGCGCGCTGCCGGCCGTGCATGGCGAGAGCGTCGTGATGCGTATCCTGGACAAGTCGGGCCTGATGCTCGGCCTGGGCCAGCTCGGGTTCAGCCCGGAAGACCAGCGTTCGTGGGAAAACCTGCTGAACCAGGCGACCGGCGTGATCCTGGTGACCGGCCCCACCGGCTCTGGCAAGACAACGACGCTCTATGCCTCGCTGCATACCTTGAACACGCCCGACAGCAAAATCATCACCGTGGAAGACCCGGTGGAATACCAGCTGACCGGCATCAACCAGGTGCAGATCAACCACGACATCGGCTGGAATTTCAGCCGCGCGCTGCGTGCCATCTTCCGCCAGGACCCGGATATCGTGATGGTGGGCGAAATCCGTGACCAGGAAACCGCCGAAATCGCCATCAAGGCGGCGCTTACCGGCCACCTGGTGTTCTCGACCCTGCACACCAACGATACCGCAAGTTCGTTCACGCGTCTGATCGACGTGGGCATCAAGCCCTTCCTCGTGGCGTCGGGCGTGCGCGCCATCATGGCGCAGCGCCTCGTGCGCACCATCTGCTCGTCGTGCAAGGCCCCCTACGACCCGCCGGAAATAGAGGTCGAGCGCCTGGGTTTCCAGGTAGATCTGTCCAAGGTCGAGCTATTCCACGGCGAGGGCTGCGACAACTGCAACCGCACCGGCCACCAGGGCCGCCTGGGCGCCTACGAACTGCTGATATCCAACGACGAGATCCGCGGCATGCTGATGCGCGGGGAATCGTCCGCCGTGATCAAGCGCGCCGCGCGCCGCGCCGGCATGAAGACCATGCGCGAGGACGCCTGGCGCAAGGCCCTGAATGGCATCACCACGATTGAAGAAGTCAACCGACGCACGCGCGTAGACGATCCGCTCCGCGAGGAGCGCCCGAAAGAGTCGAAGAAGGAGACTGCCTGATGGCGTATGAAATGGTAAGCCTGCTGCGCATGCTGGTCGACCGCGACGGGTCCGACCTGCACATCGCGGTGAAGAACCCCCCGGTGGGGCGCGTGCACGGCAGCCTGGTGTACTTCGGCGACGATCCGCTCACGCCGGAGGATTCCGAGCGCCTGATGAAGAGCATCGCGTCGGTCGACAACCAGCAGGAACTGCAGGAAGTCGGCGGTACCGACTTCGGTTTCGCCTTCGAAGACGTGGCCCGTTTCCGCGTGTCCGTGTTCAAGCAGCGCGGCTTCATCGGCATGGTGCTCCGCCTGATTCCGAAGACCCTGCTCACGTTCGAGCAGATCGGCCTGCCCAAAGTGATGAAAGAGATCATCCAGATGCCGCGCGGCATGGTGCTGGTGACCGGGCCGACCGGTTCCGGCAAGTCCACCTCGCTCGCCACGATGATCGACTGGATCAACACGAACCTTGATCATCACATCATCACGATTGAAGACCCGATCGAGTATTACCACGATCACAAGAAGAGCATCATCACGCAGCGCGAAGTGGGCGTAGACGTGCCCACCTTCGGCGAGGCGCTCCGCCGCGCCCTGCGCCAGGACCCTGACGTAATCCTCGTGGGCGAAATGCGCGACCTCGAAACCATCGAGGCTGCCGTGACCGCGGCCGAAACCGGCCACTTGGTGTTCGGCACGCTGCACACCACGGGCGCCGTGCGTACCGTGGACCGACTCGTCGACGCCTTCCCCACGAACCAGCAGGAGCAGATCCGCACGCAGCTGGCCGGTAACCTCAAGGCCGTGCTTTCGCAGACCCTGCTGAAGAAGAAAAGCGGCTTCGGCCGCGTGGCCGCCTACGAAATGATGGTGAACACCCCGGCCATCTCCAACCTGATCCGCGAAAACAAATCCTACCGCATCACGTCGGCCATCCAGACCGGCCACAAGCACGGCATGAACCTGCTCGACGAGCACATGCTGGCGCTGTACCGCAAGGGCGTCGTGAACTACGAGGACTGCCACGCGAAGGCGCAGGACCAGGCCGAGTTTGAAAACACCGCGCGCACCTTCGGGCTTGAGGACGGCCCCAAGCCCCTCGAACCCGGCGCCAAAGAATAAGGATTCCATAGCACCATGCCCGGCATGAGCACAGCAGAACGGCAGATTGGCGACATCCTCGTCGAGCAGGGCGTATTGAGTCCCCTGCAGCTCGACGAGGCCCTGCAGCGCCAGCGTCTCACGGGCGATATGCTCGGCCGCGTGCTCGTGTCGATGGGCTATTGCGAAGAACAGCACATCATCGAGGCGCTCGGCGTGCAGTCGGGCATGGAGCGCATCGATCTCACCAAGCTCAAAATTCCCGAAGACGTCATCCGCAAGGTGCCGGGCGATGTGGCCCGCTTCTACAACATCATCCCGATCCGGTTCAGCGACGGCATCCTCACGGTTGCCATGGCCGACCCGCTCAACATCCAGGTGCTCGACGACCTCTCGCAGATTCTTTCCTGCGAGGTGCGCGGCGCGGTGAGCAACGCGGCCGACGTGGCCGCGGTGTGGCGCTCCAACTATTCCTACGAGACCGACTCCATCCACGAGATGCTGCACGACCTCGAGGATCGCGTGGGCACGGCCGAACTGAGCCTCGAGGAACTCGGCACCCAGGAAGTGGTGCGCGACACCGACAACCTCGTCGAGCTGGCGATGCAGCCCGAGGTGATCAAGATCGTCAACCTGATCTTCCTCGACGCCGTGAAGAAGCGCGCGTCCGACGTGCACTTCGAGGTCTACGAGGATCAGTTCCGCATCCGCATCCGCGTGGACGGCATCCTGCAGGAAATCGTCGCGCCGCCGAAGAACCTGCACATCGCGCTGGTGGCCCGCATCAAGGTCATCTGCAGCATGGACATCGGCGAGCGCCGTCTCCCGCAGGACGCGCGCATCGAGCTGAAGGTGGGCGACACCATCATCGATATCCGCGTGGCCACGCTGCCCACGCTCTACGGCGAAAACGTCGTGATGCGTATCCTCGACCGTACCGCCATCAAGATCGACATGAACGTGCTCGGCTTCGACGAGCGCCAGCTCAAGCTGATCGACACGGTCATCAACAAGCCCAACGGCATTTTCCTCGTCACCGGGCCCACCGGTTCCGGCAAGACGACTTCGCTCTACGCCTGCCTGAACGAACTGAACACCCCCCAGGTGAAGATCATCACCACCGAGGACCCGGTCGAATTGCAGATCGACCGGCTGATTCAGTGCCAGGTGAAGGAAGACATCGGCCTCACCTTCGCGGCCTGCCTGCGCGCCATCCTGCGCCAGGACCCCGACATCGTGATGGTGGGTGAAATCCGCGACCTCGAGACCGCGCAGATCGCGGTCGAGGCCTCGCTCACCGGCCACCTGGTGCTGAGCACGCTGCACACCAACAGCGCGCCCGAGACCATCACCCGTCTGCTCGACATGGAAGTGGAGCCCTTCCTGATCACGGCCTCGCTCGAGGGCGTGCTGGCCCAGCGGCTCACGCGTAAGCTCTGCCGCGACTGCAAGGAACCCTACATTCCCAGCCAGAAGGAAATGGACGAGCTCGGCCTGCCCAAGGCCTACCGGGCCAACCCCAACCTGCGGCTGTACAAACCCAAGGGCTGCGCCGCCTGCGATTTCCGCGGCTACATCGGCCGTACCGGTCTCTACGAAATGCTCGTCATCGACGAGAATATCTGCGAAATGGTGCTCGATCGCGCCATGGCCTTCGATATCCGCAAGTATGCCCGCAAGAACCTGGGCATGCTCACCCTGCGCGAGCAGGGCATCGTGAAGTGCGTGCAGGGTATTACCAGCGCCGAGGAAGTGCTGGGCCATACCGACCGGTTCGACGACGATTAACGGCGGGAGGAACTGAACCATGCCGAAGTATTTCTATCACGCGCTGGACAAGACGGGTAAGCAGCAGCTCGGCGTCGTCGATGCCGAGAGCCAGGCGCTCGCCATCAACGACATCCGCAGCCTGGGCCTGTTTCCCACGCGCGTGCGCGAGGCCACCAAGCGCGACGAAAAGCGCGCCCGCAAGGAGAAGAAGGGCCTCGACGAGCTCTATTTCGGCGGCGTGAAGATGAAGGAGATCATGGTGATGACCCGCCAGCTCTCCACCCTCATCGACGCCGGCCTGCCGCTGCTCCGCAGCCTCAACGTGCTGATCGCGCAGCAGAAGCCCAGCAAGCTGCGCGACATCCTCCGCGAAATCTCGCAGGACATCCAGTCCGGCGGCACCTTCGCCGACGCGCTCGCCAAGCACCCCAAGCAGTTCGACCGCCTCTACGTGAACATGGTCCGCGCGGGCGAGGTCGGCGGTATGCTCGAAGTCGTGCTGCAGCGCCTGGCCATCTTCATGGAAAAGCGCCAGGCCCTCATCCGCCGCGTGCGCGGCGCCATGATCTACCCGATCGCGGTGCTCCTCATCGCGGCCGGCATCGTGGCCTTCCTGCTGGTGAAGGTGGTGCCCGTGTTCGCCGAAATCTTCGAGGAGTTCGGCGGCGAGCTTCCCGCCCCCACCAAGTTCCTCATCGCCTGCGGCGACTTCATGCTCTACAGCTGGTGGAAGCTGGTGGTGGCGATTAACGCCATCCTTATCGCCTTCAAGCTTTCGCGCCAGTCCAAGGCGGTCAACCGCTTCTACGATATCGTCTCGCTCAAGATGCCGCTCATCGGCGACTTCGTGACCAAGGTGTCCGTGGCCCGCTTCGCGCGTACCCTCGGTACCCTCATCACCTCCGGCGTGCCGATTCTGCAGGCGCTCAAAATCACCCGCGAGACCATCAGCAACAGCGTGATCCAGGACGCGGTGGACAAGGTGCACGACAGCATCAAGGAAGGCGAGACCATCGCCGCCCCGCTCGACGAAACCAAGACCTTCCCGGCCATGGCCGTGAACATGATCGACGTAGGCGAAGAAACCGGCCAGCTCGACGCGATGCTCGTGAAGGTGGCCGACATCTACGACGACGAAGTGGAGGCCGCCGTGGAGGCCATGCTCCAGCTCATGGAGCCGGCCATCATCATCATCCTCGGCGGCATCATCGGCTTCATCGTCGTGTCGCTCTACCTGCCCATCTTCACCCTGGGCGACTCCATCAGCGGTACATAAGCAACCAAACGCAGCGCATTGCGCCGCGTAGAAGGTCCGAAACAGGAATTTCCGACGTGAGCAGAAACAAGAACAGCGGGCGCTGGCCCGGGGAAGCGGGCCAACCGCAGGAGGAACGAGACATGAGACGGAACGCGGGTTTTACCCTCGTCGAACTGCTGGTGGTGATGGCCATCATCGCCATCCTGGCATCCATCGCGGTGCCGAGTATTGTGAACTACTTGTCGCAAGGCCAGATGACCCGGGCCATGGGCGACATCCAGGGCATTGAAGCCGGCCTGACCGAGATTCTGGCCGACGCCAATCGCTCGAAGCTGGAGCAGATATTTAATCCGGATGGCGTACGCGCGACTATCGTCGGCAGCGGACTCAGTCCGGATGCGCAGGGCGCGCAGACCTGGCCGCCGAGCACGCCCGAAGGATTCGCTGCGGCAACATCGCTGTATACAAGCGCATTGTACGGTGTGCTGCGAAGCGGGCGCCGTGTGATTGGAGGAACGGATTCGTTCTACAACGGTGCCACGTTCAGCTACAATCAAGTGCTTGATGTGGCCACCATAAACAAGCTGGGTCTGGGCTATTTGCCCGATCTCGGCACCGACCCCTGGGGCAACCTGTACAACATCTATCCGGGTCCTTGGCAGTCGCGCGATGTGGACAATCAGGGGAACTCTATCGGACGCAGCCCCATCCCCTTCCGTGTCTACTTGGCACCCGAGACGAATCTACCCGGCGTTGGGTTCAAGGCGGATTCTTTGACGCTTAACGACCCCAATACGCAAGGCCGCAAGCCGATCACGGATATCGATAATAATTCCCTTGCTGTCGGCTGGCCGGCGGAAATCAACCGCCTCGCCTTTATCTGGTCGAACGGCGCCAACCTGCTGTCAAGCCAGGCAATGTATCGAGCTCCAAGCCTCGATTATGTCCAATTCGGTCGATACGACCTCGCTCAGGATCAGGAATTCTGGGGCGGCGGCGACGACATCAACAACTGGGATCCGACGAACAGCTTTACCAGGTTCTATTAGACTTGATACATCCGCCCGGCGCCGGGGGCAGAGCCGGCGCCGGGCGGATAGAGTTTCGATGCCGCGGGGCAATGGCGCCGCCGCGGCCGGGGGCAGGAGTGGCAACGACGTGACGACGCGACGCGTACAGAGACAGGGCTTGACTCTGGTCGAGCTAATCGTGGTGCTGGCCATTGTGGGCCTGCTCACGGCGCTGGCCGTGCCCGGCCTGGCGCGCATCGGCGCGTTCTCCAACGACAAGCAGTCGCGCGCCGCCCGCGAAATATTCCAGCTGCTCCGCGCCGCCCGCGTCTACGCCTCCACGTACAACGTGAACACGGCCGTGGTCTACGCGCTCGACACCTATGTGCCGCCCACGACCGACCCGAACAACCTGGCGCTCGCGCCGGAGTCGTTTCTGCAGGATAGCCTGACGGGGGCTCCGGTGCGCTATATCGAGGCCGCCGCGATGATGTACGCCCTGCCCGGCAGCGAAGAAAAGTTCTTCGCCCCGCTGAGCAGCTTGTGGCAGCAGTCGCGCGATTTGGCGACCCAGACGGCCAATGGCATTCCTCAAAACTGTACCGACGATTTTGACGACGCCTTCGTGCCGGCACCCGGCGACGAGGGCGCCTGGAAGGCCTTGGATATCGACGTCGCCGTGCTTCTGCGCGATCCCGATACCTTCGTTTCGCTATATGACAGCCTGAATCCGCGCTACGACATCGGCCGCGACGCGTGCAGTGTGGGGCTGCCCGCCCTGGGCATGTCGCGCGGAATCCCGGTCATTCTCGATTATGACACGCTCGACGGCGAACAGGCCAACGGCCTGCCGGCGGACCAGCTGGCGCAGTACCTCTCGCGCTTCCCCGCGCACGTATTTACGCCCGACGGCCGGCTGCTAGTGGAGGGCGTCTCGCAGGAGCGTTTCACCTTCCTCGTGGGGCCGCGACCCGACCAGGGCCTCGACGCGCGGCTGAACGATGCCGACCGCCCCGAGTTCGTGTATCTGGATACCAACGGCCAGCCGGTGAAGAACTACCGCGCCGTGCCGATCGAAATCTACCGCTCCACCGGGCGCGTGAAGATCGCGTCATGAGGGATTGCGCCATGAAACAGAACGCCGGCTTCAGCCTGCTCGAAGTAATGATCGCGCTCACGATACTTGCGGTGGGCATCATCGGTATCATCCAGCTGTTTCCCGAAAGCCTGCGGCAGTCGCGCATCGCGCAGGAACGCACCTCGGTGGCCTCGCTGGCCAGCACCGAGCTGGGCCGCGTGCGCGCCGGCAGCATTTCCGATCTTGTCAGCAACTGGGCGGTGCGCAACGCCTTCCGCGAGCTGACCCAGGCGCAGCGCGCCTACGCCGTCTACGATTCCTGGCGCGCGTCCGTGCAGCGCATCGGCGGCGATGTCGACCTGTTCCGCGTCACCTTCAGCGTCACCATGTTCGACGGGCGCGAAGAGCGCTTCGTCACCTACATCACGGAGCAATAGCATGCGCGCGCCCGCTCCATACCGCGGCGGTTTCACGCTGGTCGAAGTCATGGTCGCCATGGCCATCCTGGTCACCGTGCTCAGTAGCGTCGTGCTGCTCTACACCGGCGCGGTGCGCACCACGCTCAACGGCTACGCCAACATCGACAACCGCGAAATCGGCCGCACGGTGCTCAACGCCATGGAGCGCGATCTCGAGACCGCATTCACCGCGCGCGAATACGGCAAGTTCTACCAGTTCCACGGCACGCCCAACGGTTTCTCTTACGTCGGCGTGCTGCCCAACGGCCAGCTCGGCCGCGTGAGCTACGTCATGAACCGGCTCGATGACGAGTACGACTACCAAAGCAATTTCGTCATCGGTTTCCGGCTGATGCTCGAGCGGGCCATTCAGCAGGCCTCGGCCGGAGCCACCAATCCGCCGCAGGCCGGCATCGATTTCGCGCGCAAGCTGGTCGTGGGCCTCATCACCGACGAGACCCTGCCGGCCCTGACCCTGGACGCATACGACAACGCCGTGACGCAAGGGCTGGCCGACCTCGCCGCGCAGCAATCCGGCGGTTCCGATCTCTTCTGGAGACTCGGCACCCTGCAAGCGGTCGATACGAGCGGCACGCTGGTCAGCTTCGAAGATTACCCCGTCGAGATGATCGTCAACGTCGAGACCACCTACCTGCTGCGTCTCGAGGAACCCGGCGTGTCGGATCTCACCTCTTTCGATCTGCCGCCCAATCCGCTCGATCCCTCCGTGCGCATGCAGTTCCCGCAGATCGACGCGGGCGATATCGACAACACCTTCACCAACTATCCCGCGCAGGGCTGGTACGGCGGCAACTGTATCTACGGCACCGGCAGCGTGGAAAACACCGGCGGCGGGCAAGACCTGCTCTGGTGCGCGCTCTACAACGCCCTGCTGTCGCCCACGCCCGGCGCGCTCGACGACAACGACCTGCGCACCCTGGCCGATGGCACCTCGCTCGCGCTCGCCAGCACCGCGCCGTCGCACTTCCTCAGCAACGAAACCGTGCGCGCCATCGTCGATGCCCGCAAGCGCGACCTCTGGCTCGAGATGCTCGCGGGCGAGGACTACATGAACCTGATGGATCCCTTCGTCAACCGGGTGCCGCTCATTCTCGGCGCCAGCGCCACCGGCGCGCGCAACTGGTTCGAGGCCTGGAGCAACGACGACGTGCTCGGCGTGGCGAACATCCAGAACAACCGAGACCCGAAGGACTACGCCGTGGGCGAGCGCATCGTCAGCGCGGCGCGGCCGATTCTCTACAACGTGACCGACCCGCTGTTCGCGCAGGAACTCTACAACTTCGACGTGATGGGCGTGGATGGCTATTTCATCTACGGCGACACCGACGAGGAGTTCCAGCAGACCTACAATTCGGCGGACAACATTCCGGGCTACACCCGGTTTATCGACCCGACCGCCACGGTGGACCCCGGCGATCCGCTTTCGCCCGTGATGACCGCCATCGACCGCGTGAATGAGTTCGACTACCAGCTGGGCGACGAGATGCGGGGCCTGCGCACGCGCGCGTCCACCGGCTCGCCCATGGCGCCCGCCCTGCCCAAGATGGTCGGCCCGCGCTTCTGGATTATGGCCGAGGGCAAGACCACCGGGTCGCCCGATTTCCGCGAGTACTTCGACCAGATTATCGAGGTGCCCTCGGGCGCCACGCGCAAGCTGCCCACGCAGTTTGTGGCCAATACCAACTGATGTTTTCCGCGGGCGCGCGCCCCGTGCGCGGCGCCCCGGCTGAGATTGATACGCAAGGATTGCGCGAGCGGCCCAAGGACAGGGCCATGGAGGTGAGTGCCCGTGTTACGGCAGGTCATGGCAGAACAGCAAACCGGCCCCCGCCGCCGGCAGCGCGGCGCGGCGCTGCTTATTTCCATCGCCATCCTCACCATCCTCGTGGCCATCGGCCTCACGTTTTTCTCGGTGAGCCGGCTCGACCTGCGCACCGCCACCAACGCCACCAACGCGGTGCGCGTCGACATGCTCGACGACGCCGCCAACAACATCGCCATTCACGCCCTCAACCAGTATTTCTTCCGCCACCCCGACGTGACCTCGAACGACCACTCCTTCCGGTCGCAGTTCGAAGGCTCCTGGGCGGCGGGCAAATCGTGGGCGCGGCACCGGGCCTTCCCGGGCGATACCATCGGCCAGTCGCTCATCAGCGGCGGCGTGCCCGAACTCGACGCCAACCGCATCAAAGAAGCGCTCGAGCGCGCGGCCCAGCTGGTGGCCGGCAACGGACGCAAGCTGCCCGTCATGCTCGTATGGCCCGACGGCCACCGCGAGGAAATCTTCCGCGGTCCCCGCTCCAACGAATGGCTGTTCATTCCGCGCTTCCAGGGCGGCCTCACGCCGGGCAATCCCTTTCAGCCCGACAACCCCGACTTCATCCTGATTTACGACGACCAGGTCGAGCTGCGCATCGAGGATCCGGGCGTGCCGGGCGGCACCTTCCTGGCCGATTTCAGCACCGGGCTCGCCGGGCTCAATGCCCAGCTGGCCGCCATTTCGCCCGACGTGCGCTTTGCCTATTTCGACGAAGCCCCCGCGGCCTTCCCCTTCGTCACCCCGGCGGTCTACCGCTCGGCCGATCCCGCCGCCGAGGGCGATCCCTACTACGAGGGCGTGCCCTTCGCGCTGCCGCCCGAGGCCACCGGATTCCCCGAGGAAGTAATCGACGCCATCGCCGACGTGGACAACGACGGCGACGGGCAGCGCGACTCCATCTGGATACCCATCCCGCAGGACGAGTTCTTCCCCTCCGACGAAATCGACAACGACCTCGACGGCATGATCGACGAACTGCAGGACAACCGCATCAACGACGACCGCGACGTCTACGTGGCCGGCGGCAACCTGCTCAACCGCACCGACTACGCAGCGGTCGACGCCAGCGGCGAACCCCTGCAGGATCCCGACGGCGTCATCCTCCACGACGACGACGAATCCATCGAGACCGGCGCCCTCATCTACAACGGCCTCGGGCCGCTGGTGGAAACCGAAGCCGGCTTCGTGCGCATTGGCGACGGGCTGGACAACGACGGCGACGGACTCACCGACGATCCCTCCGAGGATCGCCTGTTCCTCACCTCGCCGCTGCCGGGCATCCGCATTTCGCTCGACCTCGACGGCGACGGCGCTTCGAGCACCGTCGAGAAATTCACTTACGAGAATACCGCCAACGAACTCGTGCAGGTCGACGTGCTCAACGCCGCCATCATCCTGCCCGACACCATCTACGCGCCCCGCCGCTTCGGCGATGGCGCCCGCGGGCCCGTGGTCGCCTTCGACCTCGCCCTCACCGTGGCCGATGTCGACGTGCTCGACAACGATTACGACCAGCTGGTGAACGACTACCACACCTACGCCTACCTCGGGCCGCTGCAGCCCGGCAGCTACAACGGCTCCGACGCGACCAACATCGCCGCGCCCGGCTGGCAGCCCGTCGGCAACTGGGACAACCTCGAACTGATGGGGCCGACCTACGCCGCCAGCACCGACGCCTACGCCAAGCAGATTACCAAGAGCTATTCCGATATCCACCGCGATGTGTGGATCAACGGCGCCACGCTCGTCGGCACCTGGGTCGACCCCGACGACGGCCAGACCAAGGCCTGGCCCGCGGGCCTGCCCGGCACCGTCATCACCGCGCTCGAAAACAGCATCCGCGTCACCCACAGCGGCGAACCCGTGTGTACGCTCGTCGGCCGCGCGGCCATCCGCATCGCCGACGAGGCCAGCAAGGTCAACCTCAACGTGGCCGGCGCCGAGCGCTACGATATCTTCAAGGATCCGGATCGCGAGAGTCTCATGTCGCCCGCGCTGGGCGGCGGCCTCAGCCCCGCCGAATACGACCTCCGCGTCATCCCAGGCTTCGACGTCGCGCTCGCCTCGAAGATTGCCGGATACCGCGCCGGCGCGCCCGCCGGCATGCACTTGCCGCGCGATACCGACGCCCAGGTCAACACCGAATACTTCGGCGTCGTCACCACTGACGGCAGCTACAACCCCGCGCAGGAAGAGGCGGTGTATCCCTACCGCTTCGACATCAGCCTGCCCGGCTACGGCCGCGTGGACGACAACGGCAACGCCCTGCTCTCCGCCATCGACCGCGTAGACAACGACGGCGACGGCATCACCGACGGCGGCCTCCTGCCGCTTGGGCCCGAACGCTGGCCCACCAGCTTCGACGAGGTCGCGGCGTACAAGGACTTCCTCAGCGGCAACGCCAGCAGCGTCACCGAGCTCGCCCTCGGCACCGCCAACGGATTCACCGATCCGCTTCAGCTGCGCTTCGCCCAGTATTACTTCCGCCTGGGCCAGTTCGAAGGCATCGACGAACCCGACGAATACCAGCGCTTCTCGCCGCTGGCCAACGCCCTCGCCGAAAACGACCTCGGCCTCGGCAACATCGCGCTCGACAACGACGGCATCGCCGGGGGGCTTCCGGCCGACGAAGCCTACAACTTCGCCAACGAAGCCGGCGAATTCGGCGACACCTTCTTCCAGACCCGCGCCGAACTCCAGCGCGTGAACCAGATCGGGGGCGGGCGCGGCGCCGTGCTCAACCGCGTCGGCACCATGCACTCCACCGACAAGAACCTCGCCTTCGTGAACACCGAGGCTGGCATCCGCGGCCTCAACAAAATCGACATCAACCGCGCCAGCTCCAAGCAGCTCGCCGCGCGCCTCCTGCTCGCCAACGACCTCGAGTCCCCGCTCGACCTCATCGACACCGGCGGCGTGCTGGGCCTCTTCGACAACACCCCCTGGACCAACCTGATCGAAAACACCGCCACGCTCGATCTCACCAACCCGCTCGGCTTCGTCCGCGCCGTGTCGCCCGCGCGCTACGCCCAGGGCCTGCGCAACGCCGGCCTCCGCCTGGCCGCCCACAACCCCAACGCCGGCGCCGACAAGCGCGGCGGCATGCTCTACACCCGCGCCGGCGTAGCCGACATCAACCCGCTCGACATCTACCCCGCCGCCATGCAGCTGCCGCTCGACCCCCAGCTCCAGGCGCTCCAGCTGGCCGCCAACATCACCGACACGCGCGACGCCAACTACGCCCGCTCCATCCTCACCACCGAAAACATCGACCTCTCCCAGGACGATGAAATCGCCGGGAACATCTTCTCCTGGCCCCAGCAGAACGACCTCAACGCCCGCGAAATCATCGAAGCCGCCCGGCTCTTCCCCATGGAAGAAATCCAGGACCAGCTCGAGTCCGTGCTCAATACCACCGAAGACGCCCGCCCCCTCCAAATCAACGACGAATGGTGGCGCGACCGCGTCTTCGCCGATTTCGACACCAACACCCAGGAACAGCGCAAAATCTCCTACACCGCCGCCGGCACCGAAGCCGTCCGCATCAACGAACTCATGGTCCGCCCCGTCCGCCGCGTAGAAGCCGAAGCCGTGCCGGACCAACTTGGCGGCACCCCGGCGACGGATCCGGTCGCCTTGACTGCAGGGCCGCCCAGCTACGCCAATCTCGATCCGTCACCCTACAACGAATACCTCGGTGCGATCGGTACGGTCACGGGTGAGGTGCCGAACTACTATGCCAGCCCTGGCACGTTCACCTATCTGGCCGGCGCCGGTGATGCCCTTATGCCAGAGTTCGCCATTCAGCGGGACGCGATTGTCGCGGCCGAAATGCCGCTCCCCCTTGGACCGCTTTCTATCCTGAATACTTCTTGGGGCGTTCCCGGCGGCGGGGCACCCCTCATCGGTGAAAGCACGACCCTGCAAACCTCGGGACTGGGTTATGAGTTAGAACTCCTCTACGAAAGCCCACCCGGCACGCCACGGTTTCTGCAGGTGCCCGACATCATTCAGTTCGAGTTTTCCGATACCGACCTCGGCGGTTTCAAAGATGGTTTGCCCGTGGGGCGCTATTACCTCACCGCGAAACTCGAGGACGTACTCGGGGCGACCACCGTCGCTGAACTGGTGGCCGCAGGCCGGCTCCATTACACCATCAAGTATGTGCCCATCGGCGGAGCGGATGTGAAGGACGACTTGCGCGCGCGCATCGGGGACATCGCCTCTACCGGTAATTTCGCGGCGCAATCCGCAGCGGTGGGGCTGCTGGAAGACTACTTCAAGCAGAACTGGGAACGCGTGAACCCGCAACACCTGGCTCACGGTCCCGGCGAACCTGAAAATTGGCTCTTCATCGATCCGCAGCCATCGGACATCAGCAGGCAAAACTCCGACTTCGATCCCGAGCCCGGCTATTTTATGGAGTGGCCTCCGGCCGCCAGCATCAATCAACTGGGCGTAAACGTTCGCTTCAACAGTCAATTCGTCGCTGGTGCGTGGGACTACACAATCAACTTCCGCATCGACGCGGCGGCTGTGCTGCCGGCGGGCAATTACACGGTGCAACTGCGGGATGGCGGCGGTCCGGTCCAGACCTTCACGGTAGCGCTCGGAGGCGGCATCAGCTTTGGGTCCGTCAAGAGGCTCGTGGCAGATGGCAACGGTCTCAGCGACGCCGATATGCAGGATTTGATAAACGGCGGACAAATCAGGCTGTCCGGTCCGGCCTTGCCTGCGGTTACCTACGACCTAAACTTCGGCTCAGGCGCGACCGACAACGAAAACACACACACCGTCGGGCTGCCCGATACTTTTTTCGATGCGGCAACCGGTACTACCAGTGGCTACCAACTGATCGTTGCGTTCACGACATCCGAACTGTTCGACCCGGCTTCCAACGGAATAGCGATTGCCGGCAACTACCCCGCTGCATCGGCTCCCCCCAACACGTCCGCCCCGCTGGGCATCAACTTCTTCGATTTCAGCCAGGAGCCCGACCACGAGTGGATCGAGGTGGCGAACGTGTCGGACGACGTGGTGGACCTGTCGAACTGGTCGCTCGAGGTGGGCCCGCCCACGACGACGGGGGTGGACTTCACGCCGTTTAACACGCAGTGGCGCGTGCCCGCAGGCACGCAGATTGCGCCGGGCGGCATGGTGCTGCTCAGCTTCGCGAAGTACGACGCCTTCGACACCCCGGGCGCCAATAGCTATCCGCCCTTCATGCCCGACGCCGACCACAACCTGCTCGGCAAGAACGGCATGGGCCTCGCCCGCAGCAGCATCCTTTATCCGTTGACGATAGCGGAAGCACAGTCCACCACGAACAATGGCGGCGATCCGATCGACAACCTCGATCTTTCGCACGTGACCGTGCCGCCAATCTTCGATACCTCGAACGAAGATCGCTTGTATGATCCCGCGCTTTCGTGGATGTTCGACCTGACCGGCAGCGTGTTCGACCGCGAATACAATCCGCTTACCCCGGCAATCGATTCGCGTGCAGATTACGTCGATGCGTTTGGCGCGGGTATCAGTACCACGCATGCGCTGCAGGGCGGCTTGCCGCAAGTGGTGCCGGGTACCACCCAGTTCACGCAGGATTACCAGCAGGCCATAAACGAAGCCGCCGTACAGTCCACCCCCAACCTCCGCCTGGGGCCGAATCAGCCCTTCGACCGCATCGTGCAGCTGCAGAATGTGCGGCTGTGGCACCAGGACTCGGATCTCTACACGGCGACGTCCGAAGCGCGCGCGCTGACGACGGCCGACCTGCAGAGCGTGGACGACATCGCCCGCATGGTGCTGCGCGGCGGCATCCTGCCCAACTACCCCGACCACGACGGCTACGACAACGACGGCGACGGCGGCTACCTGAACAATGCGAGTCGCTATGTGCCCGGCACGCTTGAGAAAGACATGGTCGACAACGACCTCGACGGCTTTATCGACGAGACGCCCGCGCTGTTGGCCGACACCGATTTCGACGGCCTTGCAGATGCGTCCTTGTGGGCCGGGGCCAACGTCACCTTCGACACGATCTTCCCCGCGCTCTACTCCGGCGAAGGCGTCGACGAAGGCAACCTCGGGCTGTTCGGCGCCGTGGCCGGCACCTACGCGCGACCCTACGGGCCAGGCTCCTTCGCCTATGGCACCTTGCCCGTACGCTTCGCCAACGACCGAACCATTCACGACAACGCCCGCGGCATCGGCACCGTCGCCGTGCAAGACGCGGCCATTGTGGATGTCGCCGTAGAAGCCAACGCGACTGCGGGCATTGCGTACGATACGTATCCGAATACGACGGTCGATACCAGTAGCGCATCGCAGATCGTCATTCAAAACACGACAACCCCTGTAAGCGGTTTCTATCGTAAGCTCGCAGAGATTGATCTCACGGCATTGACTTCCCGCTGGGAGAAGCGTCAAGTCTATGCCATCAATGTGACTTCCAGCCAGCGCTGTCAACTGGTTTTCCCGGGCACGACGAATATTGATCCGCTTATAGAACTGCCGGATCCGTTTTCGGGTGCATTTTCCACAGCCGAGTACTACGCCGATTTCACAGATTCGATCAGCACAGTCATCGAAATCTGGGGTGTTGAAAACGATCCGTCCATCATCCTCACCAACTTCACCATCCGTCCCATTGGCACGACGACCGAGGCGGGCATCTCGAACGCGGTGGATTTTGTGAGCGCGACGGGCGCGGTTTTCCAGGCGGGCAACGGCAACACGGCCTATACGACCGCCTTCGGCCAGACGTATCTGGGCGAGCCGGCGCCGATGGCGCTGAACGAAGACGCGCTGTACCTCGGCTCGGATCTCGACCCGCCGGACTGGAAGGCGTTTACGGAGCGCCGCTTCTATCCGGGCGACAACGTGGTGGTATCGCTGTACGATTCCGAAGGCAACGTGGCCGACCGCGTGACCTACAACGAGTACGACGTCATCAACCGGACCATCGACGACGTGGTGGAGAGCCCGTACCAGGTTACGAATTTCCATGCGGCGGCCGTGGGCACCGAGGGCCTGGAAGACGTCTTTGGGGTGAACCCCGCAGTGGTCAACTTGGCCTCGCTGAACCCGGCGTTCCCGAGCATGTGGCTGCCCAACCAGATGGGGCTGGATTTCTACCGCTCGCTCGAGCGCAAGAGCCCGCTCGATCCGGGCGACCGCTTCGGCACGAGCAACCGCTGGGAAGCCACCGACGGCAACTACGACGACTGGTCGGACAGCCTGAGCGTGTTTGCGCGCACGCGCCTGCTCGGCATCGCCGACAACTACCAGGCGGTCCCGCAGCAGAACACGCTGACCGGCAGTATTTTCGCGGGCGGCAGCACCAGCCCGGTCGATCTCCTCGAGTTCTCGCGCTTCTATTCGCAGAACCTGCGGGATTTCGCGGCTTTACGCACAAATACCGAAGACCACCGCCGCTTGTATGGCCACGCCATGGCCGGCACGCCATTGCGTATGAACACAGCCTACCGCATCGCGACGAATCCGCTGGATCAGTTCCGCGCGGGCGCATTGCAAGATGGTGCCGCGGACATTCCACTGGTCGACAACACGGGCACTGTGCCGGTATCGCAGGCCTACGCCCAGTTCTACAGCCTCGACCCGATCAACTACCGGCCGGACTTTATCGACGCGTCGTTTGCGGGCGCCGAAGATACCCGCCTCGCTAGCGCATCGTGGGAAAACCGCGTGGACTACACGCCGGTCACGAACACGCCGTTCTCGTCGGGGCTCGATATCGCGCGCGTGCCGCTGGTGACCCGCGAGCACTACATGTTCAACGGCGCGCGCGGCCGCGTCGGCAGCGAGAATTTCTACCACGATGTGACCGGTCTGAACTTCTACACGAATGCCGCCGGCGTGCGCGCGGTGGAAGACGTGAGCCAGCGTTCGGTGCTGGCGATGCAGCAGCCCGACCGCGTGACGGGCAGCACGGGGGAGACCCCGCTGAAGCAGGCCGGCAATACCTTCTCCACCAACAGCTTGGTGCTGACGGTGGCGCAGGCCGATTTCCGGCCCATCCGCCCGCGCCTGTTCGACGCCGGCGCGAGCGGCCTGGCCCCGCGCGAAGCCATCAGCGATGCCGACCTGCCCGAGGGCCAGAGCCGGCAGAACCTGCTGCAGTGGTTCCCGCCGCCCGGCGCTTCCGGCACCTCGCTGCTCGATCCGCCCGCCGCATGGTCGCCGGTCTATCTCTATGCCGTCACCGACAGCGGCCTGAGCGTGTCGGGCAACAACGGCGGCGCCGATGTGCGCGCGCCGGAACTCGACATGAACGGCATCTTCCCGGCCACGATCGCGCCCTTCGACGACTTCGGCGAAGACCTCTCGACCAACCAGCGCGACTTCCCGTTCTATCCCGCGTATGTCGACGGGCGCGCGAGCGGGCTGCGTATCGATCCGCTGCCCGCGCTGCTGCGCCCGCAGTTCATCTTCTCGCCCGATCCTGCGAATGTCTGGTCGGGCCTGACCTTCGCCAACCTCGCGCCGAACGAAATCCAGCAGCGGTCGCCGCTGAAGAACCGCGTGGTGATGTACGTGAGCAAGCCGCGCGACCTGGCGCCCGGCGGCGTGCCGATGAGCGACGACCACCGCCCCGAGGGCCTCTGGGTGTGGGACGCCGAGGACGGCCTCGAGAACGGCGAGTACGAGGTGTACATCGGCACGTACATGCCGGGGCTTACCGACAACCTGTCGAACGTGAACACGCTGGTCACCCGGCTTGAGCAGGCGGCGGCCAACGGCGATCCCACGGCCGAGGCGCTGCTGCCCACGTACGCCAACCCCGACGATCCGCAGGACAGCCCCGTGCTGACCAGCTTCGCGCGTTCGCAGATTCTGCCGCGCGACTCGCGCGACACGGAAGACAGCAGCGCCAAGTTCCGCGCGGTGTTCAACATTGATGTCATCACCGACCGCACGCTCGCGCAGGGCCAGCGCTCGTCGGTCAGCGGCAATCCCGCGCCGCTGGTGGCGGCCGAGGAAAGCTTCGGCCTGGTGCATCCCTACGATTGGCAGCCGGCCATCACCTATCGCGCCAACGAAGACGGCTACGTGTTCTACGGGGCCGACGCCGCCGACGGCTGGCAGCCCATCATTGTCCGCGTAACCGACAACTTCCTCGCGCTGCGCGTGCGCAATGCGGGCGATCGCTACGACATCGGCGCCATCAGCCACATCGTACTGGCGCCGCGCAAGCGCACGCCCGGCCGCATCAATGTGAACACGGCCAACATGACATCGGTGCAAGCCGGCGGCAGCGACTACCTGTGGCACAGCCTGCTCGGCGCGCCCGGCATGATCGACCTCGGCGGCGACATCCGATTCCAGGATCTGGACGAGAGCGGTGCAAGCGTGAACCCGGCCGAAGCCCCGTCTGATACGACGCTGAACCGGTGGCGTTCGCCGTCGGATCTGATGTCGAGTCTCGCGGTGCCCTTTGTGCCCGGCACGGGTACACTGCCCCTGCCGGTGGCTCAGGCGGGCGGATACGAAGTGAGGAGTACACTGTCGGATACCGGTATTACCGACGCCGCAGCGCTGGCGCGCGTGGCCCGCTATCAATCGATCGGCCTGCTGCAGCGCGCCCGCACCGAACACCCGGACGGCCGCTACTACGAAAGTCCGGCCGATCTGTTGTCGGAAGACATCTCGCTGCCGCAGGATCCGGTGGCCGCGCCCGACAACCGCAAGCTGCATCCGCTCACGGTGAACACCATTCCCGAAGAACGCGCGGGCGAAATCCTGCGGCGCTTCGGCGAACTCGGCAGCAGCATCACCACGCGTTCCGACGTGTTCGAAATCCTCGTTACCGTGCAATCGGGCTACGGCGTGGACGCGAACAACGACGGCTACCTGAACTATCGCGACAACAACGAATTCATCACCAACGCCGAAACCCGTTCGCGCATGGTGTATGAGAGGAGGACCCCGGCGGACAATTCCGACGAATCCGCGTCGAAATAAATCCATTCCGCGCGTAACGGCGCCAGCCTGCATCCGTAATCCGTACTTGTTAAATCCAGGTTGGGAACCGTAAACACAACATTGGGGAACGCGAGCCGCCCGCGGCAGGAGAGAGACCGCCGGGCGGGGCGCGCGGAAACCATCGGGGCAACGAGGAGGCAGATGGACATGCAGTATCGAAACAAGGCCGCGCGGCGCGGCAGGCTCGCGATTGTGCTGGGCGCGCTGGCCCTCGCCTACGGGCTGGCCCACGCGCAAACCGCGGCGAATCCGCTCACCGATTTCAATTCCACCGCCACGGTGGCACCGGGTCAAGACCTGGCCGCTGCGGTGAACACCGCCGCGCCGAAAACCAACATCCGGCTCGAGGCTGGCGGCACCTACGACCTTACCGCCGACATCATGATTGGCGATAACAACGACGGCGTGCTCATTTCCGGCCCGGGCGGCGCGGTCGACAACCGCCCCGACAAGACCATCATCAACGCCAACGGCCACCGCATCACCGTCACGCAGGACAAGTCGATGACGCTCGCCGATCTGACCATCAACGGCACGGGCGGCGTGGCGATTATCGCGGCCACCGGCAGCACGGTTACCGTGGGGCGGTGCCTGCTCACGCAGGGCGCGCCCGTGATCGATGTCTACGGACTCGCGGGCAAGATCACCACGGTCCATCTCATCGGTAGCGTGGTGGCCGCCACGGCGGGCGGCGTGCGCCAGAACGACGACAACACCGTGGTCAACGTGTGGCAATGCACGTTTATCAGCGCGGCCCCGGCGGGCATCGAAAGCAACGGCGGCTCGGCCAATATCGTTGCGTCGCTCTTCGCCACGCCGGGCGACGCGCCCCGCACCGGCCCCAGTGCCATCTCGGGGAATTTCCGCTGGGCGGGCAGCCTAATTGATATCGACAATACCGCCCCAGCGACCTACACCCAAGAAGTTGGCGCGCAGGCGGTGGCTCCCACGGTGATTCCGTTCAAGAGCGCGCCCGACGCCTGGCTGGGCGAACTCGACGATGCTTCGCTGCCGCTCATCTCGGGCACGCCGAGCAACAGCGCGGTGCCCGCTGTCAGCGCCATCCGCGACGTAGCGACGTTTTTCGCGACTACCGATTTCGAGGGCGACAAGCGCGCCAGCGTGTTGCAGGTGGGCGCCGACGAGCTGGGCGCCGGGCTCTTCCAGGGCTGGGAAGCTTCGTTTATCGACATACCGGTCGCAGGCGCGAACCGCACGGTCATGATCAATATCCTCACGCGCGGCATCGACCTCAACGATGGCGCCATCCTGCTGGTCGTGCCGGAGTTGAGCGTCTACACCGATCCCGACCTGCTGCTCGTCGGCACGCTAAACCTGCCGGTGAACGCCATCGACGACAACCTCGGCCTCGCTGAGTTCACCGTGCCGGGCAGTGCCTGCATCGACGGCCTGATGCTCGATGGCCTCGCGCAGCTCTACCTGTATCTGCCCAATGCGGGCCGCTTCTTCTTCGCGGGCGACCCGGATTCAACCGTGCCGCTCGACGACACCCGCTTCGTCATCGATACCGTCGCGCCCACCTACGGCACCATCTCCGGCGTCGATGCCGCCAGCCTGGCGTATTACCAGCTGTCGGACGAGATTGGAGCCCCGGGCTTCTCGGTGCCTGGCGGCGCCGTCGCTCCCGCGGGATGGGGTCCGGCGATTGCGGGCGGCATTGCGCCGTCGAACGCGGCCAGTCTCCGCAGCACCGACACCCGGCCGCAGATCTTCCTCAACTGGAACGTAGCCGCAGTGCCTTCCTTCAGCTTCTCCGCGTCGTTTGTCGATTATCCGCCGAGTCCTTGCGAGGATGGCGGCGGGACTCCCGGAACGATTGCGGGCATGCAAGCGGGCATCACTGCTATCGCGAATGACCGCACGGAATTGAGCGCCCTCTATGCGCCGGTCGATTTGGATTCGCCGCTGCTCGGCGGAGGCTTCCTCTACGGAGGCGAGCCGGCCGACCTGACCGACTACAGCGCGGCCAATCTCATGACGGCCACGATGGTCGGCGCTACCGACAACTCCGACGGCTTTAGCAATCTCGTGGTCACGTGGAACCTGACGAACTTCGCCTACACCTCCAACTGGAACGCCGAGTTCAAGATCGGCGCGACGGACCTGGCGGGCAACGAATTCCGCGTGCCTGCGCCGCTCCGCTTCTGGTGGATGCCGCCGCAGGGCTTCCTGGACAACAGCATCGACGGGCTGCGCGTATCGCTCTCCGGGCCCGGCAGCGAAGAAAACCCGACCTTCAGCTGGAGCTTGCGGCGTTCGGTCGATCCGCCCGATTCCGCGCCCAGCGTACCGCTGGCATCGTACCGGCTCTGGATTGCCGAAGACCCCAGCGATACCTCGGGCGCCTACTCCGCCGTGACCGACTGGAGCGGCTATCAGTCCGACCGCACGATTACCGGCGGCACCGTGCTGCCCAACGGGCTCACGCTGCGCGACTTCCTTGAACTGCCCACCAGCCTCGGCCAGACCTTCGCCATGACGGTCAAGGCCGCAGACCAGGCGGGCAACTTCCAGGAGTCCGCCTTGTCGTTGGCGGGTCCGCTCATTAACCAGGCCTTCGTCGGAAACCGCATCGACAACCTGGGCGACTGGGTGAACGCATTCAGCAGCACGGGAATCAACGAAGTCGCCTTCGTCACCTGGACCAACAGCCTCAGCCCCGGCGGCGCCATCGACACGCGCGTGCGCGCGCGCCTCTGGTGGAACCGGGTGCCCGTGCGGTTCGACGGTAGCGAGGGCACCATAGACACCTACGACGAAGCCGTGTTCAACGAACGCGATTTCGGCGCCAGCACACGCATTCCGCTGCCGCCGGAAGACGACTGCGGCAACGGGATCTTTACACGCATCGAGGCCGCTTTCGACCTCTCGGCCAGTTCGACCGGCGCCGACCAGCCCATCGATGGCGTTACGTGGGCGCTCTACGAAGAAGGCCGTCTGCTGGATCAACGCGACGTGTCCGCTGCAGCCTTGAGTAATCCGTTGGTGAATCCGGTGCAACTGCCGCGCGATTTGGACTTCAACAACGCGCTCGCGCTGCTGCAGAGCAGCCCGTGCGCGGGCATTGGCGGCGGCGATCGCTTCGGCGACGAGGGCGACCCAAACGCGGGCAAGCGCGCGCGGAACATCCGCTACACCTTCTCCGCCGCCGCCTTTACCTTGGTCGCTGATCCCTTCGGCGGCACGACCCCGATTCCCGTATACGACGAAACGCCGGCCACATTCCAGTTCGTCGTCACGGTTACCGACGACGCCGGCACGGGCGAGCAGCCCATCAAGGTGTTCTCGCCGAACACGAACTGATTCAGGCAAACAAAAGCCGGGCGGTCTCCCGCGGGAGACCGCCCGGTTCGTTTTAATCCGGTAGGCTTCAGGAAGCGGGCTGCAGAATGCCGCGCTCTTCCAGGTAGGCCAGCACGCGCGCAGCCGAGTCTTCCAGGCTCTCGTGGCTCGTGTTGATGACCAGTTCGGCGTTTTCCGGCTCTTCATACGGCGCGCTGATACCGGTGAAGTTCGGAATCTCGCCCGCCCGCGCCTTCTTGTACAGGCCCTTCGGGTCGCGCTCTTCGCACACATCCAGGTCGCACTTCACGTACACCTCAATAAACGAGTCGCCATTGATCTCGCGGGCCTTGTCGCGGTCTTCGCGGTAGGGCGAAATAAACGCCGTCAGCGTCAGCACGCCCGCGTCGGTGAACAGCTTGGCCACCTCGCCAATGCGGCGGATGTTTTCCACGCGGTCTTCCTGCGTGAAGCCCAGGTCCTTGTTCAGGCCATGGCGGATGTTGTCGCCATCCAGCACATAGGTGTGCGCGCCGCGCTCGTACAGCGCACCGGCCACGGCATTCGCCAGCGTCGACTTGCCCGCCCCGGAAAGTCCCGTAAACCAGAGCACCGCCGACTTGTGGCCGTGCTGCTTTTCCTGCTCCGCGCGGGTCACCTGACTGTGGTGCCACACGATGTTCGTCGCCTTCACCGAATCGCTCATGTATCGCTCCTTAACTTACTTTCTGTGGTAGACTTAGGGGTGGAAGGAAGCGCATAGTGTACCAGACGATCGCAGCGGGAGGCCAACCATGAGTGAACATCGTAAGGGATTCTTTCAAGACGCGAACGGAAACTGGGTCGCCGACCGCCGCACCGGCGTGGATCGGCGCTCCCTGCAGCAGGATGCGAGCGCGTATCGCGAGATGCGCAAGTTCGCCCGCCGCAAGGCCGATCGCGAGCTTTTCGAGAAAGACCACAAGCGCATGATTCAGGAAGCGCTCGACGAATTCGCCAAGGAACATCAGCCCGATTAGCCCTTCCGCCGTTTGCGCGGCACAGCACAACATGGTAGCGTGACGGTCCCTCTGGAGGATCGTGCCATGCGACTGCTTATCCTTTCGCTCGTATTCGCGCTGGGCGCGGTGTGGGCGCACGCGCAAGACGCGCCGGCCCCCCAAGCGGCTGCAGCCGCCTCCACGGACAGCGCCGGGCCGGTCCCCGTGCCCGAACCCTCCGAGCTGGCCGTGCAGCGCTACCGCAGCGGCAATGTGCTCTGGGTGGTCAATCAGCTCTGGGGACTGCTCATTCCGGCACTCTTCCTGTTCACCGGGTTCAGCGCGCGCATCCGGGGCTGGGCCACCCGCATCGGCCGCTGGTGGTTCTTCGTCATCGTCGTCTATCTCGCCCTCTTCATGGTCATCAACTATCTCATCGATTTCCCGCTCGCCTTCTACCAGGGCTACATCCGCGAGCACGCCTACGGCCTCTCGAACCAGACCTTTCAGAAGTGGTTTCAGGACAGCCTCATCAGCCTCGCGGTCGCCATCGTCATGGGCTCGCTCTTCCTGTGGGTGCCATACCTGCTGCTCAAGAAAGCTCCCCAGCGGTGGTGGCTCTACACCGGGCTGCTGGTGCCGCCCTTCCTCTTCTTCCAGATGCTCGTCACGCCGGTCTTCATCGACCCGCTGTTCAACGATTTCGGCCCCATGCAGGACAAGGCCCTCGAGTCGCGCATCCTCTCGTTGGCCGACCGCGCTGGCATCGAGGGCAGCCGCGTCTACGAGGTGAAGAAGAGCGAAGACACCAAGGCCGTCAACGCCTACGTGACCGGATTCATGAACACCAAGCGCATCGTGCTCTGGGATACCCTGCTCGACAAGCTCGACGACGAGGAAGTGCTCTTCGTAATGGGGCACGAGATGGGGCACTACGTGCTCAAGCACGTGGTCTATTCCATCTTTTTCATTTCGGTCATCATCATGGCGGCGCTGTACGCCGTACACCGGCTGTCGCGCGGGATCCTTGCGCGGTATGGCGGGCGCTTCGGGTTCGACCGGCTCGACGACATCGCCTCGCTGCCGCTGATTATCCTGCTGATGAGCGTCATTTCACTCGTGGTGACGCCGATCATCCTCGCGCACAGCCGCTATCACGAACACGAGGCCGACCGCTTCGGGCTCGAGCTGCTGAAAGACAACCACGCCGCCGCCACGTCCTTTGTGAAACTCCAGCAGGAAAACCTCGCGGTGCCCTGGCCGAACCTGCTGTACAAGCTCTGGCGCGGCACCCACCCCTCCATCGGCGAGCGCATCACATTCTTCAACGAATACACGCCATGGGAATCCGGCGAGCCGATGCAGTACGAGCACTTGTTTGAGAAATCTGCGGCCGATTAACCCCGCGTCAGATAGAATTCATGCGCTGTCGGAAGCGGCCTGGCGCGCCTTCGCGATGAGTTCTTCGACGAGGGAAGACAGCAAACGATGGTGCATCGGTCCCGATGGTTCTGGCACCTCGTACCGGAATTGGACGGCGTACGGAGTGAGATCGACCAAATCCCAGAAAGCTGCGGCAGCCTCGTCGATGCGCTCCAAGGTAGAGAGGAGCGCGGGCAGGCTGTGGGTGCGCGGAGGGGATATATCGCGCGCGAGCATCCTGGCTTTTATCCCTTTTTCGGCCGCTTGCTGCAGGTGGAATCCGAGAAAGCGTTCGTCGAATTCCGGGTGCGCGGCAAGATGACGCGCAAGGCTTAAATCGCCTTCCGCCAGGGTGACATAGTGATTAATGGCATCCGGGCGCTTCATACAGCACGATGCCCTGCGTGATCGCCGCTCCGGCTACGTGCCACGCCGAGCCGCTCAGTCCTTCCAATTCCGATTGAGAATAAATCAGCAAATCAATCGGATGTTCGATTCCTTTCAGTGCTCGATAAGCTTGTTTCAGCAGACGGCGCCGATCGAAATCCGCATCTGGCATCACCAGGAGCAGATCGATATCGGAGTCGGCGCGCGGGGTGCCGTGCGCATACGAGCCGAACAAAACGATGCGCTCGGGCGCAATTGAAGCTGCAAGCTGGTCGATGGCCGTACTAAGGCAACTATCAATTGTTCTTGGAATGTCGCGATTTACTGCCATGAGCGTATCCTGCAACATGCCTTGCATGGAGTCAAGCAATTTGCCGCTCCGATGTTCCCGTTGTACTGCTCAAATGGCCCGGCCGGGCTTCTCCAGCACCTGCGTAAACGAACACCAGCCGGATTCGTATGCGCCGGCCTTGAAGCCTGCCGCTTCCGCGAGGTCGAGCACGCGTTGGCGCGTTTGGTAGTGCGGGTCGGGGAGTATCTCGCACACGCACAGGCGCCCGCCCGGGCGTAGCGCGCGATAAATGCCGCGCATGGCGGCGGCCTTGTCGGGGATTTCGCCCAGCACCGCCACGATCACCGCCCGGTCGCAGCACGCCTCGGGCAAGGCGTCCTCGCTCATGGGCTTGTTCAGAAACTCGATATTGTCCAGCTCGAGTTTCCGTGCCCGCTCGCGCACCATGTCGAGCATGGCTTCCTGCAGGTCCAGCGCGATGACCTTGCCCTCGGCCCCCGCGATCAGCGCGGCGGGTAGCGTTACGCGTCCCGGGCCGCAGCCGACATCCAGCAGCGTCATGCCGGGTTCGAAGCCCAGGCGGTCGAGCAGCATCCCCGCGCCCGCCACGCGTTTCACATAGGGGTTTTCCAGCATCCAGGTGAACTGCGTAGGACAGGGCGCCAGATGGCTTGCGCTAACATAGCGCCATACGAATCCTGCGCCAACGAGGGCGGCCATACCCGCCACAATGGCCACTGCGATGTACATAATCCGGGTCCTCCGCCTTACATGGACGAGGTGCGCCTAGCCGCCGCTGGAGTTCCGCGAGGCCGGGGCCATGCGGCAATTCACCAGCGGCCGCAGCTTGGCGTCCGGCTGCGGCTTCTGCAGCAGGTCTGCCAGCGTCTTGCTGTCCAGCGCACCCAGTATAGCCGCTTGCAGTTCGTGCATGGCCGCGTGAAACGCGCACACCTGTTTCACGTTGTCGTGCTGCTGGCAATAGTCGCCGAGTATTTTTCCCTGGCAGGCCTCGACCACTTCGCGGAGGGTGACATTCTCGGGTCGCCGCGCCAGCATCACGCCGCCCTTCGCGCCGCGCTGCGCCTGCAGGATTCCCGCCTTCACCAATTGCGTGTGGATTTTCGAAAGGTACATCGGCGAGGCGCCGAGTATCCCCGCCAGCTCCGCGGGGGCATGTGGCGCCTCGTCCTCGTGCAGCATCATATACAGCAGCGCCTGCAGGGCGGTCACAGTGGTCTGGTTCAGCATGCGGGCCTCGTGTATGCCAGCGCCGCGCCCGGCCGCATCCTGCGATACGGCCGGGCGGTACGGCGGAATGGTCGCGATTATACCCCGGCGAGCGCGGCCTCCATGTCGGCCTTGCCGTCGCTGCCGATGGCGCGAAGGTCGTACTTCTCCTGAAGGATACTCAAAACGTTCGGCGTAATGAAGGCCGGCAGCGCCGGTCCCAGCCGGATGCCCTTCACGTTCAGGTGCAGCAGCGTCAGCAGCACCGCCACCGCCTTCTGCTCGAACCAGCTGATGCACAGCGTCAGCGGCAGGTCGTTCACGCTGCACTCGAAGGCATTCGCCAGCGCCAGGGCCACCTGAATCGCGCCGTAGGCATCGTTGCACTGGCCCATGTCGAGCAGCCGCGGCAGCCCCGCCACCGTGCCGTAGTCGTAGTCGCGGATACGGAATTTGCCGCAGCCGAGTGTCAGGATCAGCGAATCCTGCGGGGCGCTGTGCGCGAAGTCGCTGAAATAGTTGCGCCCCGGTTCCGCGCCGTCGCAGCCGCCCACCAGGAAGAAGTGCTTGATGTCGCCGTTCTTCACCGCCTCTACCACCTTGTCGGCCAAGCCCAGAATCTGCGTGTAGTGGAACCCGACCGTGGACTTCTTCAGGGGCGTCGGCGTCAGCGGCCCGATGGCCTTGGCATGCGCGATCACCGCGGAGAAATCGCTGCCCGAAATGTGTTGCGAACCCGGCACTGCGGTCGCGTTGTGCGTGTAGAGCCGGTCGCCGTAGGTGTTGTGATGGAAGGGAATCAGCACGCAGTTCGTCGTCACGAGAATCGGCCCGCCGAAATCCTCGAACTCGCGGCGCTGCTTTTGCCACGCGCCGCCGTAGTGCCCCTTGAAGTGGGGGAACGCCCGCAGGCGCGGATACATGTGGCCCGGCAGCATTTCGCCGTGCGTGTACACGTTCACCCCGGTTCCCTCGGTCTGCACCAGCAGGTCGTGCAGGTCAAGCAGGTCGTGGCCGCTGATGAGAATACCCGGGCCTTCCTGGATTCCCTCCGTCACTTCGCAGGGACCGGGGTCGCCGAACAACTCGATGTGGCCGTCATTGAGCAGCTGCATCGTCCGGAGGTTCATCTCGCCGCAGCGCAGCACCATCGCCAGCAGGCTGTTCAGGTCGAAGTTCACGTTCGTCATCGTGGCGAACAGCGCTTCCTCGATGAAGGCCTCCACCTCCGGATCCGTCTTGCCCAGGCGCCGCGCGTGCGCCTTGTACGCCGCCATGCCCTTCAGGCCGTACAGCAGAATCTTCTGAAGCGACTCGACGTCCGGGTCCTTGCCGCAAATCCCCTTCTCCACGCACGCCGTGCCGCGGAAGGTTTGTTCGCACTGGTCGCAATGCATAGCCATCATTGGTCTGTCCTCCGGTTCACACGCGGGCTCATTCCCGCGCCAGGCCATAGCCAGATAAAGCGTATCTGATTTATCGTGAAAATGCAAACCCAGAGATTCCGGGTGAATCGGAAGGAAAAAACGGGGGCGGTTACAGCCTTGCGCCGCAGAATTTGCAGTGCCGGGCGTCGGGGTCATGGCCCTCGGCGGAGCAGGCCGGACAGCATTGCGTGGTCACGGGATGCTGTGCGGATTGCACCATTTGCGCGGTCACGATGCCGGTCGGCACGGCGATGACCGCATAGCCGATAATCATCAGCGCGGCCGCGATGAACTTTCCAAGCGGCGTCTGCGGCGCGATGTCGCCGTAGCCGACCGTCGTGATGGTGACGATGGTCCAGTAGATCGACACGGGGATGCTCGTGTATCCGTTGTCGGGGCCTTCGATCACATACATCAATCCACCGGCGACCGTGGTGACGATCACGACGCTGAAGAGGAACACGAGGATCTTCCGGCGGCTCTGCCGCAGTGCGGTGAGAATCACCTGGGATTCCCGGAAGTATTCCGCCATCTTGAAGACCCGGAAAATCCGGAGCATGCGCATCATCCGAACGATCAGCAGGTACTCGGCACCCGGATACAGCAGACTCACGTAGCCCGGCAGAATCGCCAGCAGGTCGATCACGCCGAAGAAACTGCACGCGTAGGCCAGCGGGCGCTGCACGCTGTAAAGCCGAAGCAGGTACTCCAGGGTGAACAGCACCGTAAACACCAGTTCGCCGCGGTAGAGCCAGACGCCATAGTGCTGGTGGATGCCGGCTACGCTGTCGAGCATGACCGCCGCGACGCTGGCACCGATCAGCGTGAGCAAGGTCACGTCGAAGGCCTTGCCGGCCGGCGTATCCGCCTCGTACACGATCTCGTGCAGGCGCTGGCGGAAGGGGGATAGGGGGCGCTGCGTTTTCATGGGCTGCAATCTAGCGGCAGGCATCGTGCCATGGCAACGTTCGCCCCGCCGCTATTGCGGCACCGATTCGTGCGGCACTTCGCGAATGGCGAGCACGTCGATGGTGGCATAGCCGTAGGCGTATCCGTGGTCGTGCAGCAATTGTTCCGCGGCTATCCGGTCGCCGCGCGACAGATGCAGGAACTCGTAGTGGATGATGCCGGGATAGATGCCCTCATCGAACATGTCGCGCAGGATGATGTACTCGTGCCCCTCCACATCGATTTGCAGCAGATCGACCTGGTGGATGTCGTGCTTGTGCAGCAGCGTGGACAATCGCGCGCAGGGAACGGTCACGGTTTCCAGATGGTCGGCCAGACCCTTCTCGCGCGCAAACCGGCTCATGCGTTCGGTATCGCTCGAGGCCAGCCCATGCATCTCGTCGTGGATGGGCGCGTCGGACTTGAAGCGCGCCAACTCCAGCGTACCGTCCTTGTCGCACACGGCCATCTGCTCGAAAATCAGTCCCTGCTGGCCGTCGTAATTCCGCACCAGCGCCTCGAAGTAGTCCGGCAGCGGCTCAATCAACAATCCCGACAACTGATGCTGCAGCACCAGCGGCCGCAGGGGATCCGAGCGGACACCGTCGTTCGCGCCAATCTGCACGAAGAAGAGGGGACTCGGCGCCACCAGCCGCGCGGTGACCGCCAGCTCGAGCAGGTTCAGCGGCCGATTGGCCACGCTGCGCGTGCGGATTAGATCGAGACCAAAGCGCTGAAGCAGGCTCTTCAGCAGCCACTTCGCCCCGCGCTTTGTCATGTCGGCCGGGTGCCGGCCCTCCGTGGGCTGCATCATCTCGCGCGTTCTCCCCGGTTTACCTGCATCTCGCCTCGGAAACATAGCGGCTGCGCGCGGCGCATGTCTAGGCCGCCCCTCACGATTTGCGGAAGACGATGTAGCGGCTCACGCCGTAATTGAACACCAGGCCCGCCAGGATGCCCGCGAAGGCGGCGGCCTGCGGAAAAGCCTCCAGGGCCGGGAAGCGGTTCAACAGCCCCAGCACGACGGCGTAATTGATGACGGCGCCAATCGAGCTGCCGGCGAGAAACCCGACCAACTGGGGCAGCAGCGGATCCCGCCGCGCATAGGAAAACGTGAACTGCCGGTTCAGCACGAAGTTCGACAGCATCGCCACGCCGATGGCGACGGCCACGCCAATCTTCGCGTCGATGTCCAGCAGCCAGAACAGCGTCACCACCGCGAGGTTCACGATGGTGCCGGTTGCACCCACGATCGCGAACTGTGCGAAGTGGGCGAGGTCGCCGTATTTGAACACTGCCAGCCGCCGCAGGTGCTGCAGGTAGCGCAGTTGTTCCTTCAAGTTCAGCTTGCTCTCGCCCTTGAAGCGATCGGAAAAGTGAATCGGCACTTCGGCGGTCTTGGCGAAGCCGCACTTGACGATCACCTCGAGCCCAATCTTGTAGCCGACGGGATTGAGCGGCGCGGCCATTTCGAGCGCTTGCCGCCGGAATGCGAAAAACCCGCTCATGGGATCGCGCACCGTGGTGAAGGGCCGCGCCAGCAGCGTGGCCACCTTGCTGTTCACCCAGCGGAACAGCCCCCAGTCCTCGGCGGTGGACCCGCCCGGCGCATAGCGCGAGCCGATCACGAAATCCGCCCCGGCCTCGAGCGCTTGCAGCATCTCGGGAATCTTCTCCGGAGGATGGCTCAGGTCGGCATCCATTACCAGCAGCACGTCGTGCGACGCAGCCTTGAACCCGTCCATCACCGCCGCGCTCAGTCCGCGGTCCCGGGTGCGCACGCACAGCCGCACCCAATCCAGCGCCAGGCCCGCGACCACCTCGACCGTACCGTCGCGGCTGTCGTCATCCATAATCAGCACCTCGATATCGAGGCCCGACGCCGCACGCACGGCCCCAATCCGCTCGATCAATGCCGGCAGGTTTTCCGCTTCGCGATAGGTCGGCACGATGACCGAAACCGACGGCCAGACGCGCTGGGGTGACTCCACTGCCATAAGATGTTATCGTCGCTCTCTCAGCCCAAGATGGCCGCTCATCATGGCACGCCCTCTCCGGCAAGTTAAAGCCCTATACTCCCGCCGCTTAGGCCGCGTGGCCGTAATCTCTAGCCCGAGTAAGCATAAAGCGCATTTATCACCCTTTCAATAATAACCGTCGACGGTTTTCCTTGACTTGCTTCAAGGGCTTCGTGTAGAACAACGCAGTCGGTTTATACAGGGGAAAAGTATCCCGCGCCCTTATCCGCGCTTGCGCGGCCGGGGTTCGTTGTGGCGTTGAGAAGCTTGGGCTGGCGTATCGAGCGGCAACGGCTTGAGGCCATCGGAGAGAAAGGTGCAGAGACGAATGCGTGAGGCAACGCGTTTTTCACCCCGGGGGCTGTGCGCCGCCCTGGTGCATGTCACGATGCTGGCACTCCTGCTGGGAACAGCATCGACCGCAAGGGCCGAAGAGGCTGGCGGCGATAAGGTTTACTACGGTACCGATGATCGCATCGACCTCTTTGAGGAAACCGATGCCACGCGTATCGAGTGGGCGCAATCCACCTGCGCGCTGGTCGGAGTCAGCCAGCTATCAGAGCAGGCCGACGGCTCGATCGAACTGCAAACCTTTCCCTACGTGGTCGGGGGCGTGGAAGCCTGCGAAGACGAACCCTTTAAGGATCAGCCAATCGCAGCGTTCTGCACCGGTTTCGTCGTCGGGCAGGATCTGATTGCCACGGCAGGCCATTGTATTCTGGACGAAGTCGATCTCGCCACGACCGCTTTCGTTTTTGGTTACGAGATGCTCAATGAGGGCACGGCCGTCACCGAATTCAATACGAACCAAGTGTATTTCGGCGTCGAAATTGTAGATCGGGCACTGGGCGGCGCGCTGGACCACGCCATCATTCGCGTGGATCGTCCGATTACGGCACCGGGCGCCGAGATTCTTCCGATTCGCCGCGAGGGCGACATTGCCTTGGGCGACCAAGTAGGCACCATCGGATATCCGACGGGCCTGCCGACCAAGCTCAGCTTCGGCGATGATACGGAAGTCAAAGAAGAAAACAATCAGTTCTATTTCTCCTCGAACCTGGATGCGGCGGGCGGCAATTCGGGTTCGCCGGTATTCAGCGTCGATGATGAATTCGTCGAAGGCATTCTCGTGCGCGGGCCTGCAGCGCAGTTCGTGCTCCAGCCGGAGGGTTGTTTCAACGTTTCGACCTTCCCGGACGACGGCGCGCTGGTGTACGTGGATTCGAGCAAATTCGCCCCGTTCTCGGAATTCATCCCAGAGAATGGTCTGAGCGAACGCGGTTTCGATTTCCGAGCCACGCCGGTGCGTACCGCCGCCGACCTGCCCGCCATCGCCCTCACGTGGATCGATCCGGACCTGGCAGGCTATGAGCAGGCGACCTTGGTGCGCGGCGCCACGGACTATCCGCAGAATGAAACCGAGGGCGCGGTGGTTTTCACCGGGCGTGCGAGTTCCTACCTCGACTCAAACGTGCTACCAAACACGCGTTACTTCTATACGCTGTTTGTCCGCTACGTCACGGGCCTCAAGCAGGTCTCCTTCGCGACTACCGTCGCGGGCTCCGACGCGCCCGCCATCCTGAGCGAACCCTTCGATGCGGACGGCCTCAGCGGCCAGAAGCTGCCGCTCGACCTAAACTTCACGCAGATTACCTTTACGCCCACGGGCGCCCCGACCGATCGCGTCGGCGGCTTGGTCGGCGTGTCGGACTACTCGGCCTACGAGGCGACCATCGTCAAGAATATCCGTGAGTTCGAAGTGGCGCGCGAAGACAGCGAAGGCGGCTCCTACAACCTGCCGCTCTCCGATTCCGGCTCCATCGGCATCAACCTCGGCGTAAACCGCTTCCCCTACTTCGGGCGCTCGTACTCGCGCGTCTACGTCAACGCGAACGGCTTCCTGAATTTCTCCAGCCTCGAGCCCAGCGATCCGCTGGTGCAGCCGGGCATCCTGCAGCACTTCGCCATCCCGCGCATTTCGGCCTTGTTCTCCGACCTTGCCCCGTCCAACGGCGGCCAAGTCTGGGCGCGCGCGCTCGACGACCGCATCGTGGTGACCTACGACAACATCCGCGAAGCCATCGTGGTTTCGCCCACTTCGCCCCCGCCGCCCAACAGCTTCCAGGTCGAATTGTTCTACAGCGGCCACATCCGCATCACCTACAAGAGCCTGGCCGCGCGCACGGTGTTCGTCGGTCTCTCGGATGGCCGCGGCGTGCCGCGCGACCCCGCCACGGTCTTCCCGGGCGTCACCAGCACCCTGGGGCTGGTCGATTTCTCGGCGCTCGCGCCCGAACCCATGCGCCTCAGCATCGAGCCCCTCAGTCCCGTCATGGCCGAAGAGGGCGACCTCATCAATTTCGTCGTGCGAGCCAGCTACACCCCGGCAGGCGACGGCTCCACGCCGTTCCTCAGCGCCGAATGGACCCGCAGCGGCGCGCCGCCGTTTGGCGACAATGCCGATGGCACCGGCGAATTCCTGTGGGAGACCGGCGAGCCGGAGGTCGGCACCACGACCCTGCGGATTCTCGCCAGCTACGGCGACGAGCGCGCCTTCCAGGATGTGCGTATCAGCGTGGGTTCGCTGGTGGTCTCGCCCGAGGCGCTGAATCTCGGTATCTCGACCGGCACCGCGCTGGAAGATCCCACCGAGACGCGCATCGTACCCTCGACGCGTCCGATGTTCGCCACGTATGAGTACTATCATCCCAAGGCCGCGACCGACCCGAGCTACCTCGAGGGTCCGTCCATCCTGCGTTGGTTCCGCAATGGCGAAATCGTGCCGGCGTTCAGCGATTCGCTGACGATTCCGGCCGGTGCGACGCGCTCCGGCGATGTCTGGCACTTCCGCATCGTGCCGCTTACTGCCACCTACCTTGCGGGCGAAGAGGCGATCTCGCCCTTCCTTACCGTCATCGAGGTGCCGCTCATCGAAAGCGTGACCCCGGCGGTCGGCCTCAGCAAGGGCGGCGACACGGTCCGCATCCTGGGCGACCGCCTCGGAGCGCCCATCCGCGTGCTGTTCGGCGGCGTGCCGGTGGCCAGCGTTCGGTCGCTGGGCGACGCGGGTATCGAAGTCACCACGCCGGTGCATGCGCCCGGCCTGGTAGACGTGCAGGTCGAAACCGCAGAAGGCATCGGCCGCGCGCCGGGCATCTATCGCTATGTGAACAGCCTGAGCGATCTCGCGAAGGAAGACCTGAATGCGGACGGCAAAGTTGACGCGGTCGATGTGCAGATCGTTGTCGGCGCGGTGCTCGAGAAGGCGGACGCTGCGGCCAAGGCCGTGCGCCCGGCCGACGTGAACGGCGATGGGCTGGTCGACGCTGCCGACGCGCAATTGGTCGTGAACCGAGCGCTGCTCCGCTAATCGGCGTGCGTTCGCGTACATTCAAGAAGTTCATGCAGCCGCCGCGCGGAGTCGCGGCGGCTGCATTGTGTTTATTGCTGCTTGCTTTCGGGGCGTCCGCAGAGGACGACATCGTGTTTGTGGCGGCGCACCCCGAGGGCGGTCATCGGTTGCTTCGGTATCAGGGCGGGCAGCCCGCGCTGGAATCGCTCGGCCCGTGCAGCGCCAAGGCGAACCCCGCATGGTCGTCCGATGGCGGCCGGCTTGCGTTCGAGGTGTCCACGGACGACGGCGGCACGGGCATCGCATGGATGGCGTTCCCGGATGAGGGACTGCCCGAACGGCATGTGATCGCGTCGCAGTTCCGCACCCACCGGAATCCCTCGTGGTCGGCGCAGGGCCGGTTGCTGGCCTATGAGGCCACGAATGGCGCGCCCTATGAATCGGTGATCGCCGTTTACGACACGGAGACCGGCGAGGAGACCGTGTGGGCCGCCGGGCGCGCAGGCTTTTTCGAGCCCGTCTGGCTGCCAACGCCGCGCATTCTTTTCGCCATCGACCCGGAGTCGGGTGCCGATCTCCCCGGTCTCGACATGGAGGTGCTGCAGGAGGAATCGGGCCTGGCCTCGGGCGAGGCACTTACGGGCATCACGCGCGCTCTCTTCTGCATCGGCCTCGCCGGAGAGCCCGGCAGCCTGTCTACCGAGTTGTTCCTCGTCACGAAGTCGCTCGTGCTCCCAGTATTGCACATCGTGCCCGATCTGCCCGACAGCAGCCGCTTTAATGAATGGAATCCGGCGCCTGCGCCTTCCGGCAGCCGCTTTGTCTACGAGTCCAACGACGGCGGGGATCGAGAGATTTACCACCTCGACCAGCGCGGCATCGCCAACCTGACCAATCATCGCGCGGCCGACTGGAATCCGGTCTGGTCGCCGGACAGCAAGCTGCTGGCCTTCGAGTCCTTCGCCTCGGGCCGACGCGGCGTGTACCGGCTGCTGGTCGAAACCTCGCTCCGCACGCCCATCGCCGTGGCGGAGGATCGCGATTTCTGGGCACCGTCCTGGGCGCCGGACAACAAGCGGATTGTCTGTGTGACCGAGCGCGACGGCGGTACCGGACTCGCCGTGTTCGACGCTCGCGAAGGCACGGAAAATACACCCGATACCCTGCTGCAGACGCAGGGCTGGGCGCCCGCGTGGAGGCCGAAACGATGATGCCGCTGCTGCTTGCTGTGGGCGCGCTCTTCGCCCAGACCGAACCGGCTCCCGCCCCGGAGGGCTACGGCATCGCGCAGGTCGTGCTGCGACAGGCTGAGGACTGGGACGCCTTTGCACCGGCCTTGTGTTCATTCCAGCCCGCGGTGGTCGTGGTTGTCGGTGCGGCGCCCGAGGCCCCCGCGCTGTCCTGCGGCGCCCGTGTGCATGTGCTTGCCCGCGAGGCCAATACCGCCCTTACGATGGACGACGATGTTCTGTACCTCTTCGCCGACGATGCATCGGGGCACGCCGAAGGCACCCTTCAGCGCGAACGCCGCGCCCGCAAATCCGCTCGGTTCTTTTTCGTAGCGTCGTCGTTCTATACGCCTCTGGACGATCCCCGCGTCGATTTGATCCTGCAATCGGACGATGCCGCCGACGCCATCCTCGCGGGAGACTCGGGGATTACCGATGGCACTGCCGAGGGCGTGCGGCCCTTTGGCCGCGCGAAAGTGTATGCCAGCGGCACGCCGGAGGAATCGTCCTTCCGGGCCTATTGGGTCGATGCTTCCGGATTGCGTCCGCTGGCCCCGGCGGTGCCGCTCAGCGGACTCTCCTCGCTGGAGCTCCCCGCCAGCGCGGCCGCCTCCTCCGACAAGTAACCGGGGACCGTCCGCAGTTCGACCGATTCGATGGTCCAGCCGGTATCGATGCTGCCGCGCGCCGTCGCCGTGTAGTCCATCGGAATCAAGTCGCCCTGCAGCGGCTCGAGGTCTATCCGCCCGGTAAAGATCAGCCCACCGGTAAACACCTGATGGGCCGAATCCCGGCAGTACACCGTGCGGATATCGCTGCCCCAGTTGCGCGCGTCCATGTAGTCGCGCACAGCCTTGTATGCGCTCGCACGTTCCCGTTCTGCGGCAACGTCAGCCACCGGGTCGACGTCACCCTGATCCTTGCCGCGCTCCGTCACGTCCGTGGGCAGGGGCCGCGCCACCAAGTACAGCACCCCGCCCGCCGCCGCCGCGAGCACGGCGCCCAGCGCCGCAGCGCGCATCAGAAATTCCCGCCGCTCCAGGCTGGCCGGTATGCCGCGCCGGGACACCTCAGATGTCCTCCGACTCGGAAGCTGCCGCAGCAAGCCAGAAGCCCGTCAGCCAGATTACGGGGCCGGCGCACACCGTGACCAAAAACGTAATGTTGGCGAGCGCATGCACGGCGCAGGCGATCCACCCGGCTGCGATTCCCAGACCGGCGGGGCCAGGCAGTCGCATCAGCGCGCGCAGGTTTGTCCATTGCCACCAAAGCCACGCTGCCAGTCCGCCTGCGCCACCCTCCGCCAAAGCCATCACATAGTGGTTGTCGTAGAAAGAACGATGCCGCGCGCCAGTCCCGATACCCAGCAAGGGATAGTCCGCCACCGTACTCATCGCGCTCTTCCAAGCGATGAGCCGGTCGTGCAGCGAACTGCCCTCGGCGGCGGCCTCGCGCAGGCTGTCCCAAGGCAGCACGAACACGATTAGCGGAACCAGCGGCGCGCACCACACCAGCCGCGGATAGCGCAACACCGCGAGCGCAGCGAACCCGGCGCCGACCGCAACCATCCCGGAGCGCGACTGTGTAGCGTAGAGTCCCGCCAGCGAGGTGGAACACAGCACGACCCCAAGCCCGCGCCGCCGCCTATGCCCAATCATGCCCGCCCCCACGCACGCGGCGAAGGCGAACAGCCCGCCGTAGTGATTGGCCTGCCCGTCGAACCACAGCTGCTCGAACGCCCGGTATCGAGCGGCTGCGTCCAGCGGCGACAGCCATTCGGCGGTACCGAATCCCGCCGCCAGCACAACGGCCCCGCACCACGCCAATCTCCCGGCATGTCCGAGCTCGGGTCCGTAGACCCACGCCAGCAATCCTGCGGACGCCAGCGCGCTCCACTGCAGGGCATACAGCAGCGAGGCCTGTGGGACCGTCAGTGTGCCTTGGACCACACCGGCCAGCGCCGCAACGAGCAGCAGCGTCAACACCACCAGCGCCGAGACCAGCACAGGGCCATACGCGCCCAAGTCGCGCAAGCGGGGTTGATTGCCCGCTACTACCCGGAGCAGCGCGCCCGACGTCAGCGCATCGCTCGTGCGTACAAACACCGCCTCGTCGGCCGTGCCTCCCAGCGTCGAGCGCCAAGAAATCACGAACGCCAACGGGAGCAGCAGCGTCGCCATGCGGGGCGCGGCCACGGCAAACAGGAATATCGCGAGGGCAGGCACTTCGCTTGCGCCGTAAACGGCCAAGATCGATCCCATGCCCGCCGTCACACCCAGACCAAGCAGCACGTTTGTGAGTCGGGTTTGTAATGCCCGAACCACGTAGCTGCCGCTCACGCACGCTGACACATCGTTCACGTTCCAAAGCGACTGGAGCAGGACGCTGCCGCGGCAGTAGCGCAGGGCGACGCTGCTCCCAAACACGCTCACTTCGCGGACACCTGAAACCGGGCCACCAACCCCTTCAGCGCGACGGTCTCGGTTTCGATCTCGAGTTCCCGGCCCACAAGCAGCGCGCGACTCCGGTAAATCCACCGTCCCTCGCTGTCCCGCTGCGCGCTTAGCCGGAGTTCTACTCGCACGCCCTGTGCGTCGGCGGCGGCCCCCGTTATATCAGCCAGTACCGCGCCTGTCCGCGGGTCGCGCTGCGCCGAGCCGGTTTTCAGGTGCGGCAGCAGAAAGGCCTGCTCCGGCGGCAGCCAGAGCGTCGCGTCCACCCACGCCGTGTTTTCCGGCAGGGCGAATGGCGGCGCCACCCGGTTTCCAGCGGTGAGCACGTGGTAGGCCGCCGCCCCGGCCAGCAGCGCGCCCAGCAGCAGCGCCGCGTCGATAAGGTTCAAACGGCCCAGCAAGCGGCCTTCGCGATCGATGAATGGCATGAGAAGTACTCCGCCCTTTAATTGAAACTCGTTCTGATTGCGCAGGTCAGGGGTTCAACACGAGCCGCAGCCCAACGAAATCGAAGCGGTCATCCGGTCCTGCGTGCCAGGGCCGCGCCGAGCAGTGGCAATCCGGCGTAACCACGCACCAGCTGCCGCCCCGCGCGACACGCTCGCTATCGGGACCGCCCGGCAGCGGGGAACCATCCAGCGGTAGCCCGCGCAAGTCGGGCGACCACGCATCGGCGCACCATTCACATACGTTGCCGTGCAGGTCGTGCAGGCCCCAGGCATTCGCTCCGCCGGGCGCAGCGCCCACCGGATGCGTCCGGCCATCGGCGTTTCCCGGATGCCAGGCGTAGCGATCCAGCTCGCTGCCGTCGTCGCCGAAAAACCATTTGGTGGTCTTGCCAGCGCGGCAGGCGTATTCCCACTCGGCCTCGCTCGGCAGCCGGAACACCCTGGCGCCCTGTTCATTCAGCCGCGATATAAACCGCTGCGCGTCGTTCCAGCTCACATTCTCCACCGGAAGCTGCGCGCCGCCGCCGCGGAATCCCGAAGGGTTGGACTCCATCAGCGACTCCCATGCAGCCTGCGTCACCGGGTACACCCCCATCCAAAAGCCGTCCGTGAGCGTGACTTCGCGCACGGGTTTCTCCTGGCCGGGGCCGTTCGGATTGCCGATGCTCGCTGTCCCCGGGGGAATCCACGCGAAGGTCATTCCCAAGACCTCGCGCATGCCGCGGGGCGCATCGTCGCTGCCACGCGCGGCTGCGGCCGCAGCGTCAAACCGTTCGGCGGCCTCTTCGAAACACCGTGGTGCCGTGCGAACGTCCATGCCCGCCGCCCGCGCCTGCTCGAGGAATTGCTCGGCCTCGGCCCAGAGTCCTGGCGCCTGGCGGTCAGCGTTGCAGTCGGCAGCGGCCTTCCTCGCGCGGCTCGCCTGCGATTGCGCCTCGGCCAGCACCTGCCTCGCCTTCGGCCGCGCTTCGTCCGCCGCACGCAAATACATCGCGCGCGCCCTCATGTAGCGTTCGGTGGCATCGCGCAGGCCCGGCGTCTCCCGCGCGAGGGCTTCTTCCTGCCGCGCCAGATAGAACAAGGAGCCCGCAAAGGCGTCCGCCACCATCGCCTGCGCCGATTCGCGCGCCAAATCCATCGCGCGTTGCGCCTGCTTCAGGGTCGATATGCGCTCGAGCGTCTTGACCGCCGCGCGCTCCGCATCGGCGAATACATCCTGGGCCTGCACGAAAGCGGCCGCCGCGTCGTCATATTGCCTCACGCGCTCGAAGGCCTCGCCATCGCGGAATTGCTCCACCGCGCGTTGAAACGGAGTCGGCGCCAGCTTCTCCGCCTGCGTTTTGCGTGCGTCTTGGCCCTTCTTGTAGGCCTGCAGCTTGGAACGCTGCATCGATTGCGTGGCTGCGGCATCGCCCTGGGGGCGCGCGGCCACGCGCTGGCTTTGCAGCAGTCCGTCGAGCGCTTCGGCGAGCTCGTCGGCTCCGGAAAAGCGGTCCTCCTCGCGCCGCGCCAGCGCCTTTGCCACCAAGGTATACACGCGGTCGGGCAGGTCGGCCCGCCGGTCGCGCAGCGGAATGATCCGGTAGCGCCGCACCTGCTCCAGCATGTCGTCTACCGATGCGCCATCAAAGGGAACCTGACCGGTAAGCAGTTCGTAATACGAGGCACCAAGCGAAAAGACGTCCGAGCGGATTTCTCCCGGTCCGCCCGCGGCCACCTCGGGCGCCATGTAGGCGGGCGTTCCCCCGGGAATATCGTCGTGCCCGGGCTCGGCCTTGCCCAGCAGACGCGCCAGCCCGAAATCCGCCAGCTTCGCGCGCCGGTCCTCTACCTCCAGCAGGATGTTGCCCGGCTTCACGTCCCGGTGCAGAATGTTCTGCCGGTGCGCGAAGGCCAGCGCCTCCGCGCAATCCTTCGCAATCCGTGTCGCAGCCTGCAGCTCGAGCCCGTTCGGGTTGCACTGCAAGAGCATTTGCGCGCTCGACCCCACGAACTCCAGCACGAAGTAGTCCCGGTTCTCGTGCGAGCCCCATTCGTAGATCTGCACGATGGAGGGGTGCTTCGAAAGCGCGGCGATGGCGCGCGCCTCGTGGAGAAACTGCTCCCGCTGCAGCGCGTTGCGGAAATCATGCAGAAACTTGAGCGCGACGAACCGTCCGAGGTGGATGTCCTTCGCCTTGTAGACCGCGCCATACGCGCCGCGCCCCAGTTGGAAACAGACCTCGTAGTTGCCCAGCCGGAGCCCCAGCAGCGGATCCTCGAGCAAATCGCCGGAACGGGATGCTACCGCCGGCTCGCCGGGAAACAGGCTTTCGCGCATGCGCAGCGTGGCGTCCAATGGAAGGCTCCTGATTTTCAGTACCCACAGCGTAGCATGTAACACCGCCCGCCCGCACCGCAGGGCAGCTGTTCCGCTGCGTTTTACTGGCCCACGCCCCCGGGGGTATACTTCGCTCCCTGCAACTGTTTTCCCGCGCCCGCGCTGCGGCGCGCTTGCCTCGGAGGCGGAAAAATTCAATATGTCTACTAGTGCCGACGAGCGAATCTTCAGTCCTGTCGTCTACATCCGCACGCTGGTACGCGATTGGCGCATCATTGTCGCGGGCACCGTTGTTGCCACGCTTTGCGGCGTATTGGCCGCGGTACTGCTGCCGGTCGAGTTTCAGTCGAGCGTTTCCCTGGTGCTCAGCCCCCCGCCCTTCAAGGACGCGGAGGGGCTCAATATCCTCATGCCGAAAACGCTGTCCGTGCCCGACTATGCCATCCTGCTGCAAAGCGACGGCATTCTCATGCGCGCGGCCGAGCGCGTAAATGATCCGGCTATCTGGTCCGGTGACGAGCTGGAAAACCTCCGTCTCATCAGCAAGCTGCGGAAACGGATGTCGCTGCAGTCGCAAGTGACCGAGAAAACGGTGCAGCAAACGATGTTCTCGCCCATCGTCGTGCTTACCGCAAGGGCATCGACGGCCGCCCAGGCGCAAGACCTCGTCCGGGCTTGGGCCGAGGTGTGCGAGGAAGTCTCGGAAGAGGTCTACAAGACCGGCAAGACGGGCGTCCGCGACTTCATCGGCGATCAGTTCGAGTCGACCCGCGCGGAATTGCAGGAAGTGAACGAGGAAATCCGAGACGTCGAGATCGAATGGAACGACGATCTCGCCGCGGCGAAAATCGCCAAGGTGCATTCGCGCCTGCTGGATTACCAGGAAAAACTTATCGATACCCACGTTAAAATCGCCACGGTATCCGAGGAAATCCGGAGCACGCAAGAGTATCTCGACAAGACGCCGCAGTTCCTCACGCTCTGGAAATCACCGCCCATGGAGTCCGTATTCCTGGAGAAAAACCCGAAGGCCGACAAAGATCAGGGCTACCAGGAAGAGGTCATCAACGGTGTTTACCAGGACCTCGAAAGCAAGCTGATGCTGAAGCAGGTCGAACTGGCAAATCTTCAAGAATTCGCCAAGCAGATGGAATCCTCCATTATCGACCTCGAAGCGGAATTGCAGCAGCTTCGGGAGGAAATCGCCAAGCGCGCCTACGAGCGCAAGATGCTGAACATGCAGGAAACGCCGCAACTGCGGAGCTACGACCTGCTCTCCACGATGCTGGAGCAGGCCAAGATTGTCGAGTCCGGCGAAGTGAATCTCGCCGACCTTAAAATCCTCTCGCCGCCCGTGCTCCCGGACAAAAAGAGCTGGCCGCCGCGCTCGCTTTTCGTGGTGATGGCCGCCGCCGCGGGGCTCTTCGCCTCCACCGCCCTCGTGCTCGCGCGCGAGATGCTGCGTTCCATCGGGTAGTGCCCATGATTCAATCGGAAGGTATCTTCGCCATGTTATTCCGTTGCTTCCTGCTGGCCGCGTGCGTCTGCGCCAGCGTGGCCTCCGCACAGGAGAACCTCGTTCAGAACGGTGGCTTCGAGCAATGGGCCGACGCCCAGCCGCAGGCCTGGTCGTGTTCAAGAAAGGCCGGTGACGGCTGGGAAATCGCAGCGGTAAAGCCCGTGGAAGACGCCAAGGAAGGGCGCTTTGCCATTGAACTGCCCAACCCGGAAACCGCCGGAGGGCTCACCATCATCGGGCAGGATATTTCCGCCACGGGCGTCAAGCCAGGCGGTACGGTCATCATGCGCCTATGGGGCAAGGCGGACGCGAGCGGGCAGCTGCACCTGGTCGTAGGATTCGACCGCAAGGGCGAGCGCCGCAAGGTGCGCAGGGTCCACTCGGGCTCCGGACAGTGGGAGCAGGTGGAATGGATGTTCGACCTGCCCGAGAATGCGGATCCCAAGAGCCTGCGCGTAGAGATCATGAACAAGGGCGGCGGCAAGGCCCCGGCGCTGGTGGATCAGGTCGAGCTAATCTTCAAGGAACTGGACGCGCAATTCGAGCTGCCGGAGAACGCCCATGAGTAACGCCAGCGCCATCAGCCGCCGCGGATTCCTCGCTGCGAGCGCAGCCGCAAGCGCTGCGCTTGCATGGCCCGCGCGCGCGCAGCAGTCCGCCCGGCCCAACGTCGTGCTGCTTATCATCGACACGCTCCGCGCCGACGCGCTTGGCTGCTATGGCAGCAAGGTCGGCGCCTCGGCCGAACTGGACGCTATCGCCGCACAGAGCGCGCAGTTCATGTTCACCACGGCCCACGCCAGCTGGACCTTGCCCTCCATCGGCAGCCTGCTGACCAGCCAGTATCCGCGCACGGTCGGCCTGTTCGACTCGACCGACTACCTGCAGGAGGCCGCGCCGCTGGTATCGCAGGAGCTGAAGGCCGCCGGATACCGTACGATGGGCACCACGGCCAATGCAATGATCAATTCCGTGGCGGGCTTCTCGCGCGGCTTCGACGACTACATCGACGCCATCATCAATTGGAAAGAGAAAGACAAGCCGCGGACGAAGGACTCCGCCAAGACCTTTGGCGAGGCGCTGGAATTGGCGAAGCAGAAGGGCGCGGAGCCGGGCTACCTGCAGATCAACATCATGGAAGCTCACGAGTACTATCGCGGCCCCGGCAAGCTGACGCGTCCGGAGTTCGACAACCTGTACCCGGAAATCACCGGCTCGGCCCACCGCCGCGAATACTTTCAGGCCGTGCGCCAGGCTTCCATCGATACCAAGGCCTTCATCGACGCGCTTCGTGCGATGGCCGGTTGGGAAGATACGCTGTTCATCATCCTGGGCGATCACGGCGAAGGCCTGAACGATCACCCCCACGTGTGGCAGTCCAATTCGCACGGTAAGCTGATTTACGGATCGAACGTGTTCGTGCCGATGATGTGGTATTACCCCGGCGGAAACATTACCCCCGGACAGATTTACCAGCCGGCCCGCCTGCTCGATGTCGTCCCGACGCTTCTCGATTTCCTGGGCGTCCAGGCTTCGCCCAAGCACGCGGGCGTTTCGCTCAAGCCGCTGCTCGGCGGCAGCATCGACGACGTGCTCGTGCAGGACTTCATCGTCTCGGAAACCTACAACGACGAATGGGAAAAGATCGGCTGCTTCTCTTCCTCGTGGCAGTACATTCACCACCGCGACCACCATGCGGGCTGCAGCGAATTTGAACTCCAGCCGGCCTCGGGCTATGTCGACGGCAAGCGCACGAATCAGATCAAGCGGCATCCCGACATCGCCGCGCGCATGGCCGCGTACCTCGAGCAGTGGGAAGCCGAACACCCGCGCACCCAAGCGGTGAAGGCGTCGGACGTGTCCGACACCGGCAACCGCAAGGAAGAGCTCGAAGCACTGGGATACCTGTAGGCATGCGGCTGGAAGCGACCTGCGGAGCCCGCCGATGAGCGGGGATACCAAGCCCCGGCTGCTGATCGTCGTCAACGTGTTCAACCCCGACCGGGGCGGCGGCGGCGCGATATTCAGCGATCTGGCCTATGGGCTCGCCGCGCGCGGATTCGATGTCACCGTGCGCTGCGCCTATCCGTATTACCCCGAGTGGACCGACAAGAGCGGCAACAACGGCTGCGCTATCGAGCGCTACGACGACCAGGGCGCGCACATCGAGCGCTACGGCCTGTTCATTCCCTCCAAGCCGAATTCGCTGTTTCAGCGTCTGCTCTATGAAGCGTCCTTTCTCCTGTCGCTGTTGCGCTCGCTGCCGCGCGGCGGACGCTTCGACATGGTCATGGTCTATTGCCCGCTTGTGGGTGCCGTGGCCTTTGCTGTGGCGAACAAGCTGATCTGGCGCAAGCCCCTCTGGCTCAACGTGCAAGACCTTTCCGCCGACGCCGCGGCGGCCAGCGGTATTGCCAAGGGACGTGCGGTCATCGCGCTGCTGCGCGGCGTGCAGTCCTGGTTCTTCAACCGCGCCGAGATCTGGAGTTCCATTTCGCCGGTGATGGTCGACCGGCTCCGCGCCATCCGCAAGCGCAACCAGCCCATCGTCTACTTGCCCAATTGGCTCAACGGCTCCATGGCCGACGAACTGGCGCGGCTCGAGGACAAGACCGGACGCGCCCCGGGCAGGCCGGTGCGGCTGCTCTACGCGGGCAACATCGGCACCAAGCAGGATTTGCTGCTGTTCTGCCAGCGACTGCAACAGAGCGATGCGCCGTTCACGTTCCGCATCCACGGCAACGGCGGCCGCGCGGATGACATCCGCGACTGGGTCGCCTCGGTGAACGATCCGCGCTTCACCTTCGGTCCGTTTCTCGACGAGGCTGGCTTCGCCTCCGCGCTGCACGAAACCGATTTCTTCGTCATCACGGAAAAGGCCAAGAGCGGCGGATCGTTCATTCCCTGCAAAGCCATCTCCGGCCTCGCTTCACACAGCGCGATTCTCGCCGTCTGCGACGACGACAGTCCGCTGGGCCAGGAAATGCGCGAGGCCCAGCCCGGCCCTTGCTTTACCTGGGAACAGCTCAACGAAGTGCCGGCCTTCCTGGCGCGCGTCGCGGAGGGTACGGAGAATTTCACGGGGTGGCAGGAAAACGCCCGTGCCCGCGCGCACTTCTACGCCCGCGATGCCGTCATCGACCGCTGCGCCCAAGCCATCCGCGCGGTCATCGCAGGGGGAGACGCTACCGCGCTGAAGGCACAGCTGGAGGCGGAGTAGGGGGGGTCAGCGGTTCAGGTCGGCGCTGAGCGGCGCGTCCTTTTGAAACCGGCTGATACCCTGCACGCTGAATCCGATTACGTTGCCATCGGCATCCACGCGTTCCATCACCGCATCGTGCGTGGTCTCTTTCATGTATCCCGCCGCATCAGAAAAGGTCACTTCAAGGTAATCGGCCTCGGGATCAAGCCAGAGTTTCAGTTGCTGGGCCATAGCTGGTCTCCCGCCTTCGGCTTGTCCGTCAAATAGGCGGTCACCACGAAGGCGTCTTCTACCAAGTATTTAACCGCAGATTCAAGGTCTAATTGCAACAGGCTTTTCGAGGAAGACCTGTGCCGGGGTGCGGAATCCGAGTTTCTTTCTGGGACGATTGTTGAGCTTGTCGACGTAGGTATTCAATTCCCCGTCGGTGAGGTTTTTGAAGCT
>WGMK01000019.1 GCA_016125095.1 Candidatus Hydrogenedens sp. | reverse complement strand
AGCTTCAAAAACCTCACCGACGGGGAATTGAATACCTACGTCGACAAGCTCAACAATCGTCCCAGAAAGAAACTCGGATTCCGCACCCCGGCACAGGTCTTCCTCGAAAAGCCTGTTGCAATTAGACCTTGAATCTGCGTTAACATGAAATGGCGGACATCATGACTCGTATCGATCCCATCACACCGGGCGAGTTGCTACAGGAAGATTTTCTGGTACCTATGGGCCTGACGAAATACCGGCTGGCCAAAGAAATCGGTGTGCCCGCACAGCGCATTGGGGACATCGTCGCGGGCAAACGCGCCATCACGGCCGATACCGATCTGAGGCTGTGCCGCTTCTTCGGCCTGTCCAAGGGCTATTGGCTCCGCGCACAGATTGAGCACGACACCGAAGTCGCCGAAATGAAGTTGGGTGGAGCGCTCGAGAAGATCAAGCCCTGGGCGGGTCGGGGCGCATAGCCGGTTCGCATCCTCTCTCGTTTCGCTTGGCCGCGTCTGCGTTTCTGGTTGCGTGTTAATATTTCCGAATCTGAAATTAGGCTCAACCGGAAATCCCCAGCCCATGTCCCACCTCGAACCCCGCTCCATCCTCCGGCCGCGCGCTTCTCGCGAAGACGGCCGTGTGTTGTTCATCGAGCTTTTCTTCGACCTCGTCTTCGTGTTCGCGGTCACGCAGTTGTCCCATTCGCTGCTGCACCATTTTACGATTGCCGGGCTGGTCGAGACGGCCTTCCTGTTTTTGGCGGTGTGGTGGGTCTGGATATACACCACCTGGGTGACGAACTGGCTCGACCCGCAGGCGACGTCGGTGCGGCTGCTCTTGTTTGTGCTCATGTTCGCCGGGCTGCTGTTGTCCATTTCGATACCGCACGCCTTCGGAGAATCCGGGCTGTTGTTCGCCGGGGCCTATGCCTTCATGCAGGTCGGCCGCAGCGTGTTCATGTGCTGCGTGTTGCGGGGACGGCACGAGAGAAACTACCGGAATTTCCTCCGCATCACCACGTGGCTGTCCGTTTCCGGCGCGCTCTGGATTCTGGGCGGCTGTGTGGAACACGAGGCCCGCTACGCCGTATGGGGCGCCGCGCTGCTCATCGAATACGTCTCGCCGGCCTTCGGCTTCTGGACGCCCGGGCTGGGCAAATCCACCACGGCCGATTGGGATGTGGCGGGCGGCCACATTGCCGAGCGCTGCGGCCTGTTCATGATTATCGCCTTCGGCGAATCACTGCTGGTCACGGGGGCCACCGTGGCCGAACTGCCCTGGACGCTGGTGAATGGCACGGCCTTCGTCACGGTATTCGCGGGCACCATCGCCATGTGGTGGATTTATTTCAACGCAGGCGCGGAATACGCCAGCAAGCGCATCGAGGAATCCGACGATCCGGGCCGGCTCGCGCGCCTCGCCTACACCTACCTGCACCTGCCTCTCGTGGCGGCGGTCATCCTCGTGGCGGTCGCCGATGAAAACGTGCTCCAGCATCCGCTCGGCCACGCCAGCGGACTCGGCGCCTTCGCCATCCTCGGCGGCCCCGCCCTCTATCTGCTGGGCAATCTGCTGTTTAAACGGGCCGTCTTCGGTCGGATAGCCGTGTCGCGCATCGTCGCCATGGCCGTGCTGGGGGGCGTCGCGTTCGGCTACGGCATGCTATCGCCGCTGGTCTTGTCGATGATCGCGACGGCCGCGCTGGCCGCCGTCGGCGCCTGGGAAAGCTGGCTCATTCACCGCGGCGCAATCGAACGCTGCTGACCCAGCAGCCGCCGCGCACGCCAGAGCAGCAACAGCCCCAGCCAAGCGACGCATACCACGATGGCGCCCCATCGGAGATATCCCGCGAGCGGCACCGAAACCCCGAGCCCCGTAAACAGCGCGATATAGCCCGCGAGGCACATGGGGCACTTGGGCATCAGCGCCAAGGTACCGGCGGGCAGCAGCCACCGCAGCGTCTCCGCGCTCCAGCGCGCGGCGCGTCCGCCCGTGGCAGACGCGCCGCTGCAAGCGCAAGGCTTTACGACTGGATTGGCAGCCATATTTCGAGCGTCGTTTCGCCGGTCACCGGATCGTGTTCTCGCGTGTAGCGCTCCAGCGTGGGGGCCTCGGCCGGACGATGCCCCGACGACGGCAGCCATTGCCCATAGATGGTCTGGTACACCTGTTTGATGTTCCAGATGGGGCCGTTATACGTGAACACGGCATAGCGCGCCGGGGCCACATCGAGTGTCGTGATGCCGTCGGGCATGCCGCTGGTGTCGCTTACTTCGGCGCAGGCCAGGTAGTCGAAGCGGCAATCGGGGCTGCCGTCGGGATTGGTGCAGATGCCATACATCGCGCCTTCGACCGCATGGGGGAGGGGATACGCCTCCTTGAAGCGCGACCAGATGCCGGGGATGACCTCCTGCGCCTCCGATTGCGCCACGCGCTCGCTTAATCCAGCAAACGAGCGGGCGCCAGACTCTACGATCTCGGGCGCTTCCAGCGCGACAATCTGCGCCGTGCCACAGCATTCTTTTTTGGGCGACTCCTGGGCGTCCTCCGGGCAGCCGCAGGCCTCCTGTGGCTTCGCCTCGTACTGGTCGTGCCGCCGCACCCAGTTCATCGTACTCGTCTCATTGCGCCCGAGCGGCGTCAGGTCGAGCAGCATGAACGCGCCGATGACTTCTTCCATGCCCCGCGTGTAGGCCGAATAGGTGTGGTATATCGCGCCGTCCTCGTCCTTCCAAAAGACGCTGACGCCCGGGCATTCGCCCGGATTCTTGTCGGGCAGGGCCTCGTAGTTGTAGTAGGCTGTTCCCTTCGCCAGGCTCTCGTCCGTGAAGGACACGTCGAAGTCGAAATTGAAGTCGCTCGCGTTCGAGGATACCCAGAGGAATTTCCAGCCCATGCGCTGCTGGTAGGGCGCGAACTCCGCGTACGGTGCGCGCGACACGACGGCAAAGGCTGCGCCGCCGTGGGGCACATGCTGCAGCGCACCGTCGAAATGGTCGGCCAGCAGCGAGCAGCCGGGGCACCCCTCGGTCCAGCCCGGCGCGAACATGAAGTGATAGACAATCAGCTGCTGCTGATCCCCGAACAGCGACGCCAAGGACACGGGACCGCCGGGCCCTTCAAAGGTGTAGTCCTTCTCAAGCTTCACCCAGGGCAATTCGCGCCGCTTGGCGCAGAGCGCATCGCGCTGCCGCGTCAGGGCCTTCTCCTCGGCCAACAGCGCTTTGCGCGCCTCGAGCCATTCCTCGCGAGATACCACCGCATGCTTCGACATGTTCCTAGCCTCCTCAATAGGGCTAAGCGCCACCGTAGCGCTCTTCGTTATTGCTTCGTGCGAAGGCTTTCCAGATGCGCCACCAAGGGGTCGATGGCGGTGTTCAGCATCGCCGCGCTGTGGGCGGCCTTCGCCAGCGACACGGCGCCCTCGTAGCTCGCGACGATGTAGGCGGCCAAGGCCTGCGGGTCGATTTCCGGCCGCACCTGGCCGCGCTCCTGACTCTCGGCAATCGCCTCCGCGAACCCCTGCTGCCAGCCTTCGAAATGCCGATTCACCGCCGCCCGGATGTCCTCGTCCTCATGGGCGATTTCCTGGGCGAGATTGTTCAACGGGCATCCGCGCCGCACGCCTTCGTCCCCATCGTGGCGCGCCGCGTTCAATTGCCCGATCAGCGACGCGAAGGGATCCGTCGCGTCCTGCAGCGGTTCCAGCCAGCGCTGCTGCATCATCGCCCCAAGGGTCTCGTCGATCACTGCCAGCGCCAGCGCCTTTTTCGACGCGAAATGGTGGTAGAACGCCCCCTTCGTAAACGGCGTCTTCGCGATGATCTCGTCCACGCGCGTGCCGTTGTATCCCTTGGTCCAGAACTCGTTCAGCGCCGCTTCCAGCAGCAGCGCGCGCGCGTTGTCGTTGTCCGTCTTGGTCGCCAATCTATCCGCTCCGAATCGGGGGCACAAACCACATACCAACCAGTATGTATGTTTTGGGCGGCGTTGTCAAGGGGGACGCAGATTCAAAGCGGCCAGGCCTCAGGGCCAACGGCCCGCTCAATACCAGCCTGGGCCAATCGGCCTAGGTCAGGTGCCACGCAAATCTACGAGGGCTGAAAGCGCGACCGATTTCTTGGATCGCGCCTACAGCGCTTGAATTCGAAGGGCGGGAGATTTCCTGGGCCGATGGCCCAGGCTGGTATTGCTCCGCGCCGTTGGCGCTATAAGATTCACCAGTCGAAGGAGAACTGTATGTGCCCGCGCATACATGCAAATCTGGTAGAAGCGCAATCGCCATTGCCGATACCGTAGGATGACGACACGGGGAGGCTCTCAGATGAAAATGATCAAACGCATCGCGCTCGCCGTGGGGGCGGTCTTGCTGGTCGGCGTGCTTTTGGTGCTGATATTTCGCTGGGGCGTGGACGAGACGATTATCGAACTGCCCGCGGAAGCGGACGCTGCGCCCGCGGCCACGGAATTCACCATTGCCTCGTACAACGTGCAGTCGCGCCCCTGGCTGGACGACATCGAATACAATCTGACGCGCATCTCGCCCAAGCTGAACGCCTTCGACGTAGCGCTGATTCAGGAATGCTTCGACCGGCACGACCTGCTATGGGGCGAAGCGGACTTCCCGAACAAGGACTACTTCGGCCGGCTGAACGTGCCGTGGAAGCCCGTGGGACCAGGGCTATCCATTCTCACGCGCGAACCCGTGGCGGGAACGGAGCACCTGCATTACCGTGCAGTGGGCGAGTTTCAAAACCAGCTGGCCGCGAAGGGCATCCAGCTCGTGCGGCTGCGGATAGGCGGCATGCCGGTGGATGTGTACAACACGCACATGGAAGCGGGGGATCTGCCCGAGGCGCACGTGGCACGGCACGCCCAGTCCCGCGAGGTCGCCGCATTCATCGCCGCGCAGTCCCCGCCCGAACACGCAGTCATCCTCGGCGGCGATTACAACATGGGGCCCATTCAGGACCGTCCCTTCGACCCGAATAACCGTGGGCACTACACCGACGCCACCGACCGCGACGGGCGCGCCTCGGCCTTCGCCATCATGCCCGACACCCTCGGCCTCCGCGATGCGCAGATTGAGCTCGACGACGGCGCGATTGTCGAAGACATCGAGCGCTTCCTGTTCCGCGACGGCACCCATGTCGCGCTCGCGCCGCTCTCGCTCAGCCGCGACGACACCTTTGTGGACGAAGGCGGCCAGCGCCTCAGCGACGGCGCGCCCCTCGTCGCCCGCTTCCGTATCGCCCCGAAGTGATTGACAAAAACAGCGGTGGCGATATCCCTTGTGGTTGATGGGGCGGACGGCATGTCCTATACTCCAAAGGGTCCTAACACATAGGGAAATGAGCGAATCTATCATGAAGGTCGAATGCGAACAGGAAGACGACGGACGCTGGATTGCTGAGGTCATCGAGATTCCGGGAGCGCTCGCCTATGGCGATTCGCAAGAAGAGGCCCTGCGAAAAGCGCAGGTGCTGGCACTGCGGATTCTTGCCGATCGATTGGAGCACGGGGAGACGTTTCCGGATATCGGACTGGGCTTCCCGCTGGCTTCGTGAGCGATTGGTCCTCCCGGAAGGCTAAGCGCGTTCTTGCCGCGCTACTCCGCAGCGGATGGTCGATAAAGCGGCAATCGGGTTCACATAAGGTGTTGGAACACCCAGAACACCCCGACTTCGTATTCGCGTTTCACGACCGGGACGAAATAGGGCCTCGTATGCTTGCCCGTATCGCGCGACATACAGGGCTGACCCCGGAGGACCTGCGCTAGCCAGACCGCAGCACCAATGGCACAAAAAAAACGCCGCCCGCGTCGAAACGCGAGCGGCGGTGTGTCGGCTAGTATGGTGGAGGTAGGCGGGATCGAACCGCCGGCCTCAGCATTGCGAACGCTGCGCTCTCCCAACTGAGCTATACCCCCGACAGGAGCAAGAGTGTAGCACTTGAAACCGGGGCGTATCAAGCGCGCGATCGCGCCAAGCGGAGCGCGGCGATCGTGAAGGGAAGCCGCCGCCAATGGAGAGGGACAAGCGGTGCCAGCCAGGGCAACAGGGCCCACCGCCGCAAGACTTCAATACTCGGCCACGCCGCGCCGAAGGCGTGACCGTTCTTAGCCCGGGGTGCAGCGTAGCGAAACCCCGGGTAATACCACAGCATCGGAGGAGCCCCAGCAGGGGCGAGACGATTGCCCGCTGCCGTGCGTTCTTGTTCCGCCCCTGCCGGGGCTATCAACTTTTCCGCAGCGTTCCCGGGGTTCCGCTGCGCTCCACCCCGGGCTAAGAACGGTCGCACCGCTGGTGCGGCAAAAGAAAACCCACCATCCAAGACGACTGCGGTCGTTGCGCGGCGGCTATGGCGCGTTGGCGTCAAGATGGCTCGACGGAGTCTCGCCCCACCGTGCAGGCGCGTTCCTTGCAGCTTCGCTGCCTTGGCGTGCGGCAGCGGGCTGCCGCTTTGATTAGGAAGCTCGCTTCCGTCGCTGACGCGTCGGACCCCGGCCAGCCTCACGGCGACGGGAGCTTGTTCGCTCCGTAAAAAAAGCACCCCGCTATGGGCGGGTTTCCCGACTCGCCCATTCTTCTGACCGGCAGGTCTCCGCCTCCTTCTTCGCCCCCCCCCCCGCGCGCCGGTCTTGCGCTTTGGCGTAGCGTTTAGTAGGCTTCGGGGCGTGTGCATCCGTCTTGGGCGGGCGCGCGCAGGAGAGGAACCCAGCGCATGTACGATTTCATCATTATCGGTTCCGGCACGAGCGGCGGGATGGCGGCGTTCACGCTGCAATCGGGCGGCGCGAAATGCCTGATGCTCGAGGCGGGCAAACGCTTCCGCCGCGAAGACTTCCCGCTGAGCGAAGTGGTGTATACGCCGCAGCTCTTCTGGGGCGGCGGCGCGGACTTTACGGTGGCGGCCGACATGGCCATCCTGCGCGGTAAGTGCGTGGGCGGCGGGTCCATCGTGAACCAGGCGCTCATGGACCGCTTCGACGATGTGGCGCTGAACGACTGGCGCTCGGACACGGGTATCGACTACTTCACGGCCGAGGGCATGGACCCGCACTATTCGGCGGCCGAAGCCAACATCATCATGCAGACGATTCCGCCGGAGTGGCGCAACCGCAACCAGGAATTGTTCATCAAGGGCATGGATGCCAACGGATTCCATTGGCATCCGCTGCGCCGTGCCCAGAGCGATTGCGGCACGATGGACGGCAACGATTGCCTTATCTGCCTGGGCGGCTGCCATCGCGGCTCGAAGCGCAGCACGATGGAGTCCTTCATTCCCAAGGCGGAAGAGCAGGGCCTTGAAGTGCGCGCCGAGACGCAGGTGACGCAGATCGAATCGCGCGGCGACAGCGTCGTGGTGCATACCCAGTGCAACGGGAAGGCGGACAAGATCGAGGCAAAGCGCGTGATCCTCGCGGCCGGCGCGCTCGGCACGACGGAACTGCTGCTCAAGAGCGGGTTCAAGGATAAGTATCCCGCGCTCGGCACCAAGTTCGCGATGCACCCGCAGTTCATGAACTACGCGATCTTCGAGGAGCCCGTGAACGCCCACCGCGGCGCGCTGCAGGGCGTGGCTTCGGAAGACCCGGAGATGCGCAAGGAAGGCTACAAGCTCGAGAACGTCTTCGCGCCGCCGATTGCGGTGGCCACGGTCACCCAGAAAACCGGGCGCGACCTGCAGGAATTCATGAAGTGGTACACGCACCTCGGCTGTATCGAGGTGGCGATCCGCGACGAGAACGCGGGGGAGATGTTCCTCAACAACGCCGGCCGCCTGCAGGTGCGCAAGGAACTGACGGCGCAGGATAAGGAGCGCAAGCGCAAGGGCTTCGAGGCCATCCGCCGCGTGTTCGACGTGCTCAAGCCGCGCGAAATCGTCTACGGCCCGATGGGCTTCGGGCTGCACAGCATGGGCGGCTGCTGCGTGGGGCAGAACGACAAGACCTCGGTCGTCAATCCCGAGTTTACGCTGCACCACCACCCGAACATCCACTGCGCCGATATCAGCACCTTCCCCAATGCGCCGGGCATCAATCCCGCGCTCACGGTCTACGCAATCACCCACCGCATGGCCACCGGCCTGCTGAACAATTGAGGCGCACGCCATGGCCAGCCTGCCCAAGAACGCCAAATCCGATTACATGAACGAGTCCGAGCTGCGCGCGCTCAATCGTGTGTGCGATTGCTTCATGCCGCGCAACGGCGAACACCCGTCGTTCTCCGATCTCGGCTGCATACAGCACATCGACCTCTTCTTGCCCTACGTGCCTGAGCCCGACCTGAAGGACCTCAAGATGCTGCTCGGCATGCTCGCGGTGCTGCCAGGATTCGTGACCACGTTTGTAGTCTGGGCGAGTCAGAAGGGGCAGGGCTGGTTCGAGCCGCTGGGCACGCTCATGCGCAAGCTCGACTACGGTTTCCGAAGCATTGCGCTGGCGCTGTACTACTCGGGCCTGGCCTCGGACGAATACGCCGGTAAGACCCCGCTTGAAATCATCGGCTTTGAAGTGAGCGCCGTCCACTGTGACGGCCGCGTGGAAAACCCCTACGTGCGGGCATGATGCCGCGCCGAAACCAGCCCCTGCTGCGGGAGGTCCAACCCGAGAATTCGGGAGGAGATTCATGAGCACCCGCAGAATACTCAGTGCTTTCATTTTCGCGGCCGGATTGGCCGGGGCTCTGGCGGGCTGCGGCAAGCCTCCGCAGCAGGACCGCAGCGCCTTTGTTCCGCCCGCGGGCAAGTACGACGCCTACATCCTCCGCGATACCTGGGGCGTGGCGCATAACTACGGCAAGACCGACGCGGACGCGGCGTATGCGCTGGCTTTCTCGCATTGCGAGGACGACGCGACCAATATCGAGGACGGCATCCTGTCGGCGCGCGGCAAGCTGGCATCGGTCCGCGGGGTCAAGTTCGCGCCCTTCGACTATATCTGGCACCTGTTCCGTGTGCAGGAGTTCGCGGACGAGCGCTATGAGCGCGACCTAAGTCCGGAAGTCCGGGCGGTGCTTGAGGCCTACGCGGAGGGCATCACCCACTTCGCGGCCGTCTACCCCGACCGCATGCCGCACATCGCGCTGCCGGTCACGGGCAAAGAAGTCGCCGGCGGCTTCATGCTCAAGGCACCGTTCTTCTACGAACTCCACACGCACCTGCTGAACCTGATGCAAGCGGACCACCCGGGCACGGTGTCGGAAAAGGTAGCTGCGGCGCTGATTCCCACCGAAAACCTCTTTACGGGCGGCCTGCCCATCGGCTCCAATGCCTGGGCCGTGGGGCCGAGCCGCTCGGCCGACGGCCATACGCGCATGGCCCTCAATTCGCACCAGCCCTGGGACGGCCCGGTGGCGTGGTACGAGGCCCACATCACCAGCGGCGAAGGCTGGAACATGTACGGCGGCACCATGCCGGGCGGCCCGATGATTTTCAGCGGACACGACGAGAACAAGGGCTGGTGCCACACGGTCAACCGCCCCGACCTCGTCGACATCTACGCGATCGAGATCAATCCGGACAACCCGGATCAATACAAGTTCGATGGCGAATGGAAGACGATCGAGAAGCGCATGGCGCCGCTTACCATCAAGCTCTGGGGCAACCTCCGGTTCACGGTGAACCGGGAATGCCTCTGGACGGTACACGGCCCGGCGGTGCGCACCTCCAACGGGGTCTACGCCCTCACCTTCGCGGGCCTCGGCGAAATGCGGATGATCGAGCAGTGGTACCGCATGAACAAGGCGAAGAACCTGGACGAGTTCAAGGACGCCCTGCGCATCGGCGGGCTGGTCTCGTTCAATACGGTCTATGCCGACCGCGAAGGGAACCTCTTCTACCTCTACAACGGGCAGTTTCCCGAGCGGAACCCCGCCTATGACTGGAGCCAGTACCTGCCCGGCAATACCTCCGAAACGCTGTGGGGACCGCCGCTGCCTTTCGAGTCCAAGCCGCAGCTGCTGAATCCAGCCTCGGGCCTTGTGTTCAGCTGCAACAACACGCCTTACGCCATCACCTCCGGCGACGAGAGTCCCAAGCCAGAAGATTTCCCCAAGTGGATGGGCATCGAGACCGGCATGACGAACCGCTCCTATCGCGTGCTGGAGACCTACGGGGCCGACGACAGCATCACTGCCGAGGAATTCCACGCCTACAAGTTCGATACCCAGTACTCTGAGAAAAGCTCCGTGGCGTCGCGCCGCAGCAAGCTGCTCGAACTCGACCTGAGCAATAATCCCGAGCTCCAGCCCGCACAAGAGTTGCTGCGTTCGTGGAACCTGCGGGCCGACGCCGACAACACCGCCGCGCCGCTCGCCTTCCTCACCTGCGTGGCGCCCATGGGCTACGCCTCGGCGCTCGGCATGGCGCCGCGTCCCTTTCCGTCCAAGGGCATCGACCGGCTGCAGTTCGCCGTGGATCATCTAACCCAGCACTTCGGCGGCATCGAAGTGCGCTGGAGCGATTTCTGCCGGCTCCGCCGCGGCAACGTCGATGCGCCCCTCGAGGGCACGCCCGACGTGCTGCGCGATATCGACGGCGCGCTCGAGGAAGACGGCCGCCTGAAGGCCACCTATGGCGATGGCTGGTTCATGTTCGTGGACTGGGATGCGGACGGCAAGCTGACCAGCGAGACGATTCACCAATACGGGGCGGCCGCCACCGACCCCGATTCGCCCCACTACGACGACCAGGCGCCGCTCTTCGCGCGCGAGGAAATGCGCCCGACCCTGTTGACCGAAGAACAGGTGCGCCAGCACCTGAAACGCGAATACCGCCCGGGCGAACTCCACGCCCCCTGGTACGAAACCGACGCGAACGCAGGAGCCCAATGACATGATTCGTTTGAGAACCCTCGCCTGTCTGGCTGCCGTTGCCCTGGTCTCCGGCTGCCCCAAGGCACCCATGCCGCCCGACAGCGTCCTGATTCCGCCCGACGGCAAGTACGACGTCGAAATCCTGCGCGATGAGTGGGGCGTGCCACACGTCTACGGCAAGACCGACGCCGACTGCGCCTATGGCGTGGCCTACGCACAGTGCGAAGACGACTACACCACGCTGGAACAGGGTCTGTTCCTCGCGCGCGGCAAGCTCACCAGCCTGGAAGGCCGCTCGGCCGTGCCGTTGGACTACATGGTGAAGATGTTCCGCTTCCGCGAAATCCTCGATGCGAAGTACGAGACGGATCTGCCCGCGGATGTGCGAGCCATCGTCGAGGCCTACGCCGACGGCTGCAATCACTTCGCCGCGCTGCACCCGGACAAGGTGGCGGATCCCTCGCTGCTGCCGACCACCGGTAAGGACATCGTGCTCGGCTTCATGGTGAAGAGCCCCATGTTCTTCGGCATGGATCGCGAGGCACGCCGCCTGTTCGAGGGCAACCCGCTGGAAGTAAGCGAGAAGCACGCCAGTTCAGCCTCGGAAGCGGGGGACACGATGGCGGCGCTGCCGTATGAAGCGCTGCGCGGCCCGGGCCTGGTTACAGGCGATACGGAGATCGGCAGCAATACGCTGGCGGTCGCGCCTTCGCGCACGCCCGACGGTAAGACGCACCTGGCCATCAACTCGCACCAGCCCTACTCCGGCCCGGTGGCGTGGTACGAAGTACGTATCCACAGCGAGGAAGGCTGGGACATGGAGGGCGGCGTGTTCCCGGGGACCCCGGTCATCCTGCATGGACACAACCCAAACCTCGGCTGGGCGCACACCGTGAACAGCCCCGACCTCGTCGATATCTACAAACTCGAGATGAACCCCGAGAACAAGAACCAGTACAAGTTCGACGGCGAGTGGCGGGACCTCGAAGTGAAGCAGCTCACCATCGACTTCCCGCTCTGGGGCTCCATCAAGATTCCCGTGAAGCGCGAGGCCCTCTACAGCGTCCACGGTCCGGCGATCCGCATGGGTGACGATGTCTACGCCATCCGATACGCAGGCTACGGCGACATCGGCCAGGTGGAGCAGTGGTACCGCATGAACAAGGCCACCAACAAGGCCGAGTTCCTCAAGGCGCTCGAGCTGCAGCAGATCGCCTCCTTTAACATCGGCTATGCGGACAAGGAAGGCAACATCGCCTACATCTACAACGCGAAGTTTCCCAAGCGCGCGGAAGGCTACGACTGGGAAAAGTATCTGCCGGGCAATACTTCGGAAACGCTGTGGACAGAGTATCTGCCGTTCTCTGCCGACCCGCAGGTGCATAACCCGGAGTCGGGCTACATCTATAACTGCAACGGCACGCCCTTCTTGGCCTCCGCCGAGGCGGACAACCTGAACCCCGACGACTTCAGCAAGACGCTCGGCATCGAGACGGACCAGAAGAACCGCGGCTACCGCGCCTTCGAGCAGCTCGATGCGGACGATTCGATCACCACGGAAGAGTTCTACCAGTATAAGTACGATATCGCCTACTCGGAGAAATCCGATGCGATGCAGTTGGGACAGAAGCTGGCGGAACTCGACGCTGGCGGCGACCCGCTTATCGAAAAAGCGCAGGAACTCATTCGCAGCTGGGACCGCGTCTGCTCCGTCGACAGCACCGCCACCGCAATTGTCGTGCTGACGCTGGAACCCGTCGTTCGCGGCATGGTAGGCAAGGACGACGAGTCCCTGAAAAAGCAGCTTAAGCTTAGTGCCGAGCGTCTCATGCAGCATTACGGCACGCTCGAGGTACCGTGGGGCAAGATCAACCGCCTCGTGCGCGGCGACAAGAACGTGGCGCTCGACGGCGGCCCCGATATCCTCCACGCCGTTTATGGAATGTGGAACGACGAGAAGGGCATCCTCGAGGCCGTGGCCGGCGACTGCTTCATCGTCATGGTTGAGTGGGACAAGGACGGCAATTGCAGCTCGCGCAGCATCCACCAGTTCGGCAGCGCCACAATGGATGAGACCTCGCCGCACTATGCGGATCAGGTAGAGCGTTTCGCCGCCAAGGATCCCAAGGTGGTCCGCATGGACCGCGCCGACCTCGAGCAGCACTTGACCGCCAAGTACCGTCCCGGCGAACCCCGCGGGCTGAACTAAACCGGCAATCCGATTTCCTCAAGCGGCGCGGTCCTTCGGGGCCGCGCCGTTGTGCTTCAGCCGAGAATCACCGTGACCTCGTGCTCACCCTTCTCCGGCCCGATGGGCGCATCGACATGGGGGATAGTTGCGCCGTTCACGAGTATCCGTTGCACCCGGCCGCGCCCCTGCCAGGTAATATTAATCGTGGCGAACCGATGCCGGAGCCCGGTTACGCGCGTAAGCGGGTAGTTTTCCAGCGGATGCGGCGTGCCCACGTGCCAGCCATCCCGCGAATAGTCGAGCCCGTAGTGCGCTTGCAGCACCAACCCGAAGTACGGGGCCGGAGCCAAGGGATCGCGTTCGGTGCCGCGGCGCGCCCATTCCCTGGGAAACGGCGCCAGGCCGCGCGTGGTGCCAAGCACACGTTGCAGCAGACGATGCGCATGGGGCCGACGCAGTTTGTGGCGCACGTAGGCTTCGAGCAGCGCCGGAAACGACCGGCCGCCCTCCGGGGGAATCTCGCAGTCGCCGCGGCCCAAGGCGTGGGTGTACCGGTAATCGATCTGCTCCAGCACCGCGTGCGCCCAGTATTCTTCGGGGTACAGCCCCAGCCAGAGCGCCATCATGTTCTGCTCGTGACGATAAGCGCTCAACACCCGGGGACGACCGGGCGCGGCATCTTCGAGGCCCGCATACACCAGGGCATGCACGAAATGCTTGCTCGATGGCGTCCAGAGTCCCTCCGATTCGACCGGGGCGATGGCCGCCCAGCGCATCGCGGCAGCGGCGTCGTCGAACTCCAGCGCGGCGTGGTCGCCGAAATGGCGAAGGACATTGGCGAGTCGCGCCAGCCCCAGCCGCGCCAACGCGCAGAAGGCTGGCTCTTTGGTTAGCAGGTGCGGCAGCTCGGGCGAACGCGTCACGGGAAGCGCCTCTCCCTCCAGACGCAGCGAGAGCAGGAATCGTCCCGCCGCACGCATCCAATCGAGGCGCGCCTCAATGGACTCGTCCGCCCCGCCGATTGCATGCAGCCGGCCGAGCGCCACCAGGATCAGTGCTGTATCGTAGGCCGATTCCTGCGGCTCCCGGGCGGTACAGGCTTCCACCGCTGCCAGAAGGCGGTTGCGAACCGGTTCCGGAGCCAGGAGATAGCAGAATTCCGCGGCGAGGACGATGTTTCGCAACGTGCCTGCGTCGAGCGGCAAGGCTGGCACCTGCGTCAGATCGAACAGGGCGTACGCCGCCGCGTGCGAATAGAACGCCCCGAAGTCCAGCGATGCGTCGGAAAACCCGCTCAGGCCCGGCAACTCGGCCGCAGCACGAACGGCCGCGGGCGTTCCCGGCGTAACCGTGAGTCGCACCATCCGCGACACCGGTGGCACCCAGGTGCCACGCCAACAGCGCTCGGCCTGCGAAGCGGCCGCGTGGGGCAGGGGCATTGGCGCTTGCGATTGCTCGGGCGGCGGGCCCGCATACAGGTCGAGCGCACCGCCCATTCCAAGATGAAGAAACAGGCCCCCGCGGATGTCGGCCGTATGGAACAGCAAGGCTTGCTCCTTCGGGAGCTGCAAGGAATCGAAGCCGTCCGAGGCCGCGTGTCCTTGGGAGCAGGTGACAAACTCGCCGCCGCCGGGCTGCATGGGCAGCGCGAACTCGAAGCGGCAGGGACGCGGCGGACCCAGCGGCTGCCGTACCCACTCAAAGGCCAACGAACGGGCGTCCCAGCGGACGAGCCATTGTTCCCGGGTCCCGTCGGAGAAGCTTGCTGTCGCCTCGATCACATCCCCGCCATAGGCGGCGTGCGGCTTGACCGGCTCGACCTCGACCACTTCCGACACCTCGCCGCCGTCTTCGCGCGCGTGCGCGGCGATCAGCTCCAGCACCAGCGGGTACTGCGCCTCCGCATCATGCGGGCGTTCGGGATGGGGCGCAAGCAGGTACGCGCGTTCGGGGCACTGCGCCAGGGGGCGCGAGTCGTAGGCGCACAAGCCCCGGCGGGTAAAGGCCAGCCGGAGTCGTCCTGCCAGGTTCAGTTGATCCATGGGCTCAGGGGGCAACCAGAATCAAGGGCTGCGTCCACGCCGTTTCCATGTCGCCCTCGGCGAAGGGATTTTCCTTCACCTTGTCGGAGACGATCTTGGCGCGCACGTACAACTCATCGCCTTGCACCGTGTAGGTCGCGGGATTGGCGGTGGTTTCGGCCAGGACGACACCGATATCAGAGCCGAACTCGCTCGACTTGTCCGGCGCGGGATTGCCCTGCTCATCCAGCCGCGGCGTAATCGTCGGGTCGAAGCCCTTCCGCGTGCCGATAAACTGAACGGTGTAATTAACGCCCGGCTCCTGCGCAACGGTCACTTCATAGCGCTCGCGATTGGCCGAGATGGATTCGAGTAGCACACCGGTCGTGGAATAAAACAGGCCCGCGTCCAGCGAGGCCGTGATCAACTCCGGCGTCAGCTGCGGCGCCAGCACCATCACCCAGCCGCGGCCTGGGTTGCACTCCTTGGGGCCGGTGCGGAAGTAGTCGTGGGTGTCGTCCGTGGCGTATCCCAGCAGCCGCGCATTGGCGTCGGCCATCAGGCGGTGCGCCAGCACCACGTCCCAGATGCGATCGGTATTGACCATTTGCTTCGACTCGTTGCCCCAATTGCGCACACCGGGATGACCGTTGAATACCTCGAAGGACACCGCCTCGGGCACGGCGATAATGTCCTGCACCGGCACGCCGCGATCCCAGTTGGGATGGTTCAGGTGTGCGACCATGGGCACGTCATACTTTTCGCTCTGCAGGCGCACATTGTTGAAGGCCTCGAAGAGCGACTTGGCCGGCGCGCTGCTGTTCACCGGCGCGATGGTTTCCCGCAGGTTGATGCCGCCCACGTGGACCGAGGGGGAGAAGCACGTGATCTCCTCGGCCTGAATCATCAGAAACTTGCCGGCCTCCTCGAACTGCGATTTCACTTGGTCGAGGGTCTTCAGGCGCATTTCCTGAAGGTCGCCCGAGTCGCCGAAGGGGCGGATTTCTACCCAGTCGCTGCCGAAGATATCGCGCAGGTCCGCCACATGCTCCGGCACAAGGGGCCCCTCGGCGCTGACCTTAACCCACTTGTCCACGCTGCCGTCCGAGAGAATGTTGTGATCGCTCAGGCAGAGGAAATTGTAGCCCTTGTCCTTGTACCACTTCGCCGCGAATTCCGGCGCCGCCTCGCCATCGCTCCACAGCGTATGCGTGTGCGTGTTTCCCTTGAACCACTGCTTGCCGCCGCCGGCCTTGAGTTCGAATCCCTGGCCGAAGGCCGCAGGCACAGTGCAGTACAAAGCCGCCATCGTCAGCGCCCACGGCGCGAAGCGGTTGAATCGCATTCCGGAATCCCTCCTCGTGATAAGGTAGGCCGCGATGATTTCATACGCGGGGGAGGCGATACAACGCCGGTATTCCGGCACCCGTTTGCCGGCCTCAAATGACTGAAAGATTTTACTTTAAATCGGCGTTCGCAAATGGTATACTTCCGTACTTTCGTGTCCGGCCGTCCGTGAAAACGGCACAGCCGATGCTTGTTTCCGGTGCGGTCGGGCCCATCCGGAATCGAAACTATCCCCTTCGTTGAGGAGGTTGAGTCATGGCAAAAAAAGAAAACCGGCAGCAGGTGATTCTTGAATGCACCGAAGCCCCGGGTACGTCGCGTTACTTCACCGAGAAGAACGTGCGCAACACCACGGGCCGCATCGAGCTCAAGAAGTACAACAAGAAGCTGCGCAAACACACGCTGCACCGCGAGAAGAAGTAGCGCGGACGCCGAACCATCGCGTCAGAGGAGCACGGAGATTTTATGGGTAGAAGCATGAAACCCCGCACGAAGGTGAGCCGCCGCTTGGGCGTGTTCATTGGCGGCAGCGCAGAGTCGTTCGAACGGCGCCAGTTCCCTCCGGGGCAGCACGGCCCGACGGCCCGCGGCGGCAAGATGTCGGATTACGGTCTGCACCTGCGCGAAAAGCAGAAGCTGCAGTACCTGTACGGCGGCCTGCGCGAGCGCCAGTTCCGCAGCTACGTGACCGACGCCAAGCGTCTGGGCGGAAACACGGCCCTCGTGCTTGTGCAGCTGCTGGAACGCCGCCTCGACAACGTCATCTTCCGCATGGGCCTCGCCCGCACGCGCCTGCAGGCGCGCCAGCTGGTGGTGCACTGCCACTTCACGCTGAATGGCGACAAGGTCAACAAGCCGGCCATCCGCGTGAACGAAGGCGACGTCATCGAAATCCGCAAGAAGAGCCGCAAGTCGCCGGTTATCCTCGGCAACCTGTCGCGCGCGGAGAGCATTGAGCGCCCCGAGTGGCTTGAGCTCGACACCGACAACTTCCAGGGTAAGGTCACCAAGATTCCCTACGAGACCGAACTGGAAATCCCGGTGAACGTGCAGTATGTAATCGAGTACTACTCGCGCTAAGCCTTCCAAATTGTTCATCGCGCGCCGCAGCACCTTCTGGTCTGCGGCGCGTTTCTTTTTTGCCCGCCGCGGCTCTGCTAGAATCGAGTCTCGAGTCGGCGAAGGAGTATGGCCGCAATGAACAAGTGCATAGGATTCGTATGCGTTGCATGGGTAGTTGCCGGGAGCGCAACGGCCGAGCCCCTGTTGCCCGACCTGATCATGTCGGTACAGGAGAGCATCGATCGCAACAGCATCGATAGCACCTTCATACCGGGCCGGACGCTGCTGCGCTTCGAGTCGTCGATACCGAATATCGGAGACGGGCCGTATATCCTCGAAACCAACCGCCAGCCTGCCGGCAACGGCCGGGAACTGGTCGATCAGGTGATTGAGGATGACAGCGGCGGTCCGCTCACCCGGCGCGATGCGGGGGCCTTCGAGTACAACCCGGCCAACTTCCACATGGAGTGCAACGACTGGGTGGCCTACAAGGTGCGCGAAATCCTGCCGGGGGACGGGGTAGGGGAGATTCTCCGCAGCGGCCAGAAATCTTCCGTCCGTATCACCAGTTCGCGCGGGCATCCCGGCTACACGCAGGGCGCGCGCATTCTCGCCAATACCACCGGACGCCACGGCATCGGCGTGGGGTGGACCGATATCTACACCATGTCTCTCGAGCCGCAATGGGTGGATATCACCGGCCTCAAGAAGGGCGAGTACTGGCTGGAACTGACCGTGGACCCGCGGGATTACATCATCGAGTCCGATGAGACGAACAACACGGTGCGCTTCAAGATTACACTGGCGGACGATACCCAGCCCGATTTCGAGACCCACCGGGCGGACACGGGGGACTTCGGCAGCATTGACCTTGGCGAGGTGCTGCGGGTCATCCAGTTGTATAACGGGAACGTTATCCAGTGCGCGGAGGATACGGAGGACGGCTACGCCAGCGGCAATCAGGACAGCGGGTGCCAGCCGCACTCGAGCGACTATGCCCCGCAGGACTGGCGGATTGAGTTGTCGGAACTCCTCCGCTTGCTGCAGATTTACTCTCTCGGCGCGTACGCGCTCTGCGGCGAGGGGGAAGACGGCACCTGCCTGTAGCGCCGCCGTACATCGACGGTCCGCCTTGCGTTATACTCGCGGTCAAGTTAACCCATCGGATTGCATATGACACCGCCCCATCCCGCCCATCTCAGCGAAAGTCAGGTTCGTACGGCATCTTCGGTCATCATGGCCGCCGTGGCCATCGCCTTCGCCTTGTTGTGGCTGAAAGCGGTGATGGTGCCCTTCGTCATCGCGCTGTTCCTCGGCCTGATCGGCGGCGGCGTTATTGACTTCATGGTGCTTCGGCTGCGTATTCCCCATACCATCGCCGTGATCGTCACCGTGGTCACCGGTTTCTTGATATTCGCCAGCGTCGGCGGCGTTGTCTCGGTATCCGTGGCCCAGTTTGCCAACAACGCCGAAAAATACCAGTCGCACGTGCAGGACCTGCTCGACAAGGTCATGGCCTATGAAATGTGGCAGGCCACCGACGCCACCCGCGGCAAGCATTTCGACATCGCCTCGCTCATCCCCGAGAACCTGGTGGCGAACCTCGTCGACAACCTCGCCAGCACCATAGCCGGGCTCGTATCTAGCGGCATCCTGGTTACGCTCTTCGTTTTTTTCATTCTTCTCAAGCGCCCGGTGCGACGCGAAACCATCGGCGGCGTTGCCGGGCAAATCGAGCGCGGCGTGAAGCGGTATCTCGCCACAAAGTTTTTTGTCTCGGCCACCACGGGCGTTCTGGTCTACGCCATCCTCGAGATTCTCAACGTACGTTTTGCCATCACCTTCGGGGCTTTCGCCTTTCTCCTGAACTTCATTCCGAATCTGGGTTCGATTCTCGCCACATTCCTGCCAGTGCCGGAAATCCTTTTCAGCGATACACTTACGCCGATTGGGATGGTTCTGGCGTTCGCTCTGCCGGGCATGGTGCAATTCACCATCGGCAACCTGATTGAACCGAAGCTGATGGGCGATACCCTCGATATGCACCCCGTCGTGGTGCTGTTCAGCCTGATCTTCTGGGGTGTGCTTTGGGGCGTCGCAGGCATGTTTCTTGCCGTTCCGCTTACGGCGTGCATAAAAATTGTGCTCCAGCGCATCGAATTCACGCGTCCCGTCGCCGATCTGCTTGCCGGGCGTTTTGATGCGCTCAGCGAGGACTGACGAAATCTTGACAGCCACTCCGTATCAGGTTATGGTTATTGGGGAATGGTGGACGCGGAGGCCTCATGGCTAAGGTGCTGTTGGTAGATGACGATCGGGAATTGCTGCTCCGGGTAGCCGGCAAACTCCAGCATTTGGGGTACGAATGCCGCGCCGAATTGAGCGGCAATGGCGCTTTGGAATTCCTCAAGCAGAATCCGGTCGATGTGATCCTGCTCGACGTCATGCTTCCGGGCATGTCGGGGTTCGAGGTGTGCCGCCAGATCCGCCGGAGGCCCGCCACAGCCGGCATCCCCGTCCTCTTCGTTTCCTCGATGTCTTCGGAAGAGGAGGTGAGCCACGCCCTCGAGCAGGGCGCCGACGACTTTTTGGCCAAGCCTTTCCACATGGACGATCTCGTACGGCGGCTCGAACGCCTGCTCTCCAGCAAGTCCTCCCTCGAACTAGTCGACCAGAATACGGAGCTACCCACGGCCAAGGCCATTAAGCTCGCCATTCAAAACCGCATTCATGAGAAACTTCCCTTCGCGCTGGTCTATATCCAGCTGGAGGAACTGCCGGCATTCAGCAAAGAATTCGGCACCGAGGCTCGCGACCGGGTGCTGCGGCACTTCGCGCGGTCCATACAGCAATGCGCCGAGAAGCTGGAAAGCACGGTATACGCCTCGGGCCACATGGGGGGCGGTCACTTTGTCGTGACCATTGAAGATGCAAACTGCGTGGGATTTTGCAAAGGCGTCCGTAAATTCTGGCAGGCGCACGTCCCCGAGATTTATGAATCCCTGAACGAGCTCCCGCGCTATCAGAAAACGCTCGCCATGGAGCGGGGCGGCGTGCCGCTGCTAAAGCCCCATATCTGCATCACGCGGCACACGGCCCGGGAAAACGAAACCGTAGGGGATCTGCTCGAGGCGCTTTCCCACCTCCGCCAGGGCAATCGGCACGCGACGCAGGACGACATCGTCTTCGACCGACGCGTGTCGTAGGCTTCCGACAGGCGGCTGGCTCATGCAAGTGCCGGTCCCGGCGTGCTACACTCACGGCCCGCCCTGCAAACCGACAGCCCACAGGAGTTTACCGCCGTGCCCGTAAATCGCCGCCAGCTCGCGCGCGTGATTGACCATACCCAGCTCAAGCCCTACGCCACCGAGGCAGACATTCGGGAATTGTGCGTCGAGGCGGCGCAGCAGGGCTTCGCCGCCGTGAGCATCAACCCGGCGTGGGTCTCCTATTGCGCCAAGCAGTTGTCGGGCACGCAGGTGGGCGTCAATGCCTGTATCGGGTTCCCGCTCGGCGCGAACACCGCTGCCATCAAGATGGAGGAAGCGCGCGACGCCGTGCGCAACGGCGCCACCGAAATCGACATGGTGATGAATATCGGCGCCCTGAAATCGGGCTATCCCAGCTTCGTCGAGCGGGAAATCGCCGCTGTGGTGAAGGCCGTCAAGGGCATTCCGGTCAAGGTGATCCTGGAAAACAGCTACCTCTCGGACAAGGAGAAGCTGGAGGCCTGTGAGATCTGCGTCCGTGCCGGTGCAGCCTATGTGAAAACCGCCACAGGCTACGGCCAAGGCGGCGCTACGGTGGACGACATCAAGCTGATGCGGAGCGTCGTGGGGGACCATCTCGGCATCAAGGCCGCGGGCGGCATCCGGTCGTATCGCGACGCCATGCTGATGCTGCAGGCCGGCGCGACGCGACTCGGTACGAGCGCGGGCCTGAAGATTCTCGATGAAATTCCAGCCGGGGAGGGCGCATGAGGGTTTGGATATTGCCGCTGCTGCTGGCCATGGCCGGTGCAGCAACTGCCGTGGCGGATGACGAAGTGACGGTGGACGGCGCGCAGGTGCCGTCTGCGGAAATCCTGGAGCGCTATCTGAAAGCGCGCGGCGAAGCGGTGATGGGGGAGGCGCACGGCCGGTACCTGGATGGCGTGACCCCGACCAACCTCCAAGAACGGCAGACCGCGCTCCGGAATTTCTTCGTGCAACAGTTGGGAGGCTATCCCGAGCGCACGCCGCTGAATGCTCAGACCACCGGAACCGGCACAGGCGACGGATTCCGGTACGAAAAAATCATCTACGAAAGCCGCCCGGGGCTTTATGTCACTGCCGCGCTGTATCTTCCCTTAGCACCCGGCCCGTATCCCGCGGTGCTGGTACCTTGCGGCCACAGCGACAACGGTAAGGCCGCGGAGACCTACCAGCGTGCGTGCATCCTGCTGGCGCGCAACGGCATCGCCGCGTTTTGCTACGACCCCATCGGCCAAGGCGAGCGATACGTATACTTTGATGCCGACGGAAAGCCGATTTCGGGCGGAACGACGCTGCAACATACGCTCGCGGGCATCGGCTGTATCCTGACCGGCACCAATATGGCCGCCTACCACATCTGGGACGGCATCCGCGGTCTTGATTACCTTGAATCGCGCCCGGACATCGACGCGACGCGGCTCGCTTGCTCGGGCAATTCGGGAGGCGGCACGCTCACCAGCTACCTGATGGCTTTGGACGAGCGCATCACGGTGGCTGCGCCCAGTTGCTACCTGACCTCGTTCGAGCGGCTGCTCGACACCATCGGCCCGCAGGACGCGGAGCAGAACATCTTCGGTCAACTGGCCTTCGGCATGGGCCACGCAGAGTACGTATTCATGCGGGCGCCGAAGCCCACGATGATGTGCGCCGCGCAAGGCGACTTCTTCGATATTGGCGGCACTTGGGACAGCTTCCGCCGGGCCAAGACTGCCTTCAGCTTCCTTGGCGCGCCGGACCACCTGGACATCGCGATCGCTGACGACAAGCACGGCTTTTCCAAGCCGCTGCGCGAGGCGATGGTGCGGTGGATGCGCCGTTGGCTCATCGGCGTCGATGCTCCGCTCGAAGAGCCGGAGTTTGCCATCCTCAGCGACGCCGAGCTGCAGTGTTCTCCCGAGGGGCAGGTCGCCCGGATGGACGGCGCGGTATCGGCGCTCGACTTGAACATCGCCCGCGCCGAGGCGCTTGCCCGGGCGCGCGAAGGCAAGGAACCCCTTGCCGAAGCCCGGGCGCTCTACGGCGCCATGCGGCCGAACGCCAGGCTCCGAGATGACGCGGCACACGGCGGCACGATTGAAAACGGCGTGCGCGTGGAACGCCGCATGCTGCGGCTGGGACATGGCGACAGCGGGGGAGAGCGGCTACTCAATTATGTCGTGGCCGAGCCCGAAGCCGATGCGCCGCGCGGTTCGCTGCTGCTGTTTCCCAGTGCCGGTCTGGACGAGGCCGCTGCCGTTGCGCTGGCACAGGAGGGCTACCGGGTGGTCTCGGCAGACATCTCCGGCACGGGCGCGCTGGCGGGTCGCGAAAACGCGCAGGCGTGGAGCGGGACCGTCGGGCCTGCCTGGCAGGAATACTACCGGGCGTACCTCTGCGGCATCAGCATGGTGCACCTGCGCGTGGAAGACTTGTTGACCCTGGCTGAATCCGTGCGCGAGCGGTGGGGCAATGCCCCGCTAGAACTGCGTGCCGACGCCGAACTGACGGTGCCGGGCCTGCATGCTGCGGCGTTGCAGCCGGAATGGTTTAGCCGCATCGTCCTGCGCGGCGGAATTCCCTCGTGGGAATCTGTTGTAAAGGCGCCGCGCCCGAAAGGCCAGCTGAACAACGCCATCCACGGGGTGCTCGAGCATTACGACCTGCCGGAGCTGGCTGCCGCGTTGCCCGCGGGGATGCTGGATTGGCAGCCTGCCGTCGTTCCGGAATTTTAACCCGTTTGCTCACATCCCCTTGCGCTGGCGCGCTTCGTTCTGTAGGCGCTTGTGCAGCTTGCCCATGTCTCGAAACCGCTTACGCTCCTCGTGCTTGAAGGAGTCTTGCTGCCGCCGCTGCGCATAGTCCAGTTCCCGCTGCAGCTTCCGCCAGGCGGCCAGCCGCGCGGTATCCAGCGCCCCCGTTTCCACGGCCGCCAGCACGGCGCATCCTGACTCGGATTCGTGGCAGCAATCGTCGAAACGGCAATTCTCGGCCAACACATCGATATCCGAGAAGGTGGTGTCCACGGATTCCATGCTGCCGGTCAATTGCAATTCCCGCATGCCGGGAGTATCGATGAGACAGCCGCCGTGCGGCAGCGCGACGAGCTCGCGATGGGTTGTCGTGTGGCGGCCCCGACTGTCGTCCTCGCGTACGGTGCCGGTCGACATGTGTGCCTCGCCGGACAGGGCATTGATCAGCGTAGATTTGCCGGCACCGGACGACCCCAGACACGCGACCGTTTGACCGGGGCCCAGGTAGGCCTGCAGGGGCGCGAGGCCATCGCCCGCGAGCGCGCTGACCGCAAAGATCGGAACACCCAGGGCCACCCGTTCGACGGCCTGGAGCACCGGCAACAGGTCGTCCGTCGTGTCGGCTTTATTTAACACCACGATCGGTCGCGCTCCGCTTTCGTAGGCGAGGGTGAGATACCGTTCCAGACGCCGGACGTTAAAGTCGTGGTCGAGACCGGCGACCAGAAAGACGGTATCGACGTTGGCGGCCACGACCTGAGTCTCGGAGCGGGCGCCCGCCGCGGTCCGCAGGAAAACCGTACGCCGGGGCAGCACAGCATGGATGCGCAGTTTCGACTCGCCGGGCACCGGTTCTGCCGCCACCCAATCGCCGACGGCAGGGAAGGCCTCGGGGTGGGCGTGGTGGTGTCGGAAGGCTCCGGTAACCTCGGCGGTCCATTCCTGGTCCCCGGCGAACGCCCGGTAGGCGCCGCGATGCTCCTGGGAAATCCGGGCGGGAAGACACCCCGAGGGCAACGCTTCCAAAGTATCCCAGGCCGCCGCCCAAGCCGACGACCATCCCAGCGCCTCAGCGTCCATGCCTTGCTCGCTTCATCGTTACTCCCAGAATCCAATAGCCGTGTCAGCCTACCGAGGCTGGCCTGCGCTCATCAGGCCGCAGAATATGCGCACTCCAGGGTGCCAATCAAGGTCCAAGGTTGCCATGTTGCGATTTGAATCGCACGCAACAAACCACTGAAAATCCGAGATGTGGTTGCGTTATCACCAATAGTGTCAGCACTGCAACGAGCATATTTACAGTAACTTAAACACAAGAAGCTAGATTTGCTTGGTAGGTGTAAATAGGACGTGAGGTATCGCGCGTGATGGACGTAGAATGACACACATGGGTCTGGGTACATCATGTTGCAAATCCAGACATCCGGTAAGGAGGTAGATTTCAATCGATTCTACCCCTCGAATCGAGGTGCTGGAGTGGCTGGGTGGGCGCAGCCAAAAACACCATAATATAAATTATCAGACACTAAGAAGGCGTCAAGATCTGGCTTGTGAAGAAGCGTCCTAGGCCGGTTTGGACGTCTGCTCTACCCGGTGCGCGAAGGTCAGCCGGTTGCCGAAGGGATCGCTGATAGTCATTTCACGCGTACCCCAGGGTGTGGCGCATGGCACGCCGGGCCGGGCGTGCTTGTATTGCTTCGCGGCGAGGTTCTGCTGGTAGGCATTCAGGCCATCGTCTACCTCCAGGTACACCCGGGCACCGGGCGCACAGTCCCCGAAATGACCACTGAGATGCAGCGAGCAGCCGGCCCGGGAAATGCCCATGTAGAGTGGCAGGCCCTCCTCGAATCGGTGCTCGAAGTCGACTGAAAAGCCCAGGAAGTCGATGTAGAATTCCCGCGCGAGGGCCTCGTCGAAGATGCGCAGGATGGGTATCGTGCGTTGGACCTTCATGACCTCTCCCCCGGCTCGTGCTCGCTGAGCGCCTGTTCGAGGGCGTCATTGAGCTTGGTGAGCTGCCGGAGCAAGTCATGTATTTCTGACTTGTGAGTCGCCTCTTGCGCGAGGATTTCCAGCATCAATTCCAGGTTCAACTGGAGCGCGAAGGTGTAGGTATTGAGTTTGGCGCTGGCGGCCTGAATGGTTTCCAGTCTGGACTCGATACGCTGCGCGGCCTGCTTGACGGCCGCAGGCGAAGCACCGGGCGGAATCGGCACCCGCGTGCCTCGGATGGCAATGGCGCTGACTTCACTCATGGCATGAGTGCCTGGGTAAGGCGCGCCGCCTGAGTGCGGAGGTGTTCGGCGTGCTGGGTGATTTCCGCGTGGAGCGCCTCGAGTTCTTCCACCCGCGCGGTCAGGCGCTCATAGTCCGCCTGATTGTGCCGCAAGGTCGCCGATTCCTTTTCCAGCCGCCAGTTCTTTTTGAGCAGCTCATCGCTGCGGCTGGACTCAATTTCCAGCCCTTCGTCCAGCTCCTTAAGCCGCCCCTGCAATTTCGCGACATTCGCGCGCAGGCGGCTGAGTTGAGCTTGGACAAGGGGATTCACCGAAGCTCCGCCCCGCAGTTCTTTTGTAGCTGATGAAGGATCCTATCGACGGCTTTTTGTGTCTTTTTGTCGGTAAGTGTGCCTTCATTGCTCTGAAAGCTGAGGGTCACGGCGACGCTTTTTTTGCCTTCCGGAATGGGTTTGCCGGTGTAAACGTCGAAGATATCGGCCTGCGCGAGCAGCTTGTCCGCCGACTTTTTTACGACGTCGAGAATGTCGGCAGCCGTGACTGCTTGGTCCACCACCACGGCGATATCGCGCAGGCTGGCGGGATAGGCCGGAATCTCTTCGGCCTGGTGGTGCGCTGACGGCGGTGCCAAAACGGGCGTCAGGTCCAGTTGCAGCAGGAATACCGGGACTTCGATGTCGTGCTGCGCCGCCACCGCGGGGTCGACTTTGCCCAGCACGCCGCAGGCATCGCCCAGGGTCAGGGACGCTGCCTGGCCCGGCTGGAAAGTCGCTCCCTCTGCGGATGCAATCTGCAGCGGCAGGCCGAGGAGGTTGGCCAGGGTTTCGGCCGCGCCCTTGATGTCGTAGAAATCCACCGGCTGGTCCGGGTGTGTCCAGTGCGACGGCTCGCGCAGTCCCGCCAGCAGAACGACCAAGTGCTGCCGCTGTTCGGCGACGTCGTCCCCGCCGGCTTCGCGGTATACGGGGGCGAGTTCGAAGAGCGCGACGTGGCGGGCACCGCGATTCAGGTTGTACGCGGCTATCTGAAGCGCGGCCGGAATGAGCGTCGGGCGCATCAATGCGTGAATTTCCGACAGCGGATTGGCGAGCGACACGGCCGCGGCCGTTAGGTCGCCCTGACCGGCCTTGGCGAGCGCCTCGGCATTCGCGAAGGACCAGGTCGTGATCTCGTTGAGGCCCTGAGCGGCGAAGGTGTGCTTGATGCGGGAGACGACTGCTTCTCCCGGGGCAAACACTTCGGCCCGCGTACGCACGCGCGGCAGCGTCGCCGGGAGGTTGTTGTAGCCCTCGAGCCGAGCGATCTCCTCGATGAGGTCCACCTCGCGGGAAACATCGTTGCGTCGGAGCGGCACGCGGAAACGCGCGCCGGATTCATCGCCGGAGATCAACTCAAAGCCCAGCGCTTGAAGTCCGGCGCGTTGCTTTTCCACGGAGATATCCGCGCCCAGGAATGCGCGCACGCGCTCAAAGTTCAGGTCCACCTCTGCGGGCTTGAAGGGCTCCGGATAGACATCGATCGCCCCGGAGGCAATGCTCGCGCCCGCGAATTCGGCCATGAGCGCTGCTGCCCTGTCCAGCGCCCAGGCCGCCATTTCCGGATCGGCCCCGCGCTGGAAGCGCTGCGAGGACTCGGAAATGAGGTTCAACTGGCGCGAGGCGCGGCGTACGGCCTGGGGCTTGAAGTAAGCACTCTCGAGGAACACCCGGGTGGTGCCCTCCCCCACTTCACTCCGTGCGCCGCCCATGACCCCGGCCACGCACTGCGGCCGGCTGGCATCGGCAATTACCAGCATCTCGCCATCGAGCGTACGCTCCTGCTCGTCCAGGGTCGTCATCTTCTCGCCATCGGCCGCGCGCCGCACCACGATGCGGTTGCCGTCGAGCCGGTCGAAGTCGAAGGCATGCAGCGGCTGGCCGGTTTCCAGCAGGACGTAGTTGGTGATATCGACGAGATTGTTAATCGGGCGCATGCCCGCGGCGGTCAGGCGCTGCGCCATCCATACGGGCGACGCTCCGACTTGGACCTCCGTGAGGACGCGGCCCATATAGCGCGGGCACAGGTCCGGTGCGTCGACGGAGGCCGAGCTGAGCGAGCTTGCCTCGGCAGCGGCTTCCTGAAGTGCGACTGCGGGCACCTTCAGGGAGGTGCCGTACTTGGCGGCCAATTCGCGCGCGACACCGATCATGCTGGCCCAGTCCGCGCGATTCGGTGTCACTTCGATCTCATAGACGACGTCGTCGAGCCCGAGGTACGCGAGGGCGTCCTCCCCCACCGGGGCATCCTCGGGCAGGATCATGAGGCCGGCGTGGTCGTCGCCCATGCCCAATTCGCGCGCCGAGCACATCATGCCGTGGCTGTCCACGCCGCGCATCTTGCGGGCGGTGATCTTGAAATCGCCGGGCAGTGTCGCGCCGACGACCGCCGTGGGTACCTTGTCGCCGGGCTTCATATTCTTGGCGCCGCAGCAAATCTGCAGCGGGGTATCGCCGCCCACATCGGTCTGGCAGACCACGATCTTGTCAGCGTCGGGATGCGGCGCAATCTCGAGGATGCGGCCGATGACGATTTGCTCGATACCCTCGGCCAGGCGTTCCATCGACTCGATTTCCAGCCCGAGCGAGGTCAGATCTTCCGCCAATTGCTCCGGCGAAACCGGGATGTCGACGTATTCCTTCAGCCAGTTTAACGATATCTTCATGGGGGTACCTTACAAACGAATCACGATGCTGGGTCAAAGGCTGGAAGGATAGCAGGTTAGCGCGGTTCCGGGCTAGCCGGACGGCTGCGCGCGCCGGGCCTGCCAGAGTCCGGGCAGGGACATGAGCAGGTTGAGCAGGGCCAGCCCCGTAAAGTAGAGCGCGCCGCAAGCCATGACGCGATAGGGCTGATCGGTCCACTCGCCGCCCACGGAGAAGTTCTGGGCGGCGATGACATCGGGCGTGACGCCGAGTGCCGGTACTTCGTAGATGAGTGTGACGAAGATCGAGCCAAGGTAGAGGCAGGTCATGCCGGCCCAGTTGGCCATCATGACGAATTGCGTGTCTTCGTCGGGCGGATGCAGCACGATACCGGGAATGCGCGGAAGCGCGAGCAGCAAGAAGGCAATCAGCGGCCAGGGGCCGCCGTACATCGCGGAGAAGGCTGCGGAGAACAAGATGTAGAAGCCGAGCAGCAGCGTAAACATGAATGCCCGGGACCGCTTCTTCTCCGACTGGCTCGAAATGGCGGCGAAGAAACCCGTGCTATGGACGACTAAAAACTCCAGCAGCATCAGGAACACCAGCTTATGCACGGTCCGCTCGCCGAATGTCTCGGGCCGTATCCAGGTAATGAGGAACGACGCGGCGATACCGAGATCCCAAGCGGCTGACCACAAGGCTTCGGCCAATAGGCTTCCGAAGCGCGATTCGGGTTTCATAAGGGGACTCCGGCGGTCGGCCGCTCACCGCGAGCGGGACGCAGGATTTTCACCGAAATAGGATCCGCGTTCAACCCAAAAAAATCCGGGGCCGCCTGAAGGCGGCCCCGGAAAGTTTGAAACGATTGGGCGGGATTATTCGCCGTACAGTACGCCCAGGATTTCGGCGACGGGCCCGTTGATGGGCTGCTCTCCATTCTCCTGATTGGAGGTCGGGTAGCGCGCAAATTCGACGTGACCATCGAGGTAGAGGATATTGGATCCGCCGGGCAGGTGGTTGTAATCCTCCACGTTGGTCGACACGACGTCGATCATGATGTAGGTCTCGCTCTGGGCCTTGGCGCTGGCACCCGGATTGTTGATATCGGTAATCAGGAACCGCTCAATGCCCTCGCGGAAACGGTAGACGGTGTTGCCGCCGCCATTGCCGAGCGTCGTGTTCTGATTTCCGGACACATAGGCACCCGCTACGGCGGAATCCACCGAGCTGCCGATTTCCACGTCGTCGTAAGGTGCGGATTCGCCGTTGCTGATGAAGTTCGTGGCCAACTGAATCAGCCAGGCCGCAATCTGTGCGCTCGTATTCGGATCGTCCGTCGGCGTGCTCAGTCCAAGGGCGGTCATCACGCCGAAGGTGGTCGACAGGGGCACCAGATAGCCGAGCGAGCTATCGGCCTTGTCGAGCACGTAGCCAAGGTAGATGTAGCTGTTGCCTGCCGCACGCTGACCATAGGCGCCGTCGGTGCAGATGATGTCGAAATAGGTCTCGCCATCGCTCGTCGTGAAGTTATCCTTGGTGGATTTTGCGTCCGACGGACAGATGAAGACGTTCGGATCAGAGATGTACTCCGGATAGATCACATCGACCCGCGGGCAGACCTCCAAGGTGACGTCGTTGTTGGCTGGTGCGACCAAGTCGGCGCGGATGTTCTGCACCAGCGCGGCATCGATGTTGTTGCAGTCGTACCGGTCGGGCGCGCCGAGCAGGTAGAGCGGCGGATAGCGCTCGCCGCGCGATTCATTGGCATACATTTTGAACACCAGACCGAACTGCTTGAGATTGTTCTGGCAGCTTGCGCGCCGCGCGGCTTCCCTGGCCCGCGCCAGCGCCGGCAGCAGAATCGCCGCAAGAATGCCGATGATGGCAATCACCACCAAGAGCTCGATGAGTGTGAACCCCTTCTTCCTCATTGCGATATCTCCCATTCAAGTTTGTGATTATGGCTTGTAAAGGTATCGATCGCTTCGGGCGTATTCGCGCGCGGTGTATCCTCCCATCGCCGCGCGGTGGCCGGTCCCCGTATCCTCCTTTCTTCACTGGCCTGCCGTTCAGGCTATATCAAAAGTCGGAATTTGGCAAGACATCTTTGTGAGAAACACGGCCGTCCGGTTATCCGCATTAATCTGAATACACCGAGCCAAGCAGGTTCGCCACCAGGGCGTTTATGGGCTGTTCACCTCGCTCCTGCTCCGCGAGGGGGTAGCGCGAGAACGCCACGTGGCCGTCCAAATACAGGATATTCGAACCTGCTGGGAGGTGGTTGTAGTCGCCCGCGCGACTCGATATGGAATCGAACATGATGTAGGTTTCGCTCTGCGCCTTCGCACTGGCCGAGGCATTGTTGATGTCGGTAATCAGAAACCGCTCGATGCCCTCGCGGAGCCGAAATACCTTGTTGCCAGCGGCATTGCCCAGGGTCGAATCCAGTTTTCCGTCGATGTAGGAGTTCTTCAAGGTGGTCGTTACAGCATCGCTGATCTCGACATCGTCGTAGGCCGCTTTTTCCTGCTCTGCGCCGAAGTCGGCTGCCAACTGCATCAGCCAGCCCGCCACCTGGGCGCTGGTATTCGGCGCACTCTGGATATTGTCGAAGCCTAATCCTCCGAGCGAACTTGCTGCGATACCGAAGGGGACGACGAACCCCGAGGCCGCATCGGCCTTGTCGAAGACGTAACCGAAGTAGATGTAGCTATTGCCCGCCGCGCGCTGTCCGAGGTTGCCCTGCGCACACACAATATCGAAATAACTCTCCCCCTCTGGCGAAGTAAACTGCTCTCGAGTCGCGGTCGCGTCGGACGGGCAAATAAAGATGTTGGGGTCGTTCGTGAACTCGGGAAAAATCGTATCGATATTCGGCGTTCCCTCGAAGACAGGGGCCGTGGCAACTGGGGGAACACCGCCCGTTCGGATATCGATGATTGCGGCGCGGTTGAGATCGTTGCAGTCGTACAAATCAGCATTTTCTACCAAGGTGATCGGCGGGAAGCGCTCGCCCCGGGATTCGTTCGCGTACATCTTGAAGACCAGTCCCAGCTGCTTGAGGTTATTCTGGCAACTGGCACGACGTGCAGACTCGCGGGCGCGGGCCAGGGCCGGCAACAAGATGGCCGCGAGTATGCCGATTATTGCGATAACCACCAGTAGTTCAATCAACGTGAATCCGTGCTTGCGCATGTTCCTTCTCCCAATGCCACATGAATAAAAATGATGAAACTTTGATTCATATTAGGGGAGTGCACGATGTGCGTGCCTGACGAAAAACACGGCCCTTGCCCGTCACCGGACCGAGCTTCCCTTCCCCATGCACAGCGTACAGGATCGCTTAAGCTATGACAAGTGATTTTTATCCGCAATCACGCTAAAGAGGCGATTAGTATGTTTTGGATCCAGTTAATTATTGACAGGATATGGTCGTGAGCATCGCCACAGAAGGGTTGAGCATGGACGCGCGCGGGCTTGGACGAGAACTAGAATTGGTTCAAAAACCGCAGATCATTCTCGTACATCAGGTGGATATTGTTGATGCCATGGCGGACCATCGCGATGCGATCAAGGCCCATGCCGAAGGCGAATCCTGAGTACTTTTCGTAGTCATAATTCGCATGACGGAACACTTCCGGATGCACCATGCCGCATCCGAGAATCTCGAGCCAGCGGCTCTTGGTCTCGCCCGTGTGCCGATCTTTAGCCGTCCACAGAATATCGACCTCGGCCGAGGGTTCCGTGAAGGGAAAGAAGTGCGGCCGGAAGCGGACCTGAATATCCGGGCCGAAGAAGCGATGAATAAAGTGCATGAGGGTGCCCTTCAAGTCGGCGAAGGTGACCCCTTCGTCCACCAGCAGGCCCTCAATCTGGAAGAACATGGGGCTGTGGGTGGCGTCGTAATCGACGCGGTATACGCGTCCGGGCGCGACCACGGCCACGGGCGGCTGCACCTGTTCCATCACCCGCATCTGGACGGGCGAGGTATGCGTGCGCAGCACATGGCCCGGTTTCACGAAGAAGGTGTCGTGCGAGTCGCGGGCCGGATGGTCGGCCGGCGTGTTGAGCACGTCGAAGTTGTAATACTCGGTCTCGATATCGGGACCGGTCGCCACCTGGAATCCGAGTTGCTTGAAGATGCCGACGATCTCCTCGGTCACCTGGGTGATGACATGGAGGTGCCCCTCGGGCACGCGGCGGCCGGGCAGGCTCATATCGACGGCTTCGGCACGGGCTCTTTCGGCGGAGGCTGCGGCATCGAGCACGGCCTTCTTGCCGTCGATGGCGTCCGACAGCGCTTCTTTCACTTCGTTGGCCAGCTGCCCCATGGCAGGCCGTTCTTCGGCGGACAGCGTGGCCAATCCACGGAGTATCTCGGTGAGTTCGCCCTTGCGGCCGAGGAACTTGACGCGGAGCGCCTCCAAGTCCTGAAGACCATCCACGCCCTGAAGGGCGTCCAGCGCCGCTGTACGGAGAGATTCCAGTTGCTGCTTCACCGTGTCGTTCCCATGTGGTTTACTCGAAAAGCGCCCGGCCGATGCGTACCTCGGTCGCGCCTTCTTCGATCGCTATTTCAAAATCATCCGTCATGCCCATGCTGATATCGGGCAGGCCCAGGTCGCCGGCAATCCGGCGCAGTCCCCCGAACACCATTCGGAGTACTTCTTCGGGGGCATCGAAGGGCGCCATGGTCATGACTCCGCGCACCTTCAGCCGCTCGAATCCGCGCACAGCGGATAGCAGGGCCGCGGCCTCTCCGGGCGTCACACCATGTTTATTTTCTTCGCCGGAGACATTCACCTCAAGCAGGATCGACCGCGTCACCTCCAGCTCCTCGCATCGCCGCTGGAGCGTCTCGGCCAGCTCGAGCCGGTCTACCGCGTCAATATACGGAAACAGCTCGACCGCTTTTCGGGCCTTGCGCCGCTGCAGATTGCCGATGAGATGCCAGCGGATTCCCGGGGGCAATGCGGCCACCTTCGGCTCCGCCACCTCGACCCGGTTCTCTGCGAGATGCACCAGGCCGAGCTCGAACAAGACTCGTGCGGCCTCACGCGGCGCCGATTTCGTGACACCGATCACGGTAACCTCTTCGGGCTTCCGGTCGGCGCGCACCGCAGCGGCCGCCGCCCGCGCCTGGATTCCGGCGAGATTACCGGCCAGCCGTTGCCTCAGGCGTGCCGCTTCCGTACCTGCTTCAGTCGTTGACATGAGGGCCATGGTACGAAGGCAAACGGCGCGCGGTCAATCGGGCGGAAATCAAGAGCCCGTAAGGCCTGTGGCGGAATCGGGCATGCCCTTGCACGCTGCCTCGGCCTCGCGCAGCACTTGCTTGCGCTCCGACACGTTCAGCGGAATGCCGCCCTCTTCCTTGTACTGGATGATCATGTCCGAAACGGGCACAAACAGCTGGCCGCTCAACTTGCGGGCCACTTCCAGCTTGGCGATGGCCTCGTAGTACCGCTTCTCGGCGCGCAGATCCTCGGCGTCCATGATCAGCAGACGGCCCTCGCCAAAGGCCTCGTTCAGCTCGGTGTACTTGGCGCGGGCCGCAGCATCGTGCTCCGCCGCCTCGCTGAGCAATCGCTCGCGCTCGGACGCGTCGGCCGACTCGCTGGCCTGGGCACGCAGCTGCTGCCCCTTCTGCTCCTCGATAAGGCCTTCGCACCGGGTGATAAAGCGGGAGGCCGTATCGAAATTCTGGGGATAATTCTTCTGGTATTCCTGCCAGCCGGCGAGGGACTCTTCGTATTGGCCGTTCTTCTCGTAGGCGAGGTTCAGCATGCGCGGCACCCAGAGCTCGTGCGGCTGCCGCACGGCCTCTTTCAGGTACAGCACGGCGCTGTTGTAATCCTCGATTTTCTGGTCGTAGATAGCGAATCCGAGATCGAAGTACAGCTCGTAGTTGCGGGGATTGTTGCGGATGCCGTCCTTGAGGAATTCGGCGGCTTCGTACCAGTAGGCTTCCTTGGGACCGACACACGCCTTGTAGCGATCGCTCCACTCGAGCAGCGAAGGCGGCGTGAGCGGCAGATCCGCCGGCACGTTGTAGGCGATGTGCCACCCGCCGATCAGGTAGGCCTTCACGAAGTTGGGATCGAGCACGGTCACCGTCTTGAGCATGGGCTGGATGCGGTACATCTGCCCGAGGCGCCATTCGCGGTCTACCTGAATCCAGAGTAGATTCGCCGCGATCTTGCGGAAGCCGAAGAAGGCATTGAACAAGCTGACCTGGTTCGCCTGGAGGTCGGCAATCTCGAGGTTTCGGGCGAAGTTCAGGCGGCTCTTCCGAGCGAGGCTCAGGAATTCGTCACGCAGTCCGGCCGTCTGGTCGCTCTTTGCGAAGGCCCAGATGGCGTCGTTGTTCGCGGCATCCGCGACGAGCTGCTCGAGGAGCGTGCTGTCCTGCCCCACGCTGACGGCAGGCGCGGTACCGGCCAAGGCGGTGTCGGCAACCGCCGCGACCTTGTCGAACAACTCACTGTCGTTGTAGTCGAGGGTAGCCGAACCCAGAATGCGCTCGTTGGTGGCTGCAGCCTGAATCCAGGAGTAGAAGGCCTTGGACTCGCGCAGCCACCGCAGGCGCTCGTTCTGCATCGCGCCCGCTGCAAGCAGCAGCGCAATGAGTACGGCCATGATGGCATACGACTTCTTCGCGTTCATCGGCCTACAGTTCCTTGCGCAGGAAGATGACGTACGAGAGGCAGAAGCCGATCGCCGAGAAGATGAGGCTGTAGACAATGAGATTGGGGATGATTTCGAAGGGCGGCGGGTCGTTGACCATGCCCTGAACGATATCATTCTTGAGGCTGAAGTTCTGCAGGTTGGGTAGAATGTTGTACAGGATCTGCGCCAGCTGGCCCACCAGCTGTTCCATGGAGGTGCCGTGCTCCGCGCGGACCGACACGTCCTTCAAATACTCGGTCAGGTTGCCGGTGATGTAAATGAAGAGGCCCGCGATGGTCGGCAGCACCGAGGAACTCGAGGTACAGGAAATCGCGAAGGTAAAGGCCGAGAGAATCAGGAACTCGAAGAACATGAGCAGCATGGCCCAGAGCAGGAGCGTGGGCGGCATGCCTTCGCGGGCCCAGAGCGCAATGAAGAACAGCCCCCCCATCAGCACCAGGTTCAGCAGCACGGTCAGCTGGACGCCGACGAACTTGCCGATGAGGTATTGCAGGCGGCGCACCGGCTTGGACAACACGGTGTAAATGACCTTGTTCTCGATTTCGGACGGCACCACCGACGCCGAAATGAAAATCGTAATCAGGGCGCCGAAGATGGAAATGGCCGAGACGCAGATGTCTTTGATGAGCTTGGTCTGCGTCTCGAGCGGCCCCGCGGCGGCGGCCGAGCCCACGGTATCCTGCTGCATCATCGAGGTCATCACGGTGGCGCCGAAGATAACCAACAGGCTCAGGATGAGGAAACCGACCATGGTCTTCTTGCGGATGCTTTCGCGCCAGGTGAAGACGGCGATGGTCCACGGTCCGATAAAAAGCTGTTTGGGCGAGATGCCCTTCGAGGGGGCGTTCAGGGCTGCGTTTTCGGCGCTCATGCTGCTTTCTCCGCTTTCGCGCGCGATGCCCCGCCGACCACGCGTACAAACAACTCTTCCAGGGTTTCACGGCGCGGCGCGATGCTGCCGATGCGCGCCCCGGCGGAACGACAGATTTCGATGGCGTTGTAAACGTCCATCCCCTCGGGCACCCGCACGCGGGCGCGTCCGGAAATCGCATCTTCGAGGGTCAAGCCGCGCTCTTCCAACTGCTTCGCTCCCGGCTCGTCCAAGTCCGTCACTTCGACCACGACTTCCCGGTCGACCAGCAGTTCATCGATGGTGCCGTGCACCTTCATGTCGCCTTCGTAGATGATGCTGATACGGTTGCTGATGAGTTCCACTTCCATCAGCTCGTGGCTGCTGATCATCAGGGTCTTGCCCTCGTCGCGCAGGCGGGCGAGAATGTCGCGGATTTCCTTGCGGGCGATGGGGTCGAGGCCGGTCGTCGGCTCGTCGAGGATAAGAATCTTGGGGTCGCTGATGAGGGCCTGGGCGAGGCCGATGCGCTGGCGCATGCCCTTGGAATAGCCGCGCATCAGGCGCTTGCGGGCGTGCGACATGCCCACCAAGTCGATCACGGCGTCGATACGGTTGCGCAAATCGGCGCCGGAAAGGCCGTAAAGCTGGCCGTAGTACTTCAGGATTTCCTCGCCGCGGAGGAAATCGGGATAGTAGGCGCCTTCGGGCAGGTAGCCGATATTCATGCGGATGTGGTTGGAGGTGATGTCCTCCGAACCCAGAATGCGGATCTTGCCGCTGGTCGGGAAGATAAGACCGAGCAGCATTTTGATGGTCGTCGTCTTGCCCGAGCCGTTCGGCCCGAGGTAGCCGAAGATCTCTCCGGACTGGACTTCGAACGACATGCTCTTGAGGGCGTGTACGTCCTGACCGCCGAAAGCGCTCTCGTAAGTCTTGGTCAAATTCTCGGTGTGTATTACGGTAGACACGTTGGCCGCCCTTTCATAAGGCGTTGACGTTTTTAACGTTCCGCTGGATGACGTTCGCTGCAGATTCAGCCCGTTTCTGCGGCCGTCAAGGCGCGCGATGATACCAAAGGATCAGCGGGGTTGCAAGCCTAGGAAGCGCCTCCGGCACGTTCTTCGCGGGCCTGCTGGATGCCGGAAAGGATCTCGTCCTCGGGCGGCATGGCGTCTTTCCAGTCCCAATGGGTGACCTCGTGGCCGTCGATTACGAAGGCAAGACGCGGCGGCGACTGGCCGATAAACTGGCTGAATTCCAGAAAGTTGCTGCCCAGGTTGTAGATGGGGAACATGGCTTGCGTTTCGATCAGGAAGGTATCGAGATCGCCAGGCTGCGGTTCGTAGCCGAGGCCGACCAGCGGGGGCAAATCGGGACGGAGGAGTTGGTTCAAGCCCGGCACCGAGGCCATGCAGTGATCGCAGACCATACTCAGTGACGCGACGAGATACTCTCCCTTGCCGAGGTTGTAGGTTTCACCGGTCAGGTCGGAGGTAATCTCGATACCGCTGTAGGGTCCGGGCGCTGCCACCGGCGCCGGCTCGGGCGTGCCGGTGGCCGTCGATGCGGCGGGAGCGACTTCGGCCAAGGGCGGCGGAGGCGTGGTTGATCCCTGAAAAATCTGCGGATACGAGTAGAGCGCCGCCCCCAGCCCGGCGGCCAAGGTGATGGCCACCTTGGGCAGGAAAAGCGTATCGGCTGGAATACGGCCGGCGCCCCGGTACAGCAGCCGCATGATCACAACCGCGGCCACAGCCATGACGATGTTCTTTGCGATCGTGGCGGGCGGTCCGACCTTGATACCGGGCAAGCAGCCGCAATCTTCCGGCCAGACCAGCATGACAACGCCCGTGAAAAAGACCAGCATGGCGATGGTCAGCGCGAGCACGATGAACCGGTAATGCAGCCCGACCAGCATGCCCACGCCGAGGGCCGTCTCGAAGAAGATGGTGACAAGCGCGGCGATGCCCTTGAGCGTGGCGCTGTCGAAAGGCGTGCCGTAGACGTAGACGTGCATGAGCGGCACGAAGGCATTCGCGTCCCGGAACTTCAGAAAGGCCGCGAAGAGAAAGAACAGGCCGAGGCCGACTTCGAGCAGACGCGCCAGGCGCGCGAGGCCCGGCGATTGCAGTACGGGCTGCGCTTGGGCTGCCCCGGATGATTTGGACATGGAGACTCCTGAAACTAAAATTCGAAGGCCACACCCGCGCCCAGGCTGGCGCTCCACGGATCGGCGGGCGCTACAAGCGGGTCGCTAGTGTATTCAAGAAGCAGGTGCAATCGAAGCCGCAGGTTATCAGAAAGTGTCCGGGCGAGTTCGGTCTCGGAGCTCGCGCGCCAGTCGCCCGGGGCGAGCAGGTCGGGCGCAAGGGTAAATCGCTGCCCGATCTCGGTCTTCTCTCCCACCTGCACGCCAAAGCGCGCGCCGAACAAGAGATTCAGCCGGCCGGTCGATTCCGCCCGATCGGCCCAGGTATCGGGAACTTCCTCCGCGGCGACCAAATCATCGAGGCCCCATCGCTCGTAGGTGGGTTGCAGCCCCACGGTCAGCAGCCACGGGGTACCGTTCCAAGCGTGCATCCAGCGCCCCACGCCCAGCGTGAGGCCGGTACGCCACTCGAGGGCGCGGTTGGTGACGCGTTCGGAGTCAAGCGAGAGATACAGGCCCGTTCCTTCGCCCGGAACGCGTTCCGCACCAGCGCGGAAGTACGCCGGAAACTGACCCGCGTCGGCGCGATCGACCTCCATATTCAGATTAATGGCGCCGCCGCCGTTGTCGGGTCCACGGAGATCGAGCCGCACCGAGGGCTCCAGGGAGTCCTTGATACCGGTCCTCCCCTGGGCATTCAGTGACGCCTCGGCCTTCCAGCCGGGCGCGTTGCCGCCCGGTACTTCCAGGGCCTCGACAACATCCGCGAGATTGACCGGGGCCGCCTCTCCCCCGTCCGGCTGCAGGCCTGTCCCCGCATCCAGGGCGACGAAGCGGCCGTACCGGGAGGAGCTGTCCTGCAGGGTCAGTACGAAGGGGCGGTCGCTCTCGAGCGCATCCACGGTATTCATGGGGGCCATGACCTGGCCGGCGAGGCTGGTCTTGAACTTGAGCAGGCCCTGCTTCACTTGTACGAGCGTGCCTGTGAAGGTCTCGCCGGAGCTGAGCCGGAGGAAATCGGCCTGCGCGTGGCCCGCCCAAAGACAGAGTACCCCCAGCGCGACGCAACGTAGCGCGGGCCGGGCGAATAAAATCAGCTGTCTCGAGTGTAACATGCGGGGATTAGTCCCTTTCGGGGGTGATCGTAGGCTCTTGCGGAACGGGATGCAAGACCCTTGCGCATGGCCCCGTGGGGGGTGCTAGCATGCCGCTAGTGTGTGACGCCCGAGGAACGGTATGAAGCAGGTATTCACGAATCCATGGGTCAGGGCCTTTGCCCTGGTCGCCTCGCTGGCCGGCGTAGCCGTGCTCTGCTATCTCATGAGCCAGGTGCTCATTCCCCTCTTCTTCGCGTTTCTCGTGGCCTACATCTTCGATCCGGTGGCCGACTGGTTCGAGGCGCGGAAGCGGTCACGCATATTCGCCATCGTGCTGATCGTGCTGGCCATCACGGCGGCTTCGCTCTTGCTTCCGCTGGTGCTGCTGCCGAGCATCATGCGGCAGGCCGACGAGTTCATGCAGCTGGCCACCACCTCGCAGCACGGCGTATTCGACCAGGCGCTCGAGCGGCTGCCGCTGCGCGAGTGGGCGGTCGACCTCGGATGGCTGGATGCTTCGGACGAGGATGTCGATGAGCGGCAGCTGATTGCCTACAAGCTCGGCGAGCTGGTGCGCGACACGGCAGAGAACCTGTTCCGGTCGCACGCGCAAGAGATGATCGGCGTGGGCCAGAAAGCGACGGCGACCGCGGCGGAGGTGTTTTCCAGCCTGGCGAACGCGGTCATGGCCGGGGTGCTTTTCATCGGCAACTTCGCACTGTTCGCCTTCGTGGCCATCTATCTGCTGAACGACTACGACCACATCGTCCGGGTGGCTGGCGAGCTGATACCGCCGCGTTTCCGAAGGACGAGCTACCGGATATTCGGCCAAATCGACCAGCAGCTGCGCGGATGGCTGCGGGGGCAATTGCTGGTGTGCGCGTTTCTGGGCGGCTGCTATGCTGTCGGCTTCACCCTGAGCGGCGTGCCCTTCGGGCTCACCCTGGCGCTGCTCGGCGGCGCGGCAAGCTTTGTGCCTTTTCTCGGCATCGCCATCACCATCGGCCCGGCGGTGCTCTTCTGCCTGTTGGAATACGGCATCGACTGGCACGTGGCGGGCGCGCTGGCGACGCTGCTTATCGCGCAGGGGCTCGAGGGCAATGTCTTTACGCCGCGCATCATGGGGAACTCGGTCGGCCTCAGCCCCGTCTGGGTGATTCTGGCCATCATGGTATTCGGCAGCACGCTCGGCTTCATCGGGCTGCTGTTCGCGGTGCCGCTGGCGGCCGTGCTCAAGGTGCTGGTCGTTGAGGCCGCCGAACGCTACCGTGGCTCCGAGTTCTTTCTCGGCGAGCCGGTGGCGGCAGCCGCTACCCCATCATCCCCCGCTCCTGCAGGCTCACAAACCGCCCGTCGCCGAAAATCACGTGATCCAAAACCCTGACGCCCAGCATCTCCCCCGCGCTCTTCATGCGCTCGGTGAGCTGGATGTCCTGACGGCTAGGTTCGGGATCGCCGCTGGGGTGGTTGTGCGCCAGGATGATGGCCGGAGCACCCTCGCGCACAGCCTGCCGGAAGACATCCATGGGTGCCGCCAGCGTCTGGTCGATAGAACCTGACGAGACCACGACCGTCTTTAGTACCTCGTTTTTCGTATTCAGCAGCAGGCATTTGAAGTGCTCAGTCTCGTAGGACCGGAACTTCGCCATGAGGACGGACGCGACGTCTTCGGCGGTCCGGATCTTCACGCGCTGAGCGCCTGCTGGCGCAGCGGAACGGCGGCCGAGTTCGAGCGCGGCCTTGATTTCGATGGCTTTCACCCGGCCGACGCCCTTTACCTGCTGGAGTTCCTCGAGCGAGGCCAGCCCCACCCGGCGCATCGAGCCATCGAAATGGCGCAATAGGCGCTCGGCCAGCGCGACCGCGCCCTCTTCCCGCGTGCCCGTGCGGAAAAGCACGGCCAGCAGCTCGGCATCGCGGAGGGCCTCGGCCCCGACATTCTCCAGCCGCTCGCGCGGTCGTTCCTGCGCAGGCATCTCGCGCACCGCGGTGGTCAGCGGCGCCGGGCGCTGGTATTCCTCGTGCATGAGGCCTCCTCCGAGTGAAACTGTCTAGAACGTGTTGGACTATAGCACACCATCGGCCGGATGCCCACGGCAGAGAAATATCGTCCGGCCGAAATTGGCGCATGCCTGCCCGAGGGTATACCCTGTGGCTCGGCGGCACTCACCCGGACCTCGGAGATTCCGATGGCAAAACTGAAGTCATGCGGCTGGATAGGGTCGGCAATGGCGGCGGCCCTTGTGGTCTGCTGCACCCATGTCCATGCGGCCGATGGCAATGAACTGTTCGCCCTGGGGGCCGTACAGCGCGGCCTCGGGGGAGCGGGTGCTGCGAGCGCGTACGACGCCACGTGGGTATCGCTCAATCCTGCCGCGACCGTGGAACTCGGGCGGCGTATCGATATTTCGGGCGAAGTGCTTTATCTCCACACCGAGGGAAAGGTGAGCGGATTCCCGCTGGTGGCGAACACGCTGGGCGGCGAGCAGCGCAATACCCAATGGGTGGCCATACCCGCGATGGGCGCCACGCTGCCCCTGGGCGGCGGCGTACTCGGGGGCGGCCTCTTCGGGACGCAGGGGAACCGGCTGACCTATGGGGATCCGCGCAGCACGTTCGGCTGGCTGGGCAATGGCGACCGCAGTTCGGAGTTCGAGGTGGTGAAGTTTCCGATAACCTACGCCTATCCACTTGGCGATGGATGGGCTATCGGCGCGGGCGTGGTACCTACGGCCTCGAGATTCCGCACCGATTCGGTAAGCCTGTCCCTGCGTGAGGCCGAAGCGGACAACGAATGGGATGTCTCGTACGGGGTCGGCTACATCTTGTCGGTGCACAAACGCGCGGACAAGTGGAGTCTGGGCGCGGCCTTCCACTCGCGTATCTGGACGCAGCAATACGAAAAGTACCGCAACGACGTGCTTCGCTCGCGGTTCGACCTGCCCCAGAAGGTGCAGGTGGGCGTGGGGTTCAGGCCGCGTCCCGACGTGGAATTGCTGCTCGACTACAAGTGGATGGATTGGGACAGCATCGGGCAGCTGGGCCGGAAGGCGACGCAGAACGGGCTGGGCTGGCGCGATTCGCACACGGTGAAGTTCGGCGCGAATTGGGCGGTGAATGAACGCTGGGCGATTCGCGGCGGCATCACCTATGGTCGCGCGCCCGTGCGCGAGGACACCGCCTTCGCGAACTTCCTCACGCCCGCCATTGCGGAGTGGCACCTGGCTGCAGGCGTCACGCGGAACCTTCCGCGCGGACAGGCGCTGCACGCCGCACTGAGTTTTTCGCTGTCGGAAGAGGCCTATGAAAGCGGACGAGGCGATCTCTTCTCCAAGCTCGGACGGGGCACGCGCATCGCGTACCAGGAAGCGGACCTGACGGTGCAGTACTCGGCGGAATTCTAGGCGGCCGAATCACGCATCATCGTTTTCGATGATGGCCTTGGATTCCTTGTTGATCTGCTCGAGTGTCAGCCCGCGCGACCGCTCGACGCGGCTCATGCGCTTCTGGAACTGCCCGGCAGCGTAGTTCATGAAGTCTTCCTTGGACACGTCGAAGGGCATGGGATCGGGTTCGTAGACGCTGAAGATTTCATCGATGACCCCGAGGCCCGGCATCAGGAGTTCGTTCATGGTGGATTCCACCACCTCCCACACCTCCGGGTTCTCCGACATCAGGCGGCTGAGCAGATAGACGCCGTACGCAATGTGACGCGACTCGTCCTGTTTGAGCTTGGCGATGCCCTGGCGCTGGCCGGGCAGGATGTTGTACTTGTCCATGATCGTGAAATACGCGTAGTAGCCCGTTTCCGCGAGCATCCCCTCGACCACCATGTTGTAGACCGACGAAGCGCGTGCGACGGCCGCCGGGGAATGGTCGGTGCGAAGCGCGTTCATCGCCGAGGGCAGTGCTTCGCCGATGATCGTCCGGTAGCTGCTGCTGCGGTATTCGTGCAGGTGCGTCGGGCTGCCGCAGACTTCATCGAGGAAGCGCGAGAAGAAATCGACGTGCTTGCCCTCTTCCCAGAGGAAGGTCGTCAGGTACATCTCTTCCTCGAGCCGGCCTTCCTGCGCGACGACGTTGATGAGCGGCAGGAGGTCGATGGTGACGGCTTCCTCCCCGCTCACGAAGAACGACGTAAGACGCAACAGCATGTCGCGCTGGCCGTCGGTCATGGCGGCGAAATCGGCCTTGTCCTGCGTGAAGTCGATATCGCTCGGGTTCCACACCCCCAGCTTCTTCGCGCGTTCGTACAACAGCATCGGCGGAATATCGCGGCGCAGGCCCCGGGTAGTCGTCGTGTAGCGTTCGCGCGTCGATTCCATCGATACCGCCATGTCGTCATCCTCCTCAGGCCCCAAGCGCGGGGATTCTATTTAGAACGGTTGTTATAAAATAGCAGGGGCGGTCCGGTTTGTCAAGGGGTATGAATCCGTTTGCATTCATTCCCCCATGTCGCCATCCTGACGTCAAATACTTCGGGAGGACGGCGTCATGGCGGATACATCGGAACGGGTGCGGCATGCGGTGATTGGCTGCGGCGGGCAGGGCCAGCAGCATATCCGGGTGTTTGCCGATATGGCGGATTGCGAGGTGGCGGCGGTGTGCGATTTGGACCCCGAACGCCGCGCGAAGGGCCTCAGCATGGCGAGCGATGGCGCCCGCGCCGAGGCCGACTTCCGACGTGTGCTGGATGATCCGACGATTGATTCGGTATCCGTGGTGACGCCGGACCACTGGCACACGCCGATTGCGGTGTTCGCGCTGCAGGCGGGCAAACATGTGTATGTCGAGAAGCCCTGCTCGCACACCGTGGATGAGGCGCGCATGCTGACCGCGGCGGCGCATGCCTCGGGGAAATGCGTACAGCATGGCACCCAATCGCGCGGCAGCACGGGCATCAAGGACGGCATCGCATTTCTGCAGTCGGGCGAGCTCGGGAAGATTCGGATGGCGAAGGCCATCAACCACCAGCTTCGCGGTCCTATCGGCCGGGTGCCGGAATCGTCCCAGCCCGACGGCGTGGACTACGACTTGTGGCTGGGCCCCGCGCCGGTGCGCCCCTTTACCCTGAATCGCTGGCATTACAACTGGCACTGGTATTGGGAGTACGGCGGCGGCGACATGGTGAACGACGGGATACATCAGGTCGATGTGGCGCGCTGGGGACTGGGCCAGGGCCTGCCGAAGGCGGTGAGCGCCTCGGGCGGTCAGTTGTTTTACGACGACGACCACGAGACCCCGGATACCCAGGTGGTGACCTTCGAGTACGACGACTGCTACCTGCTGTACGAAATGCGGCTTTGGACGCCGTATCCGCTCGAGGGGCACGACAACGGCGTGGTGTTCTACGGCGATAACGGCATCCTCTCTATCGGCCGGAAAGGCTGCGAGGCGCGCTTCAAGGACGGCGAACGCCGCGAGGTCGGCGGCACGCAGGACATTGCTGAGCACATGCGGAATTTTATCGCGTGCGTAATGGCGGAGGATCCCTCCGGCCTCGACGCGCCCATCGCGTCCTGCGCCGATTCGGCCACGCTCTGTAACCTCGGCAATATCGCCTCGCGCGTAGGAAAACGCCTGACGATTGATCCGGAGTCGGGGCGTTCGGACGACAGTGCCGCCAATACCCTGATGGGTTACGAGTATCGCGAGGCCTACGGCCTGCGCCAGTTGCAGTTACTCGCGGGTTAGCATTTCCAGGCTGGCTTCGTGGTGCTTCGCAAACGCGGAGCTTTCGGAAGCCGGTTCGCTAAAGAGATACAGTGCGAAGGAAAGCGTCAGGCCCTCTTTGGGAATGGGCGTGCTGTCGGGGAATACGGCGGGATCGTCCGGGCCGGTCATGGCTTTCTTGCCGAAGGGATTGGCCACCATCAGCCCGTAGTCGCGGTTGTGGAACCAGGCAGCGCGGAAGTTGTCCGGTCCGGTGGACAGCAGGGCGCCGACGCGTTTATTTCCGATGTGCCCTTCCGCGACGCACCAGCCGGCGGTACTCCCCCACGTTCCGGCTTCGTCTTGACCGCCCTGATCGTTTTGGATGCTGCCGCCCTGCCGCACTGCGAGCGGCGTGTCGAGGCGGATGCCGAGGCCCATTTCTTCCTGATCGCCGAAGGCGGTGCCTGGCGGCGCGGTGAAGTAGGACTTCGCAGTGAGATAGTAGCCGTGATACGGCGGATTTGCGTCGCAGTGAATCGTGTAGCGGCAGATTTCCTCGGCCACCACGCGCGGCGGGTCGTCGAGGGATTCGTAGCGGTTGCGCACGGTGAAGGAACCGCCGCCATTGGCGACGACCGGCTCCGTCTCGAAGCCGAGGTGCCGCACGCGGCCCTTCAGCCGCCAGAAATCCACGTCGCCGAGATCGCCGAAGGCCAGCCAGATGCCGGGATGGAAGTCCGCGTGGTCGTCGTTGCCCTTGTCGCGCACCGGATCGGGCGGATAGCTGCGGGTGATGCGTTCGCCGTCCAGCGCGAACACATCGCGGAAATACGGACGCGGCAGGGCGTCGTCCTGCCAGACGTAGGTGAGCAGCGGATGTTCGCCAAGGTAGGCCGTCAGGGACGACTCTTGTTTAGCGAAACGAAGCGTGTCGTCGGCGTGCGCTGCGCATGGCAGCAAGACCATCGCAGCCAGCGATGCCCAGAGTCGCACGGCTCGCGGGTAAGTCGATGTGGAAAAGCTGGCCGGCAGGACGGGATTCCGTCGGAGGCGGCAATTTAGCGCGAGTGCAATGGACCGAATCACACGAATCTCCTCATACCGTCCTTGCGAGCGAAGCGCGGCAACCTCTTTGGCGCAACGGCGGTTTTCCGGAGCAGGGTACCAACGCAGCCGCGCTGGCGGCGGTTTGCACAGCATGCCACCATCGACGCATCAAGGAGGTTGCCGCGCTGCGCTTGCAAGGACGATGTTGGCGGCGTTGGTGGAAGGCTAGGCGCGCTATAACGAAGCGAATGCATCAGAGCGAGGGGCGAGACTCCGTCGTGCCATCTTGAGGTGAGAGCTACGGATCGGATCACACGAATCTCCTCATACCGTCCTTGCGAGCGAAGCGCGGCAACCTCTTTGGCGCGATGGCGGTTTTCCGGAGCCGGATACCAACGCAGCCGCGCTGGCGGCAGTCTGCACGGCATTCCACCATCGGCGCATCAAGGAGGTTGCCGCGCTGCGCTCGCAAGGACGATGTTGGCGGCGTTGGCGGAAGGCTAGGCGCGCTATAACGAAGCGAATGCATCAGAGCGAGGGGCGAGACTCCGTCGTGCCATCTTGAGGTGAGAGCTACGGATCGGATCACACGAATCTCCTCATACCGTCATTGCGAGCGAAGCGCGGCAACCTCTTTGGCGCGACGGCGGTTTTCCGGAGCCGGATACCAACACAGCCGCGCTGGCGGCGGTCTGCACGGCATGCCGCCATCGGCGCATCAAGGAGGTTGCCGCGCTGCGCTCGCAATGACGATGTTGGCGGCGTTGGCGGAAGGGTAGGCGCATGGCTCGCGGGTACGCTCGCCCTACCTTGCAGCGCATGTTAGGCCGGAGGATCAAAACGCGAGCTGACGTCCCGGGTCGCCGGAGGTGATTTCGGAGAGGTGGTCGGGGTCCCAGATGGTGGCGCCGATGAAGCGCTCGGGGCCGATCTCCTCGACGCTGATGTAGTAGGTGGTCACCAGTTTGCCATCGGGCCGTACGATGGTGCGCACGTAGCCGATGTCGCGGTCCATGCCGTCTTCACGCAGCAGGATTTCCGGTCCCCAGGTTTTGCCGTGGTCGCTGCTCAGGCGCGCGCGGATGCTGTAGGGGTAGGCGCGGAAGCCATACGTCAGACAGAGGCGGCCGTCGGCCAGCTTGTTCAGCATGGGCGGATTGCCCTCGCCCACATAGGAAACGGGGTCGGCCTCCTGCGTCCAAGTCTTGCCGTTGTCGGTGCTGCGCCAGGCCGATATCCAGCGGAAGGTACCCTCGCGCCGGCGGAGCGTGGTGTAGAGTTCGGTGTCCGAAATGCGCACGGTGGAGGGCATGATGGCGAAGCCCTCGGGCTCCGGACCGATCCACGACACGCGCTCCCACGTTACGCCGCCGTCAGTCGTGCGGGCGCAGAGCACATGCCCCTCCTTCTTGTTCTGCTTCGCCGCCGTGATGAAGATGAACATATCGCGCGGGCCGTTGATGATGTAGTCCGTACGGGCGGCGGTGCCCGGCGCGCCGAAGTTGGGCAAGGGATGCGGGCCGTGCCAGGTCTTGCCGCGATCGTAGGAATACTCGAAGCGCGACGTACCGTCGTTGATGTTCTCCATGCGGAAGGTCAGCACGAAATCGGGATGGGCAAAATCCATCGGATCCGTAAGCGGCGTGAGCGGCGGCAGCGCGATGCCGGGGGTTTCCGTGCCGTGCAGGAATTCGCCGCGCGGTACCAGGTAGCCGCGTTCCGAGGGCTGCTCGTGGGTCCAGGTTTCGCCGCCGTCGAGGCTGCGCGCCATCCAGAATTCCTCGGGCTTCTCTCGGTCGATGTGGTGCATCGTCGCGCCGAGATCCTTGTAATAGCCGCGGCTATAGCCGACGAGGATCTCATTGCCGAAATTCCACATGCCGTGGTTGGCCGGCCAGCCGCCGAAACGGCCCTCTTCGCGATAGACGATGACATGCTCGGCGCCCTCGGCGCGCATCATCATCGGGGCGGGCAAATCGGCCAGCGAGGCCAGGGCAAGCAGCATGGGAATCATGTCAGGTCCTCCTCCCCGTCGTTATAGCAGACGCGGAGGACGCCGGGCACGCGCAGCTTACTCGGCGGAGACCTCGGTGAGCGCGGGCACCAGCGGCGTCATGGATGCGTCGAACTCGATCTTGAGCCCGGCTTCCATGGCGGCCTCGGTGACGGCGTTAACCATTTCGACCGGGGCGCGCGGATGGCTGCGCATCACCACCTTCTTCTGCGAGGTCGGGCCTTCGCCGAAGAAGATCTCGCGCAATCCGTCCAGCGACACCGTCTCGCCCTCGGCGCGAAGATCGCCGCCCTGGCCGACGGACACCAGAATCTCGTTGGCACCGCCGGCGATCTTGTCGTGCATGCGTCCGAAGAAGGTCTTGTCCTCGCTGCGCATCATGGTGTGTAGTTTTTCCTCGGCGCGCACCAGCTCTTCCGACTCCGGATGCGTGTGGTCGTCGACGATGGTGACGGTGAGGAAGATCATCAGGTCGCGCTGCTGCGATTCCTTGCGCGGGGTCTTGAACAGGCGGCCTAGCAGCGGCACATCGCCGAGCACCGGCACCTTGCTGACGGCATCGACCGCGGAGTTGCGGCGGAGGCCGCCCAGCACGACCGTGTCTCCGGTGGACACGCGCAGCTGCGTCTCGGCGTGGCGTACGGTCTTCTCGGGCACCGTGCTCTCTAGGCCGTTGGAAACGATGATCTTCTCCACGAAGGTCGAGTCTTCGGCGCTCACATCCATGAGGATGTTCTTGTCGTCGGTCACGCGCGGCAGCACGGAGAGAATCGTGCCGACGTCGATGAACTCGACGCGGTTGCTCGAGGTGAAGTTGTTCACGCTCGTGCTGTTGAAGTTGGTCGAGCCGGACACGAACGGCACCTGCGTGGCGTTCTCGAAGAGCGCCTCTTCGCCGTCCTGCACTACCACGCGGGGCGAGGACAGGATGGTGGCCTTGTCATTCTGGTTGAGGTAGTCGAGCGTGACGGCGACATTGGTGCCGGCGATGCGCTCGATCACGTTGTCGCCCTCGAGGTTCGTGAGCACGGGACGTTCGATCTCGCCCGCGTCGTTGAGCTGCAGGCCGCCGTAGAGCGGCACCTGGTAGGGCAGCTGGCCGAAGGTAACGTCGTTGTCGCTGCGGTCGGCGAAGCCCTGCGACCCCGCGCCCTGGCTGAAGCTGATGGGCGCGTTGCCGATGTTGTTGAAGTAGGACCAGTTAATGTTGAACTCGCGCATGATCTCGGTGCTGACCTCGACGATGAAGGCCTCGATGAGCACCTGCTGGCGCTTGATGTCCCACACGGCGAGCATCTCTTCGATGCGGTCAAGCCGCTCGGGCAGCCCCGCCACGGTGATTTGGTGCACGTCCTCGTTCAGCACGATCTCGCCCATCTCGGACGGGATATAGGTCTCAATCTGATCGGCGATGAAATCGAGGTCGGCGTAGTTGACGACCCAGGTGCGCGTGTCGAGCGGCTTGTCGAGCGTGGTAATGACATCGCTCAGCTTCTCGATGCGGGTGGGCAGGTCGGTGACGATAAGCGTATTGAAGCGCGGATCGACCTGAATCAGCCCGCGGTCGGACAGCAGCACCTCGAGGTTGTCGATCAGGTCGTCGGCATCCACGTGGGCGATCTGGAAGGTCTTGGACTGCACGGGCACATCAAGCTGCTCGATGGCGTCGGCCACCTGCTTCAGTACCGAGGGCGTATCCCACACGATGATCTGCCCCGTGCGCGCGTCGGAGAGGGTGCTGCCATTGGGCGTGAGCAGGCCGCTGACCACCGACTCGATGTCCGGCAGGTCGGCGTATTGCACGAAGTACTCGCGCTTCTGCAGCGGCACGTCGACCTGATCGAAGGTCTCGCGCATGAGCGCGAGGTTGTCCTCGGTGTCCCACACATAGATGCGGTTGTTGCGCGCATCGGTAATGACGCGGCCCGAGGCCGACGCCAGCGAGGTCAGCAGCGTTTCGACATAAGTGACGTCGGCATGCTCCACGACAAACTCGACCATGGTGGTCGTGCCGTAGTGCGCGAGCAGCCATTCTTCCTTCAAAAAGACCGAGAGGAATTTGCTCTCGTCGTCCCAATCCCACACGAGATCGTGGAACTTGAGCACGTCCAGCGCCTGTTTCGGCGTCTTCTCGGTGATGATGAAATCGAGCTGCACTTCGCGGGCGGCCGGCGTGGCGAGCACGTTCCAGTTGGTGGCGAGGTTCAGCGCCATCAGGAATTCGCCGAGCGGCATGGGCCCCTCGAGATACTCGAAGATCTCGCCCTCATCCGGCACGTCGCCATATTCGACCGGGCGCAACAGGGCCGGCTCGAAGGTGCCTTCGCCCGTGACCGTGATGCTGGCCCCGGAGCCCTTGCTGAACGTGGTGCCGCCGCCTCCGCTGCCGCCGCCCTGCACCGGACCGCCGCCGCTGGCCGGCTTTGAGCCACCGCGTTCCTTGGTCTGGCCCTTGCCCGCGCGGGAGGTATCGGCGTTATCGCCGCCTTCGGCTGGCTTCTGGGTATTCGCGTCGGCGCTGCCGCGCTCGGAGGCGCGGGTGGAATCCGTGCCTTCGTTCGCACTCGATGCGCCGCCTCGCCCGCGGTTCAGGCGCGAGCCACCGTTCTCCCGCGCCGACGGAGGATTCGGGTCCGTATTGGTGCCGCTGTTCGCGGTCGTGGGCGTCGAAATCGGGTTCCCGGTCTGGGTCGTGCTGGAGGTCGGGCGCTGCCGCGGCGACGTGGGGGTCTGGCCCTGCGCGAGCACCGGAATGCAGACGCCTGCCATAAACAACAAGGCTGCACAGCATACAAACGTGCGTCGGCTTTCGAGCCGGGGCATGCCTAACTGGCGGATTATGTGCTTCAGACCGTGTCCCTTCCGCTTCGTGATCCGGTTTGAGCCACTCCCATCGGTGGTATGATTATAACGGATTTGGCCCGTTGAAGACAATATTTTGCGTTCGTCGCCCTTCCGGCAAAACTCGAATTCATGGTACGAGCGCCCGGATGCGTTGTAGCTTCGCTGTCATCAGGCGCGCGCGTTCTTCGCAGGCCTGATAGATGCCCAGTGTCGTCTGCGCCAGCCCGAGCGGGTCGGCGCCTTCCAGGTTGTCTCTCTCGAAACGCGCCATGGTGGTCAAAGGACGACAGGCCGGGTGGAGTTCGGCGAAGAGGCGGGCCTCCTCATCGATCTGCACCAGCTCGCTCACCTGCACCTTGGCCTCGGCGTAAGAGCGGCGGTTCGACAGGGTGGCGATGAGGGCCTCGGTAGCCGCTACGCCGCGCCGCGCGAGCGCTTCGAGCGCACTGAAGTTTTCCGCGTGAGACCGCGTCCACGGTTCAACGTCGGTGCCCGGCGGCAGCTGGTAGCAGTCCAACTGCGATTGCAGGCTGGCGGTTTCGGCTTCGCCTTCGAGCACGCCGTTCAGGTGCTCCATCCACATGGCGCGATAGGCCGTTCGGAGGAGATCGCGCTCGCGTAGCGGGCGGCGCACCAAGGGATAGAAATGCAGGCAGCCATCCGGCGCGAAGCGTGTGACGAGCACATCGAGCGCGTCGTAGTCCGCGGCCTCGCTCCAGTCCGGCGTGGGATTGCCGGCGCGCAGGGCCATCGCGGTCTCGACGCAGCGGAACACCTGGGGGCCGGTGATCAGTTCGCGGTCGGCCTCGGTGTCGGCCAGGATATCGCTGCGGCCCAGCCGCTCGCGCCGCCTTTCGATGGCCACATGGCCCTCTCCGTAGGGCCCGGTCTCGCGGAAGTGGACGTGTCCGACCGATACCAGCACGACGGGGCAGCGCACCGCCGCGGCGATGTGCATGGTGCCGGTGTCGTTGGTCACGAGGCAGGCGGCGCGCTCCAGCACTGCGGCGGCCTGGGGCACCGATGTGCGGCCGAACAAGTGCGCCGCGCCGCCCGGCCAGTGTCGCTCGAATTCTTCGCCCAGCGGGCGCTCTTCGTCCACGCCGAGCAGCACGATACGGGCGCCGAGCCGCTCGTGCAGCAGACGCGCCAGTTCGGCGAAGCGGTAGGGCGCCCACTGCTTGTTGCGTTCGCTCGCCCCCAGTTGCAAAGCGATAAGCGGTTCGCCCGGCGCAATGCCCTGCTCCGACAGTACTTTCTCTGCGGCCTCCCGGTCTTCCGCTCGTACCTCGAAGACCAATTCGCGGCATTCCGGCGCCTCGTCCGCGAACTTACGGGTGATATCGCAGAGGTTCAGGTCGTTGTAATCGCGGCAGAACACGCTCGTGAAGAAGTAGTTGGGCCACCGTCCGCGCAGCAGGAACTGGCCTTCGCGGGTGTAGTCGGCCCCGACGATTTCCGGCACGCCCGCCATGCGGAGCATCATGCCCGAGGCAACGCTGTGGGTGACGTTGTAAGCCACATCGAACCCGCGCTCGCGGATGGCCTGTATCTGTGCCTCGGCGCGCTCGTAGGCGCGCAGCAGCCGGGCGCTGTCGCGCGAGCGCATGTCGCGGAACATCTCGTCTTCGTCGTAATCCAGCACCTCGTCCAGGTCGGGGTGGCGCTCGCCGATGATGCGGCCCATCCCCCGCACCATCGCGGCGATGTGGGCATCCGGGTGTTTCAGGCGCAGCATGCGGATGAGCGGCGAAGTCTGAAGCATGTCGCCCATGCGCGTCGTCTGGAGCACGAGAATCCGCATGGTCAGCGCGGCGCCTTGAGCAACTGCTCGGCGAAGTCGTGGACGTCGCGCATGTAGGCGAAGACCTGCTCGGGATAGCTGCGATAGAGCGGACGCGGATCCACGCAGGCGTTGACCTGTTCGAGGGTGAAGGGAAGGTCGTCGGGGTGACGCCGCAGCCATTCGCCGAGGGGATGAGCCTCAGGCAGTAGCGCGGCGGTTTCGCCGAAGCTGCGCTGCACACGCACACCCTTCTTCTGGATGCGGGCGCCGTGGCGCTCGATCAGGAAATCCAGCATGGCCTGTGCGCGATGCTCGTAGGTGTGTTCTGCGAGGGCGCGTTCGCGGGCGCGCGCGGCGATGGCGCGGCGCTCGTCTTCGCGGGGCAAGTAGTAGTCGATGCGCTCGCGGAGTTCAGTCAGGCTGCGGTAGCGCGGCACTTCCTCTTCCGTAAAATGCCGATCGAGGTTGATGCAGGGATCGCAGACTTGGAATCCGCCCGCGGCGGCGATCTCGAAGACACGCGGATTGACGGCGTCGCCGCTGGGATCGACGCCTTCGTGCGTGGCGCTGGAATGGAGATTCAGGTTGATGCGCGTTCCCGCCACGATCTTCATGAAAGTCTCGGAATCGAAGCGGCGCTCTCCCCCCTGCACCAGCGGCGCCAGCTCGCGCTCTGGCCAATCCACGCCCCAGATACGGAAGTCGTAATCCGTGAGCCCTTTGAACAGCTGCAGCCGGTTGTAATAGCCGGCCCCGGCGAAGGACAAGTCGCAGGTGAATTCCTCGCGCTCGTCATCCGAGAGTTCGACCGGCCGATGGAGCGCGGGATCGCAGGCGGTCTGAACAAAGGCGTGGCTGGTACAGCCCGCTTCCTCCAACTGCTGCTCGAAGCCGCCCGGCTGAATGTGGAAGAAGGCGTCGTAGTAGGGCGCAATCTCGCGCCAGTAGCCCATGTGCCGCCAATTCTCCACGAACCAGTAGGCCGTGACGATCCCGTTCTTCGCGAGCCGCAGCGGAAAGGTCTTGTCGACCGGTGCCTGGGCGAGCACGATGCAAATCTCGGGATCGAATTCGGCCACGCGCGCATAGGTCCACTCGTTCATGAACTTGGCGAGCATGTTGCCCAATTGCGCCGAGGCCTGCGCGTGGCGCACGCCCTTGCTGACCTGTTCGTAAAGCGGCCAGGTCGGGTCATTGTCCACCAGCAGGCATTGATGACCGAGCGCCCGGAAGGCATTGCAAAGGTATCCGGCGATGGGCAGCGAGCCGCCATACATGGGGCCGACCACGGCGATGTTCATGCGCTGTCCGCCCAGCGCAGCGGCCGCGATTGTGGCCTGCGCCTCGGCGGCGTAGTCGGCGTGCAGCCGCGCCGAGGGCGGATGCATCAGCCACTGCGGATTCCGCTTCGCCGCGGCACGGGCTTCGTCATCCTCTGCGATGCCCGCCGCCGGCCCGACGTAGAGCAGCGCGCCCGAAAGATCGGGGCCTGCATCGAGGGCGGCCTGCACGACAGCGGGTTCAGGCTCGACGACAAAAACCTCGAAACCACGCGAGAGCAGTTCTGCCACGTGATATCCGAGCCCGAGCCCGAGTACAAACACAGGCCGGCCGGCTTCCGGCGCCGCGGAATCGACAAGCCGCCGGGCTTCCTCGGCCGGATCGTAGCGGCTGTGAAGGAAAACCTGATCGAGCTTGAGCGTGTGGCCGCCCACGCGCGCGGGAAGCACCTCGAGCCCCGGCCGCTCGGGCACGGAGGGCACATCCTGCCGCCATGCCGAAATGGGTTTCACGCGCCGTGCTCCCGGGCATTCAGCGAATCGAGCGCCGCTTTCACGGCGGTATCGGCCGGATGAAACAGCTGGAGTTCCTCGAGCTTGGCGCGCGCTTCATAGGTATCGCCGGTATCGGCCAAGGCGGCGGCCAGCGCCACGACGATAGACACATTGCCCGGATAGAAGTCCGCGTAGCCGCGCAGCAGCGGCAGCGCCTCGTCGAGTCGGCCGCAGGCACGCGCGGCCTCGGCCAGCGGCACGGCGAGGGAGGCGTGATCGAAGCTCGCTTCGGCGGCCACGCGCAAGTGTTCAAAGCCTGTGTCCGCCTGCCCCTCCTGCCAATCGAGCAGGCCCAGTGCGCCGCGCGCGCGCGCATGCGCCGGGTCCGTATCGAGGGCGAACTCCAACAGCGGACGCGCCTTCGCCGCCTGGTCCATCGCCACGAGCAGAATGCCGAACTCGGCGGCCGCTTCGGGGTCGGCGTAGACGTCGAGGTTCAAGTCGTAGACCTCCGCTGCGTCCGCGAGTTTTCCCAGTTTCGCCAATGCTCGCGCCATCAAGAAGTAACGGTCGCGCATGGTGCTGCCGGTGGCGTCGAAGGCGAGCGCGTAGGCGGTCTCGTATTCGCCCCCGCGGAAGGCATCCCACGCGCGGCCCATGCGGTCCACGCCGGGCAGTCCAGCGACCAGCAGATGCTGGTAAGTGTGCAGTTCCTCGTATTCCTGATCGGACACGCCGTGCAAGGTCAGCTTGCCGATGGTCACGCTGCCGTCTTCGTTGCGCGGCGTCCGGTTCTCGGTCTTGCTGCTCAGGGGCTCCGACACCAGCACCTCCAAGCCCGCTTCCCGGGCGCGTGCCTCGATGCCGCGCTTGGTAAACCAGTGGATGTGCGTGGAATCCATGATGCCCTCTTCCACGTAGTACCAGAAGCCGCGCGACAGGGTGTCGATGACATCCACATAGCGCACGTTCGGTACGCTGATCACGATGACGCCCTCGGGCGTAAGTAGCTTGCTGAGTTTTTCGAGCGCCGTCCGCGGGTCGACGAGGTGTTCGATGACGTCGGCGCAGACGATGCAGTCGAAGCTGGCAGGCTTGAACGGCAGGGCCACGCGCTCGATGTCGGCATTGTAGGCCTCGTCCAGCCGCTCGACTGCGCGCTCGAAGGCCTCCTCGACAATCTCGATACCCGCCACATGCTCCAGCGCCCGCTCGCGCTTCAGGGTTGAGGCGAAGGTGCCTTGGCCGCAGCCCACGTCGAGGAGGCGCCGCGTCTTGCGCGGAATGTGTGGAAACAACTCGCGGCGGACGTGCTGGTAATAATTCTCGTGCTTCTTCTTGTGGTGCATTTCCGGGCGACGCAACCCGCCCAGTACCCCCCGGCTGCGCCGCAGCATGCTCTCGATGCGCCGGGCGTAGGTGTGGTTCTCCAGCACTTCCGCGCGGCCTGCCGCCGCGATGGCCTCGCGCTCGGCGTCGTGGCTCAGGTAGTAGTCGATCTTGTCGAGCAAGTCTTGCTCGCCTTCATAGAGGGCCAGATGCTCCCCGTCCTTGAGCAGGGCATCGAGTCCGGTGACACGGTCGGTGAGCAGCAGCGCGCCCGCCGCGATCCCCTCGAAGACCCGCATGTTCACGTCGTCCTTGAAGGAGGCGTTCACAACGATTTTGGCGCGGTTATAAATAGTAGCCATGTCGTCCGGCCAGGCGCGCCCGATGAAGTGGTTCGGAAAGCGCTTGCCCACGGCACGCAGCAGGGCGTCGCGTCGCCCGCCTTCTTCCTGGCTGAAGCTGCCCACGCAGGCGACGTCGAGGTCGCGCGGCTGTTCGGGCAGGGCGTGCAGTTCCGGCGAGCAGGCCAGCGGCAGCCAGTACACGTGTTCGATGCCTTCCACGCGGAATGGCTCCACTTGCGCCTGATGCGCAAGGAACACGCAGTCGAAGTACCGGGCCATCGCGAGGCGAGAATCGAAATTGACGTGGGTATCGATCAGCCAAGCGATCTTGGGCGCGTCGATCAACTCGATGTCCGGCTCGATTTCGGTGGGGCCGGAATCGATGTACAGGTAGATATCCGGATGGAACGATTCGGGCAGATAGGCCAGCAGCTGCGCATAGGGTGCCTTGTGCGGCAGGTCGATTTCGTGCGCGCGGTAGGGCGGCGGCGACTCGAAGCCCCAGAGCTGCAAGACTTCCTCGGGAATACGGAATCCGGCAGTCATCACCTGATGCTTCGCGCGCAGGGCCTCTTCCACGTAGCGCCCGGTGGTAAGCGGGTTCATGACGTAGTGCAGCAGCACGTTCAGCGAACCGGCGGGACGATCGGGCTGGGCCGAAATGGCCGTGCCACTTCGGGCCGCAAGCCCGTCGATGATCTCGCGCCAACCTTGGGTAAACGCGTCCAGCGGAAAGCGCTCGGCGATTGTTTCTCGTGCAGCGGCACCCATGCGGCGCGCCAAATCCGTATCGGCCAGCAATTCCTTCAGCCGCTCGTGCAGCACGCCGGCATCGTCCGAGACGAAGCCATCGACGCCATCGGTGAGCGGCGACGTCGCGTTGGCCAGCGACACCACCGGCATGCCGGTCGCCATCGCCTCGAGCATGGCGAGATTGTAACCATCCTCGTAGGCCTGCCGGGTGACGTGAAGCATGCACCGATTGCGGCGGTACAGCTCGAGCAGATCCTCGTAGGTCTCGGCTGGCGCGGAACCGGGAATCGAAACGTTGACTCCCGCGACCCGGTTGGGCAGTCCCACGCAGGCGGCTTCCTGAAAGTCCACGTCGAACATCAGGTTGCGCTCGCGCATGTTGTTGCCGACGCGGATGACCCGGGCTTCCTCGCCCGTGTACCCATGAAACTCGTCCAGGTCGATTCCGGGGAGCACGATCGAACCGGCGATGCCATAGCTCTGGCGCTTGGTCTCCGAGATGAAGACAAAGCCGAAGGCCGCGCGCAGCACGGCAAGCATCTTGTCGAATTCCTCGCGTGGATCGCCCCGGTCCGTCTGGGCGGTGGATTCCAGAAACTGGCGGCGGTTGTGGCAGAGCAGCACCTTCGGCGACGGACAGTGCAGCAAATCCAGCGCGTTCATCTCGTTTTGCGCGATGACCGCGTCGTAGTAGCCCGATTGCGCGCGCGCCTTCCAGTCGGCCTCGCCGAGCAGCGTGATGTTCTCCGGCATGGGCCGGTGGCGGGTCATCCATTCGCGCGCTAGATACCCGGATTCATAGACGCCCACGTCGAGCGGGTAGCCGCACTTGGCCATCAGGCACAAGTAGGGCTCGTGGAAATTGAAGGTGAGAATCCGGGGCGCGGCCATGGCCTAGGCGGCGCGGGCGGCCTGGCGCAGCGCGTCGACGATGCGCGCCTCGAACTCCGCGCGCGGCGCCAATTCGTACTCGAGCAGATCGCCCAACAGCACCGTGTCGCCGTCTTGCAGCGCCTGCACGGCCTCTTGCAGGAAACCGTTCAATTCGTCCAGATGGGCGGGCAGAGACCGGCCATCGAACTCGAGCGACTTCAGGTCCACCGCGAGTATGTTGGCCAGCGCCTGCTGCTTCGCCTTCACGTGCTCCCAGATTTTCGCCAGGCGATGGAAGGGCTCGAAGCCCTCCTCGGGCGACTCGCCCTGAAATACCTGGGCCAGCTGGCGGCAGGCGACAGGAAGTTCCGGCAGCGCCTTCTCAAGTTCGTTGAGGCTCTCGTTCACGAGTTCCTCGACGCTGCGGGACGTCACCGCGAGGGAGTTCACGGAATCGACGGGTGCCTCGGCAAAACGCACGGTGAGGGTTTCCGGATCGACATCGTCGCCATCGATGACCAAACCGACCATGGCCCGGCCGCGATCCCGAAGGTAGCTCAGGACCGCATCCACCACGGCGAGAACGGTCTCCGGCTCGCCTTCCAGTTTGAATCCCCCGGCGCCATCCACGATCACATCCATGTGTTCTTCCCTTATTTCGACAGCAGATCGGTCAAGCCGTCGAGCGCCGGGGCCGCAGCCGCCTGCGCGTTCTCCTCCTGAATCGCCTCGTAGACCTCGAGCCGGTGCACGGCCACCTCGCGCGGCGCGACGATGCCCAGCTTCACCTGGTTCTCTTTGAGGTCGAGCACCTTCACCTGCACGTTGTCGCCGATCATGATGCTCTCGTTCTCTTTACGCGTCAGCACGAGCATTCTGCACCTCCCCGCCGGGCTCCCGGGCTGCTGCGTTCAAGAAAAACTGAATCGGATAATCGGTGCGTTCCAGCACGGTTTGCTTCCCCAGCCGATGCTTCCGGTTGATGAGCACCGGCGCCTTCAGATTGGTACGGATCTTGGTCTTGTCCGCAGGCACCACCAAGAGGGTGAAGAGTAGCAGATCGTCCTGCGAGGCCGCAGCCAACTCGTTGAGTTCGTGCTGGCTGAGCTTGACCTGATAGTCGGCGATCACGTCCTTCGGACGCATGAGCAGAAAAGCGAGATCGCCCTGTTCGGTGGATTGCAGCCACGAAAGGCCGCTGCCCTCGGGGCCATCGAGCAGGATATACCGCCGCTGCTCGGGAAACCCGATGATGGGCTGGGTAAAGGTAAGGACGGTGTCGGGATCGATGTCCAATACCCCGAAGCGCGTCGTCTGTAGCTGCATCCGTGACCTCCAGTGAGCGCGGCTCTCCGGGCAGCAGTATGCACCAACCTGTATAATTTACGCAAGCGAATTCAGTGAAATGTGCAGATTTCCGTCAAGGGTAAATACGCGCCCCTCAAACGGCGGCGGCGAGTGCCTCCTCGAAGCGGGAAATCAGGTCGGCGGGGTCTTCCGTGCCGATGGATACCCGGACAAGATAGCGGGATATTCCGAGGCTTTCCGCCCACTCCAGTTCGCCATAATGCGCCAGCAGGGTATAGGGACATGCGAGCGAGAACTCGGTACCGAGGCTGGGTCCCTTGGAGATGCGCAGCGCGTCGAAGAACGGGGCGCTGGTCCGGGGGGCATCTTTCAGGAGCACCGAAAACAGGCCGCCATAGCCGCCGCCCGGCTTGCGCAGCGCCTCGTAGTGCTCGACGTTTTCGTAGCGCGGGTACCACACATGCTCGACGGCCGGGTGGTTTTTCAGGAATTCCGCCACCTGTTCGGCGCCGCGATTGACCTGCGCAGCCCGCTCCAGAAAACCGCGGGAATTCAGTTCGAGAACCTCGGCGTCCTCGTGCCAGAGCGAGTCCTCGAAGTCGGCCTCGATACCGGCGCGTAATTCGTCGGCGAGCGGACTTTCGCTGCTGAGCACCAGCCCGCCGGCCATCACATCCCCCACGCCGCTCACCAGCTTGGTCAGGCTGCTGGCGATGAGGTCGGCATAGCGGCGGACATCGACGTTGGCGTAGGTCGCCACGGTATCGTCCACCACCAGCGGCACCCGATGTGCCCGGAGAATCTGCGAGAGATGATCGAGGTCCAGCGTTTGCAGCAGCGGATTACCCGGCACTTCGCAGAATACGCCCGCGATATTGCCGGTCGAGGCCAGGTGCTCGATCTTCTCGAACGAGGCGACATCGGCCAGCGGAAAGAAATGCGCGCCTGGACCGCACGCAGTCTGCATCTTCAGCCCGTCCACGTAGGGAAAGCCGACCTGAACGGTCTTCACGCCCGGCGTGCGCTGCTGCAAAACCCGGAGCGCGCCCGCCAGCGCGGCCATGCCGGACGGATAGAGCCAGACATGTTCGGCCGGTTCGCCCACGAACCCGCCCAGCCGTTTCCGGAGAGTCTCCTTCGTGCCGGGCGTTTCGGTCGTTTCGCGCTTGTCGAACGCGGCCTCGGCCTGGCGGCTGCTGATGACATCGCCGTAGTGCTGCCAGTAGCGCAGCGCCGAGGCTTCGGCCGTGGCCGGATAGACCACGGCATGCAAGGCGGCGGTCCCCATCGAGTGGATGCGGACCGGCGCTTCTTCGAGGCCCTGCACGAAGACCGCGCAGCGCTGGGCCGAGGCTTCGGAAGGCAGCACGATGGCGCTCTCCCCCTCGCCCGCAAAGCGCTCCCGCGCCTGGCTCCACAGGCGCTTCACCAGTGGATGGATCGCAAAGCGCGGATACCCGGCCTGCAGCTTGGAGATGACGTCCTCGCGCTTCTCCTCGTAGCCTACGTTCGCATCCCAGGTCGGCAGGCAAACGGAGGTGGCGTGGGGCGAATCCGGTATCGGCTGGCCCAGGTCTTCTGCCCGCCAGAGCGGGTCGCTTTTCAGGTCTCTCGGCACGTGGTATCTTTCGCGGCGTTCCGGCATGGACCGGGGCCTGTGAAAAAGGCAGCCGCCGGCCGTACCGGGGGCTGCCTTATTTCTTGGGTGTGGTGCCCGGGAGAGGGCTCGAACCTCCACCCCATCACTGGGACCAGATCCTTAGTCTGGCGTGTCTGCCAATTCCACCACCCGGGCGAAGGCGCATAGGGTACTAAACGGACACGGGAGTATGCAAACCTTTGACGCGGGCCAGGGTCCCGCCGTCGCGCGTTGAGTCCCGCGCCGATCACCTGCTAGGTTTCCGCGCATGAACCACTTGCGACATCGGGCCGCCGCGCTCGTTCGAGGCTGGGGCGTCGACCCGCGCGACGCCCTCGCCCTGCTCGTCGTTTCCCTGTGCTGCCTGGTGCTCTCGGTGCTGTATTTGTTCGGCACCGTCGGCATGGGCGGGCGCGGCACCGGATCCGATCCCCGTAACTTCGTCGCTTCCATATCGGTCGCGTATGGAGACGGATTTAAGCGGCCACTCCCCTGCCCGGAAGTCGATGCGTTCGTAGCGCAATCCATCAGCGAGCTTCCAGAAGGCTGGCGTCCCACCGCCGGACCGGATATCTGGATCAGCCAATGGGACTTGGCCCACCGTTATCTCGTCGTTTACATCGGGTGGGTCTGGCGGCTGTTCGGGGTCTCCTGGTACACCTTCAAGCTGGCGCTGATTCCACCGTTTCTCCTGGCGGGACTCCTCGTCTACCTATTACTTCGTCTCGGGGCGGGTCCCTGGCTTGCGCTGGCAGGAACGGTGTTCCTGATGACGGCCCCAGTAATGTCCGAAATGCACCTCGGAGCGCGCGATTTCATCAAGCTACCCTTCGCGTATGCGGTCGTACTCGCCGCGGCCTACCTCATTCGTTATCCCGTAAGCAGACGGAGCCTATTCCTGACCGCGGCCGCGGGCGGGCTGGCGCTGGGGCTGGGGTACGGATTCCGCCAGGACCTAATCATGTTCCTGCCGGTGCTGGCGGCCGGTGTGGTGTTCGGTCCGCACGGACCTGAGATCCGCGTCTTGCATCGCCTGGCAGCGGCCGCCCTCGCCCTGACAACGGCCATTACAGCGGCGTTTCCCATCGTGTCGCAGGTCGTGCGGGAAGAAGGCTCGCAGGGTTATCACGATCTTCTGATGGGCTGGTCGCATTTGTCGATGGACCAGCTTCAGCTCGAGCCGGCCTCGTACGAGTTGTTCTACGAGCACCACGACGATTTCCCCTATGCGCTCCGTCAGCATGAGGCGCGGTATCGCTCGCACATGGTGATTCCGCTGGAAACAGAAATCTGGCGGGACTCCGAGGAGGCGCGCTCGCTGCTGCTGCAGACCGTGTGGTGGTTTCCGGCCGACTGGGCGACGCGGGGACTCGCCGCGCTGCGGGCTGGACTCACCAGCACGGAATTGCGCACAGGGCCGGCGCGGTCCGACATCCCGCGGCCGGGATATTTGAGGGTATTCGAATCCATCCACGATGCCGCCGGACTATTACTTCGCTGGCTGGTACCGCTGCTGGCCGCGGCGGGCCTGATTCTGGTGGCCCTGCGCGACCTACCGCGCGCCTGGCTGCTGTTCTTGCTGCTCTTGTACGTGACCGGCTACACCAGCCTGCAGTTCGCCCTCCGGCATGCGTTTCAGTTGTCGATTCTCCCGGTGTGGATCACGACGGCTTGGATGGGGTGGGCGCTTTGCCGCTGGCAGACGCGCGGACACGGACATGGAGTCGAGACCGCCGCTCCCCTCTCCCTCGGGCGCTACGGACGTGTAGCGTTCAACGCCCTCGGCGCCATACTGCTCATCGCGATTCCCTACGGAGTGCTCCAAAACATTCAAGCGGCCAACATGAGCTACCTGGCCCGGGAATACCGCAACGCACCGCTTGGGGCACGCACGCCGGTGCAGCAGGAATCGGACGGATGGGTCGACTTTCAGATGATCGACTGGCAGCATTGCTCGGAAAGCACCGACGATCTTGATGCCGCTTGGTTCTTGTTGAGCACGCCGCCGGAGAACCGCGAGCTGGTGCGTGGCCTGGCGGCCGCGAGCCTGCGCTCCACCGGCTGCGCCACGGAACTCGCACTGTTCTTCGAGGGCGGCGAGGGCCCGGTGCATCTCGCCTTGGAATATGGATTGAATCCCGAGTTTGACTCGTTCGAACGTGAGTTGACCGTCATGCCGCCTGACGGCAGCGACTCATTCATGTACTACGTGCCCGCCTGGGAGACGAACCTGAGCTTCGGCCGGGGCCGGATGGAGTTCGCGGGCTTTCGGTTGCGCCCGGAAGACGCGCCCCGGCTGGCCGGCGTGTATCAGGTGGCCGATGGCTGGCGGCTGCCCCTGCCCCTGAATCTCGCGCTGGGGCAGGACCCCGATGCCTTCCGGCCGTATTACCGCCTCGGGAAATGGACCGCCGACTAAGCGCTGGCGACACGCCTTGAACCGGCCCGCAGAATACATCGCAAAGCGGCGCCAGTGGCTTCCGGTCTCCGTGAGGCTAGAGCCGTGCCGTCGCGACTTGCTACACTTACCGGCGTTGTCAGACCTTAGAAGTCTCGCCTCGAAAGGAACTGCTGCCCATGACCCCGAAGGAACTGCGCGCCCGCCTGCGCGAAATCATCCTGCAGGTGCCCGGTGTCGCCGGATTCCACGGGGGACTCGTTATCCACCGGGGCGGCTTGCGGGTGAAGACCGCCAAGAGCGGCGGCGTGTCGTTTCGGGCCGACCTGGCGCTGGACAGCGGCTATGGCGCCGCCGACGTGGGCGAGGCGATCGAGGAAGCCGTCGAGGAAGGCCTGAAGGCCTGGGCCTCGGTGCCGCTGGTTCGCTCGGATATCCGCTTTACGCAGCTGCGCACGAAGATTAGTTGATCTGATTCTCCGACTCGGTAGAGGAGTTTTCTGCCATGAAGATGTTTATTCTCAAGGTATGCAGCCTGCTGGTGCTGGCCGCGGGTGTATGGCTCGTCGCCTTTGGTTTGCAGTTGACGCCGTTGACCAGCGCAGTCTATTCGGCCTACACGCAGGCGATAGGCCAGATGCCGCTGAATCCGGAACTGGTCTATCTGATTGCGGGCGTCGTACTCGGCGTGTTCGGGTTGGTCGGTTTCGCGCCTTCCCCCGCCGGCCGCTCGAAGCGCCGGGCCGTGGTCATCCCGACGGAATACGGCCAGGCCTCGGTGCAGCTCGACGCGGTGGCCAAGGTGCTCACCCGCATCTTGAAGCGCATGCCCGAGGTACGCAAGGCGCGCGTCGTCGCGAAGCCGAGCAAGGACCGCAGCCGCGCGGTGATTGACGCCTTCGTGACGCTGCGTCAGGAACCCGACGCGGCGGCCCGCCAGACGGTAAACCTGATCACGGAGCACATCACCGAGGCAGCCATCCAGATCCTCGGCCTCGAGGACTTGGCCGAAGTGCGCCTGCATGTGGACAACGTGAAGGTGGACACCAAGAAAGCGGCGCGCTCGATTGCCGAAAAGCGCCCCGTGCTGGAGCAGAAGCTCGCAGGGCGCGACGCCTTAATCGCGGCGGCCCCGGCCGTGGCCGCCCTTACTGAAGCCCCCATCGAGTCCCCCGAAATCGAGGATGTGGCCCCCATGCTGCATGAACTGGAGCCGGCCCCTGTCGATGAGGAAGCGCCGCTCGCTGAAGCCGAGCCGGAAGAGTATCTTTCGGACGGAACGGCAGAGCAGGATGGCGACGATGAGAGCGACGATGAGAGCGACGCTGCTGACGAGGAGGACGTGGATACCGCCCCGCAGACGGGTAGTGATGACGACGTCGTTGCGCCGCTCCCCCCGCTTGAGGACGACGCCTTGCAGGCCGCCGCGACGACGGAGTCGTTTGAAACCGACAACGATTTCGGCCTCCCGCCGCTGAACGACGACGCTCCGGCCTCGGCCGAGAGCACGGAATCCGACGTGAATGCCCTGTTCGGCTCGAGCACGCAGGACCCCGAGGCCGAAGAATCCGGCGCGGAGGATGCCTCGTGGATGGAGGGCCCCGCGCAGGAGACGCATGCGCATGACCATCTGGTAGAAGAACGCGAGGCGTTCTGGCGCGGCGATGCCGACCCGGACCCCTACCACTCCGAGGCTGCCGAAATCGGCGAAACGGCTTTCGCTGTACTCGACCACGAAGAGTCCGAGGCGGAGGAAGACGACGAGGAAACCGTGGAAGAAGAGTCCTTGCTGACGCAGGACGCCGAGGAACGCGGGCTCGAGCGCATGGATCTGATGGCGGCGGTCGAAGAGAGCGACGAGGATACGGCGGCGGTCGCCTTGGAAGAGGACGATACCGAGGCGTCTGGGCTGGGACTCGAAGCCCTGGAAGCCGAGGCGGAAGCCGCCGCGCCGTCGCTGGTCGATCCGGGTTTCGCCGCTCGGAACGAAAGCGCGCCTGAGGAACCGAAGACCGAGATCAAGCGCTGGGGCTTCTTTTAGAGTCTGGAAAGTAACGAATCGAATGCTGGCCAAACGAATCATTCCCTGCCTGGATGTCGCGGAGGGGCGCGTCGTAAAGGGCGTACAGTTTCTCGGACTCCGCGACGCGGGCGACCCCGTGGAAATCGCCAAGCGCTACGACCTCGAGCGCGCGGACGAACTCGTGTTTCTGGACATCCAGGCCTCGACCGACAACCGGGACACCATGCTGGACGTGGTGCGCCGCACCTCGGAGCAGGTCTTCATGCCGCTCTGCGTGGGCGGCGGCATCCGCACCATCGACCACATCCGGAACCTGCTGAATGCGGGCGCGGACAAGGTGTCGGTAAATACGCCCGCGATTCAAAATCCGGAGTTCATCACCGAGGCAGCCGAGCGCTTCGGCTCGCAGTGCATCGTCGTGGCTATCGACGCGAAAAAGAAGCCGGACGGCACCTACCTGGTGAAAAGCCACGGCGGCCGCGACGGCGGACGCGCCACCGAACTGGAGCCCGTTGAGTGGGCGCAGGAAGCCGCCGAGCGCGGCGCGGGTGAAATCCTGCTGACGTGCATGGATGCGGATGGCACCAAGGCCGGTTACGACATCGAGTTAACCCGCCGCGTGGCGGATGCGGTGGAGGTACCGGTCATCGCCAGCGGCGGCGCCGGCACGCTGGACCACCTCCGCGCAGCGCTGCAGGAAGGCGGTGCCGACGCAGCCCTGGCGGCAAGCATCTTCCACTTTCAGGAATACACCATCGAACAGGCGCGCGATTACCTGCGCGAACACGGGGTCGCTGTGCGCATATAGGGAGTAGTTTCACCACAGAGGCACGGAGGACACGGAGAAAACAAAGAGTATTTTGACAGGATTAACAGGATTGACAGGATTTTGAATTGAAGAAAGCCAACGCCTTGCGCCTCTTTAATCCTGTAAATCTTGTAAATCCTGTCTAATTATCTTCTCTTCTTCTCGGTGCCCTCCGTGCCTCTGTGGTGAACCAAGAAAGAAATATCATGCAACTGGACGACCTGCTTAAATTCGACGACAAGGGCCTCATCGCGGCGGTGATTCAGCACCACGAGACGGGGCAGGTGCTGATGCTCGGCTATATGAACCGGGAATCGCTGGGGATGACCCTGCAGGAACGGCGGGCGGTTTTCTGGTCGCGCTCGCGGCAGAAGCTGTGGCTGAAGGGCGAATCCTCGGGGAACGTGCTGCACGTGAAGGAAGTGCGCATCGATTGCGATGGCGACGCGCTGGTGCTATTGTGCGACCCCGTCGGGCCCACCTGCCACACGAATGAGACAAGCTGTTTTTACCGCAAGGTCGGATTCGACGAAACCATTACGCTGGACGGCGACGGCGTGGCCGCGAAATAATAGCGGCGACGGACCGGGCCCGGCGCAGGAATACACCCATGCTGCATCCCTCTCGTGAGGACTTCCGCACCCTCGCCCAGCCGGGCGCGCTAGTGCCAGTTTACAAGGAAATCGTAGCGGACCTGGAAACCCCGGTGTCCGCCTACATCAAGCTGTCGAAGGGACACGACCGCTCGTTCCTCTTCGAAAGCGTCGAGCAGGCTGCGTTCGTCGGCCAGTACAGCTTTCTCGGCGCGAATCCCTCCATCGTGTTCCGCTCGAAGGGGCGGCATGTGGAAATCATCCGCCGGGGCGAGGTGGAGCAGTTCGAGTCCGACGACCCGCTTTCGGAACTGCGCAAGCTGATGGCGGCTTATCATCCGGTGGAAATGCCGGGCCTGCCGGAATTCCACGGCGGCGCCGTGGGCTACATGTCCTACGATCAGGTCCGCTTTTTCGAGCAGCTGCCCGACAAGAACCCGGACACGCTGAACCTGCCCGACCTGTACTTCGTGATCACCGATACCATCGTGATCTTCGACCACGTGAACAACAAGATTAAGATCGTGTCGAACGTGCATGCGCACGGCAACGCCGACGCGGAATACGACCGCGGCGCCGAGAAAATCGCGGAGATCGAGGCGCGCCTGCGCGGTCCGCTGGAAGTCCCCCATCCCCCGGTTGCCGACGCCCCCTCTCCCCTGCAATCGAATTTTAACGAGCCCGATTTCTGCGCGGCGGTCGAAGCGGCGAAGGAATACATCAAGGCCGGCGATATCTTCCAGGTCGTGCTGTCGCAGCGCTTCAGCCGCGAGACCCAGGCCGACCCGGTCACACTCTACCGCGCGCTTCGCTGTATCAATCCCTCGCCCTACATGCTGCTGATTCAGTACCCGGAGTTTTCGCTGGTGGGCTCGAGCCCCGAAGTGATGACCCGCGTGCAGCACGGCACCGCCATGGTGCGCCCGATTGCGGGCACGAGGCCGCGTGGCAAGAACGCCGAGGAGGACGCCGCCTACGAGCGCGACCTGTTGGCCGACCAGAAGGAAGTGGCGGAGCACATCATGCTGGTGGACCTCGGCCGCAACGACGTGGGCCGCATCAGCAAGCCGGGCACCGTCGCCCCGGTGTCCGACAAGCTCATGGTCATCGAGCGGTACTCGCACGTGATGCATATCGTGAGCGAGGTGGCGGGCCAGATGAAGGACGACTGCGACGCTTTCGACGCGCTCGCGGCCACCTTTCCCATGGGCACCGTGAGCGGCGCGCCGAAAATCCGCGCGATGGAAATCATCGACGAGCTGGAGCCCGTACGGCGCGGCCCCTATTCCGGCGGCTGCGGCTACATCAGCTATGCCGGCGACATGGACACCTGCATCCTCATCCGCACGATGGTGGTGAAGGACGGCACGGCCTATTGCCAGGCGGGCGCCGGCATCGTTTACGACAGTGACCCCAAGAGCGAATACCAGGAGACGGTGAACAAGGCGACCGCGCTGTTCCGCGCGGTGGATTTCGCCGAGAAGGGCCTCGAATCATGATGGTGCTCATCGACAACTACGATTCGTTCACCTACAACCTCGTGCAGTATTTCGGCGAATTCGTGGACGATGTCCGCGTATTCCGCAACGACAAGATTACCGTGGCGGAAATCGACGCGATGAAGCCGGACCACATCTGTGTGTCGCCCGGGCCCTGCACGCCCACCGAGGCGGGCATCTCGGTCGATGTGATCAAGGAACTCGGTCCGCGCTACCCCATTCTGGGTGTGTGCCTCGGGCACCAGAGCATCGGCCAGGCCTACGGCGGCGACATCGTGCGGGCAGACCGCATCATGCACGGCAAGGTGAGCCAGATGAGGCACACCGACCACCCGCTGTTCGAGGGCATTGAGAATCCCTTCACGGCGACGCGGTACCACTCGCTCATCATCAAGCGCGATACCTGCCCGAAAGAACTGGAAATCATCGCCGAGACCCGGGAAGGCGAGATTATGGCGGTGGCGCACCGCGAGTACGACGTGCTCGGCGTGCAGTTCCACCCCGAAAGCATCCTCACCCACTGCGGCAAGCGGATCATCCAGAATTTCCTGGCGCTCGGCAGCGTGCAGGCCTAATTCGTTTTTCCCGGCCCGGCGGCCTCGCGGATGGCGGGGTCGTTGGCCGGGTTCACGAACATGCAGAACTGTTCTGAGCGCATCTGAATCACGATGTCCGGCTGCTCGATACGCATGATCTCGGGGTCGAATTCGTTCTGGCGGTACACCACGAGCCGCGAGAAATGCTCCGCGAGGAATGGCGTCAGCGCCGACTCGAAGGAATCGGCGAGCAGCACCGCCCGCGGCAATTCCGGATTGCCGGTTTCCAGCGCGTAGGGAATCCAGGCAGGACGGCCGGATTTTCCCGCGATGGACGGGTAGAGCGTCTCCCCCGTCTTCTTGGCGCGTTGCGGAAACTTGGGAATCAGGTCCACGTCGGTATCGGTCAGGTAAACCTGCATCGCCATCATCTCGGAAAGAATCTGGCCGGAGGTTTCTTTCCAGACCATGTCGTAGTCGTCCAGTTCATGCGGCTTCAGCGCCGGGTAGCGTTCGTCCAGGCGATTCATGATTTCGCGATACACCAGAAACGCGCCGTAGTGGTTCCAATGCGAGTTGGTCTTCGGATAGGTCGGGTGCGCCTGCTTGCCCTCGACCAAAATTCTGGTCGCATCAATCGTGGCCAGTTCAGGGGCGTGCTCCGCCAAGTGCGCTTCGAGTTGCTGCTTGCGCGTGGGACGGGCCGAGGCCTTCACCCGGGCCGGCAGACTTTCGGGGTAGACCGTCTGGCGATCCGGGATGACGAAAAATAGGTACGCGCCGCCGCGCGCCTGCATGTAGCGGTGCCGCTCGAGCAACGCATTTGTCCACCCGCTCAACTGCTCTTGGTTGTAGGGCGTCGTAGCCGCGCGCCAGAGGTCGGCCAGCCCGCCCCCAGCATTCAGAAACAGGTCGTCCTGTGTGCCGATGAGCACCCGGTCCCCCATGTTGTTGCCGAACAGTTCGAGGCGGGTCCAGTAGTACGAACACACCAGCATACGCCGGAGACCGAAGTTGTCGCCCATGTAGTCGTTGAAGCGCTGCGGATAGGACACGAGGCTGTCCCACGTGGGCTCAAGCTTGGGCAGAACATTCAAGACGCGGTTTTCATAGAGCTGCGGCGCCGGATCGAAATCCAGCAGCTTGTCGGCCGTGGGCAGCAGTAAGCCCCCCACGAAACCGACGCACAAAGTCCACTGATAAAGCCGCTTGGTCACGAATCGCCTCTTTGATTAATACCGCTAAAAACGGAAATAAATAAACGGATTATAGGTCGAAGCCGACAGGTGTACGGCCGTGTAAATGAACACCACGCCGAGCACTGCGATGGCGGCGACCCCATTGAGATGTTCGTATCCGGGTGACGTCGCGCGCTTGCTCCAGGCGGCCTGAAGCGCAGGCACCACGGGCGTTGCACCAATCGTGGCGATGACCAGGGTCAGCGCGACTTCGGTGTTGAGATACAGGGCCGTGTAGTGCAGCGTACCGTCGCCCGCGGCGAATCCGGCCATGGCGGACAGCATGGCGAAGGCTTCCGGCAGGGTCTCGGCGCGGAAGAATACCCATCCAATCATGAATGCCAGCATGGTGTAGGCGTGCTGGACCGGGCGGCCGGCGCGATCGAGCAGGCCCGCCAAGAACACGCGCTCGAGCACGAGCAGCGCGCCGTGGTACATGCCCCACACCACAAAGGCCCAGCTGGCGCCGTGCCACAGCCCGCAGAGAAAGAACACGAGCCACAAATTCAGGTAGTTCCGCCGCTTCGACACGCGATTGCCGCCGAGGGGGATGTAGAGATAATCGCGGAACCAGGTGGACAGCGAGATGTGCCACCGGCGCCAGAAATCGGTGATGCTCCGCGCCACGTAGGGATAGCGGAAATTCTCCAGGAACCGGAAGCCGAACAGGTGCCCGAGCCCGATGGCCATGTCCGAGTAGCCGGAGAAGTCGAAATAAATTTGGAAGGTGTAGCAGACCACGCCGAGCCAGGCCAGTGCAGGCGTAAGTTCGGACGACGGCAGGTTGAAAATCTCGTCGGCGGGCAGGGCCATCACATTGGCGATCAGCACCTTTTTGGCCAGGCCGATCACGAAGCGCTGAATGCCGTAGGCGAAGCCGTCGAGCGTAACCGCGCGCTCGCGGAGCTGCTCGTAGATGTCCTGAAACCGCACGATTGGTCCCGCGATAAGCTGCGGAAACAGCGCGATATACAGCCCCAGGTTCAAGGGATTGCGCTCCACCGTACCGTCGCCGCGGTAGACATCGATCACATACGACATGGCCTGAAAGGTAAAGAAGGAAATACCAATGGGCAGGTGTACGGGTTCGATGACGACCGGGTCGAGACCCGCCAGCCCCAGCGCCGAATTCAGGTTATCGGTGAGAAAGTTCGCGTATTTGAACCAGGCCAGCAGCCCGAGATTGAACACCACGGTGGCTGCGATCACCGCCCCCGCACGCCGCGGATTGCCGCGGAAGCGATCCACCAGCATCCCGAACACGTAGTTGCCCGCGATGGAGAGCAGCATCAGGGCCACCCACTGCTGCTCGCCCCAGGCGTAGAAAATCAGGCTCAGCACCAGCAGCCAGGAATTCTTCAGCGCGCGCGGCAGCACGAGATAGACCGCCAGGCAAAGCGGCAGAAATGCGAACAAAAATGTCGGGGAACTGAAAACCATGGTCCTTCCCGTCCAGCGCGTAAGCGGGCATTCTAGGCCATCGGCCCGCGCGGGTACTAGCCCCGGCTCGCCCTCGTATCAGCACCGGAGGATTGCGTATGCTCCGCGTGCCAAGCCCCAGGAGACCGATCCGCATGAATATCCAATTCCGCCCGGCCGCGCCGGAAGACGCCGACGCCCTGACGCCGCTCGTCTACGCGTCGGGTCCGGACACCTTCAACTACGTCTTCACCGCGCCCCGCCGCAGGGTGGACGCGCAGCGATTCCTGCGCGGCACGCTCCGGCAGCAGCCCGGAGAATTCGGCTACGGCGTGCATACCGTGGGGGTAGCAGACGGCCGGGTGGTCGCCGGGGGCACGGGCTTCGACGCCCCCATGCTGGCGAACGCCATGGTCGTCAACCTCCGGCAGATCGTGTCGGCTTTCGGCATCGCCGCGTCCGTCGGCGTCATTCGGCGCGGGCTGGCGGTGGAACACCTCATGCCGCCGCCCAAGGGCGACCAGTGGTACATCGCGCATCTGGGGGTGCTGCCCGAAATGCGCAGCCACGGCTTCGGCGCGCAGCTCGTGCAGGAACTCCTCGCGCAGGGCCGCGCCCGCGGACGCAAGGTCGCGACGCTTGATTGCTCCCTCGAAAACCCCCGCGCCCAGGCCCTCTACGAACGCCTCGGGTTCAGCGTCATCAGCGAGGTGAAAGCCAATCTGCGTAACGCCCACGGCCACGTGCCGGGATTCCGCCGCATGGCGCTGGGGCTGTGAGGAGGCGAAGCGTTCTCACGCGAAGACGCCAAGTGCGCCAAGGACAGCAAGCGTGTTCGGCGAGACTCTATTGACATTACCGTCCCCGCAGCGTAGCATGAAAAGCGAATCGCCCTGAGCGGGACTTGGGATCTTGGGCAAGTGGAGCCCTTCTATGCCACCCCGCTTACGGGCGTTTTTTATTGCACCGCTGTAGCCGGTCTCGGAAACCTGTCCTCGCGAGAGCACTGCTGTGGCCGGTCTCCTGACCGTGCCACTCGCCTGACCGTAAGGTCTCCTTTTACATATGCTTCGCGCGCGCCATGATTGGAGACCTGGCGGTCAGAAGCGTAAGCGGGTCTGGAATCCTACCCACAGCCGGGAAATCCATCGGGCGGCGCCGGGGCTGTAGGCGCGGTAGGGGGCGTGGTAGAACTGGGCGTGGGCGTCCCACTGGTGGCCGGTGAAGCCGAGGTCCATCGGCAGGCCGGATTCAATTGCGGTCTCACCATACGGCGCGTAGGCGTAGGATGCAAGCCGCGCCTTGGCGCCGCTCCAGGCGCCGCGCACGCTGCCGAGGTGGTCGTGGGTCAGGTAGGCGTACGCGCCGCTCGCGGGCGTGGCCCCGCCGATATAGGCGGCATTGCCCACGTAGGTGCGCTCCGCCGCCCCGATATCCCACGCCGTGTAGTCGTCCGATTCGTATTCGCCGATGCGGTCCCACCCGGCGCCGTAGCGGTACCAGCGATACTACAAGGTGGAGACTTGACGGTCAGCGAACTAGGCGGGTCGGGAAACCCGCCGACAGAAGGTGGAAACCCGCCCACAGCGGAGATTCATCGCCCAATTCCGCACAAAAAAACGCCGCGGCCAGCTTTGGGGGCCGGCCGCGACGGAGGTTTTCGGGAATGGTGGGCGATACAGGAATCGAACCTGTGACCTCTGCGATGTCAACACAGCGCTCTAACCATCTGAGCTAATCGCCCGAAAGAGGTAACCGGGCGAGAGGATAGCATACGGGGGCGCGGGTCTGCAACGGGTCAGACGGGCGCGGGGCCGGTCTCGATGGTGCCGTAGTAGCCCCAGTGGGTGGCCTTGCAGCGCTCAGCCACCACGGCGGGATCGCGGAGTTCAGGAAAATCGGTGAAGCGGTCGGCCTCGATGCGGCCGAGGTCGAAGCGGCAGGTGCCGTCGAGGATCAATTCGGCCGCCATCACGCCGATGACGGGGCTCTGCATGATGCCGTGGCCGCAGAATCCGGTGCAGTGGTAGAGCCCGGGCACGGCGTCGAAGGCGCCGACGAGCGGGTGGCCGTCGGGCGTGAAGGACATGATGCCGCCCTTGATTTCCATCGGGGTATCCAGATGGATAAACGGAAAGCGGTGCGCCGCGTTTTCGATGAGCGTGCGTAGCGACGGATGATCCTTCGACGCCGTCATGGTGCTCATGTAGGCGGGCGGCAGTTGCGCCATATCGAAGATTTCGGGGGCGGTCTCATAGATGCCGACGCGCCATCCCCCGTCTTTCGGCCGCGCGTAGATGCGCAGCTCGCGGTCGCGCATGGTGCCGGTCTCGGGCGGCACGGAGACTGCCGGGTGGGGCGCGGTGGTGAAGTAATAGTGGCCGATGGGCAGCGTCGGCAGCGGCGTATCGGCGTATTCCGCCACGAGCTTCGCCCAGGGACCAGAGGCATTCAGCACGACGCCGGCGGTGTATTTGCCCTGCGCAGAGCGCACGCCGCCCGCGCGACCGCCGGGCAACAGCAGCGCCTCGACCGGTTCGTGCTCGTGGAACTCCACGCCTGCTTCACGCGCCAGGCGGATGTAGAGCGCGGCGAGATTGGGCGGATCGAGGTAACCATCGGTGGGGCAGAAGCAACAGGCCAGCAGATCATCCGTCCGCATGAAGGGAATGATGCGCGCGGCGTCCGCCGGTTCCATCAGTTCGATGTCGAGTCCGGCGGCGCGGCCGAGTTTGTAGTGATAGCGCACTTCGGCGGCGCGTTCGGGCGTGTTCGCCACCCGCAGCGATCCGGTCTGGCCGTAGAGCTTCACCCCCCCACGCGCTTCGAGCTCTTTCAAAATCCGGACGCTCTCTACGAGTGCGCGGGTGGCCTCGGGCGTGCCGCGCAATTGGCCGAGAAGCCCGGACGCGCGGCTGGTGGAGCCCGACGCCAGCGCACCCTGATCGAATACGCGCACCTTTTGCCCGCGCAGGGCCAGCTGCAACGCGCTGCTGAGCCCGGCCGCGCCCGCGCCAACGACGATGACGTCCGCCGTGTGGTCTAGCACTGGCGCTCGCCGAGTTCGCGGGCGCGCAGCCGCCACAAAAACCGCCGCGCGCGGGTGCTCCGCTTGACCGAGCCGAACTGCGACACCCGCACGGGGCTGAAGCCGCAGAACCGCAGCGTCACATTGCGGAAGGATTGAATCTGGGGATTGTTGAACATGAGCCGCATGGCGATGGGCGGGGCATCCATGGTGACGATAAGCCGCGCGCTGCGCCCGGTGAGCAGCCCTTTCCAGATGTAGGAGGTATCGCTGACAAACTTGAAGCCGAACTTGGGGTGGAAGGCGCGGTCGATGAAGCCCTTCATCACCGCGGGCATGCCGCCCCACCAGAGCGGATAGACAAACACGACATGCTCCGCCCAGAGGATCGCTTCCTGCAGTTCGAGCAGATCGGGCTCGAGGTCCTGAATCACCTTGTAGCCCTTGTGCAGCACCGGGTCGAACTGCAAATCGCCCAGATTGATGCGGCGCACGGGCGCCCCGGCCCGCTCGACGCCGTCCACATAGGCATCGGCCAGTGCCCCGCAGAACGAATCCGTGTCGGGGTGGCCGAGCAGCACGAGCGTGCGCTTCTGTCGGGGCGTGGTCTTCAGCATGGCCGCGATCTTAGCACGCCCCGGGCTGGGGCGGCCACGCGCCGCTTGTCCGCCCCGGGGCGCGGCAGTTAGAATGGTGCCCCCGCATCACCTGAAGGAGACCCGTGCATGTCCCGCGAAACCGTTTTGAAATACCACGCGGCCCCCTCGTTTCTGCCGTCTTACCGCAAAATCATGCTGCAGAAGCGTCGCGGGCTGAAGCCGGGTCAGGTGCTGCCGCGGCTGGCGGCCGAATGGAACGGCGCGTCGATTGACCCGCAGCGCCTTGCCGCCTACCGAGAAGTGTGCGGGCTGTCCAAAACGGGCGAACTGCCGATTCTCTACCCCCACGTGCTCACCGGCGGCCTGCATCTGGCCATCCTTGCGCACGACTCCTTTCCGCTTTCCATGCTCGGCGCGGTACACATGCGCATCAACGCCCTGCAGCACCGGCCCATCAGCCCGAGCGACACGCTGGACATGTTCTGCCGGCTCGAGACGAGCCGCGTCATCAAGGCGGGCATCGAGCTCGACGTTACTACCGTGGTTTCGGCCTATGGTTCGCGCGTGTGGGAAAGCGTGAGTACCTACCTGGTGCGCGGCAAATACGGCGAACCGGGCGAACCCTCGCCGCTGGCCATGCTCGAGGGCGAGGCCGAGGGCGATCCCGTGGCGGAGTGGCATGTGATGAACGGCATGGGCCGGCGCTATGCCAAGGTCTGCGGCGACTACAACCCCATCCACCTCACGCCGCTGACCGCCAAGCTTTTCGGCTTCAAGCGCGATATCGTGCATGGCATGTGGAGCGCGGCGGCGTGCCTGTCGTACCTGAAGGCCCCGGCCGACAACCCGCAGCGCTGCGACCTCTTGTTCAAGGGGCCGGTGTTCATGGACAGCCACGTGGCGCTGAAGAATGTGCAGCAGGACGGCGGCCACCGTTTCGATCTGTTCTGCGGCGATAATCCGAAGCCGGTAATTCAGGGCGCGTGGCGGGCCGTGGCCGACGACACCGTGCTGATTCCCGAGTAGCCCGCGCCATGACGCCCCGCTATCCGCTGCTGGCCGCGCCGCTGACGCTGCCCTGCGGGCACGCGATTCCCAATCGCTTCGCGAAGGGCGCCATGACCGAGCAGATGTCGGACCGCTTCAACGCGCCGACCGAGGACCTGGTGAAGCTGTACGAGCGCTGGGGACGCGGCGGCTGCGGCGTGCTGCTGACCGGCAATGTGATGGTGGATCGGCGCGCGCTGGAAGGTCCGCGCAATGTGGCCGTGGAAGACGAGCGCGACCTGCCGATGCTGGCGCGCTGGGCGGAGCAAACCCAGGCGCAGGGCAGCCAGCTGTGGATGCAGATCAGCCATCCCGGCCGCCAGACGCCGCGCGGCGTATCGAGCTATGTGGTCGCGCCGTCGGCCGTGCCAGTCAAGGGGCAGGTCGGCATGATGCTCGCCAAGCCCCGCGCGCTGAACGAGGACGAGATCCTTGCCATCATCCAGCGCTTCGCCACGGCCGCAGCGGTGGCGAAGAAGGCCGGATTCGCCGGTGTGCAGGTACACAGCGCCCACGGCTATTTGCTTAGCCAGTTTCTCTCGCCGCTGGTGAACCTGCGGCAAGACGACTGGGGCGGCACCCCCGAAAAGCGCCAGCGCTTCCTGCTCGAAATTGTGAAGGCCGTGCGCGAGGCCGTCGGGCCGGCGTATCCCATTTCCGTCAAGCTGAACTCGGCCGACTTTCAGCGGGGCGGCTTCGGCGAGGACGAATCGATTAACGTGGTGCAGGCGCTCGAGGCGGCGGGCATCGACCTGCTGGAGATTTCCGGCGGCACCTACGAAAAGCCGATGATGGTGAGCACGACGGGTCCCGAGCGCGAGAGCACCCGCCAGCGCGAGGCCTTTTTCCTGGAATACGCCGAGCGCGTGCGCAGCAAGACGGCCCTGCCGCTGATGCTGACGGGCGGCATGCGGACGCCGCGCCTGATGGAGCAGATCCTCAGCGAGGGCGCCGTGGACGTGATCGGCATCGCGCGGCCGCTGGCCCTCGACCCGGATTTCTGCCGCAAGGCCATCGCCGGCGACATCGAGACGGCCCCCAGCGTAACCCTGCGCACGGGCATGCGCGCGATGGACGACATGCTGCAGAGCCTCTGGCACCAGGAGCAGTTCAAACGCATGGCCGCCGGGCAGGAACCCGACCTGCACCTGGGCAAATGGGGCGCGCTCGCCCGCGGACTGGCCAACGTGTTCGGGCCGCGCCGGGCCTAGCCAGACACACCTCGGCCCCGCACGGGGTTCAGAAGGGAAAAAAGAAGAGCCGCACCGGCGGGGAAGGCCGCCGAAGCTGAATCGCTGAAACTATCCCGGGGAACCGGGACGCCCTACTTGTAGCGGTAGGTGATGCGGCCCTTGGTCAGATCATACGGCGACATTTCCAACAGCACCTTGTCGCCCGGAAGAATGCGGATGTAGAACTTCCGCATTTTCCCCGAAATATGCGCCAGCACCAGGTGATCGTTTTTCAGCTTCACCCGGAACATCGCATTGGGCAACGGCTCGACCACCGTGCCCTCTACTTCAATTGCCTGTTCCTTTTGCATGTATTTCCTTCTCGACTCTGCCCTGCGACGCGACACAAAACGACCGCCGAAATACGGTCCGGCGGCACGCGTCGCTAAACCACTGTCTTTAGTGATTTTACCACACTTGGAACGCCTGTTGCCAGTCGGACGCCGCAGGTCGAGTTGAAGCGACTGAATAATCCGGCCCGCTTGCAAGTAGGCTGTATCAGGAAGGGCTCCCTCATGATACGTTTTGCTCGGTATCTCTGGAAAATTAAATGGCGCGCGCTCGGATTCGTCCTGCTGCTCGCCCTCCTCTACGCGGCGGTAGTTTGGGGCAGTTACTTCTGGGTCGGTCATCGGCTTCAACACGAACTCGATACGCTGGAAGCACAGGGCATTCCGACGACCATTCCCTCGTACCGGGCGAAGCTTGAGGCGGAAAGCGGTCTGCACTACGACGACTCCACCATGGCCACCAGCTTCCTGATGGATCTCGAACCGGACGATTTCAATGTTCCCCCCGCAATGCTTCGGAAGGACTGCGAGTGCGATTGCCTACCCAAGCGCTTCGGAATACCCCGGGTCTTTGACGATCTGGATACGCATCGCACAACGCTTATTGACCTATGGGACAAGAATGCGCCGCTCATTGAGCGGCTGGATGTTTTTTCCGAACTCCGGAATCCCTCTGCCCTGCCGCCCTTCAACGCCACCTTTCCGGAGACTTGGGAGTTTCCGGAGGTACCGCTTCGTCTCGATTCGACGGCGATAGACCTGCTTCTGCTGGGCATCACCGGCGGTTTCTTTGCTGCGGAACAGGCCCCCCCCGGCGCGGACACCGAAGTATTCCTGCACCGGGCCGCCACGCTGCAACGACTGATTGAGGTATTCCCCGAACCACCTACCGATAGCAGCCGTTATACACTTGCGAATCTCGTACATTGGCAACTGATGCATGGCGCGCTGTCACCGATCGCGCTCGCCGAGTACGATGATTCAATCAACCGCCGCCATCCCTTGGACAGGCTATACCAAAAAACCTATCGGCATTTACTGGTCTATGCCAGCGGATTCAAGGAGGAAATGGTTGCGTTTCCGAAATCTCTGCCTGAGATGCTCGGAGGGCTCTTGCCGGAAAACGTCGCTCTATCCATAGACCTGCAATATAGCGATACGCGGGTCGTTCGGGACTATCCGAACTTCATCGACACCCAAGCGGTCGATGCTCCCCACGCGTTCGCCTATGTAGAACACGAACTCGACGCCATGCATGAGAGAAACCGCCTTTTTTATGACGCGTGGGGGCGCACTGTGACCATCGACCTGATGGACACCCTATTGAGCGCGGGCATACACGACGACACGGTAATCAGCGCTCGGGAACAAGCCGTGCTACTGCTTGCCCATCTCCGCGCCCACGAGGCACGGCATGACACCTTTCCGGAATCGCTGGAAGCACTCGATTTGGAGGGACTCGGGCCGCTACCCCTCAATCCCTTCACCGGAGCGCCGTTCGCCTATACCCGTGATGCCGCCGGCGCTCACGTGTCCTGGGAAGCCCCGCCCCGCATGGGCCGCGGCGAATCGAAGCCGACGACACTCGATCTGCCGTCGCTGTGAAATAGAGACAGTGAGATTCCGACCGCGAGTCCACGCGCCAAGATGGGTCCCCGCGTTCACGAGGATGACAATTCGGGGGACACGCCGATTGCGGATGGCTGGAACGGAGCGCGTGCTTCGATCTCCCCCAAGTCGTCATCCTCTCTGCGCTGTGGGCGGGTTTCCCGACCCGCCCACTTTACTGACCGACAGGTCTCAAACTCCTCCTCTTAGGCTGTGGCAGGGGCGGGGGACCCTGCCACAGCAAATTGCCTGGCCCGTCGTTCCTATTGTCACGCAAGGCAGGTACACGTATACTGGCATTGAAACAATTTACCGCTTAATCGAGGAGCGGCTGATGTCGGGTAGGATCTTTCATGCATCCCTATGGTCTGTCATCGTCATCACCGGCGTTACAGGCGCGGTAGCCGTCAGTGCCGCGCCGCCCGAAGGCGACGCTCCGGAAATGCCGCCGATCCTGTTGCTGCTCGAGGAAGCGGACCTCCAGCCCAAGTGCCCCTGCGAAATCGAGTCCGGCGATGGCTGGGTATCCGTCCGCGACAAAGGCGATGCCATCTATACAGTTCACAGCGGTCGCGTTCAGTTCCGCTGGGACATGCAATACCAAAGCAACGCCCCCCCGCGGTTTGCGCCAACGATATCCAAGGAGGAAGTTGAGGCCTTCACACGAAATCTGCTGCGATTACTGGAAAGCGGCGCGCCACGAGACGGTGTGCTTACGAAGTACGAATCGACTTCGTATCCAGACGGGCGAATCGTTGCAAGAACTTCGCACCGCTATGGCGGATTGGAAAGCGATAGTGGCGTCACGGTTACGTTCCACGAGGAAACCGGACGACTGAAGGACTTTTACTATACGGCCTTCCAAAAGCCGGCATCCATGGAATTACGGTACACCGAGGAACAGGTGACCGCCATGCTGCAAAACTACGTCAAAGACGGACTGAAGTTCTTCCCGCCCGAGTTATTTATCCGGCCGATTCACGAAGGCACACTCAGCCGAGGCCGGAGCCACGCGGTAATCGTCTGGAGCACCGGTACGTACCGAGGCGAGCCGACGGACTCCTGTCCCTGCGAGGCGATCACCATAGACGCCCAAACCGGCGAGTGGACCCATATGGCGTTCGGCTGCGGCTGCTAGTCTAGGAGTTGAGTAGGTTGGCTGCCTGTGCTGTGGCAGGGTCAGGAGATCGCGCCACAGCCTGAGTAGGTCGGGGTTCTACCCCGGCAACATGGAAGCACTGGCGGCTTTGGTGCGCAGATTCAAGGTCTAATTGCAACAGGCTTTTCGAGGAAGACCTGTGCCGGGGTGCGGAATCCGAGTTTCTTTCTGGGACGATTGTTGAGCTTGTCGACGTAGGTATTCAATTCCCCGTCGGTGAGGTTTTTGAAGCT
>WGMK01000044.1 GCA_016125095.1 Candidatus Hydrogenedens sp. | reverse complement strand
CCAGGCATCGCGGGGTCTCCTGCGTAAGTTGAAGTACTCAAGAAACCTCATCTTACCGCAAGGCCCCGCGGTGTCCTCTACACCATCAAGACCTGAACCGAAGCACAGGACCGCCTGTTGCACTTAGTGTTTGAATCTGCGATTCCATGATCAGCACTAAGTCATTCGATGATTCGTATTCGACGTTGTCTGGCATGATACAAACCCCGCAATTATGGGCACTCAGCCAGCCTATCTCCGGTACGCTTTGAATTCAACCGCGCGGATGGCAAGCCACTCGAAATTGCTTTCCCCGCCGCCGCTGCACTAGCGTGTATCCGATGGTCATCACGCGAATTGCGAGGAATCCGATGTTGAAGTGGATAGGCATGAGCGCGCTTGGGGTGCTGCTCTTGGGCGTGTGTCTTGCGGTGCCTGCTGCGGCGGGCGATCGCCTGTCCGAGGTGCGGGCGCATTTTATCGAGGTGAGCGGTCCGATTCCCGAAGCGGCCCCGGGTGCACCGGCGTTTGAGGTGGTCGAGACGACGGACACCCCGCGCTACGAGCGCCGCAAGCTGCTGGTCGAAGTCGAGCCGGGCGATCGTCTGCCCGTGATTCTGTTGGTGCCGAAGGGTTTGTCCGCACCTGCCCCGGCCATGCTTTGCCTGCATCCTACCAACAAGCACGGCAAGCTGGTGGTGTTGGGCGAGGGCGAGGAGCCGAACCGCAATTACGCCCAGGAAATGGCCGAGCGGGGCTCTGTGACGCTCGCGCCGGATTACCCGGGCTTCGGCGAGTATCATCCGGATGTCTACGCGATGGGCTATGCCAGCGCCACGGCCAAGGGCATCTTCAATCACAAGCGCTGCGTGGATCTGCTGGCCTCGCTGCCCGAAGTGGACGGCAAGCGCATCGGCTGCATCGGTCATTCGCTGGGCGGTCACAACACGCTTTTCGCAGGACTGTTCGACGAGCGTATCCGCGTGATGGTCAGCAGCTGCGGCTTCAACCGATTCGCCAAATACTACGGCGGCGACCTGACCGGCTGGAGCCACCAGGGCTACATGCCGCGCATCGCCGAGGTCTATGGCAAGGACCCGGCGCGCATGCCGTGGGATTTTCCGGACCTGTTGGCCGCGCTGGCCCCGCGCGCGGTGTTTGTAAACGCGCCGCTGCACGATGCGAATTTTGAGGTTAGCGGCGTGCGGGAGTGCATCGACTTTGCGGCACCCGTCTATGCCGAGGCCGATGCGTCGAATCGGCTTGTTGCCGTGTTCCCCGACTGCGGTCACGACTTTCCCCCCGAGGCGCGCGAAGCGGCTTATGCCTTCGTCGATTCCGTGCTGAAACCATGAAGCGGCAATGGAGCTCGTGGATTGCGCTGCCGGTCATGGCGCTCCTGTTTGCCGGCTGCATCCCGACGGCACCGACTCCCCCGGGCACCTATATTTTCGAGGACGGCGTGGACGGGTATGCCGGCTTTGCCGATACCTCCATCTTCTCCGAGAATGAATACAGCGGCGGCGCGAGCGACGGGATATTCTCTGGTACGAACGCCCAATTGAACACGCGCCGCGCGCTTATCCGCGTCGATCTATCGTCGATTCCGGCAGGTTCGGTGGTGACCAGTGCGACGTTGTCGCTTACGGTCGAGCGCTCGGGCGAGAACTTTGGCAACCTGCCCTTCACGCTGCATCGGGTCACGCGGGCCTGGGGCGAAGGCCGGGTGGTGGGCCGGGGCGAAGGCGGCTTCGGCGCGCCGGCGGACGAGGGCGATGCCACATGGATCGCCTCGCGGCATCGGGAGACGACATGGACCTCGCCCGGCGGCGACTATGCGCCCGAGGCGAGCGCCACCGCGGCATCCGGCCCTGCGGGCGCCACGGATACCTGGAGCGGTCCCGGTATGGCGGCCGATGTGCAGGCCTGGGTTGACAATCCCAATGCCAATTTCGGCTGGATACTTATCAGCACGCAGGAAGGGGCTAAGCAGCGGGTGAAGAAGTTCTATTCTTCCGAAGCCACACGAAGCCGTCCCCGGCTGGTGGTGACCATCGAGAATGGTGCGGTCTCCAAGCTCGTGAATATTCTGGTGCCCTCGCCAGGCGAATAAGGAAACAACAGGTCATGAATCGTTGGCTACTCCTTGGTCTCATAACATTACTCGCAGGCTGTTCGCGGGGTGGCCTCTCTTTCGAGGTGGACGGGCAGACGCGAAGCTACATCCTCACCGTTCCCGAGAGTCTTCCCGAGGATCCGGTTCCCCTGCTGCTGGCCTTGCATCAATTCAGTGATACCGCGCGCGGCATGCAGCGGCTGTCCGGTTTCGATGCCATCGCCGCGCGCGAGGGGTTCATCGTGTGCTATCCGCAGGGTCGCTATCGCATCTGGAATGCCGGGCAACGCGAGGATGAATCCGACGTGGCCTTTCTCACGGCGCTCGTGGCGCAATTGGAAACCGAGTACGACATCGACCCCGACCGGGTCTACGCCACGGGTATTTCGGCAGGCGGCATGATGGCGAATTACCTTGCCTGCCGCACCGATATCCTTGCGGCCATTGCCCCCGTGGCGGGCACTCCGGTGCGGGCCGTGCTGGACCAGTGCGCGCGCGAACACCCCATCCCCGTGCTGAGCATCCACGGCGTGCAGGACAACATCGTGCCCTACGCCGGGGGCGACGTATCGACGGGCGGCGGCGATATGTCCTTCGTGTCCGCGGCGGAGATGGCGGCGGCCTGGGCACGCATCAATGGCTGCGCCGATACTGCGCCTGCGGCGGAAGTGCTGGAGCCGCTGGATTCCAACGATGCTTCCCGCGTGACGCGCTATCGTTACGATTGTCCGGAGGTGGTGCCAGTCGTATTTCTTAGTGTCGGGGGCGCGGGGCACACCTGGCCGGGGCGCGACAACTGGTATCCCTCGTTTATCGTCGGCGCTACCTCCATGCAACTCGATGCGTCCGAGGCGATCTGGGCGTTCCTCTCGGCGCACCGGCGTCATGCCGGCTGAAGCCTCGGAGCGGATTGCCGGGCGTCTACAAGGGCGCCACCTGCCCGGACTCGACGGCGTCCGCGGCATTGCCATCCTGTGGGTCATGGGTTTTCATTTTCTGCCCAACAGCCACCGCGAACCGGGTTGGGCGAACGTGCTCTTCGAGCTCACCGGCACCGGCTGGCTCGGGGTCGATCTATTCTTTGTGCTCTCTGGATTCCTGATTACCCGCATCCTGGTGGATTCGCGGGAGGGGCCGGACTATTTCAAGAATTTTTACGCGCGCCGCTGTCTGCGTATTTTTCCCCTGTACTACGGCGTGCTGCTGGCGGTATTTGGTCTGCCGCTCGTCTTTCGCAACCTGTACACCCCGGAGTTCGCGGAGAACATCGCGTCGCACCAGCTCTGGCTTTGGTCCTATACCACCAATTGGTACCTGTGGCTGCAAGGGGACTGGGTGCTACGCAGCGACTGGCTGGAGGCCGACCATTTCTGGAGCCTCGCGGTCGAGGAGCAGTTCTATCTTGTGTGGCCGTTCATCGTGTGGCGGCTGTCGCGGCATCGTCTACTGCCGCTGCTCGTGCTGCTGATTGCCCTGTTCGCAGGCATCCGCTGCGCCAATGCCATCGCCGGTCTCAGCATTCCGCACTTCCGCATGGATGGCCTCTTCGTCGGCGCACTGCTCTATCTCCTGCTGTCGGATGAGCATTGGCGTCCAAAGGTAACCCGTTGGGCGGAGAGATGTCTTCCTGCCGGGTTGGTCTTCTTTGTCGTGTTCACGCTTTGGCGCGACCACGGGCTGCGGCCCGAGGACCGGGTGGTCAGTGGAGCGGGCATCACGCTGCTGCTCGCGGTCATGGCTTGCGGTATCGTGGCGGCACTCGCCGCGCCCGAGGATTCGCGGCGGTACCGGGTCCTGAATTCCCGGGTGCTCACCGTGTTCGGGCGCTACAGCTATGGCCTCTACGTGTTCCACGTACTGCTGCGTCCGTGGATTCAGGAGCGTTACCTCAACGCATGGAATCTGCCGGCGCCGCTGACCGGCACGGTGGCGGGGCATTTCGTGGCGGCGGCAATCCTGTTGGCGGGGTCGTTCGGCGTGGCCTGGCTCAGCTACCACCTGTACGAAAAGCGCTTCCTCGCGCTCAAGCGCTACTTTGCCTGACCGTGCATGCGCCTCTAAAATGCCTGCGGGAGGATGACGCCGCTTGAGCCTCGATACCGAAACGGACCGCCGCTGGACCCGCATGCACACGATCACGCTCGTGTTCGTGCTGCTGGTGGCGGCCTTTACCCGTACGTCCCAAATCCTTGCGGAATCTCCCTGGAACGACGAAGTCCTCACGCTCAAGTACATCGGCCTGCCGACACAGGCGGAATATCTGAAAGCCGTGTTCGAGGAAGATCCCTGGCTCATCCTCAGTCAGGGCTACTACCGCGTGCAATACGCTTGCCGATACCTGTTCGGAGGATCGGTCATCGCTATTCGCATGCTGTCCGTCGTGCTCAGCCTGGCGTCGCTGCCGCTCATCGCGTGGCTGGGGCATCGCCTATTCAGTCCAAGTGCGGGCGTGGCAGCCGCGGCCTTTTCGGCGCTGGCGCTGGTGCAGGTCTATTACGCGCAGGAAACGCGGTTCTACGCGCTGCTGAATCTCGAAGCGCTTGTGGCGGTGGCGGGACTCGTCTGGGCGTTGCAGCGCGGCTCGCGGTGGGGCTGGCTGTGGCATTTCGTGGGCAATGCCGCACTGCTGTACACGCATGCCTTCACGCCGCTGTTCTTCGCGGCACAGGGGCTGTTTCTGCTGTGGTACTGGCGCGGGCGGCCGGTGCGCGTGTTGGTTTGGGGAGCCGCGCATTTCGCCATGCTCGGGCTGTTCTTCCTGTGGGTGCTCTACGGGCTGCACTACGATTTCGCCGACAAGACGCAGGCCTACAACGATATTCCCCCGACCTGGCGCGAATGGGTGATGACCTACATCGTTTTCGCCGGGGGACGGTTCTCGAACCATGAGCCCTCGCCCTACATGTGGGGCGGCATTTCGCTGGACTGGGGTGTCACCGTACTGATGCTCGGGTTGGCCGCCTTCGCGGTGTCGAGGTTCGCGGCAAAGTCCGACGGCGACGGCGGCTGGAATCGGCGCGATTCGCTCGTGTTGCTCCTCGCGTGGGTGGTGGTGCCAGTCGCGCTGCTATTCGCGGCGTCGATCTTCTGGCGGCCCGTATATCAATATCGCTACGTGCTATACGCCAATGCCGCGCTCATGCTGTTGGCGGGCGGCGGGTGGTCGCTTGTTGATGCCAAGCGGGTCCGGATAGGTATTGCCGTCCTGCTGCTTTCACTCATGGCCTGGCAGAATTTCGCGCTTACGAGGCCCTTCCGTCCCTGTTTCGGGCTGCTCTGGGGCATTGCACGGGAGAACCCGCCGTCCGCAGGCATTCTGGCGATGAAGCCCTTTGTCGGCCGGGCCGCGCAATTTGCCGTGGGCGATGTCATGGAGGTCGGCGTGCTGTATGGCATCGACGATATGATTTTCGAGACGGACAAACGCCTGCGCGACGGCGGCGAGCTCTTGATTCTGTTTCACCAGTGGAACGACTACGACCGCCTCGAGGCCGCCTTCGACCAGCGCGGCTATAGGTATTGGCGCTGGGAATTGCCGGGCATCCCGCCGCTCGAGATGTATCAGATCTGGGGGCCGTCCGAGTAAGCCGCGCGCGGATCCTTCGGCGTGTTCCGCTCGTCGTTGAGCAGCGAAAGCGCGGCGAGTCCCAGCAGGGTTACGGCGCGGCGGCGCGCGGGTTACAGGGTCAGCGGGACGACACCACTTTGCGCGCGATCTCGTCGAGCTTTTGCAGGAATTGCGAGCGATCTTTCTTGGCGAAGGGCGGCGGGCCGCCGCGCAGGTCGAGGTCGTCGCGCAGCCGGGCCATCAGGTCGCGCGTCGCCACGGTCTCGCCGATGCTCCGCTCGGTGAACTCTTGCCCCTTGTGGCCCAGCACGCGCGCGCCGTTCGCCACACACCGCGACGCGAGCGGGATGTCCGCCGTGATGACGATGTCACCCGTGCCCGCGCGCTCGGCAATCCAGTCGTCCGCGGCATCGAAGTGGTCCGATACCACCTCGAGCGAGAGCCAGGGATGGTCGGGAATCCGCATCCACATGTTCGATACGAGAACCACGGGCAGCCCATGGCGCTGCGCCACCCGGTAGGTTTCTTCCTTCACCGGGCAGGCGTCCGCGTCCACATAAATAGTGGGTGTTACAGTCCCAGGCGTTTCTTCCATGCCAATCCTTGCTTGAGCGTCCATCGCAGCGCGGGCGCCGGCAGCCAGCAGAGTGCGAGTGCCGCCCGGGCCTCGAGGGTCGAGCCGCCTTCGCGCACGGAACGCCACAGCGCGCCGCGGAAGGGACGGCCCAGATGAAACAGGTTGTCCTTGGCTTCCTCAAAATACAGCGCGGAACGCTTCCGCCGTGCCTCTTCGGGGTTGAGGACACCGTCGCGCAGCATCGCCTCGTACAGGTGCCAGCCGCGTTCGCGATTGCGCTCGATGGTGGCAGACGAGACGGACACGCCCACCGGTGCAACGCGATAGCGCACGAGCGGCTCCGGAATCCGGCGCACGGTAAACCGGTGCAGCAGGCGCGCAAAATACAGGTAATCGTCGCCGCAGAACAGCGCGGGCGATTCGTCGAAGCCGCCCAGCGCCTCGTAGCAAACGCGACGCATCAGCAGGGTCGAGGTTTGCCACGGGCAATGCCGCAGCATTTCTTCGCGGCGCACGGTGGCTGAGGTCTCATGGTTCATCAGCGCGGCGGCAGCGCGCGCGCGATCGGGGTCGCCAAAGGGCTCGTACAGGGTGCAGACCGCGTCCGCCTCGGGATGGGCCTCCAGCTCCGCGATTTGCCGCGCCAGTTTGTCGGGCCGCCACTGGTCGTCGGCATCCAGCAGGGCGATAAACGCGCCACGCGCCTCCGCGAGGCCCCGGTTCCGCACGGCTGCGGGCAGCCCGGTATTCGTACCGAGGGCAATCGCGCGGATGCGTGGGTCGTTTTCTGCAATCCGGCGGGCGATAGCCAGCGTGTCGTCATCCGAGCCGTCGTCGACTACGATCCATTCCCAGTCCTGAACGGTCTGAGCCTGAACCGAAGCCGCCGTCTCTTCCAGAAAAGCCGCGGCGTTGTAGGCGGGCGTAACGATAGACACACGCGGGACAGGGGCGTGAGTCATCGCATTTCCGGTACCGGAATGCCGAGATCGCGCAGCAGGTTCTTCGCCGACTGCAGTTCCATGGCGCTCAGGCATCGCGGCGTGCGCGCGGCGCAATGCGGCGTGAGCAGCACGTTCTCGTACTTGCCGAGTATGCCGCCGTAGGGTTCTTCCCAGAAGCAATCGAACCATGCGGCGGACACGATTTCGCTTTCGAGCGCCCGGATCAGCGCGCTCTTCTGAATCAGCGCGGCCTGCGCGCAGTTCAGCAGCAGCGCGCCGCGCTTCATCGCGCCGAAGGCGGCATCGTCCAGCAGCGCCTCGGCGCCTCGTGCGTGCAAGGTCACAATATCGGCCTCGGCCAGGCCTGTCTCGAGTGGCACGCAGGGCACACCCGGGGGGAGCGCATTGCCATTGAGGTTGGGTTCGGTAACGGACACGACGCAACCGAAAGCCTGAAGCAATTCACTGACGCGACGGCCTACGTGGCCGTAGCCGACGACCAGCGCCTTGCGTCCGCGCAGGCCGACGCCGTCGAGCGGCTCCCATTTTCCCGCGTGCATCGAAGCGTTCAGGGGCACGATTTTCCGGGTCAGGGCGAGCAGTGCGGACAGGGTCATCTCCGCCACGGCCTCGGCGGCGATTTCGGGCGTGAACGACACCGCAATGCCCAGGCGGCTGGCGGAATCGCAGTCGATGGTGCCCGTGTCGATGCCCGGACGCGCGATGGCCTTGAGCCGCCCGGAGGCTGCCTCGAGCGCATCGGCTCCGAGTACCTCGCCCCCGGCCAGCCAGCCGTCTGCATCCTGTATCAAGGCGGCGGCCTCGGCTTCGCTCAGGCGCCGCGGATAGGGGCATTCCCGAATGTCTACCCCTGCGGCTCGGAGCAGCTGTAGCGGTGTGTCATCGTGGCGTGCGAAACTGGTCGCCCCTATGGCTATCGTGCCGCTCATGCCGCGCTCTCCCTCGGATGCTACCTCGTCCGTACGACGTATTATTGCCGGGATCTTTGCCCCGCGCAAGCCCGGATTGCTACAGTGCGCGATGACCCGGGGAGAGTGTCGCGCATGAAAGTTCTGGTGACGATGGGTACGCGTCCGGAGGCCATTAAGATGGCACCGGTCGTGCTCGCGCTTCAGGCGCGCCCGGACATATTCGAGGTGCGCGTTTGCCTGACTGGCCAGCACAGGGAGCTGCTGGACCAGGTCATCGCCGTATTCGGCCTGCCCGTGCACCACGATTTGCAGGTGATGCGCCCGGACCAATCCATTCACGACGTGACGGCTGCGGTATTGCAGGGCATGCGCGGCGTGCTGGAGGCGGAGCAGCCCGGCGTGGTGCTGGTGCATGGCGATACCACCACAACTTTCGCGGCAGCGCTGGCGGCGTATTACGCGCGTATTGCGGTGGGCCATGTCGAGGCCGGTCTGCGTACCTACCGCCGCTACGAACCTTTCCCCGAAGAACTGAACCGGCGCATGGCCGATGTGCTCGCCGATTACCACTATGCCGCCACGGAGCAGGCGCGCGAAAACCTGCTGCGCGAGGGCGTTGACGCAGGCGGTATCGTGGTGACGGGCAATACGGTGATCGACGCGCTGCTCGATGTATCCGCGCGGCCGTATGCCTTCGGCGATGCTGCACTGGATTCGCTCGGCAGGGAGCGCCGGTTGATACTTGTGACGGCGCACCGCCGGGAGAGCTTCGGCGCGCCCTTCGAGTCCATCTGCACCGCGCTTCGCGCGCTGGCGGATCGCGGCGATGTGGACCTGATTTATCCGGTACACCCCAACCCGAACGTCCGCCGCACTGTCGAGGCGCGGCTCTCCGGAGTGCCCCATCTGCATCTGGTCGAACCGCTCGAATACCTGCCTTTCGTGCATCTTTTGAAGAAGGCGGCGCTTGTGCTGACGGATTCCGGCGGGCTGCAGGAGGAAGCGCCCGCACTGGGCAAGCCGGTGCTGGTCATGCGCGATGTGACCGAGCGGCCCGAGGCCATCGCGGCAGGTACCGCCCGGCTGGTGGGCACCAACGCCGACATTATCGTGGCGGAATCAAACCGGCTCCTGGACGACGCAGCGGCCTATGCCGCGATGGCCCGTGCCGTGAACCCCTTCGGCGATGGCCGTGCGGCAGCGCGCATCGCCGATCATCTCGCCTCGGTTGCATCGCACCGCTGACCCCATTATCCTGCGGCCCAACGGATTCACCGGGGACGATTCATGGCGGATATCTGCGTATTGGGATTGGGCTATATCGGACTGCCTACCGCGAGCGTGCTGGCATCGGGCGGTCATGGCGTGCTTGGCGTCGATATCGACGCAGGCATAGTTGCGACCGTAAACGCGGGCGGCATTCATATCGAGGAGCCCGGCCTGCGGACCGTGGTGAATGCGGCTATTCATTCAGGAAACCTGCGCGCAGCCACAGCCCCGGAGCCTTCCGAGGTGTTTATCATCGCCGTGCCGACGCCGCTCGCCGAGAATAAGCGCGCCGATTTGTCGTACGTGCGCCACGCCGCGCAGGAACTCGCCGCGTGCCTGAAGCCCGGGGATCTCGTCATCCTCGAGTCCACGTCGCCCCCCGGCACCACACGCGATTTGCTGGCGCCGATGCTGGCCGAGGCCACCGGCCTGAAGCCGGGCGAAGATTTCCATCTGGCGCATTGCCCCGAGCGCGTCATGCCCGGGCGCATTCTCAAGGAGCTGATAGAGAATGACCGGGTGGTGGGCGGCTTTACGCCGGCCTGCGCCGAGCGGGCGCGCGATGTCTACGCTTCGTTCGTGGAAGGTAAGATTATCCTGACCGACGCGACGACCGCGGAAATGGTCAAGGTGCTGGAGAATACGTACCGCGATGTAAACATTGCGCTCGCGAACGAGGCGGCGCTCTTGTGCGAGGAACTGCGCATCGACTTCGCCGAGGTCGGCGCGCTGGCCAACCGGCATCCGCGCGTGCATCTGCACAAGCCGGGGCCGGGCGTGGGGGGGCATTGCATCAGCGTCGATCCCTGGTTTCTGGTAGAGCGGTTTCCAGAGAATGCCCGGCTGATTCGGCACGCCCGCGAACGCAACGACGCCATGCCTGAGCATGTCATTGCCGAGACGCTCCGGATGCTCGCGGGTGTCGAGTCGCCGTGCGTGGCCGTGCTGGGTGTCGCCTTCAAAGGCAACGTGGACGACACGCGCGAAAGCCCGGCCATCGATATCGTCGCGGGCCTGCGCGATCGTGGTGTCGAGGTGCGACCGCATGATCCGCTGGCGCGCCGGGCGCCGTTCGAATTGGCGGATTTGGACACGGCCTTGCGCGGCGCGGACGTGTTGCTGCTGCTCACCGACCACGACGCATTCCGTGCGATTGCACCCGACCATGCCGCGCGGCTCATGCGGGGGCGTTGCGTATACGACACGCGGAGCCTGCTGAATCGGCCGGCGTGGGAAGCCGAAGGCTTCACGGTTCAGGTGCTCGGGTCGGGCCGCTAAATCCCTTCCCAGAGGCTGCCGTCGGCCGCGCAGCGCACGCGCCTGCCCCAGGCGATATGCTCCGATGGCTCGATATGCACCCAACCGCCCGCGGCGCGTATGAGCGCGATACCGGCGGCCACATCCCAGAACATGATCTCGTTCTCGAGATAGGCGTCGGCGCGGCCGCAGCAGACATAGGCCAGCATCACGGCGGCGCTGCCCATCAGGCGGACCTTCTTGAACACGGCCATGCGCTGCGCGAACTGCATGAGCACTTCGGGCGTGAACACCGAGCGCGCCGGCACGCCGGTGACCAATACGGCCTGGCTGCGGTCCCGCACCTCGGACACGCGAATCGGCGTGCCGTTCAACGTCGCGCCTTGGCCCACAATTCCGCAGAACATCTCGTCGCGGTTAAAGTCGTAAATCACCCCCAGCAGCGGTTCTTCGCCGCGGCACAGGGCGATGGAAACCGCGCAGAAGGGAATCTGGCGGCTGTAGTTGTAGGTGCCGTCCAAGGGATCCACCACCCACAGCGGCAGGTCGGAAGCAATCTCGCCATGCTCGCCGCTTTCTTCGGCCAGAATGGCGAAAGGGCTTTCGCGGAGGATCTCGAGAATGACGGCCTCGGCGTCCTGATCCGCCTGCAGCTTCACATCGCGGCCTTCCTGGCTCAGGATGGTCTGGTCGCTTGCGGCATGCTTGCGCAGTTGCTCGCCCGCCGCGCGTGCCGCGCGCTCGGCCCGTTCAAGCTCTTTGGTGAGATCCATTGGCGTGTCCTCGCTGGTCGGTGCCACGCACCTTATCAAGCCCCGGACAAGAAGTCCAAGAGCGGACGGAATGTAGCTTCGGGGGAGAAATGCGCGTCGACATACGCCGCTGCTGCGGCGGCCATGCGCTGCCTTGTTTCCTCTGACTCCGCCAAGGCCGCCAGCGCTTGAATCCAGTCCTCGGGAGACTCGGCGATCACGAAGGCTTCGCCTGCGCCGGTGCCCAGCCCTTCGGCTCCCAGCGGCGTAGTTACCAACGGTCTGCCAAACGCCATGGCCTCGATGTTTTTGATCTTCAGTCCGCTGCCCATCTGCACCGGATTGATGACGATATCCGCTTCGCGATAGACGGTCTCCACCGAATCGAAACGTCCCGTCATAACGACGCCATCGGGCACGGCCGGCCTCGCGTCGCACACGGCGCCGGCGATGTGGCACTCCAATCCGGGAACGCGCTGGCGAAGGGCCGGCCAGACGGAATGTAGAAACCACGCGAGAGCGTGCAGGTTATGTTCTGCGGCCCCACCGACGAACAAGAGCCGGGGGGAGTTGGCATCGCGCACAGGCAGCGGCGTAGCGTCGTGGGCGAAGGGCGCCATTATCACGGGCGTGCCGGGCGCGAGCCGCCGAAGTTCCTCCGCCTCTTCCTGCTGAATCGCGATGAGCGCATCATACAAGTCCAGCACGAGCGACTCGTCGGCCTCGGTGATGTCCGGATTGGCGCGTCGCCCTGCAGCATGGAATCGCTGCGCGCGGGCGGACAGCACGTCGAGCGTATCCAGAATCAGCGTCGGCCGCGGCCCGGGAGCGGCGGCAATGGTCTCGACGAGGTAACTCAGGTAGGCATATTCCACCAAGACGACCTGCGGTCGGAACGTGCGAATCCCACCCAAGAATGCGTTGCGCCGCTCGCGAACCCAGGGCCGCCGGATCGATGCCGGTAGCGCCGACTCGTTCATGCCGCTTCCGCCCAGCCTGCGCCGCACGCCGCGCCAGGCTACGGCAAGCAGGCCCGGCGTAAAGATGCTGAGCGTGGGGTAGAGGGAGGCTATCTGGCTGCGCTCGGCCTGGCCCAATCGCCCCGGATAGAACACCGCAAGGTCGTGCCCGGCGCGGTTGAGCACGGTCAGCAGCCCGGAAATCCGCCGGGCCGCGCCGCTATCGGGCACCCAGAAAGGCACCTCGAGTGCGATAAGCAATCGTTTCTCTGTATTGGACACCGGCCCCGCCTCTTCCACGACTTGCCGCGCATTATACGGCTCTCGCACGCAGCCGCCCAAAAAAGAAGCGGCCGCCGGGAGCCAGGCTCCCGGCGGCCGCGGAGGTCGCTACGATACTACTTGCGGCGGCGCAGCACGGTCGAGCCGGCCATGGCCAGCGCGCCCGCCACCGCCATCAGGCCGAGACCGCCGGCCAGCGGCAGCTCGATGTTCACCTGAAGGGTGATCTGGGCCGAGGTGACCGTCGTCACCGCGTCGCTCACCGACACGTAGTAGTTGGCGTCGTCGCTCGCCTGCAGGTTGGTCAGCGTCAGCGAAGCGCTGTCGTCGCCAATCGGCTGGTCGGCCTTTGCGCTGCTGGCCTTGTACCACTGGAAGGTGGGCGGACCAGGCTGGGCGCCCGTGGCCGACACTTCGAAGGTCACGGACTCGCCGCCTTCCTTCTCGATGAAGTTCGGCACCAGCAGGTCGACCGCCAGCGTGCAGTTGCTCAGGATGACGACCTGACGGGTCACCGTGGTCGGGTTGCCCACGCTGTCCGACACCGAGTACTCGATGAAGTACGAGCCAGGCGGGCTGAACGGCGGGATCGTGATGCTCGGCGAAACACTGCCCGACACATCGCCGTCGACGTTGTCGATGGCGGTGTCGATGCCGGGGTCGGTGTAGCCATCGCCGCAGTCGAGCACCACGAAGGTGTCGCCGAGCAGCGTGATGACCGGCGCCTCGGTATCGATCGTCACCTCGTTCGTGGTGGCGTCGTTACCCACGTTGCCCGCGTCGTCGGTTCCCGCGACCAGCACGTCGTACACGCCATCGGTGATGTTCGCGAACAGCGCACCGTTCACAGTCCAGTTGCTGCCCGCGATGCTGGCCGTCTTGGTCTGGCCGGCGATGGTAACCTGCACCGTCGCCGTCGGATCGTCCACCGTACCCGTCAGGGTCGGCGTCGAATCCTGGGTCGCCAGCGAATTCACGGTAACCACCGGAGCGGTGTTGTCAATCGTGACCGGGAAGAAGCCGATCTGGCTGGTGTTGCCATTGCCCGCGGCATCGGTCGCCACGTTGGCATTCACCTGCAGCAGAATCGTGCCGTCGCCCGTCACGTTCAACAGTTCGACCGTGTATTGCGTTGCCGTGTCCTGGATGATGTTGGCACCCGAGAACGCCGTGCCCGACAGAATCGGGAAGATGTCGCTCGAGTCGTCGAATCCAACCACCGGACCGTTGAAGACGACCGTGAAGATGATCGTGTCGGCGTTCGTCGGGCCGAAGTCCAGCGCCGAGATCGAGGTCACAATCGGCTTCACGTTGTCGTAGGTGTAGTCGTAGCTGTTGGACGCGAAGTTACCGCGGTTGGCGGCCGGCGCGACACCCGTGCAGACATTCACCGGAATCGTGACCGACACCGGCAGCGAGGCCTGAGCGCCCGCCGTCGGGGTCACGCGGAACGTGAACGTATCGCCGTTGGCGCCGAAGCCCGTCAGGGCCGAAGCCGTGCCGCCGGTCACTACAATGTCGCTCACCGTGAAGGCGTCCGCCGCCGCGCCCGTGCCGAACACGGGTTCGCTGAACGTCGCCGTCACATCGATGAAGCTGTTGTAGATACCGCCATCGCTCACGCTGACCGAAGTCAGGTTGACCGACGGGTTCGAGGTGTTCTTCGTGTAGGACCAGCCGTTGCCTGCGAAGGCGTTACCGGCGACGTCCGTGATGCTGCCGGAAGCCATCGTCACATTGACGGGGCCGTCCGCCGGGTTCGCGAAGCCGTTGAAGGCGTACGGACCCGTGCCCGAACCCGAGACGCCCGAGGCGGCACTACCGGCAACATCGAGGTTGCCCGCGACCACACCGGCTACCGATTCCAGGAACGTGACCGACACGCTGCTCAGCGTGCCGACCGTCGCGCCGGATGCAGGGCTACGCGCCGAAATCGTCGGGGCCGTGTAGTCCATCGCCACCGTGAGCGAACCCGAGAGCGTGCTCTCGTTGCCCGCCACGTCGATGGCCTTGGCGCGGAAACCGCGCGAACCTTCGGCCGTGCCGGTGCCGGTCACCGTGTAGCTCGTGCCAGCGGCAGAGTCCGTGTCGAGCACGGCGCTGTCGCTGTTGCGGATCAGCTGCACGCGGGTGTTCGCATCGCGCGTGCCGGTGAAGGTCACCGTGCCCTGCGGCGAACCGATCGTGATGTTATCCGTCGACGACGTACCCGTGTCGGTGCCGGCCGTCAGGTCGGGTACCGAGGGAATGGCCGGGGCGGTGATATCAATCACGACCGCCAGCGTGCTCGATTCAGCGCTGGTATTGCCCAGCGTGTCGCGGGCGCGGGCCGAGATGCCGGTCACCGATTCCGCCAGCGTGCTCGCGGTAATCGACCACGTGCCGCCGCCGGTTACCGTACCCGTACCCACCACCGTGTTCGACGGCTTGGAAATCAGGTCGATCGTGCTGCCGGCCTCGCCCGTACCGGTGAAGGTCGGGGTCTGGTTCTTCGTGATGTTGTCGGACGTCGACAGGCCGGTGTCGGTGCCCGTCGTCATGTCGGGCGTGCTCGGCACCGACGGTGCCACGCGGTCGACCTGAGAAACGGCGCTCGCGTCGTTGGTCAGCGTGTTCGACAGCGCGTTGCCCGCCAGGTCAACAATGCCCGTGGCAGTGGACAGGGCCAGACGGATCTGACCCGCGCCGGTGATGTTGTCGATAGTCACCGTCCAGGTCGTGCCCGCACCGGTCACGGTGCCGTTGACCGTGCCCGCCGCCGTGCCGCTAACTGTGGCCACGCTGAAGTTCGTGGCGTTCACGCCGGTCACGCTCTCGCTGAAGGTCACCGTATGCGCGATGGAAGCCGCCGCCGTCGGGCCAGCGTTCTGCGTGGTGATGTCGGTCACCTGCGGGGCCGTGCCCTGGCCGGCGCCAATGGCCGTGCCGGAGAAGGGCGAGGTCATCGGGTCGCCGAGTGCGCTCTGCACCGAGCCGGCAACCGTGACCGTGATATTGCCGCCAATCTTCATCTCGTTCGGCGAGTTCCACGTCAGCTGGTAGCGCTTCGCACTCAGCTGCTGCACCGAGGCCGGATTGGAGGTCAACGTGCCCGCGCCGCTGCCGGACACCGTGTAGTTGCCGTTGTTCGTGGCCTGCGTCGTGTTCATGTTGACGTTGAACTCAACCTCAACCGTCAGCGGTCCCGTAACGGATACGCTGCTCACTGAAGGCGGCACGTTGCCGATGGTGACGAAGAACGGCGGGGCAACGCGTTTCCAGGAACCATCGCAGGTGATGGTCGAATACCAGCCGCTGTCGCTGGCCTGGGCGTTGAACAGGGTGAAATATTGCGTATCGGTGAAGCCGGCGAGTTCCGGATTATAGATTTCGTAGCTCTGCTGGCCCGGTTCGTTCAGGTAGAGGCGCTCCCAGTCGTAGTTGCGCGAAGCGCCGGTGCCGCCGACAACGCCGTAAGCGCCGTCAAGCGAAACGTTCGAGCTCACTGGTCCCGTGAAGGCTGCCGGCTTCGGGCTGAACTGAAGCGGCGCCGAGGCCAGGCCCTTTGCCGTAATCCAGTTCTGACGCTTCGGCGACGTGGCGTTGTTGTAGGCAGTGAGGTTGTTGCTGCCGCTGCCGTTCAGGTTGCCCGTCGTCGTCAGGGCCGATGAGCAGGTGAAGTTCGTGCAGTTGAACTTGTTCTTGAAGTTCGTGATCGCATTGGTGACTTCGGTGCCGGGAATCGTTACCGTTGCGTCAATGCCGCTAACCGTAAGGTCTACCGTAATCGTTCCGTTCGGCGCGATGTTGAAGCTATTGACATCGCCCGCGCCCGCAAGCAAGTCTTCCAGTGCAGTGTTAATGAACAGTTGCAGGAAGGTCTGCATCGTGGACTGGATATAGGTCACCGTGCTGGAGTCGGCCAGCGTCATCATCGACGTGAGATAATCTGCGAGCGCGATTTCGAGCATAACGTCGGCCGATGCGACGATACCTTCGTCGCCCGGATTCCGCAGCTGCTCGGTCACGGTCCAGAGGCTGGGGATATAGGTCGCTCCCACCACCGGAATGCTGAGGTCGGAACCCGTCGTCACCGTGCGGTTGATATTGACCAGACCACCCAGCGCGTACAGGTTCACGTTGTTAATCACGAGCTCCGTGGTATAGAGCTTCGCGCGGTTCGCCGTGAACGCCGAACGGATCGCGGTTACCGTGGCACCCGGAAGACCAGCCACCGCTGTCGCGTTACCATCGCGCACGGCAGCCAGCATGTCCATGTGGTCGTTGTCATTGATACCGTTGCCGTCATTGTCGAGATTGGAGAAGGTTCCGCTCCAGCTCGGCAGCAGCGTCGGGATGATCGCGTCCAGCACGCTGGTGAAGAAGTCGGGGTCAATTAACCGCGCTTCATCCATCATCGATCCACTCGTCAGAATGTCGTTGTTCGGCGCCGGGCCGTACGGACCTTGCGGGAATTCGCATTGCGCTCCCGCCGGTTGTGCCAGCAGACCGAAGCCTGCCAACAGCAGTAATGACCACCCCAGAACTGCATGTCTCATGAAATCACCCTTTTCCCTCGTTTTTTCTCTTCGCATAAAAGAGAGCCAATAATGACGACGTCAACTATCCCTACAAATGAGCGAAAGATACCGTGCGCCCCAAGCGCGCTTTCGGTGAGCCCAAGCGACCCCTGAATTTCTGCCTATGGAACCCGGTATGCCCGTCGAAAGATTACATTGAAACAGTTTGAAACTCAATAGGTTTTTTCAGAACACTGTTCGTTATTTGGTAAGTGTCGTTATTGCAGCAGCTTATGAAGTTGATTGATGTGGGCGAAAAGGCGAATTCTTGGGCTGTTCCTAAAGAATTCACACTTTCAGGGAACTTTAATCACGGGGATTGGATCCGCCTCAGTGGATTGTTGTACAAGGAGTTAGGCCGAGGTTGCAGTAAAATGTTGGCATTCAAACAGTTAATCCGCGAACTGCCGCGACCGAAACATTTCGCCCGGTGGAAGCATGCAGCTTTTGTAGTTGCCGTGGCGGCGATTGGAAGCGCAACCGCGCATGCCGATGAAGTAGCGTTCACGCCGGAGCAAGTAGACTATTTCGAAACCAACGTCAGGCCTGTTCTTGCTGAGCACTGCGTGCAGTGCCACGGTGCGGAAAAAACGAAGGGCGGGTTGCGCCTGGATGCACGGCAACTGATTCTCGACGGTGGAGAGTCGGGCCCTGCCATTGTGCCGGAGAATCCTGATGGCAGTCGCCTGGTGCAAGCCGTACGCTACAACGGCTCGCTTACGATGCCGCCGGATGCGAAGCTTCCCGACGCCGCCATCAATGCCCTGACCGAGTGGGTGCGCATGGGCGCGCCTTGGCCTGCGGGTGATACAGCAGCGGTTGCGTCGAAGCATGCGTCGCCCGAAGAATTGCTCGAGCGCGCGCGCGCCGAACATTGGGCGTTCCGCCCCGTAGTCGATCCAGTGGTGCCGGAGCACGCCGGCAACAACGAGATTGATGCGTTCGTACTAGCCAGGCTTTCGGAAGCGGGATTGGCGTTGTCGCCTGAAGAATCGAAAGAAGGCCTGCTGCGGCGCCTGTATTACGACCTCATCGGGCTGCCGCCCACGATTGAGGAATTGGCCGCATTCGAAGCCGATACCGCACCCGACGCCTATGCGAAGCAAGTCGAGACGCTCCTGAATTCTCCGCGGTTCGGCGAGCGCTGGGGACGCTACTGGCTGGATGTCGCGCGCTACGCCGACACGCGCGGCTATGTGTTTCAGCAAGAGCGCGACTTCGCGTTCTCCCACACCTACCGCGACTATGTCATTCGTGCCTTCAATGAAGATCAGCCTTACGACAAATTCCTCTCGTATCAGCTGGCGGCCGACAAGATGGAACTGGAAGACCAGCACAACCTCGCTGCCATGGGATTGCTGACACTTGGACGCAGCTTTGTTGGGAATGTGCACGATCAGATCGACGATCGGATCGACGTGGTCAGCCGCGGCATGCTCGGCCTCACGGTTTCATGCGCGCGCTGTCACGACCACAAGTACGATCCGATTCCTGCGCAGGATTACTATTCGATGTATGGGATCTTCCGGAGCTCGACCGAGCCGGGCGAACTGCCGTTGCTGGAAGAGCCGAACCCCGAGGATCCCGAGTATCAGGACTTCCTGGCGGAAGTGGGGAAGAAGCAGTCGGAAGCCGACAAGCTGATGATTGAGGTGCAGAGCGGACTGCTCAACGGCGCGCGCGAACATGCCGCCGATTACTTGCTGGCGGGTACGGAACTGCGGGGGGTGACGGATACCGAGCGCGTTCGGACGATTGCCAAGGAACGTGCGCTTGTGTGGCAGATACTCGAAAAGTGGCGCGACTTTCTCGCCGCGCGCGAGGCCGAGGAAGGCATCGACGCTTTATTCGAGCCTATGCATCAGCTGGCGACGTTGCCCGACGAAGGCTTTACTGAGGCCGCCGCAGCATGGCACGCAGGTTGGTTTGCCGACGAGGCCAACCGCAAGGCCCTCAATCCCCTGGTGGTCGAGGCGTTGGCGTCGCCCCCTGCGGGCAAGGCCGATCTGGTTGCGGCGTACAAAGGCATTCTCGACCGCGCAGACAAAGCCTGGCAGGAGCAGCTGTCCGCGCTGAACCAGATCGCGAATGCCGACGGCGATGTGCCCGGCCTTCCGGAGCAATTGCCGGATGCCAATCTGGATGCGTTCCGCGCGCTGCTCTACGACAAGTCTTCTCCGTCTAATGTGCCCCGCGGCAACGTGGATAACTACAGCGATGTGCCGACCCAGGGCCGCCTGCGGGGGGCGCGCAATGCCGTCGATCGCGTCAAGAACACGCATCCCGGCCGTCCCGACCGGGCCATGGTGGTGCAGGATACCGGCAAGCCTTTCGACTCGTATGTGTTCCTGCGGGGCAAACCTGAAAACCGCGGACCGGATGCTCCCCGTCGGATCCCCGCCATTCTCGCCGCGGGCGAGCGGCAGGCCTTCGAGGACAGCGGGCGGCTCGGGCTCGCCCAGGCCATCGCCAGCCCCGACAATCCGCTGACGGCGCGGGTGATGGTGAACCGCGTCTGGATGAACCTGTTCGGGCAGGGGCTCGTCTCGACGCCGAGCGACTTCGGCCTTCGCAGCGATCCGCCGACGCATCCCGAACTGCTCGATCACTTGGCCTATCGATTCGCCAACGACGGCTGGTCGGTGAAGCAGCTGATCCGTCTAATTGTCACCTCGGAGACCTACCGGCAATCCAGCGACTGGAATGAGGCGGGCGCAGCGGCGGACCCGACAAACCGGCTACTGTGGCACCAGAACCGCCGCCGTCTGGATTTCGAGGCCATGCGGGACTCGCTGCTTGCGGCATCGCAGGAACTGGATTTGACCATGGGCGGGCCGTCGGTAGAGATCGCGACGCAGCCTTTCTCGACGCGCCGCACGGTGTACGGTCGTATCGAGCGGCAGAATCTCCCGCCGGTGTTCCGTACCTTCGATTTTGCCAGCCCCGATACGCATGCGCCGCAGCGCTTTAACACCACCGTGCCCCAGCAGGCGCTGTACATGATGAACAGTCCCTTCGTGGTGGATCGCGCCCGGAAGCTCGCCGCGCTCGAACCGGTAAAGCTGGCCGCCTCGCGCGAGGCCGAGATTGTACAGTTGTACCGGCACGCGCTACAGCGTGATCCCGATGAAACTGAACTTAGGCTGAGCGCAGAGTACCTCGATGCCGACGCGGCAATTCCCTCGCCTGCGCCCATCTGGTATTACGGCTATGGCACGGTCAATCCGGATACCGGCGCTGTGGGCACCTTCGAACCATTTCCGAAGTTCACGGAAGGGCGCTACACCGGTAACGATGGCACGGTGCCCGATGCCGCGCTCGGGTGGGTGACCCTGGCCTCCGGCGGCGGACATCCGGGCAACGATGCCGAGCACGCCGCGGTGGTACGCTGGGTCGCGCCGGAGTCCGGCGAACTCCGTATCGTGGGCAAGCTGTCTCACCACGGGGAACAGGGCGACGGCGTGACCGGCAGTCTCGCGCTGGCGGGCGAGGAACCCTATTGGCATGACGTCGCCTTTCAGGATGACGCGCGATTCCGGAAACGGGGGGCCGCAGTAAAGCGCGGCGATAGCATCGATCTAGCCATTTCTTGCGGCCCCGGCGGCCCCGGCTTCGACAGCTTCGGCCTGACCTACAAGATCATCCTCGAGAAAGCCGACGGAACCGAGGCGGTATTCGAATACGCCAAGGATTTCGGGCGTCCCGCGCCGATGCCCATCGGGCCGGTGGAGCGGCTGGCGCAGACGCTGCTCATGTCGAACGAATTTATGTTTGTCGACTGATCGGTGTTAGGATAGCGGAACTCATGAGCCATCATCGCTTTACAGAAGTAGACGATTTCGTCGTCAGCCGCCGTGATTTCCTGCGCCGCACGGGTATGGGGTTCGGGGCCTTGGGTTTCGCCGGACTGCTGGGCGCGCCAGGCGTGGCTTCGGCAGCGCTGAATCCTACGGCGCCCAAGCAGCCGCAGTTTGCGCCTCGCGCCCGCCGCGTCGTCCATATCTTTATGAACGGCGGTATGTCGCACGTCGACACCTTCGACCCCAAGCCTGAGTTGGACCGCATGCACGGGCAGCCGCTCCCGATGGATACGCTTCGCACCGAGCGCCCGACCGGCGCCGCGATGAAATCGCCCTTCAAGTTCCACCGCTACGGCGAGAGCGGCATCCCCGTCAGCGAGATCTTCGCGAAGACGGGGCAATGCGTGGACGACATGTGCATCATCCGCTCGATGTACGCCGACGTGCCCAACCACGAGCCTTCGCTACTACTGATGAACTGCGGCGATGCCCGGCTCATCCGGCCGAGCGTCGGATCGTGGGTCACCTACGGCCTTGGTACGGAAAATCAGAACCTGCCGGGCTTTATCGTCATGTGCCCGGGCGGTTATCCGATTCAGGAATCGCAGAACTGGCAGGCGGGCTTTCTGCCCGGCGTATATCAGGGCACCTATATCGACTCGAGCCACACGAAAATCGAGGAACTCATCGAGAATATCGAGAGCAAGTACACCTCGATGCCCGCGCAGCGCAAGCAGCTCGATTTGCTGCATGAATTGAATGCCATCCACCAGCGCGAGCGTTCGCATGACGAGCAGCTGGAAGCGCGCATTCAGTCCTATGAACTCGCCTACCGCATGCAGCTCGACGCCACCGACGCCTTCGACGTGCAGCGGGAGCCGGAGTACATCCGCACCATGTACGGCGACACCGTACAGTCTCGGCAGCTGCTCATCACGCGCCGCTTGCTGGAGCGCGGCGTGCGCTTCGTTCAGCTGTGGCATGGGGAAGGTCAGCCGTGGGATCAGCATGACGACCTCGAGGCCGGCCACCGCCGCCTGGCGGGACAGTGCGACCAGGGCATTGCGGCGTTCCTGACGGACCTGAAGCAGCGCGGCATGCTCGAGGACACGCTCGTGTTATGCACGGGCGAGTTCGGCCGGACGCCCGCCGTTGAGTTGCCCACGCCCGGGGCGAACGCCGGCAAGATCAATGGGCGCGACCACAACCACTTCGGCTTTACGGCCTGGATGGCGGGCGGCGGCGTGAAGGGCGGCCACATTCATGGCGCCACGGATCCCTTCGGTTGGCAGGCCGTGGAAGACCGCGTGCATGTGCACGACCTGCACGCCACCATGCTGCACCTGCTCGGCTTTGATCATGAACAGCTGACGTACCGCTATGCGGGCCGCGATTTCCGTCTTACCGACGTGAAGGGGCACATCGTCCACGACATCGTCGCCTGATAGAATAGAGCAAAAACGAATCCGGGCCGCAGCGAACATCCGCTGCGGCCCGGTTGCTTTTGGGTATTGGGGGAAAGGCTTACTTCGCGCTGCGGAGCAGACCAACCTTCTTCAGGGTCTCGCGCACGTCGCGGTTCTTGCCCAGCACATCCTCGGCCTTCTTGTTGAAGATGTGCTCGTAGTCGGCCATGCGCTTGGAAAGCTGGTCGTGCATTGCGTCGATGGACTTGAGTCCGTCAACGAGCTCGCTGTGGATGCGCTTTTCCAGCTCGCGCGCCTGCTCGATGAGACGGGCGCTGCCCTGCGCGATGGCATCGGACACCGGGGTCTTGCGCGGGCGGCCGGGGGAAGCCTTCTTCTTGGCTGCGGCTGCGGCTTTCTTCTTGCGCGCCTTGGGAGGGAACACTTCGTTGTACCAGAGGCCCATCGTGGCTTCCGAAGGGTCGGCGCACTTCTTACCGTCCTTGTCGACCGCCTTGCCCTTGAAGTGCTTGCTGGCGGCTTCAATCGTGGCGACGCGCGTCGCGGCCTTGTTGCTCTTGATCCACTGGTGCACCTGCTTCTTGAATTCAGGCGAGAATGTAATACGTCCGGCCATGGTCCCTAGACTCCTTTCGCTTCTAGTTTATTTTCTCCCTCTCGATTGAAATTATAACCTTCATATAGACGGAAAGCAAATAAATGCGAATATTAAATAATTGGTCTGCGAATTGAATTGAAACGCAGATTCAAGGTCTAATTGCAACAGGCTTTTCGAGGAAGACCTGTGCCGGGGTGCGGAATCCGAGTTTCTTTCTGGGACGATTGTTGAGCTTGTCGACGTAGGTATTCAATTCCCCGTCGGTGAGGTTTTTGAAGCT
>WGMK01000023.1 GCA_016125095.1 Candidatus Hydrogenedens sp. | reverse complement strand
GCTTCAAAAACCTCACCGACGGGGAATTGAATACCTACGTCGACAAGCTCAACAATCGTCCCAGAAAGAAACTCGGATTCCGCACCCCGGCACAGGTCTTCCTCGAAAAGCCTGTTGCAATTAGACTTTGAATCTGCGGACGAAATGGGGCTATGGACACGGCTGCTACACCTCGCTAGAAAAGCCTTGCGCAAACCGGCCCTTGGTGATACACTCGCCTGACAGGGGACATAGCCGGTCGTACCCGGGGCGCGTAATAGGGCATGCGCTTGCGGTGGCCGGAGACAGGGGACACTGCCATGAAGAACGGGGCATTTTTCGTGGGCTGGGCGCTGGTGATCTGCGCCAGCCTGATTCCGGCGACCCAAGCCCAGGCCTACCACAGCGCGGACTCGAACGACGACTGGCGCATCGATCTGTCGGAGCTGCTGCGGATCATTCAATTCTTTCATTCCGGCGGCTATCACTGCGCCGGAATCGACGCGGAGGCCGATTCCGAGGACGGCTATGTGCCCGGCCCAGGCAATCAGGATTGCGTGCCGCACGACGCCGACTCGGGCGGCGACGGAGACTCGAATTTCCTGATCGATTTGTCCGAGGCGCTCCGGGTCATCCAGCTTTATAACTCGACCGGCTATCAGGCGAGCATCGGTACCGAGGACAACTTCGCGCCGGGCATCGGCCTCGCGCCGGACATGGATTCGCTGCTGCTCGATTTCATCGAGCTGGACGAGAACCGCGACCGCGGGCTCGATTTCGATGAGGCGCGCGCGGGCCTGCCCGATCTCGGGATTGGAAACTTCGAGCAGCTCGACCGCGACGGCGATGGGTTGCTCTCGCGCTTCGAACTGCTGGCGCCGCCCGCGCCGACGGGCGAGAACGCGGATACGACCGCCCCGGTAATCCTGTTGAACGGCGACAATCCCGTGACTTTGGCCTGCGGCGAAGCCTATGTCGATGCGGGTGCCACGGCCACCGACGACACGGACGGCGACCTGACCGCGGAGATCCGCGTGGGCGGCGAGGTCAGTCTCGCGTCCGCGCTTCCCGGCGAGTACGCCATCCGGTACCTGGTGCGCGATCGGGCGTGCAACGCGGGCTACGCCATTCGGACCGTCATCATCGAGGATACGGAGCCGCCCGTCATCGCGTTCTCCGGCGTGTCGGAGCTGACCCTGCAGTGCGGCATCGACCCGTGGCGCATCCCCCAAGTGACCGCCACCGACGCCTGCGACCCGCAGGCGCCACAGATTACACGGGACTACGGCGGCCTCGATGCATCGGTGCCGGGCGTGTATACGATTACCTACTCCGCCATCGACCAATCCGGCAATGCGGCGATTCCGCTCCTCGGAACGGTCACCGTGGTCGATACGCGAGCCCCGCGGATTACGCTGAACGGTCCGAAGAATATCGTGCTCGAAACCGGCGAAACCTACACCGAGTACGGCGCGACGGCGACCGACAAGTGCGGCCCGACGGACTACCCCGTGGTCATCGATACGAGCGAATTGGATATCCAGACGCCCGGCGACTATCGAGTCCATTACGACGCGACCGATGCCGCGGACAATGCCGCGCCCACGGTGTACCGGCGCGTGATCGTGGTCGATCCGTCGGATCCCCTGCCGCGCCTGAAGGTCATCACGAACAATTGCGGCTCGCTGAACGTCACGCCGAAACCGATCGTTGGCAGCGTATATGGCGATGACGGTTATTACGAGCGCGACGCGCAGGTCGTCGTCACTGCGGCCAAGACCGCGACTTTTGTCCTGAACGATACGAACGTCACTGGGAATGCGGTCAACGGCGTGCTGACCATTGTGCTGACCGGCGACGATGTGCTCGAGGTCACCAATTCCGGCACCTGCGCCGGCAGCGACGAATGCGCCGCGGCGCCCTCGCTTAATGAGTATTCGACCGTGAATGGCGTTTTCGACGGGGCCACGCCTTCCGAGGGGCTCGCCTACGACACCGGAGACTATCCGGACCGCTGGCTGAAGTTCACTCCGGATTACGACGGCAACTACTACATGAGTTCCTGCAGCGACGATTTCTCGCCGCTGCTCTCGGTGCATGAAACCTGCGATTCCGTCCCGTTGGAAGCACACCTGCAAACCTGCGGCGGAGGCACCGGCACGCTACTGACGACCTATCTCGAGGGTGGAATCACCTATTACATCCGTATAGCTGCCGAGCCGGGCGCCGGCGGAACCTATCGTATCTATGCGGAAAACAATGACTATGAGGTGGACGGCGAGGGGCAGTGGGAGGGCTACGCGGAAGGCGAATTCTCGTCGGAAGGGGAAGGGGCCGCATCCGTGGAGGGCGAGGGCCACGCGGGGCCGGAGGGCGAAGGCGAAGGAGAGGGGGAAGGCGGCGGCGAGGGCACCGAGGATCCGGACGTGCTCTTCGAGAATCCCTTTGTTCCCGTGGCGCGGAAGCCCCTCTCGACTTTCTCGATCGATGTCGACACCGGCTCTTACAGCCTGCTCCGCCGCTACCTCACGCAGCTTCACAGGCTGCCGCCGGCCGACGAGGTCCGCATCGAGGAACTGCTCAACTACTTCGACTACGACTATCCCCTGCCGGTGGGGCCGCATCCCTTCTCCGTGATGACGGAGGTCGCGGATTGCCCGTGGTACACCGGTCATCGGCTGCTTCACATCGGCCTGCAGGGCAAGCGCCGCACCGAGGAAGCGCGCGGGCCCGCCAACCTGGTCTTTCTGCTGGATGTCAGCGGCTCGATGGGCGGCAGCGACCGCCTGCCCCTGGTGAAACAGGCGATGCGCCTGCTGCTCGAGGGCTACCTCGACGAACAGGACCGCGTCGGTATCGTCACCTACGCGAGCACCGCGAAGGTCGTGCTCGAGTCGACCCTTTGCACCGAAGAGAACAAGGCGCTGATTCTCGAGAAGATCAACGCACTGACCGCTTCGGGATCGACGAATGCCAGCGGCGGCCTCGCCCTTGCTTACGAACAAGCGGAAGCGAACCTGGCCGAGCAGGGCGCGAACCGCATCATTCTGGCGTCGGACGGCGACTTCAACGTCGGCATCACGAACCTGGACCAACTGGTGGAATACATCACGGAGCAGGCCGCCGGAGGCGTGGCGCTGACCACGCTGGGCTTCGGCATCGGCAACCTGCGCGACGACCTGATGGAGGCCATCGCCGACAACGGCAACGGCAACTACGCCTATATCGACACGCTGGAAGAAGCGCGCCGGGTGCTGGTGCAGGAAGCCCAGGCGACGCTCGTCACCATCGCCAAGGACGTCAAAATCCAGGTCGAGTTCAATCCCGATTTCGTGTCGCACTACCGCCTCATCGGCTATGAAAACCGGCGGCTGCGGGATCGCGACTTCGACGACGATACGGTCGATGCGGGCGAGCTCGGCGCGGGGCACACCGTGACCGCGCTCTATGAACTGATCCTGAACGACTTGCCGGTGAAGTCGGCGCCCGGCGCATCCTGGCTCGAGCAACATCCCGGAAACGACCACAAACATCGGACCAGCGACGTGGTGAGCATCGTGAACCTGCGCTACAAACAGCCCGATGCGGACGTGAGCACCCTGCTCTACCAGTTCGCCGAGGACGGCTGCCTGTACGCCGACCAGGCGTCGGACGATTTCCGCTTCTCGGCGGCCGTAGCTGCGATGGGCATGCTGGTGCGCGGTTCGCGGTACAGCGGAGACGCCACCTATCCGGCCGTGCAGCTCTGGGCGGAATCGGGACTCGGCGAGGATCGCTTCGGCCTCCGCGAGGAATTCGTTGAACTCGTCGAACTGGCGGACGACCTCAGCAGCAAATAGCAGCAGTTGTGTTCCCGCGGTTCGTGCGGCATGCTAGGCGTTTCCCAGCGGAACGAGGAGCGCAGCATGCCGATACACACCTTGGTTGGAGGAGTTCTTAGCGTAGTGCTGCTGCTGGCGGCGGGCCGCGCGCACGCGACCGATACGCTCGACCTGAGCAAGGCGGTCGTTGTGACGCGAGAAGGCGAACTGCCGGCTGCCGAGCGCGCGGCGGCGAACGTGCTGCGCGAAGAGATCGAAAAGCGCACGGGTATCGCGCTGAAGGCCGGCACCGAATGGCCGAAGCGCAAGACGGTGATCGCGATTACCGGAGACCCGGCCGCAGCTTCGTGGGGACAGGACCTGCCGGAAGGGCTCGAGACCCGGCCCGAGGGCTACACGCTGCGGGTAGATGCCGATGCCGCGACGGTGTGGATTATCGGTGCCGACGCGCGGGGCACCTTGTATGGCGCGGGCGCACTGCTGCGGAAGATGGACTGGGCACCCGGCAAGGTGTCGGTGGACGCCTCGCTCGAAATCGCCACCGCACCGGTCTCTCCCATCCGCGGTCACCAGCTGGGCTATCGCGCCCAGGCGAATTCTTACGACGCCTGGACGCCGGAGCAGTTCGATCAGTACATCCGCGAGCTGACGCTTTTCGGGCTCAACAGCGTGGAGGGCATTCCCTTCCACGACGACCGCCCGACGCCGGTGATGCCGCTGGGCCGCCGCGAAATGAACCAGCGCATCAGCGCCATCTGTGCGGACTACGGCCTCGATTACTGGGTGTGGACGCCGGCCGATTTCGACCTGACCGATGCGGCCGCGCGCGCCGCCGCGCTGGACCAGCACGAAGAACTCTACCGCGATTGCGAGGAACTGACCGGCGTGTTCTTTCCCGGCGGCGACCCCGGCGACAACCCGGCGCAACTCGTCATTCCGTTCTTGAAAGACGTGGCCGACCGGCTGCTGCCGCTGCATCCCGACGCCCGCGTGTGGCTGTCGCTGCAACAGTTCGACCTGCCGCAGATCGAGTATGTGATGGCTTACCTGAAGACCGAGCGCCCGCAGTGGCTGGGCGGGCTGGTGGCCGGTCCCTCGGCGCCGCCAATCCCATTCACCCGCAATATCCTGCCGAAAGAATATCCCTACCGGCTGTACCCGGATATCACCCACAACAAGATCTGCCAGTATCCGGTGCCCTGGTGGGACCAGGCCTTCGCGCTGACACTGGGGCGCGAGGCGATCAATCCGCGCCCCACGCACTACGCCTACATCCACAATTGGTTCGCGCCCTACAGCGCCGGGTTCATCACGTATTCCGACGGCGCGCATGACGACGTGAACAAGACGGTCTACAGCGCGCTGGGCTGGAATCCGGACACCGACCTCACGGAGATCATGCGGGACTATACGCGCGTGTTCTTCGGCTCCGAGGCCGCCGTGCCCGCGGCCGATGCCCTCTTCGCGCTGGAGAAGAACTGGGAAGGCCCGCTCAAGAATAACGGCGCGGTCGAGGGTACGCTGCTGCAATGGCAGCAACTGGACGCCGCGCACCCGGAACTCACGGACAACTGGCGCTGGCAGATGTGCCTCGTGCGCGCCGTGTTCGACGCGTACACGCGGCATCGCCTGCTGAATGAAACCCGGCTCGAGCAGGAAGCCAACGTCGTCCTCGCCGACGCCCCCGTAATCGGTGCCGAGGCCGCCATGCAGCAGGCCGCAGCAATCTTGAATCGGGCCGTCGATGAACCCGTAAGCACGGATCTTCGCGAACGGATCTTCGCGCTCTGCGAGCAGCTCTATCATTCCATCGGCCTGCAGACCAGCGTCGAGAAGTACCACGCCATCGGCGCCGAGCGCGGCGCGTTTCTCGATTTCGTGGACTACCCGCTCAACAACCGCTGGTGGCTGGAAGACGAATTCGAAGCCGTGCGCGCACTGCCCGGCGAAGCGGCGAAGACGTCCCGGCTGCTGGAACTGGCACGCTGGGAGAATCCCGGCGCGGGCAGCTACTACGACGACATCGGCAATCCGGCCAAGTCGCCCCACGTGAAGCGGAGTCCCTTCGTGTTCACCGAGCCAGGCGAAGAGGCGCACCCCGAGCCCACGCTCTGGTGGTGGGACAACGGCAAGAGCCGCGCGCGCCTCTCGTGGCAGACCAGCATGAACTACCCCGAGGCCGTGGTCTACGAGGGCCTCGACCCTGCGGCGTCCTACACCGTGCGCTGCGGCGGGTACGGCAGCTTCCTGCTGCGTATCGACGGCGAGCGCGTGGACACCCCGGAGGGCAAGCTGCCCATGGGCGAGTTCGCCGAATTCGAGGTGCCCGCCGAGGCGCTGAAGGATCGCAAAATCGCGCTGACCTGGGATACCCCCACCGACGAGGGCGACCTCAACTGGCGGCAACAATCGCGCCTGGCCGAGGTGTGGCTGCTGAAGCGGTAGCCCAGGCCGTTTCGCGTGTTGTGCCTTGCTCCAACACGGTGTATCGTAGCGCCCTGACGGTCGTGTCCGTCGAGACGCGGGGGTGCCATGGAACATCCGGACGAAGTCGCGAAAATTCGGGCCGAGCTGAACGCGCTCCTGTTGCAGGCCCGCGCGCTTTCGCAGCGGCTGGAAGCCCTGGAGACCCGGCAAGAACCGCAAGTCGAGCCGGAGGCTGCCCCGCCCACGCCGCGTGAAGAGGCGGTGGTAATTGCCAAAACTGCGGCCAGCGTCCCGGACCGTCCAGCGCCTGCAACGCCGCCGCCCTTGCCGCGGCGCGCCGCCGTGGCCGCCCCAGCGCCGAAGGCTGAGACTCGCGAGGCGGCACCTGCGGCCCCTGCCCCATCGAAGCAGGCGGCACCATCCCCCCTGGGCAATGCGCTCCGCGCGGCCTACCGCGCCATCGGCCCCAAGGAATCGATGTCGTGGGAAATGGCGTTGGGGACGTTCTGGCTTCCCCGGCTCGCCGTGCTCCTGCTCGCGGTCGGCGTGGTATGGGCGCTCACGCTGGCCGTACAGCGCTGGGGCCAGGAATGGATGCCGCTCATCCGCATCGCAGCCGGGTACGCCGTGGCGGCCGCGCTCTATTTCGGCGGTCGGTATGTCGAGCGGAAGCGTACCGGCGAGGCCGCGGCGTCCTACCTCGATTTCGGCCGGGTGATGATGGCGGGCGGTACGGCGCTCGTCTATTTCGTCACCTTCGCCACGCACTACGTGCCCTACACCCGCATCATTCCGCAGGCGTGGATTACCCTCGTGCTGTTGAGCGCCATCATGGCGGGCTGGGGCGTGATGGCCTACTGGCGCCGCTCCTGGACCCTGGCCTTCGCGGTCACGGTGCTGGGCCACTTCACCGCGGCGCTGGCCACGCTGACCCTGGCGCAGCCGCCCACCGCCACGATTGTCGGCCTGCTCGCGCTGAACCTGGGCGCGGGCTATTTCATCGCGCGCTTCGGCTGGCGGCTGGTCGGCGTTGCGGGCGTCCTAGGCGGGTACTTTAATTACCTGCTCTGGCTCGCGAACAGCGATTCGAGCGACACTCTCACTGCACTGGCGGGCGGGCTCGGCGTACTCATCGCCTACTGGCTTATCTTCGCAGTCGCCGAATACATCGCCTCGCAGCGCGACGACATGCGCGCCTCGTACCGCCTGCGCAATCTCTATCTCGGCCTCAATTCGGGCGGGTTCGTCTTTCTGGGCATGGGCCTGATGCTCGGCTTCGATTTCGCCGCGCCGTATCTCTACGCCTTCTACTTCGCGACCGCAGCGGTCTTCCTCGGCTTCGGTCTGCTGTACCGGCGCAGCCGCCCGGACGATGTCATCTACGGCACCTACCTGACCAAGGCCTCCGCAGTTGCGGCGCTGGGCCTGGCGGATTATTTCAGCGGCGCCGCGCTCACGTTCTCCCTGGGTCTCGAGGCGGTGATCCTGCTGTATAGCGCCCGCCGCAGCGGCCTCGTCGCGCCGCGAGCACTCGCCCTCGCCACCCTTGCCGTGGCCCTCGCGCAGGGCATGGTGTTCGTGTTGCTCCGCGGCGTGGATGGCATCGGCGGCGCGGCAGCCATCCCCTTCGCAACGGCCCTCTTCACGCTGCTCGCAGGCCTGTACTTCAGCGTGCTGTACGAAAAGACCCGCTGGACCTGCATCCCGGCGGAATCGCTCGCCGCGTACCCGACGCTGCGTCAATGGCTCTGGCGATGGACCCTGGCGGATCGCCCGGATACCCCGCAGGGCCGCGCGACGGAGCCCTTCGCCATCGGCACCGTGGCGGCCTTGGGCGCCAATGTACTTGCGGCGGCGCAGATGAATCTTTTCGTACCGGCGAACGATTGGAACGCCGCGGTCTTCGCGACGCTCGGGTTATCGCAGTTGGCCCTGGCCATCGCGTTCCATTTGCGCGGTTTGGCAGTAGGCGCGTCTATAGCGGGCATGACCGCTTTCGTGGTCTGGATCGCCTCCATGGTGTCGACGGGACTGGAATCGCCGCGCGCGCTGGCCGCCATGCATCGCGGGTACGGATTCGTCGTCGCGTTGAGCCTGGCCCTGATGGGCGAAGCGTGCCGGCTGTTCCCAATGTCGCGGCGGAAAGACGGCGGCAGCAAGGCGGGGACGCGGGCCGCGTACGTGTGGGAAATCCTCGCGACACTGGTCGCGATGATCTTGCTGGTCGTCACGAGTAAGCCTCCGAATCAGCCCGTGCTGCTGCAACTACTGGCCACGGGCATCTCCGTCTACGCGCTCTTGTCGGGCTCGGCGGCCGCGGGCTTCTCGGCGTTTCTCGCGTTTGTTCCCGGGGTCTTGCTCGCGTGGGTGGCCTATGCCAGCTACCACGCGCCCGCGTGGCTGCCGCTCATCGTCATGCTGGCCTTCGCAACGGCGCAGTTCTCCGAGTGGAAGTGGTGGGGCGAGCGCCCCGGGCTCTGGTATCACCAGCAGGCCAAGGCCGGTCCGCACGTGCTCTACCTCGGCGTCGCCGCGATCATCGGCGGCTGGATCATCCAGGCCGCCGAGGGCCTGCCGGAAATAACCGGCCTCGTGATACTGGGAACCATCGCCGCCGTGGCCGCCTATCCGCTGAATGGCTACGCGCTCACCGCCGTGTCCACAGCCGTGCTGATGGCCGCGGCGGCCTACGGGTACGCCACCCGGGACATGGACGAAATGCTTTGGAATCGCGGCGTATGGCAGGTAGCCGCGGGCGCAATCGTCGCCGGGCGGCTGCTCACCTGGCGCGCCGCGTACGCGGTGCCGCTCGCCGAGAATCTGTTGGCCGCGTTGGCCTGGCTGGTGCTCGCGCAGCACTATCTCCCCGGCGACGGATTCCTGCTCCGTGAACAATACCTCGCGCTCGGCTTTCTCGTGCTGGGGGCAATCACCCGGGTCCGCGCAACCCTCGCGCTGGCGGTACTCGCCAGTTTCCTCGCGACAGGCGTGGCCTTGGTGTCTGCCTACGACGGCAGCCTGCCGAGCGAACAGCACGCCCTGGTGCTCGCCCTGGGAGTGCTGTTCTGGTTCGCGCTCGAGCGGCTTGTGGCGTTCGCCCGGAAGTATGGCCCGCTCGCCGGGCGCGACGATCTCGCCATGGTGCAGCCAATTCTCGTTGCGATTCCGTCCGTCGTGCTGGTGTGCGCGCTCGAACGCGAGCCGGTGCTGGCGAGCTATTACCTCACCATCGCCTGGACCGCGGCCGCGGCCGGCCTGATGGGGTTATCGCTAATCACCCGGGAACGTTATTACCGGTATGCCGGACTCGTCCTCTTTGCGCTCGCCCTTTGCCGTGTCGCGCTGATCGACACGCGCGAACTCGAGGGCCTCTACCGGGTCGGCGCGGTGATGTTTCTGGGCGTGGTGCTGCTGGGCGTCGGCTACGGCTACATCAAGGCACGCGAGCGCGGCAGCAAGTAAACCCGCCCCCGGAATTGACACCGACCCGCCCGCGGCGCATACTCAGCTACTTTCCGCGTAGCCGCTTCGTCACTGGGCGTGGTGCATCGCGGGGTTCCGGTTGCTTCACAAAGCAGTATCGTCGGCGGCCGGCGCGTAGCTACATTGGGCCACCGAAAAGGATACGAAGATGACTACCAACCGGAGAACCTTTCTCAAGACCGCGGCCGCGTTTTCGGCCGCGCCCTTCCTGCTGCCGTCGAACGTGTGGGCGGCCGAGACGAACCCGAACGATCGCATCGTCATGGGCTTCATCGGCATGGGCAAGCAGAGCCGCCACCTGATGTCGTCGTTCATTCAGGACAAGCGCGTGCAGGTGGTGGCCGTGTGCGACGTGGACACCACGCGCCGCGAGGACGCCCGCCAGCGCGTGATCGATTTCTACACCAACCGCCCCGAGATGGGTGCGGCCGAGTGCGCGGGCTACAACGATTTCCGCGAACTGATCGGGCGCGGCGATCTCGATGCGGTGTGCATCGCGACGCCGGACCACTGGCACACGATTCCGATTCTCACGGCGCTCGAGGCCGGCCTCGACGTGTACTGCGAAAAGCCGCTGACGCACAACATCCAGCAGGCCATCGACGTGATGGAAGCGGTGGACAAGCACGGCCGCGTGCTGCAGACCGGCTCGATGCAGCGCTCGATGGAAGAATTCCGCGTGGCCTGCGAGCTGGTACGCAACGGCGCCATCGGCAAGATCAGCCATGTCGAGTGCAGCTTCGGGCCTCCCGGGCGCCCCTGCGATCTGCCCGAGGAGGACATGGAGCCCGGCCTGGATTGGGATATGTGGATCGGCCCCGGCCCGATGCGCCCCTACAACTCGGTGCTCAGCCCGCGCGGCATTCACGACCACTTTCCCGACTGGCGCAGCTACAAGGAATACGGCGGCGGCATGGTGTGCGACTGGGGCGCGCACCATCTCGACATCGCCCAGTGGGGACTCGACATGGACGCCAGCGGCCCCGAGAAGATCGTGCCGCCGGAGGACCCCGCGGCGGTTGAAGGCGCGGTCATGCACTACGATGGCGACATCCAGGTAATCCACAAGGACGGCTTCGGCGTGCATTTCTACGGCGCGGGCGGCGAGGTGAAAGTGAACCGCGGCCGCTTCGAGTTCATTCTGGATGGCAAGCGCGTGGCGGGCTTCGTCGATCGAGAAGACGGCGGCTCGCTCGAGTCGGCCATCCTCTTCGTGCAAGACGAATACCTCAAGGACGCGAAGATCAAGCTCTACGCGAGCAACGATCACATCCGCGATTTCCTCGGCTGCATGGAATCGCGCAAGAAGCCGATCACCAGCGAGCAAGTGGGCGGACGCAGCGCCATCTGCTGCCACCTGATGAACCAGGCCTACTACAACCACGAGACCCTGCGGTGGAATCCCAAGCGCCTGCGCTTCGCCCTCGGCGGCGGCAAGAAGGAATGGCTCACGGAAAATTACCGTGAGCCCTGGAACGCGTAATCGCTTTCCTTTTCCCCGGCGGCGTGCAGCATCCCTGCACGCCGCCGTTTTTTTATGGATGCGAATCACGCGGCGCGAGTTCGATTACCCGCGCGGAATGCGGCGGCATGTTTTCGATCGTGTAGGTACCCTCCGCCTCGCCCAGGTCTTCGCCAGTCCAGAAGTCTGAAAGATGCGAGGGAATTTCCAAGCGTACGTCCTTCGACTGCGGCGTATCTTCCCAATTGAAGACGAACCACAGACTACCCTCGGGACGGTCGATGGAGCCGATGCGGAAATCCTCATCCTCGAACTTCGCCGCAACACCCGTGGGCGGCAGCAGCTTCTGCAACATTGCCACGCGCTCGTCGGGCAGTACGGTCAGGTTGTCGCCCGACAGGGTCATGCCGCCGCTCGCGAGTATCGCGCTCGCGTGGAACTGGTATTCATTGTCGCTCAGCTTGCCCGAGAGCAACACGCAATCCGGGTCGTTCCACCAGAACCGGCCGTTCTGCCAGTTGCGGTGGAAGGTCTCGCGCGCGAGGTGCTTGAAGTTGTCCCACGACCGCGTCACATCGCCCGAGGTGCGCGCGCCGTGGATTACTCCCAGCGAAGGCCACAGCGGATGATTGCACCCGAGCACGAAGGCATCGCCCGCGCCGCGCAGCACCGCTTCCATGCCGCGGCGGTAGGCCTCCACGCGCGTGGCTTTCGGATCGTAGAATCGGCCGCCGTGCATAGCGCCCCAGAAATTCGCATCAAGCTTGAAATAGGTGCAGCCCCATGCCTCGCGCATGGTGCGGAAGACCGCCTCGAGGTGCGCCTGCGCCTCCGGGTGCGTGCCATCGACCGCGTACCACGGGCCGCGCCGCCACCCGCCGAAAGTGACGCGGTCGGACCGCAGCGGATTACCTTCGTCGTCCTGGATGAACCAGTCCGGGTGCTGCTGAAATACCTCCGACCCTTCCTCGGCCACAAAGGGCGCCACCCAGATCGCCGGCTCGCAGCCGGCGTCGCGTATATCCTTGAGCAGCGCTTGTATGCCGCCGCCGAAGGCGTCGCCCGTTTTCAGCCAATCGCCCATGGCCGCCTGATAGCCGTCGTCGATTTGGATATAGCGCAGCGGAAGTGCCTTCTCTTTCACCGTCCCGAGGTTCGCCATCACCTGGTTGCGCGTGACCATCGGACCATAGCAATACCAGGAACACCAGCCCGTGGGAACCGGATCGAAGGCGAGACGCGGATGGTTCCGCCCAATGGCATCAGCGAAGGTATCGAGTTGTTCGCTGCGTTCTCCGCCCTGCAGAAACAGAAAGTCCTCGAGGTCCCACGAAGCGCCCGGCTCAAGCGTCAGCCCCTCGGTGTCCAGTTCCGCCTCGATGGAATCCGGCCGCACATGAAACCGACCCACGAAACGCCGGCACGAGGTAAACCCGAGCAACAGCCGCGGCGCATCGGGCGGAGACAGCATCAGCAGTTCATACACCGTGGTGGCATCGGCCGGCTGCGGAATCTTGTAGTGGTCCTTGTCGGTATAGTCGCCGATGTTCTGCGGTGCCCCCAGCGTGCCGCCAGTCTGCGAGAGCATCGTGAAGCCCTCGCCATACAGGCGCGTCTCCGGCGGCAGCGCATGCGCTAGACGGAACACCACCACGCGCCGGATGGACACGGGCACGCTGCCGGCGTTGTGCACGGTCGAGCGGCACGAACCCTCCGACCACGCCCGTTCCAGCACAATGGTCTCCGGCGCGGGCAAGCCCCCGTCGGTTTCCACGAAGCCGGAGGATTCCGAAAGGTCTGCAGCGGTTATCGCGGCCAACGCGGAGTGACTGACGAAAACGAGGGTTAACGCGAGCGCCGGAACAAGGGACTTCATCTCATGCACCTCCCGGGGCCGCGCCCATGCGGCCGGAAATGCGAGGCTAGGGGAAGCGCCGGAGATAAGTCAACGGGCGGTATCGGGAAGCGAAATGAAGACTGGCGCGCCCGGTTGGATTCGAACCAACGACCAATGGCTTAGAAGGCCATTGCTCTATCCCCTGAGCTACGGGCGCGGAAAGCCGAAGCATACTACGGTGCCCGTGTAGTCCTCAAAGGAACCCGCCCGCGGCGGAAAAGTTGCTAAAGCGACAAGAGCAGGCATAGAGTATGCGCGTCGTGCGTCCTGCACGCGGAGTCTTTTCCCTTCCCATGGACTACACCAAGTATGTAACCGATGGCCAAGTGCTATCCGGTTGCGAAGCCGAAGACAAACCTTCCTTAATCCGCGCCCTGGTGGAAGCCGCCTCGCGCGGCCCGCTCTTTGCGGCCAATCCGGGGCTCACCATCGAGGCCGTCGAGCAGGCGCTGCTGGCCCGCGAGGCGGAGCGGCCGACCGTGCTGGCACCCGGGGTGGCCTGTCCGCACGCGCGCATGCCCGGGCTGACCGGAGCCGGGGGCGCGGCGGCCATCCTGAAGCATCCCTTCGCCTATGGCAGCGCCGACGAGGCGCCGGTCAAGATTGCCGTGGTGCTGATTGTCCCCGCGGAACGCCCGCCGCTGGCGTTGCGCCTGCTGGCGAATGTGGCGCGTCTCGGGGCGGATAATATCTTCCAGCAAATTGTGAGCGCGGATCCTGCCGCAGCCGCTGCGCTCATCCGCAAGCACGTATTCGTGGTGGATGCGCCGCTGCTCGCGCGCGACGTGATGCGCCCGGTGATGGGAGAGATTACCACCGGCATGTCGGTGACCGAAGTGGCCCGCAAGATGGCGCTATTCAACCTGGACGCCGTGGGCATTCTCTCCGAGGATGGCAGGCTGGTGGGCGAGATAACGTCGGACGCGCTGTACACCTCGGGCATGCCCGAGTTCTTCAGCCAACTGAAAAGCGTGTCGTTCATCAAGGAATTCGATCCCTTCGACGGCTACTTCGACCGCGTGGCGCACCAGACCGCCGGCGAGGTGATGTCGACGAATGTCGCGCGCGTGCCGGAAGACGCCACCATGCTCGAGGTGATCTTCCTGCTTTCGGTAAAGCGCCACGCGAAAGTCTATGTCGAGCGTGACGGCAAACTGGCGGGCGTGATTGACCGCGCGCGCGTGCTGAACGAGATTATCAATCCATGAACACGTGGCTTATCGCACCGTTTACCACGCTCTTCAGCACCGGCGCCACGGAAGAACTGGCGCGCGAGGCCAGCTTCGGCAGCCAGGTCGGCGCGGTCGTCGTGTTCGCGCTCGCGTACCTGGGCATCGCCACCGAAAAGCTCGACAAAACAACCGCCGCCCTGCTGGGCGCCGCTGCCGTCGTGGCCTTTCATTTCGTGCCCTACGGATTCGCGCTTGCCAGCATCGACCTAAATGTCATCTTCCTGCTCATCGGCATGATGATTGTCATGAGCATCCTGTCCGACACAGGCCTTTTCGAGTGGATTGCCATTACCGTCGCGCGCGCCGCGAATGGCAACGGCACCATGATCCTGCTGTTTTTCATGACCGTTACCGCCGTGTTGTCGGCCTTCCTGGACAACGTGACCACGGTCATCCTCATCGCGCCGATTACGATTCTCGTCGGCCAGATACTCGGCCTGCCGGTGATGGTCTTCCTGATTCTCGAAGCGCTCGCGTCGAACATCGGCGGCACCTCGACCCTCATCGGCGATCCGCCCAACGTGCTCATCGGATCCCAGGCGGGTCTTACTTTCGTCGAGTTCATCGAAAACCTCGCCCCCGCCGTGCTCGTGATGATAGTCGTCATCTTTCCGGTCATCACCCTGCTGTTCCGCAAGCAACTGCAGGTGAGCGAAGAAGCCCGCATGCAGATCATGCGTGCGAAGCCCGAACTCGCCATTCTCGATCCGGTCGGCCTGCGCCGTTCGCTCATCGTGTTCTCGGGCATCCTCGCCGCGTTCTTCCTGCATCACGCGATCGAGGTCGAGCCAGGACTCATCGCCCTGGGAGGCGCCGTCATCCTCTGCTGGGTCTGCGGCAAGGATTTGCACCATGCGCTCGAGCGCGTGGAATGGGCGAGCATTCTCTTCTTTGTGGGATTGTTCATGATGGTGGGCGCGCTCGAATACAACGGCATCTTCGAGGCCTTGGGGCGTTACATTCTGCTGGCCACGCGCGGCGATTACCTGATGACGCTCATGGCCGTGCTGTGGTTCGCCGCCATTGTCTCGGCGATTGTGGACAACATCCCCCTGGTGATCGCGATGATTCCCCTCATCCACACGATCATTCCAGTGTTCGCGGAGCAGCAGGGTCTCGCTGCCGATTCGCCCGAGGCGCACGCCGCCATCGCCATGCCGTTGTTCTGGGCGCTCGCGCTGGGTGCGTGCCTCGGCGGCAACGGCACGCTGGTCGGCGCCTCGGCCAACGTGGTCGTCACGCAGATCGCCCGCAGAAACAACTACCCGATTACCTTCGGCATGTTCACGTTCTACGGCTTCCCGATCATGATCGTCACGCTGGTGATCAGCACCATCTATCTCTACCTGCGCTACTTCGTTTTCTAGGCAGCCTTACACGAAAACCCGCTGGTCGATGATGTAGCCGTTCGTGGCGTCGTCGAGATTCTTGATACTCGTCATGCCCGGCCGCAGGTACAGGTACGCCAGCGCCAGGTGTCCTGCCGGCACGGCAGGGGCCGACGGCGAGGCGGATTCGACGCCTTGCACCACCACCACACCACCACTGTCGAGAACCGCGGCCACGAGGTCTATCCGGTCGAGGCCCGCGGGCGGCGTCACACTTGTGCTCTCGAGCGGTTCCTGCAGCCGGAAGGGCGCGCCGTCGATGAAGGCATAGCCCGCGCCGGTTTCCACCGTCAGCCCCGGTACCGGCGTCGCGGCCACGGCCAAGGCATCGAGCGCCCTGTCCCTCGCAAATAATAGATCGTGAGCTGATCATGCTGCTTGGCTCCATTTGTAGCGGTGGTGCAGCCCACCGAGACGGGGCAATTCGACGATTGCATCCATTGGCGATGCGCGACTTGTAGTCGGACGTTCCCCTGGCGTGTCCTTGTCCAGCCCCAGATGAGTTCGGTCGTCATGGTAGTAGGCGAAATAGGCTCTAAGGACTCTGCAAAGATGCTTCTCGTCGAGGACGATGACATGGTCCAGGCATTCCCGCCGAATACTACCGTTGAG
>WGMK01000041.1 GCA_016125095.1 Candidatus Hydrogenedens sp. | reverse complement strand
GCTTCAAAAACCTCACCGACGGGGAATTGAATACCTACGTCGACAAGCTCAACAATCGTCCCAGAAAGAAACTCGGATTCCGCACCCCGGCACAGGTCTTCCTCGAAAAGCCTGTTGCAATTAGACTTTGAATCTGCGGTTAACCTACGAGCGTCAAAATAGGTTTAGGTAGAATGGCTTGTGGATCGCGGTTCTACCCCGGCAGATGCCGGAGCGGTCGTGTCACGATGCCGGGGTAGAACCCCGACCTACTTGAATGCAACGAAAAGACGCCCCCGGAGCAACTGCTCCGGGGGCGTTTCGGTTTCGCTGATAGGGCGCGCTTACGCGATCCGGCGGATCGCGTGCTCGTCGATGCCGGGTTCTTCGCCGGTGACGACTTCGGTGATGTGGTTCTTCTCGTCTACATGCACCACGGTGGGCTGCCAGTTGCGGGCTTCTTCGCGGTCCATCTGGGCGTAGGTCAGCACGATAACCAGGTCGCCCGGCTGGCCGAGGCGGGCGGCGGCGCCGTTGAGGCAGCACTCGCCTTTGCCGGGTTCGCCCTTGATGAGGTAGGTGCTGAAGCGCGCGCCGTTGTTGATGTTGAGGATGGTGATTTCCTCGAACTCCAGCATGTCGGCCGCTTCCATTAGCAGCGGATCGAGCGTCAGGCTGCCCTTGTAATGCAGGTCCGCCTGGGTGATCGTCGCCCGGTGAATCTTGCTCTTGAACATCTTTACTTGCATGGTTGGTCCTTTCAGTCGCCGCCCTTGCGGGTCATCGCCTTATGGAATGAATTTGATGTTATCCAATAGCCGGGTCTTCCCGACATACGCCGCCACGGCCAGCGTGACCGGTCCCGCAATCGCGTCCACCGGCTGCATGCTTTCCGCATCGACGAGTTCTACATAGTCTATCGTATCGGCCCCGGTAAGGCTACCCCTTACTGCGGCGGTCAGGCGGGCGGTATCACGCTCGCCGTCGCGCATCAGGGCCTCGGCCTCGCGCAGCGCCTTCGACAGGCACTGCGCGCGTTCGCGCTCGCCGTTCTGCAGGTAGGCATTGCGCGAACTCATCGCCAGCCCGTCGTCCTCGCGGGCGATGGGCATCTCGACAATCTCGATGCCCAGGCCGAGGTCGCGCACCAGCCGCTTGATGACCGCGCACTGCTGGGCGTCCTTCTGGCCGAAGTAGGCGCGGGTGGGGAGCACCGCATTGAACAGCTTCGTGCACACCGTCGCCACGCCCCGGAAAAAGTGGGGGCGCGACTTGCTGCACAGGCCCTCGCTCACGCCCTCGACGGTCACATAGGTCGAGTAGCCGTCTGGGTACATCGAGCTGGCCGTGGGCGCGAAGATCACGTCCATGCCCGCAGCCTCCGCCTTGGCGGAGTCCGTTTCCCACGTGCGGGGATAGGCGTCGAAATCCTCATGCGGCGCGAACTGCGTCGGGTTCACGAAGATGCTCGTCACCGCCAGATCGTTCTGCGCGCGTGCCGCCTCGAGCAGCGACACATGGCCCGCATGCAGCGCGCCCATGGTGGGGGCGAAGCCGATGCTCCGTCCCGCGCCGCGCTGCTCGAAGGCCCAGGCCCGCATTTCTTCTGGCGTGCGAATCACAATCATGCGTACGTGTGCTCCTGCGCTGGGAACGATACGCCCTTCACCTCGGCCGCATACGCCGCCAGCGCGCTTTCAAGCTCGCCGCGCACGTTGCCGAAGGTCTTGGTGAACTTGGTCTGGCCCCAGCCGAGCATGTCGTGCAACACGAGCACCTGCCCGTCGCACGCCGCACCCGCGCCGATGCCGATGGTGGGGATGCTGATGGCCGCGCTGATTTCAGCCGCCAGGTCCGGAGGCATGCATTCCAGCACCACCGCGAAACAGCCTGCCGCCTCGAGGCCCTTGGCCTCTTCCATGAGGCGCTCGCGGTCCGCTTCGCTGCGGCCCTGCACCCGGTAACCGCCCAGCTGGTGCACCGACTGGGGCGTCAGGCCGATGTGGCCCATCACCGGAATGCCCGCGCGGAGAATCATGCGGATGGCATCGCCGAATTTCTCGACCGAGCCCTCCACCTTCACTGCCTGCGCGCCGCCCTCGGCCACCAACCGTCCAGCATTGCGCAGCGCTTCTTCGGCATTCACCTGGTAAGAAAGGAAGGGCATGTCGGCCACCACCAGCGGACGCTTGGCGCCTCGGGTGACCATCTTGGTGTGGTGGAGCATCACTTCCATCGACACGCTCAGCGTGTCATCGAGCCCCATCACCGCCATGCCGACCGAATCGCCGACGAGAATGACGTCGATATCGGAAGACTCGACCAATTGTGCGGTGGGGAAATCGTACGCGGTAATCATGGCGATCTTCTCGCCATCGCGTTTCCGTTTCTGCAGCGTCAGCGTCGTGACGCGGAACGGTTGTACCTTGTGCTGCGACATCGTCGCGTTCCTCCTGAACCGGTGATAATCGTCCCGGTCCCTGTGGGCTCCAAGCGGAGCGGTTCAAGAGTCTATTTCGTCGTCTATCTCTACGCGGCCAATAACCTCGGGCCGCGCAGCCAGGGCGAGCACAGTCAGTCCCGTCACCGGGTCCACAGCATCCGCCGCCAATTCCGCCAGCGGCGCCAATACAAAGGCCCGTTCGCGGAATCGCGCATGCGGCACCGTCAGCTCCGGCGTCTCGAACACCGTGTCGTCCATCAGGATGATGTCGATGTCAATCAGCCGGGGCCCCCATCGGGGACCGGGCGCGCGCCCCATTGCCTGTTCAATCCGCTTCACGGCATTCAGGAGTTCCAGCGGGGCCAGCCCCGTCTTGATCTCTGCCGCCAAATTGCGGAACACAGGCTGATTCAATTCTCCAACCGGCTCAGTCAGGTAACACCGCGAAACTCGCAACACTTCCACGCCCGGAGTTTCGTCCAGAGCCTGCAACGCTTTACGAAGATTCGCCCGAGCATCACCTACATTGCCGCCGAGACTCAGATACCCAATCATCCCGACTCCAATGCGACCAAGCCGCGAAAGAGTGTAACACAGCTTTTGCACGGCGTCTAGCGAAACTTTCGAGTTTTCGGGGTGGGTTACGGGCGGATTGTTTTATGCAAATCAACAATGCTATTTGCTGTTTTGCATAAAATGTGCTACATTAGGGTTATGATCAAGCGTGAAATCGAGGCCGAATTGCGTGCGGCAGCAGCGGAATATCCCGTCGTCACCATCGTGGGGCCGCGCCAATCCGGTAAGACCACTCTGGCCAGATTGGTCTTCCCGGACAAGCCGTACTATTCGCTCGAAGAACCGGACATCCGTTTGCAGGCATCCGAAGACCCGCGCGGCTTTCTTGCCGGCGTGCCCAACGGGGCCGTGCTGGATGAGATTCAGCGCCTGCCCGAGCTGCTGTCCTATATTCAAGGGCTCGTCGATGCATCGCCGGAGCCGGGCCGATTTGTCCTGACGGGCAGTCATCAGCCGCAACTTCACGAAGCCGTGAGCCAGTCGCTGGCGGGGCGCACGGCGGTACTGACCCTCTGGCCGTTCTCCATGCCGGAATTGAAGACTTACCGGGAGGCATGGAGTCCCTTCGAGCTGATGGTGACAGGCGGTTACCCGAGGGTACACGACCGGCAATTGGACCCGCGCCGGTTTTACAACGGCTACGTGCAAACGTATGTAGAGCGCGATGTGCGCATCCTGCTGGAGTTGCGCGATCTGGATGTGTTTCAGAAATTCCTGAAGCTGCTCGCGGGGCGCATCGGACAACTCGTGAATTACAGTTCGCTTTCGAACGACGTCGGCGTGAGCGTGTCGACGATCAAGAACTGGTTGAGCGTGCTGATGGCGACATACCTCGTCGTCGAACTGCAGCCCTACTTCGAGAACGTAAGCAAGCGCGTGGTGAAATCGCCGAAGTTGTATTTCACCGATGTCGGCCTGGCGGCGTATCTCCTGGGCATTCACGATGCGGACCAGGCCGCGCGGGACCCCTTGCGCGGCGCGCTCTTTGAAAACCTGATCCTCACGGAGGTCCTGAAAGGGGCCTACAACCGCGGCTATCGCCCGCAGGTGTACTTCTACCGCGACTCCAATGGAAACGAAGTCGATCTGGTCATCCGCGAGGGACGTCGTCTGATTCCCATCGAGATCAAGTCCGCGTCTACCTTCACCCCGGATTTCATCCGGGGCATCCGGCGCCTGCAAGAAGCATCGCCCGATGCGGGGCCATCGGGCTTTGTGTTGTATTCCGGGGATCGCGATTTCGTCTTCAAGGAAACGCGCGTGCTGAATCCCCTGTCGCAGCAGGACCTTTGGAGTACGCTTACGGCGGAATCGTCCGAGGTGGAAATCGATGGCTAAAGACTACAGCATGAGCCTCAAGGTCATCGGCATCGGCGGGGCGGCGGTCCTCGTATTTCTGTGGCTGGCTTCGATGGGACTCCAGCGCTCCTTCAAACCCGACGAGACCCAGCGGGTGGCCGATCGCGCGGCGCGGAGCGACTTCGACAAGGAGCGCGCCATGGCCTTGGCTGTGCGTCTCTATGAGGGCGGTCCCGACGCAATCGCCGAGACCCTGACGAAATCGTGGCGCTCGTCGGGGCTCGAAGTCCGCCATGTCGCCGGCGGCGTGAGCGCCACTTATGCCGGACGTCCGCAGGGCGGCGTGGCCCTGGTGGCGGCGCGGCATGAGGGCGACCGCGCGGGCGGTGCTATAGCCGATGCCGCGCCCACCGCGCTTCTCGCCGAAATCGCCCGCGTGTTCAAGCCCCTGCCTGTGGGGAAGGCCCCCAGCTTCTTGTGGCTCGATTCGGCCGCAGACGCCGCCGAGGCGCTCCGGCAGCTCGCGCCCGGGGCAATCGTCGTGCTCGAAGGGGTGGGGGACTGCTACCTCCGCGTCAGCGCCGACCCCGACGCCCCCGATTGGATGCGCGACCGGCTGCTCGACACGGCCGAATCCCTCGGCTACCGCCAGCATTTCAGCCGCAGCGGTCCGCCGCCCAAAGACGCCCTCGGCATCCGCGGCGAGTATTCCAACACACTCTACCTCGCCGACCCCATCCTCGGCGGCTCGCTCACCGAACACGCCCGCCTGACCCAACCCGGAAACGACACCCCCGCCGCCCTCTGCCCGAATAGCTTGCAGGCTGTCGGGGACGTGCTCTATCATGCGATTCCCGCTTGGGAGGGGGGCATGGATGGGCAATAGCCGCGTTTGCGGCGAAACGTAGGGGCCGTGGATGGGCACTCCCGTGCACGACGAGATACCTTGGCTGGACAGCGCTTCGCGCGAGGAAGTCGCGCGCGTGGTCGAGGCCTTGTACCGCGTGCATAGCCTGGCGACGGCGGTTACGGACATCGATTCGCTGCTCGTGCGGATATCGCAGGAGGCGAAGGACGTCGCCCGGGCCGAGGCCGCATCGGTCATGCTCTTCGACGAGAACACGCAGGAGCTGTATTTCCGCACGGCGCTGGGCGATTCCGGCGACCAGGACGCGCTCAAGCGCGAGGTGCGCCTGACGCTGAGCCAGGGCATTGCCGGGGCGACGGCCGCGTCGCGGGCTTCCATCAACGTGCACGACGCGCAGGGCGACGCGCGCTTCTACCGCGAGGCCGACGCCGCCAGCCGCTTTGAAACCCGCAACCTGCTGGCCGTGCCGATGATCGACCACGACCAGCTGGTGGGCGTGCTCGAGGTGCTCAACAAGTCCGACGGCGGCGATTTCACCGATTTCGATACCCGCGTGATGGAGATGTTCGGCAGCTTGGCCGCCGCCGAGGTCATCAGCGCCCGGTTGATTGAGGAAAAAGTGCGTAACGAAAGACTCGCCGCCATCGGCCAGGCGGTCACCGGCCTGTCGCACTACATCAAGAACATCGTCACGGGGCTCACCAGCAGCGCCGACCTCATCGACATGGGGCTCGATCGCCAGAACATCGAGGTGCTGCAGCGTTCGTGGCCGGTGTTCCGGCGGAGCACCAAGCGCATCGCCAATTTTGTGCAGGACATGCTGTCGCTGTCCAAGCCGCGCAAACCCGTGCGCGAGGCCTGCAATCTCGAAGAGATCATTCACGACGCCCACCAGACCATGGAAGAACTGTTCACCCAGCGCAAGGTCGATGTGGTGTTCGATTGCCAGGACGTCGGCGGACCGGTCATGCTGGACGCGCAGGCCATGCACCGCTGCATGCTGAACCTGCTGGGCAATGCCGCCGACGCCGTGGAAAAGACCGGCGGTCAGGTGCGCATCCGCGTGTGGCGGCCCGACGACGAGCAGGTGGTCATCGAGTGCGAGGACACCGGGCCGGGCGTGCCCGACGAGCACAAGCGCGAAATCTTCGACATGTTTTTCTCGACCAAGGGCGCCAAGGGCACCGGGCTGGGGCTGGCGGCCACGCATAAATCGATCCGCGAGCACGGCGGCACCATCGAAGTGCTGGACGCCCCCGGCGGCGGCGCCTGTTTCCGCATCGTGCTGCCCGCGCCAAGTGTTTCCGAATCCGGGCAGGAAGAGCGGCACCCGCTGCTGCAATCCTGATAGCAAAAGGAACAGACGACGTTCATGAGCCAGGGCATCATTCAGCGCATCAAGTCTATCGAGTCCGTCGGGTGGGGCCTGTTCATCCTGCTCTTCGCGCTGTTCGCGGCGCCGTGTACCTATCTCTCCTATCAGATGACCTATGAAGAGAACACGACGACCGGCACGCGCATCGGATTCGGCGTCATCATCGCGCTGGTCACCTCCGGCGTCGTGACCTTTATCGTGAATGACCTGCTGCACCGCCGGAATGTACGCCGCTACGAAGCCGAGCGGAAGGCCGCCAAGAAGTCGGCCAAGAAGAAGAAAAAATAGGACGCCCCATGCCTACCTCCATCGAGCAAGACGCGACGCCGCCGGATTCCACGGACATCTGGGAACTCGCCCGCTACGTGGAAGAGCATCCCATGGACCACGAGCGCCGCTGGCAGCTGGCGAAGAAAATGTACATGGCTTGGGAATACCGCCACGCGCTCGAGCACCTGCAGGTGTTGCACAATGAATGGGACGAGCGGCAAAACGTCGTTCGATACCTCGCCGCCACCTACTACCGGCTCGGCCGCTATGCGGAATCCATCAAGGAACTCGAGTCCGCCATCGCGCGCTGGCCGCAGGAAATCGGGCTGCGCGAGCAGCTCGCGCGCGTGCTCGAAGTTGCAGGCAAACGGCAAGAGGCGTCGAGCGTCTGGGGCGAAGTGGCCAATATACAGCCCGATCACCCCACCGCCAACAGCGCAATCCGGCGCTTGCAGAGCAAGCCGGAGCGCACGCCACAGGAAGACCTCGGCCTGACCGACAGCGACAGTGGTATCGACTTGACCGTCGGCGTCGTCTGCCGGGAATGCGGCGCGCAGAACAGCGCCGAGGAGCAGCGCTGCTGGCAGTGCAACGCCCCGATTTCACAGCAGTCGTCTACCATTCGCCGACGCCCCAAGCAACAGGAAGCGCCGGTATCGAGCGGGCCATCCATCGAAACCCTCGTCACGCTTACGGGCATTGCCGGGGTCATCATCGCCGGCGTCTGCGTCTACCTGTCCGTCATGCTCATGCTCAAGGATCGCACGGCCTTCGGCAGCTACGGCTTCCGCACCGTGTGGGATTTGTACGAATACGGCCTCGGCCGGACCCGACTGGCGCTTGGGGCGGGGCTCTATCTCGGCTGGCCGCTCGCGCTCTGGGCGGGCATGCGTTTCACGCGCTCGCCGCTCAAGGTGCCGCCGGCCTTCATCACCCTGTCCGGGCTGGCGCTGGCGGGCCTGTCGTTTCTCTGCACCTGGCTGCCGCCGAACTCGTTGCCGCTGGCGTTCTTCCTGCCGCTGGCACTGTCCGCCGTCATCGTGATTGCCGCGCTGGGTCTCACTGCACGGCAGGCCTTCGGCGTGTGGGCGATACAGGCGATGCTCGTTACAGCGCTCGTGCCGGCGGTGCTGGCTGGGGCCGAACGGTTGCAGTTGGGCACCTTCTACAATCCGCTCGTCGAGATTCCGCGCGTCATCCAGTATGTTCAGGGGCGCAGTCCGATTCTCGACACGGGCATCTATCAGATTCCCGGCAACACGCTGCCCATCAAGCAGCAGGTCACTTGGAATTCCACGGGGTCGGATTGGCTGGACGCCCGCGGGGGCCGCACCTTCTTCAAGATCGTCAGCAACAGTCCGCCCCCCCAGATGCGTTTCGAGATCAAGGACGAATCCGGCACACGCCTCTACGAGAACGTCCGCGGCGACGATTGGACCACCGAGTTTCCCATCGAGCCGGGCAAGCGTTATGAAATTCTGGTCTACGGCGCCGAGAATTTTCCGGTGTCGCTGGAATGCGCGGGGCTGATGCGGCCGGACTTCGTCAAGTAGCCTCCGGCACGTGCAGGTTCCAGCGCGTTGCATGCGCGCGCAATGTTGTCCGCTCGCTCTCGGCCGCGCACTCCCAAAGAGCATGGAACACGGCCTGATTCACGGGCCATTGGCGCAGCGCCTCGCGCAGCAAGGGCTTGGTATCGGGATAGTCGGGCAGTCGTGCGGCAGCGAGCGACTGAACCGCGAGTAGTTCGGGCCAGCCCCGGTCCCGAAGCGATACCGCAGCAAAGCTGCGCGCGGCAGCTGGCTGCCCGGTGTCGAGCGCCTGCATCGCGGCAAAGCCCATGGCGGTCGAACGGGTGTAAGGGTAGACGGCCGCTTCGAGATAGGCCTCGACGGCGGCTTTTCCTTGCAGGTGCGCTTCTTCCGCGCGGGTGAGCAGGTGGCTGGGCCATACCGCGAAGGCCAGGTGTAGCGGGGCAAGCGCCATGCAGCCGAGAGCCGCCACCCGGCGGGGCCAATCCGCGCGCTCGGCGGATGCGGAACGGCCGGAGGTGGCTTGCAGCAACAGTACTCCCGCCAAGGCATGGGGCGCACTGAACAGCGCCGCATTGGAGCATCCGAATACCCCAAGTGCTAGCAGCGGCACCCAAAGGCGCCGGTCTCGAGTCGGCCGCAGCCGATATAGAAAAACGATGACCAGCAGCAGCCCCGGCAGGCCGTTCTCGCAGAGCAGTTCCAGCAGGTCGTTGTGGGCATGCTCGCCGGGCAGGCCGTTCGCTGGATAGCGCGTGCCCCACGGCGCCGCCATGGCGTCGGCCATGTAATGCGCGCTCCAGGTGCTGTAGCGGCCAAGCCCCACGCCAAGCAGTCCATGGTCGGCCAGCATCCGGAGCGAGGCCTCCCAAAGCCACAGCCGCGTCCAGGTCCCGGCGTCATGGGGAGCAAAGGTATCGAGCACGCGGCCAGTCCAGAGGTGTGGGAAAAGAATCGTGGCGAATGCCATGGCGAAGCCGGCACCGGGCACCGCTACAAGCAAGGTGCGCTTGCCCGGCCTCGCCAATGCCGCAGCGAACATTGCAGCGGCAAGCGCCGCCAGCCACGCGGACCGCGACCCCGAGGCGAGCAGCATGGCGAACAGGAAGACACAGGCTGCGATCAGGGGCCGCTTGCCGCGTTGGTCAGATCGAAACAAGGCCAGCCCCGCACCTAGCGCGATTGCCAGATAGCCCCCGAGAAGATCGCGGTTGCCGAAGGTCGAGGTCAAGACGCCTTGCGCCAGGACCGCAGCGTCCGACCAGGCAGCCCACAACGTGCCGCTTGCGGACCATTCGAGCGGGACCGTAAGGCCTACCAGGACACCGCTGACGAGGAGCGTGACGAGCAGCCGGGTTCTCCCTTCGTCGCTGGCCAAGAGCGGCCCGGCTATCCACGCCCACCCCAGAATACCGGCGAACACGAGTGCATGAATCGATCCGGCAGGGGAGAGTCCGCCGCGCAGCAGACCGTAGGCGAGGCATAGCCATAAGGGGGCCCACACGGCTACATGCGGACCAATGGCGGGAAGACGGCCACGCAGGAACAGGGATGCAACGGCGAGCGTCAGGGCGGCGAGAAGCCAGGCTTCCTTGATTTCGAGGAAGCTGGTGACCTCAAGGCTAAAGACCAGCGGGCCGATGATCAGAGCGGCGGCAAGCAGGCCCCGTTCGTAGCCCGAAGGGGCGGTTGCGATTCTCCCCTGTTCGATGCGCTCAGACAACGTAGGCCCTTGTGTTAATTGGCGTTGTGCGCAATTGAAGAAGATGGTACACTATCACCTGCCCGAATATGTAGTGACGGGTCCGACATCTATCCACAATATGTAGGCATTGCGTACGCATAAGGTGGCCACAAGCAGCCATGTCCGACGAGCCGGATCAGCCTGAATCGACCCCGCCGGTGGTCCAGCGCCAATCGGACGACGAAGCGCTGCTGACACAGGCGGAGCTGGATACCATTGTCCGCCGCATGCCCTCCGCGGCGGTCAAGTTATCGACCGTGCAACCCGCGCCCCCGGCACCCGAGGCCGAGGTGGATCTGGCCGATGCCGACACCCTCGAGGCCCTGTTCTCGGGCGACCTGTCGCTTGACGAATTCGATATGCCCGACATGGGTCATTCCGGATTCGACCCTGCGGTCGGATTGCTGACGCAGGAGGAACTGGATGCGGTGCTGGCGCAACAAAGCGCGCCGCGCTCCAAGCCCGCCGCAAAAGTCTCCCGGCAAAGCGTAGCCGATGAACTTATCGAAGAAGTACTGGATGCCGAGGCTGCGAAGCCAGAGAGCGCCCCCCCGTCCGAGACGAACACGCTCTCGCAGTCCGAGCTCGATGCGCTTATCAGCCAGGCCGCAGCGGCCTCCGGCGAATCCCCCTCGGCGAAGGTCGTAGACTCGCTCGAGCTCGACAACATCATCGGAGGCATGACCGACGACGACGTGCTGAGTGCCGACGAATTGGCGGCTCTTGATGACATGCCCGCGGTGGTGCACGACGCTGAGGAAGTACTGGACGGCTCGCGGCTGGACGAACCCCTCGGCGGCGAAATCGAAGAGACGGTTTCTCTGGCGCAGGATAACGTGGAAAGCCTGTTGGCCGATCTCGATATCGGTGGAGCGCCGGCGCCCGTTGAAGAGCCCGTAGCGGCAGCACCGGCTCAGGAATCGCCTGCCGCGGTGCCCGCCGCTCCGGCACCGCCGCCGCCCCTCGCACCGGAACCCGAACCCCAAGGCGGCGTCGACGAAGTATCGCAGGACATGATCGATGCGCTGCTCAGCGCGGCCGAAAGCAGCGAAACTCAAGGCGATATCAGCAGCGAAAATCTGGCTGCCGCCGCGACGGCGCCCGTGACGCCGACGGAATCCGAGGAAACACCGCGAGCACCGGAACCCATCGCCGCGTCCGGCGCTCCGCTGGACGAGGCAGCCTTATCCGCTGCCGCCGAGGCCGTGGCAGAGGCTGCGCCCGCGAAGACGCCCCGGAAGCGGAAGGCCAAGACCGGTGGCGCGAAACTGCCCGTGGCGCGGCTGGCCGCGTCGTTACTGGCGGGGCTGCTGGGGGCATCGCTTACGTTCGGGCTTCTGTGGGTCAATCAGGAAAAGCGGCCCACCTTCGCGGACCTCGGCGGGCAGCCGTTGCTCGACCTGCGCGAAGCGCTGGTAAGAGCGCGTGAATTCCAGCAGGAAGGGCTCTACGGCCCGATTATCGATCAGTTGGAAGGGCCGCTTGAGGAGGCGCCTGAATCCGACGAACGCGCCGAGGCGGAGTTTCTGATGCTCGAGGCGCGCTTCCATTTGTTGAATGCGCCCTTCGGATCGCCGAAGTATCAGGAACTGCACGACGACATCTCGGCCGCGGTCGAGCGCTATCCGGCCCATGAACGCGCCCCCGAGGCGCTGTACTGGGAAGCCCGGCTCTACCAGCAGGAGCAATTGCCAAGCGCCGCCATCGATGTGCTGGAGAGCATTATTGAACACTATCCGACCATGCGCGGCCTCGACGGCGTGCTGCTGGAAGATAGCGAACTCGCGCTCGAGGTCAACCGGCCGCAGCTCGCCGCGGAGCGCTTGCAACAGCTGCTGTTCGAATTCCCCGGTTCGCCTTATGCGGGCGAGGGCAAACTGCTGCTCGGTGATTCCTACCTGAAGGCCGGGATGGTGGATGACGCCCGCACGCTCTACGTACGCGTGGCCGAGAACGATCCGGATCCGCAGTCGCGCGCCGAGGGTATCCTGCGGCTGGGCCGCATGGCTTTCGATGCGGGCGATTACGCCCGCGCGGCGGACGAGCTCCAGACCTTTCTCGAGCGCACGACGACCTTCGAGGGCAATGATGCCGTGTATCTCGAACTCGCCCGCGCGCAGCGCCGGATGGGCGACCTCGAGGCGGCGCGCTCGAATCTCTCCGACATCATCAACTTCTTTCCGCAGTCCGAGACGACGCCAAAGGCCTTTGTAGAACTGGTCGAGGTCACCGACGCGCTCGGCGAACGCGGCGATGCGCTGCGCCTGGCCCAACAGGCGGCGGTGCGCTTTCCGGAGAATCCCGGCGTGCTCCGCGCGAAGGGCGAGATGCTCGGACTCACCGGCAATCCCTACGCTGCGGCCGAGGCCTTGCTTGCCGCGGAAGATGCAGGGGCCTTCGACCCCGAGTTGCTGCTGACCGCTGCCCGGCATTTCAAGACGGCCGGGCTGACCGACCGCGCGCTTGAGGCCTACGCCCGGCTGCGGCGGTCCTACCCCGATATCCCCGCCGCGAATATCGGCGCGGTGGAAGCGGCCCGCATTCGCTACGACGAGGGCGATGTGCGCGAGGCCATCAAAAGCCTCGACGAATTGGCGCTGGCTACATCCAACTCCGATCAGCACCTGCCCGTGCTGCTCGCCCAATCGGACATCTACAAGGCCCTCGGCTGGGGCGATGCATTGTCGATGGTGTCGCGGGAAATCGCCACATCGGCCGACGACGATGAGACACTTGCGCAGGCGGCCATCGCCTTGCTCGAAGCGGGTGAAGTGCAGGAGGGACGCTTGATAGTCGATCGCGTGGATCCGGCGCGCCTGCGCGAAAGCACCGCGTATGCCATGCTGCGCGAACTCGGTCGCCAACTGCTGCCCCAGGTGCCGCGCGAGGGGCTCGACTATCTGGAACAGGCCTATATGGCCTATCCGGACCAGCGCACCCGCGCCGACGACCTTGAACTGTTGCGCGCGTACCTGGCCGCCGACCGGCCGGCTGCGGCGCGGCGCGTGGTCATGGAACTGGCGTCCGAGGTACAGACCCAGCCTATCGACAGCATACACCTGTTGGAGGCGTCCATCGCCTGGGGCGACTATCTCTACGAGCGCGGCGACTACCGGACCGCCGCGGACGCCTATGCCATGGCCGTGACCGCGGCCGACAAGATGACGGTGCCGCCGACCGAGCCGGGGCGCGACCCGCGCTGGGCGAAGTATCAGCGGGCCAACGCCCTGCTCCAGCTGCGAGACTATGACAACGGCCTGCGCCTGCTCGACGAGGTGGCCGCCAGCACGGCGCCTTGGGCCGGGGAGGCGCGCACCAAGGCCGACTACGCGCGGTTGGAACGGCGTCTGCAGTCGGCCCGGTCCAGCGCGGAAGGGTAGGCTATGGAACGCTCCGCTGCCGCGCAGCGCGCACTCTCCTTTCTGGAGCGGCAACACGACTGGCTCGCCGCCTATCAGGATGAAATGCAGCAACTGCTCGGCACCCTGGAAACGCTCGACGAGCTCGAACCCATGCTCTTGCGTGTACGCCGTATGGCAGACGACATGAACGCCCTCATCCGCGAGCAGGGCGGCATGGCAGCGGAGTGGCGGTCGGAATCGCGTGACCCTGCAGAGGACGCGCAGGTGCAGGCAGCCGCCACTCGAGTGGAGGCCATGGCATTGGCATGCGGGACCTTGGCCGATGCGCTTGCCGCCGAAGTGGTCGTCTGCCTTACCCGGGTCCGCGAGGAAGAGCGCGCGCTGGGCCGCGGTCGCGGCATGCTCAAGGGCTACCAGCCGCTCGACAGCGACCCGCATGATCATGTAGACCGCAGGGGATGAACGTGGGGGATTCGCGCGGTCAGGACATTGAGGCCCTTTCCCAGGCGCTGGAGGCCTTCACCGAAAGCTCGCTGCGCATGGAGACGGCCTACCATGCGCTGAAAGAGCGCGTGGCGCAGCTCGACGAGGAACTCGCCGCGAAGAACCGCGAACTGGCAGTTGCCTCGGACTACCTCGGTAGCCTGCTCGAGAGCATCAGCGATGGCGTTATCGCCGTCGACAAAACCGACACCATCACCCATTTCAATCGGGCGGCAGCGTCGATTCTTGGCTACACAGCGGCGGAGGTAATCGGGCGGCCCTTTCCGGAAGTATTCGAGCGCGCCTTCCGTAATCCGCACGAGGCCGGGGCCACGAGGCTCGCCGCGAAGAGCGGAAGGCATGTCGCCGTGAATGAGCGGGACAGCGCCATCGCCGATGCGCAGGGCCGCCGCCTGGGCCTCGTGAAGACGTTTCAGGACTTGAGCGAGCTGCAGGCGCTGCGCGAGCAGGTGCGCCAAGTGGATAGGCTCGCGGCCATAGGCGAAATGGCGGCCTCGGTCGCGCATGAAATCCGCAATCCGCTGGGGGGCATCCGGGGCTTCGCCGCGTTTTTGCGCGAGGATACCCCGGAAGCCGATCCGCGACGCCGCTGGGTAGACAAGATAGACGAGGGCGCCCGCAGTCTCGAGCGTGTGGTGAACGAGCTGCTCGAATACACGCGTCCCGTGGAAATCGATCTGAAGCCGGTGCCGTGTTCGGATCTCGTGACGGCGGCGATCGCCTATTGGGATACGCCGGGCGACCTGCGCATCGAACAGGCAATACCCGAGCTGCGCGTGTGGGCGGACGCGGAGAAATTGCGCCAGGTGCTGCTCAACATCCTTATCAACGCAGGCCAGAGTTTCGGCGGTGCGGAGGGCACAGTCCGGATTACCGCTTCTGACGCGGGAGACTCAGTCGAGATTGCCATCGCGGATTCCGGCTGCGGAATCGAAGAAGGGGACCTCGAACGTATATTCTCTCCTTTCTTCACGACGAAGGAAAAAGGAACGGGGCTGGGCCTGGCGGTCTGCCAGAAGATAGTCGAGGCCCATGGCGGCAAATTGAACGTGTCTAGCGTGCCCGGCGAGGGCACCACGATGCGGCTGCGGCTGCCGCGCGCCGAATAGAACCCGGAGGAACTCCACAGGCCATGGCGAAACACCGGATACTGGTGGTCGATGACGAATCCCTCATGCGGGAATACGTCGAGGAGGCCATGCTGCGCGAGGGCTACGCCGTGGACGCCGCCAGCAGCGGCGCCGAGGGGCTGGCCCTGTTCGACAAACACCGGCACGATGTGGTGGTGACCGATCTCAAGATGCGCCCGATGGACGGCATTGAGCTGCTGGGCAAAATTATCGCCCTCGAGCCGAACGCCCGGGTGATTGTCATGACGGCCTACGGGACCATCGAGACGGCGGTATCTGCGCTTCGCGCCGGTGCGGAAGATTATATCCTGAAGCCCTTCACGCCCGACGCGCTCGGTATCGCCGTGGAGCGCGCCCTGACCCGAGAGCACTTGGTGCGCGAAGCGCAGTATCTACGCGCCGAAGTGAACTCTGCCTACGATTTCGAGCGCATGGTGGGCGCGAGCAAGGCCATGCGCGATATCTATGCCCAGATACAGCAAGTGGCGAGCAGCCGGGCCACGGTGTTTGTCCGGGGCGAAAGCGGCACAGGCAAGGAACTCGTGGCCCGCGCGATACACCACGCGGGTGCCCGGCGCGACAAGCCTTTCATCAAGGTGAACTGCGCGGCCCTGTCTGCCGGGATTCTCGAGAGCGAGCTCTTCGGTCACGAACGCGGCGCGTTCACCAATGCGCACGAACGCAAGATTGGGCGGTTCGAGCTGGCGGATTCGGGCACGCTGCTGCTCGACGAGATCAGCGAGATCGGCATCGAGTTGCAGCCGAAGCTATTGCGCGCCCTGCAGGAGCGCGAATTCGAGCGCGTGGGGGGGACGGCCACCATCGAGGTGGATACCCGGATTGTCGCCACCTCCAACCGCGACCTGGAACGCGCGGTCGCCGAGGGCGCTTTCCGCGAGGATCTGTTTTTCCGATTGAACGTGATTACCATCGAGCTTCCCCCGCTACGCCAGCGGAAGGAAGATATTCAGCCCCTGGCGGAGATGTTCCTCGAGCGGTATAAACGCGAGAACGGCCGACGCATTCAGGGCTATTCGAGCGAGGCGCTCGGGCTGCTGCAGCGGTACGACTGGCCGGGTAACGTCCGGGAACTGCAGAATGCGGTCGAGCGTGCCGTGGTACTTTTCGATGTGCCGCAGCTGGAGGCCGAGCATTTCCGGCTGCTCGACGGGGCCATGGCGGTCCGAGGCGGCGGTCTGGCGCCCGGCACCACGGTCGCCGACGCCGAGCGGCAGCTCATTCTCAAGACGCTGGAGCACTGCGATCAGAACCGCACGCGCGCCGCGGAGCTGCTGGATATCAGCGTCCGCACCCTGCGTAACAAGCTGGCCGAATACCGGGATGCCGGGATCATCGAATAGCCCGCTTTCTTGATCTGCGCTACGCAAAAAAGTAAATCGCGGCTGGTCCGGTTGGACCAGCCGCGATTGCTTTTGTCGCTTTCGGCGGCGCGGGGCTATTCAGCCACGCAGAAGCCGTCGTCGGTGCTCGCGTTCGGGCAGTAGGTGTAGCCGCCCGCGTTGTACAGCTGAATCAGGCGCAGCAGCTCGGCCAGGGAGAGCGAGAAGTTGCCGCCGCTCTCGTAGTCCGCCGCGTGCGGCACGCTGCAGGTAGTTCCGGCCGTGGCGACGTAGCCATCTTCCGAAGCGCCCGCGTTGGCCGCGCACGAGTAGCTGCCGCGGTTGAACAACTGCACCGCGCGAAGCAGCTCGGACAGCGAGAATGCGCCGTCAGCGTTGAGGTCGGCGCTGTGCAGCCAGATGTTGCCACCCAGCGCAAGCAGCTCGCTCGGCTGAAGCTTGCCGTCGCCGTTGGCGTCGAGCGCGTCGAAGATTTCCTGACCGATGGCCGGGACGATGCTCACCGCCTCGAAGCCGCTCAGGAAGCCGTCATGGTCGGTATCGCCGACCAGGAAACCGGCCAGCAGCAACTGGGCCGCCTGCTGTTCCGGCGTCAGGTTCTGGCCTTCGCCCTCGCCTTCGCCGTCTACCTGGCCTTCGATCTGTCCTTCACCGTCGATGCCGCCTTCGCCATCAACCGTACCTTCAACACTGCCTTCAGTGCTGCCTTCGCCTTCCACAACACCTTCCACGGTGCCTTCGCCTTCACCTTCCGTGCCGCCTTCTACCACGCCTTCGCCTTCGCCCTCGGTGGGCACGCGACGGGTGGGAAACAGCTGACCGCGGATGGCGCCATCGGGGAAGGCTGCCGTCTGAATCGACATGTAGTGCACGCCAGCCATCAACTCGGCTGCTTCAGCACTGTTCAGGACCTCGAATACCGAGATCGGCGGGGCAGGAACGCCCAAGTCTTCCACGAGCGTGCCATTCTCGCCCGGCTCGCCCAGGTTCAGCGTGGCCGTGGTGGCGTTCTGCAGGGTGTGCACCACACTCATGATAAGCAGGTACTGACCCGCAAGCTTTCCGCCCGCCGGCAGGATGGAGCCGGTGCCCACGCCCGAGGCGAGCAGACCGCTCGGCGGCACCACTTGACCCGCCGTCAGGTTCACGTTGATATCCGCACCGATGCTCGCCAGTTCCTCAATCACCGTCAGCGTGGCGATCTCGGAGGGGTACGACGTGATGCCGTCGGTAATCACGCACTTGTAATCGCCGCTGTCGGCGATCAGCAGGTCGGTGAGAACCAGCGTCTGGGAATCGCTGTCGGCGATAGGCGCGTCGTCCACGAACCACTCGAAGGAAACATCGCCGGCGCCACCGGTGTACGCGACGCTCAGCGTCACTTCGTCGGTCTCAAAGCGCCAGGCATCCTTCGGTTGCGACGTGATTTCGATCGGGTCGCCCACCGTGATGTTGAACGGATCGGAAACGATGGTGTCCAGCGTAACCGCGCCGTCTTTATCGACGACCGTCACGGTGTACGTGCCCTCGGTAAAGCTCTGCGCGTTCGTAATTTCCAGCGTCTGCGACGGCGACACCACGATGTTGCCGCGCTTCCACGAGTATTGCAGCGTACCGAAGCCGCCGTTCACGTCGGCGGAAAGCGTCGTGCTCGAGCCGCGGTAAAGCGCCACGTCCGACGGCTGCGAGCCGAAGGAAATGTGCTCGCGGACATCCAGCACCGCGATGACCGACTGCTTGGTGCCGTTCTGGTCGGAAACCGCGCAGCGGTACGAACCCGAATCGGACGTCTGGATATTTTCCAGCGCCAGGTTGCGGTTGGCGGCATCGCGCGGCGCGCCGAGCGGCTGGCCGTTCTTCGACCACTGGAAGCTGAACGGCGGAGCGCCGCCCACCACGTCAATCGAGAAGGTGTGCGAGCTGCCAGCGAACTTCTTGGCGCCGGTCGGCTGCGTCGTGATCTCGAACGGCGGGATGACCGTCAGTTGCACCGGCGTGGAGGTGATGGTGTCTTCCAGGTCGGACACCATGACGCTGTAGCTGCCGCCATCGGCCAGCTCAAGGCTGGCGAACGTCAGCTGAGCGGCGTTCGGGCCGTTCTCGATCGGGCTGCCGTCCTTCATCCACACATAGGTGAACTCGCCGAGACCGCCTTCCGTGGTCACGGTGAACGTGAAGGGCTGCCCCTCGAAGGCCACGCCACCCACCGGCTCGCCGCCGTTGGCAAACGCAATCCGCTCGACCACGTTAAGCGTGGCGACGTCCGAGGTGAACTGATAGGTGTTGTCCGAAATCACGCAGGTGTAATCGCCTGCGTCCGAAAGCTGCGCATTGGTAATTTCCAGCGTCGGGCTGTCGGAATCGGCGATCGCATCCTGGCCGTTGAACCATTCGTATACGAGGGTGCCGTCCGGCGTACCGCCTACCGTTACCTCGAAAGTGAAGTTGCCACCGACATAGACGCCACCGCCCACGGGCTGCGAGGTGAAGCGGATACGGTCGGTCACCTCGACAAACGCCGGGTCGGAATTCAGCACGGCGACCGCCTTGGCGCCGTCGTCGCCGGTGATTTGGCAGCGGTAGTAGCCGCTGTCGCTCAGCTGCAGGTCGGTCAGTTCCAGCGTCGAGCCGATCTCGCCATCGATATTGGCGTATACCGTGTCGGCGGCGGAGAACTGCCACTGGAACGACGGCGCGATCGCGCCGCCGACCACCGACACGCTCATGGTGTGCGCGTCGCCCGGTACGAGATCGAGCACGCCTACCGGCTGCTGGGTAATGGCGAATGTCCGCGCGGCGACTTCGAGCGCGAAGGGCACCGAACGGCGCACCCACAGGCTATCGCACACAGCCGCGCCGAGCGTTCCGGAGTTATCCGGCACCGCATAGGGAATCGCGTAAGTCTGGTCGGTCGACAGCGTAAACACCGTCGAGAAGTCGTCGGGGTTGGTGAAGGCCCACTGGAAGTTGGTCGTGCCGCCCACGCCGCCGGCAATCGGCAGGTCGAGGCTGACCGGGTCGCCCGCAAGCGCATTGGTGTCGGCGGGCATGGTCAGAATCTGCAGCGGCGGATTCGAGATGCCCTCGTTCGTCAGGAATTCCTGGCGGTCGGCCGAGGCGAGGAACGAATCGAGGTTCGTGGTGCTGTCCCCGTTCAGGTCGCCCGCTGCGCTGAGCAGGTTGGGCAGACAGGTGAAGCCCGTGCAGTTGAATTCATTCACAAAGCGCTGGAGTGCCGCGCAGATTTCGGTACTGCTCACCTGGATGCGCGCCGAGACGCCGCTGACATCCACCGTCACGTCGATGCTCTGGATGCCGCCGCAAGGAACCGTGAAAGCCTTGTCCACGGGTTCGTCGACGAATTCCGCGCTCACAACCTTCCACTCGGCGTCCGGATCCAGACCGGCCGCGCTCTTCAGGTCGCCCAGCAGCGACGGCAGCACGAACTGAATCACGGATACGGTAATCTGCGCAACAAACGCCTGCAGGTAGTCGACGTTCTGCGTACCGCCGACCGTCATATAGGCGGCGGCCAGATCGATCAGCAGGGGCTCCAGGTTCGGATCGGCCGAGCGGAGCAGGCCGTCATCCGGGTTGGCTTCATTGATACCCCACAAGCTGGGGATATCCGTATCGCCCACGATCGGGATACTCACTACGCTGCCGGTCGTGACGTTCAGGTTCAGCGAGATGAAGCTGACCTTCGCACTCACGTTATTAATCGTGATTTCGCGCGTCTGGATGTAGGCGCGGTTCGCCGCGTAGGCGGCGCGGATAGCCGACACGTCCGCCGGATCCAGATTCGCCACGACGGAGGCATCGCCGTCGATGATGGCGGCAAGCAGATCGAAGTGATCGTCGTCCTGAATCCCGTCGCCCGTGTTATCCACGCCGAGGAAGCCTGGACCCTGCTGGCCGGGGATGTTCTGCCACAGCGGATTCACCGGGGCATCCCACAGGCTTTCTTGGGTATTCGGGTCCACGAGCAGGCGGTTCAGCAACAGCTCGGTGATGCCGAGATTAAAGTCGTAGTCGTGTTGGCCGAACGTGCATTGCGCCCATGCGCCCGGTGAGGCAAACAGTAAGCAGGCAAACAATAGACAAGACAGACGGCGGAACGTTTTCACAGTTAGGCTCCCTTTAACCCTGGGACCGGGCCCCGTTGGGGCAGCAGATTCCGCACCTTAGAATCTTCCGGTCCGACACAAGAACTGTATCATCAAACACTTGCCAAATCAATCGCGAGTTTCGGTCCCTCGATTTCAGGCCCGATTCCCAAGATTCGGCAAAAATTTGTCAATGTTGGCTTTTGAGCTTTTCAAAGTAATCGCTCGTATACACCAAACCGGACTCGAGGCTGGTCCGGGGCCTCCAGCCGAGCCGTTCAGCGATTTTACCGTTGCTGATGGCAACGTCGCCCACGTCCATGGCGGCCCAGTCTTCGGGCCACGGTACCCGGCGGACCCGGCCCTTGCCGGTGATGCGGATAATACTGTCGGCGAAATCCGCGATGGTGCATTGGGTGTCGCCCGCCGCGAAGAATACTTCGCCCGCGGCGCCGGGGTGCGCGCCAGCCAGCATGAGTGCCTCCACGCAATCGTCTACATAAAGGACATTGCGGCGCTGCCGTCCTTCGCCGTAAAGGGTCAGTTCGGCGTCCTGCAGGGCCAGGCCGATAAAGTAATTGAGTACGCCGCCATCGCTGCTGTGCACGTTGGCGCGGGGTCCGTAGATGTTCGCCAACCGGATAACCGTCGTTCGCAGGCCGTGCGACCGGTGGTAAATCAAGTGGTATTTCTCGGCCACTGTCTTGTTGGCCGAGTACACGTCGAGCGGGAACTCGGGGTGCAGCTCGTCAATCGGGCTGCTGACCATCGCCCCGCACTGCGTGCTCGTGCCGATGTAAACCAGCGAGGCCTCGGGCGCGTGCCGCCGCACCGCCTCCAGCACATTCATGGAACCCGTGCAGTTGATCGCGATATCCAGATAGGGGTCTTCCTGGGAGTAGCGGTGCGAGGTATGGCCGGCGCAATGGAAAATGTAATCTTTACCCGACACCTCCCGCGTCAGCAGGTTCAGGTCGCGGATATCGTTATGCACCACGCGCACGCGGTCGCGGTAGCCGGTCAGGTTGGCCTCGTTGCCGCCGCCATGCCCGATAAGCGAGTCGTAAACGGTCACTTCCGCGCCGGCTTCGGCGCAGGCGATGGCGAGATTGCTGCCGATAAAGCCGAGCCCGCCCAGCACAAGCACCCGCCTGCCTGCATATTCGTCGCGCATCCGCGCCCTCCCTCGTCGTTCCCGACCGGCCCATTCTATGCAAGCGGCGCAGCGTTTTGCATTGCCGCGGCCACGGGCGCTATCATCCCCGCTTCCTTCCCCCAAACCTCTGCTTCGACGGGCGTTTACACGCGGGCCGGAGTGCGCATGCGGACCGGAAGAAGAACAACCGCAATCGAACCACCAACACGGAACAGCACGCGATGAGACGCAATATCGTACACGAAGGCGCGAAGAACCTGACCTATGAGATCCGGGAGATCGTCGGTGTCGCCCGTCAGGTCCGCGCGCTGGGCCAGACCATCACCTGGGAGAACATCGGCGATCCCATCGAAAAGGGTGAGAAGCTGGTGCCGTGGATCAAGGACATCATGCACGAGCTGATGGACAGCGATGCCACCTACGGCTATTGCGACACGGCCGGCGTGATCGAGACGCGCGATTTCCTGGCGCACCAGATCAACATTCGCGAGGACGGCGTGCAGGTGACGCCCGACGACCTGCTGTTTTTTAACGGCATCGGCGATGCGGTCGCGCGCGTGTACGGCGCGCTCAAGCGCGAGGCCCGCATCCTGGGGCCCTCGCCCGCCTACAGCACCCATTCCAGTGCCGAGGCCGCGCACTCGGGCTACGGCCACGTTACTTATCAGCTTGATCCCTACAACGGCTGGATGCCCGACGTGGACGATATCCGCAACCGGGTACGCTACAACGACTCGATCGCGGGCATCCTGCTGCTGTCGCCCGACAATCCCACCGGCGCGGTCTATCCGAAGGAAGTGCTGAGCGAAATCGTCAAGATCGCGCAGGAGTACGACCTGTTTATCATCGCCGACGAAATCTATTCGCACATCGTTTACGAAGGGTATCCCCGCCTCCACATGAGCCAGTGGATCGAGGACGTGCCCGGCCTGGCCATGCGCGGCATCAGCAAGGAATACCCCTGGCCCGGCGCGCGCTGCGGCTGGCTGGAAGTGCTGAACCGCAAGAAGGATGACAACTTTTCACAGTATTTCGACAGCCTGCTGGCCGCCAAGCGCCTCGAGGTCTGTTCGACCACGCTGCCGCAGATGTCGATTCCGCGGGTGTTCGGCGACGAACGCTATCCGGAGCACCTGAAGACCCGCGCCGCCGTTTTCCACGACCGCGCGGAAGAAGTGCAGCAGGTCTTCGAGGGCTGCGACGCGGTCATCGTGAACAAGCCCGGCGGCGCGTTTTACCAGACCGTTATGTTCAAGGACGGCGTCCTCAACAATCACCAGTCGCTGCCCATCGAGAATCCGCAGGTGCGCGAGCGCATCGAGTCGCTCGTGCCGTCGGTGTCGCCCGACAAGCGCTTCGTCTATTACCTCATGGGGGCCACCGGCATCGTCGTGGTGCCGCTCACCGGCTTCCACTGCAACCACGCGGGCTTCCGCTTTACGCTGCTGGAAACCAACGACGAGAAGCGCGCCTGGATCCTCAAGACGCTCCGCGATTCTATCGACGCCTACATACAATCCTAAGGTGCGTAAACCGCCAGTCAAATGTTGACAGTTTACCGGCCGCCCGATACACTTAGCGCTAACGGGAGTCAGGGAAAGGCGGAGCCACATGGAAGAGTCCACCAAGGCTGAGTCGGTTGCGCGGGTTGTTCAGGCCATCGAGGACGAGTGGGCGCGGATTATTGCCGCGCACGACGAGTTCGCCGACAAGGTAGGCGGCGCCCGGGCCTCGCTCCGCTCCCTCGCGGGCAATATCGAGCGGCAGAAGGCCGAGCTCGAAGAGAAATCCGGCCCCTTGCGCGAGGACATGGCCGCCCTGCGCGAGGCGCTCGACGGCGGCTCGGCCGCCAGCGAAGCCCTGCAGCAGGAACTGGACGCCGCGCGCGAATCGGCTGCGGCCGCGCAATCCGAAGTCGAGTCTCTGCTGAGCAAGATTGCCAAGTTGGAGGCCGCCGCCGAGGCGGCAGGCGCTGCTTCGCAGGAAGCCGAAGCGCTGCGTACCTCAGAAGCCGCCCTGAAGGAAGAACTCGAGGCGCTGCGTCCCAAGGCCGAGGAGGCCGACGAACTCCGTTCCACCCTGGAATCGCAAACCGCCGCCTTGGAAAGCGATCTGGATGCGGCCCGTTCGGAACGAGACGCCCTGAAGGCGAAGCTCGAGTCGCTTGAAGCGGATACCGACGGCGCGAAGGAAGAGTTGGAAGCGCTGCGCGCGCAAGTGGCCGAGCTTCAGGCCGCCGCGGGCGCCGACGAGGACAAGGTAGAAAAGCTGACCGCCGAGATCGAGCAGCTGACCCAGGCGCGCGAAACGGCCCTCGCGACCGAGGAAGAGGCCGGTGAGCAGATTGCCCAGTTGCAGAAGCAGCTGGACCACGAACGCGGCCAGGTCGCCGAGCTTCAGCAGCACCTCCACGATGAGCAGGCCAAGGGCACCAAGGCTTCGCTGGCCACCCAACTAGCCGAAGCGCTCCAAGAGGCCGAGGAAGCCCGGGCGGAATTGCGCAAGCTGAAGACGGCGATGGTCTCGGCAGACCCCGTTGCACCGTCGACCGGACTCTCGGGCGCGCGCTCGGCGGAGGAGGAACTCCGCCTCATCCGCGATGCGGCCGAGAAGAAGGGCGGCGGCAAGTTCACCATCGGCGAGCTGCTGGTGAATGCGGGGCTGGTGACGGATGAACAAGTGGCACAGGCCATCGACGAGCAGAAGCGCGATCGACACCAGCATATCGGCGCCATTCTCGTGCGCAACGGCTGGGCCAGCGAAGACGCCGTGGCACAGGCGCTCGCCTATCAGTGCAACGTCGACTTCGTCCGCCTGTCGGATTTTGCGATGGATTCCGCGACCTCCGGGCTGCTCAGCGAACGCCTGGCGAATCAGCATTCGTGCATTCCGCTCAAGAGCGACGACAGCAGCCTCACGCTGGCGATGGTCAATCCCCTCGACCTCGTCGCCATTGAGGACATCGAACGCAGCACGGGTCGCAAGGTCGAAGTCGTAGTCGGCACGCCGCGCGAAATCACTGATGCCATCACCAAGTATTTCTGGGAACCCGAATAAGCCGGCCACCGGTGTGAACTCCTCGCCGCGATCGCTTGAACTGCATCGTTTTTCCATCGACGATGGCAACAGGGACGAGGCGATGCTGGCGCTCCTGTCGGACGACGAGCGCGCCCGATACGCCCGCATCAAGATCCCACAGGCCGCGCGTCAATTTCTGGCTGCCCGCGCCCGGCTCCGCACCCTGCTGGCCGAGCGGCTCCAAGGTGACCCCGCCGATATTGGATTCGAGACCGGCGAGCGCGGCAAGCCGCGGCTGGCAGAGCACGCAGGTCTCGACTTCAGCGTCAGCCACAGCGGCGGCTGGGCGATGATTGCGCTCTCGAGCGTGGGCCCGGTGGGCGTCGACATTGAGCAACACCACGCGCGCCGCGACCTCGCTGCGCTGGCGCGACGATTTTTTCATCCCGAAGAATCCGCGTACGTCGAAGCGGGCGACTCCGCAGCGCGACTGCAACGGTTCTACGCCATCTGGACCGCCAAAGAAGCCATCGCCAAGGCCACCGGCGAAGGGCTCGCCACCGACTTCGCCGCATTCTCCGTACTGCCCGCCGTCGTCGAATCTGCGGCATCGGTCGTATTGGGCCCCTGGCGCCTCGCCCCCCAAGACGCCCCCCAAGGCTACAGCGCCGCCCTCGCCTGGCCGGAGGTTAGCGGGATAGGGGCCGTCGAAGGCGAATCCCCGAAGGAGTAGGGGGCGCCTCGCGCCAAGGCGCGGAGTCGCCAAGCTAAGAAAGAACGCGTCTGTACGGTGGGGCGAGTCTCCGTCGAGCCATCTTGACGCAAAGACGCCTTCGCGCTAAGAGCCGCTCTGGAGAGCAGCGCTCCCGGCGAGGCGATGGCTCCGCACCGGTGGGGCGAATGTCCCATGAGCCGAGGACGGCGGTCCGTCGTCAATGTCCCGCTGCGGCAGCATCGCCTCCGCGCCAAGATGTCGGGGTAGAACCCGCGACCTACCAATATTCCATCCCTCTGCTGTGGCAGGGTCTCCTGACCCTGCCACCCGCGCGACCGTACGGTCTCCTTTTCCTCCTCCTACCGCTTTCCCGGTGGTTGCGGTATACTGCGCTCATGCAGCCCCTTAAGTGGATAGCCATCCTCATGCTCGCCCTGGCCGCCCTGCCCGCAGCGGCGGAACTCGGTGTGGACTGGGAAGTGGCCTCGACCGATCACCCGTTTGCGGGACGTTCGCACGTCGGCCTGGCGGAGTTTAAGGGTAAGCTCTACGCGGGCGGAGGGACTCATTGCACGTCGGGCTTGGATTACTATTTTGATGACCTCTGGGTGAGCGAGGATGGACAGAGTTGGAGTCCAATCTGGTCCGAACCTCCGGTACGAGGATTCGAAGCGGACGGAGTGGCAATCCGAGCTTATTTGGTCGTATTCCG
>WGMK01000011.1 GCA_016125095.1 Candidatus Hydrogenedens sp. | reverse complement strand
GGCGTGCTGGTGCGCGGCATCGAGCGTACCGACGTGGAGCGCGGCCAGGTGCTGGCGAAGCCGGGCTCGATTACGCCGCACACCAAGTTCAAGGGCGAGGTGTACGTGCTGACGAAGGAAGAAGGCGGCCGTCATACGCCGTTCTTCAACGGCTACCGTCCGCAGTTCTACTTCCGCACGACGGACGTGACCGGTTCGGTCAAGCTTCCCGACGGCGTGGAGATGGTGATGCCGGGCGACAACGTGACGATCGAAGCCGAGCTGATTACCCCCATCGCGATGGACAAGGAGCTCCGCTTCGCCATCCGTGAGGGCGGCCGCACGGTCGGCGCCGGCGTCGTCACCGAGATTATCGAGTAAGACAGTTTCATCTCCCTGCCGCGGGCGTCCCCGCCGGCGGCAGGGTTCACGGCCCAGAGGGGTGTAGCACAATGGCTAGTGCAGCGGCCTCCAAAGCCGAAGGTTGGGGGTTCGAGTCCCTCCACCCCTGCCATTTTTAACATGGCGCAACGAGAAGACCGAGGTATCCGATGGCGAAGCAAGCAGCAGTAGCGGACGCGCGGCCGAATCCGTTTCAGCGGTTGATGGCCTTTATCGAGGAAGTGCGCCAAGAGCTGGACAAGGTGACGTGGCCGACGATGGACGACCTGAAGGTGTCCACGAAGGTCTGCATGTTCATGCTGCTGGGGATGGCTGCGACTATCTTCATCTTCGATCGCGTTTTTAACTTTATCGTCCTGAACCTGCTCAGCCTGGCGGGATAAGGTTTGCCACGTGTCTGAAGAAATCCTGCCCGAAGAACTCGAACAAGACGATTCCGATATTCCGGAAGAGCTGCGACTGCGGCCGGTGCCCGAAGACGGCATCGCGCGCCGCTGGTACGCACTGCACGTTCATTCCGGCCAGGAAGGCAATGCGCGCGAAATGCTGCTCGCCGGCGCCCAGCAGCTCGATAATCCCTCGCACATCACCAATGTGCTGGTGCCTATGGAGCGCGTGGCGGAAATCCGGTCGGGCGAGAAGAAGGTGTCGAAGCGCAAGTTCTTCCCGGGCTATGTGCTGATTCAGCTGCCCGAGCATCCCGAGCGCTACGCCGATCTGTGGCAGCTGATTAAGGAAACGCCCGGCGTGACCGGCTTTATCGGGTCGCGCACGGCGGCGGTTCCGCTGGACGACAAAGAGGTGGCGGCGGTGGTCGAAGTGGCGCGCGGCGAACGCGAGCGGCCCAAGCCCAAGGTGGCCTTCGACAAGGGACAACGAGTCAAGATTATCGACGGACCGTTTGCCAATTTCCTCGGCAACGTCGACGATGTCAGTATGGAATCCGGTACGGTGAAAGTGATGGTGGAAATTTTCGAGCGCCTCACGAGCATCGAAGTAGAGTTCTGGCAGATCGAAGTTATCTAGCCTGCAACGGAGAAGACAACCATGGCCCCCCCTCCCAAGAAAAAGCCGAAAGCCCTAATCAAATTGCAGGTGAACGCCGGCGCCGCGAACCCCGCGCCCCCCGTGGGCCCGGCCCTCGGCCAGCACGGCGTGAACATCATGGACTTCTGCAATCAGTTCAATGAGCGCACGAAGGAACAGGCCGGCCTGAAAATTCCGGTCGTGATCAGCGTGTTCGACGATCGCAGCTTCTCGTTCATCACCAAGACCCCGCCGGCGGCCGTGCTCGTGAAGCGCGCCGCGAAGCTGGCGAAGGCCTCGGGCGAGCCGAACAAGGTCAAGGTGGGCAAGATTACCGAGGCGCAGGTGGAAGAAATCGCCTCGCTGAAGATGCCCGACCTGAACGCCGCGAGCCTGGAGACTGCCAAGAGCATGATCCGCGGCACCGCGCGCAGCATGGGTATCCGCGTCGAGGGCTAATCCCCTCGGCCACACAAGTGAATACGGACGGCTCCATGCGGGGCCGTCCTTTTTGAGCAACTGGTTTCGCGAGAAGCCGCAACGTGGGAGGGCGCACGCGCCCGCATGCACCACGGAGACAACACGATGCCGACCCTTTCCAAGCGCCAGAAGGCGCAAGCCTCCAAGCACGACAAGAACCGCACCTACACGCTGACCGAGTCCGCCACGCTGGCCAAGGAATGCGCCACCGCCAAGTTCGACGAGACGATTGAACTGGCCTTCCTGCTGGGCGTCGATCCGCGCCACGCCGACCAGATGGTCCGCGGTTCCGTATCCCTGCCGCACGGCACCGGCCGCACCAGCCGCGTCATTGTGTTCTGCAAGCAGGAAAAGCAGATTGAAGCCGCCAAGGCCGCCGGCGCCGATGCTGTGGGTGCGGAAGACCTGCTGGAAAAGGTGCAGGGCGGCTGGACCGATTTCGACGCCTGCGTGGCCTCGCCCGACATGATGGCCCTCGTCGGCCGCCTGGGTAAAATCCTCGGCCCGCGCGGCCTCATGCCCAGCCCCAAGGCCGGCAGCGTAACCCCGAACGTGGGCGAAGCGGTCAAGGAAATCAAGGCGGGTAAGATCGAGTTCCGCGTGGACAAGAACGCCAACATCCACGTGCCGGTGGGCAAGGCCTCGTTCTCGAAGGACCAGATTGAAGAGAACGCCGCCGCCGTGCTCGCCGCCATCATCAAGGCGCGCCCGTCGGCCTGCAAGGGCACCTACCTGAAGGCCTGCTCGATGAGCAGCACCATGGGTCCCGGCCTGCGCATGGACCCGAACGCGCTGGTTGCCCAGTACCGCTAAGCCGAAACCGCCGCCGCGGACCAAGCAAAGGACCCCGAATTCATGATTACCCAGCCGAACGGCATTCTGTTTACGTCTGAATCCGTGACCGAGGGCCACCCGGACAAGGTTTCCGACAACATTTCCGATGCCGTGCTCGACGCGCTGCTGGAGCAGGATCCGCACAGCCGTGTGGCCTGCGAAACGCTGGTGAACACCGGCTTGGCCGTGCTGGCGGGCGAGATCACCTCGAAGGCCGTGGTTGACTTCATCCAGATCGCGCGCGATACGATTCTCGATATCGGCTACCGTGGCGGCGACTCCGGCTTCGACGGCAATTCCTGCGCGGTGCTCATCGCGCTGGACAAGCAGTCGCCCGACATCGCCATGGGCGTGGATTCGAGCGACACGAAGGAGCAGGGCGCCGGCGATCAGGGCATGATGTTCGGCTATGCCACCAACGAAACGCCGCAGCTGATGCCGCTGCCGATTCTGCTCTCGCACCAGATCGGACTGGCTCTCTCGGCCAAACGCAAGAGCGGCGCGATTCCGTGGCTGCAGCCCGACGGCAAGTCGCAGGTGACGATTGAGTACGTGGACAACAAGCCCGTGCGCATCGACACCATCGTCGTGTCGAACCAGCACTCGCCGGACGTGGACAACAAGACCATCCGCGAGACCATCATCAACGACGTCATCAAGCCGATCCTGCCCGAGGAATACGTGCAGGGCGACATCACCTACCACATCAACCCGACCGGGCGCTTTGTGGTGGGCGGTCCCGTGGGCGATTGCGGTCTGACCGGCCGCAAGATCATCGTCGACACCTACGGCGGCATGGGCCGCCACGGCGGCGGCGCGTTCAGCGGCAAGGACCCGTCGAAGGTGGACCGCAGCGCGGCCTACATGGCGCGCTACATTGCCAAGAATGTCGTGGCTGCCGGCCTGGCGGACCGCTGCGAAGTGCAGTTGGCCTACGCCATCGGCGTGGCGCAGCCCGTGTCGCTGCACGTGAATCCCTTCGGCACCGGCAAGATCGACGGCACCAAGCTGGACGCCATTGTGCGAGAGACCTTCGATTGCCGCCCGGCGGCCATCGTCGAGACCCTGCAGCTCAAGCGCCCGCAGTTCCGCAAGACAGCGGCCTACGGCCACTTCGGCCGCGAAGACCAGGGCTTCCGCTGGGAAGAGACCGACAAGGCGGCTGCCTTGCGCGAGAAGGCCGGAATATAAGACACTACCCGCCCGGCAGTCAGCCGCAGTAATTACTGACTCTTCGGCCGCACCCGCCCGGTGCGGCCGTTTTTTTGTACCCGGTCATCCAAGCCCGCAGGAGATCTTCGTGGAGCATCATTCGCCCGAACTGATCAGCCAGGCCGCCATGCTTTTCGGCACGGCGCTTACCGTGTCTTGGGCCTTCCGCTATCTCCAGGCGCCGACCATCATCGGCTACCTGATTACCGGCCTGATCATCGGACCCTCCGCGCTGGCCTTTATCGATGCGGATGCCGTAAGCACCTTTGCCGAAGTCGGCTTGGTGCTGCTGCTGTTTATTATCGGGCTCGAACTATCGCCCCAGCCGCTCATGCAGGCCGGGCCGCGTATCCTCATGGCCACCGGGTTGCAGCTGGTGCTCACCGCGATCCCCCCTGCGCTGCTCTCCATGGCCGTGCTGAAGCTCGGCCTGGGGCCCTCGCTGCTGCTCGGGGCCGCCGTGTCGCTCAGCAGTACCGCCATTACCCTCAAGGTGCTGCTCGATCGGCGCGAGGTCGCCTCGGCCGTCGGCAACCTTAGCACCGGCATTCTGCTGCTGCAGGATGTCTATGTGCTGGCACTCATGATACTTGTGCCCGTGCTCGCGGCCAGCGGCGGCGGGGCGTGGCAATCCGCGATGATTCAAAGCGGCAAGGGACTCGCGGGCATCGTAGTGATCGTCGTCATCCTCCGATTCCTCCTGCCCGGCATCATCCGCCAGATTACCCGCCACGGCGGCCCCGAGCTGCTCACGCTGTTCGCCGTCGTGATGGCCGCGGGTGGCGCGTGGGTGGCCGAGTACTTCGGTTGGCCGCTCGCGCTCGGCGCCTGCATGGCCGGCCTGCTCCTTGCCCAGGCCGACGTCCGCCACCAGATCGTCGCCGATATATCGCCGTTCCGAGACGTGTTCAACGCGCTCTTCTTCATCTCGCTTGGCATGCTCGTGAACCTCGCCGTGGTCATGCAGTACGCGCCGTACCTCGTGCTGGCGATTGCGTTGACGCTGCTGGCGAAGACCATCATTACCGCCGGCGTGGTGCGGTTGGCCGGCTGGCCGCTGCGGCTCTCGGTGCAGGCGGGCCTCGGCCTGTGCACGGTGTCCGAATTCGGCTATGTGCTCGCCCGCGAGGCAGACCATGTCGGCGTGTTCGGCAAGGATACCTTCGTGCTCGACCTGCTGATTCCGCTCGCCGTCGGCACCATGCTGGTCGGGGCGCTGCTTGTGCCGCTCTCCGGGCGGATTGCGCTGCTGCTGGTGCGCGGGGGCAAGGACGAAGAGGCCGAATCCACCGAACCCGCGGAGAGCCACGTCATCATCGTGGGCTTTGGTATCAATGGCGCGAACCTCGCGCGCGTGCTGAATGCAACGCACATTCCCTTCGGCGTGGTCGAGATGAATCCCTCCCTCGTGGCCGAGGCGAAGTCCTGCGGCGCGCATGTGCACGTGGGCGATGCCGCACGCATGGCCATCCTCGAAGGCGCAGGCATCGATCAGGCCCGAGCGCTCGTCATCGCGATCAACGACATTCCCGCCACGCGGCACATCGTGGCGCAGGCGCGCGCCCGCCGGCCCGATCTCTACATCATCGTCCGCACGCCCTTCGCCTCCGAGCTCGAACCGCTCTATGCGCGCGGCGCCAGCTTTGTGGTGCCTGCCGACTTCGAGGTCTCCATCAAGATCTTCGCGCAGCTGTTGACCGAGCTCGACATCCCGGACAACGTGATTCAGGCGCAGATTGCGTCGGTGCGTGCCGGGGGGTACGGCGTACTCCGTGGTGCCGAGCACCAGCGGGGCGAACACCTCGACGAGCTGCTTGAGGTGTTCCGCGTCACTGCCACCCAGACCTTCTATGTGCGCGACGACAGCCCAGCCGCGGGGTGTACCCTCATGCAGAGCGATTTGCGCCGGGCCACCGGCGTCAACATCATCGCGGTGGTGCGCAACGGCAAGGCCCACACAAACCCCGGTGCCGACTTCGTCATCGAGGCAGGCGACGTGCTGGTGTTGCTCGGCACGCATGCCCAGCTCAATCAGGCACGCCAGCACCTGAGCGGCGCGACAGCAGCCTGACGCTGGAACGGGGGAAGCGGGTCTTTGCGTAAGGCCCTTCTCTCTAACCTCAGGCCTCGGCCTTGGCCGCCAGTTCCGCCGCCTTTTCGGGCTGGACATGGATGAGCCAGATGTTGCGCGCATAGACGGGGAGCGTCGCCACCAGCCCGAATACGTAGACCCACTCGGCGCGCTGGGTGTACGACGCGATCTGCAGGAGCGAGGCGGCGACCGAGAGGTACCAGAACGCCGTGGGAATGGTGCTTTTCTTCCGGACTTCCGTCACCACCCACTGAATCAGGAAGCGGCTGGCGAAGAGCACTTGGCCGGCGACCCCCACCATGATCCACGCCCAGGTGCGCGCCACTTCTATCGGGGCGTCGTCGCGGGTCTCGTGGAACTCGCTCAGCCAGGTCATGGCGAGCAGTCCCAGCGCCACCGCGCACACCAGCGCGACTATGCCGTGCGCCACGAAGTTGCGGGCGGGGGTCAGGCGTCCGCGACGCCGCCACACATGCACGAGATTGCGCGCGTAGACGACGATGTTGAAGGAATAGCTGAGCACACCGACTGGCGATTGCTTATAGACGCCATAGCCGAAGAGCAACAGCGCGCCGACGACGCTCATGTACCAGAAGCCGACGGGCACCACGCTCCGTCCCGCGCGCTCGCTGTAGTACCACTGCACATAGAAGCGCCCGAAGAAGATGACGGCGGCGATGCTGCCCACCGCCTCGGCCAGATACTCCATCGCCATCCGCTAGTCCCGCTCGATTTCGTAGCGGACATAGCGGCGCACCAGCCAGCGCACGCCGATGAGATCGTAGATGCCACGCCACAGGCGGTTGCCGATGCCGTACTTCGATGTGCCGTGCACGCGGGCGTGGTGGATGACGGGGATCTCTTCGATGGTGAATCCGGCGTTGCTGGCAATCGCCCCGAGGAAACGATGCGCCCCGTTGAAGGGGACAATGTGCGCCACCACCTCGCGCCGGAAGCCCTTCGAACCACAGCCCGAATCGCGAATGCCATCGTGCAGGATGGCATTGCGCACCACGTTCGCGACGCGGCTCGACAGCTTCCGCACCCACGAATCGTGCCGCTCGGCGCGGTAGCCGAACACGCAGTCCACCCGTTCCAGCAGCTCGATCATGCGGGGGAAGTCAGCCGGATCGTTCTGAAGGTCTCCGTCCGCCGTCAGGATATAGTCGCCTTCGGCGGCCCGCATGCCCGCCACCAGCGCGGCCGACTGTCCGAAATTGCGCACGAAATGCACGGGGCGCAGGGCGGGATAGGTGCCGCGCAGCTGTTCCAGCGCGTCCCGCGTGCCGTCCGAACTGCCATCGTTCACGAAGATCGCCTCGTATCGGAAGCCGTTCAGCGCGGCATGAATGCGTTCCATCAGCAGCGGCACGTTCTCCGCTTCGTTGAACACTGGAATGACGATTGATACGAGTTTGTCCATCAAGAAAATTGCGCCGGATTAGTGGTAGTCGATCGTAGCAGGGTGGGAAAACGGGAAGTATAGCGCGGTTTGGATGACCAAATCATTACCGGTGGCACCGTCGGGCCGACCTCGGCACGCCCTCAAGTCGCGGCAGGGTGCTGCCGATAAATTCCCTTGCGAGCGCCAATACACGGAGGTAGCGGCGGGCGGGACAGGGAGGTCCATTTTTCTTCGTTGAAAAGCGCCCCGGGAAATCGCAGCCCGCTGCAGAGACAAAGCAGCGCCCCGGCTTGTTTCCCTTCTATGCGCCGATGGCTCCCCCCGCTTCGGCGCATTTTTTCTTTCGGCCCGCGCCTCGAAAACCAGCGCCGCTGCCCTTTCCCCTTAAATCCAGACAGCGGCGTGGCTTACGAGCCGCGCAGGGGACCGGGGTCCCCTGCGCGGGCAGTACGCGCACCTAGGTCACCGGTAGCAACCTATGCCACCGTGGCGGCGAGCGCGTGGCGCGACAGGAGGGGAGGTCGCATGAAGCCTCCACGCTCGCCTATGTGCCCCGGCCGATCAGGGAGCTGCGGTCAAAACTGACCGGCCGGATGATTGCGCGGGTGTTGCGGAGATGGGTCCCGCACAATCTGCCTCTGGCACTCAACCACGGCCAGCTATTGCTGCCGCTTCCCCGTCAAGTACCCGTACCTGCATAGATCTACCGTCGCAAGTGTCGTGCCGTCACATCCGATTTTTATGGAATTTCTCTAACCCCTTGCCACTACTCTTTTTGCCGGAAACGTGGTAAAGTGTTAACGTCGGGTGAGTAAGGGACACACGGCAAACGATTCCCGGAATGTGACACGATCGCGTCTCAATCTGACACACGGGCTGCGTTTTGGGAGATCGGAAGAGCGCTGTAGAGCGCGGAGGGATGCATGGACCGCGGAGAAATGCTGGGGCGGCTGCGCGCCAACCCGTCGCCCTGGGACGTCATCGTCGTGGGCGGCGGAGCGACCGGTCTCGGTGTGGCCATCGACGCCGCATCGCGGGGCTATGCCACGCTGCTGCTGGAACAGAGCGACTTCGCGAAGGGCACCTCGAGCCGTAGCACGAAGCTGGTGCACGGCGGTGTGCGTTATCTGCAGCAGGGCAACGTCTCGCTCGTGCTCGAGGCGCTCCGCGAACGCGGCATTCTTCGAGACAACGCCCCGCACCTGGTGCACGACCTGCCCTTCGTGGTCCCCAATTACGATTGGTGGGAGGCGCCGTTCTATGGCGTCGGCCTGCGTCTGTACGATGCCCTCGCGGGCAAGCACGGCTTCGGGCCCTCGCGCAATCTCAGCAAGGCCAAGACCATAGATTTGATTCCCACCATCGAACAGCAGGGCCTGCGCGGCGGCGTCATTTATTACGATGGCCAGTTCGACGATGCGCGGCTGGCGGTGAATATGGCGCAGACGGCGGCCGACCAGGGCGCCACCCTTTTGAACTACGCGCGCGTCACCGGACTGCTGAAGGCGGGCGGAGAAGTCTGCGGCGTGCAGGCGGCGGACGCAGAGTCCGGCGAGACCTTTGAACTGCAGGCCAAAGTCGTGGTGAATGCTACGGGCGTCTTTACCGACTCGGTCCGTCACATGGACGATCCCGACGCGAAGCGCATGGTGCGCCCCAGCCAGGGCATTCACCTCGTGCTGCCGAGCGATTTCCTGCCGGGAAATACCGCCATCATGGTGCCGCATACCGACGACGGCCGCGTGCTCTTCGCCATACCCTGGCACGGCCGCACGGTGGTCGGTACAACCGATACCCCGGTGGAGGAAGAGAGCCTCGAACCGCGTCCGCTGGACGAGGAAGTCGAGTTTCTGCTCGCGCATGCAGCGCGCTACTTGTCGAAGGATCCGGTGCCGAGCGACGTGCTGAGCGTTTTCGCCGGGCTGCGTCCGCTGGTCGGTAGCGGCGACGACGAGAACACGGCGACCATTTCGCGCGACCACACCATCAGCATTTCCCGCAGCGGGCTGGTCACCATCACCGGGGGCAAATGGACGACCTACCGCAAGATGGCGGAGGACACCGTGGACCATGCGATGGCCATTGGCCGGCTGCCGGAGCGGGAGTGCGTCACGCGCGGTCTCCGGCTGCATGGCTACCACCAGAACGCCGCCGCCTTCGGGGGGCTGGCGACTTATGGTTCCGACGCGCCCCGGCTCAAGGATTTCCTGGCGCAGGATGCCGGCCATGCCGAGCAGCTGCATCCGCGGCTGGCCTGCAAGCGGGGCGAAGTCGTATGGGCGGCGCGCCACGAGATGGCGCGAACGGTCGACGATTTTCTGGCCCGGCGCACGCGCTCGCTGTTGCTCGATGCGCGCGCCAGCATCGAGGCGGCGCCCGAGGTGGCGCGTCTGCTGGGCGAGGCGCTGGGCAACGACGCAGAGTGGCAGCAGCAGCAGGCCGAGGCCTTCTGCAGCATGGCCCGTGGTTATGTGCTGGGGGCGGCCTAGGCCGCATGCGGAGGTAGACACGACGTGCTGCAACTCACTTCGAAGACCGGCCCGACGAAGGGGCAGGCGTGGCCGCTCGTGGGCGGGCCCATCGTGCTGGGCCGCGAGAGCAAGTGCGATATCACCATCAAGGATCCCCTGGTATCGCGCAAGCACTGCGAGATCATCGTCGACAACGGCACGGCCCGCGTGCGCGATCTCGGCAGCAGCAACGCGACCTTTGTTAATGGCGATTCGGTGGAAGAGGCGAAGCTCGAGCCCGGCGACGAGTTGAGCGTCGGCAATGCCGTGTTCATCGTGTCCAAGGTGGGCAGTTCGTGGGAGCTCGCCCAGAGTGCCGCATCGCATTCGCCCACCGGATCGATGAAGTTCGGGCAGGCCCAATTCCTCGAGCGCGACGAGAGCAGCCTGTTCAAGCATGGCAAGCCGCGCACCGCGAAGGACCTGGCCGAGCTCTTCCACACGGGGCGCGCGCTGGGTGCCGCGGTTTCGTTCGACAACCTCATCGAAAACCTGCTGGAGCGCGTCGCACATCACCTCAATCCGACCGAAGCGCTAGTCATCTTGTCGCCCCGGGGCAAAGATCAGGCGCGCCGCGTGATTCCCGATACCGGCAACGCGCTGCTATCGGAGAAGCCCAGCGTGGAATCGCTGGTGGATCATGCGATCGCAGAACAAACGGCGGGCATGCTGCCCGAACTCGTCACCCAGGGCGATCATCGCGTGCTCGAGTGCACGCTCGTGGCTCCGCTAATTTACGCCAACGAGACCTTGGGCGTGCTGCTGGTGCGGGCGCTGTCGCCCAAGCGCGCTTACGACGAAGACGACCTCGAATTGCTGATCGGTATCGCCCATTGCGCCTCGCCCAACTTGAAGGCGCTGGAGAAGCTGGAGCGGCTGGAGTTCGAGAACGAACGCCTTGTTTCCGGTGTCGCCTACCACGGCCCGATTATCGGCACGAGCGAGGCGATCAACCGCGTACGCCAGATAGCACGCGATTGCGCCCGCTCCGACCTCAGCGTGCTTATCTTGGGCGAGACCGGCACCGGTAAAGAATTGGTGGCGCGGCTCATACACGACCTGTCGCCGCGTGCGGAAAAGCCGCTGGTGATTGTGAACTGCGCGGCCATCCCCGATGAGCTCTTCGAGAGCGAAGTATTCGGGCACGAGGCCGGCGCGTTTACCGGCGCGACGGGACGCAAAATCGGTCTGCTGGAAGAGGCCAACGGCGGCACGCTTTTCCTGGATGAAGTGGGGGACCTGAGCCCGCAGAACCAGGCGCGTTTGCTGCGTGCTATCGAAACGGGCGCGTTCCGAAGGCTGGGCGGCAAGACAGACCTGCAGGTCGACGTGCGGGTGCTTTCCGCCACCAACCGCGACCTGGGCGGCCGCGACGAGGGCACGCATTTCCGGCGCGATCTCCTGCACCGGCTCAACGCCTTCGAACTGCACCTGCCGCCGTTGCGCGAGCGCCGCGACGACATCCCCGATCTGGCCCGCCACTTCCTGAACAAGGCCCGCCAGCGGCTCAAGGCGCAGGTATCCGAACTGGCGCCCGAGGCGCTGCTGATGCTGCAAGAGCATCCGTGGACCGGCAACATCCGCGAGTTACGCAATGTGATCGAGCGGGCGGTGGTGGTGGCGAAGGGAGAGCGCGTGACCCCAGGCGATCTGTTCACCGTGGCGCGCGCGCCGGTGGATCAGGAAGAGCCGGAAGAGGGGCCGTTTCCCACGCTGGCCGAACTCGAGCGGCGCCACATCATCGCGGCCATCGAGCGGTGCGAGGGCAACATCAAAGCGGCGGCGGGGCTGCTGGGCATCGGCCGCAGCACGCTCTACCGCAAGCTGGGCGAATACGGCATTTCCGCGGGCTGATTAGCGGACGTCGCGGATAAGCCCGAATCGGCTCGGCGGCCAGAACCGGAACACCGCCTCGCCGATGATCTGAGAGTCGTCGATGGCCCCGAAGCTGCGACTGTCCTTGCTTACGCTACGGTGGTCGCCCAGCACGTAATACTGCCCGGGACCCAGCATGATCGGCTCGCGCTTCTCGTAGGACGTGCGCTCTTCGTCCTGCAGATACGGTTCATTGATCTGCGTATCGTCCACGAAGATGCGGCCTTCCTCGTAGGTAACCTTGACCGGATGCGACTCATCCTCGGGTTCCACGGTGCCTGCCGCGACGGTATCATCGCGTTCGGCCGCCGGTCCCATGGCCACAATCCGCTTCACATAGCGCTTGTTCGGCTCGACCGTGCTGTTGAACACGATGATGTCGCTTCGCTCGAAGGGCTGCACCCAGCCGAACAGGGGCAGCTTGTGCAATTCGTGCGGCAGCTTCCACACGAGGATCCGCTCGCGGTCTTCCAGCGTCGGGTACATCGAGGGGCCCTGCACTTCATAGCCCGCCAGTACGAAGGACTTCAGGCCGATGAAGATGACGAGGAACAGCGCGACGAGCTTGAACAGCTCGACGATTTCATGGCGAACCTCGTGGCGCGTGCCGGATTCGGCGGCGTGTCCGGGTTCTTCTGGCGGCAACACTTCACTCATGGGCGCCTCACGAAAGGTTGCGATCGGCCGGGGCGAATGCGCCGCGCCGTACGCAATCCACGAAGTCTGCCATAGTCTCGATTGGGCCTTCAAACGCGGTGGCGTAGGCGCCCAGATCCTCGATCCGGTGCGCGTCGCTGCTGCCGGTCATGGGTAACTGCAGGCCTTGCGCCAGCTTACGCGCCAGCCGCTGCTCGTGCGCGGCCATGTTGCAGCTTTCCACCTCGATGCCCTCGAAGGGCATGTCGAGGATGCGGTCGTCGAAAGGGATGCGCTCGCGCGTGGGGTGTGCGGCGATGCATACGGCACCCGCCTCCTGGTAAATGCGCAGCATCTCCTCGGGCTCGCGCGCCGGCGGATACTTCTGCGCCCACTCATGCGACAGGCCATACACCAGGATGTCGCCCTTGCGGGACGAGTACTCGAACCCCGACAGCAGCACGAAGCCGGGCGGCGCCACGAGTTCACGCCGCAGCTCGGCCAGTTCTTCTTCCGGCCATTGAAAATGATGCTCGGTAATGACCACGCCGTTCAGTCCCCTGCGTAGCGCCTGGGTCACCAGCTGACGCTCGTCCAGATCGCTGTCGGGCGAGTGGCGGCGGGTGTGCATATGGGTGTCTAGTCGGAGTTGCATGGGAAAAGCGCTTCCAAGAATACAGTTGGACAGGCGGCGCGTGACATCGTTCCGATGAACGGAGATGGCCTCCAGTATGCCGGAAGCACGCGCTGCCGCGCCAGCCCGGCGCTTGCCGCAATCGGGAGACGCCCGCTACCATAGGACCCGGCAACCCAAGGAGTACCCCCATGTTTCAACGTGCCCAACGGCTTCCCTTCCATGCAGCCCTCCTGGTCGTCGGGGTGCTTGCCCTCGCCGGATGCTCGACCCAGGAGAATGTGCTGCTGACTTGGCGCGGCGATACCTCGACCACCATGGCGGTTGATTTCCAAAGCCGCGTGGACGCACCTGGGTTTGTGCGCTATGACATTGTTTCCCACGATGGCGAGCCGGGCGGCTACGCCCATACGGCCGAAGCTGCGGCGCGGCAGATTCCGGGGCTGGACGACCGCTGGTTCTACACGGCCGAACTCGAGGGGCTTGAGCCCGGCGGCACGTACTACTTCGTCGCGGGTACCGAGGAGGGCGGCTATTCCCGCGAACACAAGTTCCATACCGTGCCTGCCGAGGGGCCGGTGCGTTTTATCGAGGGCGGCGACCAGGCCTTTACGCCCGGATCGCGGCGATTGCTCACCCAGGCCGCCAGCCACGAGCCCGATTTCGCGGTCATTGGTGGCGACATTGCCTACGCCAACGGCGATACGCGCAACCTCTGGCAGTGGGATTTGTACCTCTTCAATTACCGGAACCGCTTCGTGACGCCGAAGGGCTACCTGGTGCCCATCATGTATGCCATCGGCAACCACGAGGTGAACGATAAGGAAGGACCGGCGCCGGTTACCGCGCCGTTTTTCATGGGGATGATCAATCAGGCGGACACGACGAACTTCGTGCGCACCGCCGGCGAGGACACCGTGTTCTATTTCCTCGACAGCTCGCACACGCAGACGCATGAATCCCAGGTCGCGTGGCTCGACGAGCAGATGGCGGCGCACCAGGACGTGCCCAATCAGTTCGCCGTGTACCACGTGCCGCTGTATCCTTCGCACCGCGACTACGACGATCCCCGCTCCGAGGCGGGCCGCGAGCATTGGGGGCCGCTCTTCGACAAGCACCACCTCGACATCGGTTTCGAGCACCACGATCACTCCTTCAAGCGCACCAAGCGGATCACCGGCGGCGAAGTCGACCCGGAGGGTGTGTTGTACCTGGGCGACGGTTCGATGGGCGTGCCGGTGCGCAGCTCGGACAACGCGGACGCGTGGTACATCGAGAAGGCATCCGGCACGAGCCACTTCTGGCTGGTCGAGGTGAACGCGGGCAAGGTCCACGCTCAGGCCATCGAGCGCTCCGGCGAGGTGTTCGACGAGGTGACCCTGGGGGCGGCTGAATGATCGCGTCGCTCATCGCTTTCGATACCGAGACCACCGGGTTCAATCCGCGCGGCGACAGCCTCATCGAGATTGGCGCCGTGCGATTCGGACTCGATGGCCAGGTGCACGAGCAATGGCAGACCTTCGCCAATCCCGGCGCGCCGCTCAGCTCGCGCATCCGTGAACTGACCGGCATCGAGGATGCCATGCTGCACGGGGCCCCGTCGCCGATTGACGCAGTCCGCGCCTTTCTCGGCTGGGCCGGGTCGGGCGTCGTCTATCTTGCGCACAACGCCGACTTCGACGTGCGCTTCCTGAACGCGTGCTTCCTGCAGGCCGGCGAATTCGCCCCGAGCATGCCGGTCATCGACACGCTCCCCTGGGCGCGCGCCCAGGGCTGGCCGGTGCCCGACCACAAGCTCGGCACGCTGCTGCGCCACGTGGGACACCAATGCGAAGGGCTGCACCGAGCACTGGCCGACGCCGATGGCGTGCGTGCGCTGACTACCACCCTCCTCCGCGCCGAACGCGATCCCGCCGCCGCCGTGCTGAAGCGACTCGCCTCCGCGCGCCTGCCCACCCCCAAGACCGCCTTCGACTCGCCGACGGTCTAGGTCTAGCTTACGGCGTTCTTGCTTTGTTTGTCCTGCCAGCGGAGAATCATCAATACGAACCCGGTGAAAATGGCCGCGACGAGAATCGCTCCACCGATAGCCACGCCGATCTTTAGAAGGAACGCGTACTGCTCTTCGGCGACGTATTGCTGGTAGACCTCGTCGTCCACGTCGCCGCGCGCGGGTAATTCCGGCATGTCGTCCTTGCCCCGGGCCCAGTTCCGCCAGGCGCGGAAGGTGGCATGGTCTCCCCAGACGCCCTCGTTCCAGTCGTTCTCAAGCGTGTGGAACAATTCGACCGCGCGTTCCTGCTGCCCATACATGCAGGCGAGCCAGGCCTGTTGATTCGGAAATCGGTTGTTCTCGGGAAATAGCGCGGCCTGCGCCGTCAGCCCGCGATCGATGATTTCCCAATCGAGAAAATCGCCCTGCTGAAAATGCCAGGCGTGAATTCTCCCGACCATGTAGCCTGCGATACACCCGTACGTCCGTGCGCCGGTTTCCTCGTCCAAGGCCGCCAATGCGCTGTCCGCCACCGATTCTATCAATCGAATTCCACCGCCCCAGCGCGGGGTGAACGCGTATGCCAGCTTCCAATAGAGCTGACCATAGGCGGGGTCGATAGCCTGACCTTTCGCGAGGAGTTCCATCATCTCTTCCGGGGTATAGTCGAGTCCCATGCCGACGGTCATCCAGGCGGCGTACAATTCCGGATCATTGGCGTCCAGCGATTCGCATTGCTGGAGAAACTCCTCCGCCTTACCGAGGAGACGCTCGAATCCCTCAAACTGTTCCTGTGTTACCTCGCTCGCGAATCCGCCGCCACGGACACGCCACGCATGCTCTATGGCCGCCTTGGCAGAAGCGATGAGCGGGGTCGGAGACTCGGGATACGCGTCCCGGTACGCCTGGTGTAGCTCTCCCCATTCATCGTCATCATCGGGCTTCGTTTCCCAATAGCCGGTCTCGATGGCATCATAGAAGTGAGCAAGCACGGCGTTGCCATCCGGATTCACCAGTTTTTCGCGCCGAATGCGCTCCGCCAGCAGCTCGAGCCGTTCAAAGTTCCGGGAGACGAAGAGGAAGCCAATATCGGCCGGGACGACCTGAAGGCTGACGTCCTCGCGGTAACCATCTTCGTGTGTCACGCCTTCGCTCGCATTCCCCGCGAAGACGCTGCCTGCTTCGTCGACCTTGGTCAATGCATCTCGCCAGTACAATCCGTTCGCGCCATTCTCTTCGAAGCGGGTATCGGCGAAGACCGCCTCGGCGCGCAAGGCGATGCGCGCACCGTCGCCCTTGTTCTTTGTGAATGCGCATCGCATCAGTTCGAGCGTCGTGTCCCAGTGGTTGCCGAGCAACCCCGCGCCCCCATTGTTACTGAAAGTGCAGCCTTCCGCCTGCAGCATCGCCCCGGTCTGGATCGTCGCGCCTTGCATGGCGTTGTCGTCGCAGTGTGTGTCCTTCATGAACACTTGCGTGCCCGCCGTGTCGACCGTCAGCCCAGGTCCCTTGTTTTCGGAGATCGTGCAGCCCTCGATACGGGCTTCAGGGCCGCCGAAGAGGACGCAGCCGGCCTGGGCGTTGTCCGCCAACGTACAGCCGCGCAGGGTCAATTGAGCCGGCTCCCAAACCAGGAGTCCGTTGTAGCCGCTCCCGCTAATCTCGCTGTCGATGGCGGTTAGCCGCGCGCCGATGCGGTAGAGAAACAAACCGTTGTCCGTGCTGCCCGAAATCTTTACCCGCTCCATCGTCAGCTCCGCGCCATCGCCCACGCCTGCGCCCGATCGATTCGCGAGCATTGCGCAATCTATAAGCTGAAGCTTCGAATTCTCATCCTCTACGAAGCCGCCGTAGCCCTTGCAGTCCCGCATGACGCAGCGCTCTGCGACGACCTGTGCGCCGCCATTGACGTTCAAGGTGCTACCCCAGCCGTTCTCGAATACACAATCCGCGAAGCGTGCGGACCCGCCGGAGATTGTGACCATTTCGACCAGTTCATCGCCCGGCTTTCCCGTATGGCGGAAGGTTACTCCCGACACATCGAGATCAGAAATCCCCTCCGCAATCAACACCTCCGCAAGCGCTCCGTCGATGGTAAGTGCCGTGCGGCCGCTTCCGGCGCCGCGAATGATCAGGCTATGCGGAATTCGGAGAACACCAACGTATTCCCCGTCGCCAATGACGATAGTGTCGCCCTCGATCGAGGCCGACACCGCCTGGACCACATCCGGAAAATCGCCCGGCACACGCAACTCCGCGGCTCGAGCAACGTTGCCAACCAACAACACCAAGGGGAACAGCATCGATACGATACGGGTCATTATGAATCCTTTCGGGAATGCAGGGTGTAACGTTGAGGAGACCATCAACGGCCCGCCGCCTTCGCGCGGTTTTCCTGCCAGCGGAGGATGAGGAACACGACGAGGGTGAACAGGGCGGAGGCGATGACGGCGAGGAGGAACACGATGCCGAGGGTGCGTGCGATGTTATTCATGGGGCCGTCGAAAACGTATTCGCCTTCCCCTTCTCCCTCGAAGTAGCTGGAATCGAAGTCGCCGCGATCGGGTAGTTCGGGCATCTCCTTGGTGCCCTGCGCCCAAAGTTCCCATTCGCGGAAGGTCGTGCGGTCTTCCCAAACGGAGCGTGACCAGCGGCCATCGAGTTCTTCAAACAGTTCGGCCGCCCGTTCGCGTTGTTCTTTCATGCAGGCCAGCCAGATATGCCGGTTCAGATAGCCGTCGGTGCCGGGGTACAAGGCGCGCTGTGCGGTGTACCCTCGGTCGATGCGCTCCCAATCGAAGAAGTCGTCGTAGGCGAAGTGCACCGGATGAATCAGCGGAATCATGCGGCCGGCCAGCGCGGCGTAGTATCGGGAGCCCATGTCGTCCCCGAGGGTTTCCACCATATCGTCGGCGACCGCCTCGATGCTGCGGAGGTTGCCGCCCCACCGGGGGATAAACGAGTAGGCGATCATGTCGTACATCGGGAAGTAGGTGGGGTCGATGGCCTGTCCCTTGCGTAGCAGCTCCCATTGCTGCTCTTCGCTATAGCTGAGGCCCGTGCCTGCCTTCAGCCAGAAAGCGTAGAGGGCCGGGTCGTCGCCCTGCAGCGCTTCGGCCTCTTTCAGCAGGGCGACGGCATCCTTCAGCAGCTGATGAAAGCGGTCGAATTGTTTGTCGGACACGGTATCCGCGAAGCCGCTGCCGCGCGCCCGCCAGGCGCGGTTGATGGTGGTGTAACCGGCAAACACGCGCGCGGTTACCGAGTCGGGAAAGCCCTGGAGGTAGGCATCGACATGGCCCTGCCATTCTTCTTCCCTCGCGGGTTTGGAGCCCCAGTAGCCGGTCTCGATGCCGTTATAAAAACTCTCCAGTTCGAACCCGGCGTATTGATCCGTCATCTTCCGCTCCCGGATCCGCTTCGCGAGGTATTCGAGCCGCGAGAAGTCCCGCGTGGTGAACAGATACCCGAGGTCCGCGCCGACGGCCTGGTCGCCGATATCAGCCGGCCAGCCGTCTTCGCGTTCCGCATCGCCCTGGGCGTTCGCCTCGAATCGGTTGTCCTGCTGCTCCAGCGTGGTGTCCGCATCGCGCCAGTGCAGCCCGATACCACCGTTCTCCGCGAAGGTGCACCCGGATACTTCCGCGCTTGCGCCGTTCAGTATCAGGGCGCCGTCGGCCTTGTTGCCGCGCACCTCGCAGCCGCGCGCCTTTACTTTGGTATCCCATTGCGAGGCGAGCCAGCCGCTGCCGGCGTTTTCCAGAATCTTACAATCGGTCAGCGTCGCCTCCGCCGCCGTGCCGACATAGATGCCTTGGCGGCCGTTCCGGCTACAGTCGATCCGCTCCAGTTTCACGCGCGTTCGGCTGGTATTTACGGAAATGCCCGCGCCCTTGTTGTCCTCGACACGGCACTCGGTCATGGTCACTTTGACCCCGCCGAAGGCGTACACGCCGTCCTCCTGGTTCGAGCGGGCGTCGCAGTTCGTCAATTCCACCCGTGCGAGATACTCAAGCCGGAAGCCGGTCCGGGTGTTCTCCTCCGCCAGGCAATCGGTGGCCGTGACGCGGGTATGCGGCGCGAAGATGACGAACCCGTCGCGCTCCTGGCCGCGGGCGGTGACGCGCTCGAAGGTGCCCTCGGCGCCGTGGGACACGCAGGCACCCTCGCGATTCTTCTCCAGCAGGCAATCGATTAGTGTCAAGGTTGTCTCGGGGTCGCGTGCGTGGCAGCCGTATTGGGCGTTCTCTGTGAACATGCAATTCGTCGCGGAAACGGCAGCGCCATCGGTGACATACAGGCCGTTCATCCAGCCCTTCTCGAACGCGCAGTCGTTGAACGAGGCCTTACCGCCCTCCACCCATACCAGGTGCAGCTTGTCGTCCTCCACGCGCTCGCCCGAATGCCGGAACGTCAGGTTGCTGATTTCCAGCCCATCGACTTCCCGCGCATGCAGCACGGGCCCGACGAGGCCGCTCATCGCCAATACGGATTTTTCTTTTCCCGCGCCGCGCAGGGTCAGGGGGTGGTTTATCTTGATGAGCCCCTGAAACGTGCCTTCGCCGATGACGATGGTGTCGCCCGCGGCCGACGCTGCCACGGCCTCGGCCACGCTGGCGTAATCCTCGGGCACCCGGAGGTCAGCGGCGTAAGCCGTCACGGAGAGCAGCAGGAGCAGTGCAGTGGCTGGAATTCGATACATGGAAGTTGCGCTCCGGGTGGCTCGGGATAATGTACACCGTGAGTATAGAGGTTGGTGGACTAGCGGTCCAAGAACGGCGCGGCAGGTGGAGGGGGATGCAAAAAATGCATTAAGATTGCATCATTATGCTTGTGATTGCGGAAAAATGGATGGCCTATAGGGCGCTCCTGCGCGTGCTCCTGTTCAGCGCAGCGCTGACCCTGGCGGCGCATGCGGAGGATCGCTACGAGCTTGAGCCCATCCGCTATAGCGATTCGGTGCCGGACAACCCGGTGGAGCGGCTGGCCACGGAGTTGCAGCAGGGTGCGGAATCCCTCGCGGTGGATGCCCGGTTCGGCTATCTGCCCGCCATCTTGGAGCGGCTGGGCGTGCCGGTGTCCTCGCAGGTGCTCGTGTTCTCCAAGACCAGCCTCCAGCGGCAGTCGATTTCTCCGGTGAATCCGAGGGCCATTTATTTCAACGACGACGTGTACGTCGGTACGGTGCCGGGCGGAGAGTACATCGAGCTCTCGGCGGCCGACCCCGAGCTGGGCGCGGTGTTCTACAGCATGCCGCTCCGGGGCGAGGGCAGTCCAGTCATCACTCGGGAAACCCATACCTGCCTCCAGTGCCACGCCACCAGCATGACGAACGACCTGCCGGGCCACGTGATGCGCTCGGTATTCACGGATGCGGGAGGCCAGCCGATCCTCAAGGCGGGTTCGGGGGTGACGACACAGACGACGCCCTTCGGAGAGCGCTGGGGCGGGTGGTATGTCACCGGCCGACACGGCGCCGCGCGTCACCGGGGCAATACCATCGCCGTGGAGACCGAGACGGACGCCGAACTGGACATTGAGGCTGGCGCGAATGTCGTGTTGCTGGAGGACCGGATCACGATTGACCGCTACCTGGCGCCGGGGAGCGATATCGTGGCGCTGATGGTCTTAGCGCACCAGACCGAAATGCACAACCGGTTCACCCAGGCCGAGTATGCCGCGCGCATGGCCCTGCACGATCAGCAGGTGATGGATGGCCTGTTGGGGCGCTCCGGCGACACGCTCTCGGCTTCGACCCGGCGGCGCATCGACACGGCGGCGGAGAAGGTGGCGGAGTACATGCTTTTTATGGGAGAACCCGAGCTGGAGGCACCGGTCTCGGGCACGTCGGGATTCGCGGAGGAATTTGAGCAGGCGGGACCCCGGGATAGTCAAGGCCGCTCGCTGCGGGACCTGGACCTGACAACCCGGCTCTTCAAGTTCCCGCTGAGCTATCTTGTCTACTCGCCCCAGTTCGCGGGATTGCCGGACGAGATGAAATCGGTGGTGTTCCGGAAGCTGTGGGATTCCCTGTCCGGGGCGGTGCCGTCGGCGCTGACGCCCGAGCAGCGGCGGGCCATCGTGGAGATCGTGCGAGACACCCTGCCGGAACTACCGCCCTACTGGAAGATTTAGTGCAGCGTTTCGCTCGCGCCGTCGAAGATGGTGTAGAGCGTCTGGAGCGACTCGCAGTCGTGCGTGCGCGAGAAGGCCCACGAGAGCACGGAGTCGAGATCGTCCAGCGCCACTTCGCCCTCGAGCTGCTGGAGGCGTTCCAGCACCATCTCGCGGGTGAAGGGGTCGAGCATTTCGTAGAGGTCGAGCCGGGCCAGCGCCGAGCGCACATCGGGGTGCATCCGCAGCGATTCCCACTTGCTCAGGTGGCGCACCCGTCCCGGGCCGCGTTCTTCGGGTCCGGCATTGGCCGGACGCATGATACGCAGCGCCGTCTCGATATCGCGCCGGGAATAGCCCTTGTTCGAGAGCCATTGCCGAAGCACGGGGTCGGATATACGACGTCCCGGCTGCGACTCCAGATGCTGGAGGATGACGGTGATCAGTTCGGTGATGGAGGTTTTCAACTACTTCTCCCGCCGGGTACAGCCCAGCTTACCTGCGGGCGGTATTGTAGGGAGCCTTCGGAATGGGATGCAACATCGGCGGGCGTGCCGAGCACCACATCCAGCCAGCCGGCGAATTGCTGCATCGCGTCGGGCTTCTCTGCCAGCAGGTCCGTGCCCCGGGCCGATCCGGGATAAACGCGGATTTCGCTGAATGCGGGCGCGGCGTCCTTGATCGCCATCGCCGCCGGATACCGGGTCGTGTCGTTCTCCGAGGCGAGAATGAGAATCGGGCAGGCCTCGAAATCCTTCACCAGCGCAACGCCGTCCAGCCCATGGGCCTCGCGCGGCGGAGACACCATGACCACGCCCGCGATTCCGTCGTGGTGCCGCGCGCAGTCCAGCGCCAACAGCCCGCCATAGCCCTCGCCCGCGACGATGATCGGGGTCTCCGGACGGACGCGCTCCCGGACCGCGTGGACCACCATGGCGAGATCATCCGCGCACTTGGCCCAATCTGCGTCGCCGAAGCCGGTATAGGGTGAATTCAGGCTGCTCCGCCCGTGCCCGCGGAGGTCCCATCGGGCCACCGCATAACCTTCTCGGTGGAGGGTAATGGATGGAACTGCCCAGCCATCGTTATTCTTGCCCTCGTCATGCACTGCGATGATGACGGCCTTGAACCGCGCTTCTGCGGCATCCCGCTCGTTTTCATGCGCCAGTACGAGTTGAATCGGCGTGCCGTCGGGCGCTTCGAGGGGTACGATTTCGGCGATTAATTCCGTCTTGTACGTCTTGACGCACGATGCCGGAAGGACAAGTAGAAGCAGGGCGGCACCAAGCGTCGCGGCCCGCCGCGCAAAACGAAAAAGGGGGCCGCAAACGCGGCCCCCGTGTCGCACGATCGCAATCAACCGAAGTTGAAGACCTGCTGCAGCTTCATGGCCAGGGTCATGTCGCCCTGAATCTTGAGCTTGCCGGTCAGGAAGGCCGTCTGGCCGTTCAGCTTGCCCGTCACCAGACCGACGAAGTTCTCGTCCGTCATGCTGATGGTGATGTTGGGGCTGTCGGCGGCGCCTTCAATCACCGAAGCATCGCCGTCGGCCAGCTTCACCGCCCACTGACCGCCGTCGGGGCCGTCGATGTTGAACTGGTAAACCGCGTTCATGCCCGCGATCTTGTCCTTGTTCACCTTGTCCGGCGCTGCCGCGAAGAAATCGGAAACCTGAGACATCGTTCATCCCTTCCTGGTTCTATACATGTTCCGCCCGGGGTCTACACCGCCCCGTCCACTACCTACCGAACAGTAGGTCGGGGGAGGATAGCATACCGGTGCCGGGCTGTCAAAGGGCTTGTGGGCGTGCCGGGATGCGGTTCAAGCGCCCGCCCGCGGGGCCGGTACCAAGTAGCGAAGCACGCGGCACGCGATCTCGGGCTCACCGCTCGAAAGCCGCGAGAGCGCTTCGTCGTACAGCGCTTGGGCGAATTCCGGGTCCCTTTGGACGCGCTCTATCACTGTTGCCCTGAATTCGCAGGTTAATGCCATCAGGTATCTCCCTTTTCTTGACGTACCTTGAACTCTGCATAGAGAGCCAATGCCGTGCCGTAGTCCTTCCCCAGTTACACCGTTCAAAGGTAATTGCGCACTATGATTATTCGCGATACGGCATGCAACCCCGCGCGCGATGGGGCGGGCGTTTGTTATACTCGGCGGCGAGGAGCGACCACGGCATGACCCCAGACCCCCAAGACGCGCGCGCGCAGTTTCAGGCGGCGGACAAGAGCCTGCCCTTCAAGGGCGAAGAGGCGATTGATTCCGGCTGCCTGGAGTGCTTCGACTATGCCTATCACGGCACCCCGCATGGCGATGCGATGGAGATTGTGACGGAGACCGACGAATTCACGTCGGTCTGTCCCTTCAGTGGTCTGCCGGATTTCGCGGTGGTCCGCATTGCCTATGTGCCGCAGCGGCACTGCCTCGAGCTCCGGTCGCTGAAGTACTACCTATTGTCCTACCGCGATGTGGGCATCTGGTACGAGCATCTGGTGAACCGGATGCTGGAAGACCTGGTGGCGGCGTGCCAGCCGCGGCGGATGAGCATCACGATCACCTGCAATCCGCGTGGGGGGCTGGCCAGCACGGTGACGGCCTCGTACGCGGGCGAGGAACGCTAAAGAGATGCAGGACGAACGGGCCTATACGCATGTGGACCACACGAGCGTACTGCTGGGCAACCGGTGGCTCGAGCGCGAGTGGTCCGCCTTTATGGGTCACACGGTGCGGCTCATCCATAAGCCCGGCAATGTCGAATGGCTGACCGAGAACAGCCCGGAACTGCGCCTGGCCTGCGGAGGCGATGTGCTCGGCCTCATGGATCTGGGGGCGGTGGAGTGGTCGGAAGAGCAATCGCCCCAGGGGGCGTCGGTGGTCTCGCGACAGACCAGCGATTCCTTCGTGGTGGCGGTGAAGACCATGGCTTTGCACGACGAGCCGGCGCTGTTCCGGCGTGTCACGATCATGAACCGTACCCGTGCGGAGATCACCCTGGATGCCGCGGCGGTAGAACTGCTCCCGGTCGAGTTGGCGGTATGCACGGGCGCCGAGGCGGTGCTGCCGGCGTCGCCGTGGGAGCTAGCAACCGGCTTCAGCGTGCAGCGCGCGGGACGGCATCTGGTCGCGGCGTGTGAACAGGGGCTTACCTCGGAACTGAACGAAGACGACGGCCTGGTACTCAGGACTGCGGAACCGATTACCGTGCCGCCGGGCAAGACCGCGGCGCTGCCGGAGGTGCTGATGATGCTCGGTCCGGGCTCTCCGCAGCAGTCCCTGGCCGCGAACTACCCTGCCGCGTCCAACGCCGTGCGGGCCTGGAAACGTTGGGCCGCCGAACGCGGCGAAGCCTAGAAAGACATTCATGGAACTGGCAATCGACAAGGTGGCGCTGGGCGGCGACGGCATCGGGCGGCACGAGGGCAAAGTGGTTTTCGTGCCTTCGGCCCTGCCGGGCGATGTGGTCCGCATCGAGATTCAGCAGGAATCGAAAAACTTCACCCGCGCGCGGATACTCGAGGTGATCGAGGCGTCGCCCGCGCGCGAGCAGGGGCAGCACGCCATCGCGACCGAAGACGGCGCGGCGTCGTGGCTGCACTTCCGCTACCCGCAGCAGGCGGAGTGGAAGCAGCGGCTGGTGGCGGAGGCGCTCGAGCGCATCGGCGGCGTGGCTTGCGAGGTGGAATGGGGCGAGGACGCTTCGCTCCGCCGAGGCTACCGCACACGCGCGACCTTCCATGGCGACGGCGAAAAGCTGGGCTACTACGCGGCCGGCAGCCACGATATCGTGGACGTCGAGACCTGCCCGCTGTCGCATGCGCGCATGAATGCCGCGCTCGCCAAACTGCGCGAGGTGCGTCTCAAGGGCTCGTGCACGTTGACCGTGAACCCGGAGGGCGAGGAAGAACTTGCCTGGACGACCTTCACCATGCGCCGGCTGAAGCAGGCGTTTCCCATGGCGAACACGCCGGACGACATCAAGCGCGATATGTTCTGGTTCGACGACCGGCCGATTGTGAACGGGTGCTTTTCGCAGAGCAGCCTGTTGCTCAACCGCCTGCTGGTGGCGACGGTGGAAGAATTCGCGGGCAAGCCGGATTCCGTGCTCGACCTGTATTGCGGCAACGGCAACCTGTCGCTCGGGCTGGCAGCGCATTGTCCGGTGGTGGGCATGGACCACAACCGCGATGCCGTGCGCGCCGCGCGCAAGGCCGGCAAGGAAGCCAAGCCCGATTACCGCAAGGGCGGCGAAGCGAAGATGCAGGCGCTCATTGCCTCGGGCGAGTACGACACGATTCTGCTGGATCCGCCGCGCGCCGGGGCGAAGGCACTCGCGCCGGCGTTGGCCGTGTGCAAGGCCCGGCAGATCGCCTATGTATCCTGCGACCCCGCGACGCTGGCGCGCGACATCAAGGTAATGGCGGCGCAGGGCTGGGGCATTGCGCGCGCGGCGGCGCTGGATATGTTCCCGCACACGCCGCACGTGGAAACCGTCTGCCTGCTGCGCCGCGGGCGCGACTAGGCGGAGCAACCCCATGGCCGGCCACGCAAGCGCGATACAGCACCTCGCAGTCTACGCTTCCTCGAGCGACGCCGTGGAGCCGGTGTTCCGCGAGGCCGCCCGCGAATTGGGGCACCTGATCGGCGACCGCGGTTATACGCTGGTGTACGGCGCGGGCAGCATCGGGCTGATGGGCGTGGTGGCGCGGGCCGTGCATGAACGCAACGGCAGGGTGGTGGGGGTCATCCCCGAGAAACTGAGCGCGCTCGAGATTACCTACGAGGCCTCCGACGAACTCATCGTGACGACGGGCATGCGCGACCGGAAGGCCATCATGGAAGCGCGGGCCGATGCCTTCGTGGCGCTGCCCGGCGGGTTCGGCACGCTGGAAGAATTGCTCGAGGTCCTCACGCTCAAGCAGCTCGACTACCACAACAAGCCGATCGTGATTCTGAATGTGGACGGCCTGTTCGACGGGCTGCTGCGGCAATTCGAGACGCTCTTCGAGCGCAGTTTCACGCATGACGGACACCGCGATCTTTATCACGTGGCGACCACCGTGGCCGGAGTCTTCGAATACCTGGATACGTACACGCCGTCCGACCGGCCGCGGAAGGTCGGATGAGCGCGGCGGAACCACGGCGCGGACCGCTCTTCCCCGCGATACTCGCGTTCTTTTTCGTGAGCGGCGCCTGCGGGCTGCTGTATCAAGTCGTCTGGACGCGCAAGCTGGTGCTGTTGTTCGGCACGACCAGCTATGCCGTGAGCACGGTGCTCTGCATCTTCTTCCTCGGCTTGGCGGTGGGGAGTCTTTGGGGCGGGCGGATGGCGGATCGCGTCAAGCGGCCACTGCTGGCCTACGGGTACATCGAGATCGCCGTGGGGCTTTGGGCGCTGGCCTTCCTGCTGCTGGTGCGCTATGGCGAAAACGCGGTGATTTATGTGCTCCAGAACCTCGACGTGGGCCGTGGAATTGGCGTGGCCCTGCGCGCAAGCATGGCCATGCTGCTGCTGTTTGTGCCCGTGTCGCTCATGGGGGCAACCCTGCCGCTGCTGGCGAAATTCGTGAATCACGAGCCCAAGGTGCGGGGCATCCGCATCGGTTCGCTCTATGGTATGAATACGCTCGGCGCGGTCACGGGCTGCTATTGCGCCGGCTTCGTGTTCATCCCCGCGCTGGGTTACACGCAGACTACGCTGGTCGGGGCGGCCGCCAACATTGCGGTCGGATTGCTCGCGCTGCTGTTGTCGCGCCTGTCCGCCGCCGCGGAGACGATTCACGAGAAGCACGGCCCCGAGCCGCGTCCGGTGGCGGCGAAACAAATGGCCACCTACGCGCTCGCTGCCTTTGCGCTTTCCGGTTTCTGCTCGCTCGCGCTCGAGGTGGTCTGGACGCGCCTGCTCGCCATCGTATTTCTGGGGACGACCTACGCCTACACGACCATGCTCACCGTGCTGCTGTGCGGCATCGCGCTGGGCAGCCTGGTGGCTTCTATCGCGGTCGATAGGCTGCGGGCGCCTGCGGTGTGGCTGGGTGCGGCGCTGCTGGGCACGGGCGTGTTCACCCTGTTCCAGTTGCAGGGCTTCGCGGGCATGCCGTCCGTGATTCTCGAAGGCCCCAGCCGCGACTGGGCGGCCAGCATCGAGCAGAAATTCTGGCTGGCGGCGTGGGTCCTGTTCCCGCCCACCTTTGCGCTGGGTGCCACGTTTCCGTTCGTGGTAAAGATCGTCAGCTTCGGGCGTCCAAGCCTTGGACGCGATGTGGGGCGCATCTACGCCTACAATACCTTTGGCGGCGTGGCCGGTTCGCTGGCCGGCGGATTCCTGCTGCTGCCGGTGCTGGGCGCCCACGTTTCGATGGTGCTGCTCGCGGTCCTGCTGGCCGGGGGCGGCGTGGCCCTCGTGCTCGTGGCGCAGGGTCCGAAGCCGCTGCGCGCAGGCATCCTCGGCGTGGCCGGAGTCTCCGCGCTGCTGGCCTTTGCCGCGGCTCCGAAAGATGTGAACACGGCCCTGAACGTGGGCTATGTGCCCGAGTCCCACAAGGTGCTTTCGGTGCGCGAAGGCGTCGAGGCGACGGTCGTGGTATCGGAACCGGCGAACGAACCCGAAGGCACCAACCGCGTGTTGTGGATCAACCGCGTGCAGGCCACCGCCACCATCGAGAAGGGCGTGAAGATGAACCGGCTGCAGGGGGCGCTGCCGCTGCTGTTCGACCGCGACCCCGAACGCGTGCTGTTCATGTGTTTCGGCTCGGGGATTACCTGCGGCACTTTGGCGCTGTCCGGATTCGAGCGAATCGACGCGGTCGAGATTTCGCCCGACGTGATCGCCTCGGCGCCGCTGTTCGCGGTGGACAATCTCGGTGTGCTTGAACGGCCCTCCCTGCACATCCACATCGACGACGGCCGCAACTACCTGCTGACTTCGCGCGAGCAATACGACTTCATCACCTTCGAACCGATGCCGCTGGCGCTGGCGGGCGTGTCTACGTTTTACACGCGCGAGTACTACGAGCACTGCCTCGCGCGCCTGACCCCCACCGGCATGACCTCGCAGTGGGTGCCGCTGCACAGCCTGAGCCCGGAGATCGTGCAGGCTCTGGTGCGCACCTTTATCGACGTGTTTCCGCATTACTGCGCGTGGTTCGTGAACGCGGATCTGTTTCTCACCGGGTCGCCGTCGCCGCTCGCGCTCGACTATGCGAAGCTGAGCGAGCGGCTCGCCCAACCGGAACTGAAGGCCGCGCTCGAGAAGGTGGGCTTTCATGATCCGGAAGAACTGATCGCGTGCTTCGCCATGGACGAACCGGCGCTGCGGGCCTTCGCAGGCACAGGCCTCGTGATGACGGACGACCGCCCCTGGGCGGAGTTCGAGGCCCCGAAGCTGGTGTACGCCGACTTGGTGGACCAGAGCCTCAAGCTGCTTGCGCCGAATTACACGAGTCCGCTGGCGTTGTTTCCCGATTCGCTGCCGGAGCCCACGCGCGATGCCATCGCGCGGCGGCATGAGGCCCGTGCCCACGACTTCGAGGGACTCATCGAATACTACGGCAACCGCACCGTGGGCGGTAAGACCTACAAACGATTTGCGGAGTCGCTGGCGATCGATCCGGAGAATTGGAACAGCAAGTACTACATCAAGCAGATTGCCACGACGCAGTTGCCGCAGCTGATCCGCTGGGAAATGTGGGATGACGCGCGCGAAATGCTCGATGCAGCGGTGCGCTGGCTGCCGGACGATCCGGAAGTGCAGGCGCTAAAGGCGCAGCTGGACGCGACGGGGCATTGAGGAAGATTTTTTGACAGGATAACGGGATTTTTGGATAAGACGGGGAAGATGTTTTAGACAGGATTTACAAGATTTACATGATTTGAAGAGAAGGAAAATATTGTCTTCACTTCCTGATTCTTCCCGCTCTCAATCCTGTAAATCCTGTCAAATATCTCTTCCTTGTCTTATCCAGTCATCCAGTTATCCTGTCAAAAAGTCCGCGCTAAAATTTGCCGCTGGCTATGCATTCGGTGGAGCGCATGCCGAGGGCGCCGACCATGAAGATGAGTTTGCCGAAGCGCTCGTCGTTGGTGAGGCCCTGCTTGTAGCGGTAGTAGATTTGCTGCACGATGACCGCGAGCTTGAAGAGCGCGAAGACGTAGTAGAAGAGGATGTTGCTGATGTCGCGCCCGGTCAGTTCGGCGTAGTATTCCGCGACCTCGCGCCGCGTGAGCGCGCCCGGTTCCATGGTCATGAACTGCATCACGTCGCCCATGCGCGGGTCGCCGGCTTCCATCCAGTAGCCGATGGTCGTGCCGAGGTCCATCAGCGGATCGCCGATGGTGCACATCTCCCAGTCGAGCACGCCCACAATCTTCGTGATGTCGTCCGCATCGAGCACCACGTTGTCGAACTTGTAGTCGTTGTGCACCAGTACCGCCCCGGTATCAGCCGGCAGGTTGTCGGCCAGCCAGTTCGCGGTTTCCTGAATGGACGGGATGTCGTCCGTCTGCGAACCAAAGTAGCGCTTGATCCACCCGTTCGCCTGCCGCTCCACGTAGGAGCCGTCCTTGCGCAGGTCGCCCAGTCCGGCGGCCTCGTAGTCCAGCGCGTGGAGGTCGGCCAGGTTGCGGACGAGCGAGCGGCAGCATTCGCGCACGGTGGCCTCGTCCGGCGCGAAGCCCTCGGGGCGCTTGCCGCGCAGAATGACCCCGCGGATGCGCTCCATCACGTAGAACGGCGCGCCGATGACGGCGTCGTCGTCGCAATAGACGAGCGGCTTCGGCGCAGCGGGAAAGATGGGATGCAGGGCGGAAAGCACGCGGTGCTCGCGGCCCATGTCGTGCGCCGATTTCACCTTGCTGCCGAAGGGCGGCCGCCGCAGCACGAACTCCTGATCGCCCTCGCGGAGCATATAGGTCAAGTTCGAATAGCCGCTGGGGAACTGCGCCACTTCGATTTCGCCCTTCAGGCCGGGCAGGTGCCCGCGCAGGTACTCGGTCAGCTTGGCCGTGTCCAGTTCTTCGCCGCTGCGGATGTCCCTGGGGCGATCGATTTCCACGCTCATCAATACTTCCTTATCCGGCCGAGGGGGTGAAGCGCTTGAGGATACGCTTCGCCACGCTCACCTTGTGTACTTCGTCGGCGCCGTCGTAGATGCGCGCGGCCCGCTCCGCGCGGTACCAGAACGCCAGCGGCGTGTAGTCGGTAATGCCCAGCGCGCCATGCATCTGGATCGCGCGGTCCACCACGCGGAGCATGGTATTGGCGACGAGGAACTTGATGAGGCCGATCTCCTCGCGGGCCTCGGGCGCACCCACCTGGTCGATTTTCCAAGCGGCATGCAGCACGGCCAGGCGTGCGGAGTCGATTTCCGCGCGGCTTTCGGCCACCCAGCCTTGCACGAACTGGCGGCTCGACAGGGGGCGATCTTCGCCGATGGGGCGGTCGACCGCGCGCTGACACATGAGTTCGAAAGAGCGTTCGGCGATGCCCAGCCAGCGCATGCAGTGGTGGATGCGGCCGGGGCCGAGGCGTTCCTGCGCGATGAGGAATCCGGCACCCTCGGGACCCAGCCGGTTCTCCTGCGGCACGCGCACGTTGGTGTATTGGATCTCGCTATGGCTGTGCCAGCCTTCGCCGCGGTGGCCCATGCACGGCGTGTTCTCCACAATCTCCACGCCGGGGGTGTCCATGGGCACAATGATCTGGCTGGCGCGCATGTGGGGCGGGGCGGAGGCGTCGGTCACGGCCATTACAATCGCGAAGGTCGCGCCGTCGGCCGCCGAGGTGAACCACTTGCGGCCGTTGATGACGTAGTCGTCCCCGTCCTTCTCGGCGGTGGTGCCCATCCACACCGGATTCGAGCCCGGGTAGTCCGGCTCGGTCATTGAGAAGCAGCTGCGGATCTGCCCGGCCACGAGCGGAATGAGGTATTTCTCTTTCTGCTCGTCGTTGGCGTACTTGTGCAGCACTTCCATGTTGCCCGAATCGGGGGCCTGGCAATTGAAGACGAAATGGCCGATGGGGGAGCGGCCAAGCTCGGCGCCCATGAGCCCGAGTTCCATGACGCTCAGGCCGAGGCCGCCGTGTTCCTTGGGCATGTGGGGCGATAGCAGGCCCATTTCGCGCACCTTGGTGCGCATTTCCTGCAGCAAAGGCTCGATTTCGTTGAATTCCTTGTTCAGGAATCCGGCCTCGAGCGGAATGAGTTCCTTGTTTACAAAGTCGCGCACGCGGCTGAGAAGCGCCTGCATGTCCGGTGAAATGGAGAAATCCATGGTTCATCCCTCGGTGGGTTGGTTTCGCTATGGCCGGGGTTAGGGTATCAAATCCAAACGCGGCTTGGCAGTCTTAATGACCACGCGGGCGGCGCAAAGGTTACCCGGCGCAGAAGCCGTCTTCGCCGTCGCCGCAGCGCCGGTATCCGCCGATGCGGTAAAGCTGGATGGTGCGCAGCAATTCGGACAGCGAAATCTCCCACGGCGGGGGGGCGTAGTCGGAATCGTGGCGCGTGCAGGTGGTGCCGCCGACGCCCGGGACGAAGCCGTCCTCCGTTTCGCCTTCCGGCACGCAGGCATAGGCGCCCGCGTTGTACAGCTGCACAATCCGCAGGACTTCCTGCAGGTCGAAGTGTTCGTCGCCGCTGGTGTCGCCGTTGTGCGGGGCGGGCAGTTCGCCTTCCAGCATGCCCTCGCCTTCGGCCATGCCTTCGCCGCCCGGCGTGCCTTCGCCCTCCGATACAGAGAGCAGCGCGTAGTAATGCAATTTCTGCACGCCGAAGACGTTGCGTTCGCTGGCGGTGTAGTAGCCCTGCGTCAGGGCGTCGAAAGCGAAGGATTCTCCCTGCAGTTCCGAGAGCAGCGGCCAATCGCAGGCGGGGGTAGCTAGTGCCTCGGCGATGGTCGTGCCCTGCGGCCTCGGCCAGCCATAGACCGCGCCATAAATCCGGATGCCTAACCACGCGCCGTCTTCGTCGATATCCGCAGCCGTGGCTTTCTGGAACAGGCTCGTGCCGAAGAACAACGAGGCGACTTCGACGAGTTCCGTGGAGGAATCGGTCGTGGGCGTCGACGCGGGCGTGTAAATATAGCTGAAGCCGCCGTCGAGGTCGGCGCTGTCTTTGGAGACGAGGTAGAGGGCGCCGTCCGTGGGATCCACCATCAGGGCTTCGCAGTCGTGCTTGGCATCCGGATAGGTGAAGGCCAGCGCCTCCGCGCCGGGCAAGTTCACCGGCGTCTCCGAAGGTACGCCGGGCACGATGGGCTCGGGAACGCGATAGACCACCACAGAGTTTCGCGAGAGCGTGTTGTCTCCGGTGTCGGCGATGTAGAGGTCGTACGCGCCCGGGGTTGCCGCAGGCGCGATGGCGATGTCTTCCCAGTCGATGGCATTCACGCCGTCGAGCGTATACACCGCCAGCAAGGCCCCGGTGTGGTCGAGGGCGTAGAGGTTGGCGCCGTCGCCGGAATCGGCATGCGCCCACAGGACGCCCGGCTGCGAGCGGCTGGCAGCAATACCGGAAATCTCCGCGAGCGGCGCGTAGGAGAGCGGACCGGTCGAGATGCCGTTATCGAATTGCAAGCACTCTGCGGCGGCGCGCGGCACGCATCCAGGCAGGGTCAGTCCCGGGACGATCAACAGGCACGCCAGCGCGCGCATTTAATTCTTGTCCTTCATGAGCTTGCCAAGGATACGCTGTTCTCGCGTCGTGAGCCAATCGCCGGTGTGCACGAGGGTAAGGGCGTAGGTCCCGGCGGTTACCCCCAGGAGCGCCAGGGCCATCACGAAGGCGGGCTCGGGGAGCGACTCGGGCCAGCCGGGCATGCCGGCGAGGTTCACCAGCAGAATCAGTCCGGCGGGCAGACAGAGGACGAAAGTGAAGAATACGGACGCCAGCCCGACGAAGAACAGCACGAGCCGGTCGCCCTGCGAGCGCATGGTGTCGCGGCTGAGGTGGTAGGGATAGGCCACCGACAGGAAGTTTCCCGCGATGCAATACGCGATATAGAGCTGCGGAATGAGAAGGGCCAGCAGGGCGGCGGTGCGCCAGCCGATGTCGAGCAGTAGCCCCGATACCGCCAGCATGCCGAAACCCGTGCCGCAGACGAAGGGCGCGAGCGCGAGGTTCTTGGCCAGCAGCGTGCGCGTGCGGGGCACAGGCAGCAACATCAGGCCGCGGAAGCCGCGCGGGTCGATGCCGAAGAGGTTGAACAGCAGCATCGAGAAATTGGCGAAGGGCATGAACAACACCGCGGTCGGCACCACCCCCAGCGTACCGAAGGCGCGCAGGCCATCGGCATCGCCGGATCGCGACACCATCACGAGTACCAGGCCGAGTATGGGCGGCATGAACAATTGCATCCGCACCTGCGGGTGGCGGCCATACGCCAGCAATTGCGCGTAGGCGAGGGCGGCCGTGTCCTCGGCCAGGGGGGGCAACAGGCGCGCGGTCAGCGGACGTCCCGCACGCCGGCGTTTGGCGGCGGCTCCGGCGCGAGCGTTTCCCGCGCCGAGGTAGAAGCGTAGCGTCGATCGATAGCCCCAGAGCACGCCCAGCACGCCGAGGCCGGTCATGCCCGCGAAGGTCCACGCCGCGGTGAATCCGTCGCGCTCGATGACGGCACGCGCGCCCAGCGCCAGCCAGCCGAGCGGCACGAAGCGGTCGAGGTCGAGCAGCGCCGGTTCCAGTGCGGGATCCTTGAGGATGGGGTCCATCCACGCCTTCACGTCCTTGCCGCCGTTCAGGGTAAGGAGCGCCGGGGTCTGCGCCAGCAGGATGGTGGCGATGGCGACGACGGTCATCAGGGCGCGCCGCTTGCGCTTGTTCTCGAAGAGGATGCTCAGCCAGCCGCGCAGGTGGTATTGCCACGCCCCGAGCATGAAGAAGAACGCGAGCGCATGCGCAGCGGCCATCGCCACGTGCGGTCCGTAGGCGAAGGTCATGCCGGCGACGAGGGCGATGCCGCAGGGCACCGCCGCGAGCAGGGTCGGCGTCAGGAGCGAACTGACGAAGTTCATGCCGAAGACGAGCCCGGGCGGCACGGGAAAATGCAGCAGCTTGCGCTGGTCGAACACATCCTGCCGCTGAATCTCGATAAGGAAGCTCCAAACCCAGACCACGGCGTACGCGGCGATCATGGCGTTGAACAGCAGCAATTGCAGGTAGGACGATTCGCCCTTCAGGCCGTTTGCGCCCAGCAGGAAAAGCCCGGCGCAGACCACCGAAACCACGCCCGTGCCCACGATGCCGAAGGCAAACGCGGCGGCGGCGGCAAGCGTGCGGCCGCGGGTCCAGGTGCGCCACGCCAGCAGATATTGCAGCCGGAGCAGGCCGAACGCCTGATCGATCACGCGCCTGCGCCCCCGAGCCAGGACAGGCCCGCAGCGGTATCCTCGGTGCGCCCCACGGCGGATACAAAGACCTCCTCGAGGCCCGCGCCGCCGGAGACTTCTGCGAGCGTGCCCTGTGTCACGAGACGGCCTTGGTGAATGATGCCTACGTGCGTGCAGAGTTTCTCGACGATCTCGAGGATGTGCGAGGTGAGGAAGATGGTGGCGCCGCGCTGCACCATGCGGGCGAGCGCTGTACGGATGGTGCGTGCCGCGATGGCGTCGATGCCCTCGAAGGGCTCGTCGAGAAAGATCAGTTCGGGATCGTGGATGACCGCAGCGGCGAGCGAGAGTTTCTTCTTCATGCCGTGGCTGAACTCGAGCGTGAGGGCCTTCGGGTTCTCGTCCAGCCCGAGCCAGTCCAGCAGTTCCTCGGCGCGGCGGTAGGCCGTGTTGCGCGGCATGCGGTACATGCGCGCCACGAACACGAGATATTCCATAGCCGTCAGGTTCTCGAAGAGGCAGAGGTCTTCCGGCACCACGCCGATGCGCCGCTTGATGTCCAGTGGCTTTCGGTCGAGCCGAAGGCCGAGCAGCCGCGCCTCGCCGCCGTCCGGCGCAATGAGCCCGGTCAGCATCTTGATGGTGGTGGACTTGCCGGCGCCATTCGGGCCGAGAAAGCCATAGAAACTGCCGCTCTCCACGCGCAGATCGAGCCGGTCCACCACGGCTTTCTTGTGGTACACCTTCGTCAGCGCGGTGGTCTCAATACTGTAGGGCATCCCGGCTCCGGCTAGAGTTTCACCACGCGGTGCGTGCGCATGGACTTCTCTGCGGCCACGGTAATTTCGGTGGCGCGCAGGCCGTCGATACCGTTCGGCGACGGATCGCGCGCCTCCTGAATCGAGGTCACGAATTCGCGCACAAGCCCGAAATCGGGATTGTCGCCGAAGGGCGCCCACTCGGCCTTGCGCGCGGCGTCCGAATAAACGGTCAGCTTCTGGTTGAAGGCGTCCACGTTGAGTACGCCCTTCGAGCCGATGAACTCGAGGGTGACGTCGCCCCAGGTGGGGAACGAGCGGCAGCGGCTCCAACTGGCCAGGTGCTGCACCTGAATGCCGCCCTCCATTTCGAGGTGCAGGCTGCCCAGGTCGTCCACGTCGATTTCGCCCTGGTGCAACTGGTTGCCGCCTTCGCAATACACCGAGGTGAATTCACGGCCCAGCATCCAGCGGAGCAGGTCGGCCACGTGGACCGTGTGGTCCATCACCGCGCCGCCGCCGGACCATTCGGGCACGGCGAACCAGCCGCCGGGGAATTGCCCGTGGTTGGTGGCGGTGACGGCGTAGATATCGCCGAAGTCTCCCGCCTGCAGCTGGTCTCGCGCGGCCATGAGCGAGGGCGCGAAGCGGCAGGGAAAGGCGGTGCCCAGGCCCACGCGCTCGCGCTCGCAGATCTTCACGATGCGCTTGGCTTCAGAGGACTCCGGGGCGAGCGGCTTTTCGCAGAGGATCCACTTGCCTGCCGAGGCGGCGAGTTCGACCAGCGCATGATGCCGCGTGTTCTCGGCGCAGATGATGACGCCATCCAGGTCCAGCGCCAGAAACTCGTTCACGTCTTTTACGAACCGCGCATTGAACTGCTGGGCGGCCTGTTTGGCGCGGCGGAGGTTATAGCCCCACACGGCGGTCAGCTCGACATCCGGCATGGCGTTCACGCAGGCCGCGTAGCTGTAGGCGTGCATGTGCGCGAAACTCATGATTCCCAATTTCACCATGGTGTGAATCTCCCCTAGAGCCGTACGGGCTTGCCGGTTGCGGAGGACTCGAGCGCGGCCTCGGCCATGCGCACGGCAATCATCCCATCCTCGGGCGTCACGCGCGGGGCGCGGTCGTCGCGCACCCAGGCCGCGAAATCTTCCCACTCGCGCTGGTACGGGCTCTCGCTCACCGGGCTCGCCGGTACAATCATGCTCGGTCCCGATCCCGTCTCGCGTTTCATGGAACTCATCGGCGCGTCGGCGCTGTCGTACTGGACCATGCCGCCGTCGCCGCAGATTTCGGCCTGCACGCGGAAGCCTGCCGGATGCGCCCAAGTGCCGATGATCGTGGCGATCAGTCCGCTCTTCAGTCGCATGGTCACCTGGCTGTAGTCCATCGGCTCCTTGCCGCTGCGCATCAGGGCCTTGCCATAAATGCGCACGGGCTCGCCGAAGACATAGCGCACCCAGTCGAGGTCGTGGATCATGCAGTCCAGCGTCACGCCGCCGCTCATCTTGTAGTTGGCGAACCAGCTCTTGGGGCCGCCGGGGAAGATGCCGCCGCGCGAGATCTTTACGAAGCCGGGCTTGCCGATCTTGCCGCTTTCCACCTGCGCCTTCATGGCTTCGAATTCGTGGAAGTAGCGCACCACGTGGCCGACGAAGAGCTTCACGCCGGCCTTCTTCGCTGCAGCGATGGCTTCTTTGCACTCCGCCTCGGTGCGGCAGAAGGGCTTCTCGCAGAAAATGTGCTTGCCGGCCTTGGCCGCCTTGAGGATGTACTCGAGGTGGAAGGGCGTCGGCGTGGCGATGAGCACGGCATCGATATCCTTCGCTGTCATCGCCTTCGCGGCCGAGGCCGCCACCTTCGCGCCGTAGGCCTTGGCCAACGCTTCGGCATTCGCGCGCACGGTGTCGACGCACAGGGCCACGCGCAGGCCGGCCTTGGTCAGCGCGTCCGCATGCACGCGGCCCATGCCGCTGCACCCGATAATCGCAACATTCATGTGTGGAAATCTCCCCGCCGGTTGGACAGTGGCCGTCTATCTTCCATGAAACGCTGCCGCCGTACAAGTGCGGGCGGGCAGGGGAGAAGACTTTTTGACAGGATAACAGGAGGACTGGATGGAAGAGGGATAAGACAAAGAGGGTTTGACAGGATTTACAGGATTAACAAGATTGAAGAGGTAGAGATGGATAGCATCTCAAGAATCTTTCACCCGAAGGCTTCTCCGGCGTTCTCTTTATCTTCTCCCCCAATCCTGTAAATCCTGTTAATCCTGTCTAAAGTCTTGTCCCCATCTTCCATCCAGTCCTCCTGTTATCCTGTCAAAAAGACTTCTCATCTCGCCGCTGGCGCAGCCAGTCGCGGGCATTCAGCGCGACGGAAAGTACGATGGACGACCCGAATACGACAACGGCGACGAGGTCGACGGTTTCCGCGGGGACGTCCCAGCCGGTGGGGGCGTCGACCAGCCATTTGAGGTAGGAGTTGGGCAGGTCGGTTACGCCGAGCCTGGCCTTGATCTGCCAGTGCCAATCGGTAAGGAAGCAGTAGCCCCAGCCGTACCAATAGCCGAGCGCGCCCCAGGAGAAGGCGGTGAAGGCGAGGGTGAACAAGTTCCACCGGCGGGTCTTGCGCCAGAACATGCCGAAGCAGTTGAACGCGATGAACACGCAGTGAAACAGCAGCATGCCGATATCGAGGACATGCCAGAGGATCATGAGTCGTCGCGGCGGCGCTGGAGTTGAGCGGCGTCCTCGTTGAACCGGGCGACCTCGTCTTCCACCCATTGCCGGTGCCGACGCTCGACGTTGGCCATCAGACCGATGATGATGGCCACGATCATGAGGCCCTGCAGCAAAGCCAGCGCGCCATCGAGCAGGGTGGAGCTGTTGCGCAGCAGGACGCCCGCGATGCCGAGCACGGCGGCGATGACGTAAATAAAAAGTACGGCCTTGCGCTGGCTGAAGCCGATCCATACCAGCCGATGCGAGAGGTGGTCGGGTGCGCAATGGTCAATGATCTCGCGGAGTGTCTTCGTCTCGCCGCGGATGATACGCACGATGACGATGTAGGCGAAATCGAAGAGCGGCACGCCGAGAATCAGCACAGGAATCATGGCGGAGAGCATGCGGTTCTCGGTCCATTCGCCCATCACGCCCAGCGCGGCCACCGTGAACCCCAGGAAGAAACTGCCGCTGTCGCCCATGAAGATCAGTGCCGGGCGGAAGTTGTAGACGAGAAAGCCCAAACACGCGCCGATGAGGCCGATGGCCATCATGCCGAACCACGACAGGCTGGTTTCGGTGCCCGCCTCGACGTGCGCCTGTAGGGCAATGACGAAGAACATCGACGCGGCGATGGCGGCGAGTCCGGCGGCGAGCCCGTCCATGTTGTCGACGCCATTGAAGGCGCTCGTCACGCCGACAATCCAGAGCAGGGTCAGCGCCGTGTCGAGCACGGGGTGCCCCAGGATATTGACGCGCACGCCGTAGCGTTCCAGCAGCAGGGTGACAACAAACAGCGTGACGAGCTTGTACACGCCGGGGATGCGCATCAGAAAATCGTCGGCCGCGCCCACGAGCAGGCAGATGAACGAGCCGAGCAGGACGCCGTTCATGGCGTCGCTGCGGTAGCCCGGGAGCAGCACCGCCGCCGCGAAGGCCAGCCACAGGATGACGCCGCCGCCGCGCGGAGTCGGGCGGTCGTGGATTTTGGTGTCTTCGATTTCGTCCAGCGCGCCGAAGCGGCGGAGCACAAGTATCCACAGCGGCATGGCGATTACGGCGACGAGGAACGAGACGCAGCCGACCATCACATAGGTGCGGGGCCAGAAATCGGGCATGGGGAACATCGGCATCAGGCCGCGCCTCCAGCGTCGAAGAAGTCGCGCACGGCGGCAAGTACCGCGTCGGCCTCGGCGTCGGTCAGTGTGGGGTAGAGGGGCAGCGAGAGCGCTTCCGCGTGCAGGGCATCGGCACCGGGGAAAGCACCACCCAAATCGTGGTGGGCCGGGCGATACACCGGCCGCTTGGCCTCGATGCCCCGCGCGTTCAGGTGCGCTTCCAACGCGTCACGCGCCTCCAGCCGAACCACATAGCGAAAGTACACGTGGTCGTCGCCGGACGGGAGCGAAAGCGGCAGGCCGCTTAATGCGTCGGTGTATCGCGCGGCCAGTTCGCGGCGCCGCGCGACGAACCCCGGCAGCCGCCGCAATTGCACGCGCCCGATGGCCGCGGCGATATCGTTCAGGGCGTAGGCATGGCGGGTCCGCCATACGTTGCGGTTGTCGTAATCCCGCAGGTCGCGCGCGTGTTCGACCAGTGCGGCGTCGTCGGTGAGTAGCATGCCGCCCATGCCGGTAGTCAGCAGCTTGGTAGCGTAGAACGAAGCGACCGCAACGCGGCCCGTGCGGCCGGTCAGACCGCCGATGCTTTGCGCGATATCCTCAATCGCGCAGGGCCAACCGGGGTCGATATCGGCCGCCGCGCCGAAGAGATGGGGGACCACGACCGCGTCTACCTCGGGAACCGTGGCGGTATCGAGGTTGCCGTCTTGACCGGAATCGCAGAGCCGGATGGAGGCGCGGCACCAGGCGGCGGCCTGGGGCAGCGCGGCGCAGGCGTAGCTCGGCATGGCGACCGTCTGGCCGTCGGACACGCCACACACCAGCAGCGCGAGGTGCAACGCGGCGGCACCGCTATTGACGGCAACCCCATGCCGGCGTCCGACGAGCGCCGCGCATTCCTGTTCGAAGGCCTCGACCTCGGAGCCCTGGGCCACGTGGCCCGACGCGACGACCCGCGCGGCGGCCTCGGCCTCTTCCTGCCCCAGCGTTGGGCGGCTGTGCGGAATCATGGGTTCGGCTCCAGCAGCACGCGCAAGGAATCCGGGCCGCAGTTGAACAGCAGGTCCACGATGGCGAGGTCCTTGACGAAGTCCCCGTGCAACTGCGGATAGACCGGCGCGGTCCATTCCTGCAGTTGTAAGCCGATGCCCGCGAGCTCGAGAGCGTCGGCGTCCAGATAGACCTCGAGCGCATAGGCGCCGCTGTAGTACTCGTCCGCGCCAACCGCCTTCATCAGGCCGATGAGCCGTTCCGTCGCCGAGCCAGGGACCTTCAGCTCCGAGGCATAGACGATTTCCGTCGTGATGCCAAGCGCCTGCAGGAAGTAATCGAGCATCGCCCGGTTCAGGGCGTTCATGTGGTCCCATTCACGGGCGTAGAAGCCCTCCAGCGCCGGGGCATAGCGATCGAAGTAAGGCGTTTTGCCGTAGGCCTGACGCAGCGATTCCCAATGCTTGCGCCGCCAGGGGAGGCGGTTGTCGAGATGGCACTGGTCGAGGCGCTGTTGATACTTCTGCTGTATCGGCAGGGTCAGCACCACGGGGCCGCCTTTCGCCTTGATGCGGTTGCGGTTCTGCCAGTCGTTCTTGGTGAACTGGATATCGTCCAACACGATGAAGACATCCGCGCGGGCGATCTTTTCGAAATACCGCAGCCACGGCAGGTAATGAAGCTGATGAATGCCGGCGAGCATGAAATGGGATGGCGGCTCCCGTTGTTGATACGCACGTATAATGCGGACTCGTTTGTGTGAAATCAACGGAACTGGAAGGAGCAACCCATGGCCGCGCCCCGCATACTCGCCTTTGCAGGCAGTGCACGCAAGGATTCATTCAACAAGAAACTCGTCGCCGTCGCGGCGGTCGGCGCCCGCGAGGCCGGCGCCGAAGTGACCCTCATCGATCTCGCCGATTATCCCATGCCGATTTACGACGGCGATCTCGAGGCGTCGGACGGGCTGCCGGAGAACGCGGTCAAGCTCAAGGCGCTGTTCATGGAGGCGGACGCCCTGCTGATCTCGTGCCCTGAGTACAACGGCGGCATCACGCCCTTGCTGAAGAACGTCATCGATTGGGTGTCGCGCAGGCAAGGAGACGAAGGCCCGCTCGCCTGCTACACCGGCAAGACGGCGGCGCTGATCTCGGCATCGCCCGGCGCGCTGGGCGGGCTGCGCGGTCTCGTGCAGGTGCGGCAGATTCTGTCGAACATTCAGGTCTTGGTACTGGCGAATCAGCGTGCGGTGTCCAAGGCCAATGAGGCCTTCGACGCAGAGGGCAACCTGAAAGACGAGAAGGTGGCGGCTCAGGTGAAGGGTCTCGGGGCAGAGCTGGCCGAGACCACGCGCAAGCTGCTGGGCTAGGCCCGCGCCACAAGCTAAAGGATCCGGCATGCGGTGCCGATACAAGGGGTAGGCCAAGACAAGGAGGTCGAGGCGACAACGACACGGATGTCAGACATTTGAGAGACTGGCGGCCGACGGGGCGCAAATCCCAGCGCCGACGCGACCGGAACGCCGCCGAACAGTCTTTCCCTCCATGAGAGGCGCCGCAAACCCTGCGGCGTCTTTCCTTTTTTGTGTGGTCGCGAAGCAAGGCACGAATGTTGCTTGACACGGCCAATTCCGCATGGTAAACTCTGCGGCTGCATTGCCATAAGGGAGAAACGGAAAAAGGCGCATCCCGAGGCCCGGGCGGCCAGCGGGTTTATGCAAGCTAAAGCGTTAATCTCCCAAGACTTAAGGCGGAAAACCGATAAACAAATTGCGCTGAGTCCCGGAAGCATGGCCGTAAAAAATTTTTCGAGCCAGGCGATGGGACTCTGTCTGTCTGTTTGTCGGCGACCGTCCGCAAACAAGGAGTGTCTGCATGGCCGTTGCCCCTCGAATCGAACGCGTCTCGCTCGGCTCCATCCCCGACCCCCACGAGCTGCCCAACCTGATCGACATTCAGACCCGCTCCTACGCTGAGTTTCTTCAGTGGGAAGTACCGCCGGACGAACGGCTGTCGCGGGGGCTGCAGGAGGTCTTCCTCGATGTGTTTCCCATCGAGGCGCCCAACGGCCTGACCAAGCTGCAGTTCGTGCACTATTCGCTCACGCCGCCGAAGTACACCATCCAGGAGTGCCAGGAGCGCGGTATGACCTATGCCGCCTCGCTCAAGGCCCTGTTGCGCCTCGAGCGCTTCGAGGAAGTGGGCACCGGCAACGAACTGCGCGAGAAGATCATGCTTGAGCAGGAGGTCTTCCTGGGCGAACTGCCCGTGATGACCCCGACCGGCACGTTCATCATCAACGGCGCCGAGCGCGTCATTGTGAGCCAGCTGCACAAGTCGCCCGGTGTGTCCTTCGAAAAGAAGATCCACCAGAACGGCAAGACGCTGTTGAGCGCGCGCGTGATTCCCTACCGCGGCGCCTGGCTCGAGTTCGAATACGACATCAACGATTATCTCTGGCTGACCATCGACCGCCGCTCCAAGCTGCTGGCCACGAGCTTCCTCAAGGCCTTCGGCTATGTCGAGCCCGAGTCGATCCTCGGCCTGTTCTACCGATTCCAGGAAGTCACCTTCGGCCGTACCAAGGTCAAGGTGGATGGCAAGGCCATGGAGCCGGAGGAAATCGCCGGTTCCTGGATCGCCGCCGACGTGTTCGACGCGGAGACCGGCGAAGTGCTGGCGGACGCCGCCACGCAGCTGACCCAGTCGCAGGTGGACCTGTTCATGGCCAGCAACGTGCCGAGCATCCAGATTCTGCACCGCGAAGACGTGCAGAACGACCAGACGATCGTGCGCACGCTGGAGCAGGACAAGACGCAGACGGCCGACGAAGCCCTGCGCGAAATCTACGCGCGCATCCGTCCGGGCGATCCCGCGACCGACGCGACCTGCCGCACGTTCTTCCAGCGCCTGTTCTTCGACGCGAGCCGCTACGACTTCGCGTCGGTGGGCCGCTACAAGATCAACCGCAAGCTGGGTCTGCAGATCGACCAGAACAACAAGACGCTGACCAAGGAAGACGTGGTCGCGACGCTGCAATACCTCGTGCGCCTGCGCGGCGGCGAGGGCGTGCTGGACGACATCGACCACCTCGGCAACCGCCGCGTGCGCTCGGTGGGCGAGCTCCTGTCGAACCAGGTGCGCATCGGCCTCGTCCGCATGGAACGCACCGTGCGCGAGCGCATGAACTTCCAAGACGAAGAGCAGCTGAGCCCGCAGTCGCTGGTGAACCCCAAGCCGGTGAGCGCGGTCATCAAGGACTTCTTCGGCCGCAGCCAGCTGTCGCACTTCATGGACCAGATTAACCCGCTGGCCGAGCTGACCCACAAGCGCCGCCTGAGCGCGCTGGGACCGGGCGGCCTGAGCCGCGAGCGCGCGGGCTTCGAGGTGCGCGACGTGCACCCCACGCACTATGGCCGCATCTGCCCGATTGAAACGCCGGAAGGCCCGAACATCGGCCTCATGGCGTCGCTGTCGACCTATGCCCGCATCAACGACTACGGCTTCCTCGAGACGCCCTACCGCAAGGTCGAGAACGGCCGCGTGATGGACGAGGTCGAGATGCTTTCGGCGTACGACGAGGACAACTACGTGGTGGCGCAGGCCAACGCGCCGCTCGACGACAAGCACCGCTTCACGCGCCGCACCGTGCTGTGCCGCCACCAGGGCGACTTCCCGCAGGTGCCGCCGCCGCAGGTGGACTACATGGACATCTCGCCGAAGCAGCTGGTGTCCGTGGCTGCCGCGCTGATTCCCTTCCTCGAGCACGACGACGCCAACCGCGCGCTCATGGGCTCGAACATGCAGCGCCAGGCGGTGCCGCTGCTCCGCACCGATTCGCCCTACATCGGCACCGGCCTGGAAGCGGCCGTGGCCCGCAACTCCGGCACCGTCGGCCGCTGCGAGCGCGACGGCGTCGTGGAATACGCGGACTCCGAGGTCGTGCGCGTGCGCGTGAAGAAGTCCAAGACGGAGAATCCCTTCCGCGCGGACGAGGACGTGTACCCGCTGAAGAAGTACGTGCGCTCGAACCAGAACACCTGCATCACCCAGCGCCCCATCGTGAAGAAGGGCGACAAGGTGAATGCGGGCCAGATCCTGGCCGACGGTCCGGCGACCGACAACGGCGAACTGGCGCTCGGCAAGAACGTGCTGGTGGCCTTCCTCCCGTGGGACGGCTACAACTTCGAGGACGCCATCATCCTCTCGCAGGAATTGGTGAAGGACGACGTGTTCACCTCGATTCATATCAACGTGTATGAACTCGAGGCGCGCGACACCAAGCTGGGTCCGGAAGAAGTGACCCGCGACATTCCGAACGTGAGCGAGGACATGCTCCGCAAGCTCGACGAGGAAGGCATCATCTGCATCGGCTCGAAGGTGGGCCCGGGCGATATCCTCGTGGGCAAGGTGACGCCGAAGGGCGAGACCGAACTTGCGCCGGAAGAGAAGCTGCTGCGCGCCATCTTCGGCGACAAGGCCGAAGACGTGCGCGACGCCTCGCTCACCATGCCCCCCGGCTCGTCCGGCGTGGTGGTGGACGTGAAGATCTGCAGCCGCAAGGACAAGGCCGGCGACGCCGCCGCCAAGAAGGCGCAGCTCAACGAGGTCAACAAGATCAAGCGCATGTACGACGAGCGTATCGAAGAGATCCGCCAGACGTTCATGGACCTCTGCCGCGACGACCTGCTGGGCCTCAAGATTCTCGACGACGTGTACGACCACAAGACCGAGAGCCTCGCGCTCGAGAAGGGCAAGCGCATCCGCGCCAGCCACCTCAAGGATCTCGACTACGGCGTACTCGCGCGTCTGCAGATCGAAGACAAGAAGATCCAGCAGCGCGTCACGCGCCTGGTGAACATGGCCGCGATGGAAGAAGCGAAGCTCATCGCCTTCCGCGACAGCCAGATCGACCGCATGCGCAAGGGCGACGAACTGCCCCCGGGCGTGATCAAGCTGGTCAAGGTCTTTGTCGCCATGAAGCGCCGCATGTCGGTGGGCGACAAGATGGCCGGCCGCCACGGCAACAAGGGTGTGGTCAGCCGCATCGTCCCGGTGGAAGACATGCCCTACCTGCCCGACGGCACCCCGGTGCAGATTCTGCTGAATCCGCTCGGCGTGCCCTCGCGTATGAACGTGGGCCAGATCCTCGAGACGCACCTCGGCTGGGCCGTGAAGGCGCTCGGGATGAAGGTTGCGTCGCCGGTGTTCAACGGCGTGCCCGAGGAAGCGATTCACGACTACCTCGTGAAGGCGGGCAAGCCGGCCAGCGGCAAGATCCGGCTGCGCGACGGCCGCACCGGCGAGCCGATGCACCAGGACACCTGCGTGGGCATCATCTACATGCTCAAGCTGAACCACTTGGTAGACGACAAGATGCACGCCCGCGCCATCGGGCCGTACTCGCTTGTGACCCAGCAGCCGCTGGGCGGCAAGGCGCAGTTCGGCGGACAGCGCTTCGGCGAAATGGAGGTGTGGGCGCTCCAGGCCTATGGCGCCGCCTACACCCTGCAGGAACTGCTCACCATCAAGTCGGACGACATCCAGGGCCGCACCAAGGTCTACGAGTCGATCGTCAAGGGCGAGCGCGAAGTGGAGCCCGGCACGCCGGAAAGCTTCAACGTGCTCGTGCGCGAAATGCAGAGCCTGTGCCTCGATGTGATCAAGCTGGTCGAAATCGAGGGTGCCGTGGACATCGCCGAGCAGGCGATGGACATCGAAGAAGCCGCAGAAGAAGCAATGGAGGACTAAGCCTTGGCCAAGTACATCCCTACCACCGGCGAGCGCTTTGACGCTATCCAGATCCAGCTTGCTTCTCCCGACGAAATCCTGAAGTGGTCGCGCGGCGAGGTCAAGAAGCCGGAAACGATTAACTACCGCACCTTCAAGCCCGAGCAGGACGGCCTGTTCTGCCAGCGCATTTTCGGCCCGGTCAAGGACTGGGAATGCGCCTGCGGCAAGTACAAGAAGGTGAAGCACCGGGGCATCACCTGCGACCGCTGCGGAGTCGAGGTGACGGAGAGCAAGGTGCGCCGCGAGCGCATGGGCAGCATCAAGCTGGCCGTGCCGGTCACGCACATCTGGTTCTTCAAGAACACCCCGAGCTGCATCGGCAACCTGCTCGACATGAGCATCCGCACGCTCGAGCGCGTCATCTATTTCGAGCAGTACGTGGTGCTCGATCCGGGCGACATCGGCGAGCTGCCGAGCGACGAGATCAAGCTCGAGCGCATGCAGATGCTGAACGAGGACGACTATCAGGAAGCGCGCGCCGCCTACGGCGACCGCTTTACCGCGATGATGGGCGCCGAGGCCATCAAGCGCCTGCTCGACGAGATCGATCTCGAGGCGCTCAGCCAGGAACTGCACACGCAGTTCGCGACGACCAATTCGCAGCAGGCGCGCGCCAAGGCCGTGAAGCGGCTCAAGGTGGTCGAGGCCTTCCGCAAGTCGGGCAACAACCCGGCGTGGATGGTGCTCGACGTGGTGCCGGTGATTCCGCCGGACCTGCGCCCGCTTGTTCCGCTCGAAGGCGGCCGCTACGCCACTTCCGACCTGAACGATCTGTACCGCCGCGTGATCAACCGCAACAACCGTCTCAAGCGCCTGCAGGAACTCCAGGCGCCCGAGGTGATTCTGCGCAACGAAAAGCGCATGTTGCAGGAGGCCGTCGACGCGCTGTTCGACAACGGCCGCCACGGCCGCACGGTGCTGGGCACCGGCAACCGCCCGCTCAAGTCCCTCAGCGACATGCTCAAGGGCAAGCAGGGCCGGTTCCGCCAAAACCTGCTCGGCAAGCGCGTGGACTACTCGGGCCGCTCCGTAATCGTGGTGGGTCCCGAGCTCAAGCTGCACCAGTGCGGCCTGCCGAAGCGCATGGTGCTCGAGCTTTTCGAGCCCTTCATCATCCACCAGCTGAAAGAGCGCGGCTATGCCACCACCATCAAGGCGGCCAAGCGCGTGATTCAGCAGGGCCGCGACGAGGTGTGGGACATCCTGGAAGACGTGATTAAGGATCACCCCGTGCTCCTGAACCGCGCGCCCACGCTGCACCGCCTCGGCATTCAGGCCTTCCAGCCCGTGCTCGTGGAAGGCAAGGCCATCCGCGTCCATCCGCTGGTGTGCCGCGCGTTCAACGCGGACTTCGACGGCGACCAGATGGCCGTGCACGTGCCGCTCATGCCGGCCGCGCAGCTCGAGGCGCACCTTCTCATGATGTCCTCGACGAACATCTTCTCGCCGTCCGACGGATCGCCGATCGTGACGCCGAGCCAGGACATCGTGCTGGGCATCGCCTGGATGACGCGCCACCGCAAGGGCGCCAAAGGCGAGTTCAAGGACGAGTGGATAGGGCCGAAGGGCGAGATCCTGCAGCCGGGCCGCGTGTTCCCGAACATGGACTCGGTGGTGATGGCGTATGCCTCCGGCATTTGCGACATCCATGCGGGCATCAAGCTGCGTACGCCCGAGGGCATCATCGACACGACCGTCGGCCGCGTGCTCTTCCGCGAGGGCCTCATCGACGACGTGACCATTCACGACGTGAACCGCGAGCACGACCAGGGCGCCATCGGCGAGGTCATCGCGAAGTGCTACCGCAACCATGGCCACGCGAAGACGACTGCGCTGCTGGACAACCTCAAGCGCACCGGCTTCAAGTACGCCACGATCTCCGGCCTGAGCGTCGCGATGATCGACATGGTGATTCCCGAGGAGAAGGCCGAGCTCATCGGCGCCGCCGAACAGGTGGTGCACGAGATCGACGACATGTATCAGAACGGCCTGATTACTCAGGGCGAGCGCTACAACAAGATCATCGACGAATGGACGCGCACCTCCGAGGCCGTGTCCGAGGCGATGCTCAAGAAGATGGAGCAGAACGAGCAGGGCTTCAGCGGCATCTACCTGATGTTCCGCTCGAAGGCGCGCGGCAGTAAGTCGCAGATCCGCCAGCTTTCCGCCATGCGCGGCCTCATGGCCAAGCCTTCCGGCGACATCATCGAGTCGCCCATCACCTCGAACTTCCGCGAGGGGCTCACGGTGGTGGAATACTTCATCAGCTCGCACGGCGCGCGCAAGGGTCTGGCCGACACGGCGCTCAAGACCGCCGACGCCGGTTACCTCACCCGCCGCCTGGTCGACGTGGCCCAGGACGTGGTCATCGAGGAAGACGACTGCGGCACGCTCAACGGTGTGTGGATGGAGCCGCTTGTCGATGGCTCCGACATCATCGCGCCGCTGGACGAACGTATCGTCGGCCGCGTGGCGCTCGACGACATCATGATCTCGGGCCGCCCGGACCCGATTGTCGATGCCAACGAGGAAATCGACGAGGAGCGCGCGAAGGTCATCGCCGAGGCGGGCCTGCCGGGCGTGATGATCCGCTCCGTGCTGACCTGCCAGTCCAAGCGCGGCGTGTGCGCGCAGTGCTACGGCCGCAACATGGCCACCGGCAAGCTGGTCGAACTGGGCGAAGCGGTGGGTATCATCGCGGCGCAGTCCATCGGCGAACCGGGCACGCAGCTTACCATGCGTACCTTCCACATCGGCGGCGCCGCCAGCCGTCAGGTCGAGAGCAACGAGATCAAGGCGCTCGAGGCCGGCACCATCGAATTCCGTAATGTCCGTACCGCGGTCAACCGCACCGGCGCTACCGTGGCGGTGAACCGCGGCGGTGAAATCGGCCTGTTGGACGCGCAGGGCAAGGAATCGCAGCGCTACCAGGTGCCGACGGGCTGCGTGCTCCACATCGAGGACGGCAAGAAAGTCCGCAAGGGCGCCGTGCTCTACGTGTGGGACCCGTACAACATTTCGATCGTGGCGGAAACGCCCGGCCGCGTCCGTCTCGAGGGCATGGTCGAAGGCGTCACGATGCGCAAGGACATCAATCCGGATACGGGCTTGGAAGAGCGCATCATCACCGAGCACAAGCAGGACCTGCACCCGCAGATCACCATCCTTGGCCCCGACGGCGAAGTCATGTCGTTCGCGACCATCCCAGCGCAGACGCACGTGATGGTGGCCGACGGCACCGAGGTGATGGCCGGCGACTTGCTCGCGAAGACGCCCCGCCAGTTCAGCAAGACGAAGGACATCACGGGCGGTCTGCCGCGCGTGGCCGAGCTGCTCGAAGCACGCCAGCCGAAGGACCCCGCCATCATCAGCCACATCGACGGCATGGTGGAATTGGCGGGCGCCTCGAAGGGCATGCGCAAGGTGGTGGTCACGCCGCCGGTCGGCAAGCCGCGCGAATACACCGTGCCGCCGGGCAAGCACCTCAACGTGGCCACGGGCGACCGCGTGTACGCGGGTCAGCGCCTGACCGACGGCCCGATCATCCCGCACGACATCCTTCAGGTGCAGGGCGAAGAGAAGCTCCGCCAGTACCTGCTCGACGAAGTGCAGCAGGTGTACCGTCTGCAGGGCGTGCGCACCAACGACAAGCACATCGAAGTGATCATCCGCCAGATGCTGCGGAAGGTGAAGGTGAAGGACGATCCGGGCGACACGCCGTTCCTCGCGCACGAGGAGGTCGATCGTATCCGCTTCTACGACGCGAACGAGCAGACCACCAAGCGCGACGGCCGTCCCGCGGAAGCCGAGCCGATCCTCCAGGGCATCACCAAGGCGGCGCTCAGCACCGAGAGCTTCGTCGCGGCTGCATCGTTCCAGCAGACCACGCGCGTGCTCACCGACGCCTCCATCGCGGGCAAGGTGGATTACCTCCGCGGCCTGAAGGAAAACGTGATCATCGGCCACCTGATTCCGGCCGGCACGGGCAGCCCGCACTACCAGCGCACGCAGCCGGTCATCAAGGATGCCGCGCTGGAAGACTTCTCGGACGATCTCGAAATCGGTGCGCGCACCGCGAACGAGGACGACGAGGAGGAGTTCGCCGAAGAGACGGCGTAATTTCGCCGGTATCGTTTACGCTTTGAAGGAGCAGGGTTGTCCGCCCTGCTCCTTTTCTTTATCGTGGGCCTGAATTTCCGGAGCGGTAAACATGGGATTGCAGCCCGAATACTGGATAGCCATCGAGGCTGGCGGCACGCACAGCCGCGGCGGCTGCTTCGACGCGCGTGGGCAGCTGCTGCGCGAGGCAGAGGGCGGGCCGTGTAACCCTATGGCCTATGGCTGGGAAGCGAGTATCGATTCGCTCGCCGCGCTGGCGCAATCGCTATTGCCCGATGTCCCGCCCGAGTCCGTGGCGCTGGCCGCAGGCGTAGCGGGCCTCGTCGATCACGCCGCCTATGTGCGCATGGGCGAAGCCATCGCGGGGCGTCTTGGGCTGGCCGGCGCGCGCGTGGCCGACGATCTCTATCCCATGCTCTACGCGAACGCCGGCGGCGGTGCCGCGGTGCTGGCCATCGGCGGCACCGGCTCGAATGTGCTCGCCATGAACGCGGACGGCCGTACCGCGCAGGCGGGCGGTCGCGGCCATGTCTTCGGCGACGAGGGCAGCGCCTACGCCATCGGGGTGTCCGCGTTGCGCGCCGCCTCGCATGCCGTCGACGGCATGGCGCCCGATACCCGGTTGGTGGATGATCTCATGCAGGCGGCGGGCGTGACGGATTTCCGCCTGATGGTGCCGTGGGCCGGCCAGGCTACCAAGCGCGATATCGCCGCGCTGACCCATGTAGTCGTGCGCGCAGCCGATGCCGGCGATGCCGCCGCGGCGCAGTGCATCATCGAGCAGGCGCATCAGCTCGTGGCGCAGGTGCTTGCGGCGGTGCACCGGCTCGGACTCCAGGGCCGCGTTCCCGTGCTCGGTCAGGGCGGCCTCTTTGAACAGTGCGCCCGCTACGCCGATGCTTTTGAGGAAGCGCTCTCCACGCACGGCGATTTTAACCTCGTTCCCCTCAAGTTGCGCGGTCCGGGGGCCATCTACCGGTTTGCCCTGGCCGCCCCCCTGCCTGCTTGGGCAGGCGAATGGGAGCGCGGCACGGCGTCAACCGAGACATCACTGCCGGGCACCGAATCGGCGAGCGAGAAGCCGCCGCTGGATTCGCTGGACGCCGCCGCCTTGGCGCGTGTACTGCTGCAAGAGGGCGTTCATGCAGCAGAATCCGCGGTGTGCTGCACCGAAGCATTAGCCCACGCCATCGAGGCAGGCGGCAAGGCGCTGCGCGAAGGCGGCCGGATCATGTACTTCGGTGCAGGCACCAGCGGCCGTCTCGGTGTGCTCGATGCCTCGGAGTGTCCACCCACCTTCGGCGTATCGCCCGACCGTGTTGTCGGCCGGATAGCCGGGGGCGAGGCCGCACTGACCCGCAGCAAGGAAGGCGCCGAGGACGACTGCGTCGCCGGCGCGCGAGAGGCGGCTGAGCTTGGCGTGAGTCCGTCCGATTTTGTCGTGGGCATTGCAGCATCGGGCAGCACACCCTATGTGCTGGGCGCACTCGAGGCCGCCCGAGACGCGGGTGCCACGACGGCACTGGTGAGCGCCAATCCCGGTCCCGAGGGGGGGGCGGATATCGCCATCGTCTTGCGCACGGGCGCCGAAATCCTCGCGGGCAGCACGCGGCTCAAGGCCGGTACCGCAACGAAAATCGCCCTGAACGCGATTACCACCGGGGCGTTTTCCCTGGCGGGCTTTGTCTATCAGGGCCGTATGGTCGGCATGATGCCCACCAACGAGAAGCTGCGTCAGCGCGCCATTCGCATGGTCGCAGAGCTGGCAGAAGTCCCGGCGGAACCTGCCGAAGAGGCCCTGGATGCCGCCGCAGGCAACATACCCGTAGCGGTTCTCCTGCTGCGCCACGGGCTGTCGGCCGAGGCGGCCCGGGCACGTTTTGACGCCGCCTCCGCACCTGCCGACGCACTACGGTAAATTATTGACTTGCGCATTGCGGCGTGGTGCTCTAGGATAACCTTGGTTAGGCTGGCCTGCTGTGAGTGAAAGGCGGTACATGGACCTCAATGCTCTGCGCGAAAAACCCATGCGGTTCCTCATCGGCCTGATGACCGGCACCTCAGGGGACGGTATCGACGGGGTCGTGGTCCGCATCAAGGGGACCGGTCCGGGGCTCGCCATCAAGCTCATTGCGCATGCCAGTTTCCCCTACACGCCCCTCTTCCGCACGCGATTAATCAATGAGCACCTGAGCGTCCGCGAGGTGTGTTCCTTGAATTTCGAGATGGGCGAGCTGTTGGCGGATGCCGCCAAGGAAATGGTGAAGCTTGCTGAGGCACAAGGCGTCACGGTTGATGCGATCGCATCGCATGGACAAACCGTCGCCCACCTGCCCCCGCCGCAGTACGACAAATACGGCACCCTGCAAATCGGGGCACCCGCGGTGATCGCCGAGCGCACGGGGCTTCCGGTTATTTCGGATTTTCGCAGTCGCGATATGGCGGCCGGCGGGCAGGGCGCGCCGCTTGTGCCCTATGGCGATTGGATGATCTGGCGCGACCGCAAGGGCGAACGCAACATCCTCGGGCTCAATCTCGGCGGCATTGCCAACTTCACGGTGATTACGCCCAAGCTCAACGACGTGATGGCCTTTGATACCGGCCCCTGCAACATGGCCATCGACGGCGCGGTGCGGCTCCTGTCGCGCGGCGCCGAACAAATGGACACCAACGGCGAGATGTCCGACAAGGGCATCGTCGTCGACGAGTTCTACGAATACCTGCTGAACCAGCCCTACTTCGACAAGGTGCCCCCCAAGAGCACCGGCCGCGAAGACTTCGGCGAGGAGGTATACCTGCGCGATGCGATTACCGCGCGCAGCAAGCAGCACGCGCAGGAAGACCTGGTCGCCACGGTGGCCGCCGCTGTGGCCGATTCGATTCTGCAGGCCTACGAGCGCTTCATCAAACCGGAACACGAAGTCAGCCACGTCATCGTCGGCGGCGGCGGCACGCACAACAAAGGCCTGATGAAGCGGCTGGAAAAAGGCTTCGGCGATATTCCTCTCTATGCGTGCAGCCAGTTCGGCATCCCCTCCCAGGCCCGCGAAGCCATCGCCTTCGCCATCCTCGGCAACGAGACCCTCTGCGGCACCCCCTCGAACGTGCCCCAGGCCACCGGCGCCAGCAAACGCGTCGTGCTCGGCAGCATTACCCTGCCGTAGGCGGGGAAGAAGGTGCACCACTGAGGCACGGAGAGCACGGAGGGGGGATAGGACGAATGCGACGGATGGGACTGATGAAGGAAGAGCGACAAAGCAGCATAGGTCCTATGCGTCGCATAGGTCCCATGATTTCTCCGTGTCCTCGGTGCCTCTGTGGTGAAGCACCCGGAGAAAAAATACTGGAGGCGGCGGGCGGAATCGAACCGCCGGATAAAGGCTTTGCAGGCCCCTGCCTTACCACTTGGCTACGCCGCCTCAGAAAGGCTCGTAAGCATACCGCCCGGCATGCGCACGAGTCAACAAAGATCCGGGCGCGCGGTACCGGTACCCCAAGTGTAACGATTGCCGCAGATGGCGCGTTATCGCTTGTAATCCGTTCATTCGGGGTTTACAATACAGGGATTGCAAACGGGTGCGCTGCGTATCGCGGGGCGCCAACTCAGGAGTACGCAAGCCATGATTCTGCCGCTCGCTATTGGAATGCCGGGAGCCACCGAGCTGATCATCATTCTGGTGATCGTGCTGGTCGTTTTCGGCGGCAGCCGCGTCGCCGGCCTGGGCAAGTCCCTCGGCGAAGGCATCTCGGAATTCAAGAAAGCGGTGAAGGGCGAAGACGAAAAGGGCGCCGCGCCCAAGTCCGACACCAGCGAACAAAACCAGTAAACTTCAGCCAAGACCTCCGCGCCGCAGGATGACCCCGTCACCCTGCGGCGTTTTCTTTTTACTGGACTCGCCTGATGGCGTTTCCTCGCCGATTTGCGCCGAACTGATAAATGTGGTACATTCTCGACGCTGTCTATTCTGGTGCTTTCAGGGTCAGGGGACCGGGGCGAAGGGTTGGGCTACACCTATGTTGTTGAAGAAGTTCGCGTTTCTTTTGGGGCTGCTGGTTCTCGGCGCCTTTGCTGTACCCTCCTTTGCGGAGACGCCGCGCATTCTCTATGTGGGCGACAGCTGGACGTATTACCCCTGGGCGCTGCAGGATCCGCCGGCGTTGCGTGAAGTGCTGGCGCGGCCCGAAGTGGGGCTGGGGGAATACGTCGAGGATGGCTCGATAGCGCTCTTGCAACCCACGGCGGCCGGATGGGACACGCCTGAGAGCAAGGCGGCCATCGCGCAGAAGCTGACCGAAAACCCGACGATCGACACGGTGCATCTCAGCCTGGGCGGCAACGACGTGAACCTCGGGCTCGGCGGTAATTTCAGCCCGGAGCACATCGCCGACATGAACGGCACGGCGGTGCAGCACATCGCCAACATCATCGACTTCATTCTGGCGCAGCGCCCCGACATGCGCGTGGCCATCTGCGGCTACGACTACCTCAACATTTTCGAGGGCATCAAGTTCAACGGCTTTGGCGTGGTTGAAAGCATCGAGAACCCGACGGCGGTGGCGTATGCGCTCTACGGCCTCAGCGGCGCGACCATTATCGACGCGGCCAACAACCAGAACACCATCAACGACATCTTCATCGATCTTGAGCAGCGCAAGTTGAACCTGGCGCAAGGCCGCGATCGCGTACAGTACATCCACAGCTTCGGCGTTATGCAGGCCTTCTACGGCATCCCGTCGCTCAGCATCGCGCCGACCGCGCCGTCCGGATTACCGGTGGGCCTGAGCGGGGGCTATTCGAATTTCCCCGCAGGTAACCGCGACTTGTTCTCGCCGCGCCAGGCGCTCGACGGCGACGCCGAACTGGACCCCATTCACCTGAATCCCAGCGGCTATACCCACCTGATGGAGAACGCCGTGCTTCAGGTGTACGCCGGATGGCTGGGCGATTCGACGGCACCGGCGGTGCAATCCATCGCGCCTTCGGGGGCCAAGGCGATGGAGGGCGGTACGGTCGATTTCGACGTCACGTTCACTGAGCCGGTCACCGGCGTCGATGCCGGCGACTTTACCGTGTACGCCGAGGGCGTCGCCGATGCACAGGTCGCATCGGTCAGCGGCAACGGCGCGAACTACGTCGTCACGGTCACCTATGGCGCGGGCTACGGCACGCTGCGCCTCGACCTCGCGGACAACGATTCGATTTACGACGCCGTCTGGAATCCGCTGGGCAAGACCAATCTCGTGTCGGCGGCGGGCGATGGAAATTTCGCTGCGGGCACGCCGGCCGCTGTGACGGGCGCGAACCCGGAGGGCGAAGGTTCGGTCGAGGGCGTCGCCGAGGGCGAAGGATCGGCGGAAGGCATTACCCCCGACGGCGAGGGCGCGCAGGAAGGTGCGGCCGAGGGCGAGGGTACGAGCGAAGGCGGCGGTCCGGTGTGCGTGACGCCGCCCAAGACCAAGCGTGTGCTGATCGTGGGCGATAGCTGGACGGCGGGTATCTGGGCGGTAAAAGCCATGGACGAGGTATTCGACGAATACGGCCTGACGCACGTGGGCGCCGAGGGTTCGCTGACCGCGCAATCGGGCAGCCGCGCCGCGCAATGGGCCAACGACAATACCTTCAAGAATTACATCTTCAATTCGTTGGCGGCGAATCCGACCATCGACACGGTGCACCTGGTCATCGGCGGCAACGACATCCTGAGCCGCATCAAGAACACCAACGTATACAGCGGTCTTGGCGCCTTGCAGCGCGAAGGCTGGTGGAACACCATTCAGAACGACATCCAGACGATCGTGAATTACTGCCTGTCGTTCCCGCAGGTGCAGCATGTGCTCATCAACGATTACGACTATCTGAATGCGCTGACCGCGAAGACCGTGCTCGGCCTGCTCGGGCAGAGCTACGACTTCGGCGGCATGTCGCAGGAACAGGTGAACAACGCGTTTATCGAGGTTGGCCTGCGCAAGCTGTCGATTGCACAAAACACGCCCGGCTGCGAATACGTGCAGAACTGGGGCATTCTGCAGCACCATTTCCAGACGCCCGCAGGCGGCGCGCTGCCCGGCGCGGCCCCCGGCTATACGCCCTACCCGGGCGGATTCAAGGCCTTCCCCATGCCCGACGCCGCGTTCGATCCGATCGTGTTCGGGCCGCTCACGTTCGCGGGCGATGGCATTCATCCAAACGAAAACGCCCACAAGGTGATGCTGTGCAATGCGGTGGACCAGTTCTACTACGGCTGGTTCGCGCCGGAGATTGTGTGCACCGAGGAAGGGGAGACCACGGTCGAGGGTGAAGGCATCGTCGACGGTGAAGGCATTGCAGAGGGCGAAGGCGTCACCGAAGGCGCGGTCGAGGCGGAAATCGTCGTGGAAGGCGAAGGCGCCTCCGGCGGCGAGATTGCTGTCGACGGAGAAGGCAGCGTCGAAGGCGAGGGTAGCTCTGAAGGTACCGCGGGCGGGGAAGTATCCGTGGATGGCGAGGGCAGTGCAGGCGGCGAAGTCACGCTCGAGGGCGAAGGCGGCCACGAGGCCGAGAATTCGAACGAAGGCGAGGTGAACGAAGGCGAGCCGGAAGGCAGCGCGGGCGGCGAAGTCAGCGAAGGCGAAGGCGCGCCGGAAGGCACAGCCGAGGCGGAGAGCACCGAAGGCGAAGGGGGCGGCGAACCGGCCGAAGGCGAAGAGACCGCCGAGGGCGAGGGCGAAACGCCGGGCCACTCGGCCGACACCAACCACGACGGCCGCATCGACTTGGCCGAACTGCTGCGCTGCATCCAGCTGTACAATTTCCGCGAGGGCTTTCACTGCACGGCGGGCGAAGACGGCTTCGGCCTGGGCGATGGCGACCGGCAGGGCTGCGGGTTCCACTCGCTGGACTTCATGGAGCCCCGCTGGATCATCACGCTAAGCGAACTGCTCCGCGGCGTGCAGCTGTACAACCTCGGCGAAATCGAAAAGTGCGGCACCTCGGAAGACGGGTATTGCCCGCGGGAAACGCGCTAAACTGTCCGCGTGGGCATCAAGTACAAACACACCCGGTACATCGAGCAGGCGCGCGAGGCGCGCGGTCCCCGCATCGATCCCGCCCCGCCCCGGCTGCGGGTCAATCCCCGCAACCGGCTGCTGATTATCTACTCGGGCATCCTCTTGTTCTGCGCGTTTGTGCTGGTCGGCCAGCTTTATCAGCGCGCGAGCAAGGCCTGGCATCCGCAGCAGGCGCGCTGCGAAGCCGTACTAACCCGGCTGAATCCCGAGACCTGGCAGGCAACCCTGCAGGTGGCGCTGCCCGAAGGCGGCACGCTCGAACTGCCCGCCCAGCTGAGCGCCGAACACCAGGCGCTGCGGGAAGGCCAGCGGGTGGGCGCGTTGTTACAACGGAGCAACGACACCTGGCGCGTGGCCGACGTGAGCCGGTTTGCCCTGTCCGCCAAGCCCGCGATAGACTCTAGCGAGGCAAGCCCTGTTCCCCGCCGCGATGCTGCGGCACAACCCGAAGCGAGCGATAGTTGAGCCTTTCTCCGCAGGAAATGCGCGACATTTTCGACAACACGCAGGTGTTGCGGCGCCCTACCTATGGCATCATCCGCGGCTACCACGAACTGCCTTATGTATGCCTCGGGCCCGACCACGACCGCGGCCACGGCACGCTGCGGGTGGAGGGCCGTATCCAGGTGTCGCCGCGTTTCGTTATCCGGCCGCAGCACCTGAACCCCAGCTACGCGGAAATCTTCGGCGAGGACAACATCGACGCCGCCATCTGCGGGCGCATGTTCGGCTTCCTCGGTTTCCGCAACCGCCCGGTCGAGTGTAAATCCGAGAACCTCACGGTCGAGCACGTCAACGAAGGGCTCGACGACTCCGTGAACAATGTGCTCGACAGGCTCGCCCGCCACGAAGACATCACCACCGGCGTCATCGTCACGCCGGACAGCCGCTATTATCCCGTGTCGATCGAACGCTTCATCGGCACCATCCTGGAAGACGAATTCCGGGACTAGACCGCCGGGAGGACCGCACCATGAAGAGCGCCTACGAACGCGCGATGGAGAAACTCGAGGCCGCCGCCGGGCCGGCGAAAACGCTGACCGAGGCGCAGCGGGCCGAAGTGGCCGACATTGACAGCCGCTACGATTCGCACGAGGCCCAGGCCCGCATGAATTTTGATGCGAAGATGTCGCAGGCCGGCACAGCCGACGAAGTGGCCGGGCTCCGCGAAGAACTCGCCCGCGAACTCCAGCGCATCGCGAGCGACCGGGAACAGGCCAAAGAAGCCGTCTGGGCGGAAGCCTAGGACTCCCCGCCATGAAACGCCGCCGCTGGGTCCTCGCGCTCCTGCTGGCGGTGCTCGCCATCGCTGCGGCCCTCTACCTCATCGACGCCGCCCTCAAGGCCCGCCCCCTCAAAGCCGCCGTCCCCCCCGACGCCTGGGTCGTCTATACCGGAGACATCGCGCGGGTCGCGGAGGCGCTGCCGGAGAGCTGGCACCAGGCGGGTATTCCCGCCACGACCGGCGGCGAGACCGATGCGTGGATTCGGTGGAACGGACGCCAGGTTGTTGCATCACAATCGCCCCGTCACACAAAGGTCAGTTTCACCGTTCCAGGACTATGGGCCACGATAAGCGCCTGGAATCAGTCGCCGGTTTTACCCGCTGATACCGACGTTCGGAGAGCCGGTTATCAATTGGCGCTGAGAAGGCGCGGCGCGGCGGTAATCGCGGTTTCGGATACATTGCAGATATTACAGCAGACCGCGACCCGTCTGGGCCAAGGAATAGAAGTTCCTTCCAACACGCTGTTGGCGATCGAGACGCCGCTTAGCAGTAACGGGGTGCACGCCGTGCTGCAGTTGGATAACCTTGACAAACCTGCCTTTCGAGGCGTGCTGGCAGTGCCGGATGTACCGGCGGGGAGGGCGCTCGAAGCACGACTGGGAAGTTTCGACTTTACCCTGTCGGCTGGCAATTCTTCGCTGTTCCGCGCGCTTTGGCAGGCGATGGAAGAGTGGGATTGGAGCGAATACCGAGAACCCGAAGCGCAGGCGGCACTGGATTATTGGCTTGGCGCTTTGTCGAATAGGGAGGACGCTCCTATAGCGCTCGGCATTGATGGTTCCGGCATGGATGGAATTCAGAGCTTCGCGATCTTGGGCGCAATTCCCCCAGAGAATGCCATCCGGATACCCATGGAATGGGCGCAGCACGGTGGGTTTGCTTTGTCGCCGGGACCTTGGGGAAACGCAGCCGTTTGCGCAGAGACCCGATTCGGTTGGCTTGTCGCGTATGCAGAGGCCGAAATGCCGGCCGCCTTGGCCGCGCTTGATGCCGCGACGTTAACCGAGAGTGTCGTGAGGCTTTCTGTCGGGGATACTCATGACGGCGCGATTCCGTTCGGCCTGTCGGAATTGGCGTGGCGAATCGTGGCGGAGCCCGATGCGGCTTTGCCCCCGGGGCATTACCGCCTGCGAGCCGGTATCGCGGAATTGCCCATGGAGGATAACTCAAGCGAGCTTCCTCCGTTCCTTGCGCGGTCGGCCTCCGCTCCGAATCCGACAGCATCCGCCGAGCGGGAGATCATGTATCGGGGTTGGCCGCACTCCTTCGACATTGATCCGTCAACAGGCTCATTTCGCGTGCCGAATTTGGCCTTCAATATCGAGACGAATGCCGCTGAAGGAGGCACGGCGCTCGGCTACGAAAACGGCGAATGGCGATGTGAGACAGCCCAAGGCAACATACTGGTTCAGCGCTTTACCCTGCTCCCCGACCAACTAGGAGCGTTGGTGACATGGGACTATGAAAGCGCCCCGATGGAGCCGCAAGGGCCTTTGCGCGTCAGCGTTAGTCCGGGGGTGCCCTATGTAGCAGGCATTGTAACGCCAGAGAGTCAGACGCTGTGTTTCTTCGTTTCCGGGAACAAGGCGTTGTGGGCAAGCGCGGGGCTGGAGGTGCCCGATATAGAAGCCGCGTACACGGGAAATTTATTAAATGCGCAGTTCAACACAGCCCAGGCGACGGGAATCGCGCTTGACAAGCACGCCGATCCTTCGGAGTGGAAAGCCATGAATGGCCCGCAGGGCATTGGTATAGCGCTCATCCATCCTCCCGCATCACTCCTACTGCAATGGTACAAGCCGTTGTTCCGGGGACGTTGGCAGGATTTCCAACAAGAACTCGCGGATCTTATCGAGCAAGCCGACGCGCCTTGGCGCGGTATCGGACCGGCGGAGGCGGTGCGCAGTTTCCGCAAGTACGGGGTCGAGCCGGATATGCCGCCGGAGAATTTCGCCGACTGGATGCCTTCGGCGCTCTATTCCATCCTGGAAGTGATGGAACAGGTCGGCGGGCCCTCGGCGCGACAGCGCTATCTGGAAGCGTGGGACCGGAAGCACTTTGGGCGTGTCGAGGACACCCTTCCAGCGGAACAGCAGGGCTGGTTGACGCTGGCCTATTTGCGGTCGCTTCGGGCTGCGGACGGACTCTATAGCACGGAGGCGACCCACAAGGATTTGATGGACTCCGCATGGCAGCTTGCCCGGGGGCGTGCGGGGGGCTCTTCGGCGTTGCTGGCGACGACGCGGCGGGACGATGCGGGGCGTACGGATGTGTCGCCGCTGTTGTTGGCGCATTATGCCCTGGAGCAGGCGAGTGCGTATGTGGCGGAGCTGGAGGGGGAGGCGCCGGCGGGCTGGGAGGAACGGTTGCGCGAGATGCGCACGGAGCTGGCGGCGACGCTGGTGGGCGGTCCGTGCTGCGTCAGTCTGCCGTCCGATTTCGAGGCGGCGCTGCGCTCGCCGTCGCTGCCGTATGCGGTGCTGCGGGGGCTGGCGGAACTGCCGGCCTGCGAACCTGCGGCGGTGTATGAGACGACGCCCCGGGATCGGGAGTTGCGCGAGGCGGCGGAGGCGATACTCGATGCCGCTCGAAACGAGAAGACAGCGGCTCAGTCGCCGGGCTGAATTTCTTCCACCAGCTTCTGCAGGCTCGAAGCGGGGTCCTCGTCGGCATACAGTTCGCGCGTCTTGATGAACTTGTCCTCGCAGCGCAGGAAGGCATCGACGATATCGGGATCGAAGTGCGTCCCGCGGCCTTCCTCGATAATGGCGCGGCAGCGCTCGTGCGGAAAGGGCTCCTTGTAGGGCCGCAGCGACGACAGCGCGTCGTATACATCGGCCAGCGCGCAAATGCGGGCGGAGAGGGGAATGGCGTCGCCCTCGAGCCCGAAGGGATATCCCGAGCCGTTCCACTTCTCATGATGGTAGAACGTAATCTCGCAGGCCATACGGAGGAAGCCGTCCTCGTCGCCCGCTTCCTCGTGGGCGCGCCGTAGCGTCTCGCCGCCAATCAGCGTGTGCTGCTTCATGATCTCGAACTCGGTCTCGGTCAGCTTGCCCGGCTTGAGCAGGATGGCATCGGGAATGCCCACCTTGCCGATATCGTGCAAGGGACTCGAGTCGCTCAGCTCGACGATGAAGCTGTCCGTGATTTCCGGGTGGTTGCCCGCGGCAGCCAGGTCCTCGGCGATGAACACGCAATAATTCGCCACGCGCTTCACATGGTTGCCGGTTTCATTGTCGCGGGTGCCCGCCAGCCGCGCCAGGCTTGACACCGTGGCCAGGCGCGCGCGGCGGATTTCCTCGGTGCGAAGCGCTACCCGACGCTCGAGATCGGCGTTGGAGGCCTGGAGCGCGTCATTCAGCCGCTTGTTGCGAAGCGTATTCTGAATGCGCGCCTTCAAGAGCGTGCGGTCGAAGGGCTTGCTCAGGAATTCGTCGGCGCCGCACTCGAAGGCACGCAGATTGGTATCGCGATCGCCCATGCCGCTGATGACGATAATCGGAATGTTGCCAGTGCGCGGGTCGGTTTTCACCCGCTCGCAGATTTCGAAGCCGGTGATGTCCGGCAGCACCAGGTCCAGCAGGATGATATCGGGCGGGTTGGTGCTCACGGCCTGCAGCGCATCATGGCCGTTCTCCGCGCCGGTCACCGTGTGGCCATCGATTTCCAGCAGCGCGCGGAGCAGCTTGATGTTGTCCGGCACATCATCGACGATGAGTATTCGAGCGGAGCCCCCAGGCACGTGTCTGCTTCCTTCTCCGGCCCGCACAAACGCTATCGCGCGGCGCGGCCCTGTCCAAGACCGATACGATCTTATAGAAGAGCGGTATGGAAAGCAAGCCGGAAGGAGGGGAATCGTCTAGCTCAGCATCCCCTTGAGCTCGCTCATGAATTCGTTCAGGTCCTTGAACTGGCGGTATACCGAGGCGAAACGGACGTAGGCGACTTCGTCGAGCCGTTTCAGCTTGCGCATGACCGATTCGCCGATGGCGTTCGTGGTCACCTCGTGGTCGCTGGCGTTGAACAACTCGCGCTCGACCTCGTCGATGATGGCATCCACATGGTCGAGCCCGACCGGACGCTTTTCGATGGCCTTCATCAGGCCCATTTTTATTTTCCACCGGTCGAAGGGTTCGCGGCGGCCATCCTTCTTGATGACCATCTGCTGCACTTCCTCGATGCGCTCGTAGGTGGTGAACCGCCGGCCGCATTCCAGGCATTCGCGGCGGCGGCGGATGGCGTCGCCTTCTTTCGAAGAGCGCGAGTCCACCACCTTCTGGTGGCTATGGCCGCAGAAAGGACAACGCATCCGGTCTAGTGCTCCCTCCGTCGAGCCTCGCCCGCCGCTTTCGGCGAATTCAGCTTCCCCTTCAACGCCACAACATATGGTTGCGGCAAACCCTGCGGGCGTACATAACGTGCTCCATAGCGTAGCAGATACCCTCTGTAGCTTCAAGTACCGTGATGGCACGGTGTTGCAGGCTCGGTGGTGGCACTGGGGCGAGATTGCCGGGCGCGGCTACTCCGACTTGGGGCAGGCCGGGTTCCGCGCCGCTGCGCGCGAAAAGTAGGTCGGCCGCCCCTGTACGCGGTGCCTTCAAACGTGGGAATCCAGTTTGACGCGCGGCCGATTCATCGGCTATACTCACGGCCTTTGTGCTCCAGATTCGTCCCCGAGCGGGACGCTCCCTTACAAGGAATGCTTATCATGAAGGTACTGTCGTCGCTGAAGTCTGCGAAGAAGCGCAGCAAGGACTGCAAGCTGGTCCGCCGCAAGGGCCGGGTGTACGTGATCTGCAAGAGCGATCCGCGCCTGAAGGCTCGCCAGGGCTAATCGCCCTCTAATCCCCAAAACAAACCGGACGCGCCATCGGAACCCGATGGCGCGTCCGGTGCTTTTTTTGTCTGGTCGTGGTCAGCTGTTCATTTCATGCACGGGCAGCGACGAGCCGGAGATGCGTTCCCCGCCGGATTCCGCCTGTAGCTCGCCGTAATAGGGGCCATTTTCCATCTGGAGCAGGCGCACGTTGCGGTGGCAGACCTTGCAGCCGAACTTCTCTCCCACGGCAGCGCCCTCAGGAATGCGGATGTTGGTGCTGCAAAACGGACAGACAATGCTCTTCTCGTCCGTCTCGTGGTAGTTCTGCAGAATCTCGTTGATGCGACCGGCGCGGAAGCAGCGCAGGAAGGCATTGCAGCATTCGGGGTCGAACTGCGTGCCGATGCCTTCCTCCATGATGCTGATGGCCTTCTCGATATCCATGCCCTTGCGGTAAGGGCGGTTGCTCGTGAGGGCGTCCCAGCAGTCGGCCACGCCCACGAGGCGGCCTTCGATCGGGATATCCATGCCCTTGAGACCGTAGGGATAGCCCCTGCCGTCGGGGCGCTCGTGGTGGTAGAGGCAATAGGGAATCAGCGGCCGCAGGAATTCTGAGTCCTGCATCAGGTCGGCCCCGCGCTCCGGATGGATCTTCATCTGGGCGTATTCTTCTTCCGTCAACTTGCCGGGCTTGCGCAGCACGGCGTCGTCCACGGCGACCTTGCCCACGTCGTGCAGCACGCAGCCCATCTCTACTTCTTTCAGCTTTTCCTCGGGCCAGCCCAGTTCGCGGGCGATCTCGACGCTGTACTTCGCCACGCGCCAGTTGTGGCCCACGGTGTAGTGGTCGCGCAGTTCGATGGCGTTGGCCAGCACGATGAGCGTTTCATGGTACGCCCGATCGAGCTTCTTGATGTACTGGGCATTGCTGATCGACGTGGCGGCTGGTCCGGCGATGGCGCAGACCAGTTCGAGGTCGCTGTGCACGAAGGCGTTCCGTGTGCCGCGCGTGTCGAGATAGATCACGCCGAGCGGCTCGTTCTGGTAAATCAGCGGCACACACATGGCCGAGGCGATATTCTCGGTGATGATGCTGGCGCTGGCCTCGAGCTCGGCATCGGCCGCGGCGTCCTGCGTGAGGACCGCTTCCTTGTATTCCAGCGCACGCCGCACAATCGACGAGCTGATGGTCACCTCGGCGGTGCCCGTGCCCGAGCGGACATATTCGGTCACCAGGCCGTCCAATTCCGCGTGCTCTTTCCGCATGATGGCGGTGCTCTTGCCCGAGGCCTTCATCCGGTCTTTCAAGATGATGACGCCGTTGTGCGCCGGCACCAGGTTGAAGATCTGGTCGAGCACCTTTTCGAAGAGCTTCGAGAGGTTGCGCTCGATCGAGATGGACTGGTTCGCGGCGTAGACGGCCTTCAGGCGGTTCTGCACCTCGATGAGCTGCTCGCTGGTCGAGGCCGACACGGGAGCGTCGAAGAAGGTGGCACTGAGGCTGGCCGCATCGTTGGCGGCCACCGGCTGCTGGGGCCCCGATTGAAACCGCACGCCGGAATCGCTCAGTGAATTGTCGGTGTAGCCCGGGGTCTGCGCCGGCGCGTCGGACTCGAACATCAGGTCGTGCTGCCCGATACGGATGACCACGCCATGGGTGAGGCGGCTCTCGAGAATCCGGCGGTTGTCGATGAAGGTGCCGTTGCCGCTGCCCAGATCCCGAATCACGGTACCCTTCGGGCCCTGTTCCACGATGGCGTGTTTCCGCGAGACTTGCAGATCGTCCAGATGAATCTTGTTTTCTGGAGATCGCCCGATGGTCAGAGCGCCCTCCACAGCGAATCCCTGTCCCTCGAGCGGGCCGTTCATGACAACCAGACGTTCTGAAGGCATTGTATTCCCGACTCCTCTCGCACGCCAAACCCCTGAGATTGTACCCGTTATGAACGCATATTTCCATGCGCCCGGATGTTCTACAAATCAAAAGCAAGCGTGTTTTGCTGGATTACGACGCATACTACATATGGACCCGCCGGGGAGTCCAGCCACCACCTGTATGTAATAAATGCTTGACATGCCCCAAGGGCTCGGCTAGAATGAGCACTGCCGGAACCGGGAGCAAACCGCCAGGCGCGGAGAGCGGCCGCATTTTGGAATCGGGGAGACAAGCGGCTGTCGTTACAGGAGTTGCACATCGGCAACAAGGCGAGTGGAGCGAATGGAAGAAAACGAGGCGGTGCAGAACTTCTTCGGTCTGCGTGAGCAACCGTTCGCTCCCACGGCCGATCCGGCGTACTTCTATGCCACGAATGAACACCGCGAATGTTTGTTCCGCTTGTGGAACAACATTGATCAGCGCCACGGCATCGCGGTCGTTCTGGGCAATTACGGCACCGGCAAGACCACGCTGCTGCGCAAGCTTGTGGCAGGCATGGCCCAGGAGCCGGGCCGCTACCAAGCGGCGGTCATCGGTTCGCCGATACCCTCGTGGACCAGTTTCGCGCTGCTGGAAAACATCATTGCCCAATACGGGCTGCGCCCCCGCGAGCACGCCTTTGGCGCATACATGCAGGCGCTGAACGAACACCTGCTGGCGAACCGGCGGCAGGTATGCACGCTCATCATCGACGACGCCCAGAACCTGAACAAGCGCGGCCAGCTGGAATTGCTGCGCCTCGTGCAGAATCTCGAGACGCCCCAGCACAAGCTGCTGAACCTGATTTGCTTCGCGCAGTTGGAGTGGGTGCATGTGCTCCGGGCAGCCCCGAACTTCCTCCAGCGCGTCAATCTAAGTTACCGGCTCGGGGCGCTCAACGGCGAAGAGACCCGCCATTTCATCGACTTTCGGCTGGAGCAGGCGACCGGGAAGGCGGACCTGCGCCCGGAATTCGACGAGCTCGCCATCGAGGTGATCCATCGCTTCGCCGAGGGCAGCCCGCGCGTGACGGTGTCCATCTGCCGCAATGCGCTGCTGGTGGCGGCACACCTGAAGACCCGGCGCATCACACCGACGATTGTGCTGAACACTATCGAAAAGACCACACTGGCGGAACCGGAGAAAATAGCCGCGCTGCGCGATTTTGTGGAAAAAGAGCGCCCCCGGGGCGCTTGGTCGGCGGTAGGCGCGGCCCCGACGGTCCGGCCCTCGCTCGCGTCGCCGCCGGCGGCTGCCAGCCCGGAGCGCCGCACGCGCGATCAGCGCGCGGCCGAAATGCTGCTGCGCGCGCAGCAGCAGCGCGGGTTGTAAGGCGGCATGAGTACCGAGCCAGAAACGCCTGATTGGGACCTCGACGCAGCCGAGAGCGGCGCGGGGGATGGGTGGGAGCTGGATGCCTCGCTGCTGGCCCAATTGGAGCAGGATGCCCGGCTCGGCAGTGGCTTGCCCAAGAACTACTCGTTGGACGACGAGGCCTTCATCCGGCAGTCCGGCCTGACCCGCCCGCCCATCGAGCTCTCCGAGACCAAGCGATTCGACGCCGTGGAATCGGAGCGCGACGAGCTCGACCCGGAAGCCCCCCTGAGCTTCTACGAGGAAGGCGTCCGCGACGTGGACGACGGGAGCGACGAGGTGGCCTCGGAAGTGCTCGGGAAGCCGAAGGCGCCTGCGCCGAAAAAGGCACCCGCGAAGAGCGCGAAGGACACCCTTTCGGAAATCTTGAACGAACTCGGCGCGTCGCCCAAAGACGCGGAGTCCGTGCCCGTCGTTCCGCCTGCGCCGGAGCCCGAAGTTCCATCGTTCGATGAGGATGTGGCGGCATACACGGTCGAGGAACCGGAACCCGCGGAAGAGCCGGAAAGCGGCGGCGGCGAGTCGCTCAATTCGATCCTAAGCGAGATGGCGGATGAAGGCGAGGACGCGGTCGAGGCGGCGCTACGCGCGATCGAGGCCCATACGCCTGCGGATTTGGAAGAGGACGACCACAGCCTGGCGGACGAATCGCTTGCGGCGATGTTGGGCGAAATGGCGGAGGGCGAAGAGGAGTCGGTGGTCGAGGGGCTGGACGAGATTGCCGAGCAGGACGACGAAAGCGACGACGGCCTGGCCCCCGCGTACGACTTTGAAGCGGGCGAAGACGAAGCCGCTGCGGGGGATGACCTCGCGGCGATGCTTGCCGAAGCCGATGCCGAGGCGGTGCCGGAATCCGAATCAGTAGAGCCGGAGCCTGAACCCGAGCCGGAGCCCGAGCCAGAGTCGATCGCAGTCGTGCATGCAGACGTTGAAGCGGAACCGGAACCCGAAGACGCGGTAGACATTCTCGCGCCCGATACGCCGCTTCCAGAGACGGCGGAGTGGCAAGCGGAGGAAGAGATTGCGGACGCCGTACCCGTGGCCGAGCCGGAACCCACGGTGGTGCCCGACGCGCCAGCGGACGATTTCGACAGCTTCATTCAGGCGATGTCGCCTGCGGATGAAGCCGAGTCTCCCCTGAAGCGGGGGCTGCAGTCGCGTCTGGGCGAGGCCGAAGCCTTGTTGCAGCAGTTGGAAGCACAGCCGCGCGAGGCCGTAGCGCCAGAGCCTGCCGAGCCGAAGAAAAAAGCGCCCCAGCCCGAGCCGGTTCCGGTGAGCAACATGATGTTCGCCTCCGATCCGCCGGCCAAGGAAGATCCGCAGACGCGCGGCCATGTGGAATACGACTACGGCGCGGCGCCTTCGCGGCGGCAGACCAGCCGTGTCATGCGCCGCCGCGCGCGCTTGTTCGCGCGGGCCGCGGCACTGCTGACGATCGTCACCTTCGGAGCTGCCGGATACCTGGCCTACAATAACTTCGTGAAGGAGCAGATTCTTTCGCCCGAGGAAATGCTGGCGCGGGGCGAGCGCTACCTCGACGAGGGCAAGTACGCCGAGGCCTCGACCGACTTCGAGCAGTTCGCGGCGCGTGCGCCCGAGCATCCGATGCGCGCCGATGCCCAGTTCAACGCGGCACTGGCCGCGCGGCTCGAGCGTGCGAACAACGCCGACGCCCGCCACGCAGCCGACGAACGCTCGCTGGCGCTTTTGCAGACCTTCGTGCGCGACAACCCGGCGCACCCGAAACGGGCACGCGCCGAGTCGCTCATCGGGCTGGTGCTGCATGACCTCGACCGGCACGAAGAAGCGCTTCCATTTCTGCGCGCGGGCGTGCAGAAGCCCGAGGATCCGCTGGCGGTGTTGCCGCTGCTTCGCGCCCTAGCGGGATCCTACGCGATGACCGGTGCCCTTGCGGAGGCCGAGTCGACTTATCTGCAGGCCGCGGCCGCGCCGAAGAACTACACGCCCGACATCGACTACACGGATCTGGGCGAGATATTCGCGCGCCGCGCGGAGGCGGCCTTAGACGACGCCACGCGCAAGGAATACCTGGCGAAGGCGGAGGAGTACTTCCAGCAAGCGCGTTCGCTGCCGGTGTCGGATCCGGACATCCGCAACAGCCTGGAGCAGCGGCTGGCCATGCTCCGCCCGGAGGCCGTCGAGGCGGCGATGCCGGAACCCGAGGCCGCGCTTCCGTCGCCCCCGGTGGAGATGACGCCGGCCCAGCCCGCGCCTGCCGAGGCCGCGCCGCAGGAGCAGGAAACGCCCGCAGCGGCAAATACTGAACCGGACCCCTACCAGGAGGCGCAGGAGCTCGGCCATGCCGATATCATTCAGCCGTAAACCGGACAGGAGCCGGAATGTAATGAGACCTCTATTCGTGGCAATCGCGCTGGCCGCCCTCGTCGCCACCAGCGGCGGCGGCATATCCGCGCAGGACGATACGATCCAAAGCGGCGACGTGGTCTATGTGACCGTGTTCCGCCACGACGACCTGAGTTCGTCCGTGCAGGTCGACGGCAACGGGATGATCGAGATGCCCTATGTGGGCAACATCCACGTCGGCGGGTCCTCGCCGCAAGAGGCCGCGCGCATCATCGAAAACGGCCTGACCGCCATCCTCAAGAGCCCGAAGGTCACGGTGTCCCGCGGACCGGCACCCGCCATGTCCGCCACCGGTGGTGCCCCCCGCACGCGCGAAATGCGCACCGAAGTGGTGCCCGTGAACAACGCGCGGGCCGAGAGCATTTACGAAGCACTGAGCGGCATGGCGACGCAGGGCGGCAGCATCAGCTACGACGAGGACACCAATGCCGTCATCATTACCGATGAGCCGGGGACGCTGGCGAATATGCTGCAGGTGGTGCAGCAGCTCGACAGCCTCGAGAGCCAGCTGGTGCAGGTGCATATCGAAACCAAAATCGCAGAGGTCGAATCGACCGCGATCAAGGAAGTGGGCCTGCGCTGGTTCGTGCAGGGCGACAAGGCCGGCGGCGGCTACACGCCCAACGGCCGGCAGGACGCGCGGGTAAACTCGGTGCGTACCTTCAGCGATCCGCTGTTCAACGAGCGCCTGGACAGCAATGCCGGCAACAACCGCAACACGGGCATCAGCCGCCGGTTCATCGATGAGGCGAACTTCGACCGCCGCATGCAGATTCCCATCCAGGTGGGATCTCCGGGGCAGATGTTCCTGGGTTACCTGAACAAGGGTATCGATCTCGGCGTCATGCTCGACGCGCTGGTGGCGGACAACAAGGCGAACCTGCTGGCCAGCCCGTACATCCGCACGGTGAACCACAAGAAGGCCAGCATTTTGATGACGGAGCAATTCCCCTACAGCGAAATCGGGAGCGCCGGCCTGTCGACGGTTACGCGTACCGAATTCCTGGATGTGGGCATCACGCTGGATGTGACCCCGCACGTGCGGGCCGACCCCGAGGGCGTGCCCTACGTGCAGCTCGAGCTCGAGCCCGAGGTGTCGACGGCGACGGGCATGGCCAACGGCGTGCCCATCCGGTCGGTGCGCAGCAGCAGCAGCGTGGCCAACGTGCGCGACGGCCAGACGCTCGTGATAGGCGGCATCGTGCAGAGCGATTCGCGCGATGTGATACAGAAGGTGCCGGGCGTGGGCGATGTGCCCGTGATCGGCATGCTCTTCAAGCACAAGGAAAAGAGCGCGAACTCGCGCGAGCTGATGATCTTCGTGACGCCCCGCGTGTTCGGCCGCCCCGAGGCGGCGTCGTGGGGCCGCGTGGACGCGCTCGGCGAGACCATGAATACCGACCTGATTTCGTCTCTTGAGGCGCGGGCGGACCAGAACGTGGACAGCGGAAAAGAGTAAGCAGCTTGTCATCCAGTATCGATACCCCGCAGATCCGGGACGCGCAGAAAGACGCGGTAGCGGAGAACCAGTTCCGTTTCGTGCAGCGCGTCGTCATGGATCATTGGGTATTGCTGGCGTCGGCCACGGTAATCGGCGCGGCACTCGCGGCGCTGCTCTTTTTCCTGCAGATGGAATCGACCCTGCCGCGCTACCAGAGCCGTGCGGACCTGTTCATCAAGCAGCCGGGCTGGCAGGAGGGGCTGTTCCGGTCGTCGGGACGCGGCCCGCTGTTTCCGATGGATGCGGAATCGCTGGTGAACCAGGCGGCGGGCGCGGAGTTCTACCGCGAAGTGGCGCGCGCGCAGGTGCAGATGGACCTGACGGCCCGCGGCGCGACCAGCGGTATTGCCTCGCAGGAAGAGATCAACGCGAAGGCGAACGAGCTGCGCGGCAAGATCACGCTGGTGCCGATCAAGGATCGCCAACGCATCGAGATTCAGGTGGCGCAGTGCGAAACTCCGGCCGAGGCGGAGCAGCTGGGCGACCTGGCCGCGCGCGTGTTCATCGAACTCGTGCAGCAGATTCGTCTGGACGAGGGCGGCGAGCAGCACACGGCGATCCTCGCCAAGCTCGAGGAACTCCGCCAGCAGTTGTTCGAGGCCGTCACGCGCGAGTGGGACTTCAAGGAGGCAATGGGCTTCCGGAACTACGGCAGTGTCGACGACGACATGGCCAAGATGTTCGACGAACTCGACGAGCTGAAGGTCACGCGCGAAGAGACCGAGTCGAAGCTGCAGGAACTCGAGGCGAAACTCGAACAGAACGCGGCCGATCTGCCCGACGCCATGAACAACGTGACCAAGGGCGTAGTCGACAAGCTCTTCGAGGAACTCGACGGCCTGCTGCAGCGCAAGCTGAACATGTCGGCCGAGTTCCAGCCGGAATATCCGCCGCTGCAGGAACTCGAATACGAGATCGAGGAAAAGCAGAAGACGATCCTCGAGGCCATCGCGAAGATGGAATCGGGTGCAGGTGGCAGCGGCGCCTGGGCGCGGCGCCAGCAGATTTACAGCCAGCAGATGGACCTGCGCCTTGCGACCACCGCCAACGAGATCCGCTCGCGCAGCCTCGAGCGCATGCTGCAGGAAATGATTCCGGAAATTCCCGAGCTCGCGAACCGCAATCTGGAATACGAGCAGCTCACGCAGGAAACCGAGAGTATCCGCGGCCAGTTCAACAGCGTGCAGCAGCAGGAGCGCGACTTGCGCACGGCCATGCGCCACGGCTCCGGCCAGATTGAACGCGCCGATTCCGTGAAGCGCGCATCGCTCATGCCCATTGATTCGGGTCCCAAGAGCATCTGGGTGAACACCCTCATCGGTGCGCTCGTCGGCTTCATTGCCGTGTTTGTGTTCGCGATGATGCTCGAGGTGAACGACACCTCCATCCGCAGCATCGAGGATGTCCACACCTACATCGGGCTCGACGTGATCGGCACGATTCCCAAGATGCGATTCGGCAAGCCCCGCGGCGGCCGACGACGGCGGGCCACTTATGTGAGCACGGCGAACGAGGAAGAGATCGACGCGTGCATCGTGACGCAGCACGATCCGAAGTCGCCGATATCCGAGGCGTATCGCACGCTGCGCACGAACTTCCAGTTCGCGACGCTCGCCTCGAAAGCGAAGTCGGTGATGGTGACGAGCGCCGTGCCGGGCGAAGGCAAAACGACGACCGCAGTGAACCTGGCGGTGACCATGGCCGACCGCGGTATGCGGGTGCTGATTGTCGATACCGACTTGCGCCGCCCGCAGGTGCACCGCGTACTGCGCATGGAGCGCGGACCCGGCCTGTCCGACATCTTGCGCTATGGCGTGGACTACAAGAGCGTGATCCGCAAGACGCGTGTCGATCGGCTATCGATCATTTCGAGCGGACGCGTGCCCCCGAATCCGTCGGAATTGATCGGCTCGCATTCGATGGAGAGTCTCATGGCGCGCCTGGGAGACGAGTTCGACCTGGTCATCTGCGACGCGCCCTCGGTGCTCGTGGTGACCGACCCGGTGCTGCTGGCCACGCAGGTGGACACGGCCATCATGGTCGTGTCGACCAACAACGCGCGGCGCGAAACCGTGGTGCGCGCCAACGAACTGCTCGCCACGGCGAACGTAAACGTCGCGGGCGTGGTGGTGAACGGCCTCGAGACGACGCGTCGCCACTACTACTATTATTACTACTACTACGACGACGGCACCGCGAACCGGCGGAAGTGGTACCACTTCTTCTAGCCTGCGGCAGAGCGGGGACGCATGGGCCTTTTCGGATCAGAGCGCGGAATCGGCCGCGGCGAGGTGGCGGAGAGCCGCATCGAAGCGCCGATGTTCGCCGTTTTCATGCTGGTATGCAGCCTGCTGCTGTTCGCCCAGCATTTGTACTTCGGCAATGGCAGCGTCACTGCGGCGCTCGCGGTCAGCCTCATGGTGTTCGGCACCACAGTGGTGCGCGTCGAAGTCGGCCTCTACATCCTGGTGATCGCCATGCTGCTGTCGCCCGAAATCGACGCGGGCGACGCGCTCACCGGCGAACGCCGCCTGAACCTGCGCTACGATGACCTGCTCATCATCGTGATATTCATGGGCGTAATGGTGAAGCTCGCCTTCGAGGGCAAGCTGACGCTGTGGCAGCCCAGCCCGATAAACTGGGGCATCGTGGTGTTTTATAGCGTGTGCATCATTTCGACCCTGCTGGCGTGGGAACGCGCGCTGGGAGCATGGGATCCGCGCACGGCGCTCTTCACGATGCTCAAGATGCTGCAGTACTACCTCCTGTTCTGGCTGGTGGGGCAGACCGTGCATACCTATAAGGACCTGCGGACCCTGCTGACGCTGTTCTTCGCCACGGCGATGATTGTGTCCTGCTATGCGATTTATACCATCGGCACGCTGCCGCGCGTGAGCGCGCCCTTCGAGCAAGGCGGCACCGAGCCGAACACCCTCGGCGGCTACCTCGTCATCTGCATGAGCGTCGCGCTCGGCCTGCTTTCCCAGGCGCCCAAGTGGCGTCATCGCCTGGTATTCCTGACCATCATTTTCCTCTGCGCCTTGCCCATGCTCTATACCCTGTCGCGTGCTTCCTACATCGCCACGGTCGTCAGCGCGACTATCGTGGCAATCGTGAGCCGCCGTTTCGGGCTGCTTGCTTTGCTGGCGCTGGTGCTGCTGGCGTCACCGCTCTTCATGCCCGACGTAGTGAAGGAGCGCGTGCTCTACACCTTCGACGTCGGCGGCGAGAAAGTGGTGATCAACGGCCAGGAAACCTCGCTGGTGGTGGATAAGAGCACGAACGAGCGCATCCTCGTGTGGCGCAAGGTGCGCTACCTGCTCGGCGTGGCGCCCATTTTCGCGCTCTTTGGCGGCGGCGTTTCGTGGGAATCCGTGCTCGACAGCCAATACGCGCGCGTCATCCTCGAGACCGGGCTGGTCGGGCTGGCAGCGTTTCTCTTCTTGCAGGCGATGCTCTTGCGCTCCACGCGCGAGGCGTACCGCTGGACCGAAAACTGGGTGGGGCGCGGGCTGGCCATGGGCATGTTCGCCGCCACGCTCGGGCTGGTGGCCCACAGCACGGGCACGATTTCATTCCTCATTGTCCGCATCATGCAGCCCTACTGGCTGCTCATCGCGCTGACCGTATTCGTGCGGAACGAGGCCATCGCGCGGCATACGGCGCGCTTTGTGGCGCAGCAGGCCCAGGCCGCCATGGACCGGGGCAGCACCCAGCAACCGGTGCCGATGCGCACCCCGAGGCGGCGCTACGTTTCATGACCGTCCGCCCCGACGAAGACCTGCGTTGCTCGATCATTATCGCGACCCTGAACCGGCGCGAGCTGCTGCTGGCCACCTTGGCGAGTATTCCCTGGGAACACCTCAAGACCGTGCGGGGCGAAGTGATCGTCATCGACGACGGCTCGACCGATGGTTCTGCCGAGGCCGTCCGCGAACAGTTCCCCCAGGCGGTGCTGCACGCAAATACCGCGAACGAAGGGCTGTCGCAGGCGCACAACCGGGCAGGGCGCATGGCGCGCGGGTCGCTGCTCATCAACATCGACTCCGACGTCGAGGTGTCCGTCGCGTGGCTCGATGCAATGCTCGCGGCTGACGATGGCCGCACGATCATTGCTGGCCGCGTGATGGATTTTATCACCGGCCGCGAGCAGGGCGGTCCGCGGCGCTCGACCTTTCTGGGCAAGAGCCTGCGCACCACGCCCGAGCGTGCCAACGTCGCTATCGGCTGCAACCTCGCGATCCCCAAGGCCGTGTTTGAGGCCCTCGGCGGGTTCGATGAAGACCTGCCCTGCTACTTCGAGGACCGCGATATCTGCATCCGCGCGCGGGACGCGGGTTACGCCGTGCGCTACGTGCCCGATGCCTCGCTCCGGCACAAGGGCAGCGAGACCCGCGTGGGCGATGCCGTCCGCCAACAGGAACGCAACAGCACCTGGGCCATGCTCAAACGCTACCGGGGCAAGCCGCTGCATCTGCTCGCCTTCACCCTCGGCAACGGCCTCTGGCTCGCAATCCGGCTCGCGCTCTGGGGCGCCAAGGGCCGGTTCGCCGACTGCCGCCGCCTGCTCACCGGCTGGTGGCAGGCCTACGCGCGGTTTGTGGCGGGGCGGGGCGCTTGGTAAGCGCGACGCGGGGGCGCACGAACCGGTATCCTATGCGCTTTCTTACTGAGGAGTAGCGCGGGTGAGCCGGGAACAGTTGGACAGATTGATTGCTTCGTTGCGGGCGAAGGAAGCATTTCGGCCGGAGTCGGTGGCGGAGATGCGGGCGGAGATAGCGCGGAACATGGCGAAGGTGCCTGCGGCTCCGGGCGTGCGCCGGCGCGATGTGGAAGCGGCGGGCCTTCGGGCGGCGTGGTTCGACCCATCTGCCGCCACGGGTGAGCACGCCATCCTCTATTTCCATGGCGGCGGCTACGCGCTGGGTTCCATCGACACGCACGACAGCCTGACGAGCCGCATGGCGGAGGCGGCGGGGGCCTCGTGCCTGAGCGTCGAGTATCGCCTGGCGCCGGAGCATCGCTACCCCGCAGCGTTGGAGGATGGGCTCGCAGCGTATCGCTGGATGCTGGAGCACGCTGCACCCGCCGAGCGGCTGGCAATCGCGGGAGATAGCGCGGGCGGGGGACTGGCGCTGGCAACCCTGGTCGCCGCGCGCGATGCGGGCCTGCCTTTGCCGGCCTGCGCCGTATGCCTGAGCCCCTGGGCCGATCTGGCGTGCGAGGGCGAGTCGATCGAGGCGCGCAAGAAAATCGACCCCACGGTGTCGCCGGGTATTCTCCGCAGGCTGGCGCATATCTATCTGGGCCACGATGATCCCCGCCATCCGTTGGCGTCGCCCCTCTACGCGAACTTATCCGGCCTGCCGCCGCTGCTGGTGCAGGTGGGCACGGCCGAGGTGCTGTTCGACGACAGCGCCCGGCTGGCCGAACGCGCCCGCGCGCAGGGCGTGGATGTACACCTCGAAGTCTGGGATGATATGTTTCACGTCTGGCAATTATTCGCGCCCCTGCTCGACGAGGCCCAAGCGGCCATCGACGCCATCGGCCGCTTCATCCGCCTGCATTGGAGTTATTAGATGTCGCAAGAGGAGTTGCCGGCCGAGGCGGGTGCTGTCGAGGCGCACCGCATGGCCGAGGAAATGGAATACGGCGCGCGCACCCAGGGGCCCGCGCGCTGGCTCATCCCCGTGCTGGCTGCGTTGTGGTCGCTGTTCCAGCTTTCCCTGCCGTACTTCGTCATCTTGAACGACGTGACCATCCGTGCCGTCCACCTGGTCTTCGCCATCGCGCTGGTCTATCTCAGTTTCCCGGCCATCAAGAAACTGCCGCTGCCCAAGCCGCTGCGTTTCCTGGGCGAGAAGTCGCGCATTCCCTGGCCGGACTATGTGCTGGCGGCCGTAGCCGCACTCGCTGCGGCGTACTTTCTGCTGGATTACGAAGGCATCGCCGCGCGCACGGGCCGGCCCCTTCCGCGCGACATCATCGCGGGCGCGGCGCTCCTGGTGTTTCTGCTCGAGGCCGCCCGCCGCGCGTTGGGACCCGCGCTGCCCATCGTCGCCACGCTGTTCCTGCTCTACGCCACCTTCGCCGAGCACATGCCCATGCTGCTCGCGTTCAAGGCCGTGCCGCTCGACCGGCTCGTGGGGCAGCTCACGCTCAGCACCGAGGGCGTGTATGGCGTGCCGCTCTATGTGTCCGCGTCGATGGTCTACCTCTTCGTGCTGCTGGGGGCGATGCTTGATCGCACCGGCGGCGGCGAGTATTTCGTCAAGCTGTCCATCTCGGCGCTGGGCCGTTTCCGGGGCGGGCCGGCCAAAGCGGCCGTGCTGGCCAGCGGCTTCACCGGCATGGTCTCCGGTTCCAGCATCGCCAACGTCGTGACCACCGGCACGTTCACGATTCCCATGATGAAGCGTTCCGGTTATCCGGCGCAGAAGGCGGCCGCCATCGAAGTGGCCTCGAGCGTGAACGGCCAGCTCATGCCGCCCATCATGGGCGCGGCGGCCTTCATCATGGCCGAATACTGCAACGTGCCCTACATCGAGGTGGTGCGCGCCGCCGCAATTCCCGCCCTCCTCGCCTACGTCGGGCTGCTCTACATCACGCATCTCGAGGCCTGCAAGCTCGGGCTCAAGGGCGTGCCGCGCGAGGATCTGCCGCCGTTCTGGGCCACCTTCCGCTCGGGCATCCACTTCCTCGTGCCGCTGGGCCTGCTGGTGTACCTGCTCACCGTGCTACGCCTCTCGCCGGAGATCTCCGCATTCTGGGCCATCGGCGCGCTAGCGGCCATGGTGCTGCTGCACAACCTCTGGTCCGGCCTGCGGGCGGGCGACGGCGCGCAAGCGGCCCTGAAAAAGACCGCCGTCGAGCTTTGGGAGAGCCTCGTCAGCGGCGGCAAGAACATGATGGGCATCGGTGTGGCGGTGGCGGCGGCGGGCATTATCGTCGGCGTCGTCAGCCTCGGCCCCGGCCAGGCGATTACCGAAATCGTCTACAGCGTCGCGGGCGATAATATCTACGCCATCCTGTTCATGACGGCGGTGGCCTCGCTGCTGCTGGGTATGGGGCTGCCTACCACGGCCAACTACATCGTCATGGCCTCGCTCACGGCGAGCGTGATTACGTCGCTGGCCGAAAAGGCGGGTTTCCCGGCGCCCATCATCGCCGCGCATCTGTTCGTGTTTTACTTCGGCATTCTGGCCGACGACACGCCGCCGGTGGGGCTGGCCGCTTACGCGGGCGCGGCGATTGCCAAGACCGATCCCATCCGCACGGGTATCCAGGCCTTCACCTACGACATGCGGACGGCCATTCTGCCCTTCATGTTCTTCTTCAACACCGACCTGCTGCTCATCGATATCCACAGCCCGCTGATGATCGCCGCCGTGGCCGGATGCGGTGTGGTCGGCATGCTGGCCTTCGCGGCGCTGCTGCAGGGCTACACCCTCGCGCCGAACCGGATGCACGAGGGCCTGCTGCTGCTGGCTGCGGCACTGTTTCTGCTGCAGCCGCTGATTCTCGTGCGCATTTTCGAAGTGCTGCAGACCGCGCCCTTCGAGAACAAATGGGTCTGGCGCGCGGCGGGTGTCGCCTGCTATGCGGCGGCGCTCGGCCTGCAATGGCCGCGCCGTGAAAAGGCCGTGGCGGCATAATCGGCAGGAGTCGGGTATCATGACTCCGGAGGACGGATGGCATGACGGGTCGAGGCAGAACGCTGGGGGGCGTTTTCGGGGCATGGCTGCTGCTGTGTACGGCGGCCGCGGCCCAGAGCTACCGCGTCACGCATGATTCCATAACGCCCGTGGTGCCCGGCGCCAAGGCCCTGCCGCCCGGACCGCCCGACGTCGTCACCTCGAGCGGGCTCACGTGGAATCTTTACTACGAGGACGTGGCGAACGCGACCGGCCTCGGCTTCGACGATCCGGTGACCGGCGCACAATGCCGGCTACGCCTGATGGATTGCGTGACGTATATCTCCAGCGTGCTTAATGAGACCGGCGAATTGGACCTGCTGGTCGGCGAGACCTTCCACACGCCCGAGAATCCTGCGCCCGGTTCCTTTCTCGCGCGTGGCGGCACGGGCTTCGAGTGCAGCGCGGACTTCACCAACGGCTGGGCCTACGAGCGCATCCGCACGGGCGTCAAGGCCAGCCCCGGCGACGAGGACATCTTCATCCAGTTCAATTTCGACTTTCCGTATCACAGCGGCGCGGGCAATGCGCCCAGCGGCACCTACGATCTGCAGACCATATTGCTCCATGAAATCACGCACGGCATCGGCATGCTCGGCCTGACCGACCGCAACGGCAACAGCCTGCTCACGCCCTGCGATCCGGGCACCACGGGGTTCTCCGTTTGGGACAGCCTGCTTATCCGCGGCGCGACCGGTACACATTTGTTCGCCGGCTCGCCTCCGGCTTATCAGGGCGAACCAAGCGACACGGTCAGCGCCGACCTGTTTCTTGCGGGTGCGCAGACCGGCATCGGCTACGACCAGGGCGGTATTTTCCCGGGCGTCTATGCGCCGGGGTTCTTCCTCGTGGGCAGCAGCGCCACGCATTTCGACACGGGCGAAATCGCCGGCGGGCCCGTGGTCATGGAGCACGCCATCTCGTCGGGACGCACCCTGCGCCGCTACCAGCCCCTCGAAATCGGCGCGCTTCGTGACATCGGTTATGCCAATGCTGCCGACCCCGTGATGCCGGGGTGCGATGGTCTCACCGGGGAACTCGACGTATGCGGCGAATGCCGCGGAGCAGGCGATACCTGCTTCGGCTGCGACGGCGTGCCCGCCAGCGGGCTGGTGACCGACGACTGCGGCGAATGCGGCGGCGATGGCGTGGCCTGCTTCGCCATTCAGGGGCGCGGGGGATACTACGAGGTTGGCCAGACCTTCGAACTCACGGCACTGGGCCCCGCGGGCGTTTACACCTGGCTGCGGGATGGAACGCCCCTGGCCACGGGAACCGATAAACAGTTGACCATTCCCGCGCTTACGCCTGCAGACAGCGGCCGGTATCGCGTGCAGGTAGAGTACGGTGCAAAGGCCTCTCTCGTGAGCAACGAGATCCCGATCACCGTGGTGGAAGCGGGTGGCCTGCCGCTTGGAACCTTCACGACGGCGGCGCTGCTGCTCGCGATGCTGGGCATGGGACTGCACCGGCTTCAAATGAAGAGAAAAGATATCGTAAGTCGCCATTGGTGAACTGCTTACAGCGCAGGGTCCGCATGCGCCTTGACGAAATACGCACCTTAGGCGATAATTACGGCAAGTTTCTGAGACGTGTTGAGGCAGACGACACTGCAGGGATCGGGGAAATTCGCGTTTTCGTGTTGCATGGGGAGCAGCATCGCGGAGTCCTGTACTTTCCTCTCCCGGTACTCGTCGATCGAATCATTGGCTTTTTAGCAACCAGCGAGGAGAAATCAAAAATGATGCGAGGGAAACTGGGGAGGTCCTGCGAGCGCGTATTGGCCGCCGCGGGAATCACGCTGCTCGGCAGCGGATTGGCCGGAACCGCCGTGGCGGAGCCGATCTATCTGCTTTACGGCCACACCGGCGAGGTGGTCGAAATGGACTCCGATTCCAAGGCCTTTACGGACTTCGGGTCGCCGACCGAAACCCACACCAGCAACGGCATTACCTTCAATTTGTTTTACGAAGACGTGCGCCAAGCGACCGGGGCCGGCTTCAACGGCCCGAATGGCACGGCGGCCCGCGCCCGCGTGAAGGATGCCCTCGACATCATTTCGGCTTCGCTGAATGAGACCGGCACGCTGGATGTCCTTTTTAACCTCTCCCTGAATAGCGGCACCAGCTTTCTTGCAACCGCCGGTACGTTTTACAGTACCGGTGGCGGGTTTCAGGGAGGCACCTGCCAGCAGCGGCTGCTGACCGGCACCAAGCCCTTCGCGTCTTCTCCCGAAATTCAGACCACGGTGGATTTTAGTTTCAATTGGAATTTCACGACCAATGCTCCGACCGTGAGCCAAGTCGATTTCGTTTCGGTCATGCTGCACGAATTCACGCATGGACTGGGTATTGCTTCGTTGTCGGGTCCGAGCGGTGCGAGTCTGATTCCCGGCGGCGCCCAGACCAAGTTCTCTCAACTGACGCGCCTGGGTGATCCGGGTACGGCGCTGTGGAATCCTGCGTTCTCCGGCACGTCGGCCGCCCTGAAGAGCAATAACCTGTTCTTCACGGGTACGCAGGCCCGCGCGAACTACAATCAGTCCGGTGTGGCCCCCGGCGTATTTGCGCCGAGCGCGCTGAATCCGGGCGATGACCCCCGCGTGCCGGGTGGCGACGGTGATGGGACGCCGGACGGCTTCATCCAGGGCAGCAGCCTGTCGCACTTCGATACCTCGAACATCGTGGGCGGCGCGGTCATGGAGCACTCGATCATCATCGGCACGCAGCGCCGCAACTACACGGCGATGGAAATCGGCGCGCTGGTCGATATCGGTTATGTGAACACCGAAGACCCCAACGCCGTGGCCGAGGGCGAGGGCGAAGGCGCGACCGAGGGAGAGCCGGATCCGGTGACCGTGTTCGTGTCCGCGCAGTCGAACCTGAAGGAAGAAGGCGACAACATCACCTTCCTCGCCAATGTGACCGGCGCAGCGCTGGGCTACCAGTGGACCAAGGACAACGCCGATATCGGCGGTGCAGTAAACCCGGGCCTCGTAAAGACCAACCTGCAGATCTCCGATTCGGGCGATTACCGCGTGCGCGTGACCACAGCGGCCAAGGCCGTCGTCACGTCGCCGCCGTTCTCCCTTACGGTGGTGCCGCTGGGTTCGCTTCCGGTGGGCAGCATGTTTGGCTTGTCCGCCCTGGCGGCGGCCGTGGCGATTGCCGGTGGCTCTGGTCTCCGTCGCCGCCGCTAATCGGATTAGCTCGACTCTTCCCGGGGCCGCTGGTATCTGCCGGCGGCCCCGGTTGCTTTTGTCCCGCGCGATGCTGTGAACCGCGCGGCCGCTGTGGTATGCTCTGCGCCTTATGCCAGCCGTCGTCTCGCAAAACGAGTTGATCCGAGTAGAGAATCTGCACAAGGTGTACCGCATGGGGGACGCCGAGGTGCGCGCTTTGGACGGCGTAAATCTCGAGATCGAGCAGGGCACCTACGCGGCCATCATGGGGCCCTCAGGCTCCGGCAAGACCACCTTCCTCGACATCCTCGGCTGCCTCTCGCGTCCGACCAAGGGCACCTACTACCTCAAGGGCCAGCCGGTAAGCACCTATTCCGAGGCCCAGCTGGCGAAGCTGCGCAATGAAGAGATGGGCTTCGTGTTCCAGAACTTCAACCTGCTGCCGCGCTCGACGGCGCTCGCCAATGTCGAGTTGCCGATGCTCTACGACGGGGTGCCGCGCAAGGAGCGCATCCGGCGTGCCACCGAGGCGCTGGTGGCGGTGGGTCTGGGCGAGCGCCTGGACCACCGGCCAAACGAGCTTTCGGGCGGCCAGCGGCAGCGCGTGGCCATCGCCCGCGCGCTGGTGAACAAGCCGTCGATCGTCTTCGCCGACGAACCGACCGGCAATCTGGACACCAAGAGCGGGCAGAGCATCCTGCAGCTTTTCGACGAACTCAACGCGACCGGGCACACCATCGTGATGGTGACGCACGAGCGCGACGTGGCCGAACATGCGCGGCGGATTATCACGTTCCGCGATGGCAACATCCTGAATGACGAACGCGGAGCGAAGAAGGACGGGGTATGGCAATACGCGTAACATTAATTCTGCTGGTGTTGGCGGGCATCGCGGGCGGCGTGGCCTGGGCGCTGAACCGCGAACAACCCATTGAGGTTACGGCGGCCACGGTCGCGCGTGGGTCGGTAGAACAGACGGTTGCGGCCATCGCCTCGGGCACGATCATGCCGGCACAGCGCGCCATGCTGGCCGTGGGTGCCATCGGCACCATCAAGGAAGTCCACGTGAAGGACGGCGACCGCGTGACGGCGGGGCAGCTGCTGGTGGAACTCGAACACGCCGAGCTGTCCGCGCAGGTGGAACTGGCGCAGGCGAACCTGCGCATGGGCGAAGCGCGTCTTTCCCAGGCGAAGATCGCGGAGTCCATCAGCGAATCCGTCACCGGCACGCAGGCCCGCCAGGCGGCCGCGCAGCTGGATGCGGCCCGCGCGGAATTCGAGCGCGTGAAGCCGCTGGCCGAGCGCGAGGCGATTTCCAAGAGCGATTTCGAACAGGCGACGCTGGCGCTGCGCGTGGCGCAGGAAGCCTTTTCCGCCGCCAATGCCACGGGCCGCGAGACGGAGGTGCGCGCCGAGGATATCGCCTCGGCCGAGGCGATGATGGACCAGCTCCGCGCGGCCGTGAAGGCGGCCGAGGCGATGGAAAGCAAGGCGATCATCCGCGCGCCCTTCGATGGCGTCGTGGCCAAGGTGTTTCTCGAAAAGGGCGAGGCCGTGGCGATGGGCGTGCCGGTGGCGCATATCGTGGATGATTCGCACCTCTACATCGAGGCGCCCTTCGACGAGGCGAACATCGCCGACATGTCGGTCGGCCAGCCAGTGCGTATCGAGGTGGACGCCTACAACGACCGCACGTTCTCGGGCAAGGTCACCTACATCGCGCCCTTCATTCAGCCGAACCAGGATCTGGCGCGCACGCTGAACGTGAAGGTGGATATCGACGACGTGGGCGATCTGCTGATTCCGGGCATGTCGGCCGATGTGACCATCATCGCCGACAGCAAGGACGACGTGGTATACGCGCCGAGCGAGTCGCTCATCCGCGACCAGTACGCCTACATCATCATCGATGGCAAGGCCGCGCACCGCGATGTCGAACTCGGCATCGGCAATTGGTCGCGGCAGGAAGTGGTGTCGGGCCTGAAGGAAGGCGAGATGCTGATTACCTCGGTGGGCGTGCTCGGACTCGAAGACGGAACCCCGGTTACCGTCGTGGAGGAACTCGGCCGCTAATGCAGCCCATGGAATATCTGCTGACCGCGCTGCGCAGCGTCATGCAGAACAAGGTGCGCAGCTTCCTCACCACGCTCGGGGTGATCATCGGCGTGATGTCGGTGATTCTGCTCGTGGCCTTCGGCGAGTCGGCGCAGGCTTATGTGGCCAAAGAATTCGCGGTGATGGGCAGCAACGTGCTTATCGTGACGCCCGGCAAGCAGCAGACGACCGGCCTGATTCCGATTACCGCAGGCAGCCACAAGAAGCTAACCTCGCGCATTGCGGAGACCATCAAGCGCAAGGGCGAGGGCGTTACCGGCACGGCGGCGAATTCGGTGGGGCTGGCGGCCGTGAAATACGGCAACCGCCAGCGCAACGTGCTGTGCATCGGCACGACGCCCGACTTCGACACCATCCGCCAGCTGTTCACGCAGATCGGCCGGTTCATTTCGGAAGAAGACGTGGACAAGAACAAGAAGGTCTGCATCATCGGCACGACCCTCAAGCGCGAGCTGTTCGGCAACGACCAGGCGCTGTACCAGACCGTGACCGTAAACGGCACGAAGCACATGATCATCGGCATCTTCGAGGAACGCGGCATGGCGCTGGGTATCGACCTCGGCGACCTGATCGTGATTCCGCTGCCTAGCGCGCTGCAGATGTTCAAGGGCGGCGAGGATGAACTCTGGGAACTGCTCGTGGGCGTGCGCAGCAAGGAAGACCTGCCGCGCACCGAGGAGTCCGTGCGGCAGATCATCCAGTCCTCGTTGGACGGCAGCGACGACTTCACCATCACCGACCAAGACGGCATGCTCCAGACCTTCGACCGTATCTTCGGCATGCTGCGCGTGATGCTCGTGGGCATCGCGTCCATTTCGCTGCTGGTGGGCGGCATCGGCATCATGAATATCATGCTGGTGTCGGTGCGCGAACGCACCCGCGAGGTGGGCATCCGCAAGGCCGTGGGCGCGCGCCGGGCCGACATCGGCTGGCAGTTCCTCATCGAGTCCGTCACACTGAGTCTGCTGGGGGGATTCACGGGCATCGGGCTGGGCGCGGCCGGCACGCTGGCCATCCGCATCGCCTATCCCACGCTGCCCATCGGCATCTCGCTGTGGTCCGCCGCGCTTGCCTTCCTCTTCAGCCTCACCGTGGGCGTGTTCTTCGGCGTGTATCCGGCGCTGAAGGCCGCCAGCGTGGATCCGGTCGAGGCGCTGCGCTACGAGTAGCGTTGACATTTTCCCGCCCCGCCCCGCACACTAGCGGCGCAACGGGAACGACTCCGGGAGACAAGCCATGCGTCATCTTCGAACCGTATCGGTGCAGCGCGCCCAGACCGACGAAGGCCCCACGCAGGACGAGATCAACAACTTCCTGGTGGAGTTCCTGTTCCGGTGGATCGTGGCGCTCGTCGCCGTGTTGAAATAAGCATTCAGGCTGGAAGGAATATCCGATGAAGCACCTTACGACCATTTCCGTGGCCAAGGCCTCGACCAACCCGAACCCGGCCAACGGCATCCTCGGCTACATTTCGTATATCTGGGGCATCGTGTTCTTCGTCAAGAACTGGATCTAATCCGCGCGCGGGGCGCCGGCCCCGCTTTCAGTCGGGCAGGGAGGGGAACCGCCGATGCGGATTGCATCCATCATCACCGTATTGGGTCTCGTGGTGTGTCTCGCCGCAGGCGCGATGGACCTCGGCATGGCCGCGAAGATCGGCAAGATGACAGCCTCGTGCGGATTCATCGCCATGGCCATTGCGGGCGGCGCGATGCAATCGCGCTACGGCATCGCCATCCTCGTCGCGCTGTTCTTTTCGTGGTGGGGCGATTTCTTCCTCATGTACGGCGGGCTGTTTCTCTACGGCCTGATCGCGTTCTTCATCGGGCACGTGGGATACGGCATCGCCTTCCTCGCGCATGGCGTGCGCTGGAAATGGGCCGCCATCGGCCTCGCCGGGCTGATGCTGCCCGCCGTGGTCATCTTTCCCTGGCTGAACCCGCACCTGACCGACGACCTGCGGATCCCCGTGTACGCCTACATCACGGTCATCACGCTCATGGTGGCGCTGTCGGTGGGGGCGTGGAAGAACAACGGCCACTGGCTCATGTTCGCCGGGGCGCTGTTGTTCTACGTGTCGGACATCCTCGTTGCCCGCCAGCGCTTCGTCGCACCGAGCCCTATCAACCCGCTCATCGGGCTGCCGCTCTACTACGGCGCGCAGATGGTCTTCGCCTACGGCGTACAGGTGATGAACCAGCGTCGGACGGGGGCCCAGGCCTAGCCCTTACGCCCGCTCGGGTTTCGATTCCCGCATCATGAGCTTCGCCAGCGCCACCGCGGGCGGGGCGCCGTTGAACAGGACCTCGTACACCGATTCGCAGATGGGCATTTCGACTCCGGCGCGCTGCGCCAGCGCTACCGCCGAGCGCGTGGTGCGCACGCCCTCGGCCACCATCGTGGTGCGGCCGAGAATCTGATCCAGCGTTTCCCCCTTGGCCACCGCCTCGCCCACCGCGCGATTGCGCGAATGCCCGCTCCAGCAGGTGGCGATGAGATCGCCCATGCCGCTGAGCCCTGCGAAGGTAAGCGGATCGGCCCCGCAGGCCACGCCGAGCCGGCTGATTTCCGCGAGCCCCCGGGTGACCAGCGCCGCCTTGGCGTTGTCGCCCAGGCCGAGGCCCTCGCACGCGCCCGCCGCGATCGCGATGACGTTCTTCAGCGCTCCGCCCAGTTCGACGCCCACGACGTCGTCCGAAGTGTAGACCCGCATCGAGGGGCCGCGGAAGGCCTCCTGCACGGCCTCGGCGGCGGCGGTATCGGCCGAGGCCGCCACGAGCGAGGCGGGCAGATCGCGGCCCACTTCTTCGGCATGGCTCGGCCCCGACAGCGCGACCACCGGCCCGCCCGGCGCGCAGGCGGCGATCACCTCGCTCATGCGCTGAAGGGTGTCCACCTCGATGCCCTTGGCCACGCTCAGCCGGATGCCGCCCGGCTTCAGCGGCAGCGATTCCAGCACCCCGCGCATCGCATGCGAAGGCACGGCCAGCACCGCCAGGTCCGCCTCGCCCGCGGGGGTATCGGCAATCGACACCTTCGGAGGCAGCACGATGCCCGGCAGATACGCTTGGCACTGCCGCGTGGTCCGCAGTTCGTCCCGCTGCGCCGCGCTCCGCGCCCACAGCGACACCTCGTGCCCCGCCAGCCCCAGCAGCCGCGCCAGCGCCAGCCCGAAACTGCCCGCGCCTATCACTTCAATCTTCATGCCGGTACTCCCGCCAGGTTGCCACCGCCAAGCATACGTGCAGGGGCACGGGCGGCTCAAAGAGGCGGCGCTGCCGCATCGGAAAAGCACTGCAAAACTGGTAAAATAAGAAGTATTGACAAAATAGGGGGGGACTGTGTTAACTAGGTGTGAAGCGGCGCGGTATGGGTCTGCGCGCGAGATGACGGATGAGACAATTCTTAAATGACGTTTTGTTGTCTGCGAGGAACTGCGGCAAATTCGCCAAGTTCTCGGTATTTGTCGAATTTGGGTTGGTGCTTTCAAGTGCCAGGAATCGTCAAGGGAGACAGAAATGGTCAAGTGCGCTTTGTTTGAATCTCTTGTAATCGCAACTGCCTTGATACTGTAATCGGGGTGTAACAACGTCTGTACCCATTGTGGAAATGCGCAAGCGTGCGAGCAAATCAACGGTGGGTCTGTTTCCAAGGCTTGCAACGCCAGTTGTCTCTGTGCGGGCCAAGTGGAAGTCACTTCGGGAACGGTCCAGAAGCAATGCCTCGATCAAGAGGGTAATTCTGGATGTAGCAATTGTGGATTGTTGAACTGCCCGACATGCGGTACAAAAACCCTCTATTCCACCGGTGGGAACTGCAATCCGGTTCCGGGAGGCGGAGGGTGCAGCGGGACCTGTACCTATGGTTGATCTAATCCGGCGATCCCAGCTTAAATCATTCTCGTCATACATAATAATGTTCACATCAATCATCGTCTACGCTTTGGATTCAAGTGTGGCACGAGCAGACTCCGACGTTGATGTTTCAGCGGAAGCGATGGTCGGTTGGGTAAACGAGTGGGTTGACGGGTTTGCGAGTTTCGATGGTCGCGTAAACTACGAGATTCACCGCTACAAGCAGGGGCAAGAGCCATACGAATCCTACGCCTTTGATTACCGCTTTCGGGGCGACGACGTATGGTTCGGTACATACGACTTGTTTGGGGAGGGAGATCAATACCATCAAGAGGGCATCCTTCGAGGACGATGTGCATACCGGCTGGACCGTCGACTTGAGGGTGAAGACATTGATGGCGAAGTCGTAATCAATGTGTCTGACGGCTGGCGGTGGCCCACAGATTTTGCCTTCCCAGGGTTCTTGTACAGGCGGCCCTATGCATCAAAGGACCTCAAGACGCTGCTATCGGAGGGCAGGAATTTCGCAATTAGACGAAACGGACAGTACGTTCTTTCTCACTGGGCAGTGGATGATATTGATTCTAGTGTGGATATTTATTTCAATGAAAATCGGTTGGTCACGCGAATGGAATGGGTATCCCGGTGGGGTATTGAATCCCCTACCCGATTCGAATCGGATTACGCGAAGAACATAGGTGAGTTTGGCGACGTATACTCAATGTGGCTTCCGCGAATGACGATAGAATACTTAAACTATATCGATTTTTCCGGTGTTGAAATCGCTACTGAGTATAGGTCTTTGGGCTTCAGTCTGCAGGACGAGCCGAGGATCGCGGAGGCACAGCGACAGCTTGCGGCAAACGAGATCGATTTCTCCGATTACATTGCATTGTCAATGAAGGCAAAGGAGTCTATACCGATTACGACAGAGCGCTACCTGCGTATGGATGTCGCATCGGCTGTGGTGAACTCGCCCCTGGCTGACGATGCCTTTAAGATTAGGTACGGCGCAAAAGCAATGGTATACGACTCCGCGACGAGTGAGTTCTACCGGGTAAAGACTTGGAGCGAGTTGCTGCTTCTGCCTTCAGTGTTCTTGGGTTTAGCCCTCGGAATATCAGGTGTTGGGTATTACCGGTACTCCACTCGGCGGCGAATTGCAGGATGATCTGCCGTGCGGCTAGGTGCCGACGCAGGTGCGATAACAGATTTGTAGTGTGCCCTGAGAAGCAGTCGGAGCCGTTTGCTTGCTGGGTTGGGTTTTCACTTGTTGAATTGATGGTAGTCATTTCGGTCGTCAGCATTCTTGCAGCGCTGATCCTGCCGGTGCTTGCTCGTTCGCAGGAAGCGGCTCGGCGGGCATCTTGCCAGAATAATTTGCGTCAGTGGGGTCTGATCTTCGCGATGTACGCCTCGGAATCGCGCGGGGGATTATGGCCCCCGCTGCAGGCCTCGGCTCCGGGAGCACAGTCTGTGCGCGATGTGTTTGCGGTGGCCCCGCTGTCCCATGCGCTTATGCCGGAGTATACGGCGGACTACGGGATCTACAGTTGCCCATCGGATTTGGATAGTCCGGAGAACTTCGCGTTGAACCTGGACCTCGCGACGCAATTCCGGCAGCGACCTTGGCTTGCCGGACGCAGTTATGCGTATCTGGGCTGGGTGATAGACAAGGCGGATCGCCCGCCGGTGTCAGTGGGGAGCTATCCGGCGCTGTTGCTCTTGGAAGCGTTGCTCGGGGGGACATTGGATTTCGGGGGTGCCGTGTTGGACGCGCAGCTGGTGGCCGGTCTTAATGCCCTGCTCTTGCGCGTGGGGCTGCCGCCTTCTCTGGAACCGAACTATGTTCAATTCTTGCTCGATCAGGATATTACGGGCGTAGGGCGCCATCCGGCCACGGGCGAAGGGCTTGGCGTGGGGGGCTCGGATTCCATTTTCCGGTTACGGAACGGTATCGAGCGGTTTTGCATCACCGACGTAAATGCGCCCGCAGCCTCGGCGCAGGCGCAGAGCGGCTTGTGGGTGATGTTCGATCAGTTCGGGAAGCAAGGCCGGACCATGGCCCACCAGCCGGGCGGAGCGAACGTGCTCTACATGGATGGCCACGTTTCGTACGTTCCCTATCTCCGGGGCGACGGCTCCCAGCCTCCGCTCACGTCCACTATGGCTGCCACGGTAGGCCGTATCGGCAACTTGCGCTGATTGGAGCACGCCCGCGTCGGAATTTAGTATGCTTTCCGGCATGAGCACGAACTTGTACCTCTTGCATCACGCGGCGCTGGCCTGTACGGCGTGCATGGGCGCGGCGGACGACGCCCAGACGAACGGCATGAACGCGGCCATCCTCTTTCTGCTGGGGGTGACGGGCGTGGTGCTGTCGCTGCTGGCGGGGGGCGCGGGGTTCATCGTGTGGCGCGCGGCTCGGCAGGCCCCGGCCGATGCCGAGGCAATGCCGGGGGAGGAAACCGCATGGACATCTTGAGCCTGATTCCCGAGGCGGCATCGGAACATGGACCGCAGCTGCGGATGATTCTGCTGCTGGTGCATGGCTTTATCGGCGTGCTTTTCCTGGGGCTCTTCGCGGTATTTCTGGCGGCGCTTTGGCGCGGGCGGCGTCCGGAGGGCGCGCCCCGGAGCAAATCCAAGATTCCCTACGCCGCCGAGGCGGTGATCTTCGCGTGCGAGCTGGGCCTCTTTCTGGCGGTGTCGATGCCGTTCTGGCAGGGGCAGGTGGATGCCGCGCCCAAGCCGGGCGACGATCCGCTGGTGGTGCGCGTCGTGGCGCAGCAGTTTTTATGGAATGTGCATTACCCGGGGGCGGACGGCCAATTCGGCCGGGCCGATGCCGCGCTGGTGGACGAGCAGCTCAATCCGCTGGGGTTGGACAAGGAAGATCCGGCGGCGCTGGACGACGTGGTGCTGCAGAACCAGCTGCACCTGCCGCTCGGGCGCCCAGTGGTGGTGCGGCTCACCAGCAAGGACATGGTGCATAGCTTCGCGATTCCCGAGATGTGGGTGAAGCGCGACGCGATTCCGGGCATGGTGACGCAGGTGTATTTCACACCGACGGAGACCACGGCAACCCTGCAGGAGCGCACGGGCCAGCCGGGCCGCACCTTTGAAATCGTTTGTTCGCAGCTCTGCGGGCTGGGGCATTACCAGATGCGGGGCTTCGTGACGGTGGAGGCGCCGGAGGCCTTCAGCGCGTGGCTGGCGGACAAGGCCCCGGCGGTGGGCGGCGGCGACGATTTCTGGAATTGATTGAACCCGGCGGCGGAAGGGGCGTATCCTATCCGCTCAGGGCATTCGTACCTCATACCTCCGCGCGGGAATCTCCGGATTCGCACGCATTGTTCCGCCCCGCAGGCGCTTGACGCCCCCGACGGGCCAGCCGATACCCCGGCCGCATGAAGGAAGCTGTACCATGAGCCATACCGCGCAAGATCCATTCTACGACTCCATGCACGGGCTGCTGCTGCGCCATTTCTCCAAGTTTTTGTGCGCGGCCATTGTGGTGCTCATCTTCCTCGGCGGACAGGTCAAGAGCCACGAAGCCGGCTTGGCCGTGCCCGATTGGCCCCTTACCTACAACCAGAACCCCATCACCTATCCCTACAGCGAATGGACGGGCGGAATTTTCCACGAACACTTCCACCGGTTGGTGGCGGGCGTGGTGGCCATGTTGAGCGTGCTCCTGTGCGCATGGGTCTGGGTGGCTGGCGCGCCCAAGTGGATTAAGTCGCTGAGCATTGTGGCCGTGGGCGCCGTGTTGGCGCAGGCGGTGCTGGGCGGCATGACCGTGCTGTTCCATCTTCCCGTCGTCATCTCGTCCTCGCACGCCACGCTGGCGCAGACCTATCTGCTGCTGAACATCATCCTGGCCTACGGGCTCTCGAAGGAATACCGCCGCCGCCGCGATGCCGCCGCGGGCCGACCCGAGCCGGTATCCGGCTGGTTCGCTGCATCCGTGGTGCTAATTCTCCTCGTCTATGCGCAGCTCATCATCGGCGCGGCCATGCGCCACACCGAGTCCGGGCTGGCCATCCCCGATTTCCCCACCACGGCCAACCAGTGGGTGCCGTCGTTTTCCGATGAGCAGCTCGCCTGGGTGAACGACTGGCGCTTCGAGAAGTCCGCCGAACTCGGCCTGGACCTGCCTGACGTGACCCGCGGCCAGATGCTGATACACTTCGCGCACCGTATCGGCGCGGTGGTGGTGACCTGCTACATTTTGTTTCTGGCGTGGCGCGCGTTTAAGCGGTCGGCACCGGCCTCCATTCAGAAATCCATGGGGCTGCTCGTCGGGCTGGTGGGCGTGCAGTTCACGCTGGGAGCCACGGTGATTTGGACTACCCGCATGCCGCTGATTACCAGCGTGCACGTGGCGACCGGCGCGGCCGTGCTGGCGGCGGCCACCCTGCTGGCGATCCGCGCCTACGATTTCGCGGGTGAGGCCGAAACCGCCGGGGAACGCGCCGAATCCCATTCGCCCGTCGCGGTCGGCTAGGTCGAACCGCAATGGCCGAACCCAACAAGCTGAGCGCCTACGTCGATCTGACCAAGCCCCGCATTCTCACGATGGTGCTGGTTACCGGCGCGCTGGGCTATTGCCTGCCCGCGCACGGGGTGTTTCCTATCGACCGGTTCCTGTTCATGCTGCTGGGCACCGGGTTGAGTTCGGCGGGTGCGGGCGCGTTCAACCATTTCCTCGAGCGCGAAATCGACAAGGGCATGGACCGCACCAAGAACCGGCCGCTACCCTCCGGCACGCTGCTGCCTTGGCAGGCGCTTATGGTGGGTATCGCCTGTTCGCTTGCCGGTGTTGGTATCCTCTGGTACTTCGTCAACGGCCTGTCCGCGCTGCTCGCCGCCTCCACCATCGTGCTCTACGCCATCATCTACACCCCCATGAAGCGGGTGAGTTGGCTCAATACACCCATCGGCGCGATTCCCGGGGCGATACCCCCGATGATCGGCTGGGCCGCCGCCACCGGTTCACTGGAATTCGGCGCCTGGGTGCTCTTCGCCATCCTGTTCCTCTGGCAGCATCCTCACTTCTACGCCATTGCCTGGATGTTCAAGGACGACTACGCGCGCGCGGGCTTCAAGATGCTGCCGGTCGTCGCGCCCGACGGCAAGGCCACCTTCCGACAGAGCTGGGCCGCCGCGCTGGTGCTGATTCCCGTGTCGCTTTGGCCTACCTTCGTGCAGATGACGGGGTGGTTGTACTTTCTTGGGGCGTTTATTATCGGTATTTGGTTTTTATCTGCCTGTGTACGTTGGCGTATATCGGGCAGTGTGCTGGATGCGCGCCGGGTATTGCGGGTCTCGGTGATTTATCTGCCCGTGTTGCTGCTGCTGATTCTGGTAGATGCCATGGTGCCCGCGCTGGAGGTTTTTGCGCGATGATTCGAATCGTACTTGGTATATTTACGTTGGTTTTGATCATGGCGGGGCTGGGCATGGCGGCGGTGGGCTGGATGAAGGACTACGGCGAACAGTCGGCGGGTTCGATTGCGCTGGGCACCCCGATGCAGGCGGACGGCCTGCCCTATGTAGACCCGGACAAGTTGCCGCGGCTGTACCCGGTGGAAGACTTCGCGATGTTCGACCAGGACGGCGAAGTCTACGGCTCGGAGAATCTGGCGGGCCATATCTGGGTGGGCTACATGTTCTTCACGTCCTGCCCGGCGCAGTGCCCGATCATGACCGAGAACATGAAGAAGGTGGTGGCGGCGGTGGGGGACAACGAGAACGTGTACTTCACGGGCGTCTCGGTGGATCCGCAAAACGACACGCCGGAGCGCCTGACGAAATACCGCTCGGGCTACAACATCGACAATCCGCGCTGGCACATGGTGTCGGGCCCGATGGACCTGGTGCAGCGCATCGCGCTGGACAGCTTCAAGCTCGGCTCGGTGGATGATCCCGTGTTCCACAGCGACAAGTTCGTGCTGGTGGACGGCACGGGCTTTGTCCGCGGCTACTTTACCGGCACCGACGACGCGGATGTCCGCCGTTTGATTGAAGCCATTGGCACCCTGCTCGAGGAGTCCGCCGCATGAGTATCGAAACCTTCCCGCTGATCAACGCCTCGCTGAATGGCCTGGCGACCGTGTTTCTGGTCATCGGCGGCTACCTGATCAAGACGAACCGCGCGAACATGGCGGGACACCGCGCGGCCATGCTGGCCGGGCTGGTGTGCTCGGCCGCGTTCCTCAGCTGCTACCTCTATTACCACTACCACGCCGGAAGCGTGCCGTATCAGGGGCAGGGCGCGCTCCGCTATATCTATTTCACGATCCTGCTGACGCACATTCCGCTGGCAATCCTGATGACGCCGTTCATCCTCGCGGCGGTGTTCTTCGCCTTCCGCGGCCGTTTCGACCGGCACGTGAAGATCGTGAAGTGGGTCTATCCCGTGTGGCTCTATGTGTCCATCACCGGCGTGCTCATCTACCTGATGCTCTACCCCATGGGCGGCAGCGTCGGGTAACAGCCCGCCCAGAAGCGACCTGGCTCGCGGGTGCGCTCGCCTTACCGAATAAGCGATGTCACACGGGTTGCGGCGTTTGGCCGCATTTCCCTATCCTAGCCCTTGCCTTCAAAGTACTGTTTCAGCCCCGATAGTTCAGTGGATAGAATAGGACCCTCCTAAGGTCAAGACGCAGGTTCGATTCCCGCTCGGGGCACCATTTACATCGCACGGAAGGTGTGTTCCTGCGGGGCCGCCGCACCCGCAGGAGCTTGGTCATGCGTTACTTTTTTCTGTTGGTTCCGATGCTGCTTCTCGCGCCCAAGGCGCCCGCCGACCAGTTCCAGATTATCGGGCAGGACACGCTGGAAGCTGTGGAATTCTGGCTGCCGATGGGGCAGGCCGTCCGGACCTATTGCGCGCCCTGCGGCGACGAGACCTGGACGGAGCAGATCATCGCGACGATGGTGCCGCGGGACGTGGACGACGAGCAGCTGGAGCTGATCGTGAATGGCGCGCCCATCGACCTGGCCTATACCTACGCGCCGATTATGGGCGAATGGCGCAACGTGGCGCTGCAGGCGAACCTGCCGGCGGAAGATGTGCCGGCGGTGCTCGACCCGATGCTGGCGCCCGCGCCCGGCGGATTCTCCGAAGTACAGTTCCGCGGCGGCATCGGCGAGAAACTCAAGGTAACGCTGAACCTCGCGCTGAGCGCCGGCAAGCTGACGGGCACCTACGCCTACGATCACATCGGCACGCGGATTCCGGTGGTGGGCGAAGTGGACCCCGGCACGAAGCAGTTCACGCTGAAGGAATACGCCGACGGCCTGCATTCGGGCACCTTCACCGGGGACTACACGCGCAATCCGCTGGCCTTCGAGGGCACGTGGAGCAATCCCGAGGGCGACAAGGCGCTGCCGTTCAAGGCGGCCGCCTACGCCACGCCCGTGGTATCACGCACCACCGGCGAGGGCGGGGGCATGCACTTCGCTTCGGCCTGGTCGTATCCCGTTTTGATGCTCGCGGGCGCGCCGCATGCCGAGGCGCTGAACACGGCGATTGCGGACGCCTACGACGAGACATACCGCGCCTACCGCGACAGTTGGGCGTCGCTGCCCGCCGAAGATTTCCTGGCGGACTGGGACGACCCGCCCCTGCCGATGCGCAGCTATGACCAAAGCATCGGCGAATACCAAATCACCTTGCACGACGACCGCTTCTTCAGCATGATCTTCACCTCGTGGGAATACACCGGCGGCGCTCATGGCAACAGCTACTACATCGCGCTGAACCTCCGCACGCCCGACGACGGCGATCCCGCACCGCTCGAACTGGGCGACGTGATCGACCCCTCGGAGGAATCGATGAAGGTGGTATCGGACTACCTCATCGCCGACCTGAAGAAACAGGAGGCCAGCTCCGTCGCCAGCGGCGCTACCACCGCCTTCACCGCCGACGACCTGCCCGTATGGACCCTGAGCCGCAAAGGCATCACCTTCCACTTCGCGCCCTACGCCGTCGCCTCCTACGCCGAAGGCACCTTCGAGGTCCTCGTGCCGTGGGAGGTGCTGGGCACCCACGCGAAAATCGCGGTGGAGTAGGGGAGGAGGAAGGGGGGACGTTGCATACCTGCCCCCAACGGCATGGGGCATTGGGTCTCGGACTACGGCGCGCTTCCCTCGCGCCGGGATGGCTCGACGGAGTCTCGCCCCACCGTTCAGACGGCAGTGCTGCGATAGGGGCAGTTCGTAGGGGCCGGTATGCAACCTGCCCTCTTAGAAACCGGTTGGTGGCGTTGTGAGGTTCTTTGAACCATTTTCCTGGGGCCTGTAAGGCCCCCACGAACCAGAGCCCAGGGCAAGCGAAGCGACGCCCTGGGGTTACGTCGCCGCCATACGGCGGAGTCCTGTAAGGACGATCGAGACCACCGATCCCCTCGATTGTCCCTACAGGACTCTGCCTGATTAGTAGGTCCACGAACCCGGGGCGTCGCTTCGCTTGCCCCGGGCTTGGGTTCGCACGCGCCTACAGCGCTTGAAGGCGTGGACTACGGAGTCCGCACGGGAATCCGCAAACATTCGCATCACGTTGGTTTCTTCGTTGATTGGATGCGTAGCGTAAGAATCAAAAAAGGGTTTCGCCGGGAGCGCCGCTTTCCAAAGCGGCTCTTGGCGCAACAACGTCGATTCACCAGGAAGGGCAGGTTGCAAACCTGCCCCTACGGGACGAGAGAAAAAATCTCGGACGACGGCGCAAAGTCTTTGCGCCAAGATGGCTCGACGGAGTCTCGCCCCACCGCGGTGCGCACCCACCTCAATTCTGGCAATCGGGGCTGAATTGGTTTAGGATCTGCGGATTGGGCCGGGTGCCGGCCGCTGCGCACAAGGAAACACCGCCATGAACCCCGAAGCCGCTCCGCTGGAAAGCATTGAAGAGTGGGAAGACGACGTGCTCCGCCGGTATCCGGAAACGGACTATGATCCGAACGGCAAGGAGAAGGAGGCATTCCGCAACTACGAGGCGCCGGCGCGCCCGAGCGTGCGGGAATTCTACCGGCTGAACCACACCTACCAGACGCTGGACTATGTGCTGGCGAAGGAGGAGGAGTACAAGCCGGGCAATCATGGCATGCACAGCATCTGGTCGATGGCGGAATTCCTGAACACGCTCATCGACGACAGCGATCCGGACACGGACCTGTCGCAGATCCAGCATTTGCTCCAGACCTCGGAGGCCATCAAGGCCGACGGGCATCCGCGCTGGTTCATCCTCACGGGCTTCATCCACGATCTGGGCAAGGTGCTCTGCCTGTGGAACGAGCCGCAGTGGGGCGTGGTGGGCGATACCTTCCCGGTCGGCTGCCAGCATTCGGACAAGGTGGTGTTTCCGGAATTCTTCCCGGAGAACCCGGATTACCACAACCCGGAATTGAACACGCGCCTGGGCATCTATGAAGAAGGCTGCGGCCTGGACAAGGTGCACATGTCGTGGGGCCACGACGAGTACATGTACCGCGTGGCGAAGAACTACCTGCCCGAAGAAGCGCTCTACATGATCCGCTACCATTCGTTCTACGCCGCCCACCGCGAGGGCGCCTACGATTACCTGATGAACGACCGCGACCGCGAGATGTTTAAGTGGGTGCGCGCGTTCAATCCCTACGACCTCTACACCAAGAGCGACGCGCCGCCGAAGGTGGAAGACCTGCGGCCGTATTACGAAGAGCTGATCGCCGAGTTTTTCCCGAAGGAAATCGCCTGGTAGTCTTGCCATCGGCGATGAAGACCCGACGGTCGGGCGCGTGTCGGGGTCGGGAGACCCCGGCACAACACGACTGAGAGGAGGAGCGCATGTCCATCCGCGTCGAGAAACACGAAGGGGTGACGACGGTCATTCTGGATCGCCCCGAGGTGCGGAATGCGGTGGACGTGGACACGGCGCATGCGCTGACGGCGGCCTTCGACGAGTTCGACCACGACCCGTCGCAACATGCGGCGGTGCTCTGGGGCGACCACGGCAATTTCTGCGCCGGGGCCGATCTCAAGGCCGTGGCCTCCGGGCGCTTCAACGATGTCGATCCCGAAGGCGACGGCCCGCTGGGTCCCACGCGCCGCACCTTGAGCAAGCCGGTCATCGCGGCGGTCGCGGGCTATGCCGTGGCGGGCGGACTCGAGTTGGCGCTCTGGTGCGACCTGCGGGTGGCGGAAGAGAGCGCGCAGTTCGGCGTGTTCTGCCGCCGCTGGGGTGTGCCCCTCATCGACGGCGGCACCGTGCGCCTGCCGCGTATCATCGGCCAGGGCCGCGCGCTCGAAATGATTCTCACCGGCCGCCCGGTCGCCGCGAAGGAAGCGCTCGAGTGGGGCCTCGCCAACCGCGTGGTTTTGAATGGCGAATCGCGCGCCGCCGCCGAAGAATGGGCGCAGCAGCTGGGCGCGTTCCCGCAGGTCTGCATGCGCCACGATCGCCTGTCGTCGCTCCAGCAATGGAACCTCTCGCTGCAGGCGGCGCTCACCAACGAGGGCGAGCACGGGCTCAAGTCGCTCGAATCCGAATCGCTTTCCGGCGCGCAGGAATTCGCCAGCGGCAAGGGCCGCCACGGCAAGTTTGCGTAGGGGCTATCGTCCTAGCTTGTATAGTCGGTAAGGTGTTGCACTATAATGCGATTCGGGTCGCTGTTAAGGCGATTGGGGCAATCCATTCTGGGCAAGGCGAGGCCGTCTGAAAATGGAAGAGTCGAAAATCGAGTTGGGGCGTATTTCTAAGGTGTCGACCATCGGGATGCCAGTATCGGTCTACGATGTGTTTGGCTACCTCAGTCCGGCTCTCACTTCAGTTGTTTTGGCGATTGGGTTTGAGCGATGGGGGCAGTATGTTGCCGGAAAAGAGTTTCGGGCGATCTTGCTTCCTGTGTTGGAGAACAATATCCCGCCGCATACTGAATCCTGGTTGTACCAAGGCTTTATAGTTGTGGCTGCTGTGTGCTTGCTCTACACGTACGGACATATTATTTCCTCAGCATCGAGCCTGGTGATTGATAGGTTGCTCGTTTTTCGTGGATTGGGATATCCATATGAGAAGCTACTCGCATTAAATACGGCTTGGATAAAAAAAAGTGAATACTTGCGTTGGGGGATTCAGGGTGTATTTGTCTCAAGTGTTGCCTTGACCATTAGTATGTATTCGACCTATTTTTTCTACTTGGATAAGGGTATTTCTATATACGCGAGGTATGTCGCAAGCTATCCATACTTGGATGTGCTGAGGCTCTTTTCTCTCGCTGGTGCTGTGAAGCTTATAGCAGGACTTTCTGCCCTCGGTTTGTTTGGGGCGCTATTAGTGATCTTCCTAGAGATGTTGCGGCGCATTCTTGATGCTAAATTGAAGACTCCTGGTGAGAATTATCGAGTCCTGGTTTCATTTCTTTCAATTTCACGAGTTCCTGCGTTGCTATTTTCAAAAATCGTTTATCGGCAGAACGGCTTCTCAAAAGCGTTTAGAAAGCGATATGAAGACGCGTTTAAGGAGTGCTTTAAGTTAGACTCCAGGTTGGAAGAAACAAATAATTATTGGATGACTTGTGCTTACGTGGAGTTGCATTCACCGAGACTGTATATCAAACTCACCAATTGGTTTCATATGTACTCGTATTCCCGAAACGTTGCAATGTCACTATTTCTTAATTTTTTGCTTTCGACGGTTTGTCTCTTTCGGAATAGCCACTTGATTGACAGTGACTATATCTATGGGGCAAATCTAGTAGTTGGCAATGTCACGCTGCTGAGGTTGATTCCTCTTGGTTTTTTGGTGGCAGCACTTATTATGTTGTATAGGTATTATTATCTATATGCTGGATATTATACGAAATTTCTCTTGCGTGCGTTCGTGATGATTAACTGCAAAGAACGAACGCAGGCTTAGGCTAGCGTCCTATCGCGGCCTGTTCCCAGCCGACCAGTGCGGCCTTGCGGGGCGCCCCCCAGCGGTAATTGCCCAGAATGCCCTCTCGCCGGATGACGCGGTGGCAGGGGATGAGGAAGCCGATCGGATTCGCCCCGACTGCCTGGCCCACGGCGCGTGCGGCGGTCGGCTGGCCGATGGCCTCGGCGATGCGCTGATAGGTGCTCACCTGCCCGAAGGGGATTTTCAGTAGCGCCTCCCACACCTTGATCTGGAAGTTTGTGCCTTGCACGTGCAGGCGCATCCGGCTGCCGCGCGCGGCAATGAACAACTGCGCGGCCGTGCCCGCGGTGTCGCGAGGTGATTCGCGCAGCTCGGCGTTGGGCCATTGTTTGCGCAGCGCCGCGAGGGCGGCCGCCTTCCCCTGCGGCTCGATAAACTGCAGCCCGCAGATGCCGCGCTCGGTCCGCGCGATCACGCAATGTCCGAAATCCGTGTCGTGCATGCCATAGCGGATGACCAGCCCCGCGCCCTTCGCGCGGAATTCCGCCGGGGTCATCGCGTCCATCGTCACCATCAGGTCGTACGCGCGCGACTGGCTCGAGAGTCCCGCCTCGTCTGCCGCGGCCTCGATGGGCGTGGGTTCGGCCAGCAGCGCGGCCAGCCGCTGCCGCGCCAGATAGCGGCAGAAGCGCGACGGGCTCACGCCCGCCCAGTCGGAAAACTCGCGCTGGAAGTGGAAGGGGCTCAGCCCTGCAGCGGCGGCGGTCTCCTCCAGCGAAGGCTGCTCCGGCGCGCGCTCGGTCAGGAATTGAATGGCGCGCTCCATGCGGGCGTAAGTGCTGTCGGCCATGGGTCGATCTCCGGTTGCGGCGTCAGCATGCCGCCGGAGCCGAGTAACCCGCAACCCGATTCTTGCTGCGGCGCGGGGACGGTAGGGCGAGCGTACCCGCGAGCCACCTTGATGCGAACCGTTTGTGATTACCCCAAGATGGCTCGCGAGTACGCTCGCCCTACCAAAGCCGTAACGCAAGGAATAGCGGCGATGTCACTCGCAAAAGGCGTCCGCCTCGGCGAGGGCGATGTCGAGTTTCTTGATTCCCTCGTCGATTTCGTCGCGGGTGATGATGAGCGGCGGGGCGAGCGCGAGGACGGTGCCGGGGTTGGCGGCCATGGCGATCATGCCGAGCTCGAAGAGTTTGCGTCCCACGGCGAGCTTGGGGTTGCCGCCCGGTTTCGTCTTGCCGCCGATGGGCACCATCGGCTCCTTCGTCTCGCGGTTCTTCACCAGCTCGAGCCCGACGAACAGGCCCTTGCCGCGCACCTCGCCGATGCAGGGGTGGCGCTCCTGCAATTCCTGCGCGCGTGTCATCAGGTAGCTGCCCATCTCGGCGGCGCGCTCGATCAGGCCGTCGTCCTGGTAGCAGGCGATGGCCTCTACCGCCGCCGCGCAGCCGAGCGCGTGGCCGGCGTAGGTAGCGCCGTGGCTGAAGAAATGCTCCTTGAAAAAATCGCCGATGGGCTTCCGCACGACGCATGCGCCGAGCGGCACGTAGGCGCCGTTGATGCCCTTGGCGAGCGTGATAATATCGGGTACGATGTTCCAGTGGTTCACCGCGAACCACGCGCCCGTGCGGCCGAAACCGGTCATCACTTCGTCGGCGATAAGCAGGATGCCGTAGCGGTCGCACAGCGCGCGCACGCCGGGCAGGTAGGCGTCCGGCGGCACGAGGATGCCGTTCGCGCCGGTGACGGGCTCAAGGATCATCGCGGCAATCTGATCGCCGCCGCCCTCCCAGGTAATCACGCGCTCCAGGTAGTCGAGGTGCCGCTCGGCGCATTCTTCCGGTGTGGCCGAGTGGAACATGCAGCGGTAGGGATAAGGTTGCGGCACGCGGACGAATTCCGCGCCGCCCTGGGTCTGCGCCCAGTTGCGCGCATCGCCCGCCGAGGCCGACATCGCCGCCGTGGTGCCGCCGTGATAACTCTGGTACTGCGTGATGATCTTGCGGCGGCCGGTGTATTGGTGCGCGATCTTGATGGCGGCCTCGTTGGCCTCCGCGCCGCCGAGCGTGAGGAAGCTCCGCGACAGGTCGCCGGGCGTCACCTCGGCCAGCAGCCGCGCCAGCATCGCCCGGGGCCGTGTCGAGAATACCGGCGCGATGGACGTCAGCGTGTTGGCCTGCCGCCGGATGGCGTCGACCACGCGCGGATCCTGATGGCCCAGATTGTGGCTGACGAAGCAGGAACTGAAGTCCAGGATCTCGCGACCGTCTTCCGTGGTGAAGCGCGCGCCCTTGGCCGAGACCACGCGCGCGGGCGCCTTTTCCGGCTGAAAGCTCCACGAGTGAAACAGGTGCTCGACCTCGTACTGGTCGAGGGATTCGGGGGTGTCCGGCAGGTTGCGCAGATTCTGCATGGGTCAGCCTCCCGTGGATTCGCGCGGTGGCACCAGCGCAGCGCCGGCTTCGTTGCTCAGCAGCAGCACATCGCGACGGCCGACCGCGTCGCCGTGGATGAAGCGCGTCTGGTTCAGTTGCGGGCAGAGGGCGATGAGCCAGGGCCAGTCCTCATTCTGCACGAACATAAAGGCGGGGGAGCCGCCGAGGAATTCCGTGGCGTAAGCGTCGATTTCCTGCTGCAGCTGCGCCTCGAAGGTTTGCAGCATCGCGGGGTCGAGATCCGATTCATGCAGCGCATTGCGGGCCGCCGTTTCCAGCGCTTCCCGCTCGGCCTCGGTCACGTGTTCCCAACTGGTCACGGGAACCTTGTCAACCGCTTTCTGCAGCAGGTGCTTGGCGTCGCGCTGGAGCATCGCCGTCTTCATCAAGTCATCCGGCGGAATGCTCGCGCGCCCGACGAGGTCGGTGAGGATCGGCGTGTGGTATTTCTCCGCGTAGAACATGTATTCCTCGCGCGAAAAGCCCACGGCATAGAGTCGGTACTCGGTACCGGCCTCGCTCAGGTCGCGCAGGGGCTGACAAAGCGCTGCGGAGCCCTTGAAACGGTTCGCCACCGGCAAGACCACAAACGCGGCGCCGACGTAGAGGGTCGACATGGCGATGGCAATCGCCGCGACCTGCGGACGCGCGACGGGCAGCCGGTTCGCCAGCAGCAGCACGGCGACGCCGGCCGCGAGGAACAGGGCCAGCGGCTCGGCGCCGGACACGTCGTAGTCCTTCACCAGCGCGGGCGCGGCCAGCACCAGCACACCGAGCAACCCGAACACGCCCGCGAGCAACCGCACGACAATCTTCTTGGCGCGTTCGGAAGCCTGGTCGAAGGAAGACAGGCTCGCGGCGATGTAGATGGCGAAGACTGGAAACAGCGGCAGGATATAGATGGCGCGTTTGCCGATGCTGATGGAGAAGAAGATCAGCGCGGGCACGGTCCAGCACCAGAGCAGGCGGTGGCTGGCGCTGCTGTTGCGCGTGCGCCAGATCCACGGCAGGGTCCATGGCAGCAGCAGGGCCCACGGCAACACATCGACCGGGATGGTCTCGAGGTACATCCACGGCCAGTCCGCCTTGCTCACGCCCAGCACCATGCGGCCGATGGTGTTGCGGAAGATGTTGCCCGCCATGCCGCCCTGCGCCAAGTCCTCGGCGGTGCCAGCCGCCATCATGCGCGCGGGAACGAACCAAAGCGCCATGATGGCCAGCGCCGCCAGCGTGCCCAGCACCCAATGGGTTTGCTTGCGTCCCAAGCGGTTGCGCCAGTGGTACGCCACGATGCACAGCAGCGGAAACACGAGCGCGGGCGGCCCCTTCGCGAGCAGTCCCAGCGCCATGCCGCCATAGAGCAGCGCCAGCCAGCCGCGGCGGCGCGAGAGTTCCCAGTTCCAGAAGGCGTAGAGCGAGAGCATCATGCAGGCGGTGAGGAGCATGTCTATCTGCCCGGTGCGCGCCTGCCACCAGAACCGCTGCATGGTCAGCAATATCAGCACCGACCAGAATGCGGTGGAGTCGTCGAACAGCTTGCGCGCGAGCAGCCACGTCAGCACGAGCACGAACAGCGCGGAGAGTACCGAGGGCAGGCGCGCGGTCCATTCGGTCACCTCGCCGCCCGGCAGCGAGAGTAGCGCCTGCGACCAGAACAGCAGCGGCGGCTTTTCGAAGTACGTCTCGCCGTTCACCGTCGGCACTACGTAATCGCCGCTCACCATCATCTCGCGGGCGACCTCGGCGTAGCGGGGCTCGTCGGCGGGCCAGAGGTCGTAGCCGCCCAGGTTGACGGAGAACAGCACTGCGGCGAGCGCGAGAAGCAGACACAAATGCAGCGCGGCGTTCGATTTCACGGGGCGGACTCCAGGCAATACGGCTTCAGGTGGCCGGTATTCTGGGGTACCGGTGCGCGGCGGCGCAAGGAGCGGGTGAATATCCGTGGCTTCGGCGCGTCTGGTAAGCAGGTTCCAGCATTACGGAGGTATGGCAACATGAAGCACTTGAAACACATCAGCGTGGCGAAGGCCGATTCGAAGCAGTTCGGCGATCCGGTGGCGAACATCTTCTTTCAGGTGTGGCTGAGCGTGGTTACGTTTATCCTGGGCGGGGCCTTCGGCAAGAATTAGCCACCCGCGGGCCGCTGGATTCCGCACGCGGGGCTCTGGTATCACTGCGCGAGCCCAGCCAGAAGGAGTCCGCGCATGTGTACCTGCGGCCGCAAGCCGTTTCATCCCGAGCGCCGTGCCGCGTGGAGCGAGCATTTCTTCGCCTGGGCGTGGAGCCGCGCGACGACCCCGCTCGAAAAATCCTACGGCCGCATCAAGGACAAGTTGTTCGCGGATCTGTCGGGCGAGGTCGTGGAAATCGGGCCGGGTGCCGGCATCAATTTCCGGCACTTTCCTGCGGGCGTGCATGTGCGCGGCGTCGAGCCGAACCCGTTCATGCATCCCTACCTCAAGGCGGCCGCCGAGGAATCCGGGCTAACGCTATCGCTGGATGGCGGGCACGCCGAGGAAATCCACCTGCCGGACGCGTCGGTGGACGCGGTCGTCAGCACGCTGGTGTTGTGCTCGGTGTATCAGCCCGAACTGGCGCTCAGCGAAATCCATCGGGTGCTCAAGCCGGGCGGCAAGTTCTACTTTATCGAGCATGTGGCTGCGACTCCCGGTAGCCTGATGCGGCGCGCCCAGGACTTCCTCGCCCCGGCCTGGCGGAAAATCGGCGACGGCTGCAATCCCAACCGGGATACGGCCTCGCTGCTGCGCGCGGCGGGGTTTGGCGCGGTGTCCATCGAGGAACGGCACATTAAGAATCCGTTCATCATCGTCGCACCGCATATCCTGGGCACCGCCACGAAATAGCGCCTGCCACTTGCGCCCAAGCGCCAACGCTGCCTATACTCGCGGCTTGCAACGACTTAGCCCTTGGAACCCCTGCAGATGCTCTACCTTATCCGCGCGGCCGACGCGCTGCAGCCGCTCTTCATGACCACCGCCTTCGCCCTCGGCGCGGTGCTCGGCAGCTTTGCCAATGTATGCGTGGCGCGCTGGCCGGTGGGGCAGTCCATCGTCAAGCCGGGCTCACGATGCCCCAAGTGCATGCATCCGCTGGCGTGGTACGACAACATCCCGATCGTCGGCTGGGTCTTTCTGCGTGGCAAGTGCCGCTATTGCAGCACGTCGATTCATTGGCAGTACCCGCTGGTCGAACTGCTGACCGCCCTGCTATTCCTGCTGGTGTACTGGAAATTCGGTTTTACCATTGCCTCGCCGGTCTACATGATGCTGGCCTTCGCGCTGGTGGTCTGTACGTTTCAGGACTTCGCGGACTGGACGATTCCGGACGAGATTACCTATCCGGGCATCCCGGCCGGGCTGGCCGTGGCCGTGGCGGGTATGTTCTTGGGCGAAGCCAGCGGCCTGCGCGTGCTGAATCCGATCGACGCCGGCGCGGGGATCCTGCTCGGCGGGGCCATTCCCTTCGTCATCGACCGCGTCACCGTCGTGTTGCTCAAGAAGCCGGGCATGGGCTTCGGCGATGTGAAGCTGCTGGCGATGATCGGCGGCTTCGTGGGGTGGCAGGGCGTGTTGGGCACGTTCTTCCTGGCCTGCCTGCTGGGCAGCTTTATCGGGGTCGGCGTCATCGCGTACTTCCGCTTCAAGGGGCCGTCCGAAAAGCCCGAAGCCGCCGCCGGCGAGAAGAAGGAAGCGGCCTCCGACGACGAGATCGAACTCGAGGGGCATTACCTGCCCTTCGGTCCCTACCTGGCGCTGGCCGGGTTCTTGTTCGTCTTGTACGGACCGGAGCTGGTGCAGCTGTACGTCGACTTCGTTACCCTCGATTCGGGTTCCGGCACGCTCTACAGCATCTGAGGTGGCCGTGTCCGCAGTTGGCGAAATACTCGTTCCCGTCTCGGTACCGACACCCTTTATCGTGGGGCCGGTAAATCTGTTCCTGTACCGCGGCGAGGCGCTCACGCTCTTCGATACCGGACCCAAGACCGAGGACTGCGAGACCGCCCTGCGCGAACTCCTGCGGGCCGAGGGGGTCGAGGTGCGCGATCTCGAGCGCATCGTGCTCACCCACCATCACATCGATCACTGCGGGCTGTTGCACCGGCTGGTCGAGGAATCCGGCGCGGAGACCTGGGCGCATCCGGACGTGGTGATGCAGAGCCGCCTGGGCGATGGCGAGGACGGCGACAATTCCCGCAAGAAATATTACATCGCGCTGATGACCGAACTCGGCGTGCCGGCCGACGAGCAGGAAAGCTCGATGCTGCTGTGGGATGCCTACAAGGACATGATCGACCACTTCGAGATCGACCGCGTCCTGCCCGATGCCTCGCAGATTGACGGCTTCGACGTATACCACGTGCCGGGGCATTCCTCGACGGATACGCTTTTTGTGCATCGCGACCGCGGGTTCAGCATCGCGGGCGATCATATCCTCGAACGCTTCAACCCGAACCCGCTGCTCCGGAGGCCGAATCCGGGGCAGACCCGCGGTAAGGCACTGGTCGAGTATCAGGCCTCGCTCCATCGCTCGCGCGCGCTGCCCCTCGGCACCTGCTACCCGGGACACGGCAAGCCGATCGAGGATCCCGTACACGTGATTGACGGCATCCTGAAACAGCACGACCGGAAGAACCGGCGGATCCTCGAGCGGCTGCCTGAGGAAGGCGCGCCGCCCTTCGCCGTCGCGCAGATTCTCTATCCCGAACTCGAAATGCCGCACCTGTACCTCGGGTTGTCGGTGGCGACCGGCCAGTTGGAGGTGCTCGAGGCGGCGGGCAAGCTGCGCTCCGAACACCGCGACGGGGTCTTGTATTACCAGCGCACCGAGGGAGGCATGGTCTCGTGAGCACACCGCTCCCGTCCCTATTGCGTTTGCAGCCGCTGCTCTACGGGCGGCCCTGGGGCGGGCGGCGGCTGGCCGACATCTACGGACCCGAGGCACCGGAAGGTCCGCTGGGCGAGGCCTGGCTGGCTTCCGATCACGTGCATGGCGATTCCATCGTAGTAAACCTGCCGGGCGAAACCCTGCATGCGCTCATGGCGCGCCATGCCGAGGCTATCGTGGGAACCGGGGTGCCACTCGCGCCGGGGGATCGCTTTCCCGTGCTGCTGAAAATCCTGCATGCCACCGAACCGCTTTCGGTGCAGGTGCACCCCGACGATGCCCTGGCCGCGCAGCTCGGCGAGCCCGACGGCGGCAAGACTGAGATGTGGTACACGCTCGACGCCGAGCTGGACGCGCATGTCTACCGGGGCTTCGCCGCTTCCGAGACCGCGGCCGGTATCGAGGCCGCGATGCGCGATGGCACAGTGCCCCAGCGCATGACCCGTGTGCCGCTGCACAAGGGAGACTGTATCTTCGTGCCGGCGCGTACCGTGCATGCCATTGGAGGCGGGCTGCTGATTGCCGAAATCCAGCAGAACAGCGACCTCACTTACCGCATGTACGACTGGGGCCGGACCGACGCCCAGGGCCGGCCGCGCGAATTGCATATCGAAAAGGCCCTGACCGTATCCAACTGGGAGGCCGGGAGTCCCAAGCCCGATCAGGCGCTGGGGTACAACCGTCCCGGCTGCCGCCGGTCCGTGTTGGGGGCCTGCCCCTGGTTCGCCGCCGAGGCCTGGTCCCTGAAGCAGCAATACAGCTGGCAGCCTAACGGCGCGTGGCGTTTGCTGCTGGGTCTGGAAGGGAATCTCGAGATTGAAGTCGACGGTGATCGGGAAGCGCTGCCGGCTTTCGGCGTGTTGCTGATTCCGGCGAGCGCAGGCGAAGTCACCCTCCGTGGTGAAGGCAAAGTCGCCGCCTTTTACCGGCCCGATTTCGAGCGGGATCTCCGGCAGCCGCTGGAAATAGCCGGTCATGCTGCACCCGCGATTCAGGCACTTTGGCACCAATAGCTCCAATTTGGAACTAAATGTGACACCTTGTCCGTGTCGGGCCACTTTATGCCCAGATACGGAAAGTTGAAGGCGAGCACCGAGATAGAGGCAGAAGCCCAACTTGGGGAAGGACTTGCGTTATGCATCAGGAGACAGATGCTGCGCTCGTGTTTCGGTGCCTGGATGGCGATACGGAAGCGTACGCGACCCTCGTGCGGCGGTATCAAGGCGCAGTGCATGCCACGGCCTTTTATTACGCGGGCCGTTACGGCGGCGCGGAAGACATCGCGCAGGAGGCGTTCTGGCAGGCTTATCGGAGCTTGCCCCACCTGCGCGAGGCCGAAAAGTTCGGATCGTGGTTGAAAGAAATCACCACACGGACGGCGGCCAACTGGCTTCGGCGGAACCTGCCGCGACTGCGGCACGAGACGCCGCTTCCTCACCGCCGGACCATCGACTTCGAAGATGTCCGGCGCGGCCCTCTAGGCACGGCGGAACGCGGCGAGCGCTTCGAAAAGGTTCAGATGGCGATTGACGCGCTGCCTGAACGGTACCGGCTGGTGGTGGTGTTGCGGTACATGCAAGAGTTGAGTTACGAGGAAATCAGTCAGTTCACCGGGGAATCCCGGGATGAAGTGCGGGGTATCCTGCATCGCGCGGGACAGCAACTGCGCGAAATGCTGACCGAAGAAGAGCCTGCGAAGGACGAGTTTACGTGGCGTCGAAACCAAAAATAGAGTACCTGCTGCAAGGCTACATCGACGATGAACTGTCGACGGCCGAGCGGGTGATTCTGGAGCGCGAGTTGTCGGAAGACAGCGCGCTCGAGGCGACGCTCAAGCGCCAGCAAGACACGGCGGCCTTGCTTTTCGAGACCATGGGCGAACGCCGGCTGGACAAAGACCTCTGCCCGGCGGTGATGGCGCACCTGCCCGAAATGGAAGGCTCGCAGGCCTATACGCGCGTCGACGACGCACAGGAAGCGAACTGGCGCGCCAAGCACCCTTCGAGCTCCCGCTGGCGCCTGCTGGCCTTCGCGCCGGCCGTTGCCTCCATGCTGGTGGTCGTGCTGGGTCTGGCCATCTGGTACGCCTGGCCGCCCGCGACGAACGAAGAACGTACGCTGGTGGGCATGGTGACCGGCTCGTGGAACGATGTGCTGGTGCACGACGAGGGCACCCTGCAGACGTATCACGCGCCCCTGATGCAGTTGCTGCGCCAGGGCGACGCGATAGAGACCGGCCCCGATGGGTCGGCGCTGGTCGGCTTGCCCGGGCCGTCGTTCATCAAGGCGGGACCGGATACCCGCTTCCGGATCATCAATGCGCGGACGATCCACGTGGAAAAGGGCAAGGCCTGGTTCAGCGTGGCGAAGCACGAGCAGCGGTTCCGGGTGCGTACGCCGGAAGCCGTGGTGACGGTGTTCGGCACCAAGTTCAGCGTCGAGGCCAACGAGGCCGGGCTGCGCGTGGTGCTCGACGAAGGCGAAGTGACGCTGGAGAACGGCGAAGGATTCGTCGTGATGTATCCCGGCGAGCAGGCGACGCTCAAGACCGGCGAGACCGAAATCGTAAAGACGAGCGTGGACACGACCGAGGCGTTGGCTTGGACCAACAGCATCGAGTCGGATCCGGCGGCGACCCGCGAATTCCTCTCGGTCATTCCGCCCCTGTCGCGTTCGGTGCTGCGGGCGGAGAAGGTGTGGTGGGTGGATACCAACAACTTCGAGGGCCGTCCCGGAGCGCTTTCGCTGGCGTGGGCGCCGGTTCCCGAGGGCGAAAAGCCGCTGTCGTACGACATGCTGGTATACGACGAGAACATGAATCCCCTGTTCTCGCGGCGCCTGGAGCCGAGCCTGTTTCTGGGCGACAGCCCGGGCTGGATTGAGATTGCAATTCCCGCGGACCGCGCGCCGCGCAGCACGACGGCGTTCGTGCGGCTGGTGCCGAATGTGAACCACGGGAACTATGAAGTGAACTTTACCGAAGTGACGGTCATTGCGGGGCAATAGCAATGAAGCATTCACTCGATAAAACGATTTTTGGAAGCGGACCTGGGGCGCGTACGGTTAGATTTCTGCCTCACGTCACTCCTTCCCCAAGAGTACCTGCAGCCTATGAGCCTCTGGGGTCCGCTTCCACTTTTTCTTTCACAATCGCGTCAAGCGTTTTTCTACAGAGAAGCGGGTCCGGACGGTGCGTGGCGACCATTCTG
>WGMK01000039.1 GCA_016125095.1 Candidatus Hydrogenedens sp. | reverse complement strand
CAGCTTCAAAAACCTCACCGACGGGGAATTGAATACCTACGTCGACAAGCTCAACAATCGTCCCAGAAAGAAACTCGGATTCCGCACCCCGGCACAGGTCTTCCTCGAAAAGCCTGTTGCAATTAGACTTTGAATCTGCGAATTACGTGCTGGAATTCGTGAAGCAATGAATAGCCAATTCGCCGATGTATCGATACTAGATATCCTGAATGAGGTCCAGGACGAATAAGCGGGCTAGCCTTCCAGCGTTGGAGTTTCCATTGTTGCAGAAAGCTCCGGCGTAAACGGCCACCTATTCGTCCCGCGGCGCGCGCCTTCGGAAAGGCGCGAGCATCATCACCATCAGACTGAACGTCTCCTCCGCCTGTGCGGTATCCAGACCAAGGCGGATTTCCTGCGGCGCGGGATGCTTCCGATAGCTGCCGAAGATACGGTCCCACCAGGAAAACAGGCTGGAGAAGTTCGAGTCCGTTTCCGGACGCCATTGCGAATGGTGCACCCAATGCATGCGCGGCGTGACGATGACCTTGCGCAGCACCGCATCCAGCCGCGCGGGCAGCCGGGCGTTGCTGTGGTGCAACAGAATTACCGGCAGCGCGACGAGTTCGTAGAGCGCCAGCTGCGGCAGGGTCATCCCCAGCAGCGGCACCACGGCCAGGCGGAATGCGCCGCTCAGCACGATCTCGCCCGTGTGAAACCGCACCGCCGTGCTGGCATCCATCGCCGCGTCGGAATGGTGGACCGCATGAAAGCGCCACAGGAACGGCACCGCATGGTTCAGCCGGTGCCACAGGTATTGCCAGGCGTCGAACAACACGATAGCCACCAGCGTCTCGACCGGCGCCGGAAGATGTAGCATTGACAGGAATCCGAATCCGCGCGCCCGAGCCGCCTCGGTGGCCGCGAGCAGCAGCCCCGAAAACACCACCGCCCCAACCGCGGCATTCAGCACGCCCAGCGAAAGATTCACCGCATAATGCCGCCCCCGCCCCACACGCCCCGCCGCAAACGGCGCCGCGCCCTCGGCAAACCACAAGGCCGCCAGCAACACCGCCGCGACTACCGCTTTCGTTTCAGGATACATGAGTGAAGGTTAGCACAGGGGTGCGAAGGGGCGTCATGCCACGCGTTCGCCCCAGAATCGCCCCCTTTGATACAGGCATTCGCCCGAACCCGCAAACACAACGAGTCTCTGAGGGCCAAAGGCCCGCCCTATATCAGCCTGGGCCATCGGCCCAGGTAGCAACGCCTGCCAGCGACGAGAGGGCTGTAGGCCCGACCTATGAAATGGAACGCGCCTTCAGCGCTCGGATTAAGGGAGATTCCGGGGTCCTGGGCCGATGGCCCAGGCTGGTATGGTTGCGGGCCGTTGGCCCTCGGGTCGCAGGAGAATAATTCAGCGCTCTCGCTCCGGGTTCAAACCATTAGCACCCGTCACTATACGCCGAGATTGACTCCATCGGAATCAGCACGCACAATGACGCCAAGATATGAATCTGGTCAAGAACAGCTTCAGGCAGCAGCAGGTGAGATGAAAAAACATTACAACTTTCGCGAGATGGCAGGCACCAAGAATCCGTACACGGAACACCTCACGAAATCAATTACCCTCTTGCTTGACGCATCGACGGTCTCCTATTTCAAGGAATTGGCCGGTGAAATGGGTATGCCCTACCAGAACCTGATCAACTTGTACTTGCGAGATTGCGTCCAACAGGGTAAGAGGTTGGAATGGACGCGGTAAATTCAAACAGGCACGTAAAGGCTTATTGAAAGACATCTGCCCAATCATTTTCGAAGCGCCCTCGATAGCACCGCTTTAGGGTTTAACTCCTTTCAAGTGCTCTTAAAAGCTACAACACCCCGAAAACTTAGGCGAACACCGATGAATATGCACATTGAAAACATTGAGGCAAAACTTGCTAGAGCCAATGAGCACATGGATGAGATTTCGGCGATGTCTGCAAACTTGGTCAAAACCGCCCGAGACAATTTCAGCTTTAGAGGCGCCGCCATCCGACATCAAGAACGGTATCACATTTACGTCGAAGATCTCGGATATCCCCCACCGATCAAAATCGGAATCCTCACAGGGGAAGCTGTACATCAAATGCGTTCTGCGCTCGATCATCTGGTTTGGGCTGTTATCTACACGAATACCAAAGAACGCCCATCTACGAGATGTTCGTTTCCGCTATGCGAGAACCCAAAGACTTTTCGAGAAAATTTCTATGGAAACTTGCTGCAAGGAATGCCAGTCGGCGCAATTGACCAAATCGAAAAATTCCAACCGTACAACTTCGTCGAACTTCCCGAATCAGCCTATTATCCACTCAAGATGCTCTCTGACCTCGACAATACGAGCAAGCAAAGAGTCATTCCGATAAGCTGGTATTTAATCACTTTTCGCCCCATCGCCGAACAGGAGAAACTCGGGATTGCCGCAGACCAAGTAATCAAATTTGATGAGCGAGTCTTGGTTACAGTGAAAGAGCCATTTCTCATTGCAAGTTGGCCCTCGGATTCTCCAGAGCCAGAAGGCCTTCTCCAGTACAGCCTTTGTTGCTCGATTGTCACAGACGAATTTCGATTCAATGAGGGAGTCGAGGAAACCTTAGAGGTGCTCTTTCGATATACTAGCAATATGATCGATTTACTGAAACCCTACATTAAATAAGATTTCAATCCAACTTCGTAGACGTCGATGAAGGAGAGCACTAGCAGCTCGTTGCAGAAATTCGAGTTCTATCCATGAGCCTACCTTAGGCATACCCTATGGATTAAACACTCCTCCTAAAGAAAAGAAGGAACGGCAACTGCATGTAGGCAGTAGCCGCAATTAACTCGAAAATGGTCGGGGTGGCGGGATTTGAACCCACGATCTCTACACCCCCAGTGTAGCGCCTTATCCGGGCTAGGCCACACCCCGACTCAAGAGGGGACACGCTAGACGCTGCGTTTGGCGGCTTCGACGAGGCGGAGGATTTCTCCGGCCTCGTGTTCGATGGCGCGGGCGATTTCGAGCGCTTCCTTGTTGCTTCGCGGCTTGCCCTCTCCGTGGAGTTCCTGCGCGAGACGGATGCGCGCGCCCTCGATGGTCATCTTTTCGTGCCGTATCAGGGTCTTGATGCGGCGGGCGATTTCGATGTCCTTCGCCGTGTAGTACCGGCGGTTCGAACGGTCGCGTCTAGGCTTCAACTGTGGAAATTTCTGCTGCCATTGGCGCAGTAAATGCACCGGAACGTCGAGTTCTTCGGCCACTTCGCCGATGCGATACCGCCGTTCCGGATGGTCGGACATCATAGTGTATTCCGAGGGCTCCGCGCAAGCGCCGGTCCGCCGCTACTGTATCGGCTTGCCGTCCTGCGTCCAGATGGTGAGGTTGGTCAGGTCCTGTTTCGGCCGCGCCACCAGCGCGCCGAGCGTATAGCCTATCACGAACATGGCCAGGTGGCCCAGAATCGAGGTGTAGTAGGTGTCGATGGGCGGATAGTACGGTGCGAACCGTTCCACGCCCAGCTGCTTGCAGGTCATGAGTGCGGTAAAGGCCAGCGTGGCGACGATGCCCGCCCCCACGGCATAGCCGTTGCCTTTGGTGGTCATGAAGCCCAGCATGAACAGCCCCAGCAGCCCGCCCGCCGTGAGCGCGTAGACCACCGTGGCGGTGTCCTGAAAGGTCTGGCTTCCGTCGCGGGCGATGACCATGGCCAGCACGACCATGAGCACGCCGGTGACCGTGGCAATGCCGCGCGCGACATTGAGGTAGTGGCTGTCTTCGCGGCCCGGAGCCAGGTGGCGGCGGTACAGGTCCACCACGCCGACCGTAGACACGGCGTTGATACTGGAGTCGATGGACGACATGGCGGCCGCCACCACGGCGGATAGCACCAGCCCCGACACGCCCATCGGCAGGTAGTGAATCACGAAGTGCGGCAGAATCTGCTCCGGCTTGGCATCGCCCGCGAGGATCGCCGCGGCGGTCTCGTCGGCGTGCACTTGGAAATACACCCACAGCCCCGTGCCCAAGAGATAGAGAAACACCCAGATTGGCACGCTGCTGACTGCGCAGATGAGCATGGCGCGGCGCGCGTCTTTCATGCTCTTCGAGGCGCAATAGCGCTGCACCACGTTCTGGTTCGAGCTGTATTCCGCCAGAAACTGGCCCAGCCCCCAGAGCAGCATCATGAGCGCGGTCTTCTGCCCCAGCGAGAAACTCCACGAAGGATCCTTCATGGTATGCACGCCGTTGTCGATGACCACCTCGGCGAAGGACATCTTGCCGGCCTCGGCCGCAGCGCTGAACAGCTGGCCGAATCCGCCCGGCAGCCCCACGATGACCACGGCGAAGCAGAGCGCGCAGCCCAGCACCATGATGATCGTCTGCGCCACGTCGGTCCAGATCACCGCCTCGATGCCGCCTACAATCGTGTAGAACGCCACGAACACCCCCGCGACGATGATGCAGAAATCGGTGGACCAGCCGGTGACCACCACCAGCAGCTGCGAAAGGAGATAGAGGATCATGGCAATGCGGAAGATCTGAGCGATGATGAACGCGCTGGCCGCATAGAGCCGGGTCTTCGGGCCAAAGCGCGCCTCGAGGTATTCGTAGGCCGACGTGGTCGGACTATGCCGGAAGAAGGGCAGAAAGAAATACGCCGCCACCAGCACGGCCACGGGCAGCATCAGGTTGGGCAGCAGCCGCAGCCAGGTCGTCATGTAGGCGTCGCCTGGAAACCCGAGGAAAGAGATGGAGCTGATGGAGGTGCCGATCATCGAGATGCCGATGACCCACGCGGGAATGCTCCGCCCCCCCAGAAAGTAGTCCTCGGTGCCCTTGGTGCGCCCGGCGAAATACACGCCCGCCCAGGTGATACCCACGAAGTAGACGCCCATTATCAAAACGTCCGGCCAGCCCAGCGAACTCATAGAAACCTCCCTGCCACGCCCAATGCCGCCCATGCGGAAAACAAGGTTCTAACATTCCAGCGCGCGGGGGTCAAGGCGCGCGGCGCCTATCAGGTCGGCGTGCGGCGGAACATCGCTACGCCGAACGCGAAAAAGACGATGTTCGCAATCCACGCGGCGAACCACGCGGGCAACAGACCCAGGTGCCCCAGCCCCACCGCCCCGAAGTGGATGAACAGGTAGACCATGGCGATGGCCAGGCTCGCGCCGAAGCCGACGGCGATGCCGCCGCGGCGGATGCGCGCCGCAAAGGGCAGCGCCAGCAGCATCATGATGAACCCGATCAGCGGCCGGGAGACCTTCTCGTTCAGGGCGATGCGCGCGTTGTGCGTCGGCGTGTTCAGCCGCTCGGCGCGGGCGATATCCTCGGCCAGCGTCACGATGGATTTCCCGCCGGCCGGCTGCTCGAGCGCAAAGAGTTCCTCGGGGGCCGCATCGAAGGGCGCTGGCGTCTGCGTGATGCGCGTGCTGCTACCGGCCCACTCCTGCTGCGGATCGAATCGGTACCAATAACCGTCCTCAAGCAGCCATTGCCCGCGCTCCGGCTCCCAGAAAATGCGCCCGGCACGAATCTCTTCCACCCGGTCGGGGCGATTCAGGTGGAGAAATACATCCTGCCCCGTGAGCGCCAGCGGATTGAACGACAGCACATGGCAGGTCCACTTGTCAGTGCCCAGGTTGGCCCAGCTGCGCGGGCCGCGCTCGGCATCTTTCGTGCGGCGGAAGTAGGTGTATTCGATATCCCGCTGCAGCGCGGACGCCTGCACGCCCAGGGTTTCCGTGAAGGTGAATACGCAGCCCGACAGCAGCAGCGCCAGCGCCAGCCCCGGCAGGGCCACACGGCGCAGGCTCACGCCGCCCGCGAGAAGCGCCGTCAGCTCCTGGTTCTGCGCCAGCCGCCCGAACACCATCAGCCCCGAGGCCAGCACGGCCACGGCGAACACGTTGTACTCGAAAAGGATGACCGGTATCTGAAAGAGGTAGAACTCCACCACCGTCCACGGCGGCACGTCGTACTTGGCGATTTTTTCCACGCGGGCGGAAAGCAGATCGATCAGGACGAAGATGCCAATAAACGCGATGCAGACCCGCACGATGGTGCCGAGCAATTGCCGCAGCAGGTATCGATCGAAAAGCGTCATACGCGGTCGACCCGGTAGATGGCGGCCAGGCCCGCCGCGGCCAGCGTGATATTCGGAATCTGCGCCATGGCAATGGCGACCGCCAGGCTGGGCACGAAGGGCGGCAGGCTGAGGTTCACCAGCGTGAAATAAGCCACCACCACGCCAAGCCCGGTGGCGAAGGCGTAGGAACGCCCCGCCCGCTTGGTGCGCGCGCCGAGCGGCGTGGCCAGCATGGCCGCCGCCAGGCACATCAGCGGCAGGCTGAAACGCTGGCCGATTTCGATGCGGTCCTTCCGCAGCTCGGCCATCACAGGCAGCGCACCGGTTTCCTCGAACCGCTGCGCCGTCTCTTGTTCGCGCGCCAGCATCTTTGAAATGGTGAGCGAGTGCCGCACCTGGATTTCTTCGCTTGGCTCGACGCGGGGGATCGATTTCGACAGCGAGGAGAAAGTCACCCGCCGCACCTCGTCTCCCGCAGTCGCCGGGATATAGTGGCCGTGCTCCATGACGATTCGGGATCCCTCGGGCGTGGACTCGACGTGCGCGCGCTCGGCGTAGAACGTGGTCGCACCGCCGTCGGGCTCGGGCTGCAGCATCATGATGTCGGTCAGCGTGCCGCCGCGCTCGTGGCCGCCCACGTAAATCTGCCAGCCGCCGAACTGGTGCATCACCCCGACGGGCAGGGTATCGATGCTCATGCGCAGGGGCACGTCGCGCATGAGCAGATCGGACAGCCGGGTCATGGCCCAGGGCTGCGCCACATTCTGCAGCGCGAAGCAGCCCACGCTCAGCACGCCGCCGAACAGCAGCACATACGACACGATGCGCCGGAGGCTGATGCCCGCGGCGCGCAGCGCTACCAGTTCGCTGTTGGCCGCCAGCCGCCCGAAGGCGAACATGATGCCGAACATGAAGGTGATGGGCAGGATGTAGTTGATGGCCGACGGCAGGGTGAATGCGGCGATCAGGAAGATATCGAGGAACCGCAGCTGCACGAAGGGCACCTGCTCGAACAACACGTTGATGCTGTCGCGGATGCCGCTGGTGGTAATGAGGAAAGCCACCACGGCAGCCGACATGAGCGCGGGCACCCAGATCTGCTGCAGAATATAACGCGCGACGATCTTCATTGGCCGGCGTCCGCGCGCCGGCTGGAATGGCGGCTATGCATTCAGTTTGTCGAGCCCGAAGGCGCCCATGAGGATCTTGTCCAGCCGCCGCGATGGCAGCAGGCGCTTGAGCATGAGGTACTTGATGGCGCCCGCGCCGGTGGCTACCCACGTCGGCCGCGGAGATGCAAAGAGCGCGTCGCCGATGTCCTTCGCCACCTTATCGGCGGGCTCGGTGTTGGACTGCGATGCCTGCGCGCGGCGCGATACGCCCTCGCGCACGGGCTGATAGACCGAGTCGTCGCGAATGTCTACCTGCTCCTCGGCGTTGTCGCCGAACTTGGAACGCACCGCGCCCGGCGCGACGATGATGACATCGACCCCGAAGGGCAGCAGTTCCATGCGGAGCGTGTCAGAGAGAACATTGAGCGCCGCCTTTGACGCGCAATAGGCGCCCGCAAACGGCGTGGCCATCACGCCCGACACGCTGCCGACGTTCGCGATGCAGCCGCTCTTGCGCGGAATCATGTGCTTCGCCACGAGTTGAATGAGCGTCACCTGCCCCACCACGTTGGTGTCCAGCTGGCGCCTAAGCTGCTCCTCGGTGAGATCGATCAGCGGGCCCATCTGGCCGTAGCCAGCGTTGTTTACGAGCACGTCGATGCGGCCCTCGTCGGCGATGATTTGGTCCACAGCGGCCTGCATGGAATCTTTGTCGCAAACATCGAGCCGCACGGTGCGCACATTGCCGCCCTGCAGATCGGCGATGCTCTCCAGCCGGCGGGCGCTGGCGTATACGATGCAGCCGCGCGCGGCGAGATCTGTCACGAGGGCGCGGCCGATGCCGCTGGAACAGCCGGTGACCAGCACGACGGCATTCTTGGGGTCCATTCGATTGCTCCTTCCGGGAACGGTATCAGGCGATCAACTCGGGTACCACGCGGCCATGCACATCCGTCAGCCGGAAATCCCGGCCCTGGAAGCGATAGGTCAGCCGCTCGTGGTCGATGCCGAGCTGATGCAGCAGCGTCGCCTGCAGGTCATGCACGTGCACGGGCGTCTCGGTCACGCGGTAGCCCAAGTCGTCGGTCTCGCCCACCGTGGCACCGCGTTTGAACCCGCCGCCGGCCACCCAGATGCTGAAGCAGCCGGGATGGTGATCGCGCCCGAGGAACTTGCTGCCGTCGCGCTCCTCGTTCATCGCCGTGCGGCCGAATTCGCCGCTGAACACGACGATTGTATCATCCAGCAACCCCCGCTGCTTCAAGTCTTTCACAAGCGCGGCGATGGGCTGGTCGGCCAGGCGGCATTTCTCGGGCAGATGCGTGATGAGATCGTTGCCCGGCCCGGTGCCGTGGATGTCCCAGCCCCAGTCGAAGAGCTGCACCATGCGCACGCCCTGCTCCACCAGCCGCCGCGCCAGCAGGCAGTTGTTGGCGAAGCGCGTCTCCCCCGGTTTCGCGCCGTACATGTCGAGCATGTGCTGCGGCTCTTTGGAGATGTCCATCACCTCGGGCACGGATACCTGCATGCGGTAGGCCAGTTCGTATTGGGAAATGCGCGTCAGCGTTTCGGGATCCTGGTCCGCCGTGTACATTTCCTCGTTCAGGTCGCGCAGGGCATCAAGGCTGCGGCGGCGCACGTCGCGCGTCATGCCGGGCGGATCGGTCACATAGAGTACCGGCTCGCCGGTCGTGCGGCATTGCACGCCCTGGTGCACCGTCGGCAAGAATCCGCTCCCCCACACGCTCTTGCCGGCGTCGGGCGTCTTCTCGCCCGATACCAGCACCACGAACGCAGGCAGGTCGGAATTCTCGGTGCCAAGGCCGTAGCTCAGCCAGGAGCCCATGGACGGGCGGCCGAAGCGCGGCGACCCGGTGTGCAGCAGCAACTGCGCCGGGGCATGGTTGAATTGGTCGGTGAACATCGAATTCACGACCGTCACATCGTCCACAATCGTCTGGAAATGCGGCAGGAGTTGCGATACCCACGTGCCGCTTTCGCCGAACTGCCCGAACTGGTGCGGACTCGCCAGAATCTTCGGGTGCCCCTTGATGAAGGCGAAGCGCTCCTTGGCGAACATCTCGTCCGGGCAGGGCTCGCCGTTCCATTTGTTCAGCACGGGCTTGTAGTCGAACAAATCCTGCTGGGGCGGCGAACCGGCCATGTGCAGGTAGATGATACGCTTGGCTTTCGCCAGCACATGCGGCGCGCGCAGCAGCGAATCGGCCGACGCGCCCTGCTGGCACAGCATGGCCAGCGCGGCCGCGCCGATACCCGTGCGGCACTGCCCCAGGAAATGACGCCGCGTGATCTCCTGAATCTGCCTTTCGTGCTGGTTCATGATTCGCGGCTCCGGTTAACGCTTGGAAAGAAATTCATCGGTGTTCATCACCACGTTGCTCACCACCGTCCACGCCGCCATCGTGTGGGGACTGGCCTCTTCCGGCAGCGGCCCGAGCGGATTACTGGCCATCACCACGGCGTCCTCGGCGTTCTCGCGGTAGTGGTCGAACTCGGAGCGGTACAGATCGATAAGCGCATCGAGTTCCCTTTCCGTAGGCTCGCGGCTGAGGGCCGCCTCGAATATCCACTGCGCCCGGTCACGGGTGGAAACTCCGGCCTCGTCCACCGCGCGCCGCGCAAGCGCTTGCGCCGCCTCCACGTAGACCGGGTCGTTCAGGGCCACCAGCGCCTGCAGCGGCGTATTCGTACGCATGCGGCGGGCCGTGCACACGTCGCGCGTCGCGGCGTCGAAGGCTACCATCGAGGGATAGGGCGACGAGCGCCGCCAATAGGTATAGAGCCCGCGGCGGTACTTGTCCTCGCCCTTGCTCTCCACCCAGCGTTCGTTGCTGTAGACGATTTGCCAGACGCCGTCCGGCTGCGGCGGCATCACCGGGGGACCGCTCATCTTCTCGCTCAACAGCCCCGAGACGAAGAGGGCCTGGTCGCGCACGGCCTCGGCCGGCAGCCGGAAGCGTGGCCCGCGCGCGTAGTGGACGTTGAAAGGGTCGTGCTCGAGTTTCTCGGGCGTTGATACGGAACTCTGCCGATAGGTCTCGGACAGCACGATCATCTTGAGCATAGGCTTGAGGTGCCAGCCCTGCGCCATATATTCCGTCGCGAGCCAATCAAGCAATTCCTGGTGCGTGGGCCAGTCGCCCTGTGTGCCGAAGTCCTCGAGCGTCGCGACGATGCCGTGTCCGAAGAAGCGCTCCCACACGCGGTTCATCATCACGCGGGCGGTCAGCGGATTGTCCTCGGACACCAGCCAATCGGCCAGCCCGAGCCGGTTGCGCGGCGCATCTTCCGGCCAGGCATTGAACACCGACGGCACGCCCGCGGAGACGTCCTCGCCGCGGTTCAGGAACGAGCCCTTCTCAAAGATGTAGTCCGGACGGCGCTGGTCCTCGGGCAGCTCGCGCATCACCGGCACTTCGGGTATGGCCGCCTCGAGCTTGGCGACCTTCTGGTTCAGTTCGGCCGCTTCATTGCGCGATTGCTGGTAGGTCTCGATTGACGTCCGCTGTTCGTCCGTTCGGTCAGACTCGGGCACCTCGAGCAGCGCCGCGAGCGCCGGGGGAAAATCGGCGTCGCGCAGATTGAAGTACACGCCGCCGCCAGCCTCGCCGTTCACCACCTTGACGAGCAGCGTATTCACGCCGGGACGCGCCGCCGCCAGCAGCAGGTTCTGGTCGGCCGCCACGCCACGATGCGATTTCTCGTCGATGCGCAGTTCGCCGTTCCACCACACCTTCAGCGCGTCGTCGCTGCCGATGCTCAGTTCGATGGCGGCCAGCCGGGGTGACTCGACGGTCCGGTAGAAATAGAACGCGCTATTCTCGCCTTCGATTGCCAGCACCTTGCCGTTCTCGAAATCGCTGCGGCCCTTCCAATAGGCCGCGCCATCGAGGTAGCGCGCCGCCAGATCCACCTGCGCTTCGGGACCGAAGTCGCGGTCAAACGCCGCATCGAAGTCTTCTGCGGCGAGCGGCCCCGTCTCGTACCACGGCCCCCACACCAGTTCTTCCGCCTTCGTGCGGTCCCCGGCAGGATCGACGGCATCCGTGAGGGCCTTGCGGACCTCGCGTAATCGGTCGCGCGTGGCGTCGAGCTCTTGTTGTTGCTCCGTCGTGGGCACCTTCAACAGCGGCCGCTCGGGGTTGTAATCGCCGTCTTCCGTCTGGTTGAAGAAGGCCGCGAACTCGTAATACTCGCGGTGCGTCAGCGGATCATATTTGTGGGTATGGCATTGCGCGCAGGCCATGGTCATGCCCATCCAAGTCTGCATGGTCGTGTTCACGCGGTCGACGATGGCCGCCGTACGGAATTCTTCGTCGTCCGTGCCACCCTCGTCGTTGGTCATCGTATTGCGGTGGAATGCCGTCGCCAGCTGCTGGTCCAGCGTCGCGCCCGGCAGCAGATCCCCCGCCAGCTGGTCGCGCGTGAATGCGTCGTAAGGCATGTCGTCGTTGAAGGCCCGGATCACCCAGTCGCGATACGGCCACACCGTCCGCGGGTCGTCCTTCTCGTAGCCCTTGGTGTCGGCATAACGCGCGAGGTCGAGCCACATCTGCGCCCAGCGTTCGCCGTAGTGCGGCGAGGCCAGCATTGCATCCGCCGCCTTCTCGTAGGCCTCGGGAGAATCGTCGTCCAAGAATGCCCGAAGCGCATCGTGCGACGGCGGCAGTCCGGTCAGATCCAACGATGCGCGCCGCAGCCAAACGCCCTTCTCGGCCTCTTCGTTGGGCGCGAGGCCTTCCGCCTCGAGCCGGGCAAACACGAAAGCGTCGATGGGATTCCGGATACGATCGGCATAAGCCGGCACCGCCGGCACCTCCGGACGGACCGGCGCCTCGAATGCCCAGTGCCGCTCGTACTTGGCGCCCTGCGCAATCCAGGACCGCAGCAGCGCTATCGACTCCGGCGGCAGCGCACCGCCCTTGCTCTCGGGCGGCATGCGTTCGTCAAGGTCGTGCGAAAGTATCCGCGCTATCAGCGGACTGCCGTCCGGGTCGCCCGGCACAATGGCCGCCGCGCCCGAGCGCGCGGGTGCCGTCGCGCCTTCGAACCTGTCCAGCCGCAGCCCCGCCTTGCGCTCCTTTTCGTCGGGACCGTGGCAGGTAAAGCAATTGTTCGAAAGTATGCGCGCGACATCCCGGGCGTAGTGAACGGGCTCTTGGGCGCGGATGGACGCAGCGCCGATCAGGGAGCCTGCCAAAGCCGCAATAAGCATAATTCTGCGCATCATTTCAGTCTAACGCAGCGGCAATCTTGAGGCAAGCTCCGGCGCCCCGGGTGTCATGGGCGCTGGGCACATGATGGGCATACTCAACCAATGGCGCTATTGCAATCCGTGCACCGGCAGAGGACACTGTAAGCATATGAGCACCACTACGATACCGGCCAACACCCGGCCCCGAACCTCGGTCTTGCAGCCCTTCTTTGTGGGCGAGCGGGGCGTGCAGGCCGCCTTCACGCTGATCACGTTTCTGTTGCTGGTTTACAGCGTGGCCGCCTCGAAACTGGACGGGCTCCCGCATCATGTCGCCATTGACGCGGCGGCCTATTTTTTCGGCGGATACTGGGCCACCCGCGAGGCCCTGCCCAAGCTGCTGCGCCTCGATCTCGACGTCGATTTCCTGATGGTCTTTGCGGCCCTTGGCGCGGCGCTTATCGGTCAGTGGCACGAGGGAGCCACGCTGCTCTTCCTCTTCTCGCTCAGCAACGTGCTTCAGTCCTACGCCATGGAACGTTCCCGTGCGGCCGTGGGCGACCTGATGAAAGGGCGGCCCGACCGCGCCACCCTGCTGCGCAATGGCGAAGAGATTGAGGTCGACGTGGAGTCCCTGCGCGTCGAGGACGTCATCGTCATCCGCCCCGGCGAAATGCTACCCACCGACGGCGTGGTGTGCCACGGCGAAACGGAAATGAACGAGGCCAGCATCACGGGCGAAGCACGCCCAATTCCCAAGGCCAAGGGCGACGCGGTGTTCGCGGGCGCGCTGAACGGCAGCGGCTCGGTCGAGGTCGAGGTTACACGCCCGGCGAACGACTCCACGCTCGCGCGCATCGTGAAAATGATCGAGGGCGCCGAGCAGCACAAGGCCCGCACGCAGAAGATTCTCGAAGCCTCGGAAGGCTATTACGCCTGGTTCATCGTCATCGGCTCGGGCCTGCTGGTGCTGGTGCCGTGGCTCGGCGGCGAAGCACTCGATACCGCCCTGTACCGCGCCATGACCGTGCTGGTGGTGGCCTCGCCTTGCGCGCTGGTGATCTCGACCCCCGCGGCCATCCTGTCCGCCATCGCCCGCGGCGCGCGGTCCGGCGTACTGTTCAAGGGCGGCGCGCATCTCGAGCGCATGGCCGACATCAGCGTGGTGCTCATCGACAAGACGGGCACCCTGACCACCGGCGAACCCGGCGTGACGGATGTGGTGCTGGCCTCGCACGCGCCCGACCACTTTACCGAGGACGACCTGCTGGCCTACGCCGCTGCCCTCGAAGCGCGCAGCGAACACGTGTTGTCCCAGGCCATACTCGACAAGGCGAGCCAGCGCGGCCTGGAATTGCCCGCCACCGAGGACTTCATCACGCTGCCCGGCCGCGGCATCCGCGCGCGCATCGAGGGCTTCCACGTGTGGATCGGCGCGAACCGCCTCTACCGCGAACACGGCGAGGAAATCCCCGCGGACCTGCTGGAGGCCAAGGCGCGGCTCGAGGCCGAAGGCAAGACCGTCCTGATTCTCCACCGCGAAATCGAGCGCAAAGGCGACGTGGGGCAGCATGAGCCCTGCGGCGGCTGGCTGGGCTGCATCGCCCTGCTCGACACGATCCGTCCCGACGCTGCCGAGACCATCGCCCGGTTTCGCCAGCTCGGCATCCGCCGTACCATCATGATTACCGGCGACAACGCCGTGGTGGCCGAGCGCATCGCCAAGGAGGCGGGTATCGACGAGGTGCGCGCGGGCCTGCTGCCCGAGCAGAAAGTGGAGGCCGTAAAGGAAGCTATCCGCGAATACGGCGCCGTGATGATGATCGGCGACGGCGTGAACGACGCCCCGGCCCTCGCCAATGCCACGGTCGGCGTGGCCATGGGCGCCAAGGGCACCGACCTCGCCCTGGAAAGCGCGCACTGCGTGCTCATGGGAAATGAGCTGCGGCACGTGGCCTACGCCATGGAACTCAGCCGCCGCGCGGTCTTTGTGGTCAAGCAGAACCTGGTCTTCTCGCTGGCGGTCATTGTCCTGTTGATTGCCAGCGTCTTCGCCATTGCGCTGCCCATGCCGCTGGGCGTGGTCGGGCACGAGGGCAGCACGCTTATCGTGTGCGCCAACGGCCTGCGCCTGCTCGGATTCCGTCCGGGAAAGACGCGCTAGCGGCCACAGGGGGCCGTCCTGCTAAGATTCCCCGATGCAGGACGCCATCGACATCACCCTCAACGAACGCCCGTTGTCCGTCTCCCCCGGCACCACGCTCTTCTCCCTGCGCGACGCGCGTAAACCCGCCGCCGACGTGGTGGTCTATAACGGCGCCCCCATGCGCGAAGACGTTCCGTTGCAGTCCGGGGACGCGGTGGTGCTGATTCAACGCGGCGAAATACCGCCGGAGGAAGAACTCGAGGCGCTGATGGCCTCGCGTCATACCCCGGGCGTCCACCGCCGCGTGAAGCAGGCCTGCGTCGGCATCGCGGGCGCGGGTGGACTCGGCAGCGCCATCGCCATTGCCTTAGCGCGCGTGGGCGTCGGGCGGCTCGTCGTCGCCGACTTCGACATCGTGGAGCCCAGCAACCTGAACCGGCAGCAGTATTTTGTCCGGCAGCTCGGGCAGCTTAAGGTAGAAGCCCTGCGCGACAACCTGCGAGACATCAATCCCTATGTGCAGGTTGACATCCATCCCGTGCGCCTCACTCCGGAAAACATTCCCGCCGTGTTCGCGGACGCTGCCGTGATGGTCGAGGCCTTCGACGCCGCCGACCAAAAGGCCATGCTGACCGAGACCTGGCGCATGGCTTATCCCGACCGGCCCATCGTGGTGGCTACGGGTCTGGCAGGCCACATGCCCAGCAACACCATCCGCACGCGCCGCCTCGGCAATCTCATCATCGTAGGCGATGGCGTGACCGCCGCCGCACCGGGCACCGGCCTGATGGCGCCGCGTGTCGGGGTGGCCGCGCATCATCAGGCCAACGCCGTACTTCGGCTGTTGTTGGGCGAAACGCCCGAATAGCCCATTGCGGCTATCGTCCCAGCAGTTCCCGTGCTGCGGCCAGTACTCGTTCTTTATCCGGCCAGGGACGCTCAACGACGATACGCACGCGATCGCCGCGCGGCCCCCATACCGCTGGATCGGTCGGACCAAACACCGCCACGGTGGGACACATTACCGCCGCTGCCAAGTGCGTAATGCCGCTGTCGTTGCCGAGGTAGAGCCGAGCGCCTGCGAGCTTGGCAGCCAGATCAACCAATGATGGGGTGGCGTCGGCCCCCGTCACGGCCAGACCGCGCTCGATTTCGGCAGGTCCGGATATCCAAGTGACGCGAAGCCCGTCCTGCTCCAAGGCCCGCGCCACGGACTCGAAGTGTTCCAAGGGCCAGTTCTTGGTGGTCGAGCCGCTACCCGGGTGGAGGACCACTTCGCAACCGGCATCCGTCGGCGGCACCGGCAAAAAAGGCGGCGGCGCTTCGCCGGGCAGGCCGAGCCGCTCCCAGTAATACTGCGAGGCGTGTGATCCATAATCGTCTGGCGGCAGCCCGGGCTCGATGACAAGGTCTGTCGCACCGCAGGCTGCAAGCGCATCACGAAGCACGCCGTCGGAATCCCGCATCCACACGACGACCCGATCCGCGCTTCCGAAAAAGGACCGTGCCCGGTCGTCTGGCGTGCCGAACAAGGACTCAAACCCGGAGCCCTCCAGCGAGCGGACCGCTTTGGCCCAGCCCGCAGCGCGTGCGAGTTCAAGGCGCTCAGTGCGTCCCGCAAGGTCGATACGCCAGTCCGCGCTCAAGGCCCGCAGCGCGGGCAGCGTAAGGATGAAATCACCGATGCCTCCGGCATGCACCATCACGAGTCGTGGCCGGTTCATGGCGTCGCCCGCTGATACACCTTCATGCGCGCCTCGGGATACAGCGCGCTTTCATAGACCTGCTCCCAGCCCGCTGGCGGAGCCTCGGCATCCAGCAGGGAACGCAGCCCCGCCGGGGCATACCGCTCATCGACCACCAGATACGCGGCCCCTGCTTCGGCGGCGCGCGCGAGTGCGGCCTCCGGCGAATCGGTATCCAGCGGCCCGGTGGAAGGCATGCCCGCGTAATAGCCCACCTGCGGCTTGCGCGTGAAGACGAGCCCCGGCGGCAGGTGCTCGCGCATCCAGAGGCCCGCCTCCTTGTACTCGCGCGGCTGCCGGGGACGCCGCCCGGCGTGTTCGGAACCAATCGTTACCACGGTGCCGAAGAGCATCCAGAGGATCAGCAGCACTTGGGGCGCCAGCCGGAGCACGAAGCCCGTCGGCCTCGCTTCGAGCGCGGCGGAAATCCGCAGCATGCCCGCCGCCGCGAAGACCGCCAGCACGATCAGCGGCGCCATGAGATAGCGCGGCGCGGGCGACAGCACGAACCAGCTCGCGCTCCATTGCGCGGCAGCCAGCCACAGTGGAATCCAGGCCCCGCGCGGCGGCTGCTTCGTCTCGCCCGCCGCCACCAGATAGCCGCCGAGGAACACCAGCAGCAGTGGCCCCAGCATTATCGGTGCAACGTCGGTGACGGTCTGTGCCGCCGTATGCACGAAACGGAGCACGTCGAATTCCTGCACAATAAATTCCGCGCGGTAACTGGCCGTCGCGCGCCCGGTCCATACCGCCGTCGCGGCGACCCCGGCCGCAATCCACGGCAGCGCGCCTGCGGCATAGGCCGCCGCCCGGCGCAGTCGAACCCGCAGCGCCCCGGGAAGCGCTACGACCACCACGAGCCCCGCCAGCAGGATGACCACCCCCTCGGCGCGCGTGAGGTAGAGCATCCCCAGCAGGCATCCGGCACCGAGCGCCCGCCGCCAGGACAACGCCGTCCCGGTCATCAGCGCGGCGGCGCTCAGCCAGAGCAGCACGGCGAAGGATTCCGTGGATACGGCACAGGCGTAGTCCGCCAGCCAGGGCCACAGCGCGACCGTGACACCGCCCCATAGCGCCGCGCGCCGGCCGAACAGGTGCAGTCCCATCGCATAGACTGGAAGTAGTGTCACTACGGAGGCCGCGAACGACACGACGCGGCAGCCCCATTCGGCATCCCCGGTGAAAAGCGAGGCTATCGCACCGAGCAAGGGATACAGCGGCGGTATCTTGGGATTGTGGTCGAGCCAGCCGCCCGAGGCGAAGAGCCGCGCGGCCTCGGCGTAATGCACGGCGTCGGCGTTGTCGAGCACCCGAGGCACGGCCAGCAGAAACAACAGCCGCCAGCCCGCCGCAAGGGCAAGCAGCCATGCCAGATTCCGGCGGTCGGCGCTATCGAGGGAAAAAGAAATCACGCGCGGGAGCATACGAGCGCTCCCGCGCGTGAATCAAAAACAATCTGCGTAGCGACTAGATGCGGGCGACGGCGGTGATGGTCACCACCAGGCGCGCATCGTAGGTCACCGCGTCGGTCAACAGCGCGCCGTTGTAGGTAATCGAACCCTGCACGCATTCCCCTTCGTCGGGAATGGCATCCAGAATGTTCAACGGCTCGTCCGAGGTCATCGCGAAGGCCGTCACGTTCGATTCATTCGCCAGGTCCGCGGACACGGCGAAGGTATCCTCGCCCGAGGTCACACTCAGCTCGATGAAGTCGATGAAGTCGAAATCTCCCGTATTGGCCGTGAAGTCGATCTCGTCCAGAGAGACGCTCTTGATGACCAGGATGCCCGAGAACGGCCCGAGGGCGTCGCGCACAAGGGCTTCCAGCTCCGCCTTCGACGGCACGTCGCAGGACTCCGGAAAGTCGAGCGTGAACTTGTCCTGCCCGGACTTGGTCGGAATGCCGAATACGAGGTCGTTGCCCAGCGGCAGCGTCAGTTGCACCGCCGGCAGGGGCACTTCGATGTTCAGGCAGCCGGTCAGCAGCAGTACAGGAATCAGGCAGGCCGAAAGGAAAAATCGGGTTTTCATGGCGCTTGCGCTCCTCAGGGTTTTACAGTTCCGCACCCAGAATACCGCCAATCGGGCAAGAAGTTACAGGCGGCGTCAGCCGTCCACCCGCTTGAAAGCCGATAGGAACTTCCAGGCGACGTCGTTCCAGTCGTAGCGCGTGACTGCCTGACGGCCGAAATTGATGCGCGTGCGGCGGAATTCTTTGTCGCTCTCGACCACCCGCCGCAGGGCCTGCAGCATCGAGTCGGCATTCTCCGCGTTGTAATACACCGGCGTATCGCCCACCATTTCGTGGATGGCTCCCGAGCGCGCGCAGACCACCGGCACCCCCGCCGTCAGCGCCTCGATTACCCGCAGCCCGCTGCCGTCGTATAGCCCCGGATACCAGAACAGCGAGGCATGCTGATACAGCCCCGCCAACTGCGAATCGGGGCATTGCTCGATGCGCACCACACGATCGCTCCACACGTCGGGCTGACCCGTGCGGGCCGGACCCAGCAGCACGATGGTGTGCTCGTACTCTTTTTCGAACAGCTCAATGACCTTGTGGACCTTGTCCAGCACCGGAGCTGCCAGGCCATCAACGAGCAGGCAGAGGTAAGGCGGCTCCACGATGGACCGTTCCTCGACCTTCAGGCCTTGGGAAACGCCCGTACCGACCACCACGCATTTGTTGAGCGGCGTGCCGAAGAGTTCGAGGCAGCGGCGGCGCAGGTATTCGGAAGGCACGATAATCGATCGCGCCTGCTGGCTGGCCCGGCGAACGACCTTGATGGGCGCATGGCCCCATTCGGCGTCCGGCTCTCCGCCGCGTTCCCACGGTGCAATATCGAGACCGTAAAGCGCCTGCGGCACGCTGCGGCCCAGGTAAGGATCCACCATGGGCGACATCAGCAAGTCGATCTTCGCCTGCTTGATGGGGCCGTCCAGACCATCGCCGCGCCCGAGCATGCCCATGAGCGAACTACCGCCGCCCTGCACTGGCACCCGCATCCAGCCCTCATAGGCGTCGTGGTTCTCGGGGGTCGTGAAAATCACGAAGCGCGTATCGGTCTGTACGGTGCGGATAGCGCGCATCACCTGATCGAGGTAACGCGCGTTGTGGTCACCGCCGCCCGGGAAGGCGGTCGGTATCGTCTTCACTCCCACCAGCATGCCGGACAATCTACTCCCAAGGGGTTCGGATCAGAAAGCGCCGGCGGCTCTGGGCCGCCGGCGCGAGGGTAAACAACCGTCGGCGGCTACTTCGCCTCTTTCGTGGCCCACTCGATGAGCACGTCGGCCACTTCCGGACGCGTGAACTCCTCCGGGGGACGTTCGCCGCGCTGCAGCATCTCGCGCACCTTCGTGCCGCTGAGGAACACGTGGTCCTCGTTCGTGCCGGGGCAGGTCTTGGTCGAGGCCATGGTCTTCGTCTTGTTCGAGAAGAACGAGTGATCGAAGAACAGCAGGTTGATCTTCAGCGAGCCCTCTTCGAGCTCGTCGAAGATGTAGTGCGCGTCGTAGGTGCCATAATAATTGCCCACGCCCGCGTGGTCGCGGCCCACGATGAAGTGCGTGCAGCCGTAGTTCTGGCGGATGAGCGCGTGCATCACCGCTTCCTTCGGGCCCGCATAGCGCATGTTCACCGGCATGATGCTCAGCATCACATGCTTCTCGGGGTAGTAGTTCTCCATCAGCACCTTGTAGCACTTCATCCGGACGTCGCCCGGAATGTCGTCGCTCTTGGTGGTACCCATCAGCGGGTGAATCAGCAGACCGTCGCACATTTCCAGCGCGCACTTGGTCAGGTATTCATGCGCGCGGTGGATCGGGTTGCGCGTCTGGAACGCCACAATGCGCTTCCAACCCTTTTCCTTGAACGTCTGGCGGGTCTGCGCCGGCGTCAGGTTGAAGTCCTGGTGATCCACTTCGCGCGCCTGCAGCACGTCGATTTCGCCAGCCAGGAAGATCGGGCCCTGGCTGTACAGCACGGCGACGCCCGGGTGGGCTTCTTCCGTCGTGCGGTACACCTTCTCCGCGATTTCCTTCTTGTCCACGCTGAACTTCTCGCTCAGGTGCAGGATGGCCACGAAGTCGCCGCGGTCGTCCTTGATCGCCACGTCGGTGCCGATGGTGAGGCCATCGGCCTCTTCCTGGCTTACCGGCAGCAGAATCGGAATCGTCCATGCCACGCCCGGGCGCAGCAGCATGTGGTCGATCACGCTGCGCGTCTCGGCTTCGGTCATGAAGCCGGTCAGCGGGCTGAAAATGCCCTTGGCAATGCAGTCGATGTCGAACGCGGTGAATTCCGATACCTGAATCGTGGGCAGCGAAGCCGCCTTTTCACGGGCGGCCGAGAGGGCACTGCCTTCCAGCAACCGGTTGACCAACACGCCGCCGTGCGGTTCAATGGACATAGTGAGCTTCTCCTTACTTGCGGATAAGCGCTTGTGAATCAAGCACTTGAGCGGATACCGCCGATCGGACGATCAGCGTAGGACTGCGTATTATAGCAGCCGGATTCGGGCGGTACAAGGCACGGCGCTAGGCCGGCTGCCGAGCGGCCGGCGCGGTGTCGATGGCCTGCCGGATCGCCTCGGCGAGCTCGTCGGCGAGAATTGGCTTGAACACAAGCTTGCTGATGCCGATGTCTTCGGCCACCTGCGCCGAGAGCGTCTCGCTGAATCCGGTCGCGATCACGATGGGGATGCCCGGCCGCACCTCGAGAATCCGCTTCGCCATCTCCGTGCCGACGAGTCCCGGCATAGTCTGGTCGAGCAACGCCACGTCGAATTCGTCGGGCGCGGCACGGAATCGCTCTAATGCCTCAAGGCTGCTGCTGAATCCATCGACCGTATACCCGTAGCCCTCCAGCATCTCCTTCCACAGTTCCACCAGCTGCGGCTCGTCGTCCGCCACCAGGATGCGCTCCGTGCCCGAAAGTCGCGCATAGCCCCGGTACACCGGCGTGTCGGGTTCGCACTCGCACACGGGGAGAAACACGTCGAAGGTCGTGCCCCGTCCGAGTTCCGTATCCAGCCGGATTCCGCCCCCATGCCCCTTGACGATACCATGCACGATTGCCAGCCCCATGCCGGTGCCTTCCTCCACCGACTTGGTGGTGAAGAAAGGATCGAAGATGCGTTCGAGCGCAACGGGGGAAATGCCCTCGCCGGTATCCGCCACGGTGATTCGCACGTAGCGGCCTGCGGGCAGTTCGCCATCGGTGGTGGGAACCGGCTCTTCGGTCTCATGTTCGCAGATGCGCAGCGTCAACGTCCCGCCGGTGGCTTTCATGGAATGCTGCGCGTTCGTACACAGATTGAGGAGCACCTGATGCATGTGCACGGTATCGCTCAACACCGCCCCCGTGTCCGCTTCGATCTCGCTCTGGATGGTGATATTGGACGGGCACGACACCTCGAGCAGCGCCAGCACTTCGCCCGCGATGGCGTGCGGATGGACGACCGAACGCTTCTGGTCGGCCTGGCGGCTGAACAAGAGTATCTGGTGGGTCAGATCCTTGGCGCGATTCGCCGCCTTCAACACCTCCATGTGGTAGCGGTAGGACTGCTGCGACGGCCCGAAACGCTCAATGGCCAACTCCGAGTACCCGATGATCGACGCCAGCATGTTGTTGAAATCGTGGGCGATGCCGCCCGCCAGGGTGCCGATGGCCTGCATTTTTTGCGCCTGGCGCAGCTTGGTTTGCAGTTGCACATTGTCGTGCTCGAGCCGGTTGCGCCCCGCGATTTCGGCGCTGAGTTTTTTGTTCGCCGACGTCAAATCGGCCGTACGCTCGGTCACACGCTGTTCAAGCTCGTCGTAGGCCCGGCGCAGGGCGTCCTCGGCGCGCTGGCGTTCGCGGGACGCCCCGATAATCTCTGCGGCCATGCGGAGCACACGGACCTCCTCACGCGGCCATTCCCGATCCCGCAATGCATCCTCGAACCCAAGCACGCCGCGCCAGCCTGCTTCCCATCCCAGCGGCAGCAGAATCGCAGAGCGGGCGCTCGAACGCCGGAGCGCTTCGGCGAATTCCGCCGGCATGTCGCACTGCGCCCCGAAGCGGAGCGGCTCGCCCCGCTCGAGCCGCGGCCATTCCTCCCGCGGAAACATCTCGAACACCGTCGGCGCGGCGTCGCTGCCAAAGAGCGCCTGGAGTTCGGGCACTCCCTCGCGCGCGGTATCTCCGTCCGTAAAGGCGTAGACATAGGCGCGCTGGCACTCGGCCGCCTCTGCCAGACGACGCAGCGCCGCTTCCAGGGCATCCGAATGGGCCGTGTCGGTGAGCAGCGTCTGGGAACACGCGGCAAGGCTTTCCTCGTACAACAAGCGGCGGCTGAGCGATTCCTCGAATCGGCGCCGCTCGGCGAGTTCCACGGCGAGCCTCAGGTTGCGGTCGGCCAACTCGCGCGTCCGCGATTCCACTTCCTGCTCGAGCCGGTCGCGCGCTTCGCGCAGCGCGATTTCCTGCTGGCGCTGCCCCGCGAGGCTCGATTCCAGCCGGCCCTGCTGTTCCCGGTGCTCGCGCCGCCGCATCTCGCTGTCGAGCATCGACCAGAACACCGTGCCCGTGAGGAATATCGCTCCGGAGAGCACCAGCACGTATTCGATGTAGCTGTGAATCGGGCTGGTGCGGCGCAGCCATTCGTATTGCTGCGTGACTTCGTATTCGTCAATGATGTCGCTCAGCTCGGCCAGCCCGAAGAACAGAAACGCAATGACCAGGCCGTAGCGCGGCAACCGGGAATACTGCAGGTGGCGATAGACGTAGACTGTGACCGCCAGCAAAGCGAAGAAGGACAGCAGACCGATCCAGTCCTTGTACTCGCGGGGAATGTAGCCGAGTTCGTAGAGAATCCGAGTGCCGCCCTCGAGCAGCCAGCAGAGACCCAGACCCAGCGCGACCCGGAACACGACCACCCGCAATGCAGCCGACGAAGGCTCCGACCGCTTGGACGGATCGCCTGCAGTATCGACGGGATCGTGTATATCGGCCTGTTCCGCAAATCGCACGGCCATGCGTGTTCCATGCCTCCCAGAACGGCGCCACGCAGATCGTCTGCCGCACGGCGCCGGCCCATGGATTGGATTGACACGCTAAGACCTTATCAGGAATCAGGTAACGAGTAAAGCCGCGTGGCGATTGGGTCAGCGCGCGCCGAGCGCGGCGGCCAATGCGGGCAGCGTCTCCCCCGCCTTGCCCTGTACGAACACGTCCGTGATTCGCGACGTGTACTCAGTCGGCCCGACGTTGCACTCGACGATCACCGCGCCGTGCGCCTTGGCCGTCATGGGCAGCCCGGCACAGGGATACACCGTGGCCGAGGTGCCGACGATGATCATGGCATCGCACACCTGCGCCCAGTTCTCGGCATCCATCGCGGCCTGCGACGGAATCATCTCCCCGAAGAATACAATCGCCGGTTTCATCAGGGCGCCTGGCGAACAGCTGCAACGGGGCGCGCACTCCACGGGAAGTCCCGTTTCCAGCGGTTCCTCCCGGCCGCAGCTCAGGCACACGAGGTGCCGCGCATTGCCGTGGTATTCGATAACCTTCCGGCTGCCCGCCGCCTGGTGCAGGTTGTCGATATTCTGCGTAATGACCGCGCCAAGCCGGCCTGCGGCCTCAAGATTGGCCAGGGCGATGTGTCCGGGATTGGGCTGCGCGAAGGCCAGATCGCGGCCCAATTCGTGCCACAGCTTCCAGACCTTGTCGGGATTCTCCAGATAGGCCTCGATGGTCGCATATTCGCCCGGCGGATACTTGGTCCACAGCCCGCCCGGACTCCGGAAGTCGGGGATGCCGCTCTCGACCGAGATGCCCGCGCCCGTCACCGCGACGATGTGCTTCGCGCCGGCGAGGCGCTCGGCGGCTTCGGCTATCGCGGCGGCATCCATCAGGCCTTCCGGATGACGTCGAGTCCGCCCATATAGCCGCGCAGGACCTCGGGCACCACGACGCTGCCATCTGCCTGCTGGTAGTTTTCCAGCACGGCCACCAGCGTGCGGCCCACGGCCAAACCGGAACCGTTCAGCGTATGCACGAATTCCGGCTTCTTGCCGCGCTTGAAGCGGATGTTCGCCCGGCGCGCCTGGAAATCCAGAAAGTTCGAACAGGAGCTGATTTCGCGGTAGGCATTCTGCCCCGGCAGCCACACCTCGAGGTCGTAGGTCTTGGCGGAAGAGAACCCAAGGTCCCCGGCACACAGGGTCACCACGCGATACGGCAGCTCCAGCTTCTGAAGAATCGTCTCGGCGTTCGCCGTCAGCTTTTCCAACTCGTCCCAGGAATCCTCGGGACGCACGAACTTGACCAGCTCGACCTTGTTGAACTGGTGCTGGCGGATCATGCCGCGCGTGTCCTTGCCGTAAGAGCCTGCCTCGCTGCGGAAGCACGGCGTGTGCGCGGTGTAGTACACGGGCATCTGGTCGTCGCTCAGTATCTCGTCGCGGAACACGTTCGTCACCGGTACCTCAGCCGTCGGTACGAGCCAGTAATCGGTATCGGCGATCCGGAAACCATCCGCAGCGAATTTCGGCAGCTGCCCGGTCCCGGTCATGCTGGCGCTGTTCACCATGAACGGCGGCAGCACCTCGGTGTAGCCGTGTTCGGCGGTATGGGTATCGAGCATCAGCTGGGTCAACGCGCGTTCGAGCCGAGCCCCCGCGCCCTTGGAGAAACAGAACCGGCTGCCCGTAATCTTGGCGGCCCGCTCGAAATCGAGAATGCCGAGCGCCTCGCCCAGGTCCACGTGATCCTTCGGCTCGAAATCCAGCTTGGCCGGCTCGCCCCAGGTGCGTTCCACCCGGTTCGCGGATTCATCGGCGCCGTCGGGAATGCTCGCGTCGGGCAGGTTGGGGATATTCAGCAGCATGCTGCCCAGCTGTTCGTCCAGCGCGCGCACCTGATCTTCCAGGCCCGCGATCTGCTGCTTAATCTCGGATACCTTGGCGATCGCTTCCGAGGCGTCCTGGCCCTGCTGCTTCTTCTGGCCGATTTCCTGGCTGGCCTTGTTCTGCTCGGCCTTGAGCTGCTCCATCGCGTGCACGTTGCTGCGGCGCTCGGCATCCACCGCGAGTACGGCGTCGAGGTCGATTTCGCCGCGGCGGCGCTTCAGTGCGGCCGCCACCACCTCGGGTTCGTCGCGCAGCTGCTTGATGTCAATCATGATAGGGAACTCCCGGCATGGGTTGTTGGAATCTTCGTGTGCCCGTCGTACGCGCTACGGCTTCAGCAATTCGAGAATGCGCTCGAATTCGTCCAGCGTAAAATAGTCGATTTCAATGCGGCCCTTGCCGCCTGAACCCGCCTTAATGCGCACCTTGGTGCCCAGTACCCGGCGGAGTTCGTCTTCCAGCGCGGTGATATTGGGGTTGGGCCGCGGCATTTCGGCGCGCACTCCGGCGCGGTTGCCCTTGTCCGAGGCCGCCAGCTTTTCCACCTCGCGCACCGAGAGACCGTCGCGTACGGCCCGCTTGGCCAATGCCAGCTGTCGAGTCGCGGAATCCACCGCCAGCAGCGCACGCGCGTGCCCCATGGACAATTCGCCGTTGGCCACCAGATCGCGCACGGATTCGGTCAACTGGAGCAGCCGCAGGCTGTTCGCCACGGTCGCGCGCTTCTTCCCCACCTCCGCCGCCAGCTGCTCCTGGGTCCAGCCGAACTGCTCGACCAGCTGGTGGTAGGCCTCGGCGGTCTCGATGGGATTCAGGTCTTCGCGCTGGAGGTTCTCGATGAGCCCCAGCCGGAGCATGTCGTCGTCGGCGATGTCGCGCACCACCGCGGGAATCTCGGTCATGTCGGCCATCACACTGGCCCGCACGCGGCGTTCGCCGCTGACCAGCTCGAAGCCGCCATTGCGCTCGCGCACGATGACCGGCTCCTGCACGCCGTCGCGCTTGATGGACTCGCACAGATCTTCCAGCGCGGACTCGTCGAAATGGGTACGCGGCTGCTTGGGGTTCGGGCGGATCTCGGACGGATCCAGCATCACCAGCCGAACGCCCTCGGGCGCGGGCAGCGCCGGCGGCGCGGCGGCCGGTTCGTTCAGCGACTCGGTGCTGCGTCCGCGGGCGGTTTCATTGCCGCCCAGCAGCGCGCCAAGTCCGCGGCCCAATCCAGATTTCTTAGCCACGCGCCAGCACCTCCTTCGCCAGGGCCAGGTAGGCCGTGGCCCCCGAGCAGGCGGGATCGTACGCAATGACGGGCTGTCCGAAACTGGGGGCTTCGCTCACCGTCACATTGCGCGGAATTACGGTCTTGTACACCTTGTCGCCCAGGTGCGTGCGCACGTCGTCGAGCACCTGCCGGGAAAGGTTCGTATGCTGGAACATCGTCACCAGCACGCCGTGCACGTACAGGCCCTTGTTCAGGTTATCGCGCACCAACATGACCGTCTGCAGCAATTCGCTCAGGCCCTCGAGCGCGTAGTATTCGGCCTGCAGGGTAATCATCACGCTGTTCGCGGCCACCAACCCGTTCAGCGTCAGCAGTCCCAGCGAGGGCGGACAGTCGATGAAGATGTAGTCGAAGTCGTCGACGATGGGCGCGACGGCCTCGCGCAGCCGGAACTCGCGCCGCTCTGCGTCCACCAGTTCCACCTCGGCGCCCACCAGTTCCCGGTTCGCGGGCAACAGCTTGAGGTTGGGGAACGCGGTATCCAGCAGGGACTCGCGGATGGGGGTGTCGCCGCAGAGCACGTCGTAGACCGTCGCCTCGGCGCTGTTCTTGTCCACCCCCAGCCCCTGCGTGGCATTGCCCTGTGGATCCATGTCGATCAGCAGGGTACGCTTCCCGCTGGAACCCATGCAGGCGGAAAGGTTTACGGCGGTGGTCGTCTTGCCGACGCCCCCCTTCTGATTCGCCAACGCGATTATTCGGCCCATGAACGGCTCCCAACGCCCCTGATAATGAAGCTGGTATGATACGGAGCCATCCGGAAGCGAGTCAACGCGCGGCGCGAAAATCGTTACGCTTCGAACTGGCGGATGTGGTGCTCGAGGTGCTGGTAGTGCATCTTGTCCCAGCCGTCGGGCCCGATGTCGCCGAACGCCGGATGCGGGTCCGGCCGGAAATCGGGCCGGCCGAGCGAGTCGACGTATTCCGTCAGGGCCGCCCGCAGGTCCTCCATGCCGCCCGGCACGCGCAGGCTGACCTGGCCCGCTCGCGATGGAAACTTCACGTTCTTGGGCGTCTTCACCCAGCCGTTCATGACCAGGGGCGCCACGAGTTTGCGCGTGATGACGTTGTCCATGCGCGGAATCTTCTGCTCAAGTTGCCCCATCGAGGCGCGCACCGCCCAAATGAGATGCTCGATGAGCAAGTCCTTCCGCATGGTGCCCCACGCCGGCACCTTGTCGTCCGGAATGGACTCCACGCGCTTGAGGGTAGTTTCCAGATAACCGGGGTCGCTCAGGCGGGCCATGGCGTGCTCCTTGGTTTGATACGGCACGTCATTGAAACACGAATGCGCTCAGCACGCAAGCCGACCATTAGTGGGTGAAGCGTCCTTCGGCATTCTTCCGGAGGATATCCATGATCACGCTGCTACCGACCGCCGTGGCCCGCTGCGTGAGATACACCTCGAGCTCGTTCCAGTCGAAACGCAGGGCAACGAGGGGCACCGTGGCCGCACCGCTCGCCGTCCATTTCCGATCGGGGTCGAAATCGGGCGTCAACCCGGCGATATCGGGCGCTTCCAGTTCGCCGATGCGCTGGCCGTTCCGCGATAAGGCCACACCGCCCCGCATCAACAGGTAGCCCGCGCCCCCTTGGGGCGTATCCTGATCGAAGAGCAATTCACCCGGGTTGCAGGCCTGTCGGCGGGATATCCAAAACAATGTGAGGCAGAATTTCAGGCGCTCGGCATCCGTCATGCCGTCGAACACCGGTGCCGCCAACAGCGCGTCCTGATGAAAGCGCTCCCACACCACCAGTTCGATGGCATCCTGCAATTGCGTCTGGGCGAGTTCATGCAGGGACATGCGCGCCTCGAGGTACAACGGCATCCAACCGAAGCGCAGCACCGTACAGGGACCGACCGTCGTGACAGTCGCGGTGCGGGTACCGCTCGGGTTGAACTGCCGCATCTCGCCCAAGAGCACCGGCCCAGTGAGAATAAGCGCGCCGCCCGATTCCCGGGTCACGCGCACCGTGCCTTGCAGCACCACGTACCCCACATCGCCGCCGACATCCCCTTCGTGCAGCAGCACCGCGCCAGCCTCGTGGGACTCTATTCTACCGGCCTTCAAGAACAATTCGACCAAGTCATCGCGTAGCGACGGATCGACCGTATCGAACAGCCCCAGCGGCTCCAACCGTGCGAAAGCGTCGTCATGGGTCATCATGCGCACCCTCCGTGACAAATTCACGATAGCACAGAATCCGCAGATTCGGGAAGGATCTTTTTTGACATGATAACTGGATTACTGGATTGAAGAGGGAGCAAGACAAGAGGTTGGACAGGATTTACAAGATTAACAGAATTGAAAGAGAAGAAGGGTACACGGCTCTGGGGCCGGTCTTCTGATTTATTCCAATCCTGTAAATCCTGTTAATCCTGTCTAAAAGTGGCAGATTCAAACACTAAGTGCAACAGGCGGTCCTGTGCTTCGGTTCAGGTCTTGATGGTGTAGAGGACACCGCGGGGCCTTGCGGTAAGATGAGGTTTCTTGAGTACTTCAACTTACGCAGGAGACCCCGCGATGCCT
>WGMK01000031.1 GCA_016125095.1 Candidatus Hydrogenedens sp. | reverse complement strand
AGGCATCGCGGGGTCTCCTGCGTAAGTTGAAGTACTCAAGAAACCTCATCTTACCGCAAGGCCCCGCGGTGTCCTCTACACCATCAAGACCTGAACCGAAGCACAGGACCGCCTGTTGCACTTAGTGTTTGAATCTGCCCGGGAGCTTCCAAAACTTGGAACAACCGAGATAGCGTGGTTTTACCAGAATAGTTCCAGCCATAAATCAGGTTGTTCTTAGCAAAACTTGGAAGTGACCCCCATTGGAAGCTGCGATAGATACCGAAATCGTCGAGATTGTCAATTCGAAGTATCATCAGCCTGCCTCACGATGTCAATTGGTCTCATTATTCTAGCTCGTTCGTTGGGTTGTCGATATCCAACAATAATTCAAATTCCAACCCATCAATCGCTTTGATGCTCTGGCCCGCGATCCCGTATAGGTCGCCATACATTCCTGCCGTCGCGCCGAGCACGCGTTCCAATTGCTTCTCCCGCTTAGCCCATTGGGCCTGGATTGCTTTGCGTTCCTTGGCAAGGTCTTCCTGCATGGTGGTGAATGCCTCGACGATAGCCTGGACACGTTGCCGAAAGTGCGGCCCCGTCAGGTATTCGTAGACCGCTTCCATCTTGGTTTCCTGTCCTTCGCGCGATTGGCGAGCGAGGGCCAACTCGATAAGGGATTGCCGCAAGCAGATCGCTACCGGCAATGCGCAACTCCAGTTGGTCACCCAGATGCCGTCCTTGAAGTCAAAGGTGCTCACGTCCTTGGGTAGCGCCTGTGTGACGATCACTGCCACCTCAGCTTTGGCAGCGCGCTGGTCGTCCTTAAGCTTCTGAAGCCAGCTTTCGCTCCATGCCTTGGTGCGCTTCGACTCCCACAGGATGGTGCCGCAGGGCTGGCCGAGTGGGCCGCATACGGTCTGAATCGTGTCGCCGCCGTATTCCCCTTTCGGGACGGGAACTATTGTGTCCATCGGAAACTGCGCGGTGAGCCGTGCTTCCAACTCCAGTTCCAGCACCTCGCCCTGCAACTGTTGGGAACCCTGCTCGGCGCGGCGCTTGAGATCCTCGATCTGCTTCTGCATCTGCCCAATGGTATGCTGACTCTCCGCCAGCTTCAGTCCGAGTGCCTCTTCGGCCTCCTTGCGGGCAGCCGCGCGGGAGGCGTCAAGTCCCTCTTGAATACCCTTCTGGATACTAAGTTCCATCTCCGCCTTCGCGTCTTCCAACTCGCGCTGCTTCTTCAGCAGTTCGGCTTGGGCAACTTGCGCCTCCTGAAGTTTGGTGCGTTGACTTTCCACCACTTGGTTCAGGTCCGCGAGTACCGTAGCGCACGCGGGCATGTCGTCCTGCAGCGCGAGCCGCGCCTTGCGCTCGGCCTCGGAGGCGATCTTTTCGCGTTCCGCGCGCACCTTGTCCGCCACGGTTGTGTCGAGTTCGTTCTTGGCGTCCTCGAGTTCCTGGCGTTGCTTGGCGAGTTCGGCCTGAGCCTTCTGCAGTTCCGCCACCTTCTCGTTGCGCTGCCGAAGGGACTCCTGCAGTTCCGCGATTTGAGATGCCCTGCCCTGTAGTTCTTCGTCCAGCGTAGCCTTGGCCTTGGCCGCCTCCTCTGCCGCGATGCGCTCCCGGTCCTTGCTCGACCGCTCTTCGAATTCGCGCCGGGTGGCCTCCAGCAGCGGCGCGGCGAGCGAAGCCGTCAGCGGAAACTCCGTTTTACAATTGGGGCAGGTAATCGTCGGCTCGGACATGGGTCCCCCTCAGGGCTTGGGATGGGTACGACTCCCCACTGAACTACGCCAGTGCAAAGGGTACCGTGCATGCGGTATGGGTTGCAATGCACGGAGCCCCCCCATCACCGCCGCTTAATGTCCAGCGCCTTGATTCTGGAGGCAAGTGTGGTGGCTTTGATGCCGAGGAGTTCGGCGGCGCCGTTGGGGCCGTGGACTTTGCCTTGGGCGCAGGCGAGGGCGCGTTCGATGTTCTGCTTTTCGAGCGCGCGCAGGGCGGCGGCGGTCATGAAGGTGTCGTCGGATTCGGGCGGTTCTGCTGCGTCTGGCGGGCCCGGCGGGGCGGGGCTAGGCGGGGTCTTATCGTGCGCATGGCGGAATCCCCCGGTGATGCTGGATTATCGCTCCGGCGCCGCGTCATTTCTCCAGTATGCCGCGCAGGACCGGCTCGAGTGCGTCGGCCTGACGGAAGAACCCGAGGTCGGTGGGGTGCGTGCCGTCTACCGTGGCGAGCCCGTCGTTGCCGAGGTAGTTGTCGCCGGGCAGATAGTACAGGCCTTCGACGCCCTCGGCCTGCAGCGCGGCGTAGACCTCGCGCAACGCTTCGTTCTTCAACTCGTGCGAGGAGGGCCCCGGATGGAACCACGCGCCCTGGTAAACGATGTTTTCCACGAGCAGAATCGGGGTGTCCGGATGGGCCTTGCGCAGTGTATGCACGAAGGGCGCCACGCGCTCGCGCACGAGTTCGGGGTTCATGTTGGGCAGGCAATCCAGCACATACACCGCGGGATCGAGTTCCGCGAGCAGGTCGGCCAGCTCGGGCTCCATCTTGCCATTGCCGGAAAACCCGAGGTTGATGGCGGGCCAATCGAGCCGCCGCCCGACCAATGCCGGATAGGCCATGCCCGGGCGCGACGCGCAGCCGCCGTTGGTGATCGAGGTGCCGTAGAACACGATCGGGCGCTTCGTTTCTTGGTCGGCCTTGGCGAGTACCGAGTCCTTCCACACGCCGATTTCGAGCTTGGTGATTCCGTTGTAAAGCGGCAGATAGAGCAGGTATTCCTGCATGCCGCCGGGCGTGCTCGAAGCCAGATTGGCCTCGTTGTCGTTTTGCTCCTTCGGGCGCGCTCCCGCCACCCAGCGCCACGCGCCCTGGTCGCGCGCGTACAGGTCGAGCCCGCTCACGCCGGTCGAGGGCATGTGCGGCATGTCGAGGCTTTCGAGCCGGAGCGACCAACGGGCGGCCAGCTTGGGCGAATCGGAACGGAACCGCACCGCCAACCCCGAGGTTCGCTGGGAAAGGCTCCACACCGGCTCCCGCACAACGCCTTCGGCCTTGGCGGGCAGGCGATCGTAGGGCGTGGCGAGATCGGTCCAGCCCTGCCCGATGAGTCCCAGTTGGAGCGCGTCGTACCAGACGATGCCGCCCTCGGGACTCGGCGAAGCGAAGTTCGGGTCGAGCGCCTCGATCTCGTCCGAGAACGCCCTGCCTGCCAGGACCAATAGAACCGCAGCAATCGCGTGTCGTGTGAATCGGTGATTCAATAGCATGGCTTTTTCCTCCCAAGTTTTCCTCGATACCGTGGCAGTGTCGATGCCTATGAATCAATACACCCGACGTAGCCGCGCTGGCCCGGGCGGCACGGCACCGGATTCTGTTATCGTCGCATTCCGCTGAGATTGGAAATCGTCAGGGAGAATACGTTGAGTTCACTTCGTCCAGCCATCACCCCGGCAACGGGGCACGGTGCGCCGTGGGTGTTCCCGCTGCAGGATCACGGGGTGCTGATGCGGCCGGGGGCGGAGTGGCTCTATGTGCTGAACCCAAGCGCGCTGCTGCTGTGGCAGACCTTTGCGGACACGCGGTCCGAAGCCGCGTGTGTCGAAGCGCTCGCTGAGTGCTACGGCATCGACGAGGACCGCGCGCGCGCGGACACGGCGTCGACTTTCGCGCACTGGCGGGGTATCGGACTACTGCAGGACGATGCGTCTGCAACCGGCGAACCGGAGCCATGCATGCCGGAGGAGACGGGGCCTGCTCAGCACTACCGCCTGGGCGACGCGGAATTCTCGGTGGCCTGCGCGCACACGGAATTCCTCGCCGATCTCGCGCCCCGCATCGCGCATTGCCGTAGCGATGCATCCGGGCCGGACGCGACGGACTACGTGGTTTCCGAATCCGCTGGCGTGTGGCGGGTCTATCGCGACGGCGAGCTGCTGCAGGCGGGCGAGTCGCTCTTCGCCGCCCGCACGATTCTGCTGGCCGACGCGCTGCACGGCGCCTACGCCGGCGATTCGTGGTGCGCGAGCCTGCACGCCGCAGTGATTGCCGATGGCGAACATTGCGTGATGCTGGCCGGGGCGAGCGGCGCGGGCAAGAGCACGCTCTCGGTGGCGGCCGTGCTGGACGGGCTTGAATGCCTCGGCGACGATGCCGCGCCGATGCTGCAGGCCTCGGGACGCGTGGCTGCGGCACCGCTGGGCATCATGCTGCGCGAAGGCAGCTGGGACCTGTTTGAGGCGTTGCCCGGCGGGCATTCGCTGTCGGATATCTACGAGCGCGACACAGGGCGCGTGCGGTTTCTCACACCCCAGACGCAGCCCCGCGCGCGGTCGCTGCCGCCCATGGCGCTGCTGTTCATCGAACGTGGCGAAGGCGCGGCGCCCGAGCGCATCCGAATCGGTGTGATCGAAGCGCTGGCGCTGCTCGGACAGACGGGGCTGTGGGTGTGTCCCGAGGAGAACGCTATCCGCGCGTGGCTCGGCTGGATGGCAACCCTGCCCTGCTACCGCCTGCGCTACGACACGGCCGCGGAGGGCGTAGCGCTGGTGCGGGAGACCCTACGCGCATGACGCGCTTCGAGGCGCTCAGCCTGGTGGCGCGCACGCTGGCCGCGCAGCAGCCCGACGCCGCGCTGGCGGATACGTGGCGCAGACATGCGGACGAGTGGCCGCTGGTGCTGGAAATGGCGACGGGCCACCGCGTGGCGGGAGCGCTCTTCACTGCGCTGGAATCACTGGATCTCGACGCGGAACTGGCGGAGCCGCTTGGCGATACGCTGCGGGTGCTGCGCGATTGGGCGCGCGAGCGCAATGCGGGAATCGCGCAGCAATGGCTAGGCATCGCCGCCGCGCTGAACCGCGCCTCGGCCACGCCGGTGGCGCTGAAGGGCAGCGGCATGCTCCTGACCCAGCTGTATCCCGATGCGGGAGACCGGCTCATCGGCGATATCGATATTCTGCTGCCGCGTGCGCAGCAGGAAGCCGCGATGCAGGAACTCCTCCGCGAGGGGTACGCCGTGCAGAACCCGGACCTGCTGCATGAGGATGGCGCGCCACGCGGCGACATTCATTATCCCCCGCTTGCACACCCCGAGCACGCGCTCATCCTCGAGTTGCACTGGCGCGTCATGCCGCCGGAGTTCGACGACGTCTTGCCGCCGGATAAGATCATGAAACGTATCGCACCGATTTCACTGGACGGCGGCGCGCGGGCGGCGGTTCTGGGGGACGGCGATGCGCTGCTCTACAATATTCTCCATGCGGAAGAGCGGCACCATCTGGTGGCCCTGCAGAACACCGAACTGTTCCGGCTGCTCGATACGCTTCGACTGGCGCGCGGTATGAATGCGGACGAACTGCGGGAAACCCTGGGACGTTTGGAGCACTCGCGCCATGCGCGCGCACTCGAACACCACGCGCGGATGGCTGCGGCGCTATTCGGCACCGAGGGGCTGCCGCCACCGCTACAGCGCCCGGTGCCGCCGCGGGCGCTCCGACGGATACAAAACGCCGTGAACGGAACGCGTGGCGCCCGGCTCGAATCGGCCGCGCGCGGCATCACCGTGGCTCTTGGGAATAATGGACACGATATTCTCCGGCAGTGGCAGTCGCCCTCCAGGCGCCGGGCGCTGTTGGCGAAACTGCTGCGTCCCGGCAGTTACCTGCGGCGAGCGCGCGGCATCGCGAGAGAACTTGCGGTGCGGCTGCGGCGACCATGATACCGGTTGCAATCTTCCTAAAGTGCCGCTACAGTACTGGGACATCCACTGGCGGCAGCGGGTACCAACGGAAGGAAAAAAACGATGGCCGAGCAGAACAACGGCACCTCCGAACAGAGCCCCCAGGTCGACACACGTCGTGAATTGATGCAACGCGTCGGCAAGGCCGCAGCCTATGTCGCGCCTGCCACGTTGGCCCTTCTCTCGTCCAAGGCTTCCGCCGTCAGCTGAACAAGGAGACACGACATGGCTGAACAGAACTCCGCCCCGGAGTCCTCCGCAAACGACGCCACGCGCCGCGAACTGTTTCAGAAACTCGGCGCGGCGGCCTACATCGCCCCCGCCACCCTGGTGCTGCTGTCGTCGCAGCGCGCGAACGCGTATTAGCCCACGAAGCACGCCACCCGGAATGTAGAGCGTACCGTCCGCGTTTCCCCGTCGAAACACGCCGTCGGCGGGACGCTCTGCGGTGCGCGACTCCGATACCTTCCGCTGCGCGTGCCTGGCCGCATCGGGACAGGCACGCTCCCTCAAGAGCCGCAATGTCGTATTCTCCCCGGGAGAAACACTTTCCGCATTCCCCCCCACGCGCCCGACTGCGAATACCATCGTCCCTGGGCTGCGTTGACGCCGGGACGCTGCCGGGGGGCGGAGTACTGGTATGAACGCCCGGATGGAGCGGTTTCAAAAGGAGCCATATTGCCGTGTCGGGTTCATCCGAAGCCACGAAACAACGCCTGATCGAAGCGACCGTCCGCTTGGTGGCGCAGCACGGCGTGAAGGGCGTCTCCGTGCGCACGATAACGTCGGAGGCCGGCTGCAAGAACCTTACGGCGATCCACTACCATTTCGGCGGCAAGAAGCAGCTGGTAGATGCAGCGACCCAATGGTTCACGGACTACCTGGCTTCGGTCGGCGAGCCGGGCCTCGCGGAGATCGAGCGGCGCATGGCGGCCGGTGAACCTGTCGCGCCCCGCGATGTGGTACAGGCTTGGATACTTCCCGCGGCCGCGCTGGTGGCAACGCCCAATGCGGGACCGCTGAGCATGCGCTTCTACGCACGGATTCTCATGGAAGCGGCAGACGACAAAAGCGGTGAGATTGTGCATCAGCTGATGCCCTTGTTCGCACGCCTGTTCAACATGTTTTCCTATGTGATTCCCGACGTGCCGCCGCACCAGTTCGTGCCGCGGATCGCCATACTCTTCAACAGCCTCGTCTACGTGATGAGCGACGTGCAAGGAATCTCCCAGGCGCGTGATGCCTTCGGGGTGGAAGTCAATCCGCTCGAGGCGCTGCACTATTTCATCGAGTACCACGCCGCCGGCATCGCGGCCCCGCCCAGCCCCGTCTCCCCCGGGCTTGCCCCTGCGGCCTTGGCCTGCATGGGCGAGTGGCAGAACGTGCTGGGCAGCGACGGCGGTAAGTTTTCCTAGCGCCCCCGGACCGCAAACGCACGGTCCGGGGGGCACGGCCATCGCTTGGCTACGATGCCATTTCGAGCGGTGTGCTGCCCTTGAACGTGGCGTCGCTCGGGTCTTCAATTTCAATCCAAAGCTCCGCGCCCGCGGGCAGCGGGTCCGGTATCTCGAGATGACCGTGGTTGTAGTCATTCTCGATCTCGGTCTTCACCACCATAAGTCCGGTGGGATCTTCCGACCCGACCCACACGCGAACCGCCTTGACCTCGCCGCCTTCGACGAAGAAGTTGTAGTGGCCGTTTTCGATTTCCTCCTCGAACTTCGGCTGTACATCGTAGGGGCCGATTTTCACCGGCGCGAAATTCCGCATCGGCGGATACGGCATGGTCTCCTCGGCCGCGGCGGGCGCGGCGGCAGGGGTGGCGGCTTCCGACGAGGCCGGCGCGGCGGGCTGCGACGCGCCGCAACCGCCCAGCAGGGCTGCGCCCATGGCTACGATGACAAGATTTCGGTACATGCTTTTCTCCTTTGTTCAGGGTTTTCCGGACCCGGACACCGCGTCCTGCCCGCTCGTAAACTGGATGGGATTCTTTCGGAACAGCAGGTAGTACCCTGCCGGTACGACGATGAGATTCAGGAAGGTGGACGTGACGAGTCCGCCGAGCACGACGATGGCCAGCGGCGCGAGCAGTTCGCTGCCGGGCTCGCCCTTGGCCAGGGCGATGGGGAACAGCCCGAGCACGGCCGTGAGGGCCGTCATGAGGATCGGCACCAGCCGTTCCAGGCTGCCCTGTATCACCGCCTCGTGGAGCGATTTCCCCTCGTGCTGCATGAGGTGCGCGTAGTGGTTGACCAGCAGGATGCCGTTGCGCACGGCGATGCCGAACAGCGTGACGAACCCCACCATGCTGGCGATCGAAATGACCGGCGACTGATAAACCCCCATGCCGAAAAGCGCGAGGGTGTTGGCCGCGAGGTTATCGCTTTCGGTTAGGAAGATGGCCACCACGCCGCCGATGAGCGCCAGCGGCAGGTTGAGCATGACAAGCACAGCCGCGCGGGTGGAATTAAAGGCGCTGGACAGCAGCACCAGGATGACCACGGCGACGAACGCGCCCATGAGATAGATGGCGCGGCTGGCCGATTGCTGCGCCTCGAACTGCCCGCCGTAGGCGACGCTGTAGCCGTGCTTCTGCACGATGGGCGTCACGACGGATTCGACGCGCGACACGAGCTCGCCGATGTTGTAGCCCTCCGCGACATTCAGCGAGATGACCGCCTTGCGGCGCCCGTTCTCGCGCTGAATTCCCAGCGCGGTGTTCTCCGGGCCGATTTCCGCCACCTCGGACAGGCGCACCTGCGCGCCGCCCGCGCCGACCAGCACGAACTGTTTCACGTCCTCGATGCGCTTGCGGCTTTCCGGCGACAGCCGCACGATCAGCTCGTAGCGGCGAACGCCTTCGTTGACCGAGGCGACGGTGACGCCGTTGAAGGCGGCCTCGACCTGGGAAGCCGCGGAGGCCGGCGTCAGCCCCCAGCGCTTGAGGTCCTCGTGGCGGTACCGGATGGGCAGCGACTCGACCATCGCCTCCCGGTTCGCCAGAATATCCCGTGCGCCCGGCACGTCCTGCAGGGCCGATTCGACTTCGCGGGCAATCTGCCGCAGCGTGGCGAGGTCGTTCCCGAACACGTTGATGGCGATGGCGGCCTGCGTGCCTGAGAGCACGTGCGACAACTGGTGCCCGATCGGCGAACCGACCTCGGTTTGCAGGGCGGCGACGTCTTTCAGCACGGCATCGATTTCGCGGCCGATCTCTTCTTTGGTATAGCCCGGCTTCACGGTGACGTTAATCTCGCTGCGATTGACGCCGTGCGCGTGTTCATCGCGCTCGGCGCGCCCGGTGCGGCGGACCACCGCGTTCACCCCGGGAATCTCCGAAAGGCGGCGGTCGATGCCCTTCACCATGCGGTCGCTCTCTTCCAGAGACGTGCCCGGGGGAGCATCGGTGAAGATGGTGAAGGTGCCCTCGTTGAATCCCGGCAGGAAATCGCTGCCATAGGTCCGGGCAAGCAGCACGGTGGCGAGGGTCGCGGCGACGGTCGCGGCGAGCACGACCCCGCGGAACCGGAGGGCCGCCTGCAGTGCGGGCTCGTACATCCGTTTCAGCCATCTCACCAGCGGGCCTTCCTGCTCGGCGTGCAGGGTGCCCTCGCGGAGCACCAGCTTGCACAGGGCCGGCACTACCGTGAGCGCGACCAGGAGCGAGGCGAGAATGGACACGATATAGGCCAGGCCCATGGGCTGGAAGAAGCGTCCCTCGATGCCCTGCAGGAACAGCAGCGGCACGAATACCGCGACAATTATGAGCGTGGCGAATACCACCGAGGAGCGGATTTCGTTGCTGGCCTCGAATATCACCTGCGTGCGCGGCTTGCGCTGCGCCGCGGACAAGCGTCCGTTCTCGGATAGCCGCCGATAGACGTTCTCCACGTCGATGATGGCGTCGTCGACCAGCTCGCCGATGGCAATGGCGAGCCCCCCGAGCGTCATCACATTGATGGTCAGGCCGATCTGGTCCAGGAACAACAGGGCGATGGCGGCCGAGAGCGGAATCGCCGTCAGCGTGATGAGCGTCGTGCGGACGTTGAGCAGAAACAGAATGAGCACGACGGCCACGCAGAGGGCCGCATCGCGGAGCACATGCACCAGGTTCGTTATGGATAGATTGATGAACTCCGATTGGCGCATGACATGCCGGTCGAGCTCGACCCCTTGCGGGAGGGTCGCCTGCACGTCGTCGAGCATCGCGTCGATGTTCCGCGTGATGTCCAGGGTATTCGTGAAGGGCGCCTTTTTAACGCCGATGACGACCGCCGGGTGGCCCTTCGAGCTGCCGGTGCCGCGCGGCGGGGCGGGGCCAAGCGCCACCTCGGCCACCTGGCCGATGGTCACCGCGGTTCCCTCCACATATTTCACGACCGTGTCCTCGATGTCCTGGGGCGAGCGCACCTGGGCCATCTGGCGCAGGGGAATCTCCACGCCCTGCACATTGGGAAGATAGCCGGCGCTGGCGGTGCTGTGCGCTTCCGCCGCGGCGCGCGTGACATCGTGCACGGTAAGGCCGTAGAGCCGCAGTGCGTCGGGGTGGACGTTCACCTGGTATTCCGGCAGCTCGCCGCCGATGGCCACCACCTGCGCCACGCCCGCCACGCCGAGCAGCCGCTGCCGCAGATCGAACTCCGCGAAGGCGCGCAATTCGAGCGGCGACCAGACGCCCTCGGGCGAGGACAGGGACATCAGCATGATTTCGCCGGTGATACCCGTGATGGGGGCGATCTCCGCGTGCACCTGTTCCGGCAATTGCTCGAGCACTACGGCCATGCCTTCGCTCACCACCTGCCGCGCGCGGTAGATGTCGGTGCCCCAGTCGAACTCGACCCACACCAGGCTGAGCCCCATCGCGCTGCTGCTGCGCACGCGGCGCACGCCCGGCAATCCGTTTACCCCGCTTTCGATCGGAAAGCTGACGTACTGCTCGACCTCGTCCGCCGCGAGGCCGCCCGCCTCCGTCAGCACCACCACCGTGGGCGCATTCAGCTCGGGAAACACATCCACCGGCATGTGCATCACCCGATAGGCCGAGACCACGACGGTTGTGGCCGCGAGGATCAGCACCAGCGGCGCGTTGTTGAGCGAGAACGCAATCAGTTTCTGCAACATGCGCGTGCTCCCTCAGTGATTCTTATGAAGCTGGCCATCGGCGTGATAGTGGTAGCCGGACGGCGCCTGCTGGCCGGAACTGGTCAGCTTCAGGGCATAGGCGCCGTCGAGCACGACCTCGTCGCCTTCTTTCACCCCGCTCTTCAGCACGACCCAGCGGCCATCGCTGGGGCCCAAATCCGCTAGGACCCGCAAGGCGCGGTCCGGGTCGGCCGGGTCGCGTCGGTAGAACACATGCTCGAGGCCGTCCTGCATGACCGATGCGAGGGGAATGGCGAACTGCTTGCGCGGGTCCTCGGTCAATTCGATTTCGAGATACCCGCCGACGCCCTCCTTTGCCCAAGGCGCGAGTTCGGCCGGCGTAACATAGAGCGGCAGGGTGCGGTCTTCCGCATCGGCAGTGATGCCGAGCGCAAGCGTGCCGGGTAGGGCGGCCTGCAGGTCGACGCTGCCGCCGCGCGGCGGCACCACGCGTGCCGCCATCCCGTCGCGGAATAGAAGGATGTCGGCCTGCGGCGCCTCGGCGCGGAAGCGGACCTGCGCCGGATCGACGAGGGTCATGGCGAGCACGCCCTCCTCGAGCCAGCCGCCGGGGGCGACCTCCAGTTTCTCCACGACGCCGGCCTGATGCGCGCGCACCTCCAGCGCGGCAAGCGATCGCCATGCCGCCGCATCGCCGGCGCCGGACCGCAGTGCGTCGACCGGGATGCCGGTGACGGAGGACAGCGCATTGAGGCGCGAGGCGAAATGCTCCTCGGCCTCAAGGAGCGCCGTCTGCTGCGCACGATTCTCCGCGTCCAGCCGGGGCAGGCTGCTACGGAGCGCGGTGGCGGCGGCCTCGAGCTCCGCGTTGCGCACGTTGACCGCTGCCAGGTTCCCCAGCCGCTCTTCCTGCTTGTTCAGCGAGGACTGCGCCTCGTTCCGCTGCGCCTGCGCTACGGCAAGGGCGGCCTGCGCCATTGCGATATCGCCCGCGGCCTCGACAGCCTCGTGCTGAATCTGCCGCCATTGGGGGGAATCGATGGTGAACAACAGGGCGCCCGCCTCGACGGCATCGAACTGTGCGACGTGCAGCGTAATCCGCCCGGCCAGCGGCGCGCGGTATTCCTGGCGCGCGGTCGGCGGCAGCTCAAACTGACCGGGGATGCGGCGGGTCTCGGCCACGGCCCGCAGTTCGACCTTCGCGAAGGTAATACCGAGATTGTCCCGAACCGCGCCGGGAATCGGGATTCCGCCCTCGGGCGATGCTGCCGAAGCAGGCGGTGGCGCCGCTTCCATGGCCGTCGCAGGGGCGGTTCCCGCGGGTTTCACGCATCCGGCCAACGCGGAGCCGAACGCAACGGCCGCTACGCAGCCAAAGAAGAATTTATTCGTGATCATCGGTAGACTCCGTCGATGTGTGCATCACCATGCCGCGCGCGGTGGCGGCGGTTAACCGCGCCGAGGCCTCGGCTTCGCCGAGCGCGGCCTCCAGCAGTTCCTCCTTCACGGCCAGCGCCTGCGCCAGGGCTTCGTGAAGCACAATCAAATCCAGCTCGCCGGCCTGGAGCAGGGCAAGCGACTCGCGCAGCTGCGCATCCACCACGGGGATGATGTCGTTTTCGATCATGCCGCGCCGGTCGCGGCTGCCCCGAAGCGCCGCGCGGGCCTGCGCCTCTTCAGAAATCAGCTGCTGGTAACCCGCCTCAGCCTGCGCCCGCGCGATTTCGCGTCCGGCCAGCGCCTCGGCGATGCCCTGCCGGTTGGCATTCCAGACCGGCAGCGGAATGCCCAGGCCCACGCGAAGCGACGTCTCGTCTTCCTCGTCTGCGTAGGCGGGCGACAGCGTGATATCCGGATACTGCTTGCGCAGCTCGAGCCGCAGCCGGTCCTCTGCGGCGCGGTACCCGGCCTCGAGCCGTTGCAGCGCAGGATGCGCCTTGGGTTCGAAGGCGTCGTCCTCCGGCGCCAATACGCTCAATTGGGAATTCAGGACCACGGGTGCATCGGGCAGAAGCCCGAGCAGGCCAAGAAGCGCCGCATGCGATTGCGCTGTCTCGGCGGCGGCGTTTGCCAGTTCGGACTTGCGCCGCAGGCGCTCGATTTCGAGAAGCCGCGCGTTGGAAGGCATGACTTCGCCGGCGCGCGCGAGGGCGGCCGCTGCGTCGGTGAACTCGTCGAGCACCGTAAGGTGCTCCTCGAGTAGGTTCACGCGCTCGGTCGACGCGCTCCAGCGCACCCAAGCCGTCTCCACCTGGGCGAGGGTCTCCCACTCGGCCTCAGCCGCTTGCCACGCTGCGGCGTCATGCAGGGATGCCCACAGGCGCCGCTCGGCCTGCGGACGTCCGGACAAGGGAATTGTGATGCTCAGGCTCCCCGCGCGGATCCAGTCGCGGGCGGTGGACCCGGCATCGTGCAAGAATCCTTGTTCGCTTGCGTCGACAGACTTCCGGCCCCACTCGCCGCCCAGTTCGGGGTCGGACCAGCGACCGGAGGCTTCGGCGACCGCCAGCGCCTGCTGCGCATGCAGACGCGCGATGCGTAAATCGGGATTGAACCACAGCGCCACGGCCTGCCCTTCGGCGAGCGACAGCCCGTTGGAGGTGTCGAAGGGGCCGGCAGGCCCGCGGTCGGCGGACGCGAGCGCATCCGCGAACGCCCGCACCGGCTCGATGCCGATGTCGCGGTCGCGCAGGGATGTTTCGGTTTCATTGAAATCAAGCGGATGCGGCGGGATGTGCTGGCAACCGGCCAGCAGCAGTACGCCCGTAGCGCCAAGCAGCGCGGCGCGGGTACACCTCATGAGGCTCGTGTTCCTCTCGTCATTCGGATGGGGGCACTGCTCCCACGAGAAGACGTGAAGAACGGGGCCACCCGGTTTTCAGGCTAGCGGCAAAGGGAACGCGCTAGCAGACGGGAGGTCCACGCAGGTAGGAAGATGCAAGATGGCGGGATTCCGGCGGAGGCGATTCAGTTGCTTCGACCCCCTGCCGCAGCGAAAGCAAAGGCATCGCGTGAGCAGTCGGGGCGAGTTCTGCATGCAGCACGGGGAGGTCATCGGTCCGGGTCCGCAGCAAGGTGTGGTCCGAATCGCTATGCCCGTGAGCCTGATGCTGGTGCGACTCGCCGTATCCCGAAGCATCGTACAGCCCCGCAAGGCGAGGGGGCTCGTGGTGGTCCTCATCCCCATGCGAATGGACATGCACACGCGCCGCGGCGACATCGGCATGATCGAGACCGTGCTGGGTGAACACGTGCCACGGAACCACGAGTGCATGGGTCGACGTCAACAAGATCGTTAACGCTATTTTCGCGGCTCGCAACATGATCCGAAGCCTATGTAATTGAAATGTGGACTGTCAATAACGACCGATGGGGCGTCAGGGGCCGTCTGCTCCCGCCGACCACAACGCCCTGGGGAAGCCATAAAGCCCCTTACAAGTTATTTTATAGAAAACACTTACACAACAACCATCCACTCGCCGCGAACCTATTTTCAAAAATTGCTCGACAAGTCGTGATATCTTGATATATACTTTAATTGGCCGCCGGGGCAACGCGGCGCTGCCATGGAGTGGACGAGTCATGCAAGAAGAACACGAAGCGCGGGGTCCGGTACGGTTTGCAATCGATCACCCTTGGGGCGTTATCGGGCTGAGCGTGGGTACCGCGCTCCTGCTGGTGGCGCTGGTGGTATTGCCGCTGGTCGCGCCGACGGCGGTGCCTTTCCTTTCCCCGGTGCAGGTCGACACAGACCCCGAGAACATGCTGGACGCGCACGAGCCGGTGCGCGTGTTTCACAACGAGCGGAAAGAAACGCTCTCGCTCTACGATATGATCGTGGTGGGCGTGGTGAACGAGACGCACCCGCAGGGCGTGTTCAATGTCGAGACGCTGGGGCAGGTCTACGAGCTTACCGAGTTCGCCAAGACCCTGCACGGCGAAGCGATCGGACTCGACGATCCCGACGCGGGCGTGGTGGAGATCGATCTCATCGCGCCTTCGACGGTGGACAACATCGCGCCGGGCGGCCCGGGCGTGGTGCAGTTCGAGTGGCTGATGGCCAAGCCGCCACAGACCGATGCCGAGGCGCTGGCCATCCGCGACAAGGCGCTGCGTATGCCCTTCCTCGATGGCACCCTGATTTCCGAAGACGGCAAGGCCGTGGCGATTTATGTGCCGATCACCGACAAGCACTTGAGCTACCGCATCGCGAACAAACTGCAGGAGAAGATCGACAGCTTCCCGGAAGGCGCGGACTTCCACATCACGGGATTGCCGGTGGCGGAAGACACCTTCGGCGTGGAGATGTTTATCCAGATGGCCATCTCGGCGCCGGCGGCGATGCTGGTCGTCTTCCTGCTGATGCTGTACTTCTTCCGGCGGCTGGCACTGGTGCTGTCGCCGCTCATCGTCGCGCTACTCAGCGTCATCATCACCATGGGCGCGCTGGTGGTCACGGGCAACACGATACACATCATGAGCTCGATGATCCCGATCTTCATCATGCCCATCTCGGTACTGGACTCGGTACACATCCTCTCGGAATATTTTGAGGAGTACGGTCGGCGGCGCGACCGGCGGGCGGCCATCGAACGCGTGATGACACATCTGTTCACGCCCATGCTTTACACCTCGCTCACCACCTTCGCGGGATTCATTTCGCTGGCGCTCACCCCCATTCCGCCGGTTCAAGTCTTCGGCGTGTTCATCGCCTTCGGCGTGATGGTGGCCTGGTTCCTGACCATCACCTTCGTGCCGGCATTTATCATGCTGCTGCCGGCGCGCACCTTTGAAAACTTCGGCGCGGCGCATGCGGACGAACACGCGGCGGGCCTCCTTCCGCGCATGCTCGCGGGAGCGGCACGCTTTACGAACCGTCGCGCGCGCCTCGTGCTGCTGGGCACGATCGCGCTGGCGGCGCTGGCCGTGGCGGGCATTTTCCAGATCAACATCAACGACAATCCCATCCGCTGGTTCCATGCGAGCCACCCCATCCGCGTGGCCGACCGCGTACTCAACGAGCACTTCGGCGGCACGTACATGGCCTATCTGAATTTCGACGGCAACGCCGAGCCGCAGCCGCTCGACGTGTTCCTCCCGGGATTCGAGCAGCGCTACCAAACGCTGGCGGAGGAGGAGGCGCTGCCGGAGGACGTGCGCGCGGCGTTCCGGGGCCTGATGGACGATGCCAAGTCCAATGCTGCAAACCACGAGCAGTTTCTCGATGCGCTCGCCGAATCTTCGGGCGCCGCACGCGACGATGCGCCCGACGCCACCTATGACGCCTGGAACGTGGTCGCGCGCTTCGTGACCGACGAACAATCGCGCCGCCAGGTGTTCAAGCAGCCCGAGGCCCTGGAGTACATGGCGAAGATTCAGGCGCACCTGCAGGAAAACCCGGTGGTGGGCAAGTCGAATTCGCTCGCCGACCTGGTGCGCACGGTACACCGCGAACTCTTCGAGGGCGCCCCCGAGGCCTACCGCATACCCGAATCGAACCGGGCGGTGGCGCAGTGCATCATCACCTACGAAAGCAGCCACCGCCCGCACGACCTCTGGCATTTCGTCACGCCCGACTTCCGCCAGTCGAGCGTCTGGATTCAGCTGCGCAGCGGCGACAACCAGGACATGGCGGCCGTGGCGAAGGACGTGGAACAGTTCGTGGCGCAGAATCCGCCGCCCATGGCGATGAAGCTGGAGTGGTTCGGCCTGACCTATATCAACGTGGTCTGGCAGGAGAAGATGGTCAGCGGCATGCTGATGTCCTTCCTCGGCAGTTTCCTCGTGGTCTTTGCGATGATGGTCGTCCTGTTCCGCTCGGCGCTCTGGGCGCTGGTGTCCATGATTCCCCTCACCATCACCATCGGCCTGATCTACGGCGTGATCGGGTTCGCCGGGCGCGACTATGACATGCCCATCGCGGTGCTGTCATCGCTCACGCTCGGCCTCGCGGTCGATTTCGCGATCCATTTCCTGGCCCGCGCGCGCGACCTGTACGAGACCGAGCGCGACTGGCCGGCGACGAATCTGCGCTTGTTCGGCGAACCGGCGCGGGCCATTTTCCGCAACGTCATCGTCATCGCGGTGGGCTTCCTGCCGCTGCTGCTGGCGCCGCTGGTGCCGTATCAGACCGTGGGCCTGTTCATGGCGGCCATCCTGTTCACGTCCGGCGCAGCGACGCTCATCATTGTGCCTGCCCTCATCCGCGTCTTGCAGCCGCTCCTGTTTCCCGAGCGCGTGCCCGTGGCACGGGCCTGCCGCTTCGGCAGCCTCGGCATGCTGGGCGCGGCGATTTACGGCGCGCTGTGGGTCAACGTGCAGCCCTTCCTGCACAACCCGCACGCGGAATGGCTCATCGGGTTTGCGATATTCTTGCCCCTGTGGCTCGCGGTCAGTTTCGTGCTGTCGCGCCGCGGGGCGTGCCGTGTGTATACCACTGCTGAAACGACCGCCGCGCCGGCTAACGGCGCAAGGGAGAAGTAGCCATGAAGAAACACTTCGCATTCGCTATCGCCGCTGCCGGCCTGGCGGCCTGCCTGTCCGCCGTCGCGCAGGAGCCGACCGTCGACGACATCGTCGCGCGCACCAATACCGCCTCGTACTATCAGGGCAAGGACGGCCGCGCGGGCGTGACGATGACCATTACCGATGCGCAGGGCCGCGAGCGCAAGCGCGAGCTGACGATTCTCCGCCGCGACTCCGGCGAGGACGGCGGCAAGCAGCGCTTCTATGTGTACTTCCACGAGCCGGCAGACGTGCGCGACACGGCCTTCCTGGTGTGGAAGCACCTCGGGCAGGACGACGACCGCTGGCTCTATCTGCCGGCGCTCGACGTGACCAAACGCATCGCCGCGGCGGACGAACGCACCAGCTTCGTGGGCTCCCACTATTTCTACGAGGACGTGTCCGGGCGCGGCATCGACGAGGACGACCACGAACTCGTCGAGACGACCGATACCTACTACGTGCTGAAAAACACACCCAAGAACAAGGACGCCGTCGAGTTCGACAGCTTCACGATGTGGCTTCACAAGGGCACCTATCTGCCGGTGAAGGTCGAGTTCGAGAAGGGCGGCGAGGTCTACCGCACCAACGAGATCCTCGCGGTCGATACCATCCAGGGCTACCCGACGGTGACCAAGTCGAAGATGACCGACAAGCGCATCGGCGGCTTCACGGTGAACGAGTACCACGACATCAAGTACGACCTCGACATGCCGGAAGACATTTTCACCGAGCGCTACCTGCGCCGCGCGCCGCGGGAGTATCTCCGCTAAATGAACGCCTTGGCCTATAGAGGATTCGCGTGCGCCGCGCTGGCGCTGGGCGTCGCGTTTGCCGCGTCCGCCGAGGAACCGGCGCTGCCGCCGGGGCTCGACGCGCCCAAAGAGGAACCCGCGCTGCCTCCCGGCCTTGGCGGGGCTACCTCCGAGCCCTCGCTGCCTCCGGGGTTGGGCGGGGACTCGGCCGAACCCGCCCTGCCTCCGGGACTGGGTGATTCGCAGGCGTCCTCGGAAGTGGAAACCTCCGAGCGACCAGCCTCGCGGCTGAAGCTGCATGGCTTCTGGGACAACCGCTCGGGCTTCCGCATCCGGGACGACGCCGTGCAATCGAAGACGGCGACACTCGGGGAATCGCGGCTACAACTGGACGCACGCGTCGATGGCGATCGCGCCAGCTTCGAGTTTATTGGCGACCTGATCTACGACGCGGCTTTCGATCGCGTGGAAGACGACATCCGGTTTCTGCGGCTGACCTGGCCGGTGACGGACTCGCTCGACCTCCGCATAGGCCGGCAGGTGCTCACCTGGGGCGTCGGCGATCTGCTGTTTATCAACGACCTCTTCCCCAAGGACTGGGTGGCGTTCCTCTCGGGGCGCGACGTCGAGTACCTGAAAGCGCCCTCCGACAGCCTGCGCGTGGGCTGGTACAACGACGCAGTCAACGTCGAACTGGTTTACACGCCGCGCTTCGCGCCCGACCGCTTTCCCACAGGCGACCGCTTCAGCTATTACTCGCCGCTGGCCGGCGGCCTGGCCGGCGCGGACGACCCGGTGCGCTACCACGCGCCGCACGACTATTTCGACGACGACGAAATCGCGCTGCGCCTCTACCGCAACGTCGGCGCGTGGGAAGTGGCGGCCTATGCCTATCGCGGCTACTGGAAGAGCCCGGGAGGACAGACGCTGCTGCCGCCGCGCGCGACCTTCCCCGAGCTTTCCGTATACGGCGCGAGCGCGCGCGGCCCGCTGGGTCCGGGCATCCTCAGCGCCGAGCTGGGCTACTACGACTCCCGCGAGGATCGCGGCGGCAACGACCCCTTCGTCAACAACGACGAGCTGCGCACCTTGCTCGGCTACGAGTTCGAGGCCGGGAAGGAATTCACCATCGGCGTGCAACACTACATGGAATGGATGCAGGACTACGGGGACTACCGCCGCACCCTGCCGTTCTTCGTGCCCGCGCGCGACGAGTTCCGGCACCTGTTCACCGTGCGCTTCACCAAGATGCTGATGAACCAGAACCTGATGCTGTCGCTGTTCACCTTCTACAGCCCCTCCGACGCGGACGCCTACCTGCGCCCGACGGCGACGTACAAGATCAACGATGCGTGGCAGATATTCGGGGGCGCGAATATCTTCCTCGGACGCGAACGCACGACCTTCTTCGGCCAGTTCGAGGACAACTCGAACGTCTACGCGGGCGCGCGGTTCTCGTTCTAACGGACCCCCGCGAGAATTTCCGAGACTTTCCGGGTCGACAGGCGTATAACTAAGGGCACGTCCGGGCGATTCACTTTCCAACTTCGGGAGGCCGTGTCGTGCGCCATCTATCCGTCATTCTACTTTTGACCCTGGGCTGTCTGGTGCCGCTGTATGCGCCTGCGCAGGTACCGGAATCCGTGGCGGCGCTGCAGGCCGACGCCGAGGCAGGCGACGCCGACGCCCAAGCCCGGCTGGGGTGGGCATTCTTCACCGGCGAAGGCGCGCCGCAGGACTATGCGCTGGCGGCGCAGTGGTACCGCATGGCGGCGGAACAGGGCAATGCCGAGGCGCAATACATGCTCGGCGAAATGTACAGCGTGCCGCTCGGCGTGGAGCAGGACGACGCGGCGGCGCTGGACTGGTACCGCAAGGCGGGCGAACAGAACCACGAACAGGCGCAGCTGCACCTGGCCTGGATGTATACCCAGGGCAAGGGCGTGGCGCAGGACCTGGAGCGAGGAGCGGCGTGGTACCAGCGGGCGGCGGATGCGGGGAGTATCGAGGGGGCGCTTCAGCTGGGCCGCGCGTATCTCTCCGGCCGGGGCGTAGCCAAGGACGAGGCGCGGGCACTCGAACTTTTCCAGTACGGCGCGGACCGCGGCAACCCGGATTGCGAGGTCACGGTGGCGTGGATGCTTTCGAAAGGCATGGGCGCGGAGAAAGACCTGATTACCGCGTACATGTGGAGCACCCTGGCGCTGAATGCCTCGGAAGGCGCGGGCTATTTTATCGAGATCATCGGCAAGGAACTGACGCCGGAGCAGATTGCCGAGGCGGAACAGCGCGCCGCCGCGTGGGAACCGATTGCCGCCGGGAACGAAGCCGGCCAGCCTTAGCGCGCGTCCAGCCGTTGTTCGATGGCTGCCAGCATCTGCCGCGCGCGGGCGGTGCCGGTGTGATACGCCATCGCGTGCTGATGGCCGCGCGCGGCCAGCGCGAGCACTTCGTTCGGATGGGAGAAGCACCAGGCGAGCTGCTCGTTGAATTCCTGCAGGTCGCGGAAGTGCAGCGCATTCTCCCCGCTTGTGAAATCGTGCGGAATGACGATGGGTGGCTGTTCAGCCAGCAGCATGCCGCCGTTGCAGGGCACCTCGTAGTAGCGGACGGTATCGAAGCCGAAGCCCAGCAGCGACACGCCGATGTTCGCCCGCCGCAACGCGTCGCGGTAGGCCTGCTGGTCCAGACGCCGCCCGAAGTCTCCCTGCACGCTCTGCTCGAGGCATTCCAGATACAACCGCCGCTGGCCATAGAACCGGTTGCCGGTCCAGAAGACGGCCTCGGGCCGGGGTTCGCCCGCCGCGGACGCCGCCAGCCCCTCGGGATACGACAGCGGCAACGGCACCGTGTTGTCGCCATAACGGCAACCGGCGATCATCTCGCGCTTGAAGTACGCCAGCGCCGCGCGCAGCCCAATGCGATCAATAAACGCCCGTTGATAATCGCCCGCGTCGTCCCACAAATCGAGCAGGCACCACGGCGTCTCCCCCGCCGCTTCGGCAATCCGGGCCAGCGCCTCGGGCGGTATCGTATCCAGCACGTCGCCGTAGAGAACCAGGTCGAAGGCCCCGGCCCGCAGCTGCGCGCAGATCCATTCCAGATCGCGCGGCTCGCCCGGATACTCGAAGACCGTGGGGTAATACTCCGCCTTCTCGCGGTCCTGCCCGTGCAGCATCGGCTTATAGGGCCACTCCTCGACGCGCTCCTTGCCGAGCGCCCGGCAGAGCCCGTCGTAAAGCACATCGGCCCCCGGGTCGTAGGCCGGGTTCATAAGCCAGAGTACGCGCGGGCGGTATCCGGTATACGCCGGGACTGACTGCGCGACCGTGACCGTCGGAAGGGGCTCCGGCAGGGGCTTCCCCGTCGCGAGGGCGTGCGTGCGTTCGAGCGCCCGCGCGCGGTCTGCGCGCCCGATGCGCCGCCAGTGCGCGGCCTGCAGTGCGTTCGCCTCGGGGTGAATCGGGTCGATATACGAGGCACGGAAGAACCGTCCCTGCGCCTTGAAGAACAGGGACGTTGCATGCGGCTCGTAGCGCGGATCGTCGGCCATCGCAGCGAGTACGCGCTGTCCGAGGACAGCCGCCTCCAACTCGACGTGGGGAAAACGCGGCGGAAGCACGTCGGGTAATTGGCTCAGGATATCGAAGGCGGCGTCGTGGCGGCCGGCATCGTGGAGTGCGGCGGCCTCGGCGACGCGCGCCGCCATCTCCGCTTCTCCCGGCAGGCCATCGCCGATCATGGCGAGGCGGCCGGGGCGGGCAGATCCAACTGCACGTAGTCCTTCGGCAGCCGCACCACCTCGAACAATGTGGCGATGTACTGCCCCTGGTCGCCCGCGCGGTGGGGGTTGTAGAACTCCCACACGATCGCGCCGTCGGGCGCGACCTCGAGCGCCCGCCCGCCATCGGATTCGGTGGCCAGCAGGTTGCCGTTGGGCAGGCGCGCCGCGGTGCCGCAGGAGAAGGTGTAGAACGGCTCCGCATCCGTGCCGCCGAACAGCACCGTCTCCGCGCCGGTGGCGGGGTCGACCTGAATCACGCGCGTACGCTTGGCCTCGGCCCGGTTGTCGAAGAGCGTGAGCGTGCCGTCGTGCTGCACCGTGGCGTCGTGCTGCCGCCGCCACGATCCGCGCAGCGCCCAGGTGAACTCGCCCGCAACGGGATCGAGCACGGCGATGGTGTCGGGGTAGAGCATGGAAAGCAGCAGGCTGCCCGTGGCAAAGGCGGGGTTCTGATCCGCCAGCCGCCCATCGAGCAGTTCGATGCTGTTGGTGTGGAGGACATCGCCCGAGCTGCCCATGCGCCGCCAGAACTCGCGGCCGATCTCGCCCGACTTCTTCGCGGCCTCGAGCAGCGAAATGGAGCGGCGCGTGCTGCCGTCGGGCGCGAGTTCGGTGGCGAAGTCCTCGAGCGTGGGCAGGCGCTCATGGATTTCCGGCATCTGCTTCACCGCCCGCGTCAGCACCCAGATGGTGCCGTCGTCGAGCACCTGCAGGTCGTGGTGCGCGCCGTTCTGCTGCGCCCAGATCAGGTTCGAATCCTGGTCGACCTTGATGATGCCGATGCCCTCGAAAATGGCCAGCACGTCGCCGTTGGGATAGAGATACGCCCGCCGCCAGTAGCCGGTCTTGGGGCTGTCCTTGTAGACCGGGTAGTCCGGCCAGACGGCCTTAAGCTCGAAGCGCCATTCGTGGAGCGGCCGCCCCTCCATGTCGGCCAGAATGGCCGCGGGAGCATGGCCCGAGGTGTAGAAATTCAGTCCCTCGAAGGCGCGGGCGGGGTCGTGGCGGCGCACCGCCGCCCCGGCCGAGACCTCCGTGCTGCCTGCCAGGTAGCCCAGCGCGTCCAGCTGCTCCACCGCCGCGTCGTAGTCCGCGCCGCCCGCCGCGTCGGGCGCCTCGTTCCAGATGCCGTAGGGCGCGCCCATGGGCTTCATCACCCCGTCGTTGTGTTCCTGAAACAGCTCGCCTGCGGGGGGCATGCCGCCGCCGCAGCCCGCCAGCAGCAGCGCCGCGGCCGCCATGGTCCCACTGAATTTCCGTGCCGTCATCGTCGTCTGGTCCTGTATGCGTTTTAAGGTGTCCCGAAGCCGCAACATAGCCAACGGCAGTGGTTTGGCACAAGCCCGCGCGTGGCGTACGGCACGGGAAAATTGCTACACTGAGGGAACCCGCAGCGGCTCCCCGGGATATGACGGCGGAAGCTAGACGTGTCTGCGCGGCAGCATGGCCGCCATTGGACGGAAATCCTTGGACAACCGATTCGATCAGTATTACCGCGCCTACCGGCGCCGCTCAGGTTTGCGCCTCGCCATTATTGCCGCGGTGCTGGTACATGCCGGCATCGCGTTCATCTTCTATGCGCTTTCCATCGAGCGGCCGCGGCCGGAACCGATTCAGGTATTTGAGGTGAGCGTGCTGGGCGAACAGCAGCAGGGCAACCCGGATATCACTGAGGTCATCGAGAATCCCACGCCGGAACAGCCCAAGCCCGAGCCGCCGAAACCGGACCCGCCCAAGCCCGATCCCCCGAAACCGGACCCCCCGAAGCCCGATCCGCCCAAACCGGATCCGCCCAAGCCGGAGCCGCCGAAGGAGATACCGAAGCCGACGCCTCCGAAGGAGGAGCCGAAGAAGCCGGAGCCGGTGAAGGAAAAGGAGCCGGAGAAAAAGCCGGAACCCGAGAAGAAAAAAGAGCCCGAGAAAAAGCCCGAGCCCGAAAAACCGAAGGAGCCGGAGAAGCCCAAGGAACCGGAAGAGAAGCCGGAACCCGAGAAAAAGGCCGAACCTGTGCCAGAATCGAAGCCCGCTCCGAAGCCTGCGCCGGCCACGGCGTCGCGCAGCGAAAGCGGCGCTCGGGGCATGCCGACGGAACTTGGGACGTGGGCGACGAATGTAAAGCGTAAGGTAGACCGGGTTTGGGCGCCGCCGGGCGGTGTGAGCCTGGATGGCGAGTCGATGACGGCGGAAATTGGATTCACGGTAAGCCGGGACGGCATGTTGCTGGATACCCCGGTGGTGTTAAAGGAAGCCGACGATCCGCGCGTGGCCGAAACCGGCCTGCGCTCGATCATGCTATCGGCGCCGTTTCCGCCGCTGCCCGACAGCTTCAAGGAACCGGAGTTGTACATCGTTTACGGATTCAGCCTGCTGCGGTGATAGAATCGCGGTTCGGCCAGCAACAGACGGAGAACATCATGCTTTTCAGGCCCCTGAGCATTGCACTGACCCTGACGATCCTGACCCTTGCCTCCGCCGCCACGGCGCAAGACGGCGGCATCCGGATTGATTCCACCGGCGCCTCCGACACGCGCGTGCCGATTGCCGTGCCGCCCTTCGCGTCGGTCGAGCCGGAACTGGCGGGCATTGCGCGCGAAATGGCGGAAGTCATCGCGTACGACCTCGATTTCACCGACCGCTTCATCGTGCTGAAGCCGACGGAGTTCCCGCCCGGGTTCACGGGGCTGAGCGCGGAAGTGACGCAGCTCGACCTGGAGATGTGGGCACCGCCCGCGACGCGTGCGGAGAACCTGGTGTACGGCAGCATCTCGACCGAGGGCGGCCAGCTGGTGGCGCGCCTGCGCCTGTTCGACCTGGCCTCGAAGGATCAGGTGTTCGGGCAGGAACTGCGCGTGGGCCGCGAATTCGGCCGCCTGGCGGCGCACCGCTTCTCGGAAGAAATCATGCGCTACATCGAGGGCGAGCAGGGCATGAGCACCTCGGAGATCGTGTTCAGCGCGGCGGCCGGCGGCGGCAAGGAAATCTTCGTGGCGGACTACGACGGCGCGAACGCCAAGCAGGTGACCCAGCACAACTCGATCAGCATCAAGCCGAAGATGTCGCCCGACGGCACGAAGATCGCCTATCTCTCCTACAAGGACAACTACCCCTTCCTCTACGTGTACAACCGCACGAGCGGACAGTCGGTGCGGATATCGGGCGAAGTGGGCCTGAACCTCTCCCCCGCCTGGTCGCCCGACGGCAGCAAGATCGCGATGACGCTGAGTAAGGACGGCAACACGGAAATCTACGTGCGCAACGCGGATGGCACGAATCCGCAGCGCCTGACGCGCAACAAGTTCGGCGACACCTCGCCGGTGTATTCGCCCGACGGCAGCCGCATCGCCTTTGTGAGCGACCGCGCGGGCGCGCCGCAGATCTACGTAATGCCTGCCTCGGGCGGCGACGGCTCGCGCCTGTCCTTCCAGGGCGGTTCGTCGTACGACCCGGCGTGGTCGCCCGACGGCGCGCGCATCGCCTACGTGGCGGAGAAGAGCGGCGAGGGCCTCGAGATTTACGTGATGAGCGCGGACGGCTCGAACCCGATCCGCGTGACGAACAGCCACGGCAGCAACGAGTCGCCGAGCTGGTCGCCCGACAGCCGCCATGTGGTGTTCATGACGACGCGCGCGGGCAGCCCCGAGCTGTGGATGGTGAACCCGGAGACGGGCATCGAGCGGCGCATGCCGACGCAGCGCGGACGGAGCGAAGGCCCCAGCTGGGGTCCGCGCCGCCGCTGATGGGAGAGGGCGAGAAGACGCTGGCCGACAACCGCAAGGCCCGCCACGACTACGAGGTGCTGGACACCTACGAGGCGGGCATTGCGCTGGTGGGCAGCGAAGTGAAGTCGCTGCGCGCCGAGGGCAGCATCATGCTCAAGGATTCCTACGCGGATTTCCGGAGCGGCGAGTTGTGGCTGGTGGGTGTGCATATCGGCCCCTACAAGCAGGCGAACATCCTGAACCACGAGGTGGAGCGCAAGCGCAAGCTGCTGATGCACCGCCACGAAATCGACAAGCTGAAGGCGCGGGTGGAAGAAAAGGGCCTGACGGTGGTGCCGCTGCGGGTGTATTTCAAGCGCGGCAAGGTGAAGGTGCTGGTGGGCCTGTGCCGCGGCCGGCAGACGCACGACAAACGCGACGCGATCAAGGCGCGGGAATCGAAGCGGGAAATCGACCGCGCCGTGAAATCGGCCCGGGGGCGCCAGCAGCCCTGAGCCCCCCCGCGCGCGTGACACCCGCGCCGCGCGAAGCGTATGATCCTCGGAACGAACAAGCCCCAAGGGAGAAGACCGCATGTTCGAATCACTGACGATGGCCCCGCCGGATCCGATTCTCGGGCTGACGGACGCCTTTAAGAACGACCCCCGCCCGGAAAAGATCAACCTGAGCGCCGGGGTATACAAGAACGAGGCGAACCAGACGCCGATTCTGGACAGCGTGAAGCGGGCGGAGCAGCTGATGCTGGAGCGCGAATCGAGCAAGACGTACCTGCCGATTCCGGGTCCGGAGGAATACGGCGCGTGCGTGCGCGAACTGCTGTTCGGCGCGGACCACGAGGTGCTGGCGAGCGGGCGGGCCGTGTCGGCGCAGACGCCGGGCGGCACGGGCGCGCTCCGCGTGGCGGGCGACTTCATCCATAAGAACCTGCCGGGCGCGTCCATCTGGGTGAGCGACCCCACCTGGGCGAACCACACCGCCATCTTCGCGGCGGCCGGGCTGACCGTGAAGAAATATCCCTATTACGATTTCGCGAACAACACGCTGGATTTCGACGCGATGACGGCGGCGCTGCGCGCGGTGCCGAAGGGCGACGTGGTGCTGCTGCATGGCTGCTGCCACAACCCCAGCGGCATGGACCCCGACGCGGCGCAGTGGGCGACGCTGGCGGAGATCTCCCGCGCACAGGGCTGGCTGCCGCTGTTCGATTTCGCGTACCAGGGCTTCGGCGACGGCCTGGAAGAGGACGCCGTGGGCCTGCGCGCCTTCTCGACCGAGGGCTGCGAACTGATGGTCTGCAGCTCGTTCTCGAAAAACTTCAGCCTGTACAACGAGCGCGTGGGCGGACTGACGCTGGTGGCGGCGAACCGCGACGACGCGGCCAAGGCGCTGAGCAACCTCAAGGTGTCCGTGCGCTGCAACTATTCGAACCCGCCTGCGCACGGCGGCATGATCATTTCGACCATCCTTGGCGATGCCGGGCTGCGTTCGGAGTGGGAACGCGAACTGGCGCAGATGCGCAGCCGCATCAACCACATGCGCACCCTGTTCGTCGAGACGCTGGCCGCCCAGGGCGTAACCCGCGACTACTCGTTCATCACGCGCCAGCGCGGCATGTTCTCCTTCGCCGGCGTGACCAAGGAACAGGTGGAAGAACTGCGGGAGAAGCACGCCATCTACATCGTGGCCTCCGGCCGCGTGAACGTGGCGGGCATGACCAGCAAGAACATGGAGCACATCTGCAAGGCGTTTGCGTCCGTGCTGAAGTAGACGAAAAAGACAGTCTTTACAGGCGCAGCGCTTCGGTGCCGCGCCTGTTTTATTTCGCCTTGGCGCGCGCCGCTGTTCAGTATTCCAGGTCCGGCCACATGCCCCAGACGACCGACTCGACCGGGCCTTCCACGGCATCCGGTAGTTCGTATAGGAAGTCGATATCCGTCTCTTCTTCTATCTGGTCCACGCTAACCAGAAAATCCGCGAGGGCCACACTCGTCGGAATATCCTGATGCGGCATGCGGAAGGCGAGCACGTCTACCGCGCCCGAATCGCCCGGCGAAACGACGATCTTGTAGAAGGCGACCGGCACGGGAACATCGCGCCCGGGAATGAACGGCTCGGGATGTGCCGGATAAATCGGACCGGTGTATACCCATACCAAACCATAGTCCCGCGCGAACTCCGTGCATGCTTTCTCCAGCGCGAGCCAGCGCTTGCCATTGTGCGCCTGCAGCTGCGGCGCGATATTCGAGGTATAGAACGATTCGCGCCCCGATTCCTCGCCCCAGCCGCGCGCGTCGTCGAATTGCACCATGTGGCCCCGGGCCCATTTCTTCGAGCCCGTCTCGTTGTTGTAGTCCTCGTGCCTAGTGGCCCGCAATCCTGCTTCGGCGATCCGGGGATCGGTAGAGAACTTGGATTCCCGTCCGATCTCGCCTCCGGCATTCGCCATGAACGACGTAAGCTTGATTGCAGTCCAGCGCGGCCCCAAGACGACGTCGTCCCAATAGACGCTGAACCCGGAATAGTCCAGCAACAGTTGGTGCGCCGGATCTGCCGGATTGCATCTCGGTACGCCGAATACCGTGTGCGGCTCCGGAGATTCATCGTGCCGCGCGGGCCAGGTAATGGTGACCGATTCGATGAGCGCAGCGACATCCGGGTCCAGCGATTCCGGAGCGTCCCCGCCTGGAACCGGGGGCATGTCGCCGGGGAAACGCCGCACCAGCGTCCGGTAAACCCAGCCCACGGGCACCGCCGAACCGGCATCCGCGGGCACGCTGACCTTGTAATAGCCGTTCTCCTGCTGCCCTTCGTCGAGCAGCTGGAGATTCGTACCGACCTCGGGACCGTATATCCTTTCCGCGCCGCTCTCGGGGCCGTATTTGACCGCCGCGGGACGGCGGACTTCGAGGTAATCCGCAGCAGCGGCCCCGGCAAAAACCGCCAGCGCTAGCGCGGCGGGAACCAGCCGCTTTATCATGCGGAGGCCCGCAGCGTGTTCACGTGGTTCCGCGCCTGAAGGACCACGCTCTCGGCATCGATGAGTTCGCGCTGGGCGCGTTCGGAACCTGCGGCCGCTGCGGCCATCCGCACCTTGTTCAAGCTGCTTTCCGCCTTCGCCAGCTTCGATTCCGCCACGGGGAGCGACCTGCTGGCCATCGAATCGATCGCCGGCGCCTTGGTATCGGCGGCAGCCTTGGCTGCCACGAGCTCGTGCCGCGCATCGTAGGTCGTGGTCTTCGCGCCCAACACATCATGAAACAACTTGATGGAGGCCTTGCTGCCGCCGGCGATGACCAGGCCGGTGAGTATGTAGCCGGGCATGGTCGTGGTCTCGGTCAGAAGCAGCATCCCGAGCGCATCGAATTTCCATTGCGCGCAGACCGCGATTCCCACCCCGACGGCGATGAGTTCTTTCAGCCCGTCCCGGTCGAGATAAAGAATGAACACCTTATTCTCGAAGAGCACGGCCAGCGCGCGCTCGACGATAAACGAGAGAATGATGATCAGGGTCAGCGCCTCGAACGTGCGCTCCCAATCGACGTGGATGAGATTCGGATCCATGACGCCCTCCTAGACCTACCTCTGTGATTGCGGGAGGGTCAAAGGTATGCGCTTGAAATCGCGCTCCAGTGCCCCCGATTCGCGAACCGCTGCGCGAGCCTTCTCGGCACCGCTTGACCTACAGTCTGATTGAAGTTTACGAATTAGTCAAGTGGTTTCTTCAGTCAGTACCGTACCGGGCAGCACCCCTACCCCAGCGGCAGCTGCACGGGCTTGCCCTCCGCGCCGGAGCGGTCGGCGGCGAGGACGATTTCGTGGGTCTTGTAGGCATCCGCAATGTTGCAGTGCGATTCGGTGCCACTCAGGATGCAATCGACGAGGTGGTTCGCTTCGTCCTTGAAGGGGTGGTGGGTGACGTCGCCGCTGTCGGGCATGACGGTGGGCACGGTGGCCCAGCCGGTCTGGCCGGGATAGGAGGTGCGCGAGAAGATCTGATTATTGCGGATGGTGCCGCCGGTGCCGACGAGGTTGGTGTTGAACACGTAGGGCTGGATGCACTCGATGCACGAGGCGACCTTGCCCACGCGGCCGTCGGCGAACTTCAGCACGGTGACGGTGGTGGGCGGATATTCGTAGTCGGCGAAATCGGCCCCGCCGCCCTGGGTGGCGTATTGGAAGACCTCGGCCACCTCGCCGCCCATGAACCAGCGGAGCGCGTCCATGGCGTGGCAGCCGGCCGAGAGCAGCGAGCTGCCGCCGATCTCCTTCTTCACGTTCCAGCCGTATTGGCCGTACCACGGGCCGATGCCGTGGAAGTAGTCGACTTCGCCGTAGAACACGCGGCCGATGGTGTCCGACGCGAGCTGCGCCTTGATGATATTGAACAGGGGGTTCCACCGCAGCACGAAGCTCACGACGGACTTCACCCCGGCGTCCGCCACGGCGTCACGAATGGCACGGATGTCCTCCACCGTGTTGGCAATGGCCTTCTCAAGCATGAGGTGCTTGCCCGCGCGCGCGGCGGCCACGGCCTGCTCGCGGTGCACGTGCGGCGGCGTGGCGATGGAGATGATGTCGATGCCCGGGTGCGCCAGCATCGCGGCGAAGTCGTCGTAGACCGCGCAGTCCACGCCGCAGGCATCGGCCTTGGCCTGGGCCTTTTCCTTCGAGCGGCCGCAGAGCGCCACCACCTTGGTGTGCGGGTTCGCCTCGAATGCCGCGATGTGTTCGCCCGATACCCAGCCCGTGCCCGCGATGCCCACACCGTATTGCGCCATGTCGTTTCCCTTTCGCTTGCTTGCGTGATCTAATCGAAGTCTCATGACTATACTGATGCGCTGGCATCCGGGGAAAGTCCATGAGCAAACCGACGGTACTGGCCATAGCGGCCCATCCAGACGACATCGAAATCATGATGGCGGGCACGCTGTCGCTGTTAGGCGACGCGGGCTACGAACTCCACATGCTGAACATCGCCAATGGCTCGGGCGGCTCGATGACGCAATCGGCCGGGGCGATTGCCGCGCGCCGCTGGGAAGAAGCCCAGGCCGCCGCCAAGGCCCTGGGCGCCACCATGCATCCGCCGCTCTGCGACGACCTGATGGTATTTTACAACGAGCCCCTGCTGCGCCGCGTGGCGGCCGTGGTGCGCGAAGTCGCGCCGTCCATCATCCTCACGCAGCCGCCGCAGGACTACATGGAAGACCACATGAACTCGTGCCGCCTGGCGGTGTCGGCGGGCTTCGTGCGCGGGGTGCCGAATTTCCAGAGCGACCCGCCGCGTCCGCATGTGGAAAACGAAACGCGCGTGTATCATGCGCTGCCTTGGGGGCTGTGCGATCCGCTCGGCGCGCCGGTGCATTCCACGCACTATGTGGACGTGACGGCGAAGCTGGCGCTGAAGCGCGAGGCGCTGGCCTGCCATGCCAGCCAGAAGGACTGGCTCGACGCGACCCAGGGGCTGGACAGCTACCTGGACACAATGGAGACAGTAACGCGCGAGGTGGGGCGGCGCTCCGGACGCTTCGAGGCGGCCGAAGGCTGGCGCCGCCACCTGAACTACGGCTATTGCGCCGCCGGGGCCGACCCGCTCTGCGAGGCCCTCGGCGATACCCTGGTCATTCGGACGGAGGAGAACCTGGCCCCATGAGCATCAACCTGATTTCCACCCTGAAAGGCTCGCTGCTCGAGTCCTATTTCCCCGAGGGCTGGGACCTGAAAGCCATCGAGCGCGTGTGTTCGCGCAAACCGGAAACCCTGGTGAAGCCGGAGCGCTGGTGGAACAAGCAGTTCGCGCCCGTGCCCTGCGAATCACTGGCGGATTTCGACGTGATGATGGGCCACGAGATCGCCCTGGAGATTCTTTCCGCGAAAATGTCGGAGGAGCCCATTGCGTTCATCCTGCCGGTGGGTCCGATGGGCATGTACAAGTGGGCGGTGTATTTCCTGCAGCAGTGGAACGTGGATTGCAGCCATGTGCACGGCTTTAACATGGACGAGTGGAGCGACGCCAAGGGCAACACCCTGCCCGCCAAAGACTCCGGCGCATTCCAGAACGCGATGGAGCAGGCCTTCTACGGTCCGCTGGGCAAACTCACCGTGCCGCCGGCGCAGCGGCATTACGCCACCAAGGCCGAACTGCCCAAGTTCGGCAAGCAGATCGCGGCGGTCCGCGATAAGGGCGGCAAGCTGGTCACCGTGTTCGGCATCGGCCGCGCCTGCCACATCGCTTTCTGGGAGCCGCACTTCGCCGCCGAGTACGATTCGCTCGACGACTGGAAGGCGGAAGAATTCCGCATCGCCGCGAACCTGCACCCGATGACCATCGAGCAGAACGCCATCACCAGCTTCAAGAGCCGCACCACGCTCGTGCCCTGCCGCGCGAACACCGTCGGTCCCGGCCTGTTCCTGCAGTCCGACAAGATCATCGGCGGCTGCGACGGCGCCCTCGGCCGCGGCATGACCTGGCAAGGCATGTCCCTCTGGATGACCCTCCACCTCAAGCCCACCCCCTGGGTGCCCAGCACCTTCATGCCCACCCTGCCGGGCAAGCTCTTCTACCTCAAAGAACTCGAAGGCCCGCTTGAGGCGGACTGCAACTGAGGTAATCTTCGCAAGGGGTGTAGGCGCATGTGCGCTGATTCTGGCCTAGTTAGGCCGCGATACCGCTCGTATGTATCCGGCTTGCTCAAAATGATGGTCGGATGTGAGGGCAAGCTCTAATCGGCGGTCTTTCATGATTACGAAAGACGCGCAGTCGGCCAACGACCAGTCCTTGTCCGGACGCTCCTCGAACAAGCTAATAGCGTCCGAAAGTAGATCGCTGGACGCCACAACAATCTCTGTCTTGGCATCGTTCTTGAGGGATCTCACTAGATTGGCGAAGACCGGACGCAACGCTCCTCGCGACATCAAGGCGCCCAATTCGAGCAGTATGTAATCACTGGTTAAAATCGTCCCGCGATAATCGCGGGCGAACGACGCTGCCGCTTCGTGCCAAGCATCCCGAGGATTGAGCAGTGCCAGATAAAAAGAACTGTCCGCAAAATGCGTTGTCATTGGCCTGACTGCTGCCGCAGATAGGCGTCATGTTCAGCAGACCAGTTCTCGGGCATACCTTGGGCCTGACCAATGACACCGGCGAGCCGCTCGGCCAAGGTCGGTGCCGAATCATTTGCCGCTACCGGTACGTCACCGAGAATCTCGATAAGCACCTCTGCGCCTTCGCGCAGTTCCGCTGGCTCCTGCAGCACGATGACGCCCTGCCGGATGTACCCTTTGTACGTCATTCTGTGTGTTCTCCTGTATTTCCCAGTATAACACGGCACTCACCGCCCGCCCAGCCATCCCTTAACATGCATTGACAAAACACCTTATCCGCGCTACAGTAGCGGTACGGATTTCGGGCAGATTCTTCGGGAGGGCATCGGTGCCGGGCGTGATTCCACAGAGCGAGGCGGATCGGTTGCGGCTGCCGCGGTGGGTGTATGCGGGCATCGCGCTGGCGGCGCTTTCGGGCGTGCTGCTGGGCGTGGGCGGCTTCACCTTCGGCTATGCGGAAGGCCTGTCGTATTTCAGCACCGATCCGCGCGCCTGCGCGAATTGCCACATCATGTGGCCGCAGTATGATTCGTGGCAGCATGCGAGCCACCACACCGTCGCGACGTGCGTGGATTGCCACCTGCCGCACACCTTCATCGCCAAATATATCGCGAAGGCGGAGAACGGGTATCACCACAGCAAGGGCTTTACCCTGCAGGATTTCCACGAGCCTATCATGATTAAGACGAAGAACGCGGACATCCTGCAGCATAACTGCGTGATGTGCCACGAGGGCTTTATACACGACATCTCGGCGGCGGCAGGCGCGGACAGCATGCGCTGCGTGCATTGCCACGCCGATGTAGGACATGGCGAGCGGACGGGCCTGGGCGGTCCGGACCGGGGCGCGGAACGGGAGCTGGAATACCATGAGTGAAACACGTTACCGCCGGTTGAGCATGGTCTTGCTGGCGCTGCTGATGGCGGCCATCGCCTCGGCGGCGGCCCTGGTGACCGCGCTGCTGGCGAATATCAGCGTGCGGAAGGAAGAGGCGGCGACGCCCTTCGTGCGGCTGGTGGAAGTGACCGAGGACGACACGGACCCGGAGAAGTGGGGCGTGAACTGGCCGAAGCAGTACGACAGCTATAAGCGCACGGCGGAATCCACGCGCACGCGGTTCGGCGGGCACGGCGGCAGCGAGGCGATGCCCGAAGAGAAGCTCGAGCGCGATCCGTGGCTGCGCCGCATGTTCCAGGGCTACGCCTTCGCCATCGATTACCGCGATCGGCGCGGTCATGCCTATATGCTCTACGACCAGGAGAACACGGAACGCCTGACGAAGCCGCAATCGGGTTCGTGCCTGCATTGCCATGCCTCGATCATGCCGCTCTACCGCGAGCTGGGCGAGGGCGACGCGCACGCGGGATTCGAAAAGAGCTACCAGTATTCCTACCAGGAACTCAGCCAGAAGCTGCACGATTCGGGGCATGCGCATCCGGTTTCGTGCGTGGATTGCCACGACCCGGACACGATGGCGCTGCGGGTGACGCGGCCCGGGTTCATCGACGGCATCCGCCGGCTGGCCGAATCCGATGCCGCCGCGCCCCATCTGCCGTCCATCGAGCGCTGGCGGAGCGGCCCGCGCGATACGCCCTACGACCCCAACGCGGTTGCCTCGCGCGGCGAGATGCGCTCCTTCGTCTGCGGCCAGTGCCACGTGGAGTACTACTGCGGCGGCGGCATGCCGCTTACGTTTCCCTGGGGCCAGGGACTGCGCGTGGAGAATATCGAGACCTTCTGGGACGCGCTGCAAGACAAGGACGGCACGCAGTTCAAAGACTTCGTGCATGCCGAAAGCGGAGCGCCGGTGCTGAAGGCGCAGCATCCCGAGTTCGAGCTGTGGAGCCAGGGCATCCACGCGCGCTCCGGCGTGAGCTGCGCGGACTGCCACATGCCCTACATGCGCGACGGCGCCACCAAGGTATCGGACCACTGGGTGCGCAGCCCGCTGCTGAACATCAACCGCGCCTGCCAGGTGTGCCACCACTTCCCGGAGGAAGAGATTAAAGCGCGCGTGGACCGGATACAGGAGACCAATCACGAACTCTTGCAACGGGCCGCCGATGCGCTCATGGCGCAGCTCGATGCGATCGCCGCGGCGAAGGCGGCCGGCGCCACCGACGAGCAATTGGCCGAGACCCGAGCCCTGCAGCGCAAGGCACAATGGCGGCTCGATTTCATCGCCGCAGAAAACTCGATGGGATTCCACGCCCCGCAGGAAGCCGCCCGCATACTCGCCGAGGCCGCAGACTACGCCCGCCAGGGTCAGGTGGCGGCATTAGAGGCGGCGATGGAGCTACCGTAGCGGAACGCAGCTACGCCGCATCCCGCTTGGAGGCGCCCGTGCGAAATAAGCTGTCGACCGCGTTGCGGAGGTATTGCTCGTCGGTGATGCCGACGGTGGCCTCGGTGGGGAAGGGCGCGCAATCGCGGAGGTAGTCGGCGATGCGCCGCATGAGGTCGAGGCGCTCGGCGGGGGCGAGGCTTTCGCGGCGGGCCAGGGTTTCCAAGGCGAGGGCGGCCATCTCCGGCGGCACCTTCTGCCGAAGGCGCGCTTCGATATGCGGATAGGCCCGGAAGGAGTTGTACTTGGCGCTCCCGGTACGGGCGAATTCGAAGCTTGCGGGCCGGGGGGCGCGCACGACGATGGTGTTCGCCGCATAGTCGCCCAGGCGTTGTAGCCGGGGACTGAGCACCATGGCCACGCCTCCGACCGCGTAGAAGAACGGAATACCATCGACGAAGCGCATGAGGTTGCGCACGACGACCTGGCTGAAGGCAAGCCGCAGCCCCTGCTCGTCGATCACGCGCAGCCCCAGAAGACGCTTGCCCAGGGTTTGCCCGCGCCATCCGTATTCCAGCGCGATGCTGTAGCCTTGGTCCACGAAGAAATATGCGACCGTGACATAGGCCACAGCCAGTCCGCCATCGACGATGCCGAAGGGCACGGCGGTGTAACTCAGCAAGGTAAACAGCGCCGCCTTGGCCAGCATGTCGATTCCCCAGGCGAGAAAACGCGAGGTCGGTCCGGCCAGGTACAGCGCGAAGGTGATTCCCTCCGGCGTCTCGATGGTGTAGCGCAGGCTTCGGCCGGTCATGGGGCGTCTCTCCGCAGCCAGCGCAGGCCGATGCCGCGACCCGCCAGGCCGAGGAACAGGTAGAACACGACCAGCTGCACGGTGCCGAACAGGATCTTGACGGCATACGGTACGACGGGCTCGTGATACTGCGAGAAAAAGGATTCGACGATGCCGGCCCAGATCAGCACGATGGCCGCGCCGAAGATAAGCGTGACAATGTCGGGGCGGCTCTTGCGCAGGCGCGAGCGTAGGTTATCCGAGGTGCCCCAGCCGATGAGCGTGCGTCCCAGCACCAGCCCCGCCTGCCCCGCGAGAATAATCGCGGGTATCTCCACCGACCCATGCGGCAGCAGCCAGCCGGAAAGAAACACGCCCTCACCCGCGCGGATGTAGTCGAAGGCCACCGCCCCAAGGATGACGCCGTTGTAAAACAACATGCAGAGCGTGCCGATGCCGAAGGTGACGCCCAGCGCTAGGGTCATCATCGACACCTTGGTGTTGTGCGTCATCAGCATCGCGGCAAAAGGCGCGTGCGAACCCGCGCGGTCGTCGAGTTCGGCTTGCTCTTCCTCCGCCACACGGTCGGATGGATCGCCCAGCAAATGCGGAAACGGCATGATGTAGGGCTTCACATCGGGGTCGAGCGCGAGAGCCGCCACGCCGAACGCGCACCCCGCCAGCGTGGCGCCGAGCGCCAGCCAGAACGCCCAGCCCTGCCGACGGAAGGTCTGCGGGAACACGGCGAAAAACCAATGGAACGGCGCGAGCCGCTGGGCCTGACGGCGGCCCTGGTGGATTTCGGTGTACGCCCGCGTGACCAGTGGCTCGAGCGTCTCGCGCAATTGCGGCGCGAGTGCCATATGGTTCACCCGCGCCAGCGCGGACGATGCGCGTTGATACAGGTAGTGCAGCCGGCGCGCCTCGTCCAGATGCAGCACCGCGCCCGAATCCCGCTCCAGGCTGTCGAGCATGCCCTCGAGCTCCCGCCAATAGGGCGTCTCATTTTCCACGAAGCGTTCGATGTCGACGATCACAGCAGCTGCCTCCGCCGGACGTTCATGTATTGCGTCACCAGATCGGGGCAGAGCGTGGCGTGGTCGGCGAAGGCGAGGTTGACGCCCCGCCGCCGCAGCGCGCGCTGGGTCTCGCGCAGCTTCTGCCAGCGCAGGTGCGCGGCGAGCGCGCGGTATACGCCGTCCTCGCTGTCTGTGTCCGCGCCGAACACGGGCGCGGCACCGGGTGTATTGAGCACCGTCACCATCACGATGTGCTTGCGCGAGAGTACCTGCACATCGTGGAGGAACTGCTCCGACAGCGCCTCGTCGTCCAGATGCGTGAGGAAGAGCACCAAGGCCCGCTGGCGCAGCCGCATGCGAAGAAAGGTGCACACCTCGGAAAAGTCCGGATTTACGCGTCGCGCCTGCTGGGCGTAGAGCGCATCGCGCAGGCGGCGATGATGCGCCACGCCGGATTCCGCGCGAACGAAGGTCTCCACTTCGTCGCTGAACACGCAGAGCCCGAAGCGGTCGTGCTGCTTTTCGGCGACCATGCCAAGAATCAAGGCGCTGGTGATGAAGCGCTCCAGGTGCGTGACGATGGCGCCGGGGCCGCCGCCGATGCTCACATCGGCCGCATCGGTTTCGCGGGCGCTCAGGCGCGAGGCGTCCAGCACCACATACACTTCCTGCGTGCGCTCGATCTGGAATTCCTTGGTGACCGGAAAGCCGCGCTTGGCCGTGGCGCGCCAATGGATATCCTCGAAGCTGTCGCCCGGCTGATATTCGCGCAGTTTCTCGAACTCGCGTCCCTTGCCCACCTGCCGCTGCGCATGCGCACCGAGTCCGCCGCGATTGAGAAACAGCGCAGCCAGGCCGCTCTTCTCGCGCATCAGGTTGGGATACACGCGCACCTCGCAGGGGCTCGCATCCATCTTGCGCCAATGCCACAGGCCTCCGGGCGAGGTACATTCCGCATACACGCCGGCGAGCCCGTATTGTCCGCGGACGCCGGCCTTGCAGGGCCACACAATCCGCCCCGATTCCCCCTCGGGCAGCGGCACGAGATTCGTTTCACGCTCGGGAATGATGGCGTCAGGCAGGTCGAGCCCGATGCGCACGCGGCCGCCCGCCTGTGTCGGTTTCGTAAAGCCGATCTCGATTTCGCCCTCGCGCTCCACGGTCAGCCGTGCAACCTCGGGCAGCGAGAATCGGACGCCCTCGAGCCGCCGCGGCGCGAGAATCGCGTCGAGCAGCGCGAACAGCACGCCGATCAGGGCGATGAAACCGCCCAACACGAGGCCGTCGCCCGCAGCGGCATAACCCAAGCCGGCAGGCACGCCAATAAGCGCGGCCAAGAGCGCCAATCTGTAGGTGGGCGCGATCATCGCGGCACGGCGACTCCCTGCAGTACGCGGGCCACGGCCTCTCCGACGGTCACGCCCTCGATTTCGCTTTCCGGCCGTAGTACGATGCGATGCTCGAGCACCGCCGGGGCGACCGCCTTCACATCGTCCGGCGTCACGAAATCACGGGCGGCGAGGGCTGCATGGGCGCGGCTGGAAAGCAGTAGCGCCTGGGTGGCGCGCGGTCCGGCGCCCACGAGAATCATGTCTTCCTCGCGCGTTGTGCGCACGATATCGACCATGTAGCTCACGAGTTCTTCGCGCACGGTGACCGCCTGGAAGATGCCGCGGACGCGCTCGAGTTCGCCCGCCGACAGCACCGGCTGTACGGCATGGCGTTCGAGCACAGCCTCGGGCGCGTCGCAGCCGAGCATGCGTAGCGCCAGCCCGGTCTCGTGTTCGCGCGAGGGATACCCCATGCGGATCTTGAAGAGAAAGCGGTCCTTCTGCGCCTCGGGAAGCGGATAGGTGCCCTCGTATTCGATCGGGTTCTGGGTGGCAAACACCGTAAAGTTCGGCGAAAGCGTGTGCGTGTCGCGGTCGATGGTCACGCAACGTTCCTGCATGGCCTGCAACAGGGCCGATTGCGTCTTGGCGGGTGCGCGATTGATTTCGTCCGCCAGCAGGAACTCGGTGAAGATCGGACCGCGCACCAGCTTAAACTCATTGTCGCGCAGGTTGAACACGTTCGTGCCGGTGATATCCGCCGGCATCAGGTCGGGCGTGAACTGGATGCGGTTGAATTCGCAGCCCAGCGCCCGGGCCAACGCGCGCACCAGCAGCGTCTTCGCCACGCCGGGCACGCCCTCGATAAGCGCGTGCTGCCCGGTCATGATGGCGATGAGCGCCATACTGATCGCGTCTTCCTGGCCGATGATGACCTTGCCCACTTCGCCGCGGGTGCGCGCGAGCACGTCCTTGAGGTAGTCGAGATTCTCTGCTGCCATTAGTCTCTCTCCGATAGTACCGCGCGGATACGGCGATACGTGTTGACCAGTTCTTCCTGCGTCATGCCGGGGGATTCCGCATGGCGCGCCAGGTCCCGGGCACGCGCGGCGCGACTGCGCTTGGGCGATCCGGGGTCGAGGGTGGCTTCGTATTCCTGCAGGCACTGCGACAAGAGTCCGGCACGCGGCACGCTCCGCCGCAGCAGCGCCTCGAGTCCGGCCGTCGCTTCCCGTCCGCGCTCGTGGCGGTCGTCGTCGCGCACGCGGTCGCGCCGGGGCAGCAGGCTGCTCATGCCCTGCCAGGCCAACAACGCGCCGCAGACAATAAAGGCGAGTACGATGCCCTCGAAGCGGAACCGCCGAAGGAGTCCCGCCACGCCGGGCGCCTGCTCGAGGCCCAGGTGCGCCTCGTCGAAGATAATCGTGTCGGAGTCCCCCGCCAGCCACGCAAGCAGCTCGGGGTGGCGGTCCTTCTTCATGGCCTCGTTGCTCATGAAATACGTGTCGCTGCAGATCACGATGCTGCCCTGACCCCAGGGCCGCTCGATAATCACGGGGTGGTCTTCGCAGTTGAACACGACTTGCCAGTTTTCGTCCGGCTCCTCGAAGTAGAGGCCGCTCCACCACGCGACCGATTCCGGCAGCTGGGCGTACTCCACGGTGCTGAATGCCTGTCGGACATCCTTGACCTCGTCGTTTACGCGGTAGGTGAAGCCCCAGCGCTCGTCTATCCAGACGCCGTTCACGCTGTCGGCCCAGCGCTCCTTGGAAGTTCTCTCGTCCTCGTCCGCCTCTGCCCCCTCGGTTTCGCCCTCCGCATCGGCGGCGGGCTCCGGCGGCGCGTCCTCACCCTCGCCGTCCGCTTCCCCCTCCGTCTCGTCTTCCTCGAACCGGTACCACAGCATCATGTTGTCGCGATAAGGATAGTGCGCGATGACCAGCCGCCCGCCCTCATTCACCCAGCGCTCGGTCAGCTCGATCATGTTGAGCGGATCGGGCGACACGGCCGCGCCCTGCACGATAAGCGTGGCCCCCGGCGGCGGCGTCCAGGCGGTCAGCGGCAGGTTGTTGCGCGATACCTTCAGCCCATCGACACGCTCGAAGGCGCCGTACAGCGCGCGCGTGCCCAGGGGATCCGAACGGCGCGAAGAGTAGTACGGCAGTTCATTGCCCTGATCCGCGTAGCCCATGAAGAATTGCAGCGCGGCGTAAAACGCGGTCAGCGCGAGCGCGCCCGCCACGAGGCGGGTCAGGGGCCCCGGCCTACCCACGGCCCGCCACCTGGCGCTGATGCGCAATCATGTGCTGATAGAGCGCGTCCGTCGTCTCGTGCGTGCCATACCACACCGCCTCGTACGACGCCATGCCTTCGCTGAATGCGCGAAGGAGCTCAGGCTTCTCGTGCGCGTAGCGTGCCACTTCGCGCTGGTATTCCAGATCCGATTTGCCGCGCGCCACACGGATGAGATCGCGCTGTGCCAGGGCCGCCAGCATGCCGAGAAAAAGCGCGCGCACGGCGAGGCGCGTCTCGCCGCGCAGCTGCAACTCGCGCGCCATCTTCAGCCACTCGTCCTCGGGCAGGGCATCGGCCGTGGTGGTCTCGTCGTGCAGGTCCACCTCGGGCGGCGGCGCGGCGAATACCTCGGCCTCGGCGTCCGGCTTCCGCGACTTGAGCGCCGTACGGTAGACGAGAACGCCCAGCACCACCAACAAGGCCACGGTGAACAGCACGAGCAGGCCCCGAACCCAGCGGCTGGTCGAGACCATCCAGCCCTCGCGCTCCTCGTCGGCCCCGGCCTTCTTCTCCGGACGCAGGGAATCGAAGAAGTCCTCGATGGCCTGCCACGCGTCGGAAATCTTCTCGAAGCACCAGTCCAGGGCCTTGCGCAGGGCGTCGGCCACGCTGCGCATGGCCGTCACCAGCGCAGACTCGGACGCCTCCATGGCCTGCTCGCGCGGATTGCGCCAAACGTAGGCCGAATCCTCCAGTTCTTCGTCGAGGGCCTGGTTGAGCGAGGCTGGCGCGACCGCAGCATCCTGCGCGTAGGCCGGCGCCGGCGCAAAAAGGGTGAGCAGCAGCGCTGCCGCCAACGCGCCCGAGACGATGCGCTCGAAGCGCGTGCGCAAGTCAGCGCCGGTGCTGCGCGCGCGGCCGTAGAACACCCGCAAGACATACGCGGTTTTGATGGCCGGGTCGAGCACCAGATAGGTCGCGCCGACGCACAACACGTAGACCGGCATGCCGAAGCTGAGCGTGCCGTCGGTAAAGGGCGTATCGATGCCAAACAGGACCTGAAGCAGCGCCGGCACGAGGAACATCAGCATGCCGATATTCAGCGCGACGACCAGGCCCACCGGGCTGGCGAGCGACAGGACGATACCCCAGACAGTCGCGGCCCCCATCAGCATCGGCTCGGTGAAATCAGGCGCGGCGGCCTCCAGCGCGGCGAAACCCGCCAGGTAGAGGATGGCATTCAGCAGAAACAGGTACGGACTGAGCAGCCAGATGAGCAGGTGATTCTGGCCGGCGGCATAGAAGCTCAGTTGCCGCGCCTCGCGCAGCGCGGGCCGCAGCGACGGCGCGGTGCCATTCTCGAGCACGGTGAATTGCTGCAGCGAGGCATAGACGAAGCCGAAGGGAATGAGGAAGAACAGGGATATCGGGAGCATCAGCATGCCGAGCGCATGCACAAAGGCTTGCCGCACGGCCATGCGAACGAAGCGGCGGACGCTGAGCGGCGCGGCGGGCTCGCCGGAAACCGCCGCCAGCATGCGTTCGGAAAACAGCGATTGCCAGCCGCGCATCCAGCAATAGAGCAGGGCCAGCCCGAGGGCGCCCGGTGCGATATGCAAATCGGCGTAGGGATGACGCGCAATATCCACGGCGAACAGCATCATCGCCAGCACGAAGGGCAGCGCGCCGATGTAGTACCACACCAGATTCCAGCCCGCTTCGCCGCGCAGCAGCGCATAGACCTCCTCGGCCAGCTGTACGGCCGAGGACGCGGCGGCCTTGTCGCGCGCCGCCACGCTTACTCGTCCTCGATGTAGTAGGGCTGGGTCACGACCGATTCGTGGTATTCGTTGGGAATCGAGAGCATCATGCGTCCCAGGCCGAAAAACACCATCCAGAGCACCACGATAGCGGCAACGGACTGCAGCAGCAAGACCACGCCGCCCAGCCGCGAGCCTCGCTGGGCGGTATTCTCCGGCGCGGCCTTCGCCAGGCAGCTGACACACAGCACCTGGCCCTCGTGCTCGGTCACGCACTCGCGGCAGAAGTACCGCTCGCACGCAGGACACCGCGCCGCCGCCTCGCGCGTGCCGTGGTTAAAGCAGCGCTTCTGTGTCAGGGCCTCGTTCACGGCTGACTCTCGTCACGCTCCGCGGCTGGCATTTCGGGGGCCGTCTCTACCGCTTCCACGGGCTCTCCAGCAAGCGGCTCCAGTTCGGCCCATGCGCCCGCCGGAAACAGCGGCGGAGGGTCCAGGGCGGCGGAATGGGAAGCCTTGGTGGGGGGCTCTTGTCCGCCGCGGCGCAATTCGAGAATGCCGAGCAAGGACAGCACGCTGAGCATCGCGGCGAAGCCGAGTGTAAGGGCCTGTCCCCAGGCGCTCGAGTTGATCACCGCGATGACCTGGCTCGAGTCGGTGGCTTCGTAGGGATTGTTGAAGCTGATAGAAAAGGCGACCGCGGCCGTGATGATCAATTGAATCGACTGCAGGGCGACGATACCCCACGTGGTGTAGCGGATGAATTTCGCGCTGTTCGTACGGTGCTGCCGCGCAATCGCGACACATGCGATCGGCGCGTAGGCCAGCAAGTAGTAGCCGCCAATCATTCCGAGCAAGGAATCAGGCGCCAGCATTTCCCCGACGCCGAACACTTCGCCCAGGATCACGTAGCCGAAGAACAGGTAGTGCAGACCCGGTTGGAACACGGGCTTCTCCGACGCGGCGCGCTGCACCCGAAGGGCGCCCGAACGCGCGGGCACGAAAGCGCCCACGGCCTGTTGCAGGGCGGGCGTCTCCTCGAGCCGGCCCTGCGCCTCGGCGATCTTCGGCAGCAGAATCTCGAGCGCGGCATCGGCCTTGCGCAGGTAGCGCAGCGCCAGCAGTTCCTCGCGGTTCACCCGCGTGTGGACATGCACCCGGCCGATGGGGCCTTGTAGCCAGAACCATACGTTGTAACCGATACCACCACCGGACAACGCCGTAGCGAATGCCATGAAAAACGCTCCGCTCGGTTGCTCGATACCAATTCCTAAGGCTAACCCGAATAGAAGTAAACTCGGTGCGGCAACCATGCAGAGCATAATGGCCGTTCCTATCGCACGGTCTCGCGAGGGCGATACGGTAATCAACTCGATATCCCGCAGGAAAATCCGACGCGCTTCTTCCGAATAAGCCGATAGCCGCAAATGGAGTAGATGATCGCTGCCCAGCCACAACTGCCCGCGCTGCCTGCCTGCCAGGAAGCCGCCCATGAAATAGCCGCCCGGCAGCTTCTCGTAGGTTTCGTTCATCACCACGAAATCCCCATGACGGCCATGATCATCATGGCCAGTAATATCACCCAGGAGATCAACAGGAACGCGCCCAGTCCGATCGCCACCAGCGCGCGCCACCGGCGCCGCGGCAGAATGCTCATCGGTTCGCGCCAATAGTAGATCGCGAGGAAGATGCCCGCCGGGGCGAAAATGAAAGAGAAATAGGTCAGCGGCGGAATGATCGGAAGCAGGACCATCGCCAGCGCGACCGCGTCGTAGTGGATGTAGCGGCTGCGGAAAGGGGGCTCCTCCGCGCGGCCCGATTCGATGCAGGAGGTACACAGGGGCCTGCCGCGATAGTCGACTTCGCATAGCGAGCAGAGGAATCTGCCGCAACCGGAGCACACCTCGCTGGCCTGCTTGGCCGGGTGGTAGAAGCAGGCGCTCTCATCCGCGACCACCGGCGGCGCGGGCGGCGGCGGGGCGGCATCGCACACCAGCGCGGGAAACGCCAGCACGCGGACCTCGCTGCCGCACTTTCCGCACTGCATCGCCGATTCCGTACCGGAGAGCGGCATCGGATTCTCCGTGCCGCAGCGTCCACACGCGACTACAGCCGTGGCGGCGGCCATCAGGCGTCCACCACGCGGGTATCCGCGATCATGTCATGCAGCGCGCGGTGCTGCTTGTCGAACCCGGCCATCAGGTAGCCGATGAAGAAGGTGAACCCGGTAATCATCTCGGCGAAGAAGCGCCCGGTCGCACGGCCATAGGTAAGCGGCGCGCCGTCGGGCCGCACCACCTGAATGCCCATGACCATTTTACCCGGCGTAGCCCCGTAGGCCCCGAGGAAATAGATGTTGTACGCCGCCGTCACGCCGATGCTCGCGAGATAGGAGAAGCCCGTGACGGCCGAGAACGCGAAGGGATCCTGATAACCGGGCGCCGCAAGCAGCCCGTAGAGCACCGTGTTCGCCGCGCCGGTCGCGAGCATCTGAATGAACCAGTCGACGACCTTCGCCCAAGCCCGCTTGCCAAAAGTCGCATAGGACAGCGTGCCGAAGGGGATGCCGGTTTCGCGCAGGCGCTGAAAAAAAGCAGGCTTGCACGCAGCGCATACGGCGTCGCCCTGAAAGTGCAAGACGTCGTCGCTGGCGTATTGCAGTCCGCACACCGCGCAGCGTGTTGTGTGCTCTGCGGTAACGATTGCCGCGCTCCGCTCGTAGGGCAGCCACGCAGGCAGCCCCTGGTGCCACACCGGGGTGTCCGCCTGCACGTAGCCGGCCTCCGCCGCGCGCGTGAGCGCATCCTCGGTAAGCGGCCCGCTCAGCGTTCCACCGCTTGCGTAATACCACATTCAGCTAACTCCATGTCCATGGTGCCGGGCCACTATACGGAACCCGGCCGCGGCGTGTCCATCCTGCGCGCCACCGCTTTCGAGACCCCGCGCGAAACTGGTAGACTCCCCTTCTTTCTGGTGGCTGGCAAGGATCATACCGTCGCGGAACCATGTCTATTCGCGCTGAAAGAATTCTGGCGGAGGCGGTCGCGTGGGGGCTGCTGCTGGGCCTGTGCGCCTGGGCGCTGCATGCCGCGCTGGCCCAGGCCGCCACGCAGACGTGGCCCTTTTTCCACGACGCCTGGCGCGATGTGAGCGTGGCGCAGGGCATTCTCGACGGCCGCTACCCGGAGGATCCCGTCATCCTCGGCGCGACCCTGTGGTACAACCCGCTGACCGGCGCGATGAACGCCCTGTATGCGTGGATGACGGGCGAGACGGCGGCGCAGGCGAATGTGTCATCCGGCCCGTGGATCAACCTGCTTATCCCCCTCGGTTTCTTTCTCTTCCTCCGCATCGGGTTCGGTGCCTGGACGGCCGCGGCGGGCGCACTGTTTCTGATTGCGGGCAATGCGCTGCACGACCGCACGGGCACCTGGGTCACCACGACGACCTATTCGCCGTTTCTATGGGCACCGCACTTGGGGCAAGCGCTGTTTTTCATCGCGCTAGCCTTCTTCGCGGCCGAATTGCGCCACGGACGCTGGTCCTCGCGCGTGGGCCTGGGCATCGCGTGGGGGCTCACGTTTATGGCGCACACCTCCCCCGCCATCGTCTTCGGCGCGCTCTATGTGCTTATGCAGGCGTGGGAGTTATTTCGCACCCGGCCGGCCGGCACGAACGAATGGCGCACGCGGCTGCTGCACGCGGTAAGTCCCATCGCAATCGCCTTCGTGTCCAGTCTGCCCTACACCTACTCGATCCTCTGGAATTACCAGTTCCGGATGAAGAACATCACCCCCACGCGCTACGTCGATCGCGTGGCAGGACTCGATCAGTTGCCGGGGCTGCTCGCCGAGGCCGCGAACTGGACGACGTTTGTCGCGGTGATTGGAGTCGTCGCCCTCTGGCGCATGCGGAAGCGCGTGCCCGCCGCGCGGCTGCTGCTGCTCTGGACCGCGCTGGTGCTTGGCTTTCTCGCGCAGTTCTACCTGAACCTTGTGCTGGTGGCGCGCTGGGGCTTCGGACTGCCGCAGCTGGTGCCGGGGCACCACCACCTGATCAACCTCGGCGGCGTCAAGGCGGCGCTCTTCGGCGCGGGCCTCGTCGCGCTGGCGGGGCTTGCGGCCAAATTATTCGCGCGCGGGAACGCCGAGCGGATTCCGGCCACGCGTTCCGCCAGCGCGGTGCTGCTGCTTGTGGTCGCGTCCATCGTGTTGCTGCCGGCCTATGCGAAGCAGCTGCACTTTTCCACGCCGATGGATTTCGGCTGGCACACGGAATCCTTTGAAGATCGCCGTGAATGCGTGGACTGGATACTGGCCAACTGCCCGCCGGACGCTGTGTTTCTCTGCGACGAGCAGCACAGCATCCGGCTGGTGATGCCCGCCGCGCGCAAGGCCGTGCAGAACATCGATATCTTTTCGAATCCCTATGTGACCTACGAGGACCGCGTGGCCGCGAAGTTCGCGATGTACGACGCCTTCCTGCGCGGAGACGATGCGGCCTTCCGGCAGCTGGCCGAGGAATGGCACGTGACCCACCTGCTGGTGCTGGAGGACCGCTTCAACGAGGACGGCACGAAGGAGAACCGCCTGAGCTTTGAGCAGGTGGAGGCCGCCGCACGTCCGTACACCGCACTCGCGTATCACGAGGACGGCATCGCGATTTACCGCATCGCCTTCGGGGACGGCGCATGAGGCCTTTCTGGAACCGCGCGCGACTGACGGAGTGCGGCATCGTGCTCATCGCGCTACTCTGGTCCGTCTGGGCCGTGCAGGCCTACCTTTTCTCGCCGGCGGGCGACCGCTATCTCTCGATTCCGGAGAACGCCTACAGCACGGCGGTATCCATCTCCTGCGGCAAGGGGTGGCAGATTCCCGAGCCCGGCTCGGATCCGGCGCTGGACGACTTCATCTTCCGCCGCACGGAAACGTTCGATCCCGAGGAATGGCCGGACGATGCGCCGCTATGGGAGCACGAGGCCTTCGCCGAGACGCACGCGCACCTGCTCACCTGCCTAGGCTACACCTGGCGGATCTTCGGCATCTCGTGGCACAGCGCGAAATACCTGCACCTGCTGTTCTTCATCGCGTCTGCGCTGCTGCTCTACGGTATCTTCCGCATCGCCATGAATCCCCTGTTCAGCGCGGCCGGCATGCTGCTCTTCGCCCATGCGCCCGCCGTGCTCACCATGAGCGCGCACCTGCGCGATTTCGGCAAGACGCCGTGGCTCTATGCCTCGCTGCTGGCGCTGTTGCTCGCGGTCGCGAGGCCCGTGACACGCCGACGCTACTTCGTCCTGGCCGCGCTCTATGGCGCAATCCTCGGTGTCGGGCTTGGCTTCCGGCAGGACCTGATCATCGGCATGCCGATCGGACTCGTCTGCTTCGCTTTCTTCTCGCGCGGCGTTACCCCGCTCGCGTGGTGGCAACGGGCGATGGCCTGCGCGCTGCTGTGCCTCTGCTTCTATGTACCCGCCGCGCCGAATTTCCGCGCGACCGCCGGGCAGGGGTCGCTGATGTATCACAACATGATCAACGGCCTGGCAGAGGAATCGGACGAGCGCCTGAGCATGGGCGAGAGTTCGTACGAGCAGGCCTACATGATCAACGACAACTTCAGTCATGCCCTGCGCGAGAGCTATGCGCGCCGCGTACACGACCCCTTCGCCCTCATGTACAACGAGGGCAATGAGGCCGCGCGCTGGGGCCGCGCCTTCATGCTGGAGAGCATCGCCACCTTCCCGGGCGACTTCCTTACCCGCGCGCTGGCCACGTGCCGCTACATGTTCGAGGATGGCGCAGGCGGCATCGCAAAGGCGGCGCTGCGCGACGACCCGTCCACGGAAGCTGCGGCCAAAGCCTACGCGCCGCTCATCGCGCACCTCGAATATTTCGGCCTGGTCTACGCCGCGCTGGTGCTGCTGATCGTGGCCTACACGGACGCTTGGTGCGCGCTGGCGCTGCTGGTCGTGTTCGCCTACCTCTCGGCCTACCCGAGCCTGCAGCTGCACGTGCGGCACGCCTTCCCGATGACCTTTCTCGGCTATGGCGCGATGCTCCTGTTCTGGAACTTCGTGCTCCGGGGCGCGCTGCTCCTGCGGAATCACGAACGGCGCGACACGTGGCTGGCGGCCCTCCGCAGTCCCCGGCACGACTACTGGCGGCCGCTGAGGCGACCCGCGCTTGTGGCGGCGGTCCTGTGCGTGCTGATCGGCGCAACCCTGACGGCGGCGCGTCTCTGGCAGGCGGGCGCGGTGCGAGCGATTGCCCAGCAATGCCGGGACGCCCAACTCGACCCGATTGCCACGCGGCCCGAGGAAGCGCCCGGCGGCAATACAGGCTGGGTGAACATGGCCTGCGATCCGCTCCCGCTGCCCGAGATCGACGACAAGAACCTGTGGGAGTGGCGGGTGCATGCCCGCTATCTCGCGGTGGAGTTGAAGCCGGGCACCGAACCGCTGGAGCTCGACATCCGCTACGAGGCCGAACAGTTCGGAAACGACTTCTCCGCGCATGTGCTTACACCGCCCCTGAAGCACCCGCAGTCGTCCAATGCGTTGTACTTCTTCCCGGTCTACGAATACCCGGTCAATCAGACCATCGGCACGACGCGCTTCGCCGGCATCGCCCTGCGCGAGGAAGACCGCGAGCGATTCGTCGGGTTGTACGCCGTCGATGACCTGTCCCGCTTCCGGCTGCTACCGACCCTCTACCTGCCGAAGGATCCCGACGACCTGATTCTGTGGAAAACGGTCTGGCCAGGCGCGCTGCTCTAGCGGCTACTGCACCGGAATGCCGCTGGTGGTGCCGTCGTTGAGTTCGGGCTGCCAGGCCGCCGCCTCCGCAATCGCCGCCTCCAGCGCCTCGGGAGACAGTGCCGCCGTGTCCGGTCCGCGTTTTACCTCGCACGCGAAGATGGCCTGCATGCCACCCCAGTAGTTGGTGCGCTCGACCTGATCGCCGCGCTGCTGGAAGAAGCGCTCGTAACGGATGATGAAATCGCGATTGCCATAGCCGCCCACCCACACGAACCACGCATGCCCGTGCTCGCCCAACAGCCGCTCGGTATCCCGGCAGGCCTCTTCGAGCGAGTCGGTCTCCTCGATGGCCGGATGCTGCGGACGCAGGTTGTACTCAAGCGAAATCTTCTGCCAGCCCGGGTAAATCAGGCAGGGCGTTTCCTCCAACGCGGGCGACGCCAGCAGGTGCGCAGCCGCCGGATACCACGCCGGACGCTGCGGATGCGTCACCGCGGCCGCCCAGTGATGCGCGAAGCAGGCGAACAGCCCGCACAGGAAAGCCGCGCCCAGCCAGCGCGGTACGCGGCTCACGGCCAGCCCCGCCAGCAGGTACGCCGCCAGCGACGAATAGGTCGTGTACTTCGGCGACAGGATATCCGTGCGCCAGATCTGCGCGAGCGACCACAGGCATAGCGCCGGCACGATGAGCCAGAGAAACAGGAAAACGACACTCTGCGTACGCGGCTGCTGGGCATCCTGCCGCGCGCGCAAGGCCGTGCTGATTGCCGCTACCAGGGCCGACGCCGCGAAGAAGCCCATCATCCACAGGTCCACGCGCTTCGAGATGCGCTCGAGCCAGGGCCCCCACGAGTGCCGCTCGAACTGCCAGATATCCTGCGTGGAGATGAAGTAGTTGAAAGTCGGCGACCACACGTCGGTGAGCATGTTGTTGACCATGTGCCACAGCGGCGGCACGGGCGGGCTGTAGTATTGGATGTCCTCGAAGGTCTGAATCCACAGCACGCTCGGCACCATGAGCAGCAGGTTCACCACGCCCCACGCGATCGCCCGCCGCCATTCCTTCGGCAGGGCCGCAGCCCAGGACAGCCCGCACGCCACCAGCAGGAAGCAGCCGAAGAGATGCGTCCACACGAGCAGCAGGTTCGCCAATGTGTTCGCGATGGCCCAGCGCCAGCCGCCTTCCTCGATGAGGCGCACGAAGGTGTAGGCCGCGAGCGCTGCGGCAAAGGTCGTGAGGGCGTAGTTGCGCACTTCCTGTGCCTGGTAGATGTGCACGGCCGAAACCGCGATACAGAGGCCCGCGACCACGCCGCAGGCGGTGCCCCCAAGGCGCTTGCCCAGCGCATACGTGAGGCCGACGGCGCCCATGCCGAAGAAGATGGACAGGAGCCGAAACGATACCACGCTGTCCGACACGAGCTTCGCCCAAAAGAACTGGAGCGTGTAGTACACCGGCACCGCATTCCAGTTGGTATAGCGCCAGAACGCGAAGAAATCCGTAAGGGATTCGCGGTCCGTTCCGGCCATCGTAATGACTTCGTCGTACCAGGCCGACTCTTCGGAAAGGTGGTACAGCCGCAGAGCAAGCGCGAGCGCCATGACGCCTGCGAACGGCAGCCACGAACGCCACGCGGCGCTAGTTGCTTCTACCGGCGCACTCATTGCACGCCTTTGTCCGGAATCAGCGGCAGCACCGTGTCGCGAATGGCAGTCGCCTTGGCTTCCATCGCGCCCAAATGCATGTGGCAGATATCGGTAAAGGCCTCCAATCCGCCGGTCACGCGATCGGCGACCGGCGCAAACGGCACAACTTCCGCATCACACCAGGCCTGCAGCCGCGCGTTGAATCGATCCGCGATCTCCGCGTACAGCCGGGTATCAATCGACCACCCCCACAGCCGCTGGCTGTGGGCCAGCATGAAGTCCGCCGCCACGCGGCTCTCGCGTACTACGGTCGGATAGGCGAAGCTGCACAAGGCGACCTGGACCCCGGCATCGCGTCCCTGCCGCACCATGGCCTGCAGGTTGCCCAGCACGGTCTCGTCGAACAGCGCGTCCAGATCGTCGCCCGCTGGCGCGGTCAGCGCGGGCAGGTATCGAAGCACGAAGACCGATTGCCGCAATTGCTTACGCCAGCTTCCGTCGGAGGCCATGCGGCCGGGTAGCACCGCGGCGAGGTCGTTGATGAAATTGTAGACCACGATCAGGTCCGGCTCGAGTTCAAGGTAGCGCGGGAACTGCTCCAGCTCGCGGCCCGTGTCCATGGTATACACCCCGCAATTGACGACCTCGATTTCCCGCCCCGGCAGCGCCTCTTTCAGTATCCGCTCGAGCATGTTGGGGTAGGTGAGATCGTTGCGCGGCCCCTCGACCGTTGTCGAGCCGCCGACGCACAGGATACGGAATGCTCCCTCGGGCTTGGGCACCACCACCTCGTCGTCGCGATAGCCGTGGCTGTTGGTCCAGAATTCGCTGTTGGGCCAGCGATCGTAGAAGTTGTTGCCGTACATGTTCTCGCGGAACCGCTTCCACAGGTCGCGCCACATGGAATTGCGTATATAGATGGCCACCGGAGCGCCACCGCCCTGCCACGGCTCGATGCTGACCTCGCATACATAGGGCGCGCCGTCCAGATCGTAGCTGTATTCGCGGGGGGGCTCGGTGCTGCCCTGCGCTGCGGCGTTCACCCCGCGCCGGGCGTCCTCGGCATAGGCCGCGCCAAAGGCCTCGATTGTATTCCCGTCTGTCTGAAACCTCTCACAGAACCGTGCGAGGTCGCCCTGTCCCTGTCCATGCCGGGTCAGCAGCGCGCCCGAGGCGTCGCACAACAGCAGCACTTCCTGGCGCGCATCGGCCAAAGCGTCGCGATCCGCCGGAGAAGCATCCTGGTATTCCGCCCGCGAATGCAGATCGCGGCGCAGGGCCTCGGGCGGGCGGGGCGCTTCGGCGGCCGTGGCCTCGATGATCTCGGCGTCGCGTGCGAAGGCCGCCTCCACTTGGGGCTCGCCCCAGGCCTGCGCACGCGCGGCAGCGCTCTTAAGCTCGAGCCGGGCATAGACTTCCAGTCCCAGCGCCGCCGCCAGAATCCAGACGAGTGCCACGAAAAGATAAAACAGGCGTTTCGCCATGCCGAAGGAATTCCCGTGAAGTAGGTCAGCGGGGCGAGTATAGCGGCCGATCGCGCCGGGCCTCCAACAGGCGCATACAAAAAGCGGGCGGCCCCGGTATCAGGGCCGCCCGCTTCAACGATGCGGAGTGCGGTTAGTCCTCGAGCACCACGGCCCGCTTGATGCAGTCGAGGTTCGGGAAGCGCGAGTTCAGGTACTCGTTGCCCTGGCGCTGGATGGCGCCCTGGTCGGGCGCCTCGCCGTATTCGTCGCAGATGGCGCGGACGGTGTCCATGCCCTCGACCACGCGCCCGAGCGGCGAGAAGCCCTGGTGGTCGAGAAAGCTGTTGTCGGCGAGGTTAATAAAGAGCTGCGTCGTGCGCGTGCCGGGGCCGGCCGTCGCAAAAGTCAGCGTGCCTTCCGTGTTCGACTGCGTCACCGGGTCGTCCTTGATGCGGTCATCGCGCCACGAGGCCGATACCTCGGGATCGCCGTGGATGCCGAATTGCACGATGAACGGACGCGGTTTGGTCACCACGCGGAAGAAGTAGATGTCCTCGAAAAAGCCGCCTTCCACCAGCTCCATCACGCGGGCATAGCCCTTGGGCGACCACTCTTCAATCAGTTCCACGGTGAAATCGCCGTGGGAGCACTCGAATTTGACCTTCGGCATGGCGTGTCTCCTGTTGCCTCGTCGGATAATGAAACGGCCCGGGGACGTCTGCCCCCGGGCCGGGATTCAAGAGGAAATCGCTACTCTGCGGGCGCTTCAGCCGGGGCGGCCTCGGGGGCCGGCGCCTCGGCCGGGGCTGCTTCCTCGGCGGGCGCTTCCGCAGGAGCCTCGGCCGCCGGGGCCGCATCCTGCACCAGCGTTACGCGCTTGATGTAATCCAGGTTCGGGAACGATTCCTTGAGGTACTCGTTGCCCTTGGCCTGAATCATCGTCTGGTTCGGCTGCTGTCCGTACTGCGGGGTGATGGCGCGTACGTTCTCCATGCCCTCCACCACCTTGCCGAAGGGCGCAAAGCCCATCGCGTCGAGGTTGGCGTTGTCGCCGAAATTGATGAACACCTGCGTGGTGCGGGAGTTCACGCCCGACGTGGCGAAGGAAATCGTGCCGGGCGCGTTGGTCTCGATCACCGGATCGTCCTTGATGGTGGCATCGCGCCACTGCGCGGCCAGCGCGGGATCGCCGGGGATGCCCCACTGCACCACGAAATCGGGCACCACGCGGAAGAAGCGCGCGTCGTCGTAGATGCCTTCGCGGAGAATCTGGTAGAAGCGCTCCACGCCAAGCGGCGCCCACTTCTTGTGAATCTCGAGCACGAAGTCGCCCATCGAGCACTCGAACTTCACCTTGAACTCGTCCGGCGCGGTCGTCGGCCAGACGCTGGCGTCGGTGCCGGCCTCGGCCTGCGCCATCTGAATCCGCTCGGCCACCTCGTCGGCGCGTTCCATGCGGGCCGCGTCGACGGTGCCGGGGTTCATCGTGCGGTTGATCAGCGTCACGCCGCCGATCATCGCCGCAAGGGCCGCCACTATCAGCAGGTTGTTCATCTTCATGCGTAAAACCCTCGCCGCGGGCCTCCGCCCGCCGTTACTTTTGCAGGATTACCAGGAAATCGTTGTAGCTCTTGCCGTGGTTGGCGGTCACCGAATGCACCGTCCAGCCATCGCGAAGCAGGTCTTCCAGTTTCTCTTTCCCCGAGCCGTTCGACTCGATGATTAACGACGTCTGCATGATTGCGTATTCCTCTGCGGCGGACGCCTTCGCACTGCCCAACAGCCGGCGCCGCTGCCTAAGCCGAACCGGAATACTAGCATCACGGCGCGGATCGAGTAAAGCGGTCCGACTGGCAACGTCTGCGCGCGGTGTGATGTAATGCCCGCCTTCCCCCACTTTACCGGAGACCGGACCATGACCGAACGCATGGCGCAGCTATTCGCCAACGCCCCCGACGCCGCGGGCTACATCCGCGCCCACCTGGACCGCACCGCCGAGGTGCTGGAGGCGCTCGACCCACAGCCCGTCGCGCAGCTGCTCCAACAAATCGAGGCCTTGTGCGCGGCCGGCAAGACGCTGTACGTCTGTGGCAACGGCGGTAGCGCCAGCGTGGCCGGTGCCTGGGTCAACGACCTTTCGGCCAACAGCGTGGTGAAGGGAAAGCCCGGCTTCCGCGTGCTTTCGCTGGCCGACAGCGGCGCGGTCGTCACGGCCCTGGCCAACGACATCTCCTTCGAGGAGGTATTCGCCGAACAGCTTCGCGCCTGGATGCAGCCCGGCGACCTGGTGCTGGGCATGTCGTGCAGCGGCAACAGCGAAAACGTGCTGCGGGCCATCCGCTATGCGAACGAAAACGGCGGGCAGACCGCCGCCATCTGCGGGTTCGACGGCGGCAAGCTGAAGGATCTCGCGCAGCTTTCCATCCTGGTCGAGTCCTCGCAGGACGAATACGGCCCGGTGGAAGACGCGTTCAGCGTCATCATGCACGCGGTGGTCGGCTACCTGACGATGTCCCGAGGACGGATGCTGAAGCACTGACGCGCGCGTCAGAGAATCAGCATGGTGTCGCCGTAGGAGTAGAACCGGAATTCTTCCCGGATAGCGTGTCGGTACGCCTCGAGGATGAGTTCCGTGCCCGCGAACGCCGCGACCAGCGCCAACAGGCTCGACTTGGGCAGGTGGAAATTGGTCTGTAGCGCATCGATGCCTTTGAACCGGTAAGGCGGATAGATGTAGGCGCGGGTCTCGCCCATGCCGGCTTCAAATCGACCGCCCGCGGCGCAGGTCTCGAGCACGCGGGTAACCGTCGTGCCGACCGCCAGAATGCGTCCCCCATGGGCGCGGGTCTCGTTCAGCAGGGCCGCGGAGGATTCCGGAAACTCGTAGGTCTCCGGGTCGACGCTATGTTCTTCGAGCCGCTCTGCCGTCACCGGCTTAAACGTGCCATAGCCCACATGCAGGGTCAGGCGTGTATCGCGCACGCCCTGCGCGCGAAGGGTTTCCAGCAGGTCCGGCGTATAGTGCAGGCCGGCCGTGGGCGCGGCCACCGCGCCCGGCTTGGCGGCATACACGGTCTGGTAGCGTTCGGCGTCGAGGGGCTTTTCGTGACCGCCGCGAATGTACGGCGGCAGCGGGATCGTGCCGGCCTGCTCCAATTGCGACAGCACGTCGGACGCCTCGAAATGCACCATCCGGCGGCCGTCGTCGAGCACCTCGCCCGCCGTGGCGGCAAGGCCGCCGGGCAGCGCTATCCGCGTGCCGGGCTTCGCCTTGGCCGAGGGCTTCAGCAGCGCGAGCCAGGCGCCGGGCTCCGTTTCCCGCAGCAGGAAGATCTCGATCTTGCCGCCCGTGTCTTTGTGCCCGGTCAACCGCGCGCGGATGACCTTGGTGTCGTTCATCACCAGCGCGTCGCCCGCGCGGAGGAACTCGCCGATGCCCGCGAACGGACGCTCCTCGAAGGTGCCGGAACCGCGGTGCACCACGAGCAGGCGCGACGCATCGCGGCGCTCGGCCGGCTCCTGCGCGATCAGGCGCTCCGGCAGATCGAAATCCAGCTGGCTGGTCAGCATGGCCGATTCATCGGGGGCTACAGGTATCCCAGGGACTCGAGCTGTTCCTGCGTTTCCTGGGAGGCCTCGGAAGGCGCGCTCGGCTCAATGGCGCCCTCTTCGCAGATCTGCAGGTAGCCGTCGATGACGCCCTGCAAATGCTCCTCAATGGCGCTATAGTCGGCGTTGCCCGCCTGGTTGGTCGTTTCGCCGGGGTCCTTGCCCGCCTCGTACAATTCTACGGGAGCGAGCTCGCGCTTGTTGCCCTCATTGGCGCGGATGAGCTTGAAGTCGTTCTTATCGCGCACGGCCTGCAGCACGATGCCCTCGAAATTGTTCTCGGCGTAGCTGAAGTCGATGGTGTTGTTCACCTCGCGCATGTCCTCGCCGAACAGCGACTGGCCCTGCATCATGCTGCCTGCGGGCAAGCCGGCCACGTGGAGAATCGTCGGGGCGAGATCCAGGTTCCGCGCCATGTAGATGTTGTGCTTGCCCGCGTTCTGGTTGCCGGGCAGCTTCACCATGATCGGCACGTGGATCTGCTCGTTGTACAGGGTAAGCCCATGCCACCAGCCGCCGTGGTCGCACAGCTCCTCGCCGTGATCAGCCGTGAAGATGATTAGCGCGTTGTCGTACAGGCCGCGGTCTTTCAGCCCCTGGAAGAATCGGCCGAGGTGCTCGTCCAGCCGCTCGATCTCGCCGATGTAGGCCCGCGTCATCGGGTCCTTGAACTTCTCGGGATCCAGGTTGTTGCCCAGCGCATTGCGGGCATAGCCGCCGTCGGGCGACTCGTCGGACATGAAGGGATCGTGCGGGTCCATGTAGTGCGCGAACAGGAAGAAGGGATTATCCTTCGGCGCGCCATTGTCCAGCCAGTCGAGCGTGGTATCCGCCACCACCGGCGCAGGCTGGTAATACTCGGTCACCTCGATTTTCGGCTTCCACACGTGCACCGGGATGGTCACATCGGGCAGGTCGAAGTTCTGGTGGAACAACGTGAAGCGATCCGGCGTGCGGATGAAGTTCGGGAACTTGCCGATAAACAGGCCGCGCACGCGCCGCACCACGTTGTACATGGAAAGGTCGCTGGCGGACTTCGTCGCGCCGAACAAATACGACGGCTTCAGGTCTACATACTGCACGAAGCCCTGGTCGTAGCCGAATACGCTCGCGATGTTCGGGTTGTTCGAGTAGCCCTGCGTGTAGTAGCCGCCATTGCGCATCAGCTCGGCAATTGTTTCCACGTCCTGCGGCAGGCTCGAGATCTTGCCGGTGGCCGTGTGGCATTCGGGATACAGGCCCGAGAAGATCGTGCCGAAAGACGCCTTGGTCCACGAGGCCTGCGAGAAGCCCTTCGAGTACGTGATGGCGTCCTTCGCGAAGGCATCGAGATTCGGGGTAGTCGTGGGCGCGTTGGGATTGAAGTTCTTCAGGAAATCCGCACGCAGCGTATCGACCGCTATCAGGAACACGTTGGGGCCGTCCGCTTGTTGCGCCGCAGTGAAAGTCGGCTTCACCGGCGCGGGCTGCAGACGCTCCGCCGCCACGTAGCCGCCTGCGATCGCGAGCGCGTAACTGGCAACACCCGCCAGCAGCATGGCGTAGCCGTTGCGCCGGAAGACGATGCCGATGATGGTAGTGAGGATATACACCAGTACCATGCCGACCAAGGCGAGGCCTGCGGCAAACAGCAGCACGCGGAGATAGTCCTGCTGACCCATGGCGGCCTCGCCCAGGAAATCGCGCGGGTAACGGAAGAGGCCGATAATCAGCGCGCCCGCGCCGAGCGTGGCGCCAAAGGTCAGCGCGTAGGTATACACGCCTTTGGCGAACCGATTGAACAGCAGGTAAAGGAACAGCAGCCCGGCGGACACCCCGACGCCGATGGCCGCGAAAATCAGGCCGTAAGCCGCAGCGCCCCACAGGAACGAATAGGCCTCGTCGTAGCCGCCGGTCGTGCGCCAGAGGTATCCGGCCTCGCCCAGGCCGATGATGCTGCCCGCGAACAGGCCGCCGAAGAAGCCGCAGATCAGCGTACCGAACACGCGGCGACGGTACTCGACGATTTCCTCGTGGTCGAGGTGCAGCTTGCGGTCGTGGTGGCGCGCCGATTTCTTGCGCACGGCTTCCATGTCGTCCAGCAGCTCTTCGCGGTTCGGGCGCGAGGTGAGCAGCAGCAGCGGCAGGCTGAGCACGAAGGGCACCACCTCGCCGAACCACAGGCCCAGGTGGCCGAACAGGAAGGCCTTTTCGGTACCGGCCTTCGCGCCGAGCACCGTGGTCATCACGATTTCACGCACGCCCGCGCCGCTCACGGTGGGCGCGAAGACCTGGCCCACGATGATCAGCGGGCTGGCGAACAGGATGTCGAGGATGCCGGTGTCTTTCGCCTGCACCGCAGCTGCCGTGCCGAAGTACATGAACACCATGCCGAGGTGTACGCAGAGGCCGAAGAACAGCGCCGTGAAGAGCGCGCTCTTGTTGGTGCCGTAGGCCGTTACCGCCGCGCCGAGGTTGTTCACCACGCGCTTCACGCGGCCCGGCAGCGGCAGCACCGCGGCCACCACCTGAATCACGCGCGGCTGCAGCAGCAGCAGCAGGCTCGTGAGAATGAACCCCGCCAGAATGACCAGCACGATGCCCAGCATGACGATGTTAATCCGGTCGCCGAAGAGCCGGAAGCCCAGCGGGAGCGTCAGAAAGACCAGCGTGAACAGCGCGATGAAGCCGGTGAGTTTCTCGACCGCCACCACCGTGGTACACTTGATGACTTCGCCGGTGTAGCGCGACGACTCGACCAAGCGGTAACCGTCGAGGCCGAGGGTGCCCGGCAGGAACAAACCGACGGCGCGGCCCCAGAACCAGCACTTGGTGAGATACCAGAACGGGATATGCACGCCCTGACCGCGCAGCAGGATGCGCCAGCGGATGATGCCCGCGAAGATGCCCGCCAGCTTCGCCACCGCAGCGAACACCAGCCACGGCGCCGCATAGGTCAGGTCGAGCTTCTGAATCTCCGCCCACAACTTGCCGGGCGTGATGTTGTTGAACAGGTCCGCCCGGAACCCGAACGCTGCCGGATCGAAGATAAACGTAAACATCGCCGCCACCAAGCCCAGCTTGAGCAGGAAAACGACCGACTTGGAGACGATGGGCGGGAGCGCGGAAAGAACCTTGCGAAAAACAAGAATAACGATAGCAAAGGCCACGACGACGGCGGCTAGACCGCCAAGCGCCATGCCAAGTTTGGTGAAGAAATCGACGTACTGGGGGGCCATCAGGCAGTTTCTCCCGGCGTTGTGCTGTCCTGCGCCTTAGCTGGCTGGCGCGAAACGGGGATTCTAACACCCGCGGAAGCGTGCGCACAAAGCCCCTTCGGGCGGATAACGCACAAACCGGTTGAGGGGGTGACGCGCTGTTGAGTACACTGCCCGACTGTCCCGACCCGGAACGCCGAGGATCGCATGAAACCCGAACACGCCCGAGAACCCGCCGAAGAAGTGCGCCCCGACAGCGAAGGTCTGTTCGACCAGCAGCTGTCGCTGCCGTTGCCGTCGGTACCGCAGCCCCCGATTTTCCGGTCGGTGGTCAAGCGCGACGGGTCCGAGGAACACTTCGACCGCGCCAAAATCGCCGAGGCGATCCTCAAGGCGGCCGAGAGCGTGGGCGGACACGACCGGGACGTGGCGCAAAGCCTCGCGGCGGCGGTCGAGATTTACCTGGGCAAGCGCTTTACCGGCAAGACGCCTACCGTGGATCACGTGCACGACGCCGTGGAGCGGGTGCTGATTCAGATGTCGCACGCGCAGACGGCCCTCGCCTACGCGCGCTACCGCGACCGGCGGGCGCGTATCCGGCGGCTGCGCGAGGGCGACATGCGTGTGCTGCTGAGTGAACTCGAGGAAGCGCGCTTCGCCCGCGAGGCCGCCCATGCCCGGCGCGAAACCCCGCTGTTCGTGCGCACCAGCTCCGACACGATGTCGGAGTGGGACCAGCGCAAGATTGCCGATGCGCTTGTCCGCGAGGCCGGCCTCGATGCCACCACGGCGCAGGTGATCGCGCATGAAGTGGAAGAGCAGATCGAGCGCGCGGGCATTGTGGAATTGACCACCTCGCTCGTGCGCGAACTGGCCGGCGCGAAGCTCATCGAACATGGGCTGGACGAATTCCGCGAGCGCCATCGCCGCCTCGGCGTGCCGCTGTACGACACCGAGAATATCTTGCGCGGCCGCACGCCGGAAACGGTGTGCCAGCACCCCGGTGCGACCGACGAAGTGCTGGCGCGCGCCGTGAAGAAAGAATACGCGCTGGCGCAGGTCTACAGCTCCGGAGTGGCGGAGGCTCACCTGCGCGGCGATATCCATCTGCGCGCGCTCGACAAGGTGGACCGGCTCTACCGCGCCGACCACGCGCTCGCCTTCGTGGCGCTGCACGGCGTGCGGGTGCCGGGCGGTTTCCGCGCCGCCGAGCCTGCGGGACACGGCGATACGTTGCTGGCCCATATGGTGAAGCACGACGAGTTGATGCGGCATTTCTTCGCCGGGCCGACGCGCTGGACCGCCGTAAACTTTTTCTTCGCGCCGTTTCTCTACGGTCTGGAACAGGCCGAGCTGAACCAGTTCGCGCAGATGCTGCTGTACGAATACGCCTACCGGGCGCTGGCTGCGGGGCAAGAAGTGCCGGCCACAGAGCTGGAAATTCAGTGGACCGTGCCGGGCGCGCTCAAGTACGAGAACGCCATCGGCCCGGGCGGCGAAGTGCTGCAGAACACCTACAAGGAATTCGAGCACACGGCGCAGCAGTTCGCCTGGGCTCTGATCGAGCAGTTCAAAATCGCGGCGGACGGCGGCGTGGCGCTGCCCTCGCCCCGTTTGTCCATCGTGCTGGACGACGCCTTTTTCGGCGCGCACGGCCACGAGGGCTTTCTGCTGCATGCCGCCGCGGCGGCCGAGATTCCGCATCCGCTTACGTTCCGTCTGCGGCGCGGCAGCCACGCCGCCCAACCGAACGGCTGGCGCGCCTCCCATGTGCTGCTGCCGCCCGTGGTGCTGAACCTGCCGCGCGCTGCCTTCCGCGCATGCAAGGAAGCCGCCCTCGGTCTGGAGCTGGAGCGCCAATTGGAATTCTCCCTGCGCGCCCACCGCGAACGACGCGATTTCCTCGAGGCGCTAGGCGCCGCCCAGGGATCGCCCCTCGGCATGATCGCCTGGAACGAAGACGCTGAACCCTATGCCGACTTGGCAGAGGCTATTGCTCCGGTGGCTATCGAGGGTTTGTATGAATGCGTGCGCTACCTGCGCAACCAGGGCTTGGAAACCGACGCGGACGCCCGGGCTTGCGGCGAAGCGATCCTGACGCGCCTGCGCGACCGGTGCGAAACGCTGGGCGCACGCGAAGGCATCCGGCTGCGGCTCGACGCCAATGAAGATGTCCGCGCGGGACGACGCCTCGCGGCCATCGACAGCGCCGAGTATCCCAAGAGTGTGGCCAGCGTGCTGCAATTGACCGACGACACGGACGCGCTCCGCTACGCCACCGGCGTTTCGCTGCCGCATCAGGCGGCGTTGCGTCCCTGGGATCGCGCCTATCTCGACGGCACTTGGACGCCGTACCTCGGCGATGCCGCCCCCACCCGCATCCCATTGCCCGAGGGCGGCATGACCGCCGGCTCCATCGCGGATTTCCTCCGCAAGCTCTACCGCGAATCCCGCTGCAACGGCGTCATCTTCGGCTGAGGCGGATTTCTCGAAATCGCGAGGCTGAATCATATAGGTCCTATGGGACCCATAGGTCCTATGTGACAAGAACTAGAAGCGTTCTGGAAAGGCCAACCGCCTCGTTGACTCCGCCTTCCGGCAAGTGCTAACATTCCGCTCCCCCATCCGTGCCCGGGTGGTGAAATTGGCAGACACGCATGGTTCAGGTCCATGTGCTCGCAAGGGCGTGGAGGTTCAAGTCCTCTCCCGGGCACCATTTACGAAATTTTTCACCCCGCTGGGCCAACGCCTCGCGGGGTGTTTCTTTTCCGTGCGCCCCCCGCGCTGCAACCCCGGCGGGCCAATACGGTAAGCTACGGGCTTGGACTGGAGTTTCACGGTGACCTTCTGCCGCATAGCCGCCGCGCTTCTGCTGGTGTTCGCCGCAGCGAACGCGGGCGCCGAGGAATCGCGCATCGTCTCGCTAGTGCCGAGCTTCACCGAGACCTTGTTCGCGATCGGCGCGGGTGCGGACGTGGTCGGCGTCTCTACCTACTGCGCCTATCCGCCGGAAGCCGCCAAGCTGCCGCGCGCGGGCGGGCTGTTCGACCCCAGCATCGAGGCCATTGTCGTGCTGAAGCCGACCCTCGTGCTGATGTCGGGCTACGCCGCCGACGCGGCCAAGCGGATCGAAACGCTCGGCATCCGCACCATCGCGCTGCGCCACGATACGCTGGAAGAAATCCTCGCGTCGTTCCGCGCGATAGGCGAGGCGACCGGCCGCGCCGCGGAAGGCGAGGCGCTGGCGGCGCAAATCGAATCGGAGATCGAGGCGGCGCGCAAGGCGTCGGCCGACCGCCCCAAGACGCGCACCTTGCTGGTGGTGGGGCGCGATGTGTCGGTACCCACGCTCCGCGAGGTCTATGCTGCGGGACCCACGGGCTACCTGAATGAATTGCTCGAAGCGGCAGGCGGCACGAACGTGCTCACCGAGTCCGCGACGTCCTATCCCGTACTGACAGCAGAGTCGATCCTGGCGTTGCGACCGGACCTGGTGCTCGAAATCGCCGACGACCAGCACGCCAAGCAGATTGAATCCGGCGAGGCCTATGCGCCGTGGAAAACCGTGCCCGGATTGAACTTGGTCGATGAGGGCCGGGTAAAGATCCTGACGGGCAATTACCTCAACATTCCCGGACCGCGCATCGAGTTGACACTCCGCGATTTCGCAAAGGCCCTGCATCCCGAAGCGGAGCCGCCCGCGGAATGAGCGCGCCGCTGCTGGAGGCCAGCAAAGTATCGGTGCGCCGCAACGGGCGCGCGATTCTCCACGCAGCTTCTTGCGCAGTGCATCCGGGCACTCATACCGTCATCATCGGACCCAACGGCGCGGGAAAGAGCACGCTGCTGAAATGCCTCGCGGGCGTATTGCGGCCGGACGAGGGCAGCGTGCTGCTGGATGGAAAGCCCTTATCGACGCTGGCGCGCCGGGCCGCCGCGCAGCGCATCAGCTATGTGCCGCAGCAGCCCGAGCCGGACCTGCCGTATACCGTCGGCGAGTTCGTGCTGCTGGCGCGCTATGCGCGGCAGGCGCGCTGGAGCGGCCCCACGGCAGCGGACGAACGCGCCGCCACCGAGGCCATGCAGGCCGCCGGGGTGAACGAATTCCGTGATCGCATTCTCGCCACGCTGAGCGGCGGCGAATCGCGCCGGGTGCATATCGCAGCGGCCTTGGCACAGGGCGGCGACGTCATGCTGCTGGACGAGCCCGCCGCGCATCTCGACTACCGGCATCAGGCCGAACTGCACGGGCTGCTGCGAAAGCTCCGCGACGAACGTGGACTTGCGGTGATAACCGTGAGCCACGATTTGCACCTGGGCCTGGGCGCGGCAGATCGGCTCATCGTGCTGGACGAAGGCAGCATCATTCACGATGGCCCGCCGCGCGCGTGGCTAAACGAAGACCACCTGCAGGCGCTGTACGGCGTTGCATTCGCCGAGGCCGGCGCGCCCGGCAGCGGACAGTGGGTGCCGCTCGATGCGTAGCCCCCGCCTCGCCTTCGCCGCCATCGCGTGCTTCTTTGCACTGAGCGCGCTGGGTTCCCCGTTTATCGGGCAGATTGCCATCCCCGTGTCCGACCTGATTAGCGGCGAAGGTACGGCCCGTGCCGTGTTCTTCGAACTCCGTGTGCCGCGCGTGCTCGCGGCGCTGCTGGCCGGGGGCGCGCTCTCGCTCAGCGGCGTGGCCTTTCAGGCGCTCTTTCGGAATCCTCTGGCCGCCCCTTTCACCCTGGGTGTGTCGAGCGGTGCGGGCCTCGGCGCCTCGCTGTATGTGCGGCTCGGGCTGGCCATCACCATCGCGGGCGTCAGCGGCATTGCACTGGCCGCCTTCGCCGGGGCCGCGGGCGCCATGCTGCTGGTCTACGGCCTTGCGCGGGCGCGCGGCAGCCTCGCCTCGAACACCTTGCTGCTGGCCGGTGTCGCCATCAGCTTCACCTGCTCCAGCCTCATCCTCTTCGTGCAATACACCGCCGACCTCTACGACTCTTTCCGAATGCTGCGCTGGATGATGGGGGGCCTCGGGGTGGTGGGCTACGCCGACCTACGCACGCTGGCGCCCTTCGCGCTGGGCGGCGGCGCAGTGATTCTGCTGCTGCGACGCGAGCTCGATCTGCTGCTCACAGGCGAAGAACTCGCCCAAGCCCGGGGTCTCGATATCGCCCGCACGCAAACGCTCCTCTTCTTCGCCGTGTCGTTCATGGTTGGCGGCGTGGTGGCGGTATGTGGGCCCATCGGGTTTATCGGGCTCATCGCGCCGCATGTCGCCCGGCTGCTCGTGGGACACAGCCACCGCTGGCTCGCCCCCGCCGCCATGCTCTTCGGAGCCGGCTTCCTCGCCCTCTCCGACGCCGTCGCCCGTACCGTATTCGCCCCCGCCGAAATCCCCGTCGGCGTCCTCACCGCCATGCTCGGCGGACCCTTCTTCCTGTTGCTGCTCCTGACGAGAGGCCCCGGTTTCACCGGCAACCGGTAAGGCGGCTAATGTGATCGCGCGGTAGGGCGACCGTACCCGGGAGCCATCTTGGCTAAATTCCCTGGCATGCCTACAGCAGGGCGTCTTCGTCGGCAGGTTCTTCGAGCGCTTCGGCAGCAGCGGCCGGCAGCGCGGCCGGGGCGTGGATGGCGGCGATGCGGCCTTTGAACACATCGAGCACATCGGCTACGAGCGGGTCTTCTGCAGCGTGCTTGGCGGCCGCTTCGTCGAGACCCTGATACATCGGCAGGTCCGGATGATCTTCGGGCTTACCGGTATCCTCCTTGGGCGGCGCCTCGAGCTCGGTGCGGAGCGCGCGGATGTTTTCGGTGAGGGACTCGAGCATCGCGGCGATCGAATCGCGATTCTCGGGTTTCTGGACAATGTCGCGCGCCTGGGCCTGATCGTGGGGAAACAAGAGCACGAGGGTGTCGCCGTCGATGCGGACGGGCCGGCCATTGCCCAGCCACACGCCGAGGCTCATCGATTCCTTGCTGATGCTTTCGGTAATCCGCATCCAGGCGGGACGCAGGTTGTCCGCGTCCACCGTCATGCGCCGTGCCGCGGGCTTGGCCGGGGCGGGCGGCGCTGGGGGTGCCGCTCCGGCGTCAGGAGGGTCCGGCGGACTCGCGGCCGCTTTCGGCCGGGGCGCGGGCGCAGACGGTGCAGCGCCGGGCGCGGACTGCGGCAGTCCGTTCGCCTCGAGTGCCGCGAGCTTCTCGAGGATGGTGTCGATGGTGACGCCCACCCCCATCTTCGAGGTGCGGATGAGGAGCGCCTCGAGTGCGGTGCGTTGGGCCAGCTGGCTGTCAAAGCCGCTGGTGAGTTCGGCAAATTGCTCCACCATGCGGATGAGCTGCGCGAGGCCGTAATGCTCGGCCTGCTTCTGCAGCTGCGCCACCTCGTCGTCGGGCAGGTGCAGCAGTTCGGTGTCGCCGGCGGTCTTGCACACAAGCAGATTGCGGTAGTAGCGCAGGATTTCCTGCACGAACTGCGAAAGGTCTTTGCCCGCGGCCACCACCTGCTCCACCACGCGGAGCTGCCGGGCGATGTCGCGCTCGAGAATGGCGTTGCTCAAGGTGCGCAGCACTTCCCAGTCCACCAGCCCCAGCACATCGAACACGTCCTGGAAGGTAATCTGGCCGTCGCAATAGGTAATGAGTTCGTCGAGGATACTCTCGGAATCGCGCACGCCGCCCTCGGCCGCCCGGGCGATGGCGTGCAGCGCTTCGGGCGTGGCGCTCAGGCCCTCGGCCTCGACAATGCCGCGCAGCAGTTCCACCAGCCGCTCGATGCTGACGCGGCGGAAGTCGTAGCGCTGGCAGCGCGAGATGATCGTCGCCGGAATCTTGTGGGCCTCGGTGGTGGCGAGGATGAAGATGGCGTGGGGCGGCGGCTCTTCGAGCGTTTTCAGCAGGCCATTGAAGGCCGACAGGCTGAGCTGGTGCACCTCGTCGATGATGTACACCTTGTAGCGCCCGTTGCTCGGCACCATGCGAATGTTGTCGCGGATATCGCGGATGTCGTCGATGCCGTTGTTCGAGGCACCGTCGATTTCGATCACGTCGATATGGTTGCCCGTGGCTATCGACTGGCAATTGAAGCATTCGCCGCAGGGATCGGGGTTGGGTTTGTCCGACGCCGTGCAGTTCAGCGCCGCCGCGAGGATGCGGGCAGTCGTGGTCTTGCCGATGCCGCGCGACCCGATGAACAGGAACGCGTGGTGGATGCGCCCCGAGGTGATGGCATTGCGCAGGGTGCGCGTGATGTGTTCCTGGCCGACGACATCATCGAACCGATGCGGGCGCCATTTGCGCGCAAGCACCAGATAACGTTCGTCTGCCATGCCACTCCCCGCCGGGCGGCCTCGGCCCGGTTGCCGCTGCGGATCAATTAGGTCACGGGGCCGCGGCTCTGGCAGGCCGATCTACAGCACACGAAACATGCGGTTACGGCTGCTTCCTCTCGGACCTGACCGGGTTCACCACCGTCTCGTTGAGTAGGACCCAACCGTCAACACCGCGGGCCCCGTGATAAGAGAACGCCCCAGAGGGCCGCAAAGCCCCCGGAAAGCGCAGCAGGAAGCCTAGCACGCAGACGCGGAAGCGGTCAAACCAGCGATGCGTCGATACGACGACGGGCTCCTTTGGGGATGCATTGGCCAGCCTTGGATTCGTAAACTGCTTCTTGCTATTCTCTCTAGAAACTGTCATTTTATGACCGTTTCTAGAGAGAATATGCAAACACTAACCGAAAAGCTCTTAAACCTTCCGGGCAATATGTTTACCCAGTCCGACGCCGCTCTGCTGCTGGAGGGCACCCCCGACCGGCGGCACGCTTTGGTCAAACGCGCCTTGGCGAAGGGCGAAATCCTGGGCATCCGCCGGGGACTCTATTGCCTTGCGCCGCAGTATCAGCGGAAACCGGTGAACGTGTTCGCGCTGGCCCAGCGTGTCTATGGCCCAAGCTACGTTAGCATGGAGTCCGCCCTGGGATTTCACGGCTGGATCCCGGAAGCGGTGTATGCGTGTACCTGCGCCAGCCTCGGAAACGCGCGCGCCTTCGAGACCCCGCTGGGAACGTTCCTTTACCGACGTGTACCGCAGCGCGTGTTTTATGCGAATGTGGACCGCCTGACGGACAACTCGGGCAACGTATTCCTGATGGCATCGCCCGCGAAGGCCCTGGCCGATTATGTCTACACGCGGAAGCCGCCTTGGCGCGGAATCGACGATGCGGCGGAGAGTCTTCGTATCGAACCGGAAGCGTGGCACGGGACCGGCGCTCCTGAATTGGACGAACTTGCAGCGAATTATGCCAGCCGCCGCGTAACCGCGTTTCTTAGACGCTGGAAGGAGGCGCTCCCAAGATGAGTGTTCAGATGATCCGCGAACGTCTAGAAGGTTACCAATGCCGGACTGCGCTGGAAGAAGATCACGCGCTTCGCGAAATCACGCAGGAAGTGGTGCTCGCAGCGCTGGGCCGGGGGGATTTCTTCACGCACGCACTATTTCAGGGAGGAACCTGCCTCCGCATCTTCCATGGACTGAGCCGCTTCTCCGAAGACTTGGACTTCATGCTTCGCGCGCCGGATCCGGCCTTCCGCTTGGGCGGGCACCTGACGCACCTCGCCGATGAACTCGCCGCGTATGGCTATCACGCCGAGATTACGGATCGATCGCAGGCAGGCAAGGCCGTTCAGACTGCGTTCGTGAAAGACGATTCCATCGGAAAGCTCATCGAGATCCGGCACCCCGAACGGAGCGGACCCCTGAGAAAGATTCGCATCAAACTCGAGGTCGATACGAATCCGCCAGCAGGAAGCGGAGCCGTGCTCGATTACCTCGACTTTCCCTTCGTCGCTTCGGTGTCATCGCAGGACATGCCCAGCCTATTTGCAGGAAAGGTTTACGCGCTCTTGTGCCGCGCGTTTATGAAAGGGCGCGACTGGTACGACTTTCTCTGGTATACGAGCAGAGCCGCCCCCTTGAACCTCACCTTCCTCTCTTCAGCCCTCGATCAGGCCGGCCCCTGGAAAGGTATGCGCGTCGATGCCGGATTGGACTGGGTATCCGAGGAACTGTCCCGGAAAATCCGCAGCATCGATTGGCAAAGCGCAGCGGCAGAAGTAGCGCCTTTCATCCGCGCCCATGAGCAAGCATCGCTGCGATTGTGGAGTGAAGACTTGTTTCTGCATCAATTGAACAAATGGCAGAAGGCCCGCGATACGGGCGCTTGAGCGTCCCTGCTCCGGAGTGGTACACCAAGCGCATGCATGGCGCCGACACACCGCATATCAGCATCGGGATTCCGACCCGGGACGGGGGCGTGCTGCTCAAGCGGCTGCTGCAGGCGGTGTTCGCCCAGGAATCGCGCTGGCGCTACGAGGTGTACGCGCTCGACAGCGGCTCGACGGATGGCACGCTGCGGCTGCTGGAGAAATTCCCGGTGCGGGTGGTGCCTGTTGCGCAGGACACCTTCAATTGGGGACGGCTGCGCGAGCGCTTGTTCGAGGAGGCGCGGGCGCCGGTGGTGGTGAATCTTTCGCAAGACGCCGTGCCCGCGCGCACGGACTGGCTGGACAACCTGGTGGCGCCGCTGCTGGATCGCGAGGTGCAGGTGGTCTGCGGCGGGTCGGTGCCCGATCCGGAGCGCGCCTTTCCGCAGTTCGCCTGGGAATGCAACGGCTACTACTATTTCACGCGCGAAATGCAGCGCTTCGCCGAGCGCTACGGGCGCGGCCTCTCGTTCGCCAACACCGCCGTGCGCCGCAGCGCCTGGGAGAAGCTGCACATCGGCGAGCAGGCGACGGGCGAAGACTTCGGGTATCAGACGCGGCTGCACGCGGCGGGCGCGAAGATCGTATTCACCGAGGACGCGCCCGTGCTGCACCACCACAACTACACCCTGCGCGGCGTCTACCGCCGCTGCCGCAATGAAGGGCTCGCGCTGCGTGAAATGGGCGTGCCCTATGGCCTCGGCGATTGCCTGGCAGACCTGGCGCTCTGGAAGAAGAACGTGCAGTTCCTGCGGGAGATCCGCCATGGGCGGCTGCGCAACGCGGCGGAATGGGCCTATCCGTTTCTGCGGCCCTTGGCGGTATATCACGGCAGCCGTTTCGCGCGGAAGATGGTGTGGTACTGATGGCGGATACGCACGACATCCAGGCCTTCTACCGCGATAATCCGCGCATGGTCAGTTCGCCTTTCGGCGGCATCGACGGCATTCACGAGCCGCTGATCGCAGAGGTCTTCGCGCGGCTGGGCATTGAACTGCGCGGCAAGCGTTTGCTCGACGTGGGCTGCGGCCGGGGCTTCCTCATCGACTGGGCGCGCCGCGAAGGGGCGGACGCCTACGGACTCGATTTCGTGGTCAGCCGCGGCGGCTTTCCCCTGGCCCAAGGCGATGCCGCCGCGCTGCCGTTCCCCGATGCCGCCTTCGATATCCTCTGCTGTGTCGATGCCTCCGAGCACTTTCCGCAGCCCGAAGCCGCCGCGCGGGAATTCTTCCGCGTGCTCCGGCCCGGCGGCGTGTTCTTCCTCTCCGCGCCGAACTACGGAAACATCGCGGGACTCGTGAAGCGATGGTGCGAAGCCACGGGCGCCTACGCCCCCCACACCTGGGCCCCCTTCGGACGCTGGCAGCCGCAGGAACTCGAGCAGCCGCTCACCCTCCGCAGCGTCCGCCGCCTCTACGCCGGCGCGGGCTTCGGAGATATCGCCGTGATGGGTTACGACAAAGAGGCCTACCTCGGCCTCTGCCCCTGGATAGACCACCCCCGCTGCCCCGAACGCATCCGCTACCGCCTACAAGACCTTTTCGCCGCCCTCGGCCCCGCCATCACCCGCGCCTGCCCCGGCGCCAGCCTCCACGGCTTCTGGCGCATGCGCCGCCCGGGATGAGGTCAAGCGTCATTTAGTTTTCAATTTCCCGCTTTACCTCGTCCCAATGGCAATCCTGCATCCACTTGTTCACGTGCAAGATGCCCGGATGGCGCACCGGGTCTATGGCACGATCAGCGCTTGAATTGAAAATGCGCTCTTCTATCAACTCTGCTTCTTGGTGCAATATCACGACTTTCCCCACATACACCTGAACAAAGTTCCGAATCGCGTCATTGATCTTTGCGTCGCATCCGCCATAACCACTTATGACCATCAATTCGGCCTCTTCAAGTAACCTCGACCATTGGCTATGTATCGTTATAAAGGGTTCGTCTTCATAAAGGTCAGTCTTATTCTCGGAGCCGCACAAGAACCTGAAAGGAAGCCTAAACGGATCATTCTTGTCTCTTAGCTGGAGCTCATTCCCCTCATCGCATCTGACAACGTTCCCTTCGTCATCCTCGAACCAATCAATGGACCCATGAAGCTTCAAGAGCCGCACCTTACCAGTGAGCAAGTGTCGAGGGGCGAAATGATTATGACTATCAGTCGTTTCGAAGCCATCGTCATAAGCAATCGACCTGCTGCTCAAAAAGTCCTCCATGAGAGTATCGTGATTAAGAGTCGCGATGGTTAGACTATGAAGCTCTTTGTCCATGACTATCTGTTCGACGAATTCCAGACCTATCGGTTTTACTTCCTTCGACAAAAGATTACGAACTGCTTCATGAATGAACCTTTCACAAAGATCTAAGAACTCGACCTCTCGTACTGTTTTGCCGAGGCTACATGCTTCATAATTCGCAATCGCCTTGGCCAGCTGCTTCTTTAACTCAATAAATTCCTTCTCTCCAAGAAGCCTTTGAACTCGTAACGGAATTTCCCGGCCTAGAATGCGAGATCTCATCAAAAGAATAAGAAACATGACGTCTTCATATGTTGTCGAGCGACCGAAATGAGATTGCTTGTGAATTGAGTCGTTGATATCGCGAACTTTTGAGAGCAGGTATTGCTCTGGACTTGCCGAGAAACGGCTGGTATTTGTACTCCAACTGCATTCCCCCTGTTGATAGCGAATAAACGGATCTCTTGACCAAGTACTGTTGAGTAGAGATTTTGTAATATCGTCAACCGATGGTACGCCCGATGGTATCGAGACCCCCGACCCTAGAAGTAACTGCACTTTCATCATGATGAGCCCTCGTTGGCATCTAAGGATTCTCTTTAATAATACATCACTTTGCATCAACGAGGCCTAGGGGCAGATTCAAACACTAAGTGCAACAGGCGGTCCTGTGCTTCGGTTCAGGTCTTGATGGTGTAGAGGACACCGCGGGGCCTTGCGGTAAGATGAGGTTTCTTGAGTACTTCAACTTACGCAGGAGACCCCGCGATGCCT
>WGMK01000007.1 GCA_016125095.1 Candidatus Hydrogenedens sp. | reverse complement strand
AGGCATCGCGGGGTCTCCTGCGTAAGTTGAAGTACTCAAGAAACCTCATCTTACCGCAAGGCCCCGCGGTGTCCTCTACACCATCAAGACCTGAACCGAAGCACAGGACCGCCTGTTGCACTTAGTGTTTGAATCTGCCGTGCAATTGTTGCCGGGGTAGAACCCCGACCTACTAAACTAATCTCTCCCCTCCCCCTTCGCGCCTTAGCGCCGTTGCGCGAGGCTCTTCTGGTATCCGGCCCACGCCGCCTGCCCCACGGCTTCGGGGGTATAGGTGCGGGCATGGGGTCCGCCTTTGGCGAGCAATTTGGCGCGGGCATTGTCGTCGGTGAGGAGCTTTACCAGGCCGGCCTCGATGGCGTCGACGTCCAACGGGTCGACGTGCAGCGCGCCGCCGCCGGCGACTTCGATGAGGGCGGGGTCGGTGGAGGCGAGCACGGGGGTGCCGCAGGCGAGCGACTCGATGACGGGGATGCCGAAGCCTTCGTAGAGCGAGACGAAGGCGAAGACGTCGGCGCCGGTGTAAAGCGCGGGCAGGTCTTCCTGGTCGGCGTAGCCGGTGAACAGCACGCGCCCGGCGGCCTCGAGCGGCGCGATGGCGCGGAGCATGTCGTCGTAGAGCCAGGCCTTCTTCCCCACGATGACGAGCTTGTGGTCGAGGCCGTGCGCGTGCAGGCGGCCGACGGCCTCGGCGAGCCGGTGGACGTTTTTCCGCGGCTGCAGGAGCCCGAGGTAGAGCACGTAGCGTTCGGGCAGCTGATACTTCGCGCGGACGGCCGACACCTGTTCGGGCGTGGCGCGCGCGCAGCCGGGCGAGAGCGCGTTGCCGGTCACGTCGATGCGCTCGAGCGGCACGGCGTAGGCGTCGTGGATGGCGGCGCGCATGGCATGGGTGACCGTGAACACACGGGCGGCAGCGCCCAGCGTGCGCGGCGTCATCCAGCGCAGGCGGTAGCGCTCTTTCCAGGCGAGCGATTCGGGAAATCGCAGCATGACGATGTCGTGCAGGGTGACCACGTAGGGACAGGGGCACCACGGCGGCGCGGTGTATTGCACGTGGAGTAGATCGAGCCGGTGCCGCGCCGCGAGCCACGGCATGACGAAGGGCACGCGGAGATAGCTGGACTCGACGGGCAAATTGACACGATCGAAGCCGGCGGTGTCGGGGTCGTTTTGGGGCAGGTCCGGATGGCAGAACAGCACGAAATCGGCCGGCGGCGCGATACGCTGCAGGCCGCGCAGCAGGTTGCGCGTATAGGTCTCGTTGCCGCCGGACTGGTTGCCGAGATAGTGGGCGTCGATACCGATTCTCATCGCGCCCGATACGCCTCGTGGGCTTCGCGATACATCGCGGCCATCTGCGCCATCATCTGATCGCGGGTAAAGCTGCGCTCAATCCACGGGCGCGCGGCGGCGGCCATGCGCGCGCGGCGGTCCGGTTCGGCGGCGAGACCCGCCAAGGCGTCGGCCAGGGCGGCGCTATCCTTCGGCGGCACCAGCAGCCCCGTCTCCCCCACGTTCATCGTCTCGTGCGTGCCGCCGATGTCCGAGGCCACCACCGGCTTGCCGGCGCCCTGCGCCTCGAGCACGGCCGTGGGAAAGCCTTCGTGGTCCACGCTGGGCTGCGCGAAGATGTCCATCGCCGAAAGCGCGTCGGGCAGGTGCTCGTAAAAGCCGGTGAACACCACGCGATCGCGGATGCCCAGCGCCTCGGCCTGGCGTTCCAGCGGCTCGCGCTGATCGCCCGTGCCCACAATGAGCAGGCGCAGCTGCGGCACGCTATCGCGCAGCGCGGCGGCGGCTTCGAGCAGATGGCGATGGCCTTTTTCGATGTACAGCCGGCTGACCGTGCCGACCACCAGCGCGTCGTCGCCGAAGCCGAACTCCGCCCGCACCTCGGCGCGCGGGCGCGTATGGTCGAACTGGCTGAGGTCGATGCCGGTGTGGATGACGCGGATGCGTTCTTCGCGCGTCGGCCCCTGCATGATCTTGCGCTTCATGTCCTGCGAGACGGTGTAGACGCGGTCGAAGCGCGGCAGAGCGTAGTGCTTCTCGACGTAGTGGTTGATCTTCGCCTTGATGTTCCAGGGTGCTTCCCACCAGCCGTAGGGGCTCGCCACGGCGGCCACGGGAATGTACCGGCGCTCGATGCCGACCAGCACATTCGATAGCGTGTCGTGCGCGTGGAGCACATCGATATCGTACTTCTTGATCAAGTCCTGCACGGTGCGCCGCGCGTTGTACCAGTTCGAACGGCTTTTCCAGGGAATCCGTTCCGGCGCGATGCCGCGTCCCCCCTGCTTTTCCACGGACCGCACGAAGTCGGCGTCGCCCGTGCCGGGACTGTCGTAGGGCACGGTTACGATGTTGAACTCGTCTTCGGGCAGGTATTTCAGCAGCAGCCGGATGATGGTGTACGATCCGCCCAGCTGCCAGGTGCGGATGAGATAGAGCAGGTTGAGGCGCCGGCTCACGGCGACGCTCCCGCCTCGATGACGATCTCGGTGTTCCAGCCCTCGAGTACGGTGTGCTCCAGCGTACGCTCGAAGTCTGGCCCCGTCACGGTGATGGCGTAGGTGCCGCCGAAGACGCGCGTGTCAATCGCCCCATCTTCGTCGAAGGCCAGTTCCACATTTGTCGTCCAGTCCGCCATCAGCGCCTCGAGCCGTTCGGCCACGGGCTTCGGGGTGCCGTCGGCGCGGATAATGGCGCCGGTTACCACGCTGGGCTTCTGATCGCTGATGTCCCACCAGGTAAGCGAATGCACCTGCGGCGAGGCGAAGGCCATGGTATAGACCATCTCGGCGTAGTCAGCCTGGGTCGCCTCGTCCCAAGGCTGCCGCCAATAGCCCGATTTCCAGCCGTCGCCGTAGGACGACGGTAGCGAGAGTTCGGTCACGTGCACGCTCTTGCCGAACCGGGCGTAGCGCTCGATCGTGTCGAGCAGGTAGCTCGGCGTATAGGCCGGGCCTTCCTGGTTGCCGAAGTCCACATTCAGGTGAAAACCCGGATAGAACTGCAGGCCGATGATATCGACGTTGTCCATCAGGCCGCGGTCCGCCGCTTCTTGCAGGAAGACCGAATAAGTTTCCGGATAAGCGTCGTCGGGCGTACCGTCGGGACGGTAGAGGAAGTACTTCGCGCCGAAGCTAAACTCGTGCGGGTTGTTCACCAGCGTCGGTTTCTCGTGTCCGCGGATGGCCTCGGCCGCGCCCTCGAACAACACGAACATGTTGTCGCGCGGCAGGCCCGGCACGTTGGTCGTCGCGGGCTCGTTCATGATCTCCCAGATCGCGATCTGCGGATCGAGCGTTTCCAGAAGCGCGGCCTGGTGTTCTAGCGCGGCGGCCTGCAGTTCGTCTGGAGGAAGCGTTTTCATATCGTCCGGCATGATGCCGTAGCCCTGCATCCACACCACCCCGTGCGCTTTGATGTCGAAGCCGAGTTCCTTCAACGCGCTGAACCCGAAGGTGCGATCGAGTGCGCCCTGCTGGTTCTTCGGGTCGCGGGTCCAGTTCCACGCGGGCAGCACGGTCGCAAGTTCGAAGCCCATGCCCCGCGCCTGCTTCCAGGCGTCGCCGTTGTACGGACTCCCCTCATAGGCGCCGAAGAGAAAACCGCGGCGGATGGGTTCGATCTTCACGGTATAGTCCGCGGGATTCTCCGCACCTTGGAGCGCGATGCGGAGACCACCCTGCCGCACCGCCGGAATGGCCGCCTGCGCCCGGGCCAATTCGAGCGTGTCGCGCAGGCGCAGGGAGTCGGCCAGTATCGCATCGGCCCCGGCGGCCCGGGCTTTGGGGTCAACCGGCAAGGAATCGAGGCGCGATCGCAGGGCCGCGATTTCCTCGCCGCCGGACGGATACTGCGGCTGCCGTGCTTCCAGCACCGCCATCGCGCTTTCCGCCAGCGCGGCATTCAGGTTGAGGCGGAGGGAATCGCCGGGGGTCGGCAGCGCGAAGCCCTTCCCCGCGTTATCGGCGCGCACCTGCAGCTTGCCGTAGCCCGCGGTTTCCCAGAACAACACGCTGATGCTCGCCGTCTCGCCGGGTGTCAGCAATACAGCGGGCAGGCCTTCCTCGCGCGGACCGGTCCGCATGCCTGTGAAGGCTTCGCCATGCACCGGCCAGATGGTCGCGGGAATCATCTCGTCGTCGAGGTTCGTGGCATAAAGAAACTGGCCGCCGTGCGTACCATGCTCCGTGAAATCCTGCCAGCGCATCCGCTTGCCCGAAGCGTCGTAAGCCTCAAGTATCAGGTTCACTGCGGGCAGCAAGCTCAGATTCAGTTCCGTCTCGCCGGCATAGGTGAAGATGCGGGGCTGGTGGCGGAATACCTCGAGCCCATCTGCGTCGGGGGCTGTGGGCGGCTGCACGATCAGGAAACCGCTTGCTGCGTCCTGCGCAATGGCAAAGGCGCCATCCGCTCCGGTCAGGCCATCGCCCAGCAGGGCGAATTCCGGGGACATGAGCGCCACATAAACCCCCGGCAGAACGGTGCCATCGCTCCCTCGGACGCTACCCTGCACGGCAGCGCCCGCCGCGTGGCTGGCCAGGAGTACCAGAAGCGCGAGCGCGCGGCGACGCATCAGGCCTTCGCGGGCTGCGCGCCGTCCGCCGCCTTGGGCGCGAAGCGGATGTCGTACAGCGGCACGGCCACCGCCGCCGCTGCGATGATCCACCAAATCTGCTGATACAAGGCATGCAGGAACACACCCATGAGCAGCATGGCAATTAGGCTGATTAAGAGCGAAGTCGTCAATTGCTCGCCTTGCCTATCGCCCAATCTTCGCATCTTCTCGTCATGTGTCTGCAGATTGCGGAACATGACATAGAAGAAGCACATGAAGAAGATGAAGCCCATGAGCCCGTAGTCGCAGAGCAGCTGCAGGTACCAGTTGTGCGTGCCAATGAAAATCGGGTTCCAGTTGCTGTAGCGCACCATGTAGTACATGTTGGTCGCGGTGTCGCTGCGCTCATAGACATAGTCCATGCCGAAGCCGCCCGGCCCGAGGCCGAACACGGGATTCTCGAGGAAGTAGCGGCCCGCGGTTTCCTGCAATTCCATACGGCTCTGCACCGAGCGCGATTGCGTGTACTGCTTGGGACTGAGCACGCGTTCCTTGTACGCGTCGGGCAGCACGATGACCCAGATCAGTACCAGGCCGAGCAGCGCCGTGAAAATACGCAGCGGGGTAATCAGCACGAAGCGTCTGCCCGCGAGCATCAGCGCCAGCACCACGCCGATGACCAGGCCGGTGCGGGTAAAGGTCAGCACCAGCGACACCAGCATGAGGCCCAGGGTGGCCAACACCAAGCCCTTGATGCGCTTGTCCTTGGTGGTGTGCAGCCAATAGAGCGCCAGCGGAATCACCAGCAGGATGAAGAACGCCAGCCAGTTCGAGTGGCCGGCCTGACCCGATACGCGCACCGCAGCCTCGCCCTGCAGCGATTCCTGGTCGACGTAAGCAGCGTCGTGGCCGCTGATGCCGCCCAGCGCGGAGGTCTGCAACTGCGGCAGCGCATACTGCGCCACGGCCGACAGCGACATGATGAGCGAACACACCACGATCACGGCGATGTAGCCGTGAACGCGCTTAGGGGTGTTGAGCAGATTCACCGCCAACACAAACAGGGCAAAGCGGAACAACAAACGCGCCCAGTTGGGCAGCAGCACCAGGAAGTGCTCGGAAAGGATGGTGCCGAACAAGGCCCAAACCACGAAACACAGGAGCAGCACCATGGCCCGGCTGGAAGCCAGCGGCAGCTTGCCGATGAGGAGGTTGATAAGCCACGCCGCCATGGCGGCCGCACCGATCAACTGGGCCACGGTCAGCGCGACGGCCCCTGACCCTGCGGCCCCCAGCACGCCCGCCGAACCCTGCAATATCAGCGCGGCGACGGTCATGTAGAGCCCGAAAACGGGGTAGTAGATGAAGAATCCGAAGAGGATGGCGCCAATCAGGCCGGCCAATCCGAGAAAACCGCCTGCCATGATGGCCGACGCCAGCACGATGGCCGCGACCAGCGAGAACAGGCCCGGCCCGAGGCCGCCTGATTCCGTCCGGCTGAATGTCGCTGTGCTCATGTTGCTCCCCGTTCCGCTCCGGTGCGCGCGCTACGATATCACGCCCGCGCTGCCGGGTTCATCCCGCAGCCTTGCGGCTATCGCTTCGCCCTTCCGACGCACCACTTCGTCCCATGAAAACCGCTTCGCGAGCGTTTGCCGCGCGGCCACCTCGGCCGCATCGGTCTCGGTCAGCGCCTGCGCAATCCGCGTATCGAAGTCCTTGCTATCTCGTGCGATGTGAACCAGTTCGCTGAATTCCATGACCGAGTCCATCGCCGAACTGACCACGGGTTTGCCCGCCGAGAGATACTCCATCAGCTTCAGCGGGAAAATGCTCCGCGTCAGGTCCGTGACTTTGTACGGAATCAGCGCGACGTCCAAGGCCTTCAAATAATTCGGCAATTCCGCAATTGCCTTGTTGCCTGTCAAGTATACATTAGGCAACTTTTCAAGTCGAGCCTTATCGACACCGGCCAGTATGGGACCGATGAGCACAAAGGACCACTCCGAGTGGGCCGTGGCCAGCTCGATTATCAACGCATCGTCGAATCGAGCGGGGTCCATCACGCCTATGCTCCCGATGCGCGGCCGGGGCACCTCTGCAAGGTCATTCGGCTCCGGCGTATCGGCTGCCGCTCCACGCGAAAAATGCGCAAAGTCGGCGCCATGCGGTACCAGCAGGTGGTGCGGATTCAGGGCCGCATGGCTCGCCTCGATGGCGTTTGTACTGGGAAACACCAGGTCGGCGCGCTCGGTCATGCGGGCGTCAATCCAACGGGTGACGCGCCGCCCCGGTTCGTTGTCGATGTACTTTTCCCACACGTCGGCGATGTCATAGACCTTGAGGGCGGTCGACAGAAAGTCCGCTGCACACCCGTGCAGGATGGAGAAATTCCACAGGACTGGGTCACGAAAACCGAGCCGCTTGGCCTGCGCCTTCACGAGGCGTGCGATGACCCGGCCGTTGAGGGTAAGGGCGGCTTTGGCCAGGGGCAACGGTATCCGTCCAACGGGCAGAAACACATGCGGCAGGTGGTACACAAACAGGTTATCGGCCACCTCGCGGACCGCGTCGCCTTCCCATACGCCTTCGCCCTTGGCGTGCGGCTGGCGGAGACCGTAGAGAAACGAACGCGGCTGGTCGACATACAGCACACGCGACTGGGGCGCGAGCCGGCTCATGATCTGTTGCGGCGTACTCCAGCTGCTGAACCAATCCGCATAGCTGAAACAGAGAATGTCGCGACCCGCCAGGGGGTGGTCAGACGACATCACCGACCTCCCACTCCCGGTTGGCGAGGATGCGTATCGTCTGGTGCGCGACCAGATAGGTGACGACGGCCATGCCGCCGCGCACGCCGGCCATGGTCATCGCCATGCCCCACGCGCCATAGCGTGGCACCACGTACAATCCGATCGCCAGGGTGAGCAGCATGCGCGTGCCCTCGAGCCCGGCAATCAAGCCCGATTTGCCCACCGAGTACAGCGCGGTGACCGGCGGCATGCAGGTAATGGAGGCACCAATGCCCATGATGAGAATCGAGTAATAGACTTCTGCGCCGAGGTATTCCGGACCCAGCACGTACTTACGGAAATACGGCATGATCAGCATGGTAATCGTGGTACCGAGGAAGAACAGCAACGACGGGATACGCAGTTGGGCGATGAAATTCCGCAACTCGACGGCCGTCTTGAGGCGGCTGGCCTTGGGCAGCAGCACGTTGTAGAACGTAAGCAGCACGAGTTCGCCGGCAAGCGCGATACTGACCGCCGCGCTGTAGCGGCCCACGTCGTCGTGCGGAATTTCGAAGGCCGACACGTTGAGCAGCAGGATATCGAGGCGGTGTGTGAGGGTTGCGAAGAGCGTGCCCGCCGCCACCCACTTTGCGAACTGGAATAGCTCGGCAATCACCTGGCGCGTTGCGACCGCCTGAAACAGGGCGCGCGGCAGCATCGAAAAGGAAATGAGCATCATGCACATCGGCGCGGCGACATAGGCGGTGATGAAGAGCAGGACCGACGCCGAGCCAAGGCCCATCAGCACCAGCACCAGCCCAAGCCGGAGCAGCGAACTGAAGAATTCAAAGCCCGAATATTCGCCAAAGCGCTGGTGCGACTGGAAGTACGACTGGCTGAAGCCCCACATTGAAACGACGGCGCCGCCCACAAAGGCCGCCATGACGTAGTAATACCGCACGGCATTCGGATCGTCGGCGCTCCAGACGAAAAAAGTCTGGAGGATCGGCCGCACGAGAATCACGAAGAACGCCAGCGTCGCGGCGAACACCAACAGCTTCACCACAAGCATCGCCTTGAAATACGGCAGGGCGGAATCGGGATCGTCGGACAGGCGCTTCGAGGCGAAGCGGACCAGGCTGGTGTCGAGTGCCGGACCCGTCAAACCGGCCACGACCGTCATGATGGAGAACAACAGGTAGAACTTGCCGAAGTCCTCGTTGCCCAGTTGCCGCGCCACGAGGACGTTGCAGAGGAAGGCGGCCGCAGCCGAGAAGCTCCGCGCGCCCAGCACCGAAACCACCGCCGCGAGCCAGATGCGGTAGCGCGGAGTATCCGCGCGATCGACCGTGCCCGAATTGTTCTCAGCGATATGCGCGTTCGGCCCGGACACTAGTAGGCTCCGCGGCCTTTGAGCACTGCCGGCACGGTCTTCAGGATGATCTTGAACACCAGCAGAATCGACCACTGGTCGATGTAATAGAGGTCGAGGTCCACGGTCTCACGGAACGACAGTTCGCTGCGTCCGCTCACCTGGGAAAGACCGGTCAGCCCCGGCTTGACGCTGAGCCGCCGCCGCTGGTTCCACGAATACTGGCTGACCTCCTGCGGCAGCGCCGGCCGCGGCCCCACGAGGCTCATGTCGCCGCGCAACACATTAATCAACTGCGGCAGCTCGTCGATGCTGTATTTGCGGATGAAGCGCCCGACGCCCGTCACACGCGGATCGCGCTGCATCTTGAACATGGCGCCCTGAACCTCGTTCTGCGCCTCGAGCCGCGCGCGCAGTTCCTCGGCGTTCACCACCATGCTGCGGAACTTGATCATCCGGAACCGGCGGCGGTTCAGGCCTACGCGTTCCTGCAGGAAGAACACCGGGCCCTTCGAGTCGAACTTGATGGCCAAGGCCGTAGCAATCAGCACGGGCGACAGCGCCAGCAGCGCCGAGAGCGAAATGGCGATGTCGACCAGGCGCTGGGCGATGATCTGCGGCTGGTGCTCGGGTACCGTGGACAGCGCGAGAATCGGGATGCCTTCCATGCGGTGATACCGGCTGGTGGCCAGGCGCAGGGGAAACAGGTCGGCAATCATCCGCACCCCCACTCCCACGCCCTCGCAGAGGTGGGCCATCTTCTGGATGGTCTCGTAGCGCGATCGTACGGGCAGGCAGATGTAGACCTCGTCGATAACCTGCTTGATGAGCACTTCCTCCAGCGAATCGAAATTACCCAGGTACGCGATATTGAATTCTTCGAGCATGCGGGTACGGTCGGGGTCCTCTTCCAGCACGCCCGCGATGCGGTAGCCGTAGTGCGGATGGTTGCGGATAACACGCACCAACTCCTGCGTACGCTCATTCACTCCCACGATGAGCATCATGCGCTCGTTGCGGCCGTGCGATCGCAGGGACCACAACAGCAATTGCACGAGTATCCGGAACACAAACAGATTCGCCAGCACACCGAGTCCGAAGCTGGACAATAGCGCAGGATCGGCGCCCCGGGGCGTGTAATAGGCGACAAAGAAGCCCGTGACCACCAGGGTCGCCAGCGTCGCCCGGGAAATATCGAACAACAGCGTAATCACGTTGTCCCGCCGGCGCGAAATAAACAGGAAGCAATACAGCGCCGCCACGGGCCAGCACACGAGAAAGCCCGCCAGATAGACCAAGCGGGACCACGCCAGTTCCGAAAAGGCCCCCGCTTCGCCGCCCTGCAGGTAACAAGCCAGCAGGTAAGCGGCGGCAATACAGGCGAAATCGCCCGCGAGAAGTACCGCGACACGCGTCGCGCTATGGTCGGTTCGCTTCAAGCAAGAACCCCTTGGTTCGTTAACGTTGGCCTATCGGTGGGCATCCAGCCAATCCCGCATTTCCCGCAGCACTTGGTCACGATCCAAGTCGTTGAAGGACTCATGATACCCGTTCTCGTAAATCCGGAGGGTCTTGTCGCGGCTGGAGATATGGTCGTAGAGATACTGGCTCGCCGCGGGCGGCGCCAGCCGGTCCTCCCCACCATGCAGGATGTACACGGGCAAGTCGATCTTTTTCATCTCGCTGCGCGCGCGTTCTACCGCGGCCGAAATCTCGGCCCCCGCACGCGCCACAATCGGCCCCGTCCCGTTCAGGGGATCCTCCTCGTAGTCCTTGACCACGGCAGCGTCGCGCGATACGGCCTTGCTGTCGAGGCTGGCCACGGGCACCCAAGGTAGCCAGGCGCTCAGGAAACCGGCCAGGGCGAGCAGCACCGGCGAGACTTTTTCCACCTGCAGAAAGGGCCCGCTGAACACAGCGGCACGCGGACGCCAGATGCGGCTTTCGAGGAACCGCGTGAACACCAGCCCCCCCATGCTGTGCGCCACCACGAAGGTCGGGCGGTCGCCCAACTCGGGCTCGAGGTGCTTGATGTAGGCGTCGAGATCGTCGATCAGCGTATCAAAGCGCTCGATATACCCGCGCTTGCCCGGCGAATGCCCATGCCAGCGCTGGTCGTAGGAATAGACGTTGTAGCCGCCGTCGTTCAGAAACGCCGCGACGGACGCATAGCGGTTGCAGTGCTCTCGATAGCCGTGCACGATGATGACGTTGTACCCGGCATCGGCCACGTTCCAGCTGCAGCAATACAGGCTGGATCCCCGGCTTGCCTCGAAATTCCCCGCGGCGTACATGGTTGCCTCTCCCCTCCCTAGTGCGGACAAATCGTCCGTAGCTCTTGCAGCAGCGCGATCGCAGACTGCGCCAACGCGTGGCTCTGTTCTTGAATGGATGCCGCATGTCCACGACGCAGCTTCAGGCGCAGTTCGGTCAGCGTCCGTGCCAACGGCAGTACCTGGCGCCCGTTCTCGTGCGCCTCGTCCATACGCCCCTGGTCGAACATGCGGCAGAGCACGCCGTCGCAGCCGCAAATCGCGGCACTGGCCTGCACCAGTGCGCTGCGCGACGTCACCAGCGCCTGGTGCGCGCCCAGCATATTGATCAAGTCGGCGCGCGCATCGGCCGCATTGCGCAAGTCGTCCATCGGATCGCCCAGCCCGGTCCGCTTGATCAATTCCTGCGAGGAGGTGATATCCACCTCGTAGCGCCGGGCGACGCCGAGGTCGATGCCGATCTGCCGGCGGTCGTTCCAGACCATGCGCTCGATGACGAAATTGCGCTCGCGCCGCGCCACTTCAGGCGGGGCGAACATGAACACCTGCCCCTGCCCGGGGAACATTTCGATGTGCCGCTCATGGGCCATCGGGTGCCAATTGCGGTAGCGCACGAAATCCGTCATGTCGTACACCTCCTGCCCGAAGGGAATCGTGGCAGGAATCTTGATGTTGATGCCGGTCACCTCGCTGGCGTCATTGTTCACAACGTACAGCAGGGCGAAGTCGTCGCCGTGCAGCCACGCCGAATACACCGGCGGCACATCCTCGGGAACGCGGGAATTCGAATGCCGCCGTACGCTCATTTCAACGCCGGGAACCCATTCGCCGCCATTGGGGCGCGAGTGCAGCAGCAGGCTCGCCAGCCCGTGGAACCGCTCGATACGGTGCCCCAGCTCCGACCAGAGGTCGCTGAAGGTGAGGAAAGGCCCGGTCAGGCTCCGCTTGAAAGGCCCCTCGTGCCATGCGGGCACATTGTGGTAGGTGTAGCTGAACCAGCCCCGTGCGCCGCCGCAGAAGGCGTGGTTGAGCATCAGGCGCAGCTCCGGACAGGTATGCCAGTGCGGCGTCGAAGTGGCATAGATAAAGGCCGGGGCCTGTATCCAGAACTGCCGGTCCTCGCAGATGTGCTGATGCGCGCGGACCATCTCGCCCAGCCGCCACGGCACGCCGGACTTGAAGTAGCTGATGCCGGCGGCCGCGAAATGCGGCGCGAACAGCGGAAAGGAATTGGGTTCGCGCATGAGAAACACAAGCGGGTGACGCGGGTCGGCGTTCTCAAAGAGCGAACGCGCCTGACACAGCGCGTCGAAGTGCGCGCCGCCCGGCTCGCTGCGCAGACTCCACGCCAGCACCGACTCCGACTCCGCATGCGGATGGACGAACCGTTCGACCAGCTCGGGGCCCTCGGTGCGGAACCGCGCGAGGTCCCAGTTGAATTCGGGCACCAGTCGCAGGCCGAAGCTGGACGCCAGGCCCAGGATTTCGGTCCATTCGGTGTGGGATAGCTCGGCGGCGTCTTCGATCCAGATGGCGTTGTGGTGGCTGCGGGCGATGTCCTCCATCGCCAGGCGCCAGTAGTCGCGCTGGGGCACTTCCATCAGCTCGGCCATGCGGGCCGCCTGCCGCGCCCCCATCGACACCCCGATGGGCATGAAGGAATCGAACTGCGGGGTGGACAGCGGCGGCTTGATGGCGGCGATGCGCTTCTCCGCCTTGGCGAGCGCCTCGCGCTCGGCCGCCGTCAGCGCCCGGAAGCGCAGCGACTCGACTTCCAGTTCCTCGGTGGACCGGGCGACGGTATACAGCCGGAGCGTGACCTGATCGATGAAATTCGGGAACTCCCGATTGCGGAGCAGGTGCGCCGCCGTCGTCCATTCCTGCCGCGGCGGCAGCCATTCCACCTGCTGGCCCGTGGTGTAGCTGACGTTGTACGATGGCCGGACATTTTCGGTGCGGCAACGGTAGGTCACCTCAAACACGGGAAACCGGCGCAGGTCGATGGGAAACGGCGTCGTCTTGCGCTCCGAAGAGAGCGGCACCCAGAAGCTGGGATCCTCTGGACCACACGAATCGATCTGGCGGATGCGGTCGAATTTTCCCCGGAGCACCACGCCGCGCTCGCCCATGGTGCATTCGACCGGAATTCGCTTCCACTCCGGCTCGCGGCTGTCGTCGCTGGTCGTCCAGCGCAGCAGTTGCGCGGGCGACACGCTCACCGAATCGGCCTTCGCAATCTCCCGCGTATCGGGCGAGTAAATCAGCGTGCCGAGATATCCGAGATAGGTATAGGCCATCGTGCGCTTTCCCGCCGAATGAGGCGAACCGGGGCCGTCCTTGAGCCCCGGCGGGGAGTGTAACCGGTACGCCCGCACAGAGCCAAACCCGTGTTCGCGAACCACTTAACCGTCTGCTATCATGGCCCGGGCTGCACACGTGGGGAATGGGGCAGCCGGAACCACTCATGGAGACACCATCTTGCGTCAGGAATCACTTTCTTTCTTGAAGAAACTACTGGCCACGCCCAGCCCGTCCGGCTTCGAGGCGCCCATCCAGCGGGTCTGCAAGAACTACGCGAAGGACTTCGCGAAGAAGATTTACAAGGACACCCACGGCAACCAGTACCACGTGGTGAACGAAGAGGCACCGGTGCGCGTGATGCTCGCCGGGCACGTGGACGAAATCGGCCTGATGGTGAACACCATCGACAGCAAGGGCTTCATCGGCTTCGTGCCGATCGGCGGGGTCGATGGCGCGGTGCTGGGCGGCCAGCGGGTGCTGGTGCATGGCGAAAAGGGCCCGGTCAATGGCGTCATCGGGCGGAAGGCGATTCACCTCACGCCCCCTGAACACCGCAATAAGCCACTCGAAATGCACCACATGTGGATCGACATTGGCGCGAAGGACCAGAAAGACGCCGAAAAGCTCTGCAAGGTCGGCGATGCCATCACCATCGACGTGGGCTATGCGGAACTGCGCAACAACAAAATCGTGGCGCGCGCGCTCGACGACCGCATTGGCGCGTTCACTTGCCTCGAGGCGCTGCGCCTGGTGGCCAACAAGAAGCTGAACGTGGCTGTGTATTGCGTGACGACGGTGCAGGAGGAAATCGGTCTGCGCGGCGCGACGACCAGCGCCTACGGCTGCAACCCCCATGCGGGCATCGCGGTAGACGTGGGCTGGGCGACCGACCATCCGCGCGGCGAAGGCGACCGCTGGGGCCATGTGTCGCTCGGCGGCGGCCCGATTCTCGACCGCGGACCGAACATCAACCCGGTCGTGCACAAAGGGCTGGAAGACATCGCCAAGAAGAAGCGCATCAAGGTGCAGCACCGGGCCATGCCGCGCGGCACGGGCACGGATGCCAACGCGATGCAGCTGAGCCGCGGCGGCGTGGCGACCGCCCTGGTCGGCATTCCGAACCGCTACATGCACACGCCCGTCGAGATGGTGGACCTGAAGGACGTGGAGAACGCGAGCAAGCTGATCGCCGAGTGGCTGCTTTCGCTCAAGCCCAACGCGAGCTTCATCCCGTGAGCGCGGCCCCCTGGCGCGTTTCCTGCCACGGCGGACACAGCAGCGCGTATTGCGACCACGCGTTCAGTCCGCTGCGGGAGATGCTCGATGCCGCCGTGGAGCGGGGCTTCGCGGCCTACGGCATCACCGAGCACGCGCCGCGCTACGGGGAAGAATTCCTGTACGAAGAGGAAAAAGCGCAGGGCTGGACCGTGGACACACTCGTGGAGAAGTTCGCCCAGTACGCCGCCGACAGCCGAGCCATTCAGGAAGAATACCGCGGCAAGCTGAAGATCCTGCGCGGCTTCGAGGCCGAGGTCGTGCCCTGCGACACCTACCTTGAGTTAATGCAGGGGCTGCGCGCCGAGCATGGCTTCGAGTACATGGTCGGCTCGGTCCACTACGTGGACGGCTACGTGATCGACTATACGCTGGACGCCTTCAACGAGGCCGCCGCGGCCTTCGGAGGCGTCGAGCCGCTGGCCGTACGCTATTACGAGCTGGTCGGCGAAATGGTCTCGCGGCTGCGGCCGGAGGTGGTCGGCCACCTCGACCTGATCCGCAAGATTGCTCCGGACCGCGCCGAGGTGGAAACGCCGCGCGTGCGCAAGGCTGCCCTGCACACCCTGGAAATCATTCTGGAGCACGGCGGCATTTTGGACATCAACACCACGCCGATGCGGCGGGGCGATTCGATTCCCTATGTGGCGCCGTGGCTGCTCGATGCAGCGGCAGCCATGAGCCTGCCCATGACCTTCGGCGACGATTCGCACACGACGGACGATGTCGGGGCGAATATCGACGACGCCCGGGCCTATCTGCTCGAGCACGGGGTCGAGGAGGTATTCATTCCGGGGCAGGCTGCGGGCATACCCCTGCGATAATCCCTGACTTGGATTCACGGACTGGGCGAATGTAGCGCGGAGAACGCGTGTTATCACGAGAAAGGAGTCAACGACCATGAGGACTTCACTACTCTTCCTGCTGGTGCTGGGCGTGGCTGCCGGGGCGTACCTGCTGACCGGCGGATTCGGCCGCCGCACGGTGTCTGCCGAGGCCGAGGAACACCCCAATGAGGTGACGGTCCGGCTGTTCGGGCCCGACGGCACCCTGCAGGAACCGGAGACCGTGCCCTCGGTGGTGCTGGACGAGGAGGAATGGAAGGCCCGGCTGACGCCGCAGGCTTGCCACGTGCTGCGCAATGAAGGCACCGAGCGCGCCTTCACCGGCGACTTGTTCGACCACCACGGCGATGGCTATTACCTCTGCGCGGGCTGCAAGCTGCCGCTGTTCACCAGCGACACGAAGTACGAATCCGGCTCCGGCTGGCCGAGCTTTTTCCAGCCGCTCGCGAAGGAGAACATCATCGAGCGCGAGGACAACTCGCTCGGCATGCAGCGCACGGAAATCATCTGCGCGCGCTGTTTCGGGCATCTCGGCCATGTCTTTGAAGACGGTCCCAAGCCCACGGGCCTGCGCTATTGCATGAACTCGGCCGCGATGGAGTTCGCGACCAAGGAGGAGGTTATCAAGATGGCCCAGGAAGAAACGGCGGCAGCCGAGAAGGCGCCCGAGGAAGCGAAAGCTTCGAGCGGCGTCGATTTCAGCGACTACATTCCCAAGCCCGAGAAGGATATCCCGCTGGCGGGCGAGCCCGGCGAGGCGAAGGCCGTATTCGCAGGCGGCTGCTTCTGGTGCACCGAGGCCGTATTCCAGCAGATTCCCGGCGTGAAGGGCGTGGTATCCGGCTATAGCGGCGGCGACCCCAAGCGCGCGGATTATAAGAGCGTCTGCACCGGCACCACCGGCCACGCGGAGGCCATCGAGATTACCTACGATCCCTCGAAGCTGACCTTCGGCACGCTGCTGCAGGCCTTCTTCGCCACGCACGATCCCACCACCCTGAACCGTCAGGGCGCGGACACCGGCACGCAATACCGCTCGGCCGTCTTCTTCGCCAACGACGAACAGAAAGCGGTGACCGAGGCGTACATCGCGCAGCTCGAACAGGCCAAGCAGTTCAGCGATCCGATCGTCACCACGCTCGAGCCGCTCGACGGCTTCTACCCCGCCGAGGACTACCATCAGGACTACGTGAACGAAAACCCGAGCCAGGGTTACGTCCGCGCCGTAGCCCTGCCCAAGGTGGACAAGATCAAGAAGATGCTCAGCCAGCACTGAGCGAATAGAATCGGCCGGAATCCCGAACCACGGCAGTGGTTCTGAAATCGAGCCCCGGGTCGCACCGCGTTTCGCGGGGCCACCCGGGGTATCTGTTTGTGGCCATACGTTCGCGGCAGCGATTCGTGAGATCTGGACGATCTTCGCGCATGGTTCATGAACCGCTCCCGCGGTTAAATACAATCCGCTCAATACCCCGGGTAGCGTCGCGAAGACGCGCCGCAACGCCGGGGCTACGATATTTCAACTGCTCCCGCAGTTGGGCACACCGGAAGTTTCGGATCCCAAACTTCGCCCAATCGGCCGGATTCCCGAACCACGGCAGTGGTTCTGAAATCGTAGCCCCGGGTCGCACCGCGTTTCGCGGGGCCACCCGGGGTGTCTGTTTGCCGCCGAGCAACCGCGGTAGCGGTTCCTGAATACGACGATCGGCCCCCAAGTGGTGCGCTACCGCGTAGCGGTTGCCTAACATTGCCCGGCGTTGGCGCGCGTCCTCGGGCGCCTACGCTGGGTACCTGCCCCCCATTTCCGGAACCCCGTAGGTGGTTCCCTAACCGATGGCAACCTCGACGGAGTTGGACGAAATGAATCGCAATCCTGCTATCGGCTACTCGTAGCGCCGTCTTCAATAAGAAGGGCCGGAATCCCGTGGGATTCCGGCCCTTGTGATATTCGTTTCGCCGCCTAGGCGAGCTTAGGTACGGTGAAATCGGGGTGGTAGTCGCGGGTCAGCATCTTGTTGGCCTCGTCGTCGCCTTTGTACTGTCCGGCGGCAGGGTCGAATTCGAGCGAGCGGCCGAGGCGGTACGAGGTGTTGGCGAGGTGGCAGTGCGCGGCCGACAGGTGCGCGTCCTTCATGTTGCCGTGAATCATGCTCTTGTCGCGCGCCTTCACGGCGTTGAGGAAATTCTGCCAGTTGCCGTGCGATTCGGGATAGGGGTACTTGTCGTTGTCGATTTTGATGGGCTGGTCCTTGGTATCGAAGAAGCCCTTGCCCTCGACGTAGTAGCCCTCGTTGGCGTAGAACAAGTTGCCGACGCTCACGCCGGACTCGTCATTGGTCCACCGGTTGCGCACCTCGAACACCAGCATCTTGCCGTCTTCATAGGTGAAGGTAGCCACGTTGGTGTTGGGCGTCTGCGCCTGGTCCTCGTAGGTGTAGCGTCCGCCCGCGCTGTAGACCGACACCGGCATGCCCTTGTTCATGCCCCACACGGCCACGTCCATCTGGTGCACGCCCTGGTTGCCGATCTCGCCGTTGCCGTAGTGCCAGAACCAGTGCCAAGTGTAGGGATGGTAGAGGCGGTTGTATTCCTGTTCGGATGCCGGCCCCTGCCAGAGTCGCCAGTGCAGGTGCGCCGGGGGCTCTTCGTTCGGGGCGGTGCCGATGTCGCCGCGGTTGCCGTTCTTGTAGCAGAGGCCGCGCGCCATGTAGACGTCGCCGATAATCTCGCCCGACTGAATCAGCGCGATGTCGCGCATCCAGTTGGCCTCGCTGCGTCGCTGCGTGCCGTGCTGGATAATCCGGTCGTACTTCTCCGCGGCGGCCATCAGCTGCAGGCCCTCGAAGTAATTGTGCGTGCCGGGCTTCTCGACGTATACATCCTTGCCGGCCTGCACCGCCCAGATGGCCGCGAGCGCGTGCCAGTGGTTCGGCGTGGCGATGGACACCGCGTCGATCTCCTTGTCCTCAAAGAGCTCCCGCATGTCGGTAAAGGTCTTCACCTTCTTGCCGGTGCGCTTTTCCACCTCGCGGGCGCGCGCTTCGAGGAAGTGCTCGTCGGCATCGCACAGGGCGACGAGTTCCGAATCCGGCGATTCGAGCCAGCCGTCGATGTGGCTGCCGCCGCGGCCGCGCACACCGATGACCGCCATGTTGATGCGTCCGTTCGCGCCGAAGGCGGAGCCTTGCGCAAAGGTTCCCGCCGTCAGGATGGCTCCGGCAGAAGCGCCCATAAAGGTTCGTCGGCTCATGGTCATGGTATTAAGTCTCCCTTTCTCGATGACTCGAGGCGCGCGTGCGCCCATTAGAAATCTGGCCCTCCGCGGCGCCAAACCGGTTCGAAAAGTGCGGGTACGGCCATTGTCGCGCCTGAGCAAGCGGATTACAAACCCGGAAAAACAAGCGCGGCGCAGGAGGTGCCCCCTGCGCCGCACTCAAGAACTAATGCCAACCTCAGCCCGCGGGCTTGGTCTCGGCCGACGTGCCGCTGGCGGTCTGCGCCTTGCGGTACGGGGCATCGCGCTCGAGCATCCACTCGAGGCCCTCGTCGAGCATGCGGACGATTTCCGGGCCGTCGCCTTCGCGCAGGCCGGGGTGATCCACGTCGTACCAGCGGATTTCCTTCGGCTCACCCAGCGCGGCGTAGAGCTTCTCCCCCGCCTCAGGCGACACCAGTCGGTCGGCCGAACCGCTCTGCATCAGCACCGGCGTTCCCTCGGTGCCCGGCGCATAATGCACCGGGTCCGCCGCATCGACGATGAGGTGGGCAATCGGCTTGACCAGTTCCAGCGCCCAGTCCAGTCCGCGCTTGCCGACTTCTTCCTGAATGATGGGCGCGTTCACCATGGTCATGAAATCGCCGCCGCCCACGACCAGCACGCCCGCCTTGATGCGCTTCTCGCGCGCGATGACCGTGGTGCCGGTGATGGCGCCGTAGCTGGCGCCCACGAGGTAGATGCGCTCGGGATCCACGTCGTCGCGCGTCTGCAGGTAGTCCACCATGCGGCGCGCGTCGTTCACGGTCTTCCAGCAGCGGTCGCGCCACGAGAACATAAGCGCCCAGGGATTGTCGTTGGGCTGGCGCTTGCCGCGCGTGAACTGGTCGAAGGAAGCGAACGCGAAGCCCTTTTCCACGAACGGCGTGCAGATCTCCTCGATGAATTCCTTCTTCTGGCCCGAGCCATGCAGGAACAAGATGACCGGTAGCTTCTTGCCCTCGGAGCCGATCGGACGCGCCATGATAGACGGCACCCGCTCGCCTTCCCGCGACTCGAAGCTGAAGAGTTCCTTTTCGAAACGCATCGGGCGTTCGACCCCGAAGATCTCGTCCACCTTGTCGACGGTTTTAACACCTTCCGACTCTACGTTGAACGGCAGATTCGGATCGTAGTCCGCGTAAAATCCGGCATCATCCAGCGGCTGAGCGCCTGCACATACCGCAGCAAACACAACCAAACCCATCCACACCGCCGCAAAAGCACTCCGTTTCATGACGACATCCTTATGTTAGGGCATAATTTACCCTTGCTAAGACAACACAATCCGGCGTCAGGTTTCACGGGAAGTCGCCCGACTGCGCATGAGCGGGCGGAAAACGGGACGACGGCATCAAGACCGGCGGGTATGCTATCGTTTCCGGTCTACCCCCCACACTACAAGGACTTATCCATGCGTTTCCGCACGAAGGCCATCCATGCCGGGCAGGCGCCCGACCCCCAGCACGGGGCGGTGATGACGCCCGTTTACCAGACCTCGACCTTTGCGTTCCGTTCTGCCGAGGACCCGGGCGAATTCGACTACTCGCGCTCTGGCAACCCCACGCGCAAGGCGCTGGAGGAATGCCTGGCCCAGCTGGAGAGCGGCCAGCGGGCCTTCGCCTTCTCGACGGGCATGGCCGCCGAGACGACGGTGATGATGCAGTACCGGGCAGGCGACCACGTGGTGGTTTCCAACGAGTGCTACGGCGGTACCTATCGCCTGATGACCACGGTGATGCAGCCGCTGGGCATCGAGGTCAGCTTTGAGGATTTCAACGACCTCGACGCGGTACGCGCCGCGATGCGCCCGAATACCAAGGTAGTCTGGATTGAAAGCCCGACGAACCCCCTGATGAAGGTGGTGGATATCGCGGCGCTGGCGGCCATTGCGCACGAAGGCGGCGCGCATGCCATTGTCGATAACACCTTCCTCTCCCCCTACTTCCAGAATCCACTCGACCTGGGCGCGGATATCGTGGTGCATTCGACCACGAAATACTTGAACGGCCACAGCGACGTGGTGGGCGGCTGCGCCATCACAAACGACGAGGCCATTGCGGCCCGGCTTGCGCACCTGCAAAACGCGGTCGGCGCGGTGCCGGGGCCGTGGGAATGCTTCCTCGTGATGCGGGGCATCAAGACGCTGCCGCTCCGCATGGAGGCCCATCAGGCGAACGCCCTGGCGCTGGCCGAATTCCTCGAGGCGCACCCCAAGATCGAGCGCGTGCTGCATCCGGGGCTGCCCAGCCACCCGCAGCACGAGCTGGCCAAACGCCAGGCCCGCGGCAATGGCGGCACCTTCTCGTTCTATGTCAAGGGCGGCAAGCCCGAGGCTTACGCCCTGCTCGACAACCTCGAGCTGTTCTCGCAGGCGGTGTCGTTGGGCGGCGTGGAGTCGCTCATCGAGTATCCCTGGACCATGACGCATCTGGCGGTACCTGAGGACGAGCGTCGTAAAATGGGAATAGCGGCCAATCTGGTGCGGGTTTCCATCGGTATCGAAGACCCCGCCGACCTGCTCGAAGACTTTGACCGGGCGCTGCAGGCGGTGAAGGGGTAAATTGTTGCCGCCCTTAGCATTTCGGCAGGGCATCTGTTACACTCCCCCGACCGGCACGAAGTGGTACGTGCCGAACGCCCGGATGCTGGAGATTCCTTTCGCATGCAGAAGCAAAAGAGCAAGTTCGAGTTCGCCGCGCTGCTGACTTTTCTGACGGCGGCGGCCTTGCTGCTGTCCAATGGTTTCGTGTCGCGCATCAGCGCCGACGACGACAATGTGGACGTCTATCGCAAGATTGAACCCATCGGCGGCGTGCTGGCCACGATTCAGCGCGAGTACGTGCGCGATGCCGACATCGACGTACTGGTCGAGGGCGCGCTGCGCGGCATGATGCGCAGCCTCGACGCGCACAGTTCCTACATTTCCGCCAGCGACCTCGAGCAGATGCGCGAGGACACCCGCGGCGAATTCGAGGGCATCGGCGTTTCCATCCGGCTCGACGAAGATGGCCGCGTGATGGTGGTCGCTCCCATTTCGGGCTCCCCCGCGGCCGAGGCGGGCCTCCTCCCCTTCGACCTGATTATGGCCATTGACGACATTCCCACCGATGGCATGACCACCGCCGACGCGGCCGACAAGATCCGCGGCCAGCGCGGCACCACGGTCAAGCTTTCCATCCTCCGCATGCCGGTCGACGAGAAGAGCGACCCGGAGGTAATCGATATCGAGGTGAAGCGTGATCGCGTGCCGCTGGTGAGCATCGGAGAATCCGGCCTGATCGATGGCAAGATCGGCTATATCCGCGTGAAGGACTTCAAGGAAACCACCGCGCGCGACATGCGCGACAAAATCAACGGCTTCCTGGACAACGGCATGCAGTCGCTCATCATCGACCTGCGCTGGAACCCGGGCGGCCTGCTCAATTCGTCCGTCGAGGTCTGTGAGTTGTTCTTTGACAAGGGTACGCTCGTGACTTATACCGAGGGCCGCAAGCGCCCGGACGGCTCGCCCAACCGCGATGACATGCGCTACAAGACGCAGCGTTCGGCCGTGGTGCCCAAGGACATGCCGGTCGTGATACTGGTGAACAACCAGACCGCCAGTTCTTCGGAAATCGTAACCGGCGCGATGCAGTTCTACCAGCGTGCGCTGGTCGTTGGCGAGAAGACCTTCGGCAAGGGAAGCGTGCAGACGATTATCCCGCTGGAGCGCCCGGAGAACACGGCGTTGCGCCTGACGACCGCGCTGTATTACACGCCGGCCGAGGTGACCATCGACCACGAGGGCATCAAGCCGGACGTGGAATCGACGATGGATCAGGCCCACTTGATCAAGCTGGTGCGCCAGATGGATCGCTCTTTCGAGGCGGACCCGATGGGCGAGGGCATTCTGGATCACGGCACGATTTCCGGCTATAAGCTGCCCGAGGGCGCCCTTGCGCCGGAGCTGAAGGAAGGCGAAGAGGCGCCTGAGCACGTAGAAGACCTCCAGCTCAAGCGCGCCGTCGAACTGCTGCGCGAAGACTCCGTGTGGGAGAATCTCATCAAGAAATACCACAAGAGCGTGAAGGAAACGCAGGTGGCGCACGTCGACAAGCCGGCGGATGCAGCCGCTGAAGGCAGCGCTGCGGGCGACGATGCCGCCGCCCCGGCCGTTGAAGCGCCCCCCGCGGGCGAAGTCGCGCCAGAGGAATAAACCGACCCGTGATAAACCGACCCGATGGCCGCGCGCAGGACGCCCTGCGCGCGGTTTCTCTCGAACGCAACTTTACGAAGCACGCCGCCGGCTCCGTGCTGGTCAGCTTTGGCGATACGCGCGTGCTGTGCACGGCCTCGATGGACGACCGGCTGCCGGGCTGGCTCAAGGACAGCGGCCAGGGCTGGGTGACCGCCGAGTATGCGATGCTGCCCTCGGCCACGCATACGCGCACCTCGCGCGAACAGAACAACAAGGGCCGCGCGATGGAAATCAGCCGGCTCATTGGCCGCTCGTTGCGCGCCGTGACCGACCTCAAGGCGATCGGTCCCTGCCAGATAACCATCGATTGCGATGTGTTGCAGGCCGACGGCGGCACCCGGACGGCTGCCATCACCGGCGGATTCGTGGCGTTGTACGACGCCCTGCAGTCCAGCGTGAACAAGGGCTTTCTCAAGCGCGTGCCGTTGCAGCCCTGCGCGGCGGTCAGCGTCGGTATTTTCGACGGTGCCCCCATTCTCGACCTGAACTACGACGAGGATTCGCGGGCCGAGGTGGACATGAACGTCGTGATGACCGGCGCGGGCGAATTCATCGAAGTGCAGGGGTCCGCCGAAGGACGTACGTTCCCCCGCGCCGGGCTGGACGAGATGCTCGACCTTGCGACCTACGGCATCCAGCAGCTCGTCGCCATCCAGAAGGAGGCGCTCGGCCTTGAGTAAAGTGCTGCTGATTGGTTCCGGAAACGCCCACAAGGCCGAAGAACTCGCCACCTTGCTGGCGGGATTGCCTTGGGAAGTCCGCTCGCTCAAGGATTTTCCGGCGGTAGAAGAACCCGAAGAGACCGGCGAGACCTTCGAAGAAAACGCGTTGCTGAAGGCGCGGTACTACGGCAGGCACTTCGGAGTGGCGTGCGTGGCGGACGACTCCGGGCTTTGCGTCGATGCGCTCGGCGGTGCCCCGGGGGTCTACTCGGCACGCTATGCCGGGCCGGACTGCACCTACGACGACAACAACGAGAAACTGCTCGACGAGCTTGAAGAGTATCCCTGGCACCAGCGCACGGCGCGCTTCGTGTGCTGCGCGGCCTTCCTCGAACCCGGCGGTGAACCGCAGGTGTTCCGCGGCGAGGTCGAAGGGCATATTTCGGTCGAGGCCTGCGGCGAGGCCGGTTTCGGCTACGACCCGCTGTTCGTGCCCTCGGGCGAAGAGCGCACCTTTGCCGAGATGACGGCGAAAGAAAAGCACGCGCTCAGCCACCGCGGCCGCGCCTTCGCCCAGCTCCGCGCGTACCTCGAGTCGCACTGATGCTGGGCCTGCCGCCGACCACCGAAGGCATTGCCGAGGCGGCACGGCGGATTCGCGCGGGCGAAGTGGTCGCCTACCCCACCGAGACCGTGTATGGCCTCGCGGCCGACCCGTTTAATCCAGCCGCCATCGAGGCGGTGTTCCGTGTCAAGGGCCGCCCGGACGCCAACCCGATCCTGCTGATTGTCAGTTCGGAGTGCCAGTTGGAGGGCATCGCGGGACAATTGAGCGCCCGCGCCCGGGAAATGATGGAGCGCTTCTGGCCGGGGCCCCTGTCGTTGTTGCTGCCTGCCGAACCCGGGCTGCACCCCGCCATCGCCCCGGTAGGAGGCAAGGTGTGCGTTCGCTGCCCGGGCCTGCCCCTGGCGCGGCGGCTGTGCGATGCAGTCGGGCACGCGATTACCTCCACGTCGGCCAACCTGAGCGGCGCCGACCCCGCGATGGACGGCGAGGCCTGCGCCGCGCTGAACGTGTCGGCGGTACTGGATGGCGGTCCCACGCTATCCAGTGTGCCCTCTACGATTTACGACCCGGATACGGGTGCGGTGATTCGTGCGGGCGCCATTCCGCCCGAGGCCCTCCAAGTCGGGTCTGTTTGACCCGGCTGCAACGCGGCAGATACACTTAGGGCCGCTCGAATCGAGCGCACTGTTGCTTGGCACGGGTGTCTACCCCAGTGGAAAACCAAGCGTTAAGATGGTCGCGGCGCGCCCTTCAGCAGGGCCGTTTACCACGCCGGCCTGCCGCCGCTAACCGGTCGATAACGAAAAGGAGATATGTATCTGATGCCGATTTTCCGCAAGTATCCGCTCGCGCTTTCCGCGGCCTTGGGAATCGCCCTGGCAGGGTGTGGCGGCCCGAGCGCCTCCAAGGACGCGACGCCGGTCGGGGTGAAATCCGAATCGAAGCCGGTGGAAATCGCCGAGGCGTGGAAAGACGCCCCCGGGGACAAGCCTGCCCCCAAGAAGCAGGAAGCCGCCAAGAAGCCGGCCAAGCCCGCCGAGCCGACTTCGTTCCTCAGCGACCTCGTGCTCAATTCCTCCTTCGAGTTTATGACGAAGGACGGAGACGTGCAGGTCTGGACGTTCACCAAGGGCGCCAAGCAGGATTGGAAGCCCTTCAAGCCGGAATTGATGGAGGTCGGCAAGGCCAAGGTGCTGAAGCTGGCTCTCCCGGAGGGCGAAAACATGGCGCAGGCGCGCCAGTTCCTCTCGGTTAAGCCGGAGCTGCTGGGCCGCAAGTGGCGCTTGATGGCCGATGTTCAGTGCGAAGACCCGAAGGCCGTGCAGGTCATCGTCGAGATTGAAACGCCCAAGGGGCCCAAGACCGTGCGCCTGATGGGTGAGGGCAAGGGAAAAATGAACCGCGTTTCCCGCCTGTTCACGATGGACAAGGACGCCGAGCCGGGCCGCATTGCCGTGGTGGTGCGCCGGTATCCCGGCTACAAGGGCGATGTGCTGGTGGACAACATCCGCGTACAGCCGGCCGCCGAATAGCATTAACCATCGAACCCTTCACCGCCGTACCCTTCTCCCGGGTACGGCGGTTTTTCTTTTTGTCCACATTACTCGGAATAGAAAACGGCGCGGCATCCGGTGTGGATGCCGCGCCGTAAAGGTCTACTGGCGCTTACTCTAGGACTTCGCGGGAGGAGCGCCCCGGCGGAATACCTCGTCGATGATGCCATACTCCTTGGCTTCATCGGCGCCCATAAAGAAGTCGCGGTCCGAATCGCGGCGGATGGCCTCGAGCGACTGGCCGGTGTGGTTGACCAGAATCTCGTCGATCATTTCACCGATGCGGATCATCTCGCGCGCCTGGATTTCGATATCAGAAGCCTGGCCCTGCACGCCGCCCATGACCTGATGCAGCATAAAGCGGGCGTAGGGCAGCGCCATACGCTTACCCTTGGTGCCGGCCGCCATGAGCACGGCGCCCATGCTGGCCGCCTGGCCGAGGCAGATGGTCGCGATATCGGGACGCACCAGTTGCATCGTGTCGTAAATGGCCATGCCGGCCGTCACGCTGCCGCCGGGCGAGTTGATGTAGATGTTGATGTCCTTGTCGGGATCTTCCGACTCGAGGAACAACAGCTGGGCGATAATGTAGTTGGCGACGTAGTCGTCAATCGGCATGCCCAGAAAGATGATGCGATCCGCCAGCAGGCGCGAATAGATGTCGTACGGCCGTTCGCCGCGCGCGGTCTGTTCGTAAATCGTAACCATGCGCGGGTCCATCGGCGGCACGTCTTGCAACGCGCTGCCCACGTGAAAGTTCGGCACGTCCTTACTCTTCATCCGTTTCCTCGTCCTGCTTGTTGAGCTCGTCGCGCGAGACTTCCTTCTCGGTAATCGTCGCGGCATTGAGCACCACCTTGACGGCCTTCTGGCGGAAGATGCGGCCTTCGTAGTCCGAGCGCTGTTCCGACTGCGCCAGGAAGCGCTGCACGACCTGCATGTCCATGCCGGTTCGGCTCATGATGTTGGCGGCCTCGGCCTCGAAATCGGCCTCGGTCACCTCGATGTCTTCCTTCATGCCGATCTCGTTGATCGCCACAAAAGTCTTGATGTTGTCCTCGGCTACCTTGCGGGCCTCCGCCTGAATTTCCGCGTCGCGGGCCATGAGATCGGCCGGGGCGATACGCAGGGAAACGAGGCGGCGGACTTCCTGGTTGTAATACTCACGCGCGCTCGAGGCCACCAGCGATTCCGGCAGCTCGAACGTGCTCGCGTCAACAACCTGCTTGAGCGCGTTATTCTCCGCGATGCGCTGGCTCTGCTGGTTCGCGCCCTCGCGGAGGTCGTCCGCGACCTTGGTCTTCATGTCGGCCAGGCTCTCGAAGCCCGCTTCCTTCGCGAATTCGTCATCCAGCTCGGGCAACTGCTTGCGCTTCACTTCGTTGATCTTGATGGAGAACTGGGCGGTCTTGCCGGCCACGTCCTTGCCGTGGTAATCCTCGGGGAAGGCCACTTCGCAGGTAACTTCCTCGCCGGCCTTGGTGCCCACGAGCACGGCTTCGAATTCGGGGAAGAATCGCTTCGAGCCCACAATGTAGGGGTAATTGTCGGCCGAGCCGCCGGCGAAGGCCTCGCCGTCGATGATGCCCTTGAAGTCGATGATGACCTGATCGCCGTCCTTCGACTTGCCCTTGGTGTAGGTCTCGTACACGGCGAAGCGCTCGCGCATGGTCTCAATCGCCTCGTCCACTTCCTTGTCGGCGATCTTGAGCACGGGGCGCTCGACCTTCAGGCCCTTGTAGTCTCCGAGCGTGCAGCGCGGGGCCACTTCGAACTTGAGCGTGAACTCGAGGTCGGCCGAGTCCTCCTGTTCGAGGGTCTCGTTGAGTCCGTCGAAATCGGGCGGGCCGAGCGGATTGAGCTTTTCGTCGATCATGAGCTTCTGGAAGGCGGCGCTGATGAGCTTCTCCGCCACGTCGCCCTTAACGGCCTTGGCGAACTTCTTTTCCAGCAGCGTGCGCGGGGCCTTGCCGCGGCGGAAGCCCGGCAGCTGGGCCTCGCCCTGCAGTTCGTCGAAGAGCTCGCCCGTCTTCTTCGCCTTGTTGGCGGCGGGAATCTTCACCCCCACTTCGTAGACGCAGTCGCCCTTGTATTCGACCGCGAATGACGGATCTTCCACGAACTCGAATTCGGGTTCATGGTGGTGATGGTGGTCGTGATCATGGTCGTGATCATGATGATGGTGGTGGGGCTTGTCCGCCACGGCCACGGCCTGATCGTCGTTGGTCTCGGGGGTTTCTTTCTCGCTCATGTCATCTTACCTGTATTCGGGGGTTAATTTGGTGGGCAAGGCGGGACTTGAACCCGCACGCCTGCAATAGGCACTGGATCCTAAGTCCAGCGCGTCTGCCAATTCCGCCACTCGCCCTGTTTTTGGGGTGGAGAAACCACCGGGGCACTGAATCAAATCGGGCGCAGACAGCCGCGCCCGTTGAACACAACCTCGACTAACGCGCCGGAGGAGTGCTCGCAGCGCGCCGACCCGGAATGGTACGTGACGCAGAAGCCGTTTTGCAAGAAGAGATTACAGCGAAAAGCGGCGAGCGGCCGACCACGGTGCCGGGTAAGGAGGCGGGCCTTGGCATTTGCGGTTCCATCGAGTATGTTCTGATATCATCTGGTCAGTATTCCTTGACCCATGGGATCGGCTGGTTCGATGTCGGAGCTTTCAAATTACGCGGATCATTCCCCGGTGATGCACAGAGTGTCCCCAGGTCTCCTTGGTCGACGCCCTGGCGAGAGCGTCTTCTCAATTTACTGCTACGTGTCGGTGCCGTTCTTGGCACGGTGGTTTGCATACCGAGTGTCTATATGGCGCTGCGGGCCCAGATTCCTCTGGTTGCGGTTATCGACACGCTCGCGGTGTTGGTGGTCTACGCTTTGCTGTTGGCCCCCCGGCTCTCCTTTCGGATTCGTGCGGTCGTTTTCTCGCTGATCTGCTATATGGTGGGCACGGGACTGCTCGTGGCCGTGGGGCCGGTAAGTCAAGTCTACCTGCTGGCATACTCGTTACTTTCGACCATGTTATTGGGTACGCGTGCCGGCAGCATCAGCGTGCTCATCAACGGAATCACCCTCTTTGCACTGGGTGCCAGTGGACTTGCCGTCGAGAATATGGCGAGTGCCCCAAAAGAAGAAGCCATTACTGCCTGGTCGGTGGTGACTTCCAATTTTGTATTTGTAAATGTGCTCCTTGTGCTTTCTCTGGGAGCCATGCTCAAGGCTATCGAGAGCGCCCTCGTATTGGAACAATCCGCCCGGGGCGTGGCAGAGCACGAACGCTCTGCACTACTTCGAACCAATGTCTCCCTCCGCAGCGAGATTGACGAGCGCAAGCGCGCGGAGCAGGCGCTCGCCGAAAGCGACGAACGCTTCCGGGAACTGGCGGAGAATGTCCGCGATGTCTTTTATAACTACGATCCGATCAACGACAAGGTGCTGTATGTAAGTCCTTCCTACGAAACCATCTGGGGTCGGCCGCTTTCCGGCGTGTATGCGAGTTATCTGGATTATTTCGAAGGGGTGCATCCGGAAGACCGCGCGATGGTGATGGAGGCGACTGAGCGGCAGCTGGCGGGCGAGGCCACGGCAACGGAAGGCAGGGTGGTACATCCGGACGGCACCGTGCGCTGGGTGCGCGACCACGCCTATCCGGTGTTGGATGAATCGGGAGCCGTGCGGCGGCTGGTGGGCACGGTGCAGGACATCACCGAGCGAAAAGAAGCCGAAGCCGTGCGTGAGGCGCTCGAAGAGCAGCTCCGAGAGGCGCACAAGCTGGAAGCCGTGGGCCGGCTGGCCGGCGGTATCGCGCACGATTTCAATAATATGCTGACGATTATCCTGGGGCACGCATCCCTGGCACGAGAGGCCCTGGAACCATCGGACCCGCTATTGGAGAGCATCGAATCGATCGCCCATGCGGGAAAGCGCTGTGCCGAGCTGACCCAGCAATTGCTTGCATACGCGCGCCGCCAGACCATTTCCCCCCGTGTGCTGGATTTGGACGAGATTGCCGGGCGGACCACCGCGATGCTGCACGGCCTGCTTCCATCCACCGTGGCCATTCGCTGGATCCCGGGCACCGGCGAAAAGCGGGTCAAGATGGATCCGTCGCAAGTAGAGCAAGTATTGACCAACCTGATTCTGAATGCCCGCGATGCCGTGGGCGAGCGCGGCACGATTACGGTGGAATCCCGGCTGGCATTCGGCCCGGCCGATGCGCTCAGCCAAGTCGCCGGTCCCCAGGTGGTGCTCTCGGTGCGCGATGACGGATGCGGCATGAATGCTGTCACAGCTTCGAAGATATTCGATCCCTTCTTCACGACCAAACCGATCGGCCAGGCATCTGGTTTGGGCCTGTCCACGGTGTATGGCATCGTCAAGCAGAACGGCGGGGCGATTGAAGTGAAGAGCGAGCCCGGGGAAGGCGCGGAATTCCGGCTGTACCTGCCGCTTTGCACCGAGCCGGCTGTGCCTGCGGCTGCGGAATCGAAGATCGCGCGACCGCCGATGCCGGGTGGCGACGAAACCATACTGCTCGCCATCGACAATACGGCAATGCGTACATTCGTCGGCCAGATGCTGGCCCGTCTCGGATATACCGTGCTCTCTGCCGCGAATGCTGCCGAGGCCCAGCGTATCGCCGAATCCCACGCCAGCGGAATACGCCTGCTGATTTTCGACGAGGCGAAGCCGCCCGCGGATAACCACGATCTGGCGGCACACATCGCCCAGGCTGTGCCCGGCCTCCGAAGTCTGTTGTTACGGGCTTATCCCGCAGGGGATGTGCAGAAACAGGCCCATGACTTCCCGAACCTCTACTATCTCGGGAAGCCCTTTACCGTTTCAGAGCTTTCGCTTACCGTACGGCGGGTGTTGGGCGAAGCGCCCTCGGCACCGCCTCATAGCTGAACCCCGGCGCAGAACCCGTCTTCCGAGGGTTCGCATTCGTAGAAGCCGCCGCTGCTGTAGAACTGGATCATACGGAGCAATTCGGACAGGCTAAACTGCCAATCGCGCGGATTGTAGTCGCCCGCATGCGGCGGGCATTCGCGGTCGGCGTCTCCGAGTGCATAGCCATCCTCCGTGCCTGTCCCACACTGAAATACGCCCGCGTTGAACAACTGCACGACGCGCAGCAGTTCCGAGAGGATGATTTCATCGTCACCGTTCTGGTCAGCGCTGTGGCCGGGCAGCGGATCATCGAACGATGGCAGCAGGCAATAGCTCAGGTCGCCGCCGGCGCCCGGCGTGGTCGGGGAACTGACGACACGGATGTGATCGCCGCTGCCTTCGTCGGAGCGGTACCAGTAAAAGCTGCACTCGGAATCGCCGGTGCCCTGGATGCCGATCCATCCGCTGAACAGCGTAACGGGCGTGTCGAGTTCGGCGCGGTGTCGATACAGCACGCGGTTCGAGACGATTTCTCCGGTGTCCTCCTGCGTCGCGAGAACGGTCTGCTCGCTCACCAAATCGCCGCGGGTGAAGGGGTCGCCCTGGTAAAAGCGGATGATGAAGGCGTTGTTGCTGCGTTCGCATGAGGCGCCAAACTGCATGTCGAGACCAACGCCCCACCAACGCACGACGGCGATGGGCTCGGATGCGCCGTAAAAATACTCGATGCGCTGGTCGTCATTGCGGAAGACATCGCTGCCGTAGACGCCCGATTCGAGGGAGTCCAAGGGCGCAGGACGCTGGCTCGCCATGGAGAAATCAGGACAATTGTCCGGCGGGCTGGATGCTCCCTCGCCTTCGGCCTCTCCACCGCCTTCGACTGTCCCTTCCGGCGCGCCTTCAATACTACCCTCGGTGCTTCCCTCCGTCGTGCCTTCACCCTCGAGCACGAATCCCTCGGGAAGGAAGCAATAGCTCATGTCCCCGCTTGCACCGCTGAACTCGCCGTTGGACACCCGCACGTGGTCGGTGTCGCCCTGATCGGAACGGTACCAATACGCGAGGCAGCCGAAGTCTTCGATACCGGCAATCGCCACCCAGCCCGACGAGACATTCACGGTGCGCGGAAAAACGGCCTCCAGGCGGTAAACGGGCCGGCCGGCGTAGACCGCGCCGGTATTCGTACGCACAGCGGTCACGTCGAAGGAATCCAGCACCTCTCCGGGCAGCGTTCCAGATTCGAAGAAAGAGACGCGGAAGCGCGCCGAGGTGCGGTCGCAGTTAATGAAACTCGGCGTGATCGACGTCCCCCACCAGCGCACGCCGCCAATGGGCTGATTGATGCCCGAGAAGGTCTCTATCCGGAAATCGTTGTTGATGACATCGCTGAAATAGAATCCGGAGAGTACGGGATCGAGGCCGTAGGGGCGCTGTCCGCCGATGCTGTCACTCGCGCACTGGTCGATGGGGGGATACTGCAATTCCGCCTCGCCGTCCATGGTGCCTTCGGTCGTGCCCTCGGTACTGCCTTCGACGGTCCCCTCCGGGTCGCCCTCGGTGCCGCCTTCCGGGCTACCCTCGACCGAGCCCTCCGGCTGGCCTTCACTGCCGCCCTCGCCATCGACAACGCCTTCCGTCATGCCCTCGCCGTCGGGTTCGCCTTCGGGTGCAGGAAGCGGGCACGCCATGAGGCAATATCCGAAATCGCCGCCGCCGAATGAGGCGCTCGTTCCCTGAATCCGCGTGTGCGTTTTGTTACCCTCGTCGGAACGGTACCAGTAGAAGAAGCAGTCGTCATCGCCCGAAGCCACAATCGACAGCCAGCCGCTTTCCATGTTCACCGGCGTATTGAGATTCGCCTCGTATTGGAAGACGGGAAAGCTATTGGCCGTGGCATTCGTGCTGGTAATTACGGGGGAAACGGATTGTTCGAAGTCGGGGCTGTTCGTGCCGTTGGGCGTGTCCGAATAGAAACGAATCAGGAACTCGCCCGCGTCTCTGGTACAAGGGAAGCCGAATTGCAGGGTCGTACCCCACCACCGCACGGACTGAATGGCGCCCGTTGCGCCCTCGAATTCGTCGGCGCGGTAATCCCCCGCTCCGCTGCTGAAAGCCAAATCGCTGCCGTAAAAGCCGGAATCCGGATCGAGCTCGGGAGCGGGCCGCTGACTCGAAAGCGTATTGGTCTGACACCCCGCAAAGCTGCCGCTGGCCACTTCCTGATTGTCGCAAATGATCGACGCGCCCTCTCCCCCGCCTTCTCCGTCAGGCACGCCTTCGCCGTCGCCCCCCGTGATGCCCTCGCCATCGGGTGAAGGTTCACCGTCGCCTTCCATCCAGCCTTCGCCGCCCCCTTCGCCTTCGCCCTCGGCGGGCACGGGAATGAGGCAGAAGGCCAAGTCGGCGGAGTTAATCGGAGAAATCGTGCCCGTGCCCACACTTTCGCGGAAATGAATGCCATCACCTAGCAGGGAGGAGTACCACACGAAACTACATGCAGCATCGTCGGCACCCGCGATACTTATAAAACCCAGCGGCTGGGTGAGCGGGGTACTGAGTTCCGCCTCGAATCGGTAAACCGGGCGCCCCACCAGCGTCAGGCTGGTCGCGGTACGCGTGGCAGTTACGATTTCGGAGTAAGTTTCCGAGCCCGGTTCATCCACGTTCAACGTGTAGAATCGGATGAGATAAGACTCCGGAACACGGGTGCACTCAGAATCGTCGGAAGTGGCAACACCTGCCCCGAACCAACCGACCTTTGCGATGTCGCGTTCCATACCGTCGAAGTATTCGAAACGCCGGAAGTTGCGGAATTCGTCGCTGGGAAAGCCCGTGCCTGAATCGGTCGGAGCAGGATGGCTTCCGAACATGGCCTCAGGCGGACAGAACTCTACGTCCTCGCCGGCGCTTGCGTGGAATGCCAACAAGACCCCGGCAATGATTACCCAACGATTCACTTTTTCCATGCTCCCTGCCTCTGCCGGGCTGCTTCCCAGAGCGTAGATGCTCGTAGCCGGCCGCATGGACCAACAACCAGGAAACTGCCTCGGTGTTGTTCGGTGCTCCCCAAAACGCTTGCTGTAGGGAGTCTACCACCGGTCTGGTCCTGAGGCAAGGTACTCTGCCGCAAAACGCGTGCAGCGCCCGTTTGCAATGCGGCCCCGGATGTGCCTTGATTATGTGGGGCGGGGCCATTCATGCCCCGGCAACGGGAGAACGCAATGACTCTGACTACATGCCCGCGGCTTTTCTTGCTGGGGCTCGCGATGCTGATGGGCGCTCCGCAAATAGGCATGGCGGATACCTTTTATGTCTCAAGGCTGGGCAGCAACAGCGACGGTGCGACCTGGGCGACGGCGTTCACGACGATTCAGGCGGCGCTCGACGCCGTACCCGACGCTAAAGGCGGGCACCGCATCGTCGTGCGGCCGGATAACTATATGGAGTCGATGCTCTCCCCCAGTTTCCGCGGCGCGGCGGGCGCGTACAACGAGTTGATTGGCGACTACGACGGATCGCTGGGCGGCGGCCGCACGGGCTGGGTGGTCATCGATTCGGGCGATCCGGAGCAGGGCTTCAAGAGCTACGACTGGCACAGCACGATCCGGGCCACCCAGCAGGGCTGGTCGAAGGAACATACGGATGAAACATTTTCGGCCGTCATCTGGGACCGCTGGCGTCTGAGCCGCATCTATGCCACGGGCAGCGACGCGGGGCTGTTCTGGGACAACACCGACCGCGTGGAGCCGTTCACGGTGGTGGTGGAAGACTGCGTGGGCATCGGGCGGGCCTTCGGCGGCGGGGTGGCGAGCTGCCTCTCGCGGCCGGAAGAACCGATTACCTTCCGGCGCACGCAACTGTGGTCGCTCGACTGGTGGGGCGACACGGCCGCGGCGTATGTGCGCGTGGAAAACAAGACCATGCCCGAGCGGCCCGACATCGTGTTCGAGGACTGCACGATGGCGAGTCCGCAGTGCGCCCTGAAGGCCGGCAACTTCGGCTTCGACACGAGCATGCGCATTGCGCTCCGCCGCTGCAACCTCGTCGCGCTCAACTTCTCGCAGCCGCAGGGCACGCCGACCGATGGCGCCATCCAGAGCGTTGAGCAGGGCAAGCTGCTGGCCGTCGATTTCGAGGACACGACCGTGTCTGGCTACAAGGTCTTCGGCGTGCGCGTGAACAAAGAAACCGAGGGCGACATCCAGTACACGACCTCCGGCAGTGTTCAGGCTTACGTGCAATTTCAGCAGGAAGTGCCCCAAGGCTTTTATCGCTTGCAGCAATGGCCCGCGGACCTCTTTGCTGCCATCGCTCCCCCGCCCACCGATTCCGGGAACAGCGGCCTGACCAGCATTGAGCTGGTGCAGAAAGACCTCTGCGAGGTAACACCCTTCGTCTGGAAGGACCGCCTGAAGCTGCTTGCCTGCGTGCGTCCTGCCAGCGGTGGCACGGCGCAGGAGTACTACCTCGAGGTGCGCGATGCCGGGAGCGGCACCGTCGAGGCACGCTTCGCCGAAGGCTACGGGCTGGCCAGCGCCCTCGTGGACGACGGCGCCTTGCTGGTCACCGCGTCGCGATTCGCCGACCGGGACTGGAACGACGTCACGCTGTTCCGTTCGGAAGACTTGGAGCATTGGGACCAACGGGTAATCGTGACACAGCAGAACGAGCATCTGTTCAACAGTTCGCTCTGCAGGGGACCAGATGGCTACGTGCTGGCCTACGAATCGAACGACCCCGCCTATCCGGCGTTCACCACGAAATTCGCGCATTCCGCCGATTTGGAGACCTGGGCCAAGTTGCCGGAGGCCACCTTTGGTACGAATCGGTACACGGCGTGTCCGGACATCCACTATGCCGAGGGGTATTATTATGTCCTCTATCTGGAGCGGCGCGTGCCGCGGCACTACTTCGAGACCTATATCACGCGGTCGCGCGATTTGCGCCACTGGGAATTGAGCGCTGCAAATCCGGTGCTTTCGCCGCGCGGGCTGGACGAGGGCATCAATGCCTCCGATCCCGCGCTGGTCGAGTTCGACGGCAAGACCTACGTGTATTACGCAGTAGGCGACCAGCTCACTTGGATGAACGTGAAGCGCGGCACATTTTCCGGCAAGGCATCGGAGTACCTTTCGCAATGGTTCGAGCAGCCCGGCGTGCCCGAAACGGGGAGCCTCGCCGCGCCGGACGATGAACCCGTCGCCCCCGACTCAAGCTGGTTTAAGGATGCCAAGTTCGGCATCTTTGTTCATTGGGGCCTGTACGCCTTGCATGGCAAGAACGACAAGGGTCCGTATGTTTCGTGGGCGATGCACGACGAGGGCATCCCGGTGGACACCTACGCGCGCTACGCGAATGACTTCCATCCACAGCATTTCGACGCTGACGTCTGGATGCAACTGGTGAAAGAAGCGGGCGCGAAGTACCTCACCTTTACCAGCAAGCACCACGAGGGCTTTTCGATGTTCGACAGCGCCCTCACGTCCTACGACTCAGTGGATACCGCTGCGCATCGAGATTTCGTGGCGGAGCTGGTGCGGGCAGCACGCGCGAACCACGTGAAAATCGCGTTCTATTACTCGATGCTCGACTGGCATCATCCGGACTTCAAGAGCGATTTGCCCAAGTATGTAGATGTGTTCCTCTTCGGTCAGGTCCGCGAGCTGTGCACCCAATACGGCCCGATAGACGGCATCTGGTTCGATGGGGAATGGGACTATCCCGAGGATACCTGGCGCGCTGGCGACCTGGTGCGCATGATCCACACGCTGCAGCCGGGCGCACTGGTGAACGATCGCCTGGGTAAAGGCGTGCGCGGCGAGACGCCGCTCGCGGACTTCTATACGCGCGAGCAGATGTCGGAGATTGGCGAAAAGACGGCGACCGAGGACAAGGCGATCAAACCTTGGGAAGCCTGCCTGACCATTGGCACTTCTTGGGGATACCGCCGCGACGACCACGACCTGAAGTCGAGCGATGAACTCATCCGAACGCTGGTAGACGTGGTCAGCCGCGGCGGCAACCTGCTGCTCAATGTGGGGCCGACCCCGGACGGCGAGATTCCCGCCCCCCTGGCGGAACGCCTGCGCGATATGGGCGACTGGCTTGCAGTGCACGGCGAGGGTATCTGTGGCACCCGCCAGGCGCAGGGCATCACTGCGTCGGCCGGCAAGCTCACGACGAAGGACGACACGATGTACATTCATCTCGATGCGCGTCCTGAGGCAGATGTCGTGCTCACGGGTCTGGACCGTTCGATCGCTTCGGTGCGCATGCTGGGTAGAGAGACCGCGCTGGAATTCGATGATGCTGCGAAGCGAATCGGCCTGCCCCAGGCGTGGCCGGACGGACCGGTGACTACACTTGCGGTGGCGCTGAACTAACGCGAATCGAGCGACGCTCGGGCAACTTTTTTTCTGATCTCGGAGGGCAGGCAATGGAACTCTACGGCAAGAAATACCGCGTGGATGAACTGCGGAAGCGTGTGGGCAATCCCGACCAGATTGCCGGGGTAAGGCTGGTGCAGTTCGACGATGGCAACGAGCGGGCAAGCCGGGCGGCATTGCTGCATACCGGCGCGGGGCTGGAACTGACCGTCGCGCTCGACCGGGGCATGGATATCACGTCGGCCTCGTACAACGGCCGTGCGATGGGTTGGCGCTCGACCACGGGCGATGTGGCCCCGCCGTACTTCGAACCCGAAGGCATCCGCTGGCTGCGGAGTTTTCCGGGCGGACTCGTGACCACCTGCGGCCTGACTCAGGCGGGGGCCCCCGCTCCGGGCAGCGAACTGAGCGGCAAGGGCCTGCATGGCCGCATCGGGCATATCCCGGCGCACAATCTGAAGGTGTCGCAGGGCTGGGAAGACGGCAAGTACGTCGTCAGCATCACGGGCGAGATGCGGGAGACGGCGGTGTTCTTCGAAAACCTCGTGCTCACCCGCACGGTGACCACGATACTCGGCGAAAAGCGCTTCTGGATTCACGACGTCGTGACCAACGAAGGGTTCAAGGAAACCCCGTACATGCTGCTTTATCACTGCAACATCGGCTGGCCGGCGCTGGATGCGGGCTCGCGCATGATTGCGCCGACGCGGAAGATAGCCCCGCGCGACGCCACGGCGGCCGATGGCAAAGAGCGCTACCACCTGATGGATGCGCCCACCCACGGCTATGCGGAGAAGTGCTACTACCACGACATGGTGCCGGACCGGCAGGGCAAGGTGACCGTGGCGCTGTTGAACGACGGATTCAGCCGCAGCGAGGGCTTCGGGGTCTACGTGAAATACGACCATGCGCAACTGCCTCGCTTCGTGGAATGGAAGCAGATGGGCGAACAGGACTACGTGCTCGGCTTCGAGCCTTGTAACTGCGGCATCGAGGGGCGGCATATCGACGAGGAACTCGGCCTGTTGCATACGCTCAAGCCCGGCGAATCCCGCAGCTTCGACCTCGAATTCGGCGCGGTGACCGACCCCGCCGAGGCCGTCGCCCTGGAAAAACGCATCGCCCGCGCTACCCCCAAATTCGTCTCCAGCTACCGCGAATTCGTCAGCCGCCCCAAGCGCGGCAAACGGAAATAAGCAAGGCGCCCCGGGGCTCATGCCCCGGAGCGCCGATGCAGTGTTGTGCGTTGTGTTAGGCCTTGCGGCGCGCGGCGAGAAGGCTGACGCCGGCGAGGGCCAGGAACAAGGCGAGTCCGGCGAGGCTCGGCATGCCGGATACCGGGACCCCCTCGTCATTGCCTTCAGCCTCGCCATCGGGAAGCGGCGGAGCCTCTCCGATGATGATGCCGCCGTTAACAAGCGCGACGGGCTGGGTCCAGGCGATGTCGCCGCCGAGATCGTCGTTGATGTGGGCAAGGTTGAAGGTGATTGGGAATATGTCGCCCTCGACCAGGGTGTCGGCGAGTTGAAAGCGCAGCACGACGATGTCGGCGGCGCTCGGGTCAGTCGCGGCTTCCTGGCTGGTGAGAATGTAGCGGACGACGTTGTTGCCTTCGAAGGTCTCGGGGCTGGACGAATCTGGGTTGGACCCGGTGCGGGCGTCGATGAACTGCGTGGCGGCATCGCCGGTAATCACATCGACGAGCTCGATTCGGCCGGGCTCGAGCGGGAAACTGATCACGGACTCGACGCCGGCGACGCCTTCGAGGGAATCGAGGTGTACGGCGACGTCGACCGTGTCGCCCGGATCGGCATAGGCTGTGCCAATCGCGAGGCGGTAATCTTCGGCCAACTTGGGCTGCAGCGCCTTGCTGTCGTCCAGGAAGATGGGCAGCCCCACGCCGAGCCGGTCGATGAGGATGGCGTCGCCGGAATCGACGTTGCCATCAATGTTCACGTCGGCGGCCTCGAACTGGCAAGGGGTCATGGTGTCGATGCGCACTGCGAAGCGCAGCGCCTTGAAGATATCCTGCACGTCGACCGTGCCATTGCCGGTGGCGTCGCCGCGCACGGGGTTATCGTCCAGGTCGCACGAGCCGCCGGCGCAGAGTGAAGCGGTCAGCGGCAGCGAGGTGGCGAGCGCCAGGGGCTGGTCGTCGAGCGCATCGGCCAGAACCACGCTTTGGACGCTCATATCCCTGCAGCCAATGACGGCATCCTTGAGCTGAAGTTGGAATTCGACCAAACGGCCTTCGCCAGTCAGCGTGGTCTGCTGTCCCAATCCGAGCGCATAGACGTTGGCCTGCACGACCCCAGGAGTACCGGTGTTCACCGTCAAGTTCGCATTTCTAAGAACGCCTGCGCGCTTGACGACCGGCGTGCCCTCGACAAGATCGGTGGGATAGGTGAGCGTGATGCTGAGACCGTCAATGGCGACTCCATCGGCGTTGGCCACGCCCACGGGCACGAGCACGGCGTCGCCCGCATTGCCCGATACGGAGGGCAGCGTGAGCGTGAGCGCGCCGCCGACGACCGAGGAGGTGTTGGAGGGGGCGCTTTGCGCCTCGAGCGCGTCGATAGCGACGGCGTAGTAGGTGTAGGTCTCGCCCTTGACGATGTTGGTATCGACGTATTCGGGGCTGCTGATCGGCGTCGCCGTCACCTTTTGGAAAGCCTTGGCGTTCTGCTGGCGGTAGACATCGTAGACGATGTTGCTGACGGGCACGGGATCCCACGTGACGCCGACGATGCGGGCGCCCGCCTCAGCCTCGAGATTCTGCGGGGCGGGCGGCGGAACGTCGTCGATGGGGAATGGCACCGAGAACGCCGACGTATTGCCCGAGGTGTCCGTCGCCGTGGCCGTCAGGTTCAGGCCGTAGAGATTGCTGAGGTCGAGGCTGGTGCTGAAAGCGCCATCGGGCTGGGCCACGACCGACTGCAGGAAATAGCGCCCCTGTGCACCGAGATCGGCAAAGAGATCGACTGCCGAGTTGGCCTCGGCCGTGCCGGTAATCGGCTGGAGCGCGGTCACCGTAGGCGCCGGCTGGTCGGTGTTGCCTCCTCCGCTGAGCGCGATGCCGGTAGACGCGTTGGAAAAGATCGTGTTGCGGCGGATGGGATTGAAATCGCCACCGTTCACCAGTACGCCGCTATTACTGTTGCGCGCGATGATATTGCCCGCACCCGCCGCAGTGCCGCCTACCGTGTTGCCATCGCCATCGATACGCACGCCCCCGGCGCCATTCGGCACTGCCAGCGTGGAAGCCGACTGCACGCCGATGCGGTTGCCCTGAATCACCGTACCGGTAGACGTCGCATCCACCTGAATGCCAAAGCCGTCATTGCCGGAAATCACATTCCCCGCCCCGGCCACGGTGCCGCCGATGGTGGTGCCTGTGGCACCGCCGACGATGCTAACGCCATCGACGCCATTCGGTATGGCCGCGGCGCCTTGTGCGTTTACGCCGATGTAGTTGCCGGAGACCGTGTTCGCGTTGCTCTGAATATCCAGGCCCGCGCCTGCATTGCCTGAAATGACATTGCGTGCGCCCGGAGTGGTGCCGCCGATGGTATTGTTCGTCGCGCCACCATCTATCACGATGCCGGCATAGCCGGAAGGCGCCCCGTTTCCAAGGGCGGACGTGCCGGCGGAGTTGGTGCCGATATAATTGCCTTCCACCCGGTTCAACGAAGTGCCCGCACCGCCAATGCCGATGCCAGGACCTTGATTGCCCGAGATGATATTGCGAGCGCCGGCGACCGTGCCTCCAATTATATTGTTCTTCGGTCCTGGCCCGATTGAGATACCGGACGCGTTCGTTCCATTGCCGAGGGCCACCGAGCCCGCCGCATCCAGACCGATGATATTGCCGCGCACCACATTGTTGTCGGTACCAGATCCGCTAATGGTGATGCCTCGGAACCCATTGCCGGAAATTACATTGCCCGCACCAGAAGAAGTTCCGCCGATGGTGGTATTCGAGGCAGCATTGTTTAGTTCAATACCACTTTGGAGGTTTGGAATAGACGTAGCACCAAAGGAATCTGTGCCTATGAGATTTCCGGTTACCTTGTTTCCCACACCACCTTGAATCGAAATGCCGACGGCGTTACCAGAGATCACATTACGCTCTAAAACGGTCGTACCGCCGATTTGGTTGTTGTCTGAACCGGAGAAAACTACTATTCCGGCTCCGCCCATGCCAAGACTTGAGGCGCCATCCGTTCCGATGTAGCAGCCCGTAATCGTCGAATCTCTCCCACTAGTGCCTTGTACGACGATCCCATCATTAGGGAAGCGGGTAAGCGTTATATTTCGAATCGCATTTTCTGGACTCACAATACGCAATCCGTTCGTTCCGCCTGGCAAGCCGTTACCATCAAGCCTAATATTCTGGCCGGCGCCGTCAATTTGTATATTCCCGGAGGTGAGCGAAGGGAGCGCAGTACCTGATACACCAATCGTGCCGCTCACGGCGAAGGTGATCGACTTGGTATCGGACGGCATGTTGTTGGCGGCAGTCATTGCCTCGCGCAGCGAGATTCCGTCGCCGCCGTCGCTGGCAATCAGTGTGGAGAAATTGGTCGTAGTACCATTCACAACGTCGTTGGTGTTTGTGACTTCGATTTCGTTCGCCCAGGAGAGGCTGAACTCTGAAGTGTTACCACTTCCGTCCGTCGCGGTTGCTGTGAAATTACTCCCGTCGTAACCGGGCGACAACGCCAGGCCGGAAATCGACCAGGTGCCACCACTTGCGGACGTACTGGCAAGGTACGTACGGCCTTCATCCTCGTCGTCCGCAAAAAGATCGATAATATCACTGGAACCAGAACTGCCGGAGACCTGCCCCGCAGCGCGGTTGACGCTCGTTATCACCGGGGCAAGCTTACCATTATTGCCGCCCACAGGATCCAAGGCGATACCTCGGGAGCTGTTGGAATGGATCGAGTTTCGACGTATTCCAACGGAAAGCACATTGGACTGACCTACACGCACACCGTAGCCTGTGTTATATGCGATCTCGTTCGCTTCGTTCGGACCTGATCCACCAATAGAAGCGGTCTGTGTGTTCTGGCCATTATCTATTCCATTGAGCCCATTCCCAAAGGCAGCACCGGTATCATTGGTACCGATTTTATTATTCCGAATCACCGAATCGGACGTCGCCCCCGATGGAGTACTCAGGATGATTCCATGACCAAGATTCGCGGAGATGACATTTCTACCACCAGGAGCGGAAGTACCGATAGTGGTGTTATCCGACCCTCCATAGATGTAGACACCGTTACCCTGATTTGGCACCCCTGTAGACTGATCCGCGGAAAGTCCGATGATATTACCGATGACATTGTTGTTGTCGGACGTTTCATCCGAGATATATACGCCGTTCGCGCCATTGCCACTGAATACGTTGCCTTCGCCGGCGCCTGTACCGCCTATAGCGTTGTTCGACGAACCGAAACGCACTTGAATCCCGTCGTTGGCGTTGGGCACTGCCGTGCTTCCATCAGCACCTACGCCGGAATAGTTGCCCTTGATGATGCTGTTACTGCTATTGTCGAGGAGAATACCTGCGCTCGCACCGCCGATCACGTTATTTGTCACCGTATTCAGGGACGAGGTATTCCACAGAAAGACACCGGCTCCGCCCTGGCTAATCGCGACCACGCCAGTGATATCGACTCCGATGTAATTCCCGATTATTTGGTTGTTATTTGCGGTATCGACTTGTACGCCGCGCTGCGAATTGCCTGCGATGATATTGCGTTCTCCCAGTGCACTACCGCCGATCCGGTTTCCAGAAGCGCTGCTTTCGATATTCACCCCATTACGATGGTTTCCGCCGCCTGTATCGGTGCCATTTGGGATCGCCACAGTCCCCGTAGCGTCGAGGCCGATGATGTTTCCAATTACGATATTGTTGTTCGTACCTGCACCTGACACAAGCACGCCATCGAGGTCGTTACCGCTTATAATGTTTCCTTCGCCAGCACCGTCGCCACCTATCGTATTTCCACTTGCAGCGGCATCGATCTGCACACCAGCACCGTTTGCCATGCTCGCCGTACCTGATGCCTTGGTGCCAATGTAATTCCCGATTACGACGTTTCCTGTCGTTCCGGAGCCCGATATCGAGACACCATCGGTGGTGTTCCCGGAAATAATGTTTCTTTCAGCCGGATCAGCACCTCCAATGGTGTTGTTCGAAGCCTGGCTTTGGATTCTGATACCGTGAATATCATTGCCCAAACCGCTGTCACCATTGGAGTTTGTTCCAATAAAGCATCCCAGGATTTGATTATTCTGTGCGGCAGAACCGCTGATTTCGATAGCGTCGCGTAGACAGCGAATGAGCGTGAGTCCCCGTAGCACGTTGTTAGCGGACTGCACCGCGAACATGTCGTTATTGAGGGCGTCTTGGCCGTCGATGGTAATGACGCCGCCGCCATCTATAGTCACGCCGCCGGAGAGCATCGGCGGCATCTGTGTGGTCGTCCCTATAGTGCCGCTGACCGAAAAAGTGATTAACTTGTCGCCAGTTTGGTCGTTTGCAGCGGCCATCGCCTCGCGCAGTGAAATGCCTGCGCCGCCTGGATTTTGCAATAGAGCGCCGAAGCTTGATGTCGTGCCATTGTTCTCATCGACAAGCGTATTCACAATGATCTCACCGACGAATATCGAACTAAGCGCAGAGCTGTCTCCTGCGCTACGCGTGCGATTTGCGGTATACCGCAATCCAGCGTAGGGAGCAAGGTCCAAGCCTGTCAGAGACCAAGTACTTCCAGTGGCGGTAACAGCTCCAACGAAAGCCTCTGAGTCCGCCCCATCATCGGCATATACGCATACGATGTCCCCGCTGCTGACGCCACCGCCCGTAAGTGTTCCAGTGGATGGCTCGATTCCCGTAATCGTAGGTGCGGAGAGCGAGGCATTTCCTCCGTTCGTGAGGATAATTGAGGATCCTCCGTTATCGTGAATCGAATTGCCGGCGATGGAGACGGTCGTTGTTGCATTGATATAGACGCCATTGGAACCATTCTGCGCGATATGGTTTCCCTGGCCTGCTGCAGTGCCGCCTACCCGGGAGTTCAATGCAGTGCTGTACATCGCGACACCGTATTGACTATTTCCCAGCGCGGTGGTGCCGTCGGCACCGAGTCCGATGAAATTGCCGCGAATTATGGTGCCCGTGTTACCCCCACCGTCGACGCGCACACCGCTCATCAGGTTTTTAGAGATTACGTTTCCCTCGCCCGCGCCGGGGCCTCCGACCGAAGTGTTTTGGGAATTGCTGGTAATACGCACACCATCCCAGGAATTGGACAGCTGTCCGTTCCCAGCGGCATTCGTTCCAATATAGTTACCTTTAACCACTGTACCGTTCGCGGCGCTGATGCTAACCCCGTACTGGCTGTTGCCTGAAATAACATTCCCCGCTCCAGGCGCGCTCCCGCCTATCGTGTTGGCGGAGCCGGTCGAGCTTACAATAACTCCGTTCTCCGTGTTCGGAATCGCTGTGGTACCGCTCGCGTTGGTGCCAATGTAATTGCCGACTACAAAATTGCCGCTGACGCTGCTATCGAGTTGAACACCGCTTCGGACGTTGCCCGAAATAATATTGCGATCAGAAGCTGAAGTTCCCCCGATGGTATTGTTACTCGCGTATTCACGGATGCGGATACCGTTTTCGCTGTTTCCAAGACTCGAAGACCCATTGGTCCCAATCATGCAACCAGCAACCAGGTTGTTTGATGAACTGGCACCGAATATCTCGATACCGTTCGAGGAAAAGCGGACCAGGGTAAGGCCGCGTATGACATTGTTGGAACAATTGATGATCTTCAAACCGGCAAGCGTATTGTTGACACCATCGACCCGGATGCTTCCGCCACCGTCGATGGTAGTGCCATTAGCGGTAAGGTTGGGTAAATCGCTGCCGCTGACGTTGATCGTCCCAGACACACTAAACGTAATAGTGTCTGCTCCGCCGGTGTTATTGGCTGCCTTTATCGCTTCACGCAACGATATGCCCGCCAGGCGTTGCGATTAGATTCGCGATACTGCTTGTGTTGCCATTGTCTTCGTCAGTCAGCGTGTTCACGACAACACTGGCGGCGAAGCTGGCAGGCATCGTAAAGACGCAGCCCAGTATCAGCCCCAAGGAAACAACACGATTGAATACGGCGCTTCCAGCAGTCATTAAAATTCTCCCCATTCCGTGAAACCGGAACCCTCATGAAGGTCGCAAGCGGGCGTGCCGCAGCACCTCATCCTCACTGTAAGAGCATGCTACTCTTTTCCTCTTTCCCCAAATTGCGTATTCGGAGATTACCACAGCAGAGGAAGCTTGGCAAGGAAAAAAATGCGAAGGGTGCGGTCAGTGCGCGGGCAGGGAGGGTAGGCTACAGGAAAAAAAATGGAGCGGGAAACGAGGCTCGAACTCGCGACCCTCAGCTTGGGAAGCTGATGCTCTACCAACTGAGCTATTCCCGCCCAAGGAAGATGCCGGGAGTATAGCACTGGCGTACGCGCGCTGCAATGATTCGGGGGGACGGTTTCTATCACCGGGGCGCTCGAACCCTCTTGACAGTCTACCTATCGTTAGGTATAGTGCCATGACATCAACCCCGAGGAGATTCGGCATGGCGACGTTGGATGTGCAGTGCGAGCAGGTAGTCGCGTCTATCGAGGATCGGATTCTGAAGGTGGTGCTGAACCGCCCGGAGAAGAAGAACGCCTTGACGCAGCAGATGTATCTGGCGATTGTGGCGGCGCTGGAGGAGCTGGATCGCAATGCGGAACTGCGCTGTCTGTACATCACGGGGGTGGACAATATTTTCACGAGCGGCAATGACGTCATTGATTTCATGACGGCGCCGCCGGACCTGGAAACGAGCGCGGTGGCGAAGCTGTTGACGACGCTGCCGCAGACGCAGAAGCCGCTGATTGCAGCGGTGAACGGTCTGGCCATCGGCATCGGCACGACGCTGCTGCTACATTGCGATCTGGCCTACGCCGCGGAGGGTGCCATTTTCCAGACCCCCTTCGCCAACCTCGGCCTGTGCCCAGAAGCCGGCAGTAGCTATTTAATGCCTGCGCTGATGGGCCATGCCCGCGCTTCGGAGTGGTTGCTGCTGGGCGAAAAGCTTCCTGCGTCGAAGGCGAAGGAGCACGGCATCGTGAACGACGTGTTCGCCGATGCCGAACTGCAGGAGAAGGCCTGGGCCAAGGCCCTGCAGCTGGCGGCGCAGCCCCCCGGCGCAGTGCGCCTGTCCAAGGCGCTGATGAAGCAGCACCGCCTGCAAGTGCTGCCCGATGTGATGCGCACCGAGGGCCGCGAATTCGGCGCGCGTCTGACGAGCGAAGAGGCCGCGGAGGCCTTCGGCGCATTCGTCGAACGCCGCAAGCCGGATTTCTCGCGCTTCTCCTGATATCCCGCTTTCATCCATTGCTTGCATTGCACTTGCCGCGCCTCTAGGATCGCACGCGCATTGGAGGCGTCATGACGAAAATCCTCTTGATAGCGCTCGGCGGCGCGGCGGGCAGCGTATCGCGCTATAGCCTCGGCCTGTGGATCGACAAGGCGACCGGCAGTCCGTATTCCTACGGCACACTGGCGGCGAATCTGCTGGGCTGCCTGCTGTTCGGCGTGGTGGCCGGCCTGCTCGAACGGGGCGATGTCCTGCCGAAGCACGCCGACGTGTTGCTGCTCACGGGGTTCATGGGCGCCTTCACCACCTTCAGCACCTTCGCGTTCCACAACATGATGTTCGCGCACGAGGGCAAGGTGGGCTATTTGCTGTTCAATGTGCTCGCGCAGAACCTGCTGGGATTCGCGGCGGTGTTCGCCGGTTTCCTGGCGGCGCGGCCGCACTAGCGAGGCCGAACCGCATGAATCCTACCAAGACCCGCCAGCGGGTGTCCGACGCCCTGAACGAAATCTCCCGGCTGATGGAACTGCAGGGCGAAAACCCCTTTAAGTCGCGTTCTTATGCGAACGGCGCGCGCATCGTCGAGCAACTCGAAGAACCGCTGGAGACCTTGATCGAGGAGGGCCGTCTGGGCGACGTGAAGGGCATCGGCGAAGCGCTGGAGCAGAAGATCACCGAACTGGTCACCACCGGCAAGCTCGAGTTTCTCGAAAATCTCCGCGCGCAGTTCCCCCCCACGCTCTTCGACTTGTTCAAGGTGTCGGGGCTGGGTGCGAAGCGCATCAAGCAGTTCTACGACGAACTCGGCATCGATTCGCTCGACAAGCTCAAGGCCGCCTGCGAAGACAACTCGCTGGCGAAGCTGAAGGGCGTGAGCGGGAAGCTCGAGGCGAAGATTCTCGAGGGCATCGCCTTTGCCGAACAGCACGCGGGACAATACCTCTTCGACGCCGCCGAGAACGCCGCGCTCCCCCTGCTCGAATACATGCGCGGTTGTAAAGACGTCATCCGCGCGGAACTCGCAGGCAGCCTGCGCCGCAAGAAAGAGGTCGTCAAGGACATCGACATCGTCACCTCCAGCAAGAAGCCGGCGGCGGTCATGGACTACTTCGTGGCCTACCCCGAGGCCGAGCGGGTGTCGTCGCACGGCGAAACGAAATCGAGCCTGATTTTGAAGAATGGCATCTCGGCCGACTTGCGCGTCGTGACCGATGCGCAGTTCCCCTTCGCGCTGGCGCACTTCACCGGCAGCAAAGAGCACAACGTCGTCATGCGCCAGCTGGCCAAGGAGCGCGGCCTGAAGCTGAACGAATACGGCCTGCATGGCGCGGATGGCAAAGAGACACCCTGCAAGGATGAGGCGGACCTATACGGGGCGCTCGAACTGGAATTCATTCCGCCGGAACTGCGCGAAGACCACGGCGAATTCGATCTGGACCCGATTCCCGAGTTGATCGAAGCGCGCGACATGCGCGGCGTCATTCATTGTCACACCACCTACAGCGACGGCCACAATACCCTGCGTGAAATGGTCGAGGCGGCGAAGGCGCAGGGCTACGAATACATCCTCATTACCGACCACAGCCAGACGGCGGCCTATGCCGGCGGCCTGAAGCCCGAAAAGATAATTCAGCAGCAGGAAGAAATCGCCAAGCTAAACAAGGAAATCAAGGGCATCACCATCCTCTCCGGCATCGAGTCGGATATCCTGAGCGACGGCTCGCTGGACTACGAGGACGACGTGCTGAAGTCCTTCGACCTGGTGGTGGCGAGCGTGCACAACAAACTCGACATGGACGAGGACGAGGCGACCAAGCGGGTGCTCAAGGCGATTGAAAACCCCTACTGCGACATCATCGGCCACCCGACGGGCCGGCTGCTGCTGGCGCGGCCGGGCTTCCCGCTGCATTGGGACCAGATATTCGACGCCTGCGAGGCCAATCGCGTCGCGATCGAGATCAACGCCAACCCCAAGCGGCTCGATCTCGACTGGCGCCAGGTCTTGCGGAGCAAAGAAGCGGGCATCACGTTTTCCATCGGGCCCGATGCGCACCGCGTCGAGACCATCGATCATATCCGTTACGGCATCGGTATCGCGCGCAAGGGCGGCTTGGAGAAGGAAGACGTGATCGGCACGTATACGCTGGAGGAGCTGATGGCGTGGCGAAAATCAAGATAAGCCAGGCGGCGAACCGAGAGCGCGCCCCGGAAATCTACCGGCGGCTCGTGGCCGAATATCCCGATATCCACTGCACGCTGGATTACCACTCTCCGTTCCAGTTGCTGCTGATGACGATTCTCGCGGCGCAATGTACCGACGCCCGCGTGAACATTGTCTGCAAGGATCTCTTCAAAAAGTACAAGAAGCCGCAGGATTTCGTCGATGCACCGCTCGAGGACATCGAGAAGGCGATCCATTCCTGCGGGTTCTACAAGAACAAAGCCAAAAACATCGTGGCGACCTGCGGCATCCTGCTCGAGCGGCACGGCGGCGAGGTGCCCCGCAGCATGGAAGAACTCGTGGTGCTGCCGGGCGTGGGACGCAAGACCTCGAACGTCATTCTGGGCGAATGCTTCGGCGTGCCCGGTGTGATTGTCGATACGCACTGCACGCGCCTGACGAACCGCATGGGATTCACGAAGAGCCAGGACGCCGTGAAGATCGAGCGGGACCTGATGAAGGTGTGGCCGAAGGAGACCTGGACGCTGTTCTCGCACTGCATGGTGTTTCACGGCCGGGCGGTGTGTACGGCACGCTCGCCGAAATGTTCCGCCTGCTGCATACGCGACCTGTGCCCTTTCCCGGATACCAAGGAAGGCCAGAAGATTGCAAAGTGATCCCGAGGCCGCCGGCCGCCCGCTCGGCATTCCCGACAACCGCATCTTCGCCTGGTGCGCGCTGGCCTATGTGGCCGCGGCCCTGGGCATCGACACGCTCGCGTTCTATGAAGTCGAGTTCGTCATCGACTGGGGCATGTTCAAGTGGATGGGCAAGGATGTCATCAATCTGATTCATCAGGGCGGGGCGCCCTTCGAGCCCGCCGCACGCGCGTTGGAACACACCACCTTCCACAGCTTCGACGTGTTCAAGTTCTTGGCGTGGTTCCTCATTCCATTCCTGATGTGCCTGCCGTGGATGGATTGGCGCGCCTGGGGCTGGGCCCGCTGGAAGCGGAGCGACTGGTATCTGCTCGGCGCGCTCTTGTTCGTGGCCGTGGCCGTCGTATTCAGCATCCCCTTCCTGCCCGGCATCAGGCACTACTATCGTCCCGTGGACCTGCCCCTGAAGGATAAGTTCGTGGCCATCGTGGTCTATGCGACCTGGACGATTTCTTGGCTGCCCGGTTGGGAATTCCTGCACCGGTATCTGCTGCTGCGATCACTGCAACGACTCGAGATCAAATACGATTGGCTGATCGTGCCTTTCGTCGAGGCGCTCTACCACTTGCCTAAACAGATCCTCGAGACGGCCGGGATGTTCTTGTACGGATTCCTGGCGACCCGTTGGACCAAGGCCCGCGGCAGTTGGCTGCTGCCGCTGCTCTTCCATCTCTCCATTGAACTGTCGCTGGCCGTGTTCATGGTCGGCCTGTTTTCGTAAGACGCTACAGGTCTTCCGAGCGCGCTTCCCCGGTGATGAGCGAGGCAGCGCGATTCCAGGTGAAATAGCTCCACGACCACTGTAAGAGCACCAGCGCGCGGCTTTCGTAGCGCACGAGGCTCATGAGGTGCACGAACAGCCAGGCCACCCACGCGAAGAATCCGGAGAACTTGAGCCGTCCCATCTGCACCACGGCCGCGGAACGGCCGATGGTGGCCATGCTGCCGAGATCGTGGTAGCGAAACGGCTTAATCGGCTTGCCTTCCCGACGTTGTAGTATTACCTGTGCAGCGTGCTTGCCCTGTTGAATCGCCACTTGGGCTACGCCGGGCAGTGGATTGCCGCTCGCGTCCGGACAATGGGCAAGATCGCCGATGACGTAGATCTCCGGATGGCCCTGCAGGCTCAGGTCGGGCTGCACCTGCACACGGCCCGCATGGTCCAGTTCGGCCCCTGTGCGTTCCGATAGCAGTTTGCCCAGCGGCGAGGCCTTGACCCCCGCTGCCCAAAACACGCTGTGCGTCGGCACCACCTCTTCTTTCCCATTCTCCTCGATGGTGACCGAATCAGGACCGATCTGTGTCACCCCCGCGCCCGTGCGTACGGTGACTTCGAGCCGCTCCAGGGTCTTCGTGGCGCTGGCGGACAGATCCTCGGCATAGGCCTTGAGCACCCGGTCGCCGTGATCCACGAGGATGATGCGCGCATCGGCGGGATTGATGTTGCGGAACTCATGCTGGAGGGTATGGTTCGAAATCTCGCTAAGTGCGCCCGCCAGTTCTACGCCCGTGGGACCGCCGCCGACGATGACAAAGGTGAGCAGCGCCTTGATGCGCTCGGGATCGGTCTGATGTTCGGCCGCCTCGAATGCCAGTAGGATGCGGCGGCGGATGGCCAGCGCGTCCTCCACCGTCTTCAGGCCCGGCGCATAGCTCCCCCACGCTTCATGCCCGAAGTAGGAATGACTCGAGCCCGTGGCGACAATCAGCGCGTCGTAACCGATGGCCTCTTCCGCCATCAGCACACGGCGACCTTCTACGTCGATGTCCGTGACACGTCCGAGTAGCACCTGCACATTGGCCTGCCGCTTGAAGATACTCCGGAGCGGCGTGGCGATATTGGCCGGAGAAAGGCCGCCAGTCGCGACCTGGTAGAGCAGCGGCTGAAAGAGGTGGAAATTCCGGGCGTCGATAAGCGTGATACGGATGGGCGCAGACTTCAGTTGCTGTACCGCCTGCAATCCGCCGAATCCGCCCCCGACAACGACTACATGATAGGAATCCATCGGCCCAGTGTAACGAATCCGTGCGTGCGGCTGGAAATTCGGGAGCGCCTCACGCCAAGACGCTAAGTCGCAAAGTGGTGAAGAAAGAGCTGGAAAGGTGCAAGGGGGATTTCAGTAGCCTTTCCAATCTTTGCGCCTTAGCGCCTTGGCGTGAGTTCCCTCTTCATGCCATGCGTTCGCTGAGGCGGCGCAGGGCCCAGATACTTTCCTGGATGCTTTCGGCCAGTTCGGGGTCCTCGTCGCCAAGGCGGGCGCAGAGTTCGAGCGCGTGCGTGAAATCGAAGCGTTGCAGGCAGATGTCGATGAGCAGGTAAAGGCTGGGCAGATGGTGCGGGTCGTCGGTCAGCGTGACCTCGAAGTCCGCCTCGGCCTCGCCGAAGTCGGCGCGGTTGTAGCGCTTGAGTCCGCGCCGGAACGACTCGGGTTCGCGCAACAGCCGCACCTGTTCCAGCGCCATCAGTCCGAAGCCCCAGACCCACGGTGCGGCGAAGGCGGCGGGTATCAGCCACACGGGCGGGTGCAGTTCCGCGCCCGCCATCCACTCGGCCACCCACAGGGCCACGCGCATGAGCGCGTAGATGGGCAGCATCCACGCGAAGGCCCACGCCACCACCGACCGCAGCGGCCGCTGGTGGTTCCAGGTGTAGCCCATCTTCAGCGGGAAGCGCTCGGCCTCGGCGCCCAGCGCGTGCAACTCCTCCAGCCGCAGCACAACGGCATCGAGGGCTGCATCGCGCCCCGGCTTGTACCAGAACTCGACGCGCTCCACGCCGTCCTCGTAGTCGATATCGATATACACCGTACGGAAGGTACGGATATAGTTCACGATGCCGTAGAGACAAAGCAGCGCGGCCGGCAGCATCACCCCGGCGAAGGCCGTCCAGGCATACCGCTCGACTTCGGCAGGGGCGAACTCCGCGGCTTCGCAATAGGCCTCGACCATGCTTGCAATAAGTAGCGCGGCGATGAACCCCAGCAGCGGCCCGAGCACGGCATAGCCCACATAGGCGAAACGCCGCCGCTGGCCGCGCCCTACCGACATGCACTCCACCGGCACAAATACCTGCGCGCTCTGGGTCCAGCTGCGGAAATGCAACACCACCACGCGGCCGTTCACTTCCACGGCCGCGCGGTCGCGGGAATTCACGAGTTGTACGGGTACTTGCGGCATGGGCTCCTGCATCAATTCTTACTGCGGCAATGGACGCGGATTAGATGCGCTGATCGAACTTGAGTGCCTGCACGCCGGAGGCGGCGGGTGTGGCGGTATCCAGCGGCGAGTCCTGCTTCGGCGCGTCGGGCTTCGCATTCGCGGACCCGTCCGCTGTGCTCTCGGTGCGGCGCTTGTTGATTTCCTTGCGGGCCGAGGCCTCGAGCTGGCTGGCCTGCGCCGCGACCCGGCGGTCCTGCGAAGACGGATCGGCCGGGGCGAGCGCAGCGCGCTTAACGATGCGGGCCTTGGCAATGGTCGCCTCGGGTGTCTTCTCGGCACCGGTATCGATGGAGACCTCGCCGCCGGTGGCGTATTGCTTGCCGTCCGGACCGCGCGTGAGTTCGAAGGTGGGACCGCCGCGCACATATTGGCCGCCCGCCGAAACATGCGCCTGTTCGTGGCGCCGCACTTCCTGGTCGCGCTGTTCGAGCCGATCGACCTCGCGCTGCTCTTCTTCGGTCAGCTCCGTGCCGCCGGGCGTTTCCTTATTTTCACCGCCCAATTGGCGCGAGGCCGCGAAGCCTTCGTCGGAAATGCTGACGATGACACCGGGGTTGGCGGCACCCTCATCGCTGTTTCCAGGAAAGAACGCGATGTTCTCCTGGGCGGCATTGCGGCGCGGCGCGAGCGCATAGGCACCGCCTCCCGGGGTGAGCCCCGGCTGCAATATTCCCAGTCCGACCGGGTTCAGTCCTGCCATGCGCAGGCCCCCCGCCGGTATGTAAAGCTACACGCCTTCATGCTGTAAGTGTAGCATGCGCTGGGTATTACGTCTAGTGCGCCGAATCGGTGGGGTGGATGGGGCGCCCCGCTCGCGCCCGATGTCAGCGTGCCCTGCGCGGCCCCGGTTTGATACGCTTCCGGTCCTTGGACCTTTGGAGTACTTTCGATGCCCGTACCGATGATCGACCTGAAAGCGCAGTATGCCCTGATCCGCGACGATGTGAATGCCGCCGTGGCGCGGGTGCTCGAAAGCCAGCAGTTCCGGGGCGGGGCGGAATCGGAGGGATTCGAGGCGGAACTGGCCGCCTTCGGGCAGGCGAAGCATGCCATCGCGCTGGCCAGCGGCACCGACGCGCTGCTCCTGATGTTCAAGGCGCTGGGCATCGGACCCGGCGACGAAGTAATTACGACACCCTTTTCCTTTTTTGCCACTGCCGGAGCGCTGGTGAATGCGGGCGCGACGCCGGTGTTCGCGGATATTCTGCCGGGCACGTTTAACCTGAATCCCGAGGCCGTCCGCGCGGCGATTACCCCCCAGACCAAGGCGATTCTGCCGGTGCACCTCTATGGCCAATGCGCCGACATGGACGCCTTCCGGTCCATCTCCAGCCAGGCGGGCGTGCACCTGGTCGAGGACGCGGCCCAGGCGCTGGGCGCGAGCTACAAAGACCAGCCGCTCGGCACGGGCACAGCCGGCGCGGCGTTGAGTTTCTACCCCACCAAGAATCTGGGCGCCGCAGGCGAAGGCGGCGCGGTGCTGACCAACGACGACGCCATCGCGGAACGCCTGAAACTGCTGCGTTGCCACGGCAGCGCGGTGCAATACGAACACCAGATCGTCGGCACGAACAGCCACCTGCACGCAATACAGGCGGCCGTGCTGCGCGTGAAACTGCGGCATCTGGCGGATTGGAACGAGGCGCGCCGCGCGCACGCCTGCTACTACTTCAAAGTGCTTGGCGACCTCCCCGGCGTCGTCCTGCCCGAAGCGCTGCCCGGCGCCTATCACGTGTACCACCAGTTCGTCATCCGCGTGCCGCGCCGCGATGCCTGCGTGGCCCTGTTCAAGGAACGCGGCATCGGCTGCGGCGTGTTCTATCCCAAGCCCTTGCATCTGCAGGACTGCTTCCAGCAACTGAGCCGCGCGCTGCCCTGCCCCGAAGCCGAACGCGCCAGCCGCGAAGTGCTCGCCCTCCCCATGTTCGCCGAAATGACCCGCGACCAGCAGGACGAAGTCGCCGCCGCCCTACGCGATCACCTCGCGGCCGGGTGAACTAGCGGGAGATTCCGGATTCGGTAGGGCGAGCGTACCCGCGAGCCATCTTACGGCTGGGCCGTAGCGCTCGGCTCATGGGGACATTCGCCCCACCATACGGCCATCTTGCACTGGGTGGGGCGAATGTCCCCATGAGCCGAGGAATGCCGAATTACGCCACAATCGCGGGCGGGCATGCACCCTTCCCACTACGGCCCGAGGCAGAACCCGTCTTCCGAATCGAGGCAGTCGTGATAAGCGCGGGCGTTGTAGAGTTGAATCATACGAAGTAATTCGGGAAGCGTAATGCGCCACGCGGGATCTTCGTAGTCTGCTGAATGACGGACACAGGGAGGACGCGTGCCTTCGCCCTCTCCTTCCATCTTCGTTGTCGCAGAACGTGCGTGCGCGGCGTAGCCGTCTTCCGTGCTCTCGTCGCAATCATAGCCCTGGGTGGAAAACAGCTGGATAACCCGAAGCAATTCGCTCAGGCTGATCGTACCACAGTCGGACACGTCGGCCGTGTGCGCCTGACCGCCAAGCAAGTCTCTACAATTCGCCACGCTGCGGTAGGCGTAGGGATCGCCTACACCAGAGAGTGAATAAATCGCTCCCTCGAATGCGAGCACTTCGCCAGCCGTTCTTTGTAGCCGCGTGAAGCTAATATCGACACTCTCCCATGTCCCACCATCAAGCGACGAATAAAGTCGGCCGGATGGTAAAAAATTCCCAGCAAAAGGCTCCTTGAAGCGCCCCCCTAGCCAAAGTTTCCCGGCAAACGAAAAAAGACTCACGTCTTCTGCGGTAAAAACATCAAGCTGGTCGGTGTTGCCTTCCAGCCTGGTCCAGTCTATGAGGTCCGTCGAGCGCCAGACCCGCTGAGCTTGGAATACATAGACCGCGCCATCATGCACTGCGGCGGACAGCGGCCTTCCCGTAAAAGGTTCCGAAGGGGTACCATCTTCCACGTACTGCCACGTCAGGCCATCCTCCGTAACTCTAGGCGCATTTGTAATCCGGTATAGCTTGTCTTCAAAGACAAGGTACTCCGCTCCCCAAACCTCCTCCCCGAGAGGTTACCACTGCACGCCATCCTTGGTTCGGTACGCCGAAAGTCTCCAATGCTGAAACAAGTACAACCAGCCCTTGAAAGCGACGAGTTCGTACCCCTCCGCCGTTGTTTCAAACGGCAGTTCATCCAGCACTTTGGTCCAAGTCAAACCATCGGTGGTATACCAGACATCGGTATACGCGATATCTTCATACTGGAGGCATTCCCAGCCCCACTCGCCTCCGGTCCACACCACCTCGACACACGCCGCTTCGTGAATGCCCCCACTAGCCCAAAGCTTGCCATCAAACTCCGCGAAGGCCGTGCCCTGCCGGCTCACAAAGGGATGTGACGTAGAAGCGATATCCCAGTCGACGCCCAGTTTCGCCTGCGCGGCAGGAGCGGCGAGTACGGTTGCCGCCAGCAGCGCGGCATAGGTGATCCATTTAAGCCCTTGCATGAGTGCAGTATAGCGTAATGGAGGTGGACCGACAAGCGGGAAATCTTGGGGCGGTGCAGTAGGGCGAGCGTACCCGCGAGCCATCTTAGGGCTGGGCAGTATCGCTCGGCTCATGGGGACATTCGCCCCACCGTGCGGCTTTGCCGCCTTGGAGTGCGGGAGCGGGCTCCCGCTTTGATTAGGGAGCGATCGAGCTCCCGTCGTCGTGGCGCTGTCTCTGGTCCAGCGTGTTGGCGCCGGAAGCGAGCTTCCACCTCGAAAGCGGCAGCAAGTCTGCCGCAGTCCAAAGCAGCAAGCTGCATCCAACGTACACCCCCGCCTCCGTTCCCCTACCGCCGCGGACGCTCGGGGGGCTCGTTATTGGCGCCGAGGAGGTAGGCGTGCCAGGCGGCGGCGAGCATGACGCGGTAGCCGCTGATGCGGTGCGTGATCAGGTCGGCCAGGGTGGCGCGGAGGTTCAGCGGCAATTGCAGCAATTGCCCGTTGCCGAGCCATGCCACGCATTCTTTCGGCTGGCAGGCAATGCCGAAGAGCCGGAGCGTGATGCTTTCGTATTGGAATCCGAGGTGATCGATGTGGCGCTGGCGCAATTCGCGCGAGAGCTGCCACAGGCCCCACCAGCCCGAGGGCGGCGAGAGCGAGCGGCTGGGGCATTCGACCGTGTCGTCGATGTATTTCCGTTCGGACTCGGTGGCGGTGTAGCCGCGGGGATGCACGAGCGTGATGCGGGCTTCCGGATGGTATTTGCGCACGTATTCGAGCAGCTTGTGAAAGCCCGGCGCGTAGCTGACGACGATGTAGACCGACTTCGGGGCGCTCATCGCAGCACCTCCTCGAGCATTGCCGGGTAGTGCCGTTCGATCACGCGGTCCCAGGTGTACATTTCCTCGACGCGACGGCGACCTGCGTCGCCCATGGCACGGCGGGTGTCGTGGCTGGCGAGCACCTTACGCAGCGCCTCCGCCAGCGCGGCGGGGTTGTCTCGATCAAAGATATGCCCGGTCTCCCCTTCCACGACGATTTCCTGCAAGCCGCCCACGTCGGACACCACGCACGGGCGACCGGTGGCCATGGCCTCGACCGCCACGAGTCCGAAGGGCTCTTCCCACACGCTGGGCACGCAGCAGATATCCGCCTGCCGGTAGAATTCCTTGATCTTGCTGAAGGGGTGCCAGCCGATGGCCTTGAACCAGTCCGTGTCCATGCGCTGGTCGGTATCGGTAATCCAGATCTGAAAGTCGTCCCGCTCGCGCGCCAGCATATCCCCCGCCGTCCAGAGGTTCTTCGCGCCCTTCGACAGGTCCTCCGCGCGGCCGGTCATCAGGATGATCGTCTTCTCCCCCTCCGCTTTTGGTTCCAGTGGGTAGTAGGGAAACTCATCCAGATTCACGCCGCCGCCGACCACATGCACATTCGCGTTGTGGCCGCCGAGCAGGTCTTTCGTGAAGTGGTTGTAGACGATGATGGCGCTGTAATCCTGAATGCTCTTCAACAGCTTCGCGTGGTAGGCCATCGTGTAGGCCTCGGTGGCCTGGTATTCCCACGCGTAGCCATCGGGGCGGCCCGTGCGCAGCGAACGCCACAGCCGCTGCCAGGCGCACTTGCCGCACACGTGTGGTGTGGTTAGAAAATTGTAGGGGCAGGTCTTGAAGTTCAGCCACAGCCGGTAGTCGCGCGGACAGAAAGGTTCGTAGGCGTAGAAACGGCTGATCTGCGGATAGTGGCTTAGCGCCTCGGCGATAAAGGGCTTGATGAGGAAGGCGAAGCAGTTGAACACGACGTCCGGTGCGAAGGCATCGACGGCTTCTCGGTAGCGCACGGCGACATTTTTCGGGGTCACCTCGCCGCGCCGAAACTCGACCCGCTCGCATTCGAAGGGGAGGTCGCCCTCGGCCACTTCGCTCAAGAACCAGTTGTCCGGCTCGGCGCCGTAGAACAGGCGCACCTCGTGGCCCAGCGCCTGGAGGCCGCGCATGGTGTAGTAGAGATCGGCCGGAGCACCGCCGAGCGGCGGCCACGAAAACACATGGTCGACAAAGGCGAGGCGCATCAGGCGGTCCGATTCCCGCTCAGGTCAAAATTGCTTTTGCGCGCCATACCATTGCCTTCCCTCGTGATCCAGATGCAGCACCCGCTCCGCCATCCGGTGCGCGCCGCCGAAATGCCTCATCAATGCCTCGCCAAACTCGAAATCCGCGCCCTGAAAATGGTCGTACTCCGCATAGCGCACATGCTCCAACGCGCTCGCGCGGAACACCTGGCAATAGCCCAAGGGCACCTGCTGCGGATTCTCCTCGACCCGGAACTCGGGCGCGGCCTCGGACAGCGCGTCGAACTCCGCCCAAGGCGCCGTCTCGCCGAGCAGCACCCGCGCCGTCGTTTCCGCGTCCAGCAGGGCGCGCCCCGCAGGCGCGATGAACCCGTGCTCGGCGGAGGCTTCCACGGCCCGCGCCAGAAACGGCGGCGGAAGCAAAATATCAGAGTCGAGCAAAGCGATTAAAGGCGCGGAGACGGATTGCAGGCAGGCATTGATGCAGAAGCCTTTCGATTTCGCCATGGCCTCGGGGAATGCCACCCGCACCAGACGGAGAGAAGGATGGGCGCGCTGGAGCGAATCGAGCAGATCCTCCGTGCCGTCGAGTCCGGGCACATAGCCCACGATGATTTCGATGGCCTCGGTGGGCAGTCCCTGCTGATGCACAACGCTGAGGAGGGCGGCCTGCAGCCGGCGGGCATAGCGCGCGCTGAAGAACACCACGCTGACCTTGGGCACGGGCTGCTCCGGCAGGGACGCCCCCTCCCACGCGCGCACACTGGTGATGCCCATGGACTGCTCGGGATCGACGATGGCGATCTGCAGGTGCATGGCCTCAGGCAGCCGCGCAGGGGTATAGGCCGCGCCGTAGCGGAGCGAGGGGCGCACGGGATGCCCATCGCGCAGCAGCACATAGCGCCCTGCCGCGTCGGCGTAGAGGCTCAGTTGGTGCGAAGTAGACAGCATCGGGCAGACGATGCGGATATGCCGGCCGATAGCGAAGCCCGCGAACTCGGCCATGCCCCCGCCCAGACTCACGGTGACCAGGAATGGCGCGCGCAGCCAGGGCAGCTTCGTGCTCCGCTTCTCGCCGGGCAGCAGCGCGTGCATCTGGTTCACGCCGGGCATGGGATCGTGAAACGCATTCTCAAAACCCCATTCGCCCGAATCGAAGACATGGCCCGGCTCGCCCGAGGCCGCCAGCGCGCGTGCTTCCTCCGCCAGTTCGAGCAGGACGGCGTCGCCTTGCAATCGGTCGCGGTCGATTGCATCGAAATACCGCGGCTCAGAGGCCGTCGATTCTGCTGTCGTGGGAATGACTTTATTCGCTATCGGGGCCAACGCGCGCACGGCACGCGCTCCGGCGGATGCCACGGGAAACAGCGCAGGGGCATACATGCGCAGGGCATACGTGAGCCAGCGGTCCGCCTTGGACTGAAATCCGGAGCGCTCGATCTGCTTCAGCACGAGGGCGCTGCGCACGGCGCGCGGCGAAGACCTCCACAATCCCTCGGCGAAGACATAAGCCGCATGGTCGTATTGCTGGTGGTCCACGAAATAGGCAGCTTCGTCCAGCAGTTGCACGGCGTCCACGCCCGAGGCGCGCAACTTGTCTAGTACTTCGGACGGAATCGCTATCGTCGAGGGCGCAGGCAGGAATGCCTCGCGTTGCACCAGGGTCGCGGCGCGCACGCCAAGTTCCGCCCAGCGGCCGGTGTCTACCGGTCCGCCGCCGGCCAGCGTGATACGGATGGACAGATCAGCGGCATGAGCGGCTTCCATCCAGGGAATCCAGCCGGTGGAGTCTTCCGCCAGACCGGCGAGGTGCAGGTCGAATAGCCCCTCCCCCTTCAGTTGGCGCAGTTCCGGTACCGGGCCCTCGCCCCGCGTGCGGAGACTGAGCGGCAGGCTGACTTCCCGGGCATATGCGAGCAGATCCGACAGTTGAGATGTCGATATTGTCGCATGCGTCAGCACGTCCAGCTTCAGCACCTGATACGCGCGCGTCGCGTAGGCCATCCCGCGGTGCAGGTCCGTCGGACGGAAGGGCTTTCCCTGAACGTTGTGCAGGGGCAGCAGGCCGCGCCTCGGCTCGAGGGCTATGCTGGGATGTATAAGCGCTTGCGGCGAAACGTCTTGCATCGATAATCCCATGGAGTGCTGCACCGGCGGGAGTATACGGCGCGCATGGCGGGGATGCAATAACGCGGGCGCGCATGGTTGAATACCGGGCCGAATCAGGAGAGCGCCGTGACCTTAGCACCCCGATCTTTCACGTTCCAATCGCAGGATGGCTACCGTATCCATGGCTGGGACCACGGCGGCCCGGGTCGGCCGGTGGTGTTCTGCCATTGCACCGGCACGCTTGGCCGCATCTGGGATCCGGTCGTGCGACGGCTCGGCGAGGCATTCCGGTGTATCGCGCTCGATACCCGCGGGCACGGCGACTCCGAGATGCCGGACCATCCTGAGTCTGTGGAGTGGTCCCTTTCCGGGCGCGATATCTTGCAGGCGGTCGACGAACTCGGACTGGAGGCACCCTTCGCGGTCGGCCACAGCGGCGGCGCGGCACAGGTGGCCTATGCCGAGCACTTCCACCCGGGCGTATTCGGCCGCGTCGTGCTGATTGATGCGATCATTGGGCCGCCGGCGGCGCGTCAGGGAGGACAGATTCTGGCGGAAAAGGTGCGCCACCGCATCAATACCTTCGCCAATATCGAGGAGGCCCGCGAACGGTTCACGGCAAAGCCGCCCATGAGCCGCTGGCATTCTGAGGCCGTGGAGGCTTACCTGTCGCATGGATTCCGCGCTTCGGCCGAGGGGATCGAACTCAAGTTGAAGGGCTCGGACGAGGCGGAATTCTACCTGCGCTCCGGTGCCGCGGAAGTCTTCGCCGAGTTGGAAAACATGCCGGTGAAGGCGCTTCTGATTACCGGGAGTGACAGTGACGTGCGGGCCCTGGCCGAGGCGCAGCACGAACTGCTTCCGCACGCCGAATTGCAGGTGATCGCCGACTGCGGCCACTTTATCCCGCAGGAAAAACCGGACGAAACGGCTGCCGCCATCCGCGCTTGGTTCACTTCCTGACCTCGGATCAGGATGAGTCATTAACTCTATTCATTGCAGCATCTTATGAAAGCAGAACGTCTTTGGTGGGCCTAATTGCTTTTCTTGAAAACTACACCATAGGGTGCATTTTTCGTGTAAACTGTTACGAATCGGAACGCCACTACAACAAACAGAAGTGACCGCGGTAAAAAATTTTTCTTGACAAAGTGAATCCTTTCTGGTATAAGCCGTGCGCCGGTGGCGTAAAGCCGCGCCGGTAATCTTACGAAAGGTAGGTGAAGTTCCATGAAGTGCTGCGCATTGTGCAATGAGACCATCGAAGCGACCGAATTCCAGTTCGGCGAGGCGGTGGAGTTGGACACGGGCGAATTCTGGCACGTCGAATGTTACACCGAGTACTTCGGCGAAGCTCCCACCCAGCTCCTGGAAGCCGTCTAAATCCCTCACTCGTAACGAGCCCCACCCGGGTCGCCCTGTCGGCGGCCCGGGCTTTTTTTCATTCCGGGCTGACACAGGGGATCCGGCATGCTAGAATGTCGGCTTGCGCCGCGTGCGGGCGGCGCGGTTGGGAAGTGCGGAAGTGTCTGAATTAGTCCTGCCTTTCGAGAAGCGGCTCATCGAGCTGGAAAAATCGCTCTCGCATGTCGAGAACGAGGCGGACCGCGATCGCCTGAACAAGGAACTCGCGGCCGAGCGCGAGCGCGTGTTTTCTGAATTAAGCGCGTGGGATCGCGTGCAGCTGGCGCGGCATAGCCTGCGGCCGCGCATGCTCGACTACACGGCGCGCCTTTTCCTCGACTTCTTCGAACTGCACGGCGACCGCAGCTTCGGCGACGACCCGGCGGTGGTGTGCGGTCTTGCCCAGTTCAAGGGGCGCACGGTATTCGTGGTGGGCCAGCAGAAGGGCGTGAAGACCGAGGAAAAGGTCAAGCGCAATTTCGGCATGGCGCACCCCGAGGGCTACCGCAAGGCCATGCGCGCCGTGCGGATGGCGGAGCGGCTGGGCTATCCCATCATCACCTTCGTCGATACGCCCGCTGCGCATCCCGGCCTCGAGGCCGAAGAGCGTGGCCAGGGTCCGGTGATTGCGGAGACGCTGCGCACCTTCATGTCGCTCAAGGTGCCGGTGCTCAGCCTGGTGCTGAGCGAGGGCGGCAGCGGCGGCGCGCTGGCGATTGCCGCGGCCGACCGCGTGGCGATGGCGGAGAACGCCATCTACCTGATTTGCCCGCCGGAGCGCTGTGCGGAAATCCTCTGGCGCGATGCCGAGCGCAAGGCGGAGGCAGCCAACGCGTTGCGTGTGACTGCGACCGATCTGCTCGAGTTCGGGGTCATCGACAACATTCTGGGCGAGGGGGCGCTGGGCGCGCACCGCGATCCGCAGCCCGTAATCGATGCCGCCCGCGCCGAGATCGAGCGCTTTCTGGAGGATGCCGAGACCGGGATATTTACGCCCGAGCACCGGCGCGCGAAGTTCCGCCGCATGGGCCAATGGGCAGAGGCCGCTCCCGTGGCCGCGCAGGCGCCCGCGACCGCGGAGCCCGCTCCGACGGAGCCAGTGGATAATGCCGGCGGTTGAGGCCCGGGGCGGCGATGTGTGGCTGCGCGTCCGCGTACAGCCGAAGGCCTCGCGCTGTATGGTACTGTACGAGCCCTCGGCGGAGCAGGTACGGGTGACCGTCACTGCGCCCCCGGCGGACGGGTTGGCGAACAAGATGGTATGCGATGCCCTGGCAAAGCGGCTGGGGCTGCCCAAAAGCCGGGTGCGGCTGGAGAAAGGCTCGCGCTCGCGCGACAAGGTAGTGGTGGCCGAGGCGGTCGCACTGGACGAAGTACTGAAGCGGCTGGCAACCCTGCCGGCTTAATGGAGTTTTCGATTTCATGAAACTGGTGCAGCAGATAGAAGATGCCGCGTCCGCCATCCGGGCGGTCTGCGATTTCAATCCCGAGGTGGCAATCATTCTGGGTACCGGACTGGGCCCCCTGGCGGACCGAATCGAGGCCAAGGCCCGAATTTCCTACGAGGACATCCCCCACTTCCCCACCTCGAGCGTGGCGAGCCATGCCGGCGAGCTGATTCTGGGTACCATCGGCGGGAAACGCGTCTGCGCGCTGTCGGGACGCTTTCACTATTATGAAGGCTACAGCATGCAGCAGCTCACGTTCCCGGTGCGGGTGGCGAAGTCGCTGGGCGTGCACACGCTGATCGTATCCAATGCCTGCGGCGGGATGAACCCGCAATTCCGGGCCGGGGACTTGATGGTGATTACGGATCAGATCAATTTCATGGGCGACAATCCGCTCATCGGCGAAAACGACGAAAGCCTCGGGCCGCGGTTCCCCGATATGAGCGAGCCGTACACACGCTCGCTGATTGCGATGGCGGAGGCCGTGGCACTCGAACAGGGTATCAAGCTGCAGCGCGGCGTATACCTGGCCTGCACGGGGCCGTGCCTCGAGACCGCTGCGGAGTACCGTATGATGCGCGGATTCGGGGCCGATGTGGTGGGCATGAGCACGGTGCCGGAGGTGATTGTCGCGGTGCATGCCGGGCTCAAAGTGCTGGGTTTATCCGCCATTACGGATGAATGTTTTCCCGATGCGCTGGAGCCGGCCGAACTGGAAAAGATCATCGCGATTGCGAACAAGGTGGAGCCGCTGATGAGCGCGATTGTAACGGCGTGCCTGGAGCGCATGTAGCGAGTCGCAAGTGCTGGATCAAGGGGAACCGCCTTGTTATACTTTTGTTTGGCTGGTGCTGGGGTGGGGACCGCAGTCGCATGCGATCCTGATTCGGAATGACTAGGGTAGGTACAACGGAACAGGGGTGACGCGTACATGCCGGTAAGTATCATCCGTGGATTGTTCTTTCTGGCTTGCGTCGTCATGGGCGCCCTGTGGGGGCAGTACCTCTTCGGTCAGAATTATCCCTTGGGCGCGGTTACCGAGGCGGGCACGGAACCCTCTGCCACGCCGTGGATCTTCGGCGGCGGTCTGGCGGGCGGCCTCGTGGGGCTGGGCGTGCTGCTGCTCCTCGTCTTTGTTACCCAGGAAATCTACGAACGAATTGCCCCTGCCCTTGTCTCCGTTTGCCTCGCAATGGTCATCGGGTATTTCGTCGGCCAGTACATCCTGTTTTGGCTGCGCGATGACGATATTACCCTGCGCATCTTCGTGGTGGTGTCGTTCGTGCTTATCTTCGGGTTTGCGGGTATATCGCTGGGCATCACACGCGCGTCCAACTGGGAATCGCTGCTGACGGCCGTGGAGCGCAACCGGCGTAACGCGCCGGTGACCGCCAAGATTGTTGATACGAGCGTGCTGATCGACGGCCGCATTCAGGACATCTGCGACAGCGGATTCGTGGAAGGCACCCTGCTGGTGCCGCGCTTCGTGCTGCACGAGTTGCAGCACATTGCCGACGCCTCCGACGTGCTGCGCCGCGCCAAGGGACGCCGCGGGCTGGATATCCTCAAGAAGCTCCAAGGCGTCGAGAGCAAGGTCACGATTGAAATCATGGAAGAAGACCCGCAGGAAATCCGCGAGGTCGACGCCAAGCTCGTGAAACTGGCCAGCAAGTACGGCGCGAAGGTGCTGACGACGGATTTCAATCTCAACAAGGTGGCGCAGATTGAAGGCGTGCAGGTGTTGAATATCAACGACCTCGCCAACGCCCTGAAGCCGGCCGCCCTGCCCGACGAGCGGATGCGCGTCAAGATCATCAAGGAAGGCAAGGAGCAGTCGCAGGGCGTGGGCTACTTGGACGACGGCACGATGATCGTCGTAGACGGCGGCCGCGAGCACATGGGCAAGACGGTGGACGTGATCGTGACCAGTGTATTGCAGACCGCCGCGGGCCGGATGATTTTCACGCGCTACGACCAAGAGGCCGCTTGACGGAGTTCGCCTGGATACTCCCCGCGGCCGGCATGGGCGCCCGTCTGCGCGCCGACCTTCCCAAGGCCCTGGTTCCCCTCTGCGGCACGCCGATTCTGGTGCATACCCTGAGGCGCATCGCCCGCATCAGTCCCGGAGCGGTGCCCGTGGTACTCGTGCCGCCGGAACACCATGCCGCCTTTGCGCGCGTATGCGCCACGTATGAAACGCCGTGCCGGCTGCTGCACGGCGGCGCCGAGCGCCAGGATTCCGTCCGTGCAGGTCTGGAGGCCTTGCCCTCGGATACGGGCATCGTCGCTATTCACGATGCTGCGCGCTGCCTCATCCGCCCTGAGCCGGTACTGGCCGCTGTAGCAGCGGCCGAGGCATGCGGCGCGGCGACCGTTGCGGTGCCCGTAGTAGACACCATTCTCGTGGCCGATGCCGAGGAATACCTCGAATCGACGCCCGACCGCCGGACGCTTTGGGCCTGCCAGACGCCGCAGGTGTTTCAGTATGAAGTGATTATGGCCGCCCACCGCAGCGCCCGGGCCGAGGGATTTCTGGGAACCGATGACGCGTCACTGGTGCGACGGGCGGGTGGGCGCGTAAAATTGGTGGCGGGCGATTCGTCGAACATCAAAATCACGCGTCCGGCCGACCTGCGCATGGCGGAGGCGCTGCTCGCGGAGGAGGACTCATGTACCGGATAGGCCAGGGTTACGATCTGCATCGGCTCGAGGAAGGTCGCGAACTGATACTCGCGGGCGTCAGCATTCCCTTCGACAAGGGACTCATGGGGCATTCCGATGCCGATGTGTTGTGCCACGCGGTGACCGATGCCCTGCTGGGCGCGCTCGCCCGCGGCGATATCGGCAGCCATTTTCCGGACAACGACCCTGCCTATAAGGGCGCCGATAGCGTCGACCTGCTTCAGCGCATCGTCCGCGTGGTAACCGGGGCCGGCTACAAGGTGGAGAACCTGGACTGCACGGTGGTGGCGGAACGTCCCAAGCTGCGCGACTACATCGACCGGATGCGCCAGAACCTGGCGGAAGTACTCGGCGTGCCGACGAGCCACGTGTCCGTAAAGGCGAAGACGAACGAGGGGGTAGGCCCCGAGGGGCGTGGCGAGGCCATCAGCGCGCAGGTGGTGGTGCTGCTGAGCGAGACCCCGGTTTAGGCGCTGCGTGGAGAAAGAACGCCTCGACATCCTTGTGCAGGAGCGCTTCGGCGTCACGCGTTCGAAAGCGCAGGGGCTCATCCGTACCGGCAATATCCTCGACGCCGCAGGCGAACCGCTCTCCAAGCCCGGGGAACGCCTGCCGTCCGATGTGCCGCTCACGCTCAAGGAGGCCATGCCCTTCGTCAGTCGAGGCGGTGAAAAGCTGCAGGCCGCATTCGATGCGTGGCAGCTTGACGTGGAAGGTGCCGTGGCGCTGGATGCGGGGGCCTCAACCGGGGGGTTTACGGATTGCCTTTTGCAGCATGGCGCGCAAAAGGTCTTCGCCGTCGATGTGGGCTACGGCCAGCTGGACTGGTCGCTGCGCGAAGACCCGCGGGTGGTGGTGATGGAGCGCTTCAACGTGCGGCATCTGCTGCCGGAACACGTGGACGAGGCCCCCTCGGTTTTCACGGCGGACTGCTCGTTCATTTCGCTGCGCACGATACTGCCCGCGCTGGCGGGGGTGCTGGCGCCCGGCGGTTGGGGCGTGGCGCTTATCAAGCCGCAGTTCGAAGCCGGGCGCGCGCAGGTGGGCAAGGGCGGCGTGGTGCGCGATGAGGCCGTGCGACAGCAGGTGGTGGACAATGTGTGCGAAGCAGCGCGATCGTTGGGATTCGGGGAAATCGATGTGATACCCTCGCCGCTGCTGGGACCGGCGGGCAATCGCGAATATCTGGCGTGGCTTCACGGCTTCACGCCCGCCCCGTCCGCCAGCGCCTGAGCGGTCCAATTCGAGTCCCATGCTAGAAACACTCCGGATTCAAAACTTCGCGCTGATCGAGCGGATCGAACTGGACTTCGGTCCGGGGTTCAACGTGCTCACGGGCGAAACCGGCGCGGGCAAATCCATCCTGATCGGCGCGCTGCAGCTGGTGCTCGGCGCGCGCGCATCCAGCGATGTGGTGCGCCAGGGCGAACAGCGCGCCATCATCGAGATGACCGTCAAGCTGGACGAACTCTCCCCCGCGCTAACCGACCTGTTGGCGGAGCAGGAACTCGAACCGGAAGACGGGCGGCTGCTGCTCGCCCGCCACGTGGGCGCCGACGGCCGCAGCAAGGCCTTCGCCGGCGGGCGTCTGGTGCCGCTCTCCATACTGGCGGCCATTGGCGACGAACTGGTCGACCTGCATGGCCAGCACGAGCACCAATCGCTGCTGAAGAGCGACCGCCAGTTGCTGTTGCTGGATGCCTACGCGGGGTCGGGCGCGCTTGCGGCGGATGTGCGCGAGGCGGTAGCGGCGCTCCGGGTCTCGGAAGCCGAACTGGAGGCGCTGCAGCAGGAAGACCGCGAGCGCGAGCGGCGTATCGATTTCCTGCGGCATGAATTGGCCGAGATTCAGAAGGCGGCCTTCAAGCCGGGCGAAGATGAGGAACTGAAGGCGCGCCTGAAGCGGATTCAGAACGCCGAGCAGATCCACACACTCGCCTCGGATGCCTACGGCATGCTCTACGGCAACGACGAGGGCGCAGCGCTGGACGCCATCGACCGGGCGCTCAACGAGGTGCAGGAACTCGCGCAGCTTGATGAAACCCTCGCGCCCACGCTGCGTGAACTTACCGAGGCTCGTGAACTGGTCAATGGCGTTGCGGAAACCCTGCGCGGGTATACCGAGGAATCCGACTTCGACGCGGGCGAACTGGAAGAACTCAACCAGCGTAACGCGCTGCTGGGCCAGCTCAAGCGCAAGTACGGCGGCACCGTCGAGGAGATTCTGGCCTACGGCGCGCGCGCGGCGGAGGAACTGGACCGCTTCGACACGCGCGATGCCCGGGTAGCGGAGCTGACCAAGCAATGTGCGGCGCAGCGGGACTCGGCCGGCAAGGCGGCCGCGGCACTGGGCAAGCAGCGGCGGTCCGCGGCGAAGAAGCTGGACCAGGCCATCACGGCGAACTTGCAGGAACTCGGCATGAAGGGGGCCGTGTTTCAGACCTCGATCGAGCACGCGCCGCTGACGTCTACAGGCACGGACGATGTAAAGTTTCTGCTGGCGGCCAACCCCGGCGAACCGGCGAAGCCGTTGCGACAAGTGGCCTCTGGCGGCGAGGTGTCGCGTATCATGCTGGCGCTGAAGGCGGTATTCGCCGAGGCCGACGCGATACCCACGCTGATATTCGATGAGATCGACACGGGCGTAGGCGGCGAGGTGGCGCGGGCGGTGGCGGGCAAGATCGCCGGGCTCGCGGCGACGCATCAGGTGCTGTGCGTGAGCCATCTGGCGCAAATCGGCGCGGTGGCGACGACACATTTCCGGGTGGCGAAGGCCTCGGATTCGGGGCACACGGTGACGGCGGTGACGGAAGTGACGGGCAAGGAACGGATTGAAGAGATCGCGCGGCTGCTGGACGGCTCGGTTTCGGCCGAGAGCGTGCGGCACGCCAAGGCGCTGATGAAGGAATTGGGCGGTAAGGGCTGATACGCGGGCAGGGGCAGCACGCCCGCCGGGCAAGGAGCACGCGGTGAAAAAGCATTGGGACAAGGGCTATGCCGGCCGCATCAAGATTGGTGTGATGGGGTCGGCGGGCGGCGAAATGCACGATCATGTGGTCGAGCGCTGCACGGCACTGGGCGAGGCGATTGCCGAGGCAGGGTGCGCCATCCTCACGGGCGGCTGCCCCGGGCTGCCGCACCACGCCGTCACGGGCTGCAAGAGCAAGGGCGGTATGACCATCGGCGTCTCCCCCGCGCTGAGTTTCCACGAGCACGTGAATCGCTATGGCAGCCCCGTGGACCACATCGACGTGATGATCTACACGGGTGCGGGGCTGATGGGACGCGAAGTCATCGGCGTGCGCAGCTGCGATATCGTCATCATCGTCGGCGGGCGCTCGGGCACGCTCGGGGAATTCGCCATCGCCTACGACGAGGGCCGCCCCATCGGAGTGCTGCAGGGCACCGGCGGCGTGGCCGACAGCATCGATTGTTTTCTCGATTTCATCCGCAAGCCCACGGGCTCGGTGGTGATTTTCGATACGGACCCGAAGCAGTTAATCCAGCGGTGCGTGAAGGCGTTCGAGGAGAATCCGCCGACCATCCGCGACCGGGAGGCGGCCCTGTGAAGATTACCTCGTATGGCGCGACGCGCGCAGTGACCGGCAGCAAGCATGTGCTGGAAGTGAACGGCAAGAAGATCCTGCTGGATTGCGGCATGTTTCAGGGGCATCGCGTGGAGGCGGCGGCCCGGAACCGCGACTTCGGGTTCGACCCGACGGAAATCGACGCGGCGATTTTGAGCCACGCCCACATCGACCACAGCGGCCTCTTCCCCATGCTGGTGAAGCACGGCTATTCTGGGCCGATTTACTGCACGCCAGCCACGCGGGACTTGTGCTCGGTGATGCTGCTGGACAGCGCGCATATCCAGCAGCGCGACGCGGCGTGGCTGTCCAAGAAGAACATGACCTTTGTGCCGCCGCTGTACGACCCCGACGACGTGCAGGAAGCGATGCGCAAAATGGTGAGCATTCCCTACGAGATGCGGATGCCCGTCATTCCCGGGGTGTATTTCACTTTTCACGATGCCGGGCACGTGCTGGGCAGCGCGATGGTGGAGCTCGAAATCGAGCAGGACGGCCACTGGCGCACGCTACTGTTTTCAGGCGATATCGGCCGCAAGCAGATGCCGATACTCAAGGATCCGTGGGAGCCGAAGCCGGCGGACATCGTGCTGATGGAAGGCACCTACGGCGACCGCGATCACCATCCCATCCAGGAAGTAGAGAAGCGGCTCGCGCGGGTGATCCAGGAAGCGCACGAGCGCGGCGGCAAGATCATCATTCCGTCGTTCGCGCTTGAGCGCGCGCAAGAAGTTATCTACGTGCTCAAGCGGCTCGAACTGAACAACGCTATTCCGGACATCCCGGTCTTCGTGGACAGTCCGCTCACCTGCAATGTGACGCATATTTTCCGGCTGCACACGGAATCGTTCGACCAGAATTTCAGCAAGCTGATGCAGGAGGCGGGCGATCCCTTCCAGCTGCGTCGCATCCGTTATATCCGATCGCTGGAAGAGTCGATGGAACTCAATACCATGAAGGGGCCGGCGATCATCATCGCGGCGGCGGGCATGTGCGAACACGGCCGGGTGGTGCACCACATCAAAAACCACTGCAGCGATCCCAAGAACACGATTCTGATAGTCGGCTTTCAGGCGAAGAACACGCTGGGACGCCGGATCGTCGAGCGGCGGCGCGTCATCCGGGTGCTGGGCGTCGAGCGCGAACTGAACGCGCGCGTGGAAATCATGAACGAATTCAGCGCGCACGCGGGACAAAAGGAACTCATCCGCTTCGCCATGCATTTCAAGGATTGCGCGGAAAAGATCCTGCTCGTACATGGCGAGGAAGAGGCGCTCCTGACGCTCCGCAACGAGTTGCATTCTCGCGGGCTGACCCAGGTCGAAGTGCAGGATTTCCGGGTGCCGGTGGAGTTGTAAGAGGATTCACTACTGAGGCACAGAGGACACGGAGAAGAGAATGGGGCCAATAAGACCAGGAGGTCCTATCCGCCTTGCAGCACTTCCGGGTTCACGCAGTTGGGCGGGCGTTTGCCACTGAAAAAGGCGACGAGGTTCGCCGCGGCGGTTTCGGCCATGCGCTGGCGGGTGGCGTAGGTGGCGCTGCCGAGGTGCGGCAGCAACACGACATTGTCGCATTCGAGCAGGCGCGCGTGCACCGAGGGCTCGCGTTCGAACACATCCAGCCCGGCCGCGAAGATTTCTTTGGCGAGCAGCGCCTCGGCCAGGGCGGTTTCGTCCACCACCGGGCCGCGTGAGGTATTGACCAGGACGGCCGTGGGCTTCATGGCCTTGAAGGCCTCCGCACCGAGGATACCGTGCGTGGCGTCACCCAGCGGGCAATGCACGCTCAGGATGTCGGATTCCGCCAGAAGCGTCGGCAGGTCCACCCGCTCCGCGTTGAGCGCGCGCTCGGTGTCCTCCGGCAGGCGGCTGCGGTTGTGGTATATCACGCGCATGCCGAAGCCCGTGGCGCGCCGCGCCACAGCTTGCCCGATGCGCCCCATGCCGAGGATGCCCAGCGTCTTTCCGTAGACATCGACCCCGCACAGCAGCGTGGGCGACCACTCTTTCCACTCCCCGTTGCGCAGGAAGCGCTCGGCCTCGGCGAATCGGCGGGAGGCCCCGATGATCAGCCCCCATGCGAGGTCCGCCGTGGTCTCGGTCAGCACATCGGGCGTATTGGTGACCGCCACCCCGCGCTGGCTGCATTCGGGCACGGTGATGTTGTCGTAGCCGACCGCCATGTTCGCGACGATGCGCAGGCCCGGGCCGGCCGCTTCGAGGAATTCCGCATCCACCTTCTCCGACAGCAGGGCGAACACGCCGTCCTTGCCCGCCACGCGCCGCAGCAGTTCCTCGCGCGGAATGATGGCATCCTCCTCATAAAGGTCGATGGCATCCGCGCCGAAGGCGTTACGAAGCATCTCCAAAGCCGGTTCAGCGACCGGACGGGTAACCAAAATACGAGCCATGACGGTATCTCCCTCAATTCCTCAGCAGGCGCCAAGCCTATCAAATGAACCGGGCACGGCGCAGGTTGGGCGAACCTCCGGTAGGGCGAGCGTACGCGCGAGCCACGCACCCGGACTCAGGGCTTCGCCATTTGCTTCAATCGCTGCGCCTCGTCCGCAAACCGCGCAAACGCCTCGGCGTTCTCGAAGCAGCGGGCGGGCAGGATGAAGCCATTGATGCCGAGCGTAAGCAGGAACAGGTGTTTCTCCGTGCGGCCGATGGCGCGAATGTCGCCCCAGGGCGCCGTTCCCGTTCGTCCGTCCTGCTGCAGTTCGAGCCCGGCGGGCGTCACGCGGAACTGCGTGGGCTTGGTGATGCCTTTGCGGTGCCCGATGCTGGCGGACAAACGGGCCAGCGTCGGGCGGGCATACCACAGCAGAAAGTAGAACGCGGCGAGAATCACCCCGACGCCGATGCCGACATAGAGCGCGTATTTTTCCGGGTGCGCGATGCCGTAGACCGGGTGCTCGCGTACGGAATAGGCCCAGGCAACGCAGGCAATGACGGCGATGCCGTAGAGCACGCGCGTGCGGCGGCGTCCGGCGGGCGTGTGTTCGTGGTAATACTTCGAGAGCGCGGCCAAGTCGTCCTCGTGCAATTGCACCTCGACCCAGCCGCGCTCTTCGAAACCGTCTTTAGACATTGTAGGTGGAGGACGCCGTGGTACCCCCGCGGCCTGTCCAGTTGGTGTGCTCGAACTTGCCGCGCGGCTGGTCGGTGCGCTCGTAGGTGTGCGCGCCGAAGTAGTCGCGCTGGGCCTGCAGCAGGTTCGCGGGCAGGCGGTCGCAGCGGTAGCCGTCGTAGTAGGCGAGCGCCGCGCTCATGGCCGGCGCGGGCACGCCCATCTCGACGGACGCCGATATGACCCGGCGCCAGCCCGGCTGCGCGGTGTCGATGGCTTCCTTGAAGAAGGGATCGAGCAACAGGTTCACGAGGCCGTGGTCGCGGTCGAAGGCTTCCTTGATGCGGCCGAGGAACACCGAGCGGATGATGCAGCCGCCGCGCCACATGAGGGCGACGCCGCCGTAGTTCAGGTTCCAGCCGTTGGTGGCGGCCGCCGCGCGCATGAGCTGATAGCCCTGCGCGTAGCTCACGATTTTCGAGGCGTAGAGCGCCTGGCACAGGTCGTCGATGAAGGCCTTCTTGTCGCCCGAGAACTTCGCGTCGGGACCGGTCAGCACCTTCGACGCCGCAACGCGCTCGTCCTTGATGGCCGAAAGGCAGCGCGCAAACACGGCCTCGCCGATCAGGGTCAGCGGCTGGCCCTCGTCCAGCGCGGCGGTGGCGGTCCACTTGCCGGTGCCCTTCTGGCCCGCAGCATCGAGAATGTAGTCCAGCGTCGCCTCGCCGTTCTCGGCCTTGTAGCCGAGGATGTCGCGGGTGATCTCGATGAGGTAGGAATCGAGCACGCCGTCGTTCCACTCGGCGAACACATCGTGCATTTCCTCGTTGCTCATGCCGAGCACGGATTTCATGAGGTGGTAGCACTCGCAGATCATCTGCATGTCGCCGTATTCGATGCCGTTGTGCACCATCTTCACGAAGTGGCCGGCGCCGCCCTCGCCCACCCAGTCGCAGCAGGGTTCGCCGGAATCCGTCTTCGCGGCGATGTCCTGGAAGATGGGCTTCACGTGCGGCCAGGCATCGGGCGAACCGCCCGGCATGATCGACGGCCCGGTCAGTGCGCCTTCCTCGCCGCCGCTGACGCCCGTGCCAATGAACAGCAGGCCCTTCGACTCGAGGTACTGGGTGCGGCGGATGGTGTCGGGGAAATGGCTGTTGCCGCCGTCGATGACGATGTCGCCGGGCTCGAGATAGGGCAGCACCTGTTCGATGAAATCGTCCACCGGCTGGCCGGCCTTTACGAGCATCATCACCTTGCGCGGGCGCTTGAGCAGCTTGCAGAAATCCTCGATGGAATGCGCGCCTGAAATGCTCTTGCCGCTGGCGCGGCCGGCGATAAATTCGTCCACGCGGCTGACGGTGCGGTTGTAGACCGCCACATGATAGCCGTGATTAGCCATGTTGAGGACGATGTTCTCGCCCATAACGGCGAGCCCGATGAGGCCGATGTCGCAGGTGGCTTCGCTCATGATGCGTTTCCTTCTCGTGGTGGGGTTAGTCTTCGGAGGAGCGGGAACCGGCCGAAAATCCGGCGGTGCGCGCCGGGGCGGCCAGCCGCCGCAAGTGGTGGGAAAGATAAGTTGTCGTGCCTTCGCACAACACCGGCGTCACGGCGGCGAGTTCCCAGCCCTCGCTGCCGAGATGATTCAGAATCGGTTCGATGTGGGTCTCGTCGGGCAGGCCTTCCTCGACCTTGCAGGAGACGATCTTGTACTCGAATTTCGCCATGGCGGTTATTTCCTCAAGGCCTGGAGCTGATACTCCGGCAGTTTCTTGTCCGCAAAGAGCGGCTTGAACCGGGTGAAGCGCTGGCGGCCATTCACCACGGGCACGCTGGGCCAGTCTTCGCCAATCAGCGGCCGGGCGTAGTCCAGAAACTCGTCGGTCACGTCGATCTTATTCGGCGTCAGCCAGGCTTCCGGGAAGGTACGCTCCGAATTGGCCACTGCCTCGAGCGGCACCTTGCCGTAGCGCACGGAGTAGATCAGGCCGGGGTCGCGCAGGATGGTCGACATCCAGCCGTTTTCGCCGCTCGCCGCGATTTCCGCGGCCTTCTGCCCCACGCGGTAGGCCTCGTCGAGGTCCACGATGGAGGCGTAGGCGCAGGTATCGCGCTGGTCGGTGCCGGGCACCTGGCCGCGGGCCGCGCCGGGCACGGGCAGACCGCGCTCATTCAGCAGGTTCACGACCTTCTGCGCCACGGTCAGTTTCGACGCGCCGAACTGGGTATGGCCGAAGGAGTCCTTGGTCTCCCCCAGTTCGCCCATGTCGTAGCCTTCGCTGACCACGATAATCACGCGGCCGTCGCGCTTGAGCTGGTCGTTCACGTTGTCGCAGAGCGCCTCGGCGCCGAGCCCGGATTCGCGGGTGTAGATCTGCAGCGGCATTTCGCGCTTGGGGTCGGCCAGGCGCGCGGCCGCGGGAATGTAGCCTATCTGGCGGCCCATGGCCTGCAGCACGAGCACCGGATCGGCGGGCGACGACCCGGCGTTTTCTTCGTTCGCGTTCTGCACCACGCCCATCCAGTAGCGCGCCACGCTGCCGTAGCCGGGCGTGTGGTCGATCAGCTTGAACTCCGAGTCGCCCACGTCGTTGTCGATGGTCTTCGGCACGCCCACCGCCACCAGGTCGAGGCCATGTTCGTGCGCCATCTTCGCCACTTTGTTGGCGGTGTCCATCGAATCGTTGCCGCCGTTGTAGAAGAAATAGCCGATATCGTGCGCCTTGAGCACGGCGAGCACGCGGTCGAAGTCTTCGGTCATGGCGGGCTTGAGCTTGTAGCGGCAGGTGCCGATGGCCCCGGCGGCCGGGGTGTAGCGCAGCAGGGCGATTTCGTCCTCGTCCTGGGCGGACAAGTCGAGCAGTTCTTCCTTCAGCACGCCCTCAATGCCGTGCCAGCCGGCGTAGAGGGTGCCGAAGTCGCCAGGAAAGGCGCGGCAGCCGTCGATGACGCCGCGAAGCGAGCTGTTGATGACGGGACTCGGGCCGCCGGACTGGGCCACGAGCACATTCTTCGGCATGGCTACTCTTCCTCTGGTTGGGGCGGCGCGGGCGCATCGGCCGCGGCACGCATATCGGTCAGGAACAAATCCCGCTGGCGTTCGCGGATTTGCGCCTCGATCATACCAATGCGGGGGTTACCGGGGAAACGTTCGCGCAGGGCCTGCATGGCGGCGAGTCCCGCCAGGCGGCCGCGCGACAGGTATTCCACCACGGCGCGCTCGATACCGGTTTCCGCATCCCCCGGATCCGCATCATACCGTTCGCGGGCCTCGCGGTAAAGCGCGTTCGCGGCAGCCGTGTCGCCCCGCAATTCGAGCAGCAGGCCCAGCAGATACCGGGGCGTGGGCGCATCGGGCTGCGCCGCCATCGCGTCACGCAGCGCCTTTTCCGCGTCCTCGGAGCGTCCCTGTTTGGCGAGCGCGCGGGCCAGCAGTTCACGCGGCAAGGACCATTCGGGCTCTTCGCCGATGGCCTCGCGCGCCGCCTTCTCGGCCACAGCATAGTCGGCCGCCAGAAAGGCCGTGCGGCTGGCCTCCACTTGGTCGCGGGCATAGAGCTTGTACTCGGTTGCCGACGCGGCTGGAGTGGCAGAAGGTCCGCAACCGGTGATCGACACCGCGCTAATAGACGCAAATGTGAGCACGAAAAGAAGGCGTGAGGTTCGCGCGTACGATCGCCCTGCCGGCCCCGGAGAACTATGCACCGGCCCGCTCCGACTCCAGTCGGTACAGAATCTCCCCCGCCTTCTCCACCAGCAGCAGGCCTTCGTCTTCCCGGCCGCGCCAGGCCTCGATGTCGATGGTAGCCGGATCTCGGTAGCCGAGATTGATGGCGCGGCACGTGGCTTCGTCGATGCCGGTGGCGAGGGTCACCTGCACGCGCGGTTTCTCGACGCCGTTGTCGTACTCGCCTGCGCCGCGCACGTGCGTGGAATGCGCGAGGATGCCGCCGGGAATATCCCCAAAGCGCTCGGCCTGTTTCACAAAATAGTCGCGCACGTGGTAACCGATGCGGCGGATCAGGTCGCCGTGGGTGACGCTGACTTCCTTCACGTGCGGCGCGTAGATGATGAGTTCGCCGCCGTCGGCAATGACCGGCTCGGTCTTGTACATGCACTTGCCTGCCACCCAGATGTCCTCGTACATGGCCGGGGCGATGGCGAGCACGCTCTGAAGCGGGCGCGGCTTGTAGACGATGTGGGTCTCTGCGGAGAGATCGGCCGCGGCGGACCAGGCGGCCTCGGGCGTGCCGTAGAATAGCGCGCGCGTCTCGGGGCCTTTCACGGTCAGCGCGAGGCAACGTTTCTCTAAGGGGATCATGGCGGCCGCCGCATCGACCACCGCCCGCACGCGCGTATGCTTCGTGCCGATGATGGCGTAGTTCGTAATGAGCGCGCCCAGCCAGTGGAACAGGTTCAGGATTTCAGGACCGGATACGCCGGGAAAAAAGTACTTGTTACCGCCGCTGAAGCCGACGACCTCGTGCGGAAACACCGGACCGCAGATGCAGAGCAGGTCGTGCTCGAGTACGCGGCGGTTGATCTTCACCTCGACCGGGTCGCCCATGCGTCCCTCGGTCAGTTCCGATACGCGCGCCGCATCGAGCGTGCCGAGCGAGGCCAGCTGCGCGGGGTCGTCCCAGGCGTGGTTGTGAATCGCCACGTCCGCAAAGTCCGTGTCGAGTTCTTTGGTCGTTGCGCCCAGATGCCGGGCGATGGCTTCGCGCGGCATGGGCGGATGCGTGCCCAGCGCGATGAGCACGCTGATCTGCGAGGCGCGCCCGCGGACAGCCTTCACCGCGGCGCGGAAGACCGCCGGCATCGGCATGCTGCGGGTGCTGTCGGGAATGATGAATAGCACGCGCTTGCCGTCGCAAGGCAGCAGACGCAGGGCCTCCTCGGCATGGGCCGACACAGATGCGGGCGGCATGGCCGTGGCACCGGGCTCGATGTATTGGTATTCGGTTTCAGGCATGGTACACCCGGAATCCCAGTTCGGCGAGCGTTTTTTCGGTGCGTGCATCCGCCGGCTCGACGGTCACGGTCGTATGCCGGAACTCGAAGCGCCGGCGGTATTTCTTGCGCAGGTTGTCGAAGGCCGGACCGCGCTCTTCGGCGGGCAGCCCCATGCTGTCGCGCACCAGCTGGTCGTCGTCGCGGATGTCGTAGTTCAGGCGCACCGCCGCGCGGAGGGCGTCCCAATAGCCGCCGCCCACAGTGATGCTGTCGATCGGCGGATGCTCGTCCACCTGCTCCGCACGCCAGTCCGGAGTCAGGCCGAAATGCCGGCACGCGGCCTCGTAAATCTGCTGCGTCGCATTGAGCTTGCCGTCGAGCGAATATCCGGCGATGTGCTGAGTGGCAAGCGCGCAACGGTCTACCAATGCCGGATTGAGCCGGGGCTCGAATTCCCAGACGTCGAGCACGGCCGTGGCCAATTGTCCGGCCTCCAGCGCCGCAAGCAGGGCGGCGTTGTCGATCACAGGCCCGCGCGAGGAATTGAACAGCACGCAGCCCGGCTTTAGGCACGCGAGGTTCTCAGCACTCATCAAGTGATGCGTGGCGTGCGGCCCTTCGTGCGTGAGCGGCACATGCAGCGTGATGACGTCGCAGTCGAGGATATCGCTCATGGGCTGGAACACGCCGCCGCCCTGCGCCTCGGCCAGCGGCGGATCGCAGAGCACGACGTTCATGCCGAGCATCCGCGCCTTCGCCGCCACCTTGGTGCCCACGTTGCCGTAGCCCACCACGCCGAGGGTCTGCCCTTCGAGCGTCAGCACCCCGCGCTCGTGCAGGGTCAGCAGGGCGCTGGTCATGTATTCGGCCACGCTGTTCGAATTGCAGCCGGGGGCAGACGAGAACGCCACGCCGCGCCGCGCCATCGCGTCGAGATCCACGTGGTCCTCGCCGATGGTGCACGTGCCCACGAACTGGACAGACGTGCCTTCCAGCAGTGCATCGTCCACCTTGGTAATGGTGCGGATGATGAGCGCATCGGCGTCGCGCAGCGTATCTGGCGTGATGGCACGTCCGGGCATCAGCGACACGTCGCCCAGCAGACCGAAGGCCTCGGCGCCGTAGGGGATACTTTCGTCGACGATGATCTTCACGGCCGCGGACTACTCGCCCAGGGCCTTGAGCGTGTCGATAGCCTCGAGGTAGGAGTCGTGCCCGAAGATATACGAGCCCGCCACGAGCACGTTGGCGCCCGCTTCGATGGCGTCGCGGGCGGTCGTGGCGTCGATACCGCCGTCCACCTCCACGTCTTTGTCGCCCATCATGGCGCGCACGCTGCGGATCTTGCGGAGCATGTCGGGAATAAAGGCCTGGCCGCCAAAGCCAGGATTGACAGTCATCACGAGCGCGAGATCGACGTGCTCGGCCAGATACTCGATGGCGTCCTCGGGGGTGGCGGGATTCAGCACGATGCCCACCTGACAACCGAGATCGCGGATTTTCTCGATGGTGCGCAGCGGATGCTTCACGGCCTCCACGTGGAAGGAGATCAGGTCGGCCCCGGCGTTGGCGAAATCGGCCACGTACTCGTCGGGGTCGGTGATCATCAGATGCACATCGAGCGGCACGGTGGAGTACTTGCGCAGGCTCGCCACTACGGGCGGGCCGATGGTGATGTTCGACGTGAAATGGCCGTCCATCACGTCGACGTGTATCCAGTCCGCGCCGGCGTCGATGCAGGTTTCAATTTCTTCGCCGAGCCGCCCGAAGTCGCTGGCGAGAATGGATGGGGCGATTTTAAGCTTGGGCATGATGGCTTCCCGGGCGTTGTCAGCCGCCCGTGGCGCGGGGCGCCTGCCCCTCGCGCACGAAATACGACTGCGTGAGGCGATCATCGATGTAGACCTCGATCATCGCTTCCTTCACATACGATACAGGCAGGCGGATGACGCTGCCCGCGACATAGGTGGCCTTGGCCTGGTCGTCGAACAGGGCCGGCTTCTCCCACAGGCGCGAGCGTTCGCCCTTGTAATCGACCACGTCGATCCGCACGGCGCGGTCGTAGTAGTCGTAGGGCATCTCGTGGCGAACTTCGGCCTGGTATTCCTGCTCGGTCTCTTCTTCCGCCGCGCCCGCCTTGATGAAATAGGTAACGATCTGGCCGCGGTACACCATCGTGTCCGGCGGCGGATCCTGATCCAGCACCACCCCGGCGCGCCCGTCGGGCAGGTCCACCTCGCGGGCGGTCATCGTCACGCCGAAGGGCGCCATGGTCTTGAGCGCGTCTTCGACGCTCATGCCGCGCAGGTCGGGCATGAAGTCGCTGAACTCGTCGCGGCCCGCGCTCACCAGCAGGTGGATCTCGCCCTGGTTGGGCATGCTGCGGCCCGGCTCCGGATCCTGCGCCAGCACGGTGTCGCGTGGGCGGTCGTTGGGAATACGCGCCACCGAGGCGATACGGAAGCGCTCGGCGGTCAGGGTCTTCTGGGCGTCCTCCAGGCTCGAACGCACCACGTCGGGCGCGGCCTTGAAGTCGGCCCCCATGCTGACGGTCGGATACACCTTGCGGCCCGCGCGCACCACGCGGCCCGGCTCGGGACGCTGCGCGATGATGTGGTACGCAGGCACCGTGGCGTGCGAGACCTGCGTCTGAGGCCCCATGTCGAGCCCGCGTTCGGCCAGCAGGAAGGCGGCCTCGGTAATCGGCACACTGATGATGTCGGGCACCTCGACATGCTGTCCGCCGCTGAGCGCCTCGGTATAGACGAAATAGCCCGCCGCCGCCATGACCAGCACGAAAAAGGCGGTTGCCACGGACCACTGCACCATCCACGTGAGGAACGCGAGGAAGAAGTAGACTACGCTGAGGATGGCGCCCGTAACCGCGTCAAGAAGAAGCCGTCCAACGCTTCTTGTCCGGGTCGGGTCTGATACTGTCCCTGACTGATCGCCCACGGGCTGAGAATCTCCGGTCCGTCTTCGAATCTGGCGCCACACTCCGCCGCCACCGCCTCGACCACGCCAGTCGTTTCCTCGGGGGTAAACGTACACACCGAATACACCACGACACCCCCCGGCCGGACGCAGCGCAGCGCTGATCGTAACAACGCCCTCTGCCGGTCCGCAAGTCGGCGGATGGAATCTTCGCTAACCCGGTATTTCAATTCCGGGTGCCGCCGCAGCGTTCCCAGGCCCGAACACGGCGCATCGAGCAGCACGCGGTCGAACTGCACCCCGAAGGGCGGCGCGGCGGCGTCGGCTGCCAGCACGCGTATTCCCGGCGTCCCCAGGCGCTCGATGTTCTCGCGTATCAGGGCCAGCTTGCGGAATTGCAGGTCCATCGCGGTGATGTCGGCCTTGCCTCCGGCCAGCTGCGCGAGGTGCGTGGTCTTGCCGCCCGGCGCCGCACAGAGGTCCAATACCCGTTCCCCCGGCTGGGGTTCCAGCAAATACGTCGGCAGCATCGATGCGGCGTCCTGAATCATGAAGTCCCCGCGGCGGAAGGCCTCGGACTGCACGAGCCCCGGGCCTTTGAGCACCGTGAGTTCGTCGGGCAGTCCCGTGGCGGGCGCGGTGTCGATCCCCTTCTTCGCCAGCCACGCCTGCAACTGCTCGCGAGTCGTCTTCAGGGTATTCACGCGCAGCTGCATCGGGGCCTCGGCGGCGAAGCGTTCGCAGAGCGCACGGGCGCCGTCGATGCCGTATTCGCCTTTCCACCGGCGCACCAGCCAGAAGGGCATCGAGTAGCGCAGATTCAGGTAGCGCTCGGGCTCCTGTGCGGGGTCGGGCAGCTTCACATCGTCCAGCGAATTCGGGGCGCGGCGAAGCACGGCATTGACCAGCCGCGCCAGACCCGCGTGTCCGCGCTTCTTGGCCAGTTCGACAGAGGTGTGCACCATGGCAGGCCGCGTGACGGTGTCGAGAAACAGCGCCTGAAACACCGCCATGCGCAGAATGGCCCGGATGGCCTCGGGCAGCTTCTCGAGCGGCTGCGTGCAAATCGGCTGTAAGGCCGCGTCGCACAGCAGCTGATGCCGCACGGTACCGTAGACGAGTTGGGTCATGAAACGCCGCCCGCGATCGGACACGGGCTTGCGCCTCAGTGTCTTGTCGAGGCTGCGATCAAGCTGCCAGTCGCGCTCGAACACGCGGAGCAGCACGTCGATGGCGGCGTCGCGGACGGCATCAACCGGCATGGGACACCGGTGTGCCGAATACCTCGCCCGGCGCGATGGCCTGGCCGCGGAGGTAATCGCCCATCGCCATGGCTTTTTTGCCTGGCGCCTGAAAGCGGGTAATCGCCAGTTGTCCCTCGCCCGTGGCTACATGGACCGCGTCGCGCGTCACTTCAGTCACCGTGCCCGGCGCGGCTTCGGAAGGGGCATCGAGCACGCGCGCCTCGTGGATCTTGCAGATTTGTTCGCGAAGCGTGCACTGCGCAAAGGGCCAGGGCTGGGCGCCGCGCACGAGGTTGTGCAGTTCCCGCGCAGAACGAGTCCAGTCCATATATCCATCTTCCTTGTTGAGCATCGAACAGAACACGGCTTCCGCATGGTGTTGCGGTGTAAAATTCGCGCGTCCCGAATCGATGAGCTCCAGCGCCTGCACGGTCAGCCGGCCGCCCATGGCGCTGAGGCGCGCCGACAATTCGGCCGCGTTCTCCTCGGGGCCAATGGGTGTGCGTTCGCAGAGCAGCATATCCCCCGCGTCCATCTCGAGCGACAGCCGGATGATGGTCACGCCGGTCTCCTCGTCGCCCGCAATGACTGCGGACTGGATGGGCGAAGGCCCGCGCCAGCGCGGCAGCAGGCTGGGATGCATGTTGATATGGCCGTAGCGCGGGATATCGAGCAGGGGCTGCTTGAGCAGGCGGCCATAGGCGGCCACGACGCAGACATCCGGCGCTTGGTCCACGAGCCACGATTCGAAGGCGCCGTCGTTCAGTTTGAGTGGCTGGCAGACCTCGATGCCGTGCGTCTCCGCCCATTGCTTCGCCGGCGGAGCCTCGGGCTGCTTGCCCCGGCCGCGCGGCTTGTCGGGCTGACAAACCACCGCAGTCACGGTATGGCGCGCGGCAACGGCTTCCAGGGTTGGCACGGCGATATCGGGCGTGCCGAAAAATACGACGCGCACGCTCAGGTCAGTCCGGGGATGTCCAGGCCGCCGGTCATCTCGGCCATCTTTTCCTTCACCAGCGTCTGCGCCCGGCTCACGGCGTCGTTCACCGCCGCCTGCACATAGGCCTCCAGCAGCGCCGGGTCGTCGCCCTGCATGGCCGAGGGAGCAATCTTGACCTCCACCACCTGCATCTTGCCGTTCATGACAATCGACACCTCGCCCGCCGCGGCCGTGCCCGTGATGATCTCGTTCGCCAGGGATTCCTTCACGGTCTCCATCTGATTCTTGAGGTCCATCACCTTCTTCAGCATCGCCCCCATGTCTTTCAAATCGCCCAAACCGCGCAGCATGCTCGTGTCCTTTCGAAGTCGTTGAGTGGTGAGTATACAAGGTTACGCCAAGCTGCGGCGAATCGGCGGCGTTGTGGTCTTGGGTCAGCCCTACAGGGTTATTTAGATTGGAAGGCCAGGTCTTCGAGGCAATAAAAGTAGCTAGTCCTGAAGGGACGTGCGAGGCTCCATCAGTGTGACGGCGTTAGCTCAAACGCCAATCACCTTGCAGAATGCAAGCCGAAGCGAACACTTCTTCCGCACGATGCAATGTCGCTGCGCTTTTCCTGCGTGCCACGAACTTCTACAACGATCTGCCGCGCAAGAACTTACGCATCCCCGCCCGAGTTGGCCCGGTTTGTGCGCACTCCGATTAGGAATTCCGGTGCCGCCCGCCTGCGGCCGGAGGCCCGGTCATCTGCCCGACTCGTGATGACCGGGACGACGGATTGCCTTCATTGCAGGCAGGCGCGCCGGAACGAACGCCAGCGGGTGCTGGCGGAGAAAGGAGTACCTCTGATGACACAACCACTCGAAACGCTTCAGAACAAGCGGCTGAGCCGCCGCGGCCTGCTGTATGGATTGGGCGGTCTCGGTGCCAGTCTCGGTCTGGGCGGATCGCTCTCGGGCTGTCCGGCTATGCCGAACCTCGACGTGGCCATTCTCAATTTCGCGCTCAACCTCGAGTACCTTGAGGCGGAGTATTACCTCCGCGCGACCGGACAGTCGCTCACGGCGGTGGGCGACAATCCCGGCACGGTGACCGGCGGCCGCGAGGTCGACTTCGACCGCAGCTACTGGCGCATGTATGCCGAGGAGATCGCCGAGCACGAGCGGCAGCACGTGTCGTATCTCCGCAGCGCGCTGGGCGACGACGCCGTGGATCGTCCCGCCATCGACTTCACGAACGCCTTCCGGGCGGTGGGTCAGGCGGCAGGCCTGGGAGACGACTTCGATCCGTTCTCGAGCGAGTTCAATTTCCTGCTCGGCGCGTTCCTGTTCGAGGATGTCGGTGTGACGGCCTACAAGGGCGGCGTGCCGCTCCTGTCGAATCCGGGGTATGTCGAGGCGGCGGCGGGCATTCTCGCGGTCGAGGCTTATCATGCCGCGATGATCCGCACGACCATCTGGAACACGGGCGACCCGCAGGTGGTGATCGACATCGGCCTGATCAAGGACTACCAGTCCGGGCTGGCCAAGGACCACACGACCGAAGCGGACGCCATCTCCGACGCGCGCGATTCGTTGGACGGCAGCAGCGATCTGGACCAGCCGATTGCCTCGGGCGGAGAATCGAACATCGTGCCCTCGGATGCGAGCGGCATCGCGTTCTCGCGCTCGGTGGCGCAGGTGCACAACATCGCCTACCTGACGGCGGAATCCGGCGTGACGGCCGGCGGTTTCTTCCCCAACGGCACCAACAACCCGAATCCGGCGTTCACGACGACGTAGCAACGTTGTAACGCCGCTAAACCTTGTTGGTGGCCGGGCCCGCAGCTTCCTCCCCGTGGCTGCGGGCCTCAACTTTTATTTTCCCGCCCGCGGCGTTATCCTCGCCCTCCGGCGTTTCGGGAGGAAATCGGGCATGCGCATCGCACCATGGCTACTGTCTGCGCTGTTGTTGTCGCTCACGGCGTCTCAGGGTGCCGAGGCAAGGCAGCCTAACGTCATCATTCTCTACACCGACGATCAGGGGGCCATCGACGCGCCCGGATTCGGGGCGGACGATCTCGCGCTGCCGCACCTGGCGGCGCTGGCCGATGGCGGCGTGCGGCTGACCCAGTGCTACGCCCCCGCTCCCGTCTGCTCCCCGTCGCGGGCAGGATTGCTCACGGGGCGCTATCCCTACCGCGCGGGCGTGCCGGGCAATGTCTCCTCCACGCACGGAGATGCCGGGATGCCCGGCAGCGAAGTAACGATGGCCGAGATGTTCAAGGCCGCGGGGTACGCCACGGGACACTTCGGCAAGTGGCACCTCGGCTTCACGCCTGAGACCATGCCCAATGCCCAGGGCTTCGATTACTCCTTCGGGCACATGGGCGGCTGCATCGATAACTACTCGCACTTCTTCTACTGGCAGGGACCGAACCGGCACGACCTTTACCGCAACGGCGAGGAAATCTATGAGGACGGCAAGTACTTCCCGGATTTGGTTGCGGACGAGGCGGGTCGGTTTATCGGCGAGCACCGCGACACCCCCTTCTTCCTCTACATCGCCATCAACATGCCGCACTATCCGTATCAGGGCAAGGAGCACTGGCTGAAGCACTACCAGGATCAGGGCACGCCCTACCCGCGCGACCTCTACGCCGCCTTCCTGTCGAGTATGGACGATGTCATCGGCGACATCCTCGCACGGCTGGATGGCGAGGGGCTGGCGGACGACACCATCGTGGTCTACCAGGCCGACAACGGCTACAGCGTGGAGGATCGCGCGCATTACGGCGGCGGCAGCGCGGGCCCCTATCGAGGTGCGAAGTTCTCGATGTTCGAAGGCGGCATCCGCGTTCCCGCTGCTATTCGATGGCCCGGCCACTTGCCCGCGGGCGCGGTCTGCGACAAGCCCGCGCACGGGACCGATTGGCTGCCAACGCTGGCGGATCTCTGCGGCGTGGCGCCGCCCGAGCGCCCGCTGGACGGCAAGAGCATCGCCGCGATGCTGCGCGACCCCGATGCACCGTCGCCCCATGAGGCGATGGTCTGGCATTTGGGACGCGGCAGAACGGCGCAGTGGGCGGTGCGCCAGGGCGACTGGAAGCTCAAGGTGAACAACAATGACCCGACGACCAAGGACGCGGTCGACAGTCCCTTCCTGGCGAACCTGGCGGACGACCCCGGCGAGCAAACCAACCGCGCGGCGGAGCACCCGGAACTAATTGAACAACTGACGGCCGTGCATGAAGCGTGGCTGGCGGACGTGGAACGAGAGGAGAAACGATGATGCGATGGCTGACGGCGGCACTGCTGCTGGCGACGGCGCTCGGCGCCTGGGCCGAGGGCCCGAAAAACGTGGTCTTTATCCTGATTGACGACATGCGCTTCGACGCCATGAGCTGCATGGGACATCCCTTTCTCGAGACGCCGAACCTCGACCAGCTTGCCGCCGAGGGCGTCATGTTCGATCGCGCCTACGTCACCACGTCGCTCTGTTCACCCAGCCGCGCGAGCTTCCTCAGCAGCCGCTATGCGCACCAGCACGGCGTGCTCGACAACGGCACGCTGATGGACCCCGCCCTGCCGACCTTTCCGCAGGAACTGCAGCGCGCGGGCTACGAGACCGCATTCCTCGGCAAGTGGCACATGGGCGGCGAGAGCGACGACCCGCGCCCAGGCTTCGACCAGTGGGTCTCGTTCCGCGGCCAGGGCGTCTATGTGAACCCGCAGTTGAACGTGAACGGCGAGAAGGTGAAGCGCGATGGCTACATCACCGATCTGCTGACGGACTACGCGGAGGACTTCATCAAGAAGGACCGCGACAAGCCGTTCATGCTCTACCTCTCGCACAAGGCGGTGCACGCCGAGTTCCAGCCGCCGGAGCGGTATCAGGGCAGCTACGCCGACAAGACCTATCCGCACCCGTCCAGCATGGCCGACACCGAGGAAAACTACGTCGGACGGCCCGACTGGGTGCGCGCGCAGCGCGATAGCTGGCACGGCGTCGATGGCATGTACAACGAGAAGGTGGACTACGACCAGTTCGTGAAGGACTATGCCGAGACCATGCGCGCCGTGGACGATAGCGTGGGTCGGGTGATGGCGGCGCTGCGCGAAACCGGCGCGGCGGACAACACGCTCGTGGTGTTCACATCCGACAACGGCTTCCTCTTCGGCGAGCACGGGCTTATCGACAAGCGCTGCATGTACGAGCCGTCCATCCGCATTCCGCTCATCGCGTGGTGTGCTGGCGTGGCCGAGGCGGGCGCGCGCCGACAGGCGCTGGTCACCAATCTCGACTTCGCCCCCACCTTCCTCGAGGCCGCCGGGGTGAAGGTGCCCGAACAGTTTATGGGGCATTCCTTCTGGGATGCGCTCGCAGCCGAACCCGCCGAGCCGCGCCCTGCGTTCCTCTACGAATACTTCTGGGAACGCAGCTTTCCGCAGACCCCCACGGTGCTCGGCGTACACGATGGCCGCTACAAGCTCATGCAGTTCCACGGCATCTGGGATCGCTATGAAATGTACGACCTCGAAAACGACCCCGACGAGATGCACAACCTGCTCGCCGACTTCGTCACCACCACCGAGGCCGGCACCCTCGACAACCGCATCCGCGGCCAGCGCGGCAAGGACGAGAACGCTGCAAAATTCCTCGAGCTGTCGGACAAGCTCAATCAGCTACTCAAGGAAACCGACTGCCGCCCCGAGCCCGTCTGGGCGGTGAACCCCTAGGATTAATGCACCACAGAGGCACAGAGGGCACGGAGAAGATGAGAAGAAGATTTTTTTGACAGGATAACGGGATTCTTGGATCTAAGAGAGAACTTCTTTTCTTGACAGGATTTGCAAGATTAACAAGATTGGCTAACCAATGTTTGATGGTCTTTCATTTTATCCTGTAAATCTTGTAAATCCTGTCTAAGAGATCTTCCCTCTTAAATCCAAGAATCCCGTTATCCTGTCAATAAACTCTTTCTCCTCTCCGTGCCCTCCGTGCCTCTGTGTTGAGAATCTCTTACCGTCTCAACAGTTTAATCTTCTCCAGGATCGCTTCGTTGGGCTGTGAGTAGGCGACTTTGCCGTCTTTGCCGATGAGCAGGATGTGCGGGATGAAGGTGATGCGGTAGTTGCCGAAGGTGGTGAATCCGGGGTCGTCGAGGGCGATGGGGAATTCGATCTGCCAGGCCTCGACGAATTCCTGCACTTCCTCTTCCGTGCTGGTGGCGTCGTGGATGCCGATGACCGCAACGTCGTCCGTATCCCGGTAGAGCTGATGCAGCGTGTAGAGTTCCTCAAGCGTGTCGAGCCCTTGGGGGGTGTCGTCGAAGAGCCCCCAGAACACGGCGACTACCACCTTGCCCTTGAAGTCTTCCAGCGTGTGGGGCTCGCTGTTGTACCACCGCGCGATGGACCACGGCGGCGCGGGCTTACCGAGGAGTCCCGCGACGTTGTTGCCGCTCTCGGGGGCCTCCTCCGGCTTCTCGTTGGGGGTATAGGCCTCGAGCGCCACCTCGATGTCCTGGCTGGACGAGAGATCGGCCACAAAATCGCGCCGCAGGAAGCGCAGTGGATGTTCCGCACGGAATCCCACGATGCCGTCCTCGGGCAGGTAGAGCGGCATGAACTCGAAGCGGCCGTCCTCGCCGGTCATGGCGCGTTCGGGGTCGGGCAGGTTCAAGGTGCGGATGAGCGCCTTCGGCACGGGCTGGCCCTCCGCGTCGCGCACGATGCCGCGCAGCCGCGGACGTTCGGCCAGCTGGATGTCCCCCGCGCTCGTCTCGTTTCGTTCCTGAAAATCCACGGGGATGCCGCCAAGACCGTCGGCCAGCACATAGCCAAAGGGCGGCGCAATCAGCAGCATGCCCTGGGTCTCGGCCACGCGCAGCGTGAAGCCGCCTTGCGCGCCGGTAAAGGCCTCTTCGGTAATCGTATCGCCCGTGCGGAACGACACCAGCAGGCCGGGCGCAGGTTTGCCGTCGGGATAGAGCACGCGGCCCGAGAGGGTGCGTGCCTCGGCCAGCGTCAGCACCGCCTCATTGTCTGCGTCGCGTCGCACCTCGAACTGCTGTGGCGCCGGGGCGGCGTAGTCCGGATGCCGGGCCGAAAGCAGGTATGCGCCGGGCTCGAGTCTCAGATGGTAAAAGCCGTCCGGGTCGCTCACCGCGCCGCCTGCGCTGCGCTGTCCGCCTGCCGTGTTGCGGAACGCCGTTACCTCGGCCCCGGCGGCGGGCTCGCCTTCGGGTGTCATCACGCGGCCCGCTACGCGCTCTCCGGCGTTCAGCCTCAGGTCCGGCTGCTCGGCGCGCACGGCAAGGTAATCCACATGCAGGTCGGCATAGTCCGGATGGCGCAGCAGCAGCCGCATGAAGCCCCCCGCTGCCAGCCCCGGGATGGACAGCGTGCCGCCATCGCCGCTCCGCGGCTGCTCGAGACCCTGCTCGCGGAGCAATTCGAAGGGTACCTCGAGCGCGCCATTGAGTTGCAGCGACGAGAGCCGCACACCCGCCACGGGCAGGTTGTCCGGACTCACCACGCGTACTTCCACGGACTCGCCCGGGGACAGGTGGAAATCGAGTTGGTCGCCGCCCGCAGCGAAGCCGCTATGGCCCGTGAAGGCGAAGCCTTCCTTGTACACCACGAGGTCGAAGGTGCCCGTGTCGAGCTTGTCGAAACGGTATCGGCCCTTGGCGTCGGTTTCGGTGGCGAACACCTGTGTACCCATCGCAAGCCAGACCCCTGCCTTGGCCACGGGGGCGTCGTCGCCGGAAGTAATCGCGCCCTCGAGTGTCAGGCCCAATGCAGGCAATGCGAGCAGGCAGGACAACCCTGCGGACCACAGGCGCTGAAGCGACCGGGCACTACTGGTCCGCATGATCATTTCCCGTGAGCAGCGCATGGAGGGCCGCCAGCGGCGGCAGACCCGCTGTATCGAGTACAACGCGTCCATCGGCCCCCACCAGCCATGAAGACGGCAGCGGCATTGCGCTGGAACGCAGGATCGTCACAGCGGCTCCATCGGCCTTGCGCTCGCTCCGCACCACCACGGCCACCTTGCAGCCAGCCTTGGCCAGCGCGGGCGCGGCGGCCGCAGCGGCCTCGATAACATTCGCCTCGGATGCCGCATCGGCCCCGAGCAAGAGCACCGGCGCATCAAACAGCGCGCGGACGTCGGCCTCGGGGCCGCCCTGATAGATGAAATCCTTGTGCGAGGGCTTCGTGCCCGCGTACGCCTCGCCCCCGCTGCCGCCGGTAACGACGATGTTTCCGACAGAGACGGCCTGCCCCATGTCCACGGTCACCGTCCCCGACCAGCCGGTCTGCCCCTTGGCGTCGCGCGCGAGCACCCGCATGGGCACCTGCGGCGCGGCGGCGGGCCAATGGAAACCGCCGTCCTTGTCCGTGCGGCATTGCCACAGCAGCAGCGGGTCGTCGCTTTCGGTCTCGCCTGGAAACACCCCGCCGACCAGCACCCCCGCGAGCGCCTTGCCGCGCTCGTCCACCACGGTGCCGTTCAAGTGGCCGAGGTCGAGCAATTGCGCAATGCCGGTGGCCTTTTCGCCGCTGCCCAGCGAGAACAAGGCGCCACGCGCGCTACCGGCCTCTTCGGCCCAGCCGATCACGTTGCCCGCGCTCGGCAGCACGCTCAGGTGGAGCGGCACTTGCCCTGAGGCGTCCGCCTGATGCCACCCCAACTGCGCCGGGCGCAGCAACTGCACGTAAGCGCCCGACACGCCCTGGCCATTTCCATCCACCACGGTCACGGCATACTTGGGCAGCGGCGCGAGCCAGAATTCCGGCAGCAGCTTGTCCTCGCCGCCCGCGATTTGGACCCGGACCACGGGGTCGCGCGGAGGCGTATATCCGGGCGCGGCCTCGAGCTTGATGGTGCATTCGCCCTCGGCGGCGCTGAACGCGTACTCGCCGTTGGGGCCGGTGTATTGCACCGCCGCCCGCGTGCCGTTCGCATAAAGCGTCAGCCGCACGCCGCCGATGCCCCGGCCCGACACGGCGTCCTTGACCGCACCGGTTACGCGCGCGCGCCCTGCGACCACCAGGTTCGCCTTTTGCTGCGAAGTTTCGCCCGTCACCCGGAGTTTTTCCCAGCCCGGGCTTTGCAGGTCGCTGCCGCCCGCGCGGTATAGATACACGCCCGGTTTCAGGCGCATGCTGAAAACCCCGCGCGCGGAACTGGTCGTAACCGAGGTGTCGTGCGGCGGCTGCGCATTGCGCACCAGCACGGTGGCATTCGCGACCGGATTGCCGCTGCCCCGCGCGATGACCTCGCCCTCGATGAGCACGCCGCGGTACAGCTGCACATGCAGGTTGTGGTCGCCCGCGGCGACGCCGTTCACGCCTTCCTGCGCGTACGACGCATGCCCCACCTTCAACGCCAGCGTGCTGCCCTCGGGCACCCCCCGCAACTCGAATCGTCCCTCGGCATTGGTGCGCACGACCGGATGCCCGAAGGCCTCCAGTTTCGACAAGGGGATACCGACCGTCGTCGGGGCTGTCAGCGCGATGCGTGTAATCACCGCGCCCTCGAGCGCGTCGCCCTCAGCACTGGTCACGCGCCCCGCCACGGTCGTCTCCGGCGCGAGACGAATGGCCAGTCCGGTCGCGTTTTCTTCAATCGCGAGATTGGCATGTTCGCCGCCGAAACCGAACCCCTCGGCTATCGCGAATACGCCGCAGGGGCCGGGCGGCACGTCGTCGAAGCGGAAGCTGCCATCGGTGCCCGCCCGCGTCGACTGCACCGCGCCGTCGAGGCCCGGTTCGATGAACACCTGCGCGCCCGGAACCGGGCCGCCGTTCGGGCTGGTCACCGTGCCGGATACGATACTCGCGCCCGCGCTTGCGAGTGCCATCAGGAAAGCCAGCCCGTTCATCATGCCTTGCTATTCTCCAGCGCGCCGGAAGACCAATTGGACACCAGCGAGCAGAAATAATGTACCGCGCCCGGCAGACTGGCGTCGCTGAAATCGTAGCGCGGCGTGTGGAGTCCGGGATAGGGCTCGCCGGGTCCGGGGGCTACCCCCAGAAACGCGAACGTCCCGGGACGCCGCTGCAGGTAATACGAGAAATCCTCGGCGGTCATGTAGGGATGGTCGAGCCCATGCACATGCTCCGCGCCGAATACGCCCTCCCCAATCCGCGCCGCATAGGCCGATGCCGCGTGGTCGTTAATCGTGGGCGGATAGCCGTTCGTGCCGAACACCACTTTCGCCTTGGCGCGGAATGTCTCGGCCTGCCCTTTGGCCACACGTTCGATGGACGCGAGCAGGCGGTCGCGCACGGCCGGATCGAGTGCGCGCACGGTACCTTCCACCACGGCGCAGTCCGGAATGATATTGCTGGTCGTGCCGCCTTCCATGCGCGTTACGCTCACCACGCCGGATTCCCAGGGGCTCAGCTCGCGGCTGGCCAACGATTGCAATGCCGTGATGAGGTGCGCCGCAGCAAGTACGGGATCGACACAGGCGCCCGGGTCGGCGGCGTGGCCCCCCTTCCCGTGGATCTCGATATGGAAGAAATCGGCGCTGGCCATCACCGGGCCGCCGCCAATCTGGATATCGCCCGTGGGCAGCGACGGCCAGCCGTGCAGGGCGAAGCAGGCATCAACATCGTCGAGCAACCCTTCCTCGACAATCAGCCGTCCCCCTGCCGCTTCCTCCTCGCCTGGCTGGAAGATACAACGCACGGAGACCGGGATCTGGTCTCGGTGTTCCCACAGGGTCTGCGCCGCGCCGAGCAGACAGGCCGTGTGACCATCGTGGCCGCAGGCGTGCATCAGCCCCGGACGCGTGGAGGCGTAGGGCAGGCCCGTCTGTTCTTCGATCTCCAGGGCGTCGATGTCGGCGCGGAGCAACAGGCGGCCCGGGCCTTGGCCCGGAATCTCCGCCGCGACGCCCGTGCCGCGCGCATGCCCTGCAGTGAGGGGAATGCCGCGGTCCTGCAGAAAGGCCTGGATGCGCGCCGAGGTCTGGTGTTCCTCAAACCGGATCTCGGGAATCCGGTGCAGCTCATGCCGCACGGCCACCCAGTCGGCGGCGTGGGCATCGATGTATGGGCGCCAATCCATGCCGCCCATCACAACTTTACGGAGGCGTTCGGCAGCTCGCTGATGGAGAACTCGACGTTGATGTCCACGCCGCGCTCGCGATCCTCCACGATAATCGCCGTTTCCCAGCAATTCCAAAGCCGGCGCAATTCGTACGTCTGCGAGCGCAGGTTGTTGCCCTCGAGGTCGTAGCGGTGCTCGAAGGCCGCGCTCCATTTGTCGCTCAACCGGTAGCCGATGCCGTAAAGGATCTCGCGGTTGTAGACCGTGTCGAAGGTCTTCGTGTACGAGAACCCCACCCGGCCATTCACGCGGCCGCCGCGGTAGGTGTCGTCGTAATAGAGCTGCGCCAGCACCCGGCTGTAGTCGCCGTAGCGCGTATTGAAATCGAACTCCTCAAGCCGGTCGAAGGGGCGGCCCGAGATGCGCTCGTAGGCCTGCAGAAAGACCTGCTCGGCGAGGAAAGGCCGCTCCAAGTCCAGCTCCCGATCGGTCACGTGGTGTTCGCCCACCAGCTGCATGCCCCACCAAGGCCGGGGCCGCAGGTCGAGCTCGAGTTCGTAGTCGTCGCTCAGGCGCGTCTCGTTCCAGAAATCGTTGCCCTGGTACAGCGTCAGGCGGCCGACCTGCCACACCTCGCCCGTCTCGGCGTCGCGCCCGAGGAAGATGTTGTCGAGCTTGGCCTCGATGCGCGTGCGGCCTGACCGGGCGTCGCGCGAGTCAAAGAAGGGCACGTCCTCGATATCGACGCCCGTTGAGGGGCGGTGCGACAGCGTCAGCGAGGGCACAATGATGTGCTTGAAGGCCGAGAACCCGAGCGCGCCGCCGTAGGTGCGCTGCAAGCGCGTCTGCGCCGTCACGCCCAGGGTTGCAGCGGCCCATGCGGCGGAGTCGTTCGACTCGATGGTATCCGTGTAGTAGGCCGCCGCCACCTCGGCGAAGGGCGTGATGCTCAGGGCCGGTCCGGGATCCCAATCGAACGTCAGGCGGGCTTGCGCCGTGCCGCGCCCGGCATCCAGATCGCGCGGCTCGCGGTTGTAATAGCCGGCCGAGGCGTCGGCCGAGAGGAAGAAGCCGCCGCCCAGCGGGCGCTCGACCAGCGTGATGGAGCCTTCGGGCAGTCGCTCGGTTTCGCGCACCCACCCATGCGTGCTCAGCCGCAGCGTCCCCTCGGCGATATAGTCGTCGGTCCGGTAGGTCACATTGGTAAAGCTGCGCGGCGTCGTACGATTGCGGTAGCGCTCGTAGTAGAAGTCCTTGTAGAAGTCCGTGTCGCTCCAATGCTCCACCTGCGTCTTTACGGTCAGATTGGGATCGGGCTCGTACCGGTTGTACCAATGCACATAGCCGCGGTTTTCCGTGGTGTGCAGCGCGTTCAGCGAGCCCTTGGTCCGGAAGATCCGGCTGCTCGGCGTTTCCATGTAGTCATACTGGGAATCAATACCGAAGCCGACGCCCTCCTTCTGGGTCACAAAGAGGCGCGGCCCGAGGGAGAAATCCGGATTGACCCGGTATTGCTGGCCGGTGTTGATGAACGAACCCAGTTCGGCGCGGCTGCCGGTGTCGAAATCGATCACCCACGGCGTGTCGTCGTCGGCCTGACTGCGCCAAATGGGCAGGAACAGAGGGGTGCTGACGCCCTTGATTTGAAAGCGCAGGTTCTTGCCGCTCACGAACTGCCCGTCGTGAATCACCACATCCTTCAGGAGAATGCGGTAGGGCGGCGGAGTCTCGAAGTCGCACTCGCAGGTGGTCAGCCAGACATTCTCGGCACGGAAGCTGTTCGGACCGAGGACGGTCAGTTTCTCCGCGAAGAAGTAGTAGATGCCCGCATGGCCGCGCGCGTTAATGAGTTCGCCGGTCTCGGCGCGCATGTCATAGGTCAGCGAATCCGCGCTCAACTCGCGGGTCGGCTCGAGAATATGCAGCCCTTCGGCCTTGACGTTGCCCAGCATCAGGCGCCGTCGCTGGAGTTCCTCGTCCGTAAGCGGCGGCTCGAGAATGGTCGGCTTCTCGACAGCGCTCACGTCCGGGAAACTGTAATGCAGCGCCTGCGCCTCGAGTCGGGAATTCGCTTGCGTGACGACAACGTCGCCCGATGCGCCCACCAGGCCTTGCGACTCGCTGTAGTAAAACTGCTCGGACTGGAACAACATCTCGCCGAGACGCAGCCGCACCTTGCCGTTCAGATCCAGGCGATCCGAATTCAGATCCTGCACCATTTCATTGGCTTCGATATCGCGGAAAGGTTCCGACCAATCGGGCATTTCAAAACCGAATTCCTCAGAACCGAATTCCGTGGGGAGGATCGCCTGACTGGAGGGGTCTGCGTCGTCGAATACCGAACTGGGCTGCTGCGATATCCTGCGGCCCAGCCGCGGCGCGCGCACCGTCGTGTTGCGGATTGGCGCCGTGCGGATGCGACGGTTCAGGGGCTTGCCGGCGTTCTCCGCTGCGGGCGATTCCTGGGCGTCTGCCGACGTCGGTTCTGCTGATTCCGCTTGCTTCCCTGCGTCATGCGCGATCGGCTCCGCCTCTACGGGTTCCGGGATTACCGCATCATTGCCGTAATCGCTTCCGTCGCCGTTATCGTCTTGCGCCAACTGCACGTTCTTATGGGCAGCAGCGGCATCCACGGTCCGCCCGCGCCCCGGTTGCGAGGTGTCCGCCACAGCGGCTCCGCAACCGACGAGCAGCAGCAATAGACCAACGAGCGGCTTTCGCCGCGCACAATTGTAACGTATCCACGACATGCCGGACCCCAAGTCCGCCGTGTCGAATTCACGGTAGCGCCGATACACGCGATTCTCCCGGGGCATCGCCCCGCTGATTGCAGCCGGGCGGAGTATACGCATCGTAAACCACTCATGGCAAAGCGCATACCCGTCCTCGCGCTGGACCCGCAGCCGCCCGGTATGATACCTACAGGCAGGAGATTTTCCACGCATGATTAAGTTCTTTGTTCGGAGCCTGTTAGCGATTGTTCTGCTGGGCGCGGCAGCCGCGCTTTACCTGCTGTTCTGGCCAGTGCCGATTGACCCCGCCCCCTGGAACGCCCCCAAGGCGCCCGCGCTGGAGGGGCCGCTTGCGGTGAACGATGCCTTGGCCAGCGTCAGCCTGCTGGGCGAAGGCGTCGGTTCCGGACCCGAGGACATTGCCGTCGATTTCGAGGGACGCATTTACGGCGGGCTGCTGGATGGACGGCTGATTCGGTGGGACAAGGACGCGAAGAATCCCGAGACCGTGGCAGACACTGGCGGACGTCCGCTCGGATTGCATGTCGATAGTGATGGACGTCTTATCCTGTGCGTTGTCGGTAAGGGCATCCTGGCGCTCGAGGCCGACGGCACACTCAGCACCTTGACGACCGGCACCAAGGACTACACGCTGCACTTTCCCGACGACCTCGACGCCGCCGCCGACGGAACGATCTATTTCAGCGACGCCTCCAGTAAGTTCGACCATACGAACTACGCACTCGATTTTCTGGAGCATCGCCCGAACGGGAAGTTCTTCAGCTACGATCCGAAGACCGGCGAGACCACCCTGCTCGCCGACAACCTCTACTTCGCCAACGGCATCGCGGTCGACCCGCGTCAGGAGTTTGTGCTCATCAACGAGACCTCGAAGTACCGGATTCTCCGCTACTGGCTCACGCCCGAGAAGCGCGGGCAGATAGACGTATTCGTCGACAACCTCCCGGGCTTCCCGGACGGCGTCTCCGCCGGCAGCCGCGAGATTTTCTGGGTGGCCATCGCGTCCCCGCGAGACCAGGCCCTTGATGCGCTCCTCGCCCAGCCCTTCACGCGCAAGGTCGTCGCGCGCCTGCCGAAGTTCCTACAGCCGCGGCCGCAGCGCTACGGCATCGTGCTCGGGATTAATCGCGAGGGAGAGATCGTGCATAATCTCCAGGATCCCGGCGGCAAGTTCGCTCCGATCACCAGCGTTCAGGAGGCCAACGGCAACCTGTACCTGGGTAGCCTCACGGAGCCTTGCTTCGGCAAATTGCCCCGGCCGGAAGAACCACGCTAATCCGGCAACCTGCACCCGCGACCCCCAAGGAGTATTGATGAACGCGGAACAAGCCATGGAAGAACTGCGCCGCCAGGGCGGCGAGTTTATCGTGCTCGAGAACCTCGCCGGGGTGTATCCGCCCTTCGATTTGGTGCCACTCGCGCCCAAGTACGCCCGGGTGCCCGGAAAGCTGCTGGCGGTGTTGTTCGACATGGATGGCACCACCACGCTGACCGAGGACATCTGTATGTATTCGCTCGACTACGCCTACCGGCGCATGGCGGCGAACCCGGACGGCACCACCAACTTCCCCGGTCTGAGCCACGAGCAGGACTATCCGCACATCATCGGCCGGAGCGCATCGAAGAACGCCGAATACCTCTTGCAGGCCTACGGCCACCTCTGCGTCGATGCGTCCTTCAAGCGCGCCTACCTCAAGGCCGCCGCCTGGAACCTGAACCCGAACCGTGATGCCCTCCGACGTGCCGAGACGCAGGCGACACTCGTGATGACCGGCGGCGGCGCCATACTCGAAGACCCCGCCTTTCTTGCCCTCGTGGCCCATACAGCGCATGATCCGCTGCCTGAGGACGCGCTTGATGCCGTGCAGGAGGTACAAGGCTGGGTCGACAGCCTCTGCCTCGACCACCACGAAGACCGGCTGCGGGCCGGGCTGGAAATCTATTATGAGCGCCTGCACAGCTACTTCCACTGGATTACACAGGGCCGCGGCAGCGAAGTGGCGCGCGATGTCTACGGCGACGCCGGCCGCGCGGCCATCGCCCCGCTGCCCGGAATCGGCGTGGCCTTCGCGCTGGCCCGCGGTTGGATGCTGCCCGAGGAGGTCGAGCCCTTCGCCCATTACCTCTCGGAAGTCAGTAGCGTGCCGCTGACCGAGGAGGGACTCGCCCGCTTTGAAGCCACCGCCCGCTGGACTGCGCGCAACAAGGTCATGGTCGCCTTGGTCACCTCGTCCGGCCTTTACGAAGCGACGACGGTGCTGCACGAGGTCTTTCACGGTCTGCGCCTTGAAACCGAGATGTGGCCGGTATCCCCTGAGCGGCGCGCCTTCTACCGCGATAAGTTCGAGACCGCCCAGGCGTTCTACGACACCATCGTGACGGCCGACAACAGCCACGAAATCCGGCTCAAGCCGTATCGTGATTTGTATACGATCGCCGCGCAGCAGCTGGGCATCAAGCCATCGCAGCTCAAGAACGTCGTGGGTTTTGAAGATACTTGGGCGGGCATCACCGCGCAGCGCGGTGGCGGTATCGGCGTGCCGTGCGCCGTCCCATTCGAGGGCACCACCGGCCATGACTTCCAGTCGGCCGCGCATGTGTTTACCAAGGGCGTGCCCCAGGCGCTGCTCGAGCACGGACTATTTCTCGAAGACGCGGCGTTGCAGGCGGTGTAATCCGGTCAACAATTGAACGACAAGCGGCGTTAACCCGGCAGCCAGCCGATTGCATAGCGGGCGCATGTTGTTGTAACGTCTATACATACCGGCTTCGGCCACAACATACAGGGTTCTGCGAGTGAGCAAAGAGTGCATCAACAGCGACAAGACCGCCCCGGCCATCGGGCCGTATTCCCACTGCGTAAAAGCGAACGGATTCATCTTCGTTTCAGGCCAGTGCCCGTTCAAGGCCGACGGCAGCGGCGCGCTTCAGGGACCGATTGAAGACCAGGCGCGCCTGGTGCTGGAAAACCTCAAGGCCGTACTGGAAAGCGCGGGCAGCAGCCTCGACAAGGTCGTCAAGACGACCATGTTCCTGCAGGATTTCAATGACTTCAAAACCGTCAACGGCATTTACGCCGAGTACTTCCCCAGCAATCCGCCGGCGCGCACCTCCATTCAGATTGCGCGTCTGCCCCTCGACGTGTTGATTGAAATCGAGGCGATCGCGCTCGCCTAGCGCGCAGGAGTCAAGGAGCAGGTATGCGGATTATTCTGGCAGTCGGCCTCGCGGCAGCCGCCGCCGTCACCGCGCTCGCGGCGACGCAGGACGTGGCGCGCCTGAATGATCTCGGCATTGCCGCCTATGACCAGAAAGACTATGCGACCGCGGTAGAGAATTTCCGCGCGGCCTATGCCCGCTCCGGCTCGTCGAAGACCCTCGAGCGGAACCTGACCAATGCGCTTCAGGCGCTGGCCAACGAGCAGGCGGAGTCGTCGAACTACGACGCGGCCATCACCAATCTCGAGCAGGCGATCTCTATCGCGCCCGACAACGTTGCTCCGTTCGTGCAGCTCGGGGCGTGCTTTCTGCGGCAGAACCGCGTGAGCGACGCCATCTTCCGGCTCGAGGAAGCCATTGAAATCGAGCCGGGCAACCTCGACGCGCACGAGTTGCTGGGCAAGGCCTACTACGAAGACAACGACCTGCCCTCAGCGCGCGCCCAATGGGACTACGTGCTGCAGGTCGATCCCTCACGCACCAAGCTGCAGGAACTCTACGAAAAGGCCTTCCGCGAGGAATCCGTTGAGTGGGACTTCCAGCGCAAGTCGACGCGGAATTTTAGCCTGAGCTACCCCGGCGAGGTTCCGTACGATGTGCGGAACCGACTGGTCCGGATCCTCGAGACCGCCTACAGAGAAGTCGGCACCCAGTTCGGCCGGGTCTATCCGCCGGATCCCGTGCAGGTGATCTTTTATGGTCCCGACCAGTTCGCCCAGGCCACGCAGATGGATGGCCATGTGGGCGCGCTTTACGACGGCAAGATCCGTTCGCCCCTCACCGACGAGCGCGGCTCCTATCTCGACGAAGAAGAGATGCGCCGGCGCCTGACGCACGAATATGTCCACGTCATCGTGCGGCAGCTGGCCGGTGGCAATGTTCCCTGGTGGATCAATGAGGGGCTCGCCGAGACCCTTTCGAGCCAGCTGACCGACGCCGACCGGGCGGAAGTCGCCAAGGCTTACGCCGAGGGCCACACCTACCCCCTGAGCCAGCTCGAGGGCGACCTGCTGCGGGAATTCGACGCCAAACAGCTGCGCTACGCCTACCGTCAGGCCCATGTGACCATAGCCTACCTCTGGCAGCGCTACGGGCGCACCCGCCTACAGGGCCTGATGGCCGACCTGGCGCGCGGCGTTCCCCCGCAAGAAGCCATCCGAAACTCGTATCACATCAGTTACGAGCAACTGGAGCGGGCCGTACAGCAGCAATTCGGGCGGTAAAGGCCCTCCCCTACTCCGCCTTCCTGAATGCCTCTTCGGCCTGGGGCTGCTGGCCGATTTGGGCGTGCATCTGACCCAGGAAGCGCCAGAGTTCCTTGTCTTCGGGGGCCAGCGCCGTGGCGCGTCGTGCCGCGAGGATGGCGTCGGGAATGCGGGCGGCACGGTAGAGCAGCCGCGCGTAGGCCGCATGGTTCTCAGCCGTGTCGGCGAAGGTGTAACGGTCGCGCTCGAAGCGTAGCAACGCGCGCCGGAGGAGGTCGCGGGTCTCGGCATCGTAGGGCATGGCTTCCTGCCCCAGCGCCGCGAGACGCGACTCGGCTTCCGCGATACGCCCCTCGCCCGCTTCCATCGAGGCCAAGACTATCCGCGCGGGGACGCTCTTCGGGTCCTGCGCCAGGAGCGCGTCGAAATCTTCGCGGGCGAACCGGGGCATGTCCTGCTCCAGATACAGCAGCCCGCGCAGGAAGAGCGCATCGGCATCCGTCGCTCCGGCCGAGAGTACGGCATCGGCGATCTTGAAGGCTTCGGGTTTACCGGCCGGGCCGCTCTTGTAAAGGTCCTTCGCGCGTCTCACGGTCAACGAGGTTTCGGCGGGCCGGAGTTCCACGGCGACGGCCAGCGCATCGGCCGCCAGATCCCAATCGCCACGCTGTTCGGCGTCGCCGGCGAATTCAATCAGCGGGGCGATTTCACCGGTGCTGCGCGCAGCGTCCGCCAGGGCCGCCGGAAACTCGAAGGGCTGGGCCGAGGCATCGCCGCTCGCGGCGCAAGCGGCAATCAGGATGCAGCAGAGGTATCGGCCCACAACAGACTCTCCATGATTTCCATCAGCGGCGTGAAGGACTCCCGGTCGAGCGCGCAGATCGGGATGGCGGCGAAGTGGTCGAGCAGCCCTTGCAGCGTTTCCGGGTCGCAGCGGTCGACCTTGTTCAGCACGCAGATGGTGGGCTTCTGGTCGAGCTCGAGTTCCTTCAGCACCCGCTCTACGGTCTCGTACTTGGCCTCGATGTCGTGGCTCGACGCATCCACCACATGCAGCAGCAGATCGGCGTCCTGCAATTCTTCAAAGGTCGTGCGGAAGGCCGCCATCAGGTCTTCGGGCAGATTGCGGATGAACCCCACGGTATCGGTAATCACCACCTCGCGCTCTTCGGGAAAGCGCAGCCGACGCGATACCGGGTTCAGGGTGGCGAAGAGCGCGTTCTCCGCGATCACTTCGCTTTGGGTCAGGCTGTTCAGCAGGGTCGATTTGCCCGCGTTGGTATACCCCACCACGGCCACCGTCGGCACGGCCTTCTCGGTGCGGACATGGCGGCGCAGTTCGCGGCGCTCGCCCAACTTGTTCACCTCGCGCTCGAGGCGCGCGATGCGATCGCGCGCGCGGCGGCGGTCGATCTCGAGGCGCGTTTCACCCGGACCGCGGCCGCCGATGCCACCCGTGAGGCGCGAAAGCGCCGTCTGGCGCACGTTCAGCAGCGGCAGCAGGTAACGCAGCTGCGCCAGTTCCACCTGCAGCTTGCCTTCCCGCGTCACCGCGTGCTGCGCGAAGATGTCGAGAATGAGCTGCGTGCGGTCGAGGATCTTCAGGTCGGTCATGTCGCTGAGCGACCGCACCTGCGAGGGGCTGAGGTCCTGGTCGAAAATCATCACCTCGGCACCCAGCTGCATGGCCTTGATGATCGCTTCTTTCAGGCGGCCCTGGCCGGTCACGTATTTGGGGTCCGGCGGACGGCGCTGGATGACCGTATGCACCACGTTCAGCCCGGCGCTGCGGGCGAGTTCTTTCAGCTCGTCGACGCTGTCCTGCGCGACTGATGGCGGCAACTTGGACACGTGCAGCAGGATCGCGCGATCGCGCGTGTCTCCCGCGCGCCGCGGTGCCCGCATGCGCTCGAATTCCTCATCAAGCGATTCCAGTAGTTCGAGCATGTCCGGCTCGAGGTCGTGCACACTCACCGGTTCCAGCACGCGCCAGGGTTCGCCGCCCTCGTTCGCGGGCAGCAGGTGCGCCATCTGCACCGGACCCGGCAGACCGTTGTCCTCTACCCAGATAGCCGCGATGCAATCGAGCCGCAGCAGCGCCAAGTCCGTCAAGTCGTCGTCGTTGAGCTTCGGGTCGATCAGGTGAGTGTGTACCAGCCGCAGGCCGCTGAGGCGGTCGAGGCCGCGCCGCGGGAATTCGGGCAGAAACACCTGCTTGGCGTCGCCCACCACCACATTGGTCACCCGGCCGCGGCGGTCGATCAGCAGGCCGATCTGCCGCTGAATATCGAGCGAGGCCTCGGTCAGCGCGCGCGCCTGCTCGGGCGTCACCAGATAATCGGGGTTCGGCCGGCGCTCGCTCAGCTTCTCCAGCGCCTTCAGTTGCGAGGGCTTTAGCCCCTTGGTATTTCCACTGACTTGCACGTGTGTTTCCTATGCGGTACGCCCGAAAAAGGTAACGGGACGCGCGCCGCACTGGCGCGCGTCCCGTAATCGTAACACGAGAGGCTTGTTCACGGGCTAGCCCTGCAGCATCACCCTCCGGATGATGCGCTGGCTTTCCGTGGCGTCCAGCGTCTTCTGGGCGCGCCGTAGTTCGAGCGTGTCCAGCTTTTCCAGTTTCTTCGTCAAAATCGACAGGTTGCCCAGCGAAATCTGCAGGGCGTGCGTCGGCTCGATGCGCTCCGGCAGCACGTCCAGCGTGATGTAGCCCTTGTAGCGCGCCGTTTTGAGGTAGAACAGCGCCTCCAGCGTCTCCCACAGGTGCAGGCTCCCAGGCATCATCATATCATCGCCCAGCCGGTAGGAGTCGCTGAAGTAGATCTGAAACATCTTCGACGAGCGCGTGAGGAACGCCACGGATTCCGCGGGGTTCTCGCCCGCCATGAGCGAGTGGCTGAAGTTCATCGCCACGCCCACGTTCTTCATCGCGATTTCCTGGCACATCGACAACGCCTTGCCCACCGTCGCGACCGTCAGGAACTTGCGCGGGTCGCGCGGCTTGTAGGCAATCGCCACGTTAATATCGGGCGATGCATACTTTGCGATGGTCTTGATGGACGAAATCACCGTGTTCCAGTGGGTGGTGTAGTCCACGTGGAACGGGTAATCAAAGCCGTCGGTGTAGAGGCGCAGCGTGATGCAGGTGGCACCCAGCTGGCGCGCCAGATCCACCGCCTTGCGGCCTTCGTCGATCGCGGCGTTGCGAGTCTTCTGGTGCTGGTGGCCGAAGCCCGCCAGGCTGAACTTGCGCGTGTGCGACAGGGTTGTCGTCACGCCGCTGCAGGCAAGGTTGTTGTCCTTCAGCAGGCGCTTGAGATCCTTCACGGGAAGGTCGTTGTGCACGTCAGTCTGACGCACTTCGACGGCCTTGACGCCGCGCACCTTGGCGATGGACGAAATGATTTCCTGCATCCGGGGCACATCGCGGATGCCTTCGGAGCAGCTGCGGTCTGCGCCGTCGGAAAACATCCAGATGCCGGCTGATATCTTAAACGACATGTGCGATTCTCCTGGCTCGTGGGAGCTCTTCTATGGTGGCGAAAAAGACGACAATCAAAGACGAAAGGTTGACTTGCGCCCGCTGCCGCACGCGGTGTCTGGCCAGTACCTACCTGTCAGTCGGTATACAACCAGACCCCGTCTCTCCGTGCCCGGCGGGGTGTCACGCTCTCGATCTCGCGATACGCAAGGTTACGGTCCTGTAGACCGCCAGAAAAAAGAAATAGTGTCACGCTGGGTGACACCATCCAAGTCCGATACACACCGTTACCAACGAAGCGAATTCTAGTGGTTTATGAGCAGTTTGTCAATACGCTTTGCGTGTGTGTAGGCCGCTTCTGGATTGTAAGGTGTTTAATTTCCGACACTTGCGTATATTTATTCTGGATAGATGTGGTTGGGAATAGATTGCGCAAGGTGTGAAATCCGGTGGCAAAAAGTGTATTCAAGGAAGTATTTCTCTGAGCCTGCCCCATGCTAGACTGGCATCCGGCAATCGGTGACAATCGAGTCGAGCGAATTCACGTATGCTTATTTACCACAGCGCCGCCCGCCTCGGCGGCCCTTATCTCCGGTTCAAGACAGGTCGTGTCTGGGGCAGCCTCGTGCTTATACTCCTGCCTCTGGTTTCCGACCCTGCGGCCGCGGTCGACTTCGAACACGATATCCGACCGATACTGAGCGACACCTGTTTCCGCTGCCACGGCCCGGATGAAAACAGCCGCAAGGCGGGCCTGCGTCTGGACATCCCTGACGCTGCGCTGCACCCAGAGCAGGGCGAGCCGGTGATTGTGGCCGGGCACCCCGACCGGAGCGAGCTACTCCGACGAATCGAATCCACTGATCCGGACGACCTGATGCCGCCGCCGGAGTCCGGCAAGGAGCTGAAGCCGGAACAAATCGCCGCGTTGCGCGCGTGGATCGCCGAAGGCGCCGACTGGCCGGCGCATTGGGCCTTTACGCCGCCGGTTCGCCCAGCGGTCCCCGAAGCGGGCGTGTGGGCACGCAATCCGATTGATGCCTTCGTGGAGGACCGCCTGAAGCGCGAAGGGCTATTCCCCTCGCCCGAGGCGGACGGCTTCACGCTGTTGCGCCGCCTGAGCCTCGACCTGACCGGCTTGCCCCCCACGCTCGAGGAAATGCAGTCCTTCGCCGTGAAAAATCCAGACTTGGCGTACGAAGAGGCCGTCGATAGGTTATTGGCTTCGCCGCATTTCGGCGAACGTTGGGCGCGCCACTGGCTCGACGCCGCGCAGTTCGCCGATTCCGACGGCTTCGAGAAGGACAAGCCGCGGCAGGTGTGGGCCTGGCGCGACTGGGTGATCAACGCCTTCAACGACAACATGCCTTACGACCGGTTTTTGACCGAGCAGATCGCCGGCGACCTGCTGCCCTTCGCCTCGCAATCGCAGCGGGTTGCCACGGGATTCCTGCGCAACAGCCTGCAGAACGAGGAAGGCGGCATTGACCCCGAACAGTTCCGCATGGAGGCCATCTTCAACCGGGTCGACGTGGTCGGACGCGCGGTGCTGGGATTGACCCTGCAATGCGCCCAGTGCCACACGCACAAGTACGATCCGATTTCGCACACCGAGTACTACCGGCTGCTGGCCTACGTGAACAACACCGACGAGGCGCGGATGACGGTGTACGCCGCCTCGGAAGAAGCCCAGCGGAACGAAGTGCTTGCAAAAGTGGCGGAACACGAACAGGATATCCAGGAACGCGCAACGGACTGGGAGGCGCAGCTGACGGCCTGGGCCGATGAAGCGCGCAGCGAGCCACAACCCGATTGGCACACGTTGGAGCTGGCCTTCGATGACGACGCCTCCGGCGGGCAGAAGTTCCTGCCACGCGGTGACGGCGCCTACCTCGCGCAGGGCTATGCCCCCACCCGCTTCGCCCCAAAGATGAGCGGCAAGAGCCCGGTCGAGACCATTACGGCCGTAAGGCTGGATCTGCTCACCGACGCCAACCTGCCCCGGAACGGGCCGGGCCGCTCGATTCACGGCGGCGGCGCGCTTAGCGAATTCGAGCTGCGCATTGCGCCTGTGGACAAGCCTTTCGAAACCTTCGATTCCTGGGAGCGCATTCCGGTGGCCTCGGCCATCGCCGACGTGAATCCGCCGAAGCAGGACCTTGGACCAGAGTTTCCCGACAATGGCAAGCCGCGCGGCTACGTGACCGGCTCGATCCAGATGGCCATCGACGGCGAGGCAAGCACGGCCTGGACGACCGACATCGGACCGGGTCGCAGCAACCGGAATCGCTACGCCATCTTCGTTCTGGCGGATCCGCTCAAGGTGGAGCCGGGCATGCAGATCGGCATCCGGCTGGCCCAATATCACGGCGGCTGGAACAGCGACGACAACCAGAGCAACAACCTGGGGTGTTTCAAGCTGTCTGTCACCGACGCCAGCGACCTCCCGGAGACGGCCTACCCCGAGGAAGTGCTGGCCGCGCTGGAAACTCCCGCGTCTGATTGGTCCGAGTCGCAGCAGGGCACGCTGTTTTCCGCGTGGCGGTCGACGCAGTTCGCGCTGGCCATCGACAACCTTGCCATTGAGTCGCTCTGGCGCGAGCATCCCGAGGGCACGACGCAACTCGTGTATCACGAGCGCCGTGATGCCCGCGAGACCTACCGCCTCGAGCGCGGCGACTTTCTACAGCGCGCGGAAAAAGTAGAGCCGGGAGTGCCGGCCTTCCTGAATCCGATGCCCGACGACATGCCGCCGAATCGCCTCGCGCTTGCGCGCTGGGCGACCGACCGGCAGGCGCCCACCACTGCGCGCGCGTTCGTCAATCGGGTGTGGCAGCACCTCTTCGGCGTCGGTCTGGTCGATACGCCCTCGGACCTCGGGTCGCAGGGCAGCCCGCCGAGCCACCCGGAACTGCTGGACTGGCTGGCGGTGGAGTTCATGGACTCCGGCTGGGACATCAAGGCGCTGGTGCGGCTGATGGTCGAGTCGGCCACCTACCGGCAGTCGTCGGATGCAACGCCGGAATTGCTCGAGCGGGATCCTGGCAACCGGCTGCTGGCGCGCGCGGGCCGCTTCCGGGTCGAGGCGGAAATTGTACGCGACATCACGCTTGCGGCGAGCGGCCTGTTGAATCCCGAAGTCGGCGGCCCGAGCGTCTATCCCCCGGCTCCCGAGTTTCTCTTCGTGCCGCCCGCCAGCTATGGTCCCAAGGTGTGGAATACGGACGACGGTGCCGACCGCTACCGCCGCGGCCTGTACACCTTCCGCTTCCGCAGCGTGCCCTACCCGGCGCTGCAGGCCTTCGACGCACCGCCGGGCGATGCGCCCTGTACGCGGCGCACGCGGTCCAACACGCCGCTGCAGGCGCTGACGACGCTGAACGAACCGGGGTTCGTCGAGACGGCGCGCGCGCTGGCGGAAAAGACCCTGGCCGAAGGCGGCACTTCGGATGCCGCGCGCATCGACTATGCGTTCCGCCGGTGCACTGCGCGCCCGCCGAGCGACGGCGAATTGGCGACGCTACATGATTATCTGTTGCGTCAGCGCGACCGTATTGCCAACGGAGGAATCGATCCGACCGCCATACAGTCCGCGATCGATCTGCCCACCTCCGAAGCGGATCCTGCGGAGCTGACGGCATGGACCCTGACGGCCCGCGTAATGCTGAACCTCGATGAAACGATAACCCGCCAATGAGGAGCCAGCGCTGATGAATAGCCCCCTTGAAGGACCGCGCGGCCCGGCGATTGCCCGCCGCTGGTTTCTGCAGCAATGCGGTGTCGGGCTGGGCGCGGCGGCGCTCAGCCAGCTGTTGGCGCAAAACGCCGCGGCCGAGACCAACCCCCTCGCGCCGCGCGCCCCCCACTTCGCGCCCAAGGCGCAGAATGTCATCTACTTGTTCATGGCGGGCGGCCCGAGCCAGCTCGAGACATTCGATTACAAACCGCAGCTGGCCAAGCACAGCGGAAGCCTGCCGCCGGAAAGCCTGCTGAAGAATTACCGCGCTGCCTTCATCGATCCAAGCTCCAAGCTGCTGGGGCCGGTACATAAGTTTGCGCAACATGGCGAGAGCGGCGCGTGGGTTTCGGAGTGCCTGCCAAATCTCGCGCGCATCGTCGACGACCTGACCATCATCAAGAGCATGAACACCGACGCCTTCAACCACGCGCCCGCGCAGGTGCTGATGAACACCGGCTCGCAGCAGTTCGGACGCCCCAGCGTCGGATCTTGGGTCACCTATGGCCTCGGCAGCGAGAACCGCGATCTGCCGGCCTTCGTGGTGTTCAGTAGTGGTTCGAAGGGCCCCAGCGGCGGTTCGGCCAACTGGAGTAGCGGCTTCCTGCCGACGGTGCACGACGGCGTGCTCTTTCGCAGCAGCGGCGACCCCGTGCTGTACCTGTCGAATCCGCCCGGCATCGACGACGAGTGCCAGCGCGACACCCTGGACACGGTGAGCACGCTCAATCGGATGCGCCTCGATGCCACGCGCGATCTGGAAATCGCGACCCGCATCAATTCCTTCGAATTGGCCTTCCGCATGCAGACCAGCGCGCCGGACCTGATGGACATCTCGAACGAGCCGCAGCACATCCTCGATCTCTACGGTGCCGAACCGGGTGCATCGTCCTTCGCCAACAATTGTCTGCTCGCGCGGCGGCTGGTCGAGCGCGGCGTGCGCTTCGTGCAGTTGTTCCACGAGGCGTGGGACCAGCACAGCGATCTCAAGAACGGCACCATGCGCAATTGCACCGACACCGACAAAGCCTGCGCCGCTTTGGTGATGGACCTCAAGGCGCGCGGCCTGCTGGACAACACGGTGGTAATCTGGGGCGGCGAGTTCGGGCGCACGCCCATGGTGCAAGGCGACGTGGCAGACGGCCGCGATCACCACCCCAATGCATTCACCATGTGGGCGGCGGGCGGCGGCTTCAAGCCGGGCACGGTCTGGGGCGATACGGATGAACTGGGCTTCAACGCGACCGTGGACCCGGTACACGTGCGCGATTTCCATGCCACGCTGTTGCATCAACTCGGGCTCGACCACAACCGCCTCAGCCACAAATTCCAGGGGCTCGATGCCAAGCTGACGGGGGTGGTTCCGGCGAATGTCGTGAATGGCATCCTCGCGTAAAGCGCCTGTTTATTGCGCCATTTACACGGGCGAGTAGCACGTAGTTTCACATCGAGCCCTGAAACGTGGATAATGCGGGCATGTTGCCCATCACCGCCGCGCTGGTCTCTACCCTTATCCTTTGGTCCGCCTCGGGCGCCAAGCCCGCCGAGGCCGCCCCGCCGTCGGATACCGGCGCGCGCACCGTGATTCCTGCGCCCCTCGCGCCGCCGCCGCCCCCCGGGGCGCTTGCGCCCTTGCACCCCGGTCCGGCCCCGGATCCGCGCCCGGAGTCCAGCGAGCCGGAGGCGAACCTTTCCCCCGTGCTGGCGCGGCATGCGCAGTCGAGCGATCCAGAATTACGCATGCGCGCCATCGAGGCGCTGGAAGGTATGCCCGCCGCCACTGCCTTGTCGAAGCTGATACCGTTTCTCGAGGACTCGAACGAGGAGGTACGCGCGCGGGCGGTGTCTGCCCTGAGCACCCAGCCCGACGATGCGCTGGCCGAGGCCATCATGGAGACGCTCGCCGGGGGCGCGCCGGAATCGTGGTACGGCTGGGAAAGTCCCCTACCGCAACTGGGCACCAAGCTCGGCGCGTATTTTATTGGCGTGCTGGATGACACCGAACGCAGTGCGACGGATCGGGCGTGGGCCGTGTATTGCCTTGGGCGCATGCGGGTGACGGAGGCCTACGAGCGCCTGATCTTCAACCTGCACGACGGACCGACAGAGGTGGCCTATGCCTGTGTCGAGGCGCTGTATTGGCTGGACGATCCCCGCGCCGAAGACGAATGGCTGCGCTTGTCGGCCGATACCGATCCGTGGGTGCAGTGGTATGTCGTGAGCGCCCTGTCGAGAATCCAGTCCGACCGTACGCTCAATACGCTGTTCGGATTTGCCAGCGGGCAACTGTTTGCGCCGCAGAGCATTCAGGAACTGGCGCTCGACGGCATCAGCCGCTGGCCCCTGGCGCAAAGCGTGCCGCTGCTTATCGACGTGCTGCGATTCAACCGTGCCATGGAAGAACCGACCATCGCGATGCTCATCGCAGTTACCGGGGAAAACCTGGGTACCTCCGCCGTGAACTGGATTGACGGTTACGAGCAGTACATGGCCGAACTGGCCGCGGCGGAAGCGGCCGCTGCGGCAGCCTACGAGGGCGCGATGGACGAGCCGGTGCCGCCTGCGGGCAGCGACCTGACCAACACGGTGGACTTCGTGCCGCCGGATTTTTAGGGGGGAGCATGCCGGAGCTGACCGAAGACCAACGCGCGTGGCTGGCGCTGAGCCTGGTGCCGGGCGTCGGCGATGCGAACCTGGTGAAGTTGCTGGCGCGCTTCGGGAATCCAGCGTCCGTGCTTGCGGCAGACGAGGCTTCGCTGGCGGACTGTGTCAGTACGCGGCTGGCCCGGAACATCCGCGCGTATCGAGAGACGGTGGACGTGGATGGCGCGGAACGCCGCATGCGCGAATACGGTGCAACGCTGGTGACCATGGACGACGAGGCCTATCCCCTAAGGCTTGCGGAAATCTACGGGCCGCCCTCGGTGCTGTATGTCCGCGGTACGCTGCAGGAATCCGATGCCCACGCCATTGCCATCGTGGGTACGCGCCACGCCACGGAGTACGGACGCCGCATGGCCCGCGAACTGGCCCAGCAATTGGCCTCGCGCGGTGTGACGGTGGTGTCGGGGCTGGCGGCGGGCGTGGATACGGCGGCGCATGAGGGTGCGCTCGAGGCGGGCGGACGTACCATCGCTGTGCTGGGCAATGGCGTCGACATCGTGTTTCCCGCCGAGAACGCCGAACTGATGCACCGCATCACGCGGTCCGGCGCGGTGGTCTCGCCTTTTCCCATGGGCGCCAAGGGCTTCAAGGGCAATTTCCCCATCCGCAACCGCATCATCAGCGGCATGACGCTGGGCACTCTGGTCATCGAAGCGCCGCCAGGAAGCGGGGCACTGATTACCGCGCGTGATGCCGCCGAACAGGGGCGCGAGGTTTTCGCGCTGCCGGGCCAAGTGAGCAATCCCAACAGCCGCGGGCCGCACGCGCTGCTGAAAGAAGGCGCGAAGCTGGTCGAAACGGTGGACGACATCCTGACGGAACTCGAAGTGCCCGCGCGCGTCCGGGTGGCGGATACGCCCCGGGTGGCAGCGGCCGCCAAGCAAGCTGCCGCCGCACCGAAGCCCGCCGGACTGAGCGGCGTGGAGCAGGACATACTCGAGAGCCTCTCGCCCGAGGGCTCGTTTGTGGATGAAATTGCCCTGGTCTGCCGCATTCCCGTTTCGGAAGCACTGAGCAGTCTCACGATGCTCGAGCTGAAAGGGGCTGTACGGCAATTGAGCGGAAAGCGCTTCACGCCCGCATGAGCTGGATCGCGGACGTACAGGCGCGGATTGAGCGGGGCGAACAGCCGCCGGACTGGATTGCCCCGGTGCTCGGGCTGGCCTCGAACGCCCAGGCGCTCGGCATGTGGTGGCGGCACCGCCAACCCAAATTCCGCGTCGAGGCGCATGTCGTCAGTTTCGGCAACCTGACCGCCGGGGGTACCGGCAAGACGCCGGCCGTCGTGGAGCGCGCGCGGCAGGAAATCGACGCGGGCCGCCGGGTGGCCGTCGTCTCGCGCGGCTACCTCTCCGGCAAAACGCCCGAGCCTCTCGTGCTGGAAAAGGACAGCCCGCCCGTGGGAATCGCCTCGGGCTTCGGCGACGAATTGGCGGTCATCCATCTGCGCGTGCCCGAGGCGCTGCTGATCAAGAGCGCGGACCGCGTCGCGGGCGCGGCCGAAGCGGTCCGGCGCGGCGCGCAGGTGGTGCTGCTCGACGATGGTTTTCAGTCCGTGCGGCTCGAGCGCGACGAAGACGTCGTGCTGCTCGACGCGCGCCATCCCCTGTCCAACGGCCACCTGCTGCCGCGCGGGCTCCTGCGCGAACGCCCGGAAGCGCTCGAACGCGCCACCGAAATCTGGCTCACCCGTTGCGATCTGGCGCAAGACGTGGAAGCGGCAGAGCAGGAAGTCCGGCGTATCGTTCCCGATGCCCGCATACGTAAGACCAGTCATGTGCCCGACCGCCTGCACAACCTGGCCGAAGACACCTACGTGCCGCTGGAATTCCTGAAGGGCCGCCGCGTCGCCGCCGCCTGCGGCATCGGCGACCCGCGCGCCTTCGTCAAGACGCTCGAGCAAATCGGCGCCAAGGTCGAGACCACCCACTTCGCCCCCGACCACCATCGGCTCGACCTCAGCGGCATACCCAGCGAACTGACCGTCGTCATGACCGAAAAAGACGCCGTGAAGATAGCCGCCCCCGACACCCGCAGCTACGCGCTCGGCATCGGCCTCGCCGATTGGGACCCGGCATAACGAGCTTCCGCAAGAGCCAAGGACGGTGGGTGGCGTACAATCTTGTACGCCCGCACTCCCAAAACCACGGAAGTGGTTTCATCATCGTAGCCCCGGGTTGGCCGTCGTCCCCGGCGGTCTACCCGGGGTGCAAAGGCGAGCGCCCGCAACCGCGGTAGCGGTTATTCAATCGCACCGATGGTGTAGTGCGTTTTAGGAACCGCTGCCGCGGTTCGCCTCGGAAACCATCAGGTCCCCGGGTAGCCCCGCGAAACGCGGTGCAACCGCGGGGCTACGATATTTCGACTGCTGCCGCAGTTTGAAGAGGTGGTCGATAGCGCGCGAACGCGTGGTGGCGCCAGTTCTTGGCGTAATCCGACAGCCTCGGATCTCTTGCCGTTCGCCCCACCGTCGCGTCTTCTATCCCGCGTCCGCCGCGTCGGTGACTACGGCGGGTCCGAAGAGGTGGTGGACGGTCCATTCGCCGCCGGTGCCCCAGGGGGCCTGGTAGCATTGCCAGGCGCTGAAACCGGAGACGGCGAGCAGGGCGACGGCGATCCCCCACACCCAGCGCGGCGCGGCGGGCGGCATGACGGGCACGGCCATCAAGAGCAGCGCGGGCACGGAGGCCATGTGCCAGCGGAAGCCGTAGGCGGCGCCGCCGTAGTTGTTGGTCTTGAGCATGTAGTAGGCGGTGACCACGACAAAGCAGGCGAAGGCGCCGAGCACCCAGGGTCGCAGGTTGCCGGGGCGCAGCGTCTCTTTCACGAACCCGGCCAGACCCAGCGCGAGCACGGGAAACAGCAGGAAGGTGCCGAAGCGCCCGAAGGTCATGTGGAAGAGGTAAATCAGCTTCGGCTCGTTCAGGGCGTCGATGCCGCCGGGATTGCGCCAGTAGGCCGCTTCGTAGAGGTAGAGGGATTCGCGCGTCTGGATGGGCAGAATGCTGCCGCTGGAATCGAGCATGGCGGCGAAGTGCGCCAGCAGCGGCAGGGCCAGCCCGGCACCGCCGAACATGGAGGCCTGCCGGGGGAATTTCGCCAACAGCGCCAGCCCGGCCGCGGCGGCGTAGATGGTGGCGGGCATGTCGAGCGTGAACACCAGCGCGCCGCATAGGCCATAGGCGTAGAAATACACCGGGCGCGGCGGCAGTTTGCGGGTGACCAGGCCGACGACGATATAGCCCATCACGCAGAGCACGGCGACGCAGGGCACGTGATTGTTGATGCCGGGCGCGAAGCCCATCACCTGCGAACCGAAAGCCAGCGCCGCCGTCAGGAACAGCGAGACGGCCTCCGTGGCGCCCAGCATCCGCAGCGCCAGTGCAAAGAACACCAAAGCCGCCGCCATGGGCAGCACGCTCAGGGTGAACACCATGAAGCGGATCATCCAGCGCGTCTGATCGCGGTCCTCCATGAGCGTCCAGCCGAGCCCGTGGTGGAACGCGGCATACTCGGCCGTCATGAGCAGCGGAAGCACGGGCGGCTTCGTGCTGAGGATGCGGCCGTCCAGCTCCACCTTGTCCACCGTGCCCGCCTCGAAAGGGTTCGGGTGGTCCTCGCCGCGGTCGTCAATCCACCAGTGGCCGTGGTGCACGAGGGCGTAGGCCGTGGCGAGCCGGCTGTTGGCGGAATCGCCCAGCACGATGGTGCGCAGCGCCCAGGCCGAAGTGAACAGGAACAGCGCCACCAGGACCGCCAGACCGGCAAGGAATGCCAGGGACGGGGCATCGGCGGTGTTGCGCGTTGTATCCGTCATACCGCCGCGGCTCAGCCGCCGGTGATATTGCGCCAGGTACGCTTGAACCAGCCGCCTTCCGATTCCTTGATCTGCGGCACTTCCGTCTCCTCCACCCGCACCGGCACCCAAGAGCCGCCGACGTTCTCTTCGCTGGTTTCCGCCACGAAGGTGTCGCCCACGCTTACCCAGCGGTTGTTGCGCAGAATGTACTCCTGCGTCTCGATGCCGGTGTCGCGATAGAAGTTCGTGTCGCGCGCGGCCGTGTTTTGGTCGCGTTGCAGCTTCGTGCTGTAGCGGATCATTTCCAGCTTCACGCTCGCCGTGAGCGGCTTGCTGCGGCTCTCGGTTTCGGTAAACTCGATCTCCACCGGCGTCGCGCCCTGCGGATAGCTGGTGTATTCGCGGTAGTAATAGGGCGATTTACGGATGACTTCCTGCTGGCGCGCCGCGCTCTCGCGCGTGGCGTCCGCCACTCGACGCTCTACCAGCGTCGTCAACTGCCGCTCGTAGGCGTCGCGGTCGTTGGTCGCCGCGGGTTCCGACACGGCCGGCGGCACGAAGGGCCCCCGGTTACGCGCACAACCTGTCGCCAATCCCCCCAGACTCGCCAGCACCAGCAACGCTACCAAAATCCTACGCATTGTCAAGATTCCCCGCAAAACGTTGTTCAGTAAAGGCATAACGGTACGCTAACCGGTGGTGCGCATTCCAGTTACTGCCCCCTGAGTGTTCCGGATTAGTCCGCTGAGACGGGTTGAAACGGACGGCTGACGAGGGGCCGCTGCCGTCCGTTGGGCTTCCGCAGGGTGTCTTCCAGCCGCACCGAGTTGTTCATGATCGAGGTGACAATGAACCGATCCTCGAGGCGCTCGCCGACACCGACCGTCTGTTCAGACTGATCTGCGTACTGATTATTCAAATTGAATGTGGCCTTTTGATTCTCAGTATCGACGCTGACCAGCACGAACTTGTGCAGGGCGACCTCTTTATTCACCGTGGCCACCAAGTCGCCGATTTCAGGCGAATGGTCGACCCGGGCTGCCCGCTGGGTCAGTTCGCTGGCCTTGTCCAACTCATCCTGCGAATAACGCCGGGCGTCCAGCATCGCTTCGATTTCGGAAATGAAGGCCTGCCGTACCTCGCCGAGTATCTGCGCGTTTTCTTCAGTCTGGTCGTGTCCGATAGCGGTGTGCGCCTCCTCGAGCGCGTCGATTGTGGGACCGCCGCTGGAGAGGATGGAGCGCGCGCGGTTCTGATACGTCGCCTGCGCGGGCTCTTCGGCGGGGTTCATCATACCCTGCAACGCGGGATAACCGAATTGATAACCCAGCGCCAGGACGACCACGACGGCCACACCGATGCCGACATTGCGAATGGTGTCCGGGGATATGCCGGATTTCTTACGGCGCGCGGGCCGCGGCGTGGCTGCAGCGGCACCGGATAGCACCGCCTCAGCCAACGACTGGTGGTGTTCGTCGAGTTCCGGCAGGTCGTGCTTGGGCTCGCCCTGCGAATCGAACGAGGATTTCTTGCCGAACCAGGACTGGCCCATTTCCTCGCGCTGCCGCCGCTGTTCTTCCTGTTCGTTCAGGTTTTCGGCGCGGAAGGCCTCGAGGGCGTCCATCACATTCCCGGACACCGTGTACTGGCTCTGGCTGACCCCGCCGAGATCCTCGACGGTCATCCGGACTTCTTCGCGGCGCGGACGCCCGAGGGGCTCGCCGCAATAGTGACACTTGGTCGCGAGGACGCTCACCCAATTGCGGCAGGCCATACACTGACGCTGGCCTTCATTGAGCTGCTTATCGTCGTCCGACATTGGTATCTCTCCGGTGCTGCGTGGGATAATAGTCTAACCAAGCAAACAATGCAAAAGGGTCCTTTGTGGCTTCGCATACTGCGGAAAACGTTAGAAACGAAGCGTTCTTCAATTCAACAAACCCAGCGGGCGCGACGCCCTACTGGCCTGTATTACACTTGACATCATAGAACCATTCGCACTGTGTCCATCGCAAGTTCTTCACTATCAGACCGCCTCATGTCGGCGGCCATGTATCTGCTGATACCGGCGTTGGTGCCGGAGCGGTTCCTAGCGCCCCGCTATCCGCTCGCCAAATCCCACCGCCGGAATGCGCTGGGTGCCGTGTTTTTGCTCGCCCTGCTAGTGTTGCTCTTCGCCATAAGCGTTATCTTTATATCATATGTCATGATCCATTTTCGCGAAGTGTACCAGGCGTGGAAACTCGAGCCGCGGACGCTGGACGCCTTGTGGAAGACGCTTCTCGCCTGGCTGGTGGTGTACTTCTTCGCGCTCATCCACGCGCTGTGGCGGCCGCAGACGCCGGCCCCGGTGCTGTCGGCGCTCGGCAGCCGTGCCTGGGTACGTGGCGTGGCGGCTTCGTTTCTGGTGTTGGCGCTCGTGCTGCTTGGGGTGACGGCGGGTGTCACGGCGCACGCGCAGCTGCTCACCCGTTCCGACGCCGCGAGCGGCAAGGTGTTTTTCGTTTACGAAGACAACAAGCGTTTTCCGGCCTTCCTGTTCCGGCTGGGGGCCTATCCGCTCGCGCTGGCAGCGAAGGCGCGCTACGGCGACGTAGAGACCCAGGTGCTGCCCATTTCGCCCGAGAACCTGCGCCGGGCCTTCCGCGAGGGCGAATTCGTGGTGGTGGGCAGCCACGGCACCTCGGAGGGCCTGATTACCCACGAGGGCTACTTCACGCCCGCCGATTTGTCCCATGACGAGGTCAGCCGCCGCCTGCGCTATGTCTATTTGACCGGCTGCGACAGCGGCGATTTGGCGCGGGCCTGGCGGCGGAAACTCCGGCCGGCGCATGTGGTCACGCATGATCGGCTGACGGCGGTGCCGGAGCATGTCTGGTGGCTGTGGATGGAGGGGCCGCGCATCTTGAGCGAGCTGCCGCCCTACCAGCCGGATTCGGTGCCGCGGCGCCGCACGCCCGCAGTTCCCCGCTAAACGCGGAAAACCTTGCCGGTCGCGCCGTAGGCCTTGCGTGCCTCGAAGAGCTTGTCCAGGTCGGCCCGGCTGAGACGCTTCACCGAACCCAGCGCGAGCGCGTGGTGCAAGGTCTCGGCGGCGTGCTCGAGCTTTTCCATCTTGTAGTAGGCATCGAGCAGCGATTCGCCCAGGGTGACCGCACCGTGCCGGTCGAGCATGATGGCGTCGGCCTCGCGGGCCAGGAGGCGGATTTGATCGCCGCCTTCCGGGGTGCCCGGCGTGGCATAGGGCGTCGTCGGCGCGCCTCCAAGGGCCATGACGAATTCCGGCAGCACGGGATCGCAGAGCGACACGCCGGCCAGCGTAAGGGCGGTGGCATAGGGCGGATGCGCGTGTACCACGGCCACGGCGTCCGGCCGCTCTTCGTATACGGCAAGATGGGTGGTGAATTCGCTCGAAACCTTGCCCGAGCCTTCCAGCAGCGCGCCGCTGCCGTCCGCCACCAAGACATCCGCATGCGTGAGGTAGCCCTTCGATACGCCACTCCGGGTGATCAGATACCGGTTGTCCCCCAACCGCGTGCTGATGTTGCCGTCGGTAGCCGTTGCGAGATTGCGGGCATAGAGCCGGCGCCCGATGTCGCAGATCAGATCGCGCAGCGCGTCTTCGCTCATGCTTCGTCCGCCGATTCGGCGCCGGGCTTGGCGCGGCGCTGCATGAGGAACCAGACGACCGCCGTGATGGCGAACACGCCCCCGAGGTGCAGGGCGATGTACTTGTAATATTGCGGCGTGCCAGGGTGCTGCACGAAGTCGATGTATATCTGGTACATGGGCAGCACGGTGGTCTTGACGACCTCGTTGGTTTCCTCGAAGCGGAACTCGAGCCGCGCCATGGGAATCCACACCGTGAGCAGCAGGCTGAACAGGTAGTTCAGCCAGAAGCGCCAGTCTCGGAAAATCGCCAGCATCGAATCCCCCGACGCGCGCCGCTAGGCGGGCGCCACCTCCGTGCACCAGTGGCGGTATTCCGGCACTTTGCCCATGACGACGTCGAAGTACAGCGTCTGCAGGCCGCGGGTGATGGGGCCGGGCTTGCCGCCCCCCACTTCGCGGCGATCGACCGAACGGACCGGCGCGACTTGCGCGCCCGTGCCGCAGAAGAACAACTCGTCGCAGACGTACAGCTCGGTACGGCTGATGGGGCGCTCGACGACTTCCAGGCCCAGCATCTTCTCGGCCAGTTCCATGACCGAGTTGCGCGTGATGCCGACTAGGATATCGGCCGAGGGCGGCGTGGTTATCAGCTTGCCATCGAGCACCATGAAGATGTTCATGGCGCTGCCCTCGGCAACGGTGCCGTCCTCGCGCAGGAAGATGGCCTCGTCGAAGCCGGACATCTTGGCCTCGGAAGCGGCCAGCGAGGAGTTGATGTAGCTGCCCGTGGACTTCGCGCGGCTGGGAATCGCATTGTCGGCCAGGCGGCGCCACGAGGAGACCGCGACATCGAGGCCTTCCTGAATGTCGACGTAATCACCGAGCTTGATGCAATAGGCGCAGAGTTTGCTCTCGATGCCCTGCACGGACGGGCCCAGCGAGGTCTGGCTCTTGTACACCAGCGGGCGCAGGTAAATGCCCTCGTGAATACCCGACTGGCGGACCAGTTCGCAGCAAATATCGCCCATTTCCTGGGGCGTTTCCGGAATATCCATGAACAAGACGCTGCAATTGCGGTGCAGGCGGTCGATATGCTCCGGCAGCCGGAAGATCAGGTGCTGGTTTTCATCCTTCACCCAGTAGGCGCGGATGCCCTCGAAGAGGCCGGTGCCGTAGTTGAAGGCATGCGTCATTACGCTCACCTTGGCCTCTTCGGTCGGGATATACGCCCCTTCGAAATAGGCCAGCCGGCCGGACTCCATCAGCGCCCGATGTGCTTTCGACATTACCGTTCCTTCTTTACCCGTCAAAATGAATAGGCTCCGCCCATAGCAGCGGCCATGCGCACCTGCCAAGGAGCCCGGGAAGGCGCATAGTATTCCCTGTGGCCCCGTCCCGATGCAACCGCTTGCTATAAAAAGCGATGCGGCACCCGCGCGGAATGCGCGGATGCCGCACTTATCGGCTGCTTCTCCGCCTAGACGGTGAAGCGCTGCGTGATCATCCGGTTCGAGCTGAAGCGGATTGTCGTCTTGTACGCTTCCTGGTAGTAGTGATCGTTCAGGCGGTGAATCAGTTCACTCGAGTCCGCGATGTCCGCATCGACCAAGTCGCGCATGGACACGAGGCCCTTGAACTGTTCTTCACGCCCGAGCACCAGCAGGTGGCGCACGCGGTTCTTGTACATCTGCGCCTTGGCGAGGTGGATCTCGTCGTCGATGCCGATCGAGATGAGGCGCGAGGTCATGACGTCGCGCACCGTGATCTTGTCGGGATTGCGCCCCTCGTTAACGACCTTGTGCATCAGGTCGCGTTCCGAGAACACGCCGACGACCTCATCGCCTTCCTTGACTGCGACAGCGCCCGTCTTGCGTTCGCACAGGTAGCGAACCGCAGAACGGACGGTGTCGCCCGCCTCGACCCAGTACGTGTCCCTCCGCTTGAGTACGTCTCGAATCGTCTGCATACGTTTGTCTCCCTGCTGCCCCGTAGGGCGTTTGCAGGGCGCGCGCCCGAAACTCCGTTTGCTGCCCGATGCTGACTGAAACTTTCTCGACGCGCGTCCTGACTCCAGTGCCCGATTACTTACGCCTTCGTTAAGAGTCTAGCAGAGAATCCGGATTCTGAAAAGGGGGCAGTGAGAAGAAACAAATTGCGTGTCGAGTCCAAATTCTGATAATACTTCCAATCACGCGGGCATGCCGCGCGCACCGGGAGAGCGTGGACAATGGCGACTAATCTGACCAAGATACTCACGTATGCCGTCAAGAACGGGGCCTCGGACATCCACCTCACCGTCGGCAGCCCGCCCGGTATCCGCTTGGATGGCTACATCCGGTTCATCGACACGGACAACCTGGCGCCCGAGGATACCGATGCCTTCGCCCAGGAGATTCTGGGCGAGACCAAGTACGAGGCGTTCAACGAGAAGGGCGATGCGGACGTGGCGCACAGCGTGCCGGGTCTTGGCCGATTCCGTGTGAACATTCTCCGGCAGCGCGGCTCGACGGGCATCGTCATGCGCCACGTGAAAGGCAAGATTCTCGATTTCACGGCATTGAACCTGCCGCCAGCCATGGAGAAGGTGGCGCAGTTCCACCGCGGCCTGGTGTTGATCACGGGCACCACCGGCTCGGGTAAGTCGACCACGCTGGCGTCGATCGTCGATTACATCAACCAGCGCGAGCGCTTTCATATCATCACCATTGAGGACCCTATCGAGTTCCTCTACACGAACAAGCGCAGCATCATCACGCAGCGCGAGGTGCATATCGACACGCAGAGCTTCCACACGGCGCTGCGCGGCGCGATGCGCGAAGACCCCGATGTGATCCTGATTGGCGAGATGCGCGACGCGGAAACGTTTCAGGCGGCCATCTCGGCGGCGGAAACGGGCCACCTCGTGTTCTCGACGCTGCACACGACCAACGCGATGCTGACGATTGACCGCATCCTCGATATGTTCCCTTCGGACATGCACGCGCAGGTGCGGTCGCAGATTTCGTTGCAGTTGAAGGCGTGCATCGCGCAGCGCCTGATTCCGGCGGCGGACGGCAAGGGCCGCATTCCGGCCATCGAGATCATGTTCAACAACCCGGGCATCGCGGCGCTGATCAAGGAAAACAACATCAAGCAGATCCCGACGGGCATCGTGAACGGCGAGCAGGAAGGCATGCAGACCTTCAACATGAGCCTGGCGTCGCACATCAAAAAGAAGCTCATCACCGAGGAGCAGGGCATGATCGCCTCGGACAACGCGGACGAGCTGAAGATGGTGCTTCAGGGCATCAAGATTACCGCGGGCCGCGGCGGAATCCTGAAGAAGGGTTAGTCCTTCACGCTCGCGACGGTGTTCTGCGTGATTTCCTGCACGGCCTGGGCGACGGCCTCTTGCATCGCCTTCCGGAGCGCCTCGGCCCCGCTGCCGTCGAGCGGAACGCGCGCTGTGGAAACGCCCGACCATACCAGCGCCGTGTCGCGCGCATAGCGTGACGCCGCATAAATCTCGACGACCGCCTCGGCCGGAACAACCGTGCGATCTTCGACGAACTCCCGCACTTCCCCCGTCAGGATAATATCGGGGCGCGCCATGTCCGCCGCGTTGCCCACGTCCTTGAAGCGCTTCGTGGCATTGAAGGCATCGGTCAGCGCACGGGTCACGACCGTTTCCGGCAGTTCCGCCCACTGCGCGCCGGTGTAGTCGCTCAGTTTGCCGCCTTCATCCAGGTAGACCATATCGACATGGTAGGGCCGCGCGGAGTAGAGGGGCCGAATGCCCAGCGTCAGGGGCACCTGGGTTGCTTCGTCCGCCTGCGGCCGCACGACGAGCACATACCGGTCCACCGGCGTGCCCTTCGAATTCAAAATAGAGCAACTGCAGAGCGAAATCGCAATGGCAGCGGCGGCCAATCCAGTCCAGCGCATGGGTTACTCCTCGGTCTCGGGTTTGCCGCGCAGCAGCGAAGCAGGGTCTTGGCTCACTTGTTCGACAAAGACGCGCATGGTGGACAGGGCGTCGCTCATGTCGGTCAGCGCTCGACGGAGGCTGTATTCAATGTTCCCCGCCTGATGCAGGGCGTCGGCCGTCACGTTGTCCAGCCCCTCGGCCGACTTGTTCAGCTTCTCGCTCAGCTCGGCGATGTTGGCCAGCACGCGGTCGAGATTGTCGCTCGTGGACGTTGCGTCGAATTCGGCGATCTTGTCCTTCGATACAACCAGCAGTTCGTCGAGATGCTGGATAACCGGCTCGAGGTCGTCGGTCATCTTGAGCACCTTGTCGATGGCGGGCTCGAGTTTCTCGCGTGTCGTCTTGATGGTGTCGGTCACTTCGTCGACGGTGCCCTGGGTCTTGGACAGGAACTCGCGGCCGTCGTCGAGCAGCAGGTTGACCTTGTCGACGGTGTCGGCGAGCGCGCCTTCCTCCATGCCTTCCAGCCCGACCTTCACGCTTTCCACGATGCCAGTGAGTTCGTCCATCATGTCGAGCACCTGGGTACTGATGGCGGCAATCGTCGAGGGTACGGTTTCGATCTGGCTGCCGTCTTGCAGTGGACCGGCCGCGGGGTCGCCGCCGGTAAGCGATATCGCCATGGTGCCGGCGGCGAAGCTGTACATGACGAGCTGCGCCTTGACGCCGACGTACAGGGTCACCACGTCGGGATCGGTCGTGATTTCGACATAGGGGCGGCTGGTGTTGGGTAGCACGCGGATGGAGCGCACCTTGCCCACGGGCACGCCGAGGTACTCGACGATCGCGCCTTCATAGAGGCCGAGAATCGAGTCCTTGAACTCCATGCCGTAGCGGTTGCCGCGGTCGTCGTAGTATCCGCTGACCAGCCAGATGGACAGGCCGAGCAGCACCATACATGCGAGCATGAACAGGCCGACTTTGTTTTTTTGAGATCGTGTCGCCAATTGAATCAGTCCTTGCGGCAAGAGCCTGTTAGCTTAACGGATATTCCTCTGTGCGATAAACTCGTCGGGGCGGCGGTCGAAAAACTGCCGCACGCGTTCCTGGCTGGTCTGCTCGGCTTCTTCCTTGGTGCCGTAGAAAACCACCTTGCCGCGGTCGAGCATCAGGATGCGGTCGGCGATCTCCCGGATGGAGTCGAGTTCGTGCGTCACGATGACGAAGGTGATGCCGGAAACGCGGCGCAGGTCGAGTATCAATTCGTCCAGCCCGGCCGCCATGATGGGGTCGAGCCCGGCGCTGGGTTCGTCGAAATACACGAGGGGCGGGTCGATGGCGACGGCTCGCGCCAGCCCGGCGCGCTTGCGCATACCGCCGGAAAGCTCGCTGGGCATCAGATGTTGCGCGTCGGCCAGGCCCACCATGGTCAGCTTCATGCGCACGATCGGGTCGATCAGCTTGGGCTCAACCTTGCCGTACTCGCGCAGCGGCATGGCGACGTTGTCGCCGACGGTCATCGAATTGAACAGGCCGCTGGACTGGAACGCGATGCCGAAACCCTGCTGGATGACTGCGAGTTCGTCCTCGTCCATGACGGCAATATTGCGCCCGCTGTAGAGGATTTCGCCGCTGGTGGGCTGCAAGAGTCCGCACATGTGCTTGAGCAGGGTGCTCTTGCCGCAGCCGCTGCCGCCGATGATGACAAAGACCTCGTTGCGGCGGACCTCGAAGGAGACGTCGTCGAGCACCTTGGTGTCGCCGTAGTGCGTCACCAGCCCGCTGACCTGGATGAGGATCTCGGAATCGGTTGCGGCCATGGGGCCCCCGCTATTCGAACACGTAGTAGAAAAGCACGGCGAACAAGATGTCGACCGTGATGAGCATGAAGATGTCCATGACCACCGAGCGGGTGGTCATGAGGCCGACACCGCGGCTGCCGCCTTTGACGCGGAAGCCGTTGTGGCAGCCGATGAGCACGATGAAGACCGCGAAGACGAAGGTCTTGGAAATGCCCTGGAGCAGGTCGGAGAAGTAGGCGGCTTTGAGGGTCTGATTGAGCCAGATGTCGTATTGGAAGCCGAGCACGTAGACGCCCCAGATGGCGCCGCCGCCGATGCCGGCGTACATGCCGAGCATGACGAGGCAGGGCAGCACGATGAGCATGGCGAGCAGTTTCGGCGCGACAAGAAACTCGACCACGTTGAGGCCCATGCCGCGCAGGGCGTCGACCTCTTCCTGCACCTTCATGGTGGAGATCTCGGCCGCGATGGCCGCGCCGGTTCGGGCCGAGACGACGATGGCGGTCATGATGGCGGCGAGTTCGCGGGCGAAGCCGATCATCATAATGTCGGCCACGAAGAGCTGGATGCCGTAGGCTTCGGCCTGCTTGGCCAGCAGCATGGCGATAATGAGGCCGAGCAGGAAATTCATCAGACAGACGATGCCCACGGCCCGGTAGCCCATCTCGTAGAGCTCATCGAGAAAGTTGTTCCAGCGGATGCCGCGCCCGGTGAGCGGCGCGATCAGGGTCCAATACACGGAGTCGTTCACCAGGCTGAAGAACTCGCCGATCTCTCCGAAGGCAGCAATGCCGGAGCCGCCGAGCTTCTCGACGGCGCCCTCGGTGCGGGGCAAGGAGGGGCGTTCGGTTTCGAGGGTCGGCCGGATGATGTCGATGAACTCGGCTGCCTGGCCCCCGGCGCCGTCCAGTTGCAGGCGCGCGCCCTTGCTCCGGGCCCATTCCGACAGACGGACCAGACTCGCGCCGCCGGTGGAATCGATCGCCACGGTGTCCTTGAAGTCGATGACGATCTGGTCATCGGCCTTCAGCTTCCGGCCGGCGGCATCGCGCAGCAGGGCGAGTCCCTCGGCCTGGTGCAGCCGCTCGGGCGCCTTGATCCGGATCTCGCTCACGCGCCGCCCTCCAGCATCGCGAGTATCTCTTGTTCGGTCAACACCGTCACTCCCAGTTTCTCCGCCTTGTCCAGTTTCGAGCCGGCCTTCTCGCCGGCCACGAGGTAATCGGTCTTCTTGCTGACGCTGGAGGCTACCTTCCCTCCCGCGCGCTGGATGGCCTCGTGCATCTCGTCGCGCGTCATGCCTTCGAGCGTGCCAGTCACCACGAGCGTCTTTCCCGTCAGCGGCCCGTCCGATGCGACCGTCTCAACCGGCTGTTCCATATTCAGCCCGGCCATGCGCAGGGTTTCGACCAGCGCCCGGTTGGCCTCCGTATCGAAGAAGTCCGCGACGCTGGAGGCCACGATCGGGCCGACGTCATCGACGGCCTCGAGGTCGTCCACCTTCGCTGCCATGAGGGCATCCATATTCTTGAACTCTCTCGCGAGGGCGGTGGCCGTTGTCGTACCGACGTGGCGTATACCCAGACCGAACAGCAGCCGGGCGAGCGGGCGGGCCTTGGACGCCTCGATGGCCGCCACCAGGTTCGCCGCCGACTTCTCCCCCATCCGTTCAAGTCCGGCGAGGATATCCGCCTCCAAGGCGTATAAATCCACCGGGGTCGTCACAAGTTCCCTGGATACCAGTTGCTCGATAATGGCCGGGCCGAGGCCATCGATATCCATGGCACCGCGCGAGGCGAAATGGGTCAGCCGTCCGAGAATCTGCGCCGGGCAGGCGAGGTTCAGGCAGCGGAGGAACACGCCCTCGGGGTCCTGATGCAAAGCGCCGCCGCAGGAGGGGCAGGCTTCTGGCGGTTCCACGGCCGGGGCGCTCTCCGGGCGCTCCTCGGGCACGTAGCCCAACACCTGCGGGATGATCTCTCCCGCTTTCTGCACTTCCACCAGGTCGCCCTTGCGCAGGTCCTTGCGGCGGAGTTCCTCGAAATTGTGCAGCGTGGCGCGCTTCACGATCGTGCCCGCCAGCGGCACGGGCTCGAGCTCGGCCACGGGGGTTACCACGCCGGATTTGCCCACCTGAAACACGATGTCGTTCAGGCGCGTGCGGCGCACCTCGGCGGGAAACTTGTAGGCCATCACCCATTTGGGGGCCTTAGAGGTATAGCCAAGCTTGGCGCGTTGTTCCTCTTTATCGACCTTCACCACCAGACCGTCGGTTTCGTAGGGGAGGTCGAAGCGCTTGGTCTGCCAGCTGTCGCACAGCGCCAGCACTTCCTCGATGGAGTCGCAGACGGTGAAGTGGTCATTGACCGGCAGTCCCCACGCGGCGAGGGTCTTCAGGGTGTCTTGATGGGTGCCGGGCTTCTTGAAGTCCACCGGCACCATCTCATACACGAACAGACGCAGGTGCCGCTTCGCCACCTGAGCCGGATCAAGCAACTTCAGCGTGCCGGCCGTCGTATTGCGCGGATTGCGGTAGGGTTCCTCGCCCGCCGCTTCGCGCAATACATTCAACCGATCAAGCTCGGCGCGTTCCATGAAGACCTCTCCGCGGACCTCGACCGTACCCGCGGGCGCGTCCTTCAGCTGCTTCGGCAGGTCGCGGAGGGTGGCGATGTTCTGGGTCACGTCGTCGCCGGTGGTGCCGTCGCCACGCGTGGCCGCCGCGGTGTAGACGCCATTCGTGAAGGTCATCGACATCGCGACGCCGTCCATCTTCAATTCGACGACATAGCGGACCGGCTCGTCCCCCACGCCCTTGCGCACGTCCTGGTCGAACTTGCGCACCTCTGCCTCGTTGTAGGTGTTGCGGATGGAGAGCATGGGCACGCGGTGCTGCACGTTCGCGAAACCCGCCAACGGCTCGCCCCACACCTTGCGCGTGGGCGAGTCCTCGGTGGCGAGTTCCGGATGGGCGGCCTCGAGGTCTTCCAGTTCCCGCACGAGCGCGTCGAAGTCGACGTCGGAAATCTCCGTCTCCGCCTCGACATAGTAGAGGCGGTTGTGGCGTTCGATTTCAGCGCGGAGCCAGGCGGCGCGTTCGGCGGGCGACGCTGCGGCGGTGTCGGATGCGGACTTCATGCGGCGTAGTATATCGCGGCTGTACCGGCAGGTCACATTCGGGGCGCCAACAGTAAGTTGAAAAGCCGATTCCGAGTTTCTACTATGCCAAGCAGGTTGCGCATGGCGCGGCCTGCTGAGGGCAAGGCTCAAGGTTACCAGGGAAGGCAATGCCAGGATGGTAGAATTCGGCAAGCTCAAGTCTCCGATCGAGTGGCCGGGGGTGCGCGCGGGTGTGGTCGAGGCGGCCGTAGAGGTGATCGGACAGCTGCCCAAGAAGCGCGTGGAACTGCAGGTCAAGACGCTCGACGAGCGCGACTTCCCGGGCTACGTGCGGAAACGCATCAACTACTTCGTCGATGAGTGGGACCGCATCTCCGCCTGGTTGTTCATTCCGGACGGCAAGGAAGAGACCCCCGCGATCCTCTGCTGCCATCAGGAAACCCCGATCGGCAAGGACGAATCGGCGGGGCTCGGCGGCGATTCCCGCATGGCGCTGGCGCAGCGGTATTGCTCCGAGTTCGGCTACATCACCATGGCGCCGGATTGCCTCTATGCGGGCGACCGCCTTACGGGCAAGCAGGAACCGCTGAAGTCCAAGCCCTACTACAAGGCCTCGACCAAGCTCTCGCTGCTGGGCAAGATGCTGGCCGACCACATGCACGCCATCGACGTGCTTTCGGAGATGAAGCGCGTCGACGCCTCGCGCATCGGCGTCATCGGGCATGGCCTCGGCGGCACCAATGCCATCGTGCTCACCGCCTTCGATGATCGTGTGTCCACCTGTGTTTCGAGCAGCGGTTTCACGCGCTTTGAACAGGACTCGAATCCGGTGCGCTGGACTGATCCGGACGGGCTGTGCCTGCTGCCGAAGCTGAAGCCGCATTTCGAGTCCGGGTCGTTTCCCTTCGATTGGGAACACCTGCTGGCGATGGCGGCGCCGAGCCCGACGCTGATACTCAACAACACGCAGGATTCGGTCTACACCAATCCCAAGAGCTGCGAGAGGGCCGTCAAGGCGGCGCAGCACATCTACAAGATTCTCGGGGCCGGCGGCGCGTTGGATTACTACGCGCACACCGACGGCCACACGCTGACCGAGCCGACCCTGGAACTCGCCGACGAGTGGTTCGAGCGCTGGCTCTAGGCCCTAGGGCTTGCGCACTTTCTTGAGGCGGGCGTAGGCCTCGTTCAGGGCGCGCATGGTGTCGCCGTCGCCTCCCCGGTCGGGGTGGTGCAGCTTGGCCTTGGCGCGGTAGGCCCGCTCGATTTCTTCCCAAGACGCGCTCGACGACAGCCCGAGCATGCGGTAGCACAGGTCGAGGTCGCCCCGGGATGAGGGCGGGCCGGGCGCTTCGGGCGGAATATCGCCGCGCAATTCGCGCAGGCCGCGGATGATGGCCGGCCACACGCCCCCCATGTAGAGCACCGCGATGAGCACAACGATGACCAGCAGTTCTTGTATGGAGTTGAAGCCGAACATGAGGGCGGGCGCCTAGCGGTCCTTGGGGCCTTTGAAATTGAAGATGTTGTCCACCGCCTCGCCCACGCGCTCAATGTCTTCCTTCCCCTTCTTGGCGGCCTGCTTCGGCGGCTGCTTCAGCTGGCGCTGCCTCAGCCAGCGGTTCACGGCGGGCATGCCCTTCATGTAGAGAAAGCCGACGGCGAGTCCGCCGAAGTGCGTATGCACGCTCACGTGGGATTCCCCGAGGCTGCGGAGCACATCCATCGCGACGACCAGAACCACCAGGCCGCGGGCGGTAATGGGCCACGGCAGGAACAAGAGGTGGAACTGGCGGTCGGGCTCCAGCATGGCAAAGGCGATGAGCGCGCCCATGGTGGCGCCGCTGGCCCCGATGACCGACACATTCTGCCCGGTCAGGACAAACGGCACGAGCGTGAGCAGCACGCCGCCTGCGCCGCAGAGGATGTAGAAACGGAAGAACTGCATGGTGCCGAGCGCGCGCTCGACCGTCGGCCCGAAGAAGTAGAGCCAGAGCATGTTGAAGAAAAGGTGCGACAAGCCGCCGTGCAGGAACATGTAGGTGAAGGGCTTCCACACGAGTCCCCAGAGCAGGAGCCCGGGCTGGAAGCCGAACCAGAATTCGAGGATGCCGCCCGGGTACTCGAGGTACGAGGTGACGCCCGGCAGCATCTTCGGCACGAGGAGGTATTGCAGCGGGTCGAGCAGGAGCTGCAGGGCGAACACGGCCGCCGTGATTACAATAATCCGCTGCACCGCCCACGTGATGCGCGGACGGCTGAACTGGAATTGCGGCTGTTCGTAGTAGTACTGGTTCATGGTGTTCGATTCGGTCGGCGAGGCAGCATTGTAACGCACTCCGGGGCGCGCCGGGCAAGGAACGGCCCTATTCGCCTGCGGTATTGGTCAGCGGGTAGGACTTGACCGGCTGCGCGCGGGCGGCGGGCAGATAGATGTACTCCACGCGCCCGACGATGTCGGCCAGCGGATAGGTGCGGCGCGTATGGGTGCTGTCGTCGCTGTTGTTGCGGTTGTCGCCGAGCAGGAAGTACGACCCGTCGGGCACCTTGCCGAAGTGATCGAAGTCATACAGCATCGGCTCGGCGATGTAGGGCTCGGAGGCGAACTTGCCGTTGATGTACAGCGCGCCGCCCTCGATATAAATCTCGTCGCCCCCCACGCCGCCGATGCGCTTGACCAAGTGCTCGGCGTCCGCCTCGTCCCACACCACCACGATGTCGCCGCGGTGGTACTCGGGCCGGCTCATGGTGATGATCTGGTCGCCCAGCAGCAGCGTGGGCACCATCGAGGACGACGGCACCTTGAAGAAGCGCACCTCCTTGTAGATGAAGAAGTAGGCCAGCGTGCCGAAGAAAAGCAGCAGCAGCGCGTTGGCGAGCATCAGCATGGGGCGCTGCTTGCGCACCGCCGGGTCGGCCCCGTTGTTGAGTTCGAATCCGCCGCTCACTTCTTGGACTTCCGGCCCTTCTCGGGGTGCGAGGTAGCGAACTCTTGCGCCTTGTGCAGCAGTTCGTTCGCAATCTGGCTGTTCGGCATCAGCTTCACGGCCTCTTCCAGGCAGCGGACCGCGCCGGAGAAATCGTCGTTCCGCAGCCGCACACGGCCTTCATTGAGCCAGCAGTTGAAGGTCTCGTCCTGCCTATGCGCCTTGGCGCGGGCAGCTTCCCACGCCTTCGCGGCATCGTCCCAGTCGGGGTCCTCTCCGAAATTCTCGGCCGCAAAAAAATTCATGGCGTAGTCCTGCAGGAGGTCGTAGTCGTCCGGCGCGTACTTGACGGCCTGAGACGATAATTTCATCGCCTCCTTGTAGACCTTGCTGCGCTTCCACTTGCGCAATTTTTCAACCTCGGGGAAATGCACCATGTAAATCTGGACCATGTTGAACAGGTAATCGGGGTTCTTCTTGTCGCGCTTGAGTGCCTCGTCCATGTATTTGATGCCGATGTCGTACCGGCCCACATGGATGAAATGGAGGGCGAGGTTGTTCATCGCGAGGTCGCAGTCGTCGTCGTTCGCCAATGCCTGGTTCCATTGCTTGATGGCCTCGGCGCTGTCCCCCAGCGTGTCGTACAACAGCTCGCCGTAATAGTTGTGGAGGCGCGCATTGTTGGGGAAATGATTCAGCGCCACCATATAGACGTTCCCCAGCCGCGTTGCGCGCAGCGCGAGCTCTTCGCGGATGTTCTTGGCGCGCTCAGGTGTGGGCCGGTTCTCGGTGTTGGCCAGTTCCGCCTGCAAAAGCGCCATCGCGGCAAGCTCGGCGTTGTGGTAGGCGCGGATATCGGAGACGAATTGCTCGGCGTTGGCGGCATTGGCCTCCAACATTTCAAGCCCGTCGGGAAATCCCATCGGGGTCGCGGCGAAAGACACCAGCAGCGCGGCGGCGAACAGGGCCATAAAACACCTTTCCTGGCGGCCCTGGTATCAGGTGCCGCGTGTTAGCCCGAGGCCGCCGCGAGGGCGGGGGCCTCCTGCAGGGGACCCGCCACCACCACGATGCCCTCCGGGGTCACGTGGAAGCGGCGTTGATCCTCGTCAAGGTCATACCCGATGGTCGTGCCTTCTGGCAAGTGGATATGCTTTTCGACGATGGTGTTGCGGATCCGCGAGTGCCTTCCCACGCAGGCGCCTTCGAAGAGTATGGAGTTTTCGACCAGCGCATAACTGTTGATCCGGACGTCGGGAGAAATCACACAGCGCCGGGCCACGCCTCCGCTGAGGATGCAGCCCGGGCCGACGATGGAGTCGATGGCGGCGCCAAAGCGGTGGCCGTGGTCGCCGAAGACGAACTTCGCCGGCGGCGCGGAAACCGCACAGCCGCGCAGGGGCCAGTTCTTGTCGTAAAGGTTGAAAAGCGGATCCACCTCGACCAGATCCATGTTGGCGTCGAAGTAGCTGGCGATGGTGCCGACATCGCGCCAGTACAGCGCTTCCTTCCGGTTCTCGTCCTCGAAGGTGTAGGCGCACACGCGCGATTTGCCAACCAGCGCGGGGATGATGTCCTTGCCGAAATCGTGTGATGAATTCCGGTTCTCTGCGTCGGCGATGCAGACTTCGCGCAACAGGTCTGCGCGGAAGATGTAGATGCCCATCGAGGCAAGCGCCTTGTGGCCGTGGCCGGGCGATGGCGCGGGCGCGATGGGCTTTTCCTGAAAGCCGGTGATGCGGGACTGGTCGTCTACGCGAAGAATGCCAAAGCGACTGGCCTCGGCCAGCGGCACCTCGATCGCAGCGACCGTCAGGTCGGCCCCGTGCGCGCGGTGGAAATACATCATCTTCCGGTAGTCCATCTTGTAGATGTGGTCGGCGGAAAGAATGATGATGTCTTCGGGGGCCGCCTGGTCGACCGAGTACAGATTCTGGTAAATGGCGTCGGCCGTGCCGAGATACCAGCTCTGGTTCACCCGCATCTGAGGGGGAATGATGTCGATGAACTCGCCGAGCGGCCGGCTAACCACGTTCCAGGCCGTGCGGATGTGCCGCATCAGGCTGTTGTACTTGTACTGCGGAATCACGTTGATGCGCCGCAGGTCGCTGTTGATGCAATTCGACAGCGTGAAATCGATGATGCGGTATTGCCCGCCGAAGGGCACGGCCGGCTTCGCCCGATTGCGCGTCAGCGGGTAAAGCCGCTCCCCGGCCCCACCAGCCAGAATCATGGTGAGCACGTTGCGCATGGCGTCCATCCTTTCTCGGCCGCACGCTCCATGAGGCAACACGGGCGGGGCGGTCGGATGAAACTCATTTTGGCGGAATTACCGCACTCCATCTAAAGTGTATCACAGGGGCGTATTACACGAAAATGTTTTTATCGCGTACGTATTCAGCGTCCGAGCAGCTGATCGATGGCGCCCTGGTTGTCCGCATAGAACACGGCGGTGAATCGCACGAGAAAAAAGAGGGATGTCGCAATTAGCCACAAACCCAGCAATACCGATACCAGGCGACACAAGGCGAGCGCAGCGGATGTGGCCGCGGGGAATTCAGGCTGCGTATCGGGCATCAACGACGTTCCTTCTCCAGCAACCGAAGCCTTTGCTCCAGTAGGGCCAACTCCTGCGCAAGCGTGCGGCTCCGCTCGGAAAGTTGCGTGATGACAACGCTGAAGGCTAGCACAATTGCAATCAAAAACAGAAAAGAAAACACATAAACCGTTGCAAGATACTGAAAGCCAAAGGTATTGGAAAGATAGACGATGAGTTGCGGGAAGAGGCCGAGCAGCAAGCAGGCACCAGAGGCGAAGAGCCACAGGAGCGCGTAGCGCTCTTTGAGGTAGCCGCGTCGGACGAGTTCGAGTACGGCAACCACGAGCAGCACGCTGGCAAACAGCAGGCCGACGCGATGTACCAGGTAGAAGCCGTCTTGTCCGATGCTGTTGGCGTCCATGGGGTTCAGCTCTGTTCCTCGTGTTGCTCCGCGTCGGGATGGGTATGAGGGCGGTAGTGCCGGAACAAATCGATAAAGATGGCCAAGGCCACCTTGACCATATAGTACAGGGCGCTGTGGGGGCGAATGGAACTCTCGCCGCCCTGGCGCGGCAGCATGCGCACGGGAATCTCGGCGACCCGCAACCCATGGCGATGCAGGATAACGAGGGCCTCGGGCTCGGGGTAATCCTCGGGATAGCTGTGGGCGAAGATGCTGAATGCCCTGCTGTTCATGGCGCGGAAGCCGCTGGTGGTATCGGTGACGCCGCCGCCGATGAGCGCATCGACCCACCGAGACAGCAGGGATTTGCCGAGGCGCCGCACGAAGCTGGGCTGATAGCCGGTATCGGCGACGTATCGGGAACCGATGACGACGTCGGCCGTGCCGTCGAGCACCCTTCCCACCAGCCGCTCGAGCTGGTCCACGGGATGCTGTCCGTCGGCGTCGCATTGCACGGCAATGTCGTAACCTTGCCGGAGCGCGTATATGTAGCCCGTCTGCATGGCGCCGCCGATGCCGAGGTTGCAGGGCAGATCGAGCAGCACGGCCCCGTCGAGTCCGGCCACGATGGCGGCGGTATCGTCGCGCGAGCCGTCGTTGATGACCGCGATGTCGTAACCGGGAGCGGCATCGCGGATTTGATGCACGACGGACGCGATGGTAGCGCGCTCGTTGTAGGCGGGGATGAGAACGACGACGCGGGGCACGGCTTCAGGACTCTCGCCGCAGCACGACGAAGTGCCACGCGCCCCAGACGAGTCCGGCCGCGCGGGCTACATCGCGCAGGGCGGCCAGGAAGGGAAAGGCAAGCGCTTCGGTATTATGGTCCTCGGCCGAGATCCGGCGGGCCATGCCGAGGTGGAGGCCGCATTGCAGCATCAGTAACACGGGCACCAGGCCCAAGGGCCGCATCTCTCCGAATGCGGTGGCCAATAGAGCCAGGGCGATGTACCCAAGCGAGAGTGCGGCCAGCGGCGGCGCCAGCAGGTCGACCGCGCCCGCGTAGGCATCGCCCGTGGCCGTGCGGCCCTGGTGCGTCCGGTAAAGCAGCACGCGCCAGTAGCCGTGTCGAAGCTGGGTGCGGAGGTAGGGCAGCAGGCGCTCGGGATGGAAATGCGCGACCGGGGCGTCGGGCGCGAAGCGAAGCGTGCCACCCTGCTCGTGGATACGGTAAGCCAGATCGTTATCCTCCCCAGAGGCCTGCCGGAAGCGGGTGTCGAAGCCGCCCGCGCTGGCGTAAGCCTCGCGCCGGTACGCTACGTTAAAGGAGCCGAGGAAGTCCACCGTTCCGGCCATACGGGCATGGCGCGCACCGATTTCGGCCTGGATGACGCGCGCCAGCAGCGCGCCCGGATTGGCGATGGTGTAGCCCCCTCCCACACCCGCTACGCTCGTGTCCGGTTCTGGAGTAAGTAGACGTTCCAGCCAGTCGGGCGGCGGAACGCAGTCGGCATCGGTAAACACGATCCAGTCGCCGGTGGCCTCGCTGGCGCCGCGATTGCGCGCCGCAGCAGGACCCGCATTGTCCTGCGTGACGAAGCGCGCGTTGGGAAACTGTGCCGCGAGCTCCGGCGTGCCATCGGTCGAGCCGTCGTCTACAACGATAATCTCGTGCGGTGGACGCGATTGGGACGCGAGCGCGGCGAGGCATTGCGGCAGCGTCCGCGAGGCGTTGTAGGCGGGTATCACGACGCTGGCTTTCAACGGCGTTTCTCGTCCGCCACGCGCTGGATGAAGCCACGCACGGCCTCGACCAGGCGCTCGCTGTCGGGTGCGTAGTCTTTAGGTGCCGCGGGCGGCGCGGCGCAAAGCGCATCCAGTTCGTCGACCTCGAGCACCATCTTTCCCCAATCGCGCTTCTCCACCGCGCGCGCGAGGTCGAGTTGGTGATCGTTCATGTGTTCGTTGAAGCGCTTGAGCCGCGGCACGAGGATGAATGGCGTGCCGGAGCGCAGGGCATCGAGCGTGACGCCGATGCCCGCGTGCGCGACGACCAGTCGGGCCTCGCAGTTGAGGTCCATCACCGCGTCGTGCGGGCGGAAATCGAAGTGCTCGGCGTGCTGCGGCAACACTTTGGAGAGTCCGGTCTGGATGATCACGCGCTCGCCCGTCGCGGCGGCGATGGCGTCCATCTTGCGCACGAGGCGGTCGAAGCCGAGGAACATGGTGCCCAGCGTGACGTAGATCACGCGCGCGGCCGTTCGTCAATCAGGCTGCCGCGATACTCGGCCTTGCCGCCATAGGCGGGCAGCAGCTCGGGCCATTGCACATAGAGCGCATCGGCCAGGTACCGCATGACGCGCCCGGTGACCGAAGGCGTCGCCACCTGCGCGCCGCACTCAATGTAGAGCGTCTTACAGCCGAACAGTTTTCCGACCAGCACAACGGGAATGGCAATCTCCGCGCCGGTGGAGATGATGCAATCGGGACGGCGCAAGCGGAACAGCCGGTAGACCCGCACGAGATTCTTGAGGAATTCGACGGGATTCCGCGCCATGTTGGGGATAAGCGTGGCGTCGGGCAGGCGGCGAGTCGTGTCGGCGTCGTAGCAGAAGTAAAAGACCTCGTGCCCCTCGAAAGCTGCCGACAGCTGGAGCATTTCGTTAAGATGCCCGCCATGCGAACAGGCGAGACACAGGGTCAACCGTTGTACGGGATTTCCGGGCATGATTCCTCGGCAAGGGTCAGGTGCGATGCAGCCGTATTTTAGGCCGCGTACGCAGTCGGGGCAAGCGCCTTGAACCGCCGCTCCCTTCTCACCGAGGCGCTGCCGGTGGCACTGTTCGCGTTGCTCGCCGTGGGCCTCGGGCTGCTGCATCTCGACGCGCCCAGCCTGTGGCACGACGAACTGGTCCATATTTTCGTGGCCGAGGACATCGCCTACACCGGCACGCCCAACCTGCCGAGCGGCATGGTGTATCCGAGCGCCCTCGCGTTCAATTACCTGCTCGCGGCCTTTGTCCGGCTGTCGGGCAGCGATGCCTTCAGCATGCGTCTCCCCTCCGTGCTGCTTTCCGGCGCGAACGTGGTGCTGCTCTACCTGCTCGCACGCGCGTGGCTGGGGCGTGGTCCTGCCCTGCTTGCGGCTTTGCTGCTGGCACTATCGCCGTGGCATCTGGCCTGGGCGCGGCAGGCGCGGCCGTATGAACTGCAACTCTTCGGCTACCTCGTGTTTCTGCTGGGAGCCTGGAAAGCGGCGGACGCCCGCGACACGCGCGCGGCCTGGAGTTGGGCCGGGGTGGCGCTGGCGGGCTATCTCGCCGGGGTGCTCAGTACCTTCCATGCCATCCTCTTCCTGGGGCCTGTGGGCGGGTTTGCCCTACTGATGGCCGCCAGCGAGCGTCGCTGGCGCACGCGCTGGACCGCCGGGATCGCGCTTTGCGGCATCGTCGGTACGGCCACGCTGGGCGCGCTGCTCTACAATCCCAACCCGGCCGACAAACAGGCGGTATTTTCGAATGCGCGCATCGGCGGAGAACTCGAGGATCCCAACCGGCTCGAGCGCGATTACTACGGCGCCTGGCTGCGCGATAACCTGAGCACGGGCGTTTGGCTCGCGGCGATTGTCGGGACCCTGGCGCTGGCCTGGCGGCGGGATCGCAAGGCCCTGTTCGCGGTGCTCGCCTTTTGGGTGCCGCTGCTGGTGCTCACCTTTCTCATCGGCTATCGAAGACCACGCTTCCTCTATTTCGCCTATCCGGTCTATGTGTTGCTGAGCACCTACGGCATCTGGACGCTGGCTCGGTGGTGCTGGCTGTGGCGCGCGCATTGGATCTGGGCTCCGGTATCGCTCGCGACGTTGGCGTTTCTCGTGCGGCTGGGCTGGAGCCTGCTACTGCTGACCGGCAGCACGCTGGAAACCGCGGCCGGTTCGCCGACGACCCTCGCCACGCGCCACCCGCAATGGGAGCAGGCGTGCGCGTGGGTGAACCATCATCGCGATCCCGACACGGCCATTATCACGACCACCCATCTGCCGGTCTTGTACTACGTCGAGCAGGTAGACGAGTGGTTTCCCAATCGCTATACCCCTTGGGAAAAGCATGAAAGCGGTCTCAATGGATTGGCGAGCCTGGAGGAACTGCAGGCCTTCATGCGCCGGCATCCGAAGGGCTTCTTCATTGCCGAGTTCAGCCGCTTTCAGCAATGGCGGGACCACGGGGCGATACGCGATCAGCTGGGTCCGGAAGTGGACTGGGTGGAGACGCACATGCGCCGGGTGCCGCGTGCCTGCACCGACGACGTGACGGTATTCGCCTGGGGCGGCGCGGATGAGTGAGTTCCTGCACCGTCACGGCTCGCGGCTGCTGGCTTGCATGGGCGTCGGGCTGCTGGGTGTGCTCGTGTGGCGGTTTGGCTGGCGCACGCTGCTGGCCGAACTGGCTGCGGCAGACCCCGTGCTCTTGGCGGCCATGGTGCTGCTCACGGTGACCGGCTTCTGGATGCGCGCGTGGAAGTGGCGCATCGCGCTGGGCCCGGGAACCGACGCCGTGCGCGTGTTCTTTCTCGCCAAGGTGCTGGGCAGTTGGACCCCCGGCCGCGCGGGTGAACTGGGTCCGTTGCTTATGCGGCGCCACCGCAGCCTGCGCATGGGCGCGTGGATCGTCGCGGACCGCTGTATCGAGGTGTGGATGACCCTGGGCTTCGGGGCCTTCGGCCTGCTCGGGCTGCGGATGCTTGATGTTCGCGTGAGCACCAGCATCGCCGCGGGATTTCTCCTGCTCACGGTGCTGGCGATGGTGCTGTCCCGTGTGGATTTCGGCGCGCAAGATGCCCAGTTTGCCGGACGCTGGGCGCGCGCGGGACGGCTGCTGCACGCGCTCCGCGGCGAGGCCCGGGATCTGGGAAGCAAATCGATGCCGATCGTGTTCATCACCGCGTTCGCCAAGGCGAGCGACGTGGCGGCGGTAATGTGCCTCTGCCGCGCATTCGGGTATGATGCAGGCTTCCTGCTGGTGTCGGCCGCGCGCTGCGCGCACGCGCTGGTGAGCGCCGTGCCGCTGACGCCGGACGCCTCGGGGGTGCCGTATCTGGCGCAGGCGGCGCTGCTCCACCGCGAGGCCGGCATGCCGCTGGATGTATTGACCGCCGCGCTGGCGCTCGAGGCCCTGCTGATTTACGCTGTGCTGCACGCCAGCGCCGCCGTGGTGTTGTGGCGCGCGCCGGAGCCGATGAAGGAGAACGAATGAGACTCGACGAAAAGACCGCGATTCTGCTGCTCAATACCGGTTCGGCTGCGGCCCCGGAAACGGCGCCCACGCGCGAATACCTGCGGCAGTTCCTCTCGGACCCGCGCATCATCGACATCGCGGGGTGGAAACGCTGGCTGCTGGTGAACCTGATTATCCTGCCGACGCGTCCGCCGAAAACGGCCGAGGCCTACAAGCAGATTTGGACCGACCGTGGTTCGCCGCTGGTGGCCTTCAGCGAGGACTTCCGCGATGCGCTTGCGAAGCGGCTGAATGGTCCCGCCGTGGAAATCGGCATGGCCTACGGCACGCACCGCATCAAACCGGCGATAGACAAGTTGCTGGAGAAGAACCCCGACCGCCTGGTGGTGGTGCCGATGTTTCCGCAATACGCCTCTGCGACCACCGGTTCGGTGCTCGAGTGCGTGTACAAGCACTGTGCCGAGAAATGGAATGTGCCCGCGATTACCGCGATTCCCGAGTACTACGACGCCCCGGGGTTCATCGAATCCTGGAAGGAAGTGGCAGAGACCCCGTTGGCAGACTTCACGCCGGACCATGTGCTGCTGAGTTTCCACGGCCTGCCCGAGCGGCAATTGCGCAAGTGCGACCCCAGCGGCAGTCATTGCCTGGCATCGAAGGACTGCTGCGAGCGGCTGGTGGAGGCGAACGTGCACTGCTACCGCCGCCAGTGCGTGGCCACGGGCAAGGCGATTGCCGACACCCTTGGGCTGGCGCCGGAACAATACACCGTGACCTTCCAGTCCCGGCTGGGGCGCGATCCCTGGCTGACGCCCGCGACCGACGAGACGATTGCCCAGCGCGCCAGGGAAGGCGTGAAGCGGCTGGCGGTCCTCTCCCCCGCGTTTGTGGCGGATTGCCTGGAGACGCTGGAAGAGATCGGCATGGGCGGCAAGGAGACGTTCGAGGAGCACGGCGGCGAACACTACATGCTCGTGCCCTCGCTGAACGCCCACCCCCGCTGGGTTGAGGCGCTCGCGCAGATACTCGAGCGGCACTAGCCGCCCGGATGCGCCCCGACGAATACACCCGGATGCGCGCCGCGGAGGATACCCATTGGTGGTACGCCGCGCTGCGGGTCGTGGTGCGCGAGGGTATGGGCCGCTATCCTTTCGAAGGACCGCTGCTGGATGCCGGCTGCGGCACGGGCGGCGGGCTGACAGTGCTGGACGACGGCGCACTGGCCTATGGTATCGACCGCGCGCCGGAAGCGTTGGACGCGTGCAAAGCGCGCGGACTGCCGAGGCTGACGCGCGGCGATGTGACCGCGCTCCCGTATCGGGACGACACCTTCGGCGCGGTGATGTCGATGGATGTGCTGTATCACCGGCGGGTCGAACCCGGTCGCGCGCTGGCTGAATACCGCCGTGTACTGCGGTCGGGTGGCGTCGTCTATCTCAACCTGCCCGCCTACGAATGGCTGCGCTCCGCGCACGACACCGTCATCGAGACCGAGCGCCGGTTTACTCGCGAGCAGGTGCGCGGGCTGCTGGCAGATGCCGGCTTCGAGGTCGCGTGGCTGAGCCATTGGAACATGCTGCTGCTTCCGGCCATCGCGGCGGCGCGACTGTTGGGCGGTGCTGGCGGCTCGGACCTCGAGCGCTCGACACCCGCCTGGGTGCATGCAGTACTCGGCGGCGTGATGGCGGTCGAGCGCGGGCTGATGAAGTTGGCACCTCTGCCCTGCGGTGTTTCAATCTTCGCCGTGGCGCGGAAGATGTTTTGACAGGATTTACAAGATTTACAGCATGGAAAAAGAGCGCGGGAACGGCACATCTTCCTCTCTTGCGGCTTGGCCGCCTTGGAGTGCGGGAGCGATAGCTCCCGCTTTGCGTAGGGAGCTTGCTCCCGTCGCCGCGCGGCTGACTTCAATCGTTCGTCCAAGCTACGGAAGCGAGCTTCCTGATGAAGGCGGGAGCCTGTTCCCGCACTCCAAGGCGGCTGTGCCGCAGTAAGAACTCAATTCTGCTGGAGGCGCTTCACCTTGGCGCCGGCGAGCATCTGGTGGGTTTCGCGGAGGTATCCGGGGATGACCTGGGCGTGCGGGGAATGCGTCAGGCAGTGCGCGAGGGCGGCGTCTTCGATGGGGGCTTCAGCGCGTTTGCCGGAGAACCAGGTGCCGCCGCTGCCGAGCAGGTTGTAGCGCATCTTGCCGTATTCGATCATGTCGAAGGCGAGGGCGAGATTGCGCAGGCGCAGCATGACCGGCAGGTTCAGTTCGCCCGGGGTGTCCTCGGGTTCGGGCAAGCCTTCGCGCCAGGTGCGGGCGTAGTCCTCCCCCACCGCCTCGGCCAGCGCCGCCTCGAGCCGCGCCTCGATGGGCGGCAGCAGCGTTTCAATCTGGTCGAGCTGGCTGACCATATCGACGTGGATGTCGAAATCGGACGGCCGTGCGACACCGCAGCTGAGGGTGTGCACCTCCGGACGGCGCAGGCACCAGAGGCCGTTGAAGGCCATGGGGTGCAGGGGCGCGCAGAGTTCCCGCAGCTTGTCGGTGGGATCGTACAGGCGGCCGCCTTTGTCGTTCGGGCTGATGATGAACACGCCCATGTCGCGGCGGGCGGCTTCTTCAATGCACGGCCAGTTGTCCTGGAAAATGTAGTACCAATGCAGGTTGACGTGCTCGAACAGCCCGGTCTGGATGGCGTCCATGATGACCTGCGTGGAGGCGTGCGTGCTGAAGCCGATGTCGCGGATGCGGCCTTCCTTGCGCCACCCGTCGGCGATATCGAAGCAGCGCTTGGTCCATTCCAGTTCCTTGGCGGTGTTGATGCCGTGGAAGGAGAAGATGTCCACATAGTCCAGGCCGAGCAATTCCATCGAATGCTCGAAGTCCGCGATGAACTTTTTGGGATCGGCCTTGGGCTGTACCTTCGTCTGCACCAGCATCTCGCCGCGCGGCAGCGTTGGCAGGATTTTGCCCAGCTGCAACTCGCTCGTGCCGTAACCGCGGGCGGTCTCGATGTGGTTGATGCCCAGTTCCAGCGAACGCCGGATGCACGCTTCCAGGTTGCGCTGGCTGTCCTCGCTCACGGGGTCGTTGTCGTTCCACGACTGCTGATAGCGCATGCCCCCGCAGCTCACCACGGGAATCTGAAATCCAGTCTTGCCGAATCGACGGTACTGCATCAGAAAACTTCGCTCCGTACTCTCTCTTTTTTGACAGGATTAACAAGATTAACAGGATTAAAGAGAAGAATCTCAAGGGCAGAAGAGCCCCTCTTCTAATCCTGTTAATCCTGTAAATCCTGTCTAAGAAAAGCTCTTCCTCTCTTATCCCAAAATCCAGTTATCCTGTCAAAAAAATCTTGCTTCTCAGGCCTGTAGGCCGGCGAATTGGAGTTCGTAGAGGGTGGAATAGAGTCCGCCCTTGGCGAGCAATTCGTCGTGCGTGCCCACCTCGCGGATTTCGCCGTGGTGCATTACGAGGATCCGGTCGGCGTTGCGGATGGTGGACAGGCGGTGCGCGATGACGATGCTCGTGCGGCCGGCCATCAGCGTTTCCATGGCCCCCTGAATTAGCGCCTCGGTCTCGGTGTCGATGCTTGACGTTGCCTCGTCCAGGATGAGGATTTCCGGATCGTGCGCCAGCGTACGCGCGAAGGCCAGCAGCTGCCGCTGCCCCGTGGACAGGTTCGCACCACGCTCGCCCACCACGTAGTTGTAGCCTCCTGGCAGCCGCTGGATGAACTTGTCGGCATTGGCGCGGCGGGCGCATTCGCGCACCCAGTCGTCCGCCATGTCGGGGTCGGCCAGCCGGATGTTGTCCTCGATGCTGCTGTTGAACAGGAACACATTCTGCAGCACGATGCCGATGTGGCGGCGGAGCGGCTCCTGGGCATAGTCGCGCACGTCGTGTCCGCCGATGCGGATGATGCCGCGCTGCGGTTCATAAAAGCGGCTGATGAGGTTGATGATGGTGCTTTTGCCGGCGCCGGTATGCCCGACGATGGCGACCCGTTCGCCCGGGGAGACGGTGAACGAAACATCGCGCAGCACCCACTGCTCGTCCTGCGCGCCGAAAGCATGGTCCTCGCGCTCGCTCAGGATGCGCGCGGCATTCTCGCCCGGCTTGTTGTAGGCGAACCAGACGTTCTCGAAGGCGACGCTGCCCTCGATCTGGTCCGGCACGATCGCCCCGTCGCGGTCGGTAATTTCGGGCTTCGTGTCCAGTAATTCGAACACGCGCTCGGAACTCGCCATCGCCTCGAGCAGCAGGTTGTAGCGGTCGGCCAGCGAGCGGATGGGAATGAACAGGCGCTCGGCCCAGTAGACATAGCCGACGAGCGTGCCCACTGAGGCGACGCGGCTGATCTCTTCGCCCAGGTTCAGAATCTGGTTGCCGCAATACAGGATGATGAGGGCGGTCGAGAGCGCGCTGAGGAATTCGACGGCGGGGAAATACACCGCGAAGTTGCGCACCTGCCGCAGCCACTCGTCGCGGTGCTCGGCGTTCAGGTAATCGTGGCGCTCGTAGCTGCTGCCTTCCTGCCCGAAGATCTGAATCACATGCATGCCGCCGATGCTTTCCTGCATATACGCGCCGATGTCGGCCACCTTGCGGCGGATTTCCAGGAAGCTCTTCTGGGCGTATTGGCGGAAGACCCAGCTCGCGCCGAAGATAAGCGGCAGCGGCACCAGGGCCACCAGCGCCAGCTGCCAGTTGGTCCAGAACATGAACACCAGCACGACCGCGATGGTGAACAGTCCGCTGAATACCTGCACGATGGCGGTGACAATGCTTTCCTGAATCTTGTCGACGTCGCTGGTCACGCGGGACATCAGGCGGCCGACGGGATTGCGGTCGAGGAAACTGAGCGATAGCCCTTGCAGGTGATCGAATAGGCCCATGCGCATTTCGAACATGGTACGCTGGCCGATCCAGGTGACGATGAGCAATTGCACAAACCGTACGATGGCTTCCAGCACAATGACCCCGGCGAGGGCGCCGGTCATGCGCATCAGCCCGTCGAAGTCGGCGGCCATCGCGGCGGCATCGCGGCCGTCCGCGGCGTTCATGTAGGTGTCCACGGCGTGCATCATCAGCAGCGGCGCGAGGTTGCTCATGCAGGCCGCGGCAAGCAGCAGCAAGGTGGAGACGATCACCCAGTTGCGGTGCGGGGCGAGATACCGCAGCAGCCGCCGCAGCAGCGCGCCGTCGAATGAGCGCGTTTGTACTTCGTCACGGAGGTGATAGCTGTTACTCATGCCCAGAAGCCTCCAGCGCCGATTCCAGTTTCTGGCGGCGGTACATCTGCGCGTAAATGCCGTCGCGTGCGGCGAGTTCCTCGTGCGTCCCCCGCTCCACCACCCGGCCCTCATCCAGCACAAGGATGTGGTCGGCGTGCAGCACGGTCGACACGCGGTGCGACACGATAACGCTCGTGCGCTGGGCCATCACCTGCTTCAGGCGGCGGAGGATCGACTCTTCCGTCTTGGTGTCCACGGCAGAGAGTGCGTCGTCGAGAATCAAGATGATGGGATCGCGCAGCACGGCGCGGGACAGCGCGAGCCGCTGAATCTGGCCGCCGCTCAGGTTGATGCCGCGTTCGCCCAACAGGGTATCGAGTCCCTCGGGCAGCCGCTCCAGCGCCTCGGTAAATTGGGCGCAGTCGCAGGCCTCGCGGAGCTCGTCCGGCGTGGCGTCGCGACGCGCCATCAGCAGGTTGCCGCGAATCGAGGTGGAGAAAATAAAGCTGTCCTGCGGCACATAGCCCAGCGCATCGCGCAGGGCCCGCAGGGGTACATCGCACAGCGGCACGCCGTCCAGCGTGATGCGCCCCTCGTCGGGGTCGTAGGCACGGGTCAGCATCGCGAGCAAGGTGGACTTGCCCGAGCCCGTCGGCCCCACGATGGCCAGGGTCTCGCCCGGCTTTACCTCGAAGGAGACATTTTCCAGCGTCGCAGGCTGTTCGGTCTCTTCGTCCTCAGCGTCGGGATCGGGCTTGTGGGGATAGCGGAAAGTGACGCCCTCGAAGCGGATGTGTCCGCGGATGGGCAGGGCATCGGGCGCGTGCTTGCCGGAATCCTGAATATCGGGCGCCGTATCGAGAATACGTGCGATGCGCTTCATGCTCACCGCGCCTCGCTGGTAGAGGGTGAGCACATAGCCCAGCTGCGCGAAGGGGAAGGCGAGCATCACGAGGGCGACCAGAAAGCTGGTGAGATCCGAGAGGGCGAGTTCGCCGCGGATGACCATGCCGCCGCCCACGCCGATGAGGATCATGGCGAAGATGCCGATGAAGATGCCGGCCGCCGGGATGGCCAGCGACATTACGCTGATGAGCCGGATGTTCTCGCGCATGTAGCGCTTGGAGAGTTCGCCAAAGGTGTTCGATTCGCGTGAGGAAATGCCGTAGGCCTTCACCACGCGGGCGCCGGCCAGGTTTTCCTGCATGCGGCTGTTCACCTCGGAGAAGGCTTCCTGCACCACCTTCGACTGCTTGGTCATGTAGCGGATGAAGAAGTACGCCAGGACGGTGACGACGGGCAGCGGTATGAGCGACACGAGCGTGAGGCGCGGACTCAGCCAGATCATGACCGCGAGCGTAAACGGGATGCTGATCATGTCGGCGCTGCCCATGATGCCGGGCCCGATAAATTCACGCACGTTGTTCACGTCGCTCGTGGCGCGCGCCATCACGTCGCCAGTTTTGGTGCGGCGGAAGAAGGCCAGGCTCAAGCGCAGCAGGTGCTCGAAGATGTCGTTGCGCAGGTGATACTCGAATTGGCGCGAGGCCCCGATCATCAGGGTGCGCTGGAAGAACCGGAAGATGCCGCTGGTAATGGACGCGCCAATCATCAGCGCGGCCCAGCCCCACAGCGCCTCGCGGGTCATGATGCCTTGCTCGAAACCCGCCAGAATCGTGCGCAGCACGATTGGCGTGGCGAGGTTAATGCCGGAGAAACTTACGGCGAGCACGGCGCCGATGGCATAGGCGCGCCAGTACGGGCGGTTGTAGCGCAACAGCGTGACCAGCGGCGACGTATGCAGACGCGGATTGCCTGCGTATTGCGTATAGGGGTCGCTCATGAGAATGGACACATGCTCCTGTCAGGGAAAGGCTGCGCTGGGGTGGGCGGGGAACTAGGTAAGGATACTCGAATCGGGTTCGTGTTTGCGCCACTGGAACCCCGCGAAGAGTTCCAGTAATTCCTCGGACTTGAAAGGCTTGAGGAGAAAGCCGTCCGCGCCGGCCTGGGTCAGCTTCGAGGTGGCCTGTTCCACCGGCTTCGCGGTCACCATGTGGATGCGCATGCCCGCCAGGCGCGGGTTCCTCCGAATGCGCGCGCAGGTTTCCCAGCCATCGATGCCCGGCATGGCGATGTCCAGCAGTACCATCCAGTACTCGCCCGTATCCAGCAAGCGCAGCGCCTCTTCCCCGTTGTTGCAGGTCTCGACATCGTACCCGTCGTTGATAAGGCATCGCGTGATAAAACGCTGGATTTCCTCGTCGTCGTCGACACACAGCACCTTGTTGCCCAGCTGTTCCGCCTCGGATACGCCCTTGCTGAGGGCGTAGTGGATTCCGCCGAGCAGGGTGCTTTTACGGAAGCCGCGCTTCACGCGTGCCGCGACCTTGTCCTTGTATTGTTCCAGCAGCGAGTCGTCGTTGGTCAGCAGGATGATGGGCAGATTGCAGGCCGAGGGGTCCGAGAGGATCTCCTCGAGTACCACGCTGCCCAGCGGACCGGCCTCGGTATCAACGATGATACAGTCGGGGCTGTATTTGTTGGCGAGCGAGAGCGCCACCGCCGGATAGGCCGCGTGAATCACGTCCATGCCGTCCGCCACCAGCATGCTGCGGATCTGGTTGCTCAGGGCGCGGTCCTGGGTCAGCAGTTCCACCAGCAGGTGTGTCTCGGTGGGCAGGGGCAGGTGCGGCTGCTCGGGGTCTGAGGAGGCCCGGCGCTGCGTGGGGCTGAGCGGCAGCGTGAAGCGGAACGTCGTGCCCTCTCCCTCTTTGCTGCTCACGGTGATGTTGCTGCCGTGCAGACGCACGATATCCTGCACGATGGCCAGCCCGATGCCCGTGCCGCCGTACTTGCGCGTGGACGAGCTATCGACCTGGTAGAAGCGGTTGAAGATGCGGTCCTGTTCCTTCTCGGGGATGCCGATGCCGGTGTCGGACACCGAGACCTCGACGAAGTCGCTGGTCATCTTCAGCGTGACATCGACCCGCCCCTCGCTCTGGTTGAACTTGACGGCGTTGGACAGCAGGTTGGTGAATACCTGCCCCATCTTGCCCTTGTCGCCCTCCACCAGCACCGGGTGGTCCCCCTCCACCTTGATCCATTCGGCCTCGGAGGCGTCGATGATCTCGTATCCCACGGCGATGGTGCGCTTGTCGGCAAGCGGACGCACCACCTGAATGCTGGTGCGCACGCAGTCCGCCAGGTCGAAGGTATCGAAGCAGATGTCCTCGTCGCCGCGGTTCAGGCGCGAGAAGTCGAGCAGGTTCTCAATGAGGCTGACCAGCTTTTCGATGTTGCGCAGGCTGATGCTCAGGTAGTCTTCCTGCACCTCGTTGATGGGGCCGACCTTCCGGTTCAGGATCATGTCGGTATAGCCCATGACCGCCACGAGCGGGGTGCGCAGTTCATGCGAGACGTTCGACAAGAGGTTGGTCTTCATCTCGTCGAGCGTCTTGAGTTCTTCGTTCGCCTCGTGCAGGCGTTCGCGGGCGCGGGTGGCTTCCTCGAGCGCGCGCTGCAGGTTGTCCAGCAGCTGGGCGTTACGGATGGCCACGGCCACGTGCGGGGCCATTTCCTCGAGCGCGCCCGCGTGCTGCTGGGTAAAGGCGTGGTAGGACTTCGAGGCGATGTTCAACGTGCCGATAATGCGGCCCGAGGCATACAGCGGCACGCAAAGGCAGCTGCGTATGTCGTGCGGGAACTGGTCGGTGAAGGGCGGGTCGCTCTCGGGCAGGTTGTTGATAAGCAGGCTGGACTCGTACCGCGCCACCCAGCCCGCGCAGGAGCCGTCGCTGTCTTCGCGGAGGGCCTGATTGCGGCCCGTTTCAGGCCAGAGCTGGCGCGTTAGAAATTTGATCGGCGACTCGTCGCCGGCGGCCCGGTCCATGTCGCGAAGCGCCACGGCGGCATAGTCGAAATCGGTCAGCTTCCGCACCTCGTCCACGAGGCTCTCGTACACCATGCCGGATTCTAGGCTGGAGTTGATCACGTTGGCGATGGTGTTGATGGCGCTGATGCGCTCGGAGCGCTCGCGGGCTTCCCGCTCCAGGCGGACGTTCTGGGTCACGTCCTGGAAGGTGCCCTCGAGCCCCACGTACAACCCTTCGTCGAATACGCGGCCCGCAGCAAGCTCGACGCAAATCGACCGTCCGTCGCGCCGCCGCATCCACACGCGCGTCCGCTCGATAAAGCGCTCGCGCTCGAGTTCGTGCGTCACGCGCGCCAGGTCCATTTCCTCGACGAACAGGGACTCGAACGAGATGTCGGCACTCGTCTCCTGGGCGTCATAGCCCAGGATGGCGAGACCGGCAGGATTCATGAGGGTAATGCGGCCGTCGGCCGTGGTCTGGAATACGCCGTCGCGCATGGAATCGAACAGGCTGCGATACCGCTCTTCCGATTCCTCCAACTGGGAAATGTTCTGGCGCAGTGCCGTCGCCATCTTGTTGAATGACATCGCCAGTTCTTCGATCTCGTCGCCCGTGTCGATGATGAGCTTGAGGTCGAGGTCGCCCTGCCGGACGATTTGCGCGCCCTCATTCAGCAGGGATACCGGCCGGATGATGTTGTTGTTCACGTTCCGGTAGGCCACAATAAGAAACACGCCGATGACCATGCTGGTGACGAACAGGGTGAGCGCCGCCCCGAGATTGATAATCCAGAACACGTCCGAAGCGTCGCGGTAGGCCAGCAGATAGAGCTCGCGCTGCGGGTCGAGGCGGTGGTACGCCATCAGCGCGCGGATAGACTCGCCGCGGGTGTCGTAGTTGCTCTCGTAAAACGAATCCATCACCGGTGCAGTCGGCGCGCCAAGCCGCTCGGCCAGCTCGTGGTCGAGCGCGTAATACTTCGGCGGAGGCGCCTCCGCCCCCGATCGCTCGTCGAGATACACCACGAATTGACCATCGGCGCCGATATTGATCAATTCGTAGCGATTCGGGTCGGAGAGATTGCCGCGCCCGTTACGATGGTCCTGCAACAGCGAACGCAGTAATTCGTGGACATCGCGGCGCTCGCCCAGGTAGCCGATAATCTCGTCGTCCGACGGGTCGCGCACCGGGGCCACCAAGTAATTATAGTAACGCCCGGTTTCGCCGCTGTAGAGGAAATCGACGAATTGCGTCTCGGACACTTCGCCCAGCCAATCGGGCACCCCGGGCGGCACAGGCGGACCCGAGGGCGAATTCAGTAGCAGGCAACCCTGGGCATCGTAGAGCACGAAATAGGACAAGAGATGTCCGCTGTCGGCGGCAGATACACGTTCAAGTACGGTGGGTACGCGGGACGACGCAAAGTCACCGTGCGCCATGAGCCGGGCGATGACCTCCGGATCGTGGGCGACGAACTCGAGCACCTGCAATTGCTGCTCGAGGGTCTGGCGGATGCCGCCTGCGGTGGTCTGTACGGCCGTGGCAAGGTTCTGGTGAACGGCGATCTGCTGCCCTTCGCGGGCGAAGACGTAGCCAATGATGAGCGCCAGCGCCATCGGGATAACGCCCACCCACAGGATGGACGTCACGAACTTGCGTTCAATACCCCCCCGGGCCTGACGTTTACGCAACACCGGCTAGCGGACTCCCTTTCGCCGCAGAGCCCGCCGGGCCGTGGGCGGTTTAAGCCGAACGGCCTTTGCCTGCGAGATCGCGTACCTTCTCGAGCAGTTGCTCCACCTTGAACGGCTTCGCCAGATACTCGTCAGCGCCGCATTCGAAGATACGCTCGATGTCCCGTTCTTTGCTCAGGCAGGTCACCGCCATGATCGGAATGCTGCGCGTGAGTTCATTATCGCGCAGGGCCTTGCACACTTCAAACCCGTTGATTTCCGGCATGAGGAAATCGAGCAGAATCAGGTCCGGCACCAGTTGCGCCGCCTTGATGCCCACCTCGGTCGCATTGGTCACCTTGATGAGTTCGTAGCCCTCGGTATCGAGGATCTTCTCGGTCAAGGTCAGCGCGTCCTCGTCGTCATCGACAATCATGACGCGCTTTTTCAGCGGTCCCTTGTCGCGCGGAAACATGTCGTACTGCTCGCGGAAGGCGTCGAGGTCGTGCTCGAGAATGCGGTAGTGGCCGCCCGGCGTGCGCGATGCCTTAATCAAGCCCTGCTTGATCCAGTTCTTGATGCTATGGTGCGTCACATGGCAAATCCGCGCCGCCTCGAACGTGGTATATGCTTTACTTTCTCTATCACTCATCGCACCGTTTCCTCTAATTTCGCATCCAACCCGGCAGGCTGAGCCGCATGATGACCACAGCAGGGGTTAGAATTCTCAGTATAAGCGCTCTATCGGGGTGAGTATATCGTGATTTGTGAGAGGGAGTCAATCGGAACGATTCTTGACTATTGGCCGCAGTTTTCGGGGTGTGGACTCACTAACTACAGAATTCACAGGCGAAAGGGAGAAGGCATGGGATGTTCCCGATTCGGCGGATGGGCCTAGACTCAAGACAACCCCGGCGTAAGCCGAATGATTTCCGTGATAAGTGCAATTTCCTCGGGGCGCAGACCGGACGCCATCAGTTCGACCTGCGTCGGATAGAGCCCGGTCACGATGCGCACCCCGAGGAACCAGGTGCACGACGCGATCAGAAACACCCCCAGCGCAATCCCGAGGTATCGGCGCATGAGGGACAGGTAGGCATCGAGCCGGGCGCGCCGTACGAAATGGGCGGTGTCCTTGTCGTCCTCCGCTATTGCCAGCGCATCAATCCTCGAGCGCGCCGAGGGTAGCAAGATGTAAGGATACACTGGTGCGCCCGCGAGCAGCACCGCCACGAGCGCCATCCAGATCAGCGAGGCCATCATGGTCATCTGGGTGGCGATGGGGTGAACGTGCTGCAGGAACGCGAACGCGATATACAGCGCCAGGAATCCGGCGCCCGCGCCGCCGAACCAGAGATTGCCCCAAAGCGCATGCTGAGCGTTCTCTCCGAGACTGCCTTTCCAGAAGATGCGGTCGATGAGCAAGGCAAGCGTCCAAACGGCGAGAAAAAGGAGAAAGGTCGTGAGAGCGAAAATGACTGGCGCGAGAATCACTTGCTGGTGCGCGCCAATGATATTCTGCCGGGCGTCTTCGAAGGCCGCGAGCTTGTCCTTGGCCGCCAAAAGTCGTCCCTTGCGCTCACTCAACGCGGGGTCGGGCTCGGCCGCATCAGCGTCCGCGAGCCACAGGCGAGAATCAATGGCGTCGATCTGAATGTTCAACCCCGCCACCGCCTGGGGCGCCCCGAGGGATTCGGCCGGGGTATCCACGTCGCCCACCAGGTTTTGCCCCATGCGTTCCATGGTTTCGAACCAGGTTTCCCATTGTACCCGGGTCTGGTCGTCGGCCGACGCGCGTGCCGCGGCCACCATGGCCGCATTGAACCGGTAGAGCGGCGCGCAGCAGCGGTCGATGATCAGGCGCTGCTTCTGGGCGTACCAGTTGCCGCTGGCTGGAATCGAGACATGCCAGAGCGGCGTGGGAAAGCGCGCGGGATAGCCGGACACATTGGCACGTTCGATGAGCGCCATGGCCTCGGCATAGTCGGGGTTGTCGGGCCGCGACAGGACGAGCGCAGCCGCCTCCAGGTAGCGCGGCAGGGCGTTGTCGGGCGCATGCACGGAGGCTTCGCGGAAGCGTTCCCGGGCCTCGGCGAACTTGCCCGCTCCCCACAGCCGCGTGCCGTAGTTCAGCACAAGGCTCCAGTTGCCCGGGTCGAGCTGGTAGGCCTCGGCATAGCGGGCGAGCAGAATATCGGGTTCCTCGACATCGGCCAGCGCCTCGGCATGCCGTGCAACGATGGGCTGCCCGGAGTCGGTTTCGCGCTTGAGGACGTTGCGCAGCACGGGCCGGGCGCTGTCGGGGTGCATGGTCAGCGCCATGATGTACTGCGTTTCGTTCAGGTCGAAGCGCAGGTAGCGTTCTGAAAGCCAGAGCGAGAACGTGAGCAGCACGACGGCGGCCACGCCGAACCGGAACGACCAGCGTCCGCGGCGCAGGGCGGGCACATCGGCTCCGACGCCGTATTCGGGAATGCGAAGTTCTTTCATTGCGGCGGTCTACGCGCCCATCAGTTTGCGCGCGATGATCTTGCCCGCCTCGACGCCCGGTTGATTGAAGGCGTCCACGTTATACAGGCGGCCGGCCATCGCGGTCTCGACTTCGAGCATGTAGAGCAGCTGGGACACCGTGTGCGCGTTCACGCGCGGCAGCGAGATTTTGATTACGGGGCGGGAGGCATCTTTCAGCGCATCGATGGTGCCGCGCAGTTCCGCCGACATGAGCTTGTTCATGCTCTTGCCACGAAGGTATTCCAACTCGGAAATGCTGGTGAGGTTCGCGGGAATCTTCAGGGTGCTTCCGAAGCTGGCGGCCTCGATGACGTTAAATACTTTGTCATTCGGGCCCTCAGCATAAAGCTGCACCTGCGAATGCTGGTCGGTCGCACCGAGCGCCTTCACGGGCGTCTGTCCGGTGAAAACTTCGGCCCCGTCCAGGCTGAGGCGCTTGCCCAGGCTTTCCGCCCACAGCTGCCGGTACCAGTCGGCCACATCGCGGAGGGCATCGGCGTAGGGCATCATGACGGACATGACCTTGCCCTTGCGGGTATCGAGCAGGTATTGCGTGGCGGCCCGCAGGTAGGCCGGGTTGTCGTGCAGGCTGGCGGCCGAAGTGCGCGCGTCCATCGCGGCGCAGCCCGCCATTATGGCATCCAGGTCCATGCCCAGCAGCGCCGCCGGAAACAGGCCCACCGGCGTAAAGACCGAGAAGCGCCCCCCCACGTTCAGCGGAATGTCGAGCGAGGTCAGGCCGTATTCGTCGGCCACCGGGTGCAGCAGGCTCTTGGGAGCGCCGGGCACGCGTGGGCTGGTGATGACCACGAGGTGGTCCTTGACCCCGTCCTTGCCGAGCTTCTGCTCCAGCGCGTCGAGCACGATCATCGTTTGCGAGGTCGTCTCGGCCGTGCCGCCGGATTTGGAGATCGACACATACAGCGACTTCTTCGGCGGGCACATCCGCATCATCTGCTTGAAGGTAAGCGGGTCGATGTTGTCCATCACGAACAGGCGCGGCCGGCGCTTGCGGGCGGCCTTGGTCATCATGTTGTAGAAGGGCGGGTTGAGCGCGGTGTTCAGCGCCGTGATGCCCAGCGCCGAACCGCCGATGCCCAGCACCACGAGGTTTTCGTACTCAAAGGCGGCGAACTTTGTGGCTGCGGCCTTGACCGCCTCTAGCGCGTCGGTATCCTTGTAGAGGTCGTAGAAGCCGTACTTCCCGTCGCGCCGTTCTTGCTCCAGGATCCGGTGAATCTCGAGCACGCGGGGTTCGATCTCGGCATACTCCGCAGGGGTGACGCCGTGTTCGCTGCCGACGGCGGCTGCCTTGGCGCGGGCGATGTCGATACGGATGTCGAGCGGGTTGCTTTCGGAGGCCATGCGCTTACTCCCCTCTGGGTTGTGCCAGAAACGCGCGCACCTGTTCGGCGATTTCGCGCATGCTGGCTTGCACCGGCTGTAGTTCAGGCAGAGATTTTAGAAATACCCGGCCATAGTATTTGGTCACAATCCGGCGATCCAACACCACGACGGCGCCGATGTCGGACTTGCGGCGGATGAGCCTGCCGAAGCCCTGCCGGAACTTGATGGCGGCCTGGGGCACGGCGTAATCCATGAAGGCATTGCCTCCGCGGGCCTCGATGGCCTCGGACCGCGCCTCGAGCACGGGCTCGGACGGCACGCGGAAGGGCAGCCGCACCAATACTACACACCGCAGCGCCTGACCGGCAACGTCGACCCCTTCCCAGAAGCTGTCTGTGGCGAAGAGCACGCCGCAGTGGTCGGCCCGGAAGCGCTCCAACAGCACATTCCGCGGCAGCGCGCCCTGCTTGTGCACGGTCAGCCCGGCGTCGTTCAGCGGGCCGATGAGGGCGCGATGGGCGCGGTCGAGCGCGGCATAGGAAGTGAACAGCACGAATGCCCCGCCGTGGGTGGCGTTGAGCAATTCAAGCAGCGCCTCATGCGAGGCCTCGCCGAAATCGGGCGAGGTCGGCTCGGGCAGGTCGTTGGGTATCGCCAGCATCGCCTGGTTCGCGTAGTCGAACGGCGAGGTCAGACGGCGGCTTACAACCCGCTCCGAGGGCAGACGGTCCATGCCCAGCCGCGAGAACAGGTAGTCGAAGCGCTGATTGACCGTGAGCGTCGCCGAGGTGAGCACGACCGAACGCAGGTGTTCGTAGACGCCCTCGGCGAGCGGCTCCCCCACCTCGAGCGGACACCGTGCCACGCGCACCAGCCGGGAATCGGTCGCGTCGAATTCGACCCAGCGGACGGTATTCTCACGCAACTGGGGCGAGGTGATTTCCGCCAGGGTCTCGGCCAGGCGTTCGAGGCGCAGCGCATAGGCCTGCAGTTCGGCCAGTTCGCCCACAATCGGCGATTCGGGATCCCGGGCGCTTTTCACTTCGCGGCCGGCCCGCTCGGCCAGGGACAACAGCAGCGTACACAGGGTGCGGAGGCACTCGACCAGCGGATGGACGACCTCCTGATGGAAAATGCGCACGGTCTGCTCGGCGAGCGCGGCTTCGGTCAGTCGCCACTTGATGTCGCGACCGATGTCCTCGCAGCGTTCGGCCCCAAGCGAGCGGATGGCGTCGAAGTAGTCGTCTAACTGGCGGCGCGCGTCGGCCACGGCGGGCTCGATGCGCGTGTCCATGGCCGCCTGCATCTGCTCGAAGGCCGTGATGGGCAGGTCGTGGCAGTCCTTCATCAGCTTGGCCTTGAACAGCGGGAGCAGCCCGCGCTGCCGCTGCCGCTCGGTGCGGTAGAGCCGGCCCAGCGTGGCGAGCGCCCCGAGCCGCGTGGCCGAGACCCCGAAGTATTCCGTGGCGCTGTCTTCCACGCTGTGGGCCTCGTCGAGAATTAGGCGCTTGTAGGCGGGCAGCAGGGCCAGCGCCGAGAAGTCGCCAGTTTCGCGCTTGATGGCGATATCGGAAAACAGCAGGTGGTGGTTGACCACGACGATATCGGCCCGGGCGATATCGCGCCGCGCCTTGGTCACGAAGCAGCGCTTCTTATCCGGGCATCGAGAAAAGCCGCAGCTGTCCGCCTCGGAACAGACCTCGCTCCACAGGTCGCGCGCGGGCACAAAGGGCAGGTCGGAGCGGCTGCCGTCGGGCGTTCGCTCGGCCCAGGCGGCGAGTTCGTTCAGCTGCTCGCGCCGCTCCTCGCCCTCGAATAAGGTGGCCTCGCCCAGGGCCCGGTTTAGCTTGCGCCAGCATAGGTAGTTGCCGCGCCCCTTCACCAGGCAGGCGCTCAGTTCGGTGCCGAGGGCGCGCTGGAGGGCGGGCAGATCCTTTTCGATGATCTGCTCTTGCAGGTTGATGGTGCGGGTGGAGACCACCACGCGCTCTTTGTTCTGCGCGGCCCAGTGGATGGCCGGCAGCAGGTAAGCCACGGTCTTCCCCACGCCCGTGGGCGCTTCGACCACCGTGATGCGGTCGTGATTCAGCGCGTCGATGACGGCGACGGCCATATCGCGCTGCTGTTCGCGGTATTCGTAGCCCTTTAGTCCCGCGGACAAGCGTCCTCCCGGCTCGATCTCTCCCGCCACCTTTTCGGGGTGCAGCGGCTGCTGGTCGCTCTGGAGGAAGGGTTCGACCACCACATACACGCGCTCGGCCGGATTGTCGATGATGTAGACCCCATGGCCGTGGGTGCTGTACATCGACGCGAGCTGCAGGTCGGCGTCGCTGGGATCCAGCCGTCCGCTCGGGTGATTGTGGATGACGACGTCTCGCACTTGTAGCGATTCGAACAGCGCGGGCACGGCGCTGGCGTGGCCCCGGGCGCAGACGCGGACGGATTCGACAATGCCCGAGGCGTTGAGCGAACCGGCGAAAAACACCTCGTGGCCGCCCGCATCGTCGATGGCTTCCTGCAGCGCGCGGGCAGCCTCGGGCGTAAAGCGCCGGGTAATGTCTTCGCCAATGTCTTTTCTGGGCACGCGGGGAGTACTCCTGAAGGGAGCGGTATCGTAGTACACCCGGCGGCTGGCTGCCAATTTTGCGCGGATGCGTTCACCACAGAGGCACAGAGGGCACAGAGAGGAAGGGGGAAGGAAGGAGAAGATGGGAACGAAGAAAAAATCTGGCTGGCATCGGGAAGGGAACTCGCCGCATACTCGCTCGAAGTTACCTTAGGGAGGGCCAACTCGTGAAATTCCTCATTGCTACTTTCGTTTTTTGCGTGGCGGCAACGGTTGCTGCGGCCGAGGAACTGTACACCTTGCCTGCGGGCGTGGAATCGCGCTGGGTAAGTTTTGAGAACCCGACGGGCGCCCCGGGCGCCGGGGGACAGACCAACAAGGGCGCGAAGGGCGCGGCCTTCGGTTCGGTCGCGCCGGGCGAGGAGAAGGTGCTGCTGGACATGGACGGCAGCGGCGTGGTGCGGCGGATGTGGTTCACGTTGTCGAACCGCAGCGCACAGGCCCTGCGGTCGTATGTCATCCGCATGTATTGGGACGGCGCGGAAAAGCCCGCCGTCGAGGCGCCGTTTCCGGATTTCTTCGGGCATATTCTGGGCGAAATGAAACCCTTCGAAAGCGAGCTGTTCTCGAGTCCTGAGGGGCGTTCCTTCAATTGCGTGGTGCCCATGCCCTTCCGTACGCACGCGAAGATCACCTTTACCAACGATGCCGCCGAGCCGCTGGACCAGTTGTTTTACGACATCAATCTTACCGTCGGCGAGGAGCACCCGGACAACGTGTTGTATTTCCACGCGTTTTGGCACCGCGACCCGCGCACGGCGCTGGGCAAGGACTTCGAGATATTGCCGCAGGTGACCGGCGGCGGCCGATTCCTGGGGGCGCATATCGGCATCTTGGGCGCGGCGGATAACGTCGGCTGGTGGGGCGAGGGCGAAGTGAAGATGTACCTGGACGGCGATACGGCTTGGCCGACGATTATCGGCACGGGCACGGAGGACTACGTGGGCACGGCCTACGGCCAGGGCGAATTCGCGAACCGCTACCAGGGCTCGCTGATCATCGAGAACCAGAAACGCCGCTGGACCTTCTACCGCCACCATGTGCCGGACCCCGTGTATTTTCACCAGGAAGCGCGCGTGACGATTCAGCAGATGGGCGGCGCAGACAAGAAGACCGTGGAGCGGCTGGTGGACGAAGGTGTCGAAGTAGAACCGGTCAGCGTGCAGCGTCCGGGGGCCTTCGTGCCGCTGCTGGAGCAGGGCCTGAAAGTAAACGATCCTAGCGTGCCCGACGGCTGGACCAACATGTACCGCCGCGACGACGTCAGCGCGGTCGCGCTCTTCTACCTCGACCAGCCCTCGAACGCATTGCCCGCGATTCAACCCGTGGCGGTACGCACGGAAGGTATCGGGGGACGGTAGAATATTTGCCGCTGATGGAAGGTAGATTCGGTATGAGCCGGACAATACCGAAAGTTACTTGTATCGCCGCCGCCGCAATGGTCTTGACGTACAGCGTCTTTGCGGACCCCGTGCAACTGATGGAAGCCCGCTATCGGGTCGAGCAATCGGCCGCCGTGGGGCGCATCGAGGCCCGGATTGATCTGTCGAAAGATTTTCCTGTGGCCCTATTGCCGGAGGATTGCGCCCCGAAAGGCGGGCCGTTCGACGTTGAGTTTTCGTGGCGGGACGACGCGTGGCGTCTGCGGTGGGGACGGGACGGGGTCTGGCAGGAGCCCATTCACCGGAACGGTCATTCTATCGTCTGCGGCAAGCAGCGGTGGACGGATGATGCTAAATTCTCCGACACGCCGGAGGGACGGGATTTCCGCCGTATCGCGTGGCCGCTTCCAATAATCGAGGCGGTACTTTTTCCGTGCTCCGGATTCTACCGTATTTCGCCCCGGGCCATGCGCTATTACACGCGCTTTGTGGATTGCGATTCGTCGTCGCCCTGTGTGCGGGCCGCCGTCGCGAATCCACTCCTCGACCTGAAGTATCCGGACGCCGATGCGGCCAGTCCGCCCGTTCCCCGAATACCCGATGCGAATTTCCTCATGATTTCAGAGTATGTATTTTATGATGAAGTGGCGGAAAAGATACTGAGTAGTTCGTTCGCCTCTTGGCGCTTCGATTGGGACCAACATGTCGAGAACCGCATGATGGCCTACAATACCGAATACGCGTACGAAGGGCTGGAGGTGAGCAAGCTGGGAATTCCGAGCGTGACACGTGCCTCCTTCTCTGCCGCTCCTGAGACCGCAGCATGGGTATGCACGATAACGGAAGCGCAAACCGACGCGCCTGATCTGGTATCCACAACGTGGCTGTGGGAGTATTGGCGGAGACTCGTGGAAATCATAAATTGACAACCGGGGATGTGCGGCACCCAAGCGAGTCCCGCGATTTGACGCGAGGTTTGAAGGATTACCCCCTTGCACGTTGGCAGCATCTCGGCCTCGAAATGCTTTCCTGGGGGCCAACGGTCACATCTATACCAGCCTGGGCCATCGGCCCAGGTTCATGGCGCAACAGAAGGTCGAAGCGCTGAAGGCGCGCGCCATTTCATAGATCAGGCCATCAGCCCTCATTCTTTGGGAATGCCTTATACCTGGGCCGTTGGCCCAGGCTGGTATTGGACGGGCCTTTGACTCTGAAGTTCCTGAACCGTGAATTTGCAGCGTTGCCGACGGGCTTACGCCCTGACCATGGCTTCGTCCGCGCCGTTGGCGCTAGCCCCGTAAATCCCTTGCAGGCTCTTGTGGGCCCTTCCTCGCATTCCTCCTCTCCGTGCCCTCCGTGCCTCTGTGGTGCGTTTTCCCCACTCCCCCGCTATTCCAGCAGGTCGGCCGCGTGCCCCTTCATGCCGCAGTTCATTTTGTTGGCGATGCAATCGCGCCGGAAGCGGACTATCAATACGAGCAACGCTTCGCGCCGCAGGAAGTCGTTCAGATTGACGCATTCCCGTACAACCGGTTTTCAGACGTTTGGCATCCGATGGTCGGGGTGATTTCCAGCATCGGTGCGGCTAATCCGGCAACCTGGGAGCCTGGTTATCTGGAACTTATCGTCGATTACGTGGACGGATTGGGATATTGGGACCATCTCCATCTCGACGAACGCGCGCTATCCAAGGCAACACCGGAGCAGATCGAATCCTTGGATCCCTTCTTACAGTATTGGATTATCGACGACGATGGTACGGACGAATCGGTAAGCCCGTATATCGAATGGGCGCTGAGGAGATTCTTTCCCGTGAAAAATGTGGACTCGACGGCGGCGTTGCGAGAACGCGCGCGGGACTTCGGCTTCGAGCCGCGTCACCCCGGGTGACCCCATGCGTATGCCGACGCTACGGAGTTGGTCGAGACATCGATGTCACGCGCCTCGGAACACGCGTAAATCGAGATCGGAGATGGTGCGAAAGTGTTTGGCATTTCCCGAGCAAAGCGTCAATTGAGCGTCTGCCGCTGTCGCAGCGATGAGGGAATCGGCGACTCCCAGCCCGCTCTTCAATCCGTATTCCTCAATGTAGATACGGGCTTGAAATCCTATGTTCTCTGAGAGGGGCAAGGTGTGAAGCCCGACATGCTTCAGGAATCTTCCAACGTCTCGAAGCTCGGCTTTATCACGTGCTCCACGTGCCAGTTCCAAGTAGCTTACGACCGATATGACGGGCAGTTCATCGCGGTCGATCAATTCGGCGGCGCGTCTATTGCCCCGCAAAGCGAAGATGACGACATCCGTGTCAAAGATCACGATAGCGTTCTCTTCGTAACTGCTTCACGTACTCGGTTGGATTAGCCATATCTTCGCGGTCGGCCCACATGCCGAACGCGGGATGCTCAGACGCGCTACAGCGCTTCTCCGACTCGATGGGCGCGATTCGAGCGATTTCTTTGCCGCGATAAGAAAGCGTCACGATCTCGTTTCGTGCGATTGCGTCTAAGATTTTTTGCGGATTTCGGCGCATGTCGAGAATAGTCGCTTTCATTCTGATACTCCGAATTGGTGCATAGTCGAAGTATGCACTAGGTCTCGTTGAAGATCAATCACTTGCCTGAGGCCTTCTCCGTGCCCTCCGCGCCACTGCGGTGCGTCTTCCCCCCTCCCCGGCTATTCCAGCAGGTCGGCCGCGTGCCCCTTCATGCCGCGGTTCATTTTATTGGCGATGCGATCGCGGCGGGCGCGGAGTTCTCCAGAGGCGACCGCGGCGCCGAAACGGTTGGGATTCTCCAGGGCTTCGTCGCATAGGGCGAGGGCGCGGCCGTAGTCGCGCTCGCGGTGTTCGTAGTGCTTGGAGAGTTCGAGCCGGGCCGAGAGATGCGCGGGCGATTCGGCCAGCAGCCAGGCCCACGAATCCCGCATGTCCTCGAACCGAGAGAGCCGTTTGTAGGCGAAGCCGAGCATCTCAAGGCATTCCAGCCGCAGCGAGCGCTCGGGCTCGGTGTCCTGGTCGGCGCCGTCCGCCTCGAGAAAGCGCTTACCCAGGTCGGCGACCGCTTCGTAGTTCTTCTGCCGGAAGTGGATGCGCACGAGGGACAACTTGTCCTCAGCATGCTCGAAGCCCTCGGTGCCGCCGCGCTGCAGGCATTCCGACAACCACGCCGTAAGCGTGACCAGCGAGAGGATGTCGGTCTGGTGGTGGTAGAACACGCCCTTGAGCGGGCGGGCGTCGCGCGTGCGGAGGTAGTCGAACCAGAGTTGCGGTATCAGATAGCTGGGCACGTCGCCCTCGCGGCGGATGCCGAGCACTTCGCGCTCGATGTTGCCCAGGCTGCAATCGGCCAGCCGCCGCTTGTAGAACCGGCGCGCGGCATGCACCAGATCGTAGTGCGCGCAGGCCTCGGCGCGGAAGGGTATGCGGTTCTGGATGAAGCGCGTGCGCAGCAGCGGCAGGTCGAAGCTTTTGCTGTTGTAGCCCACGACGGTTTCCATGCCCTCAAAGCGCTCGGCGAGAAACGCCAGCATCGGCTCCTCCTCGTCGTAGTCGCGCATGAAACACTGGTCGAGGCGGAAGGCATGCTCCGTGAAATAACCCACGCCCACCAGAAAGGCGACCGTGCCGGCGCCGCCCGCGAGGCCGATGGTCTCGGTATCGACGAAGGCCGTGCGCGCCGGGTCGAAGTCAATCAGCTCTTCGTCCTGCGCGGAAAAAGCGATGTGCTCGCCCGAGGCGGTCAGCGCCGATCCCAGCGGCAGCTGGCCGTGCAGGTGGTCGAGCGGATACTCGGTGCGGACCAGATAGAACGCGGGGTCCTCCCCCACGTCTTCGCCCGGCACCACCTGCGGCAGATCAAAAGCGCCCGATTGCCGCTGCTCGGATTCCTCGCGGTGCTGTTCCTCGTATTGCCGGCCGGTCATCAGGTTCCGGCTTTTCAGCAGGGCGTCCAGCTTGGCGCGCACGTCGTCCATCGGGGGACTACTCCGCCGCCGCGGCCAGCGGCTGTCCCAGCGCGAAGCGGGCCAGCGCCACGGCCCCCTGCTTGCCCATCGGTCCGGTCTCTAGCGGTGTGCCCACGCAGCTCGGGCAGCCCTCGCGGCAGCCGCAATCGGTAATCAGGCTGATGGCGGACTCGAGCAGCACCTGATGGTGCGCGTACAACTTTTCGCTCAGCCCCACGCCGCCGGGATAGGTTTCGTATAGGAAGACCGAGGGACGCTCCGACACGGGCGAGCGTAGCATGGCCGTCGCGCGGATATCGGTGAGGTCGCACATCACGCGCACGGGGGCCACCTGCCGGAGCGTGTTGGCCAGGCCGTTGAGCGCTTCGCCCAGTTCCTCGCGCTCCATCTCGAACAGGGATTCCGCCTCGTCGGGGTATTCAATCCAATAGCCCATCGTGTGCATGTTCTGCTCAGGTAGATGGATTTCGCCCCAGCCTACGTTCTCGTGCGTACCGAACTTGATCTTCTTGTAGATGGTCGCGAGCCAGGTGACGCTGAGTTCCCCGCAGCATTTCCGCGCCTGCCCGATCTCCATGTCCTCCAGCGCATCGATAATCCGCAGGTCCACCTTCAGTTCGGCGTCGGTGTAGTAGTCCGTCTCCACCGGACGCGCGTAGGCCTTACGATCTTTCAGGTCCAGCTTGTCGATGGTGTATTGCCGGCTCTGGTGCATGTAGATGGCGTTTTCATAGACCTCGACATGTGCCGCGAAATAATCGACCTCGCCGATCACGCGCCCGTCGTCGCTGGTGTCGAGAATCACCACATTCCCCGGCGCGGCGGTCCGCAGGCTCACGTCCTCGGCGGGATAGGTGTCGGCACTCCAGTGCCACTTGTCGCGCACCTTCCTCAGCACGCGGTTTTCGGCCAGGTAATCCAGCACCTGCTCGGTTGAATGGGCGTCGATGCCGAAGCCCTCGCCCTCGATGAACGGCAGTTCGAAGCTTGCGCACTTCAGGTGGCTCGTCAGGATGATCAGGTTGTCCGGATCGATGGTGCCGCTCTCCGGCGACTGCTCGAAGAAGTATTCCGGGTGCTGGATGATGTACTGATCCAGCGGCGCGCTCGTGGCGACCAGCACCACGAGGCTCACGTTGTTGCGGCGTCCCGCGCGCCCGGCCTGCTGCCAGGTGCTGGCCACGCTGCCTGCGTATCCGGTCATGATGCACACGTCCAGCGCGCCGATGTCGATGCCGAGCTCCAGCGCATTGGTGCTGACCACCGTCATGATCTTGCCCTCGCGCAGGCCCTGCTCGATGGCGCGCCGCTCGGTGGGCAGATAGCCGCCGCGATAGCCCTGCACCAGCGCGTCGGGCTTGCCCATCTTGCGCACGGCCTCTTTCAGGTAGGTCGTCAGCACCTCGACCCGCAGGCGGCTGCGCGCAAAGACGATGGACTGGATTTCCTTCATCAGCAGCTGCTGCGCAATACGGCTTGCCTCATGCACCGAGGATTTCCGGATGCCGAGTTCCGCATTTACCACGGGCGGGTTGTAGAACAGGAAATGCTTCTCGCCCGCCGGGGCGCCGTTGTCGTCCACCAGCGATACCGGTGCTTCGATGATCCGCTCCGCCAATTCCTTCGGATTCGCAATCGTGGCGCTGCAGCAGATGAACTGCGGATTCGAACCGTAGAACGCGCAGATGCGCTTGAGGCGCCGGAGCACGTTCGCCAGGTGGCTGCCGAACACCCCGCGGTAGTGGTGCACCTCGTCGATGACCACGTACTCGAGGTTCTCGAACAGGCGGATCCAGATGGTGTGGTGCGGCAGGATGCCGCTGTGCAGCATGTCCGGATTCGTCACCACCACGTGCCCGGCGCTCCGCACCGCCTTGCGCGCCGAGGCCGGGGTATCGCCATCGAAGGTGAAGGTGCCAATCTTCACCTCCAGATCGTCAATGGTGCCCTTGAGCTCGAAGACCTGATCCTGCGAAAGCGCCTTGGTGGGAAAGATGTAGAGCGCCCGCGCCTTGGGATTCTCGAGGATCCGCTGCAGCACCGGGATGTTGTAGCAGAGCGTTTTGCCCGAGGCCGTCGGGGTAACCACGCAGACGTTGTTGCCGGCCAGCGCTTCCTGCACCGCCTGGCTCTGGTGCGTGTACAGGTCGTAGATGCCGCGCTTCTGATAGCCCGCCACGAGCCGCGGGTCGAGGCCCTCCGGAAATCCGCCGAAGCGCGCGGGACGTGGCGGCACGGTTTTCCACGCGGTCAGGCTGCGGCAGAAATCCGCATCGCCCTTGAGGCGGTCGATGGTTTGGGCTACGTTCACGCGGCGCTCCTTACCACTGAATATAGCAGCAGTATTTCTGGCGTTCAAGAAGTTACGTTCCGCCCGCCCGGCCGTCGAAAAGAACCTCCAATGGTACAACCCCAAAGTAAGAAATTCGGGATTGCTTGTAAATCGACCATCGATCCCCCTATAACGATCAGCAATTCGCAACTTGGCTGAATCGTTGGAGCGCAGAGGGATGGCTGGCGATAGCACTTACGAGTTGCTCTGGAAGAGGAGCGGAGCGGAACCGCGCCGTACCGCCGTGCCGGAGAACGGACTGATCATCGGGCGTGCGGACGAGTGCGGTATTCCGCTCGCCCAGGACCAGTCCGTGAGCCGGAAACACGCGCAGATCTATTTCGAAAATGGGCGTTTGTCGGTTAAGGATCTCGGCTCCCGCAACGGCATCATGGTGAACAGCAAGACGACACCATTCGCCGAGCTGCATCCGGGAGACGTGCTTCGCGTCGGTAACCAGGAATTCGAGATCGCCGCCAGTGCGGAACCCTACGCCCAGTCTGTCGTGAGCATGGCCAAGAGCGAGATGTTCCAACAGTCGCTCCTGCGAGATACCGTCGGCACTCCCCTGGCGACGTTGTTCCATGCATCGATGTTGCTGGGCGAGATCTTCGACTTGGACGAATTGCTGCGGGAACTGCTCGGACTGGTCTTCGAAAGCCTGCCCGTGCAGCGCGGCTTTATCTTGACCGTCGAAAGCGTGGGCGAGCCCGCGCAGTTGCGGGCCTCGCTAAGCCGCCAGCCGGACGAAAGCGGCCCCCCCATCAGCCAGACGCTGGTGGATAAGGTGGTGCGGTCTCGCGAGGCGATTCTCGTGGCTGACGCCGTACAGGACAGCCGCTTCGACACCTCGGCGAGCATTGCCGACCACGAAATCCACTCCGCCATGTGCGCCCCCCTGCTGGGACGCGAGTCCGTCGTCGGGGTGATCTACGTCGATTCCGGCCGGCAGGTGCGGCCGTTCCAGGGAAAGTCGCTCGAACTGCTCAGCGCCATCGGCCGGATCGCGGGTGTTGCGGTGGAGAATGCCACCCTGCACCACCAGATCGTGCAATCCGAGCGACTCGCGGCCATCGGGGAGGCAACGGCCGGACTGGGGCATTGCATCAAGAACATGCTCACGGGAATCCGGGCCAGTTCGGATTTAATCAGCCAGGGCGTTCAATCCCAGCGGTGGGAACAGCTGCAGGTCGGGTGGCCCATCCTTCAGCGTTCGATTGATCGCATCGAGACCTTGGTGTTGAACATGCTCACCTACTCCCGCGGGGGCTCAGGGCACCGCGAGGCCTGCGATATCGCGGCGATCTGCAGCGATGTCGTAGAGACCGTAGCGCAACAGGCCGCCAAGCATGCAGTCGAGGTGCGCTTCCGATACGAGGGCAGCACGCGGCTCGATGGCGATGGCCGTGAATTGCACCGGGTGGTCTTGAATCTGGTCGCCAATGCGCTCGATGCATGCGAAACCGGCGGCGGAACGGTCGAGATTCTGGCGGTGGGTCATCCCGAGTCGGTGGTCGTCGAAGTCACCGATTCCGGGGCCGGTATCGGCGACGAGCATCTTCCCCATATTTTCGATGCGTTTTTCACGACCAAGGGCTCGCGCGGCACGGGACTCGGCCTGGCCTGCTGCAAGAAGATCGTTGAGAGTCACGGCGGCAGAATCTCCATTGAAAACTGCCCCGAGCGCGGCGCCCGCGCCACGGTCGAATTACCACGCAGGCGCCTGGAAGAACTGGGGACGCAACTCCACCGTCCCTAGGGCTGAACTACGCAGACCGCGGGTAGTGCGCCGCCAGCCAGCGCTCTGCTTCCGAAACGCTCGCTATCTCGCCTTCCAACTGAGCGTCCTCCAGCGCCGCCAGAATCGCCTTGAATTCCGGTCCGGGCGCGTAGCCGAGTTCAATGAGTCGGCTGCCATTGACGAGCCGCGGCGGCCGTGCGGCCTCCAGGGGCAGTTCCGCCAGATATTCCAGAATCCACGCGATAGTGCTGACATCGCCGAGCGAGCCCCGGCAGTCCGCCAGGCACAGCGCCAGCAGTTCATCGAATCCCTCGGTGCGAACGAGCCGCTTCCGCTTGGCTTCGCGCATATCGGGAATACAGGCAACGCGCATGTGCATCGCCACCAGCCAGACGATGCGGTCGCTCTCGTCGTTGGAGAATTTGAGCCTTCGGGCGATTCTGCGGGCCATGTCCGCCCCCACTTCCGGATGGCCGTTGAAGCGGATGCGATCCTCGTAGGTGATGGTCGACGGCTTTCCGACATCGTGCAACAGCGCGCCGAAGGCCAACGCGGCCGACGGTTGGTACAAGGCGTCGAGCACCAATGCGGTATGGATGAAGACGTCCCCCTCCGGATGATATTCCGGCGGCTGTTCGACGCCCTTCATGGCGGCGACTTCGGGCAGGACATGTCGCAGCAGGCCATACTCGTCGAGCAGGTGCAACGCTCGGCCCGGTCGGGGGCCGGTAAACATGCCCACCAACTCGTCGCGGATGCGTTCCGCGCTGGTGGTTACAATCGATGCCGCCTTTTCGCGCAGAGCAATTGCGGTGCCTGCCTCGATTTCGTAGCCGAGACGTGCGGCGAAGCGGATGGCGCGCAACAGCCGCAGGTGGTCTTCGCCAAACCGCGCGGCAGCGTCCCCCACCGTCCGGATAATGCCCCGGGCCAGGTCCTCCCGGCCGCCGACATAGTCGATGATGGCCTCCGTCTCGGGGTCGAGAAACAAGGCATTGATGGTGAAGTCGCGGCGGGAAGCGTCGGCCTCGGGATCGGCGAAGGCGATCGACTCCGGGCGTCGGCCGTCGCTGTAGGCGCCATCGGTGCGGAATGTTGCTACTTCGATGGGGCCCGCATCGGTGATGACGAGCATGACGCCAAAGGCCGCGCCAACCCCGACCGTACGGGAAAACAAGTTCGCGATTTCATCCGGCATGGCGCTGGTGGCGATGTCGTAGTCCTTCGGGCGCACCCCGAGCAGGCGGTCGCGGACGCATCCTCCGGCGAGGTAAGCCGTGTGTCCCGCCGCCCGCAGCGCCTTGCAGAGCGTCCGGGCAGCGGCCTCCTGCCTATCCATGCGGTCCCGAGGTCGGCGTGTCGGCCTCGATTGGGCGGCGGGTGTAGAGCCACGACACGCCGAGCAGCACAATGGCCGCGGCCGCGAAGGAGAGGAAGCTGCTGATGTGATTGAAGTCCAGGCCGACGAAGGCGGCGCCTACCGAGGCCGCGAACACCGCCAGCGATGCCCAGCGGTACCGGCTCTCGTGGAAAAAAAAGCCGACAATCATGAGCAACGCGCCGAAGCCCAGAAGCGCCACGGGCAGCAGCAGCGAGGGCGCTACCTCGAACAGGCCAAGCGCTCCCATCGTCATCAGCACGGCCACCATGGACGAGCGGAGCACGTCCTCGATACGGGACGGATTCGCTTCGCGGCTCTCGAGGAAAGCCACCAGCCGCTCGGCAAGCGTCATCGCGGCCAGATATCCGGCCATCGCGGCGACGAACAAGGGCCGGTTCGCTACGAACTCGGGCGTGGCATAGACCTGCGTGTAGAAGCTGAGCGTTGCGGCCGCCGTCGCGAACACGCCGGAGGCCTTGATGCCATTCAGGTCGTAGCGGTATCCGACCAGCACGAAGGCCACGCCAATGGCCCCCTGCACGCCCGGTAAATAGGGCGCGGGCAGCAGGTGGTCGGTCAGGGTGGTCAGGATGAAGGTCGCGCCAACGTACGGCAAGGCGGCAATCATCTGGTGCTCGAGGTCCGCGGTCCAGTTTTCTTCCGCACCCTTCTGCTGGGCGTGGCGCTGGATGCGCACGAGATACCGTTCCCACGCCCGGGCCGCCCCGAAGGTGATTGCCGCCAGCAACCCCGCGCCCACATCGAACCAGGGATGATCGACAAAGCCCGCGACGGGCGCCCAGTAGAAAATATGGAAGCAGACATGCGCCGCGCCGAGTAGCAGCACGGCCCCCACTTCGATTTGCGGCGTGCGCAGCATGAACCCCACGAGCGCCCCCCCGGCGGCCATTAGGGTGAGGATAAAGGGCAGCAGCGGGTCGCCGCCCCAGTGCAGGATGCCGTAGCTCATCAGCAGAAACGCCGTCGCAGCCGCATGAAGCACTGCGGTACCCGCCGGGCGCAGTTGAAACGCAGGCTTGATTCGGTCGCCCTTACGACGCCGCATCGGCGGGGCAGGCCGCAGCCGGGGAACCGAGTGCTCGTAAAGTGCGGCAAGTACCGCGAACATCATGGAGGCGCCCCATAGACCGAGCATGCTCGAGGCGATTTCGTACCCGGCAAACGTCCTATGCCCGGGGAGATTGAGACTCATCGCGGCGACCAGCACCGTAATCACCGACAACAGCACGCTCAATTGCAGTAGATGGCGATTGTGCTGCCGCTTGTAGAGCAGCAAGAGGACAACGGCTTCGAGTGGCAGCCCCCAAAGCAGCAGGTCGCGCGGGAAGTAACTGGCCATGGCGGCGGCGGCAAGCGCGGCGGCCTTGAGCGCGAAGAGTCCCCGCTGGCTGCTCCGGGGCACACAGGCCACCGCGAAGGCGGCATTGATCGCCGCGACGCCCGTGAACAGCCAAACCGCCTGGCCGGGGAACGCCTGTTCGACGGCCCGCCAAGCCAGCAGAATGAAGAACAGGAAGTTGGCCATCGCCATGCGATAGGCCGAAATCGTCGCGGCGCTGGACCGGCGGGAATCGGCTATTGCGGTGATAGCGAAGAGCAGGTAATTGAGGCCGAGAAAGCCCTGCGAGAGCCAGAAGAGCAGCTCCGGTGCGATCAGGCCGGAGGCGGCGTTCCAGGCGAACAGCCAGACATAGGCCAGATACGATGCCGCCATGGCCGCCCACGACAGGGGCATCCAGCGATGGGCAATGTGGAAGGCGAGCGTAACGGCCGCGAGCACGGTCGAGGTAAGCAGCGCGTAGAGCAGGCCCTCGAAGGTGGGCTCAAGGGCGGCGGCGAACACGACCGTGTAGTACGCAAGGAAGAACCCGATGCCCGCGACGGTGGGGCTGCGCTGGCTGTGGCTTACGCCCGCGAGCAGCAGCACGCAGGCCGCCAGGGGGCCGAGGGCCCACACCGGATTCGGAAACAGCCGCATGGGCTCGATAAACGCGGCGGCGAAGGTGACGAAGTAGATGCCAGCTAGGCCGCAGCCCAGTATGGCCTCGGCGAAGAGCGCCTCGTAAACCGTGGAGCGGCCGCGCACCGCACGGTGCCGCGCAAACCAGCCGTAAGCCACAAACACCAGCGCGAGCAGGTAGCCGATACCCGCCTTTTCCCATGGGCCGAGCGTGAAGCCCAGGAGCTCGTCGGCCTCGTAGGCGGCGCGCGCGCCGATGCCTGCCGCCGTCATCGTGAGCACAGCCGCCACGCGCGACAGCCACACGCCGCCGACGCGGCGCTCGAGGCTGTCTTCGGAATCGCCCCGGAAGGCGCGGTCCACGCGTTCGCTCCAATCGTGCAACAGCCCCGAGCCGTCCTCGCGGTCCCCGGGGGTGCGGGCAAGCGCCTGCTTCAGCCGGGTTACCTCGGCCTGCAGTTCCGCTATCCTCTGTTTGTCGCTCACGCGATGCCGCCCTCTCTAAGCTGCATTCCAACGCCATTGTAGCGGCGGCGGTCGGCCGGTTGCACGGCCTCGGGGTTGCTTCCACCGCCGCTCATTTGAAAGACTCTGCACGGGCGACGCAAGGAGAGCGCAGCATGAATGTCCTCGGCGCGGTGCTGTGCGTGAGTGGTCTGGCGGCGGCGTTGTTCGAATACTACGGAATGCCCATAGAACCCTTCCGCAGCCTGCCACTGGAATCCTGGCATTGGCTGGTACTTTCACTCCTTGGCGCCGTCATCGTGTATTTCAACCGCCGTCCCGGCGACTGAGCGGGACGCAAGAGCGTGAGCATGCCTCCTCGATACAAAAACGATCTGTTTGAACGCGCCGCCCGCGGCGAGCGCACGGAACGCACGCCCGTCTGGCTGATGCGCCAGGCCGGCCGCACGGATCCGGAATACCTGAAACTGCGCGAAAGCGTCGGGCTGCCCTTGGAGGCGCTGTTCCGGCATCCCGAACTGGCCACGCGCATCTCGCTGCTGCCCCAGCGTCTCGGGGTGGACGCCATCATTTTCTATCAGGACATCCTGACCCCCCTTTCTCCCATGGGCGGCCATTTCGTCTTTGCACCCGGTCCGGTGCTCGAGAATCCAATTGAGCGGGTCGAGGATCTGGACCGCTTTGAGCCTTACGACATCGCCGCTCAGTTACCCTTTGTGCGCGAGACCCTCCTTTCCATCCGCGGCGAGCTCGACGACAGCCTGCCCGTGCTGGGATTCGCAGGCGCCCCGCTGACACTCGCGGTCTTCCTCATCGAGGGGGGCAGTTTCAGCCACAGCGCGCCGAAATCCCTGCACTGGCTCCACGAGAATCCGGCTGCGGTCCATCGGCTGCTCGAGCGATTGACCGCCATGACCATCGCCTACCTTCAATATCAGGCGGAATGCGGCGTCGCGGCGGTGCAGTTGTTCGAATCGGCGGCCTTTCTCCTCGACGACCCGCTCTACGAACAGTTCGCGCTGCCGTATCAGCAGGCCATCTTCGCCGCGCTCAAGCCCTATGTGAAGTCCATCGTCTTCGCGCGCGACTGGAACCGGCTCGATCACCTGGCGGCGGCGGGCGCGGACATCATCAGCCTGCCCGCATCCATCAGCATCACCGAGGCGCGCAGCCAGCTCGGGGCATCGCAGGTGCTGCAGGGCAATCTCGACAACAAGATGCTGGTCAAGGGCGCTCCAGCCGGCATTGCCGCCGCGGCGGAGGCCTGCGTGCGCGAAGGCGGCCATCAAGGCCATATCTTCAATCTCAGCCACGGCCTGCTGAAGGAGACGCCCTTCGAAAACGTGCAATGCGTGGTGGATACGGTGCGGAATTGCCGGGTGACGTGAGCCCCGGGGCACCGGATGCTATACTTCGCCCCGATTGACCAAGGAGTACAACATGCCCCCTATCGGATACGGAATCATCGGCTGCGGCAATATCGGCCCCGTGCACGCGGCGGCCATTGCCGAAGTGAAAAATGCCAAGCTGGTCGGCGTGGCTGACGTGGTATTGGCGAGTGCCCGGAAGCTGGCCGATCAATACGGCGCAGACGCCTATGACGATTACCACGAGATGCTCAAGCGCCCGGACCTCGATGCCGTGTGCATCTGCGTGCCGAGCGGCCTGCGCATGGAAATTGTTGTGGCCTGCGCCAAGGCCGGCAAGCACATCCTTTCGGAAAAGCCGCTGGACGTGACCACCAAGCGCATCGACAGGATCATCGGGGCCTGCGACCAGCACAAGGTCCGCCTCGGCTGCATCTTCCAGAGCCGCTTCTCCGACGACGCGCTGTTGCTCAAGCAGGCCGTCGATCAGGGACGCTTCGGCAAACTCGTGCTCGGCGATGCCTACATCAAGTGGTTCCGCTCCCAGGCCTACTACGACAGCGGCGCCTGGCGCGGCACCTGGAAGCTCGACGGCGGCGGCGCGCTGATGAACCAGGGCATTCACTACATCGACCTGCTCCAGTGGCTGATGGGCCCCGTGAAGTCGGTCGTCGCACAGGCGGCGCTGGTGGGCCACAAGGGCCTTGAAGTGGAAGACCTGGCCACCGCGATGCTCGAATTCGAGAATGGCGCCATGGGCGTCATCGAGGGAAGCACCGCCATCTATCCGGGCCACGCCGCCCGCATCGAAATCCACGGCACCGAGGGCTCCGCCATCCTCGAGGACGGCAAGCTGACTTCGTGGCAATTCGCCAAGGCGAAGCCCATCGACAAGAAAATCGAGGCCAGCCTCAAGGAAGAATCCGCGCTGGGTTCCGGCGCGGGCGATCCGCTCGCCTCGTTGAAAATCGAGGGACACCGCCGCCAGATCGATGACTTTACCAAGGCGCTCCGTGCCGGCAAGGCGCCCGGCATTGACGGCCGCGAGGGGCGCAACGCGGTTGCGCTCATCGAGAAGATCTATCAGGCAGCCAAGACAGGGAAACGCATCCGTGTGGCATAAACTCATCCTCCCCGCGACGTTGTTGCTGTGCGGCTTTGCCTCGGCGCAGGTCGTCACGAATCCCGGTACAAGTTCCTCTTCCGACCCGGACACCGTCACCGCGCCTTCGGAACGGTTCAATGGCGAACAACAGCCGCCAACTCCGGACATGATCATCGCGCAGATCGGTGACTACAAGCTGACGAAGGGCGCCTTCGATCACGACGTGGCCTTCCGCTGGGCCATGGAGCAGCAGGCCGGACGTGCCGGCGCCAACGAGGGACCCTCCATGGAGTTCCGCAAGCAGGTGCTGCAGGAACTGATTACCGCGCGGCTACTTCGCATCCTGGCCGCAAACAGCGGCATCGAGGTAACAGACGAAGAGGTCGAGGCCGACTATCTGGAACGCCGTAAACGCATGCCCTCCGAAGAGGCCTTCCAGAACCACCTTCGGTCCATGCAAATGACCGAAGCGGAACTGAAGGACGAAATCCGCTCTCGGATACAGTTGGAGCGTTACAAAGAACAGCAGACCGAAGACGTAACCGTAAGCGACGAGGAAGTACGCGAACTCTACGCGAAGGCCAAGGAGGCCGGGCAGACGCTACGCCCGGCGATGACGGCCGACGTGCGCCAGATTCTCATCCGTCCTCGTGCTAACGATGACCTTGCCTGGGACAACGCCCGGGCGCGCGTCGAGGCGGCGCGCGAGCGTATCGTCAATGGTGAGGCCTTCGCCGATGTCGCCCGCGACGTGTCGCAGGATGCCGTCAGCGCAGGACGCGGCGGACTCTACCGCGAGGCCCTGCCCGATCTCGTCGGCATGGAAGTGGGCGCGCAGATGCTCACCATCCCGATAGGCGAAGTCTCCGAGCCATTCCGCAGCCAGGTGGGCTGGCACATCATTCAGGTGGACGCGCGCCACGAGCCGGGCGAAATCACCTTTGAAGAGATGGAAGATATGCTGCACAAGACCTTGCTTTACGACAAGAAGGCGGAGCGCATCGCCGGGATTATCGCCGATGCGGGCAAATTTATCCGGGTCGAGATGTTCCCTGAAGCAGAGAAGCCGTGAGCGGCGCGCGAAAGCTGCGCATCGCCCTCGCGGGTGCCGGTATGTTCGGGCAGGATGTCCACCTGCCCGCCTATTCCCAATTGCAGCGCAACGGACTGGCGCCGTGGCTGGGGCGGCTGGGCCTCGATGACCTTGCCCGTCCACTCGCCGATGTCGAGATCGAGTTCGTCGCGCTCGCCACCCGTACCGAGGCCAGTGGTAAGGCCCGCCTGGCCGAATGGAGCACGCGCGGCCTCGATTTCGCGCTCTACCATGGAGTCGCTCCTTGGGTGGACGTGCTGGATGCCTACCCCGACCTCGACCTGTTGGCGGTAGCGACGCCGGACAACCTACATGGCGGCCCCACGCTGGCCGCACTCGAGCGCGGTGTGCACGTGCTGGTCGAAAAGCCCATGACGCTCGACTCCGCTGAGGCCGATAAGATCGTCGAGCTCGCGCAGGCCAAGGGGCTGCTGGTCGGCGTGGACATGCACAAGCGCTACGATCCCGACCACTTACGCATCCGCGACGTACTGACGAAGCGCATCGGCGCTCCGCTCTATGGTCGGGCCGTGCTGGAAGAACCCCTCGAAATCAGCTCGCAGGTCTTCGCGCAGTGGGCCGAAAACAGCGACCCGTTCAGCTATGTCGGCTGCCACTGGACCGACCTCTACATCGCCTACCTGGGCGTGAAGCCCGTGTCGCTGCACGCCGTGGGCCAGAAGCGAAAGCTGCTCGGCGACTTTAAAATCGATACCTTCGATGCCGTGCAGGTCAAGGTGCAGTTCGACAACGGCATGAGCATCGATTTCATCAACAACTGGATCATGCCGGACGGATTCGAGGGGCCGGTGAACCAGGAAAGCGCCCTCTACGGCACCGACGGCGTCATCGAGTCCGACACGCAATACCGCGGCCTGCGCTATGCGGCGGCGGGGCATGGCTCGCGAACGATGAACACGCATGTCTTGCGCGACGTACCGCGCGAGGACGGGTCGCATGTAACCACCGGCTACGGCATCGACAGCGTGATTGCCTGCGTGGCCAAGGTGGCAGAGATGAAGTTTCTCGGCAAGACGCGCGAGCAACTGGCGGGTACTTATCCCACGGCCGAGGAAGGCCGCCTGACCGCGCTCATCGTGCACGCCGCCCGCGAAGTCTGCCAGGCGAACTTCGCCTATACCGAGGCAGGAAAGGGCGCCCCGGTGACGGCCCTCTTCAATGAGGACGGCATCACGCTGGTCGATCCCTACGCAGGCCTGAAACTTATTTACGACCGGCCGGTCTAATCGCGCATACCCCTCTTCTGGTTCATACAAAGGAATCACTCCATGCGATATTGCGTCCTGTTTCTCGCCGTCGCCGCGTTCGCCGCGCATGCCGAACCATTGCGGATGAACCAGATTCAGATTATTGGCACGCACAATAGCTACCATCAGTCCATGGGTGCCGAATACTTCAAGACCATTGGCACCTTGTTTCCGGAAGCGCTCGAATGGGACTACCAGCACCTGCCGCTGGACCAGCAATTGGAGCATGGAGTCCGCAGCTTCGAGTTGGACCTGCACTGGACAGGCTCCGGCTTCCGCGTGCTGCATGTCCCCCACTACGACAACAACAGTTCCTGCGCCGTGTTTCCCGATTGTCTCGGGGTTATTAAGGCCTGGTCCGACGCCCACCCCAAGCATGTGCCGATTGTCGTGCTGTTGGAAACGAAGGATGAACTGAACCGCCTCGACCCTGAAATCTTCCCGTATACGCCGGAAGCACTCGATGTTATGGACGAGGCCATCCGCGGCGTGTTTCCCGAGGAGCGCCTGCTTACCCCCGACCGGGTGCGCGGCGAGGCCAATACCCTGGAAGAGGCCGTCACGAGCACCGGCTGGCCGGAGCTGGACAGCGTGCGCGGCACGGTACTATTCGTGCTGCACGACACAGGGCGTATCCGCGACTGGTACCTGCAGGCGCGGCCGTCGGCCGAGGGCCGCGCTGCCTTCCCCCAATCCGAGCCAGGAGAGGCCTATTCCGCCTTTATCATCGAGAACAATCCCTACAGCGAGCGCACGGGTCCCTGGCTGAAGGAAGGCTACTACATCCGTACGCGAGCCGATGGCGCCACGCCCGGTGACAAATCGGGCTTCTTCAAGAAGCGCGACCAAGCCTTCGCCTGCGGGGCGCAGGTCATCCACACGGACTATCCTCCCGGCGAGAAGGACGAAGACAGCGGCTATGTCGTCGAATTCGAGGGCGGAGCCACCATGCGGTGCAACCCGGTGACGCATTCCGAGGGCGACTGCCCCGCGCTGGAACCCTGATCGTTGCTACTTCTTGCCCAGCTCCTGCACGCCCAGCAGCTGCAGCAGCTGGTTTACGTCGGTGTTGCGCACGTCGAGCCCGCCGCCGCCCGTGGGCAGCATCAGGATGCGCTTGTCCTTGAGCGATTCGGCAATCTTCAGCTTGACCATCGCCTCGCCGCCTTGGCCGGAGAGCGCCGCGTTCATTTCCTTGATCGCCTCCGCCTCGGCCTTGCCTTCTGCCAAGATCGCCTTCGCCAGGCTCTTCTGCTGCTCGAAGTAGGCGTCCGCCTCGATGACTGCGCGGCGGTAATCGCCATCGGCCTCGGCGCGTAGTTTCTCGTTTTCCGCCTTGGCCTTCTCCACTTCGGTCAGAAACTGCGCCGCAACGGCCTTCGTCTCGGACTTCAGCTTCTCGGCTTCCTGTTCGGCCACCTTCTTGTCCTCGATCGCCGTCTGGTATTCCGGGCTGTAGCGGTAATCCACCGTGCCCACGCGGCTTACCTCGACGCCGTAGGGAATGAGGATGGCATTTAATGCCTCAAGCACTTCCTGCGATTTCGCCGTACGGTTCCCGGCGATGTAGAAGTCTTCCGTGTCCAGTTCGCCGAAAATGTCGCGCGGCTTGCTGCGCGCAATCGTGCGCACGATGCTCTCGCGAAGTTCGTCGCTATTCGTCGCGACTTCCTGCAGCACCATGGGCGCCTTTTCCTCGATAAGCTTGTACGACACGATCACATCCAGCGAGATGTCGTTGCCGTCGATGGTCTTGAACACGAGTTCGTCGCGTCCCGTGCGGTCGCCCCGGTTAAGCGAACCGAGCATCTGCAGGTTCTGTACACTCGTGTCGAAGGTGTGCCAGTCGGTGAAAAAGGGGATGAACCAATGCGTGGTGCCCGGTTCGTATACCTTCTCTTCCACACCCTTGGCGCCGGTGAGCGACATCTTGATGGTGCGTACGCCCACTTCGTTCGGGCCGGTGCGGTACGGCATCGGGATGCAGCCCGACACCGACACGGCCGAGGCCGACAGCAATACAAGCAGGGTGATGCGTGCGAGCGTCTTCATTGGGCCACCTCGCTGGTCTCGTTGTTGCCCGGGGCCGTATCGCCCGCGACTTCGTCAACCATCGCGCCGAATTCCGCGGGCGGCGGCGGTTCGGCTGCCGGAGCTTCCGACAATTCCTTGATGCGCGGATTCAAAGGCGAAGGTGCACCTGCGGCCGAATCCAGCTCCACACCAAAGGTTTTCAGCAGGCCGTCCAGGTTCAGCGGGTTCATCGAGTCCGCGCCGCCCGTGGGCACCACAATGAACTCCAGCCCCTTCATCACCTCGGCCATTTCCATCGCGACATACCGGTCGGAGCCTAGCTGCTGCATCGCCTCATTGCGCAGGCGCGTCGATTCAGCCTCGGCGAGCTGCAGAAGCAGATCGGCCTCCGCCTTGCGCGACCGGACATACAGATCCTTCTCCGCGTCCTTCTCGGTTTTGTAGGCCTTGCCCTCCTCTTCTGTCACCTGCACCATCATCGCGCCCTCGGCCTCGATGCGGCTCAGCTTTTGCTGCTCTTCTGCCGCGCGCTGCTTGGACTGGTTCGTGAACACCAGCTGGTCCTGCAGCTTCTTCGCCTCGATGTTCTCCTGGATACGGTCGCTGTACTTGAAGTAACGGATCAGCACATGGTCGACCCGGATACCTTTCGGATTCAGTTCGTTGTTCAACAGTTCGTTCGCCAGCTCCGCTTTCTCTACCCGGAGTGGAGCGTTGTAGAACTCTTCCGTGGTAAGTTCGCCCAGCGCCTGCTTCAGAATCGGCTCCGCCTTCGGCAGAATGCCCTTGTGCAGAAAGCCGTCGCCCGGACCGAACTCCTTGAATGCCTTGTAGGCATCGTCGATGCGGTAAATAATGCTCACGTCCACGTCCACGTAGAAGCCGTCCGAGGTCTGAATCTTCGCCGGCCGGTCGTGAAATACGTTCTCCGCCAGCGACTCCGACTCCCGCTCGTCCACTTCAGTCAATTCCACCACCTGCGTGTGTCGGGGCAGCGTGTGCATGATCTGCGCGAACGGGATCACCAGCGCATATCCCGCCTGGTAAACGTCCTCTTGGATACCGCTCTGGCCGAATACCGGAATCTGCACTTCCTTGATGCCGTATTCGTTCGGTCCCACGTACTCCAGAAACGTGAAGTACAGCACCAAAGTGATGATGCCCGCCACGAGCAGAATCGTGACGCAACCTGCGGCGCGGCCCCCGATACGCGGCACCGGCGGCTTGATTCCGCCCGACGGCCCTACAAATTCTGGTGCCCCTTTCGACATGGCCCGACTCTCCCTTCCGGTGTTGCTACAAGCTACGTACCCTTATACCGTCACGCCGGGGCATCTATTCAATCTGTGCCGATTTTTGTCCCCGTTGCTGGCTTGCAACCTGCCGTCTGCATTGACTATACTCTGCGTCCGCGTCGGGGTGTGGCCTAGTCCGGTAAGGCGCTTCGTTCGGGACGAAGAGATCGGAGGTTCAAATCCTCTCACCCCGACCATTTTAATTTGCTTCAGGCCCGGAACCTGAAGCATCGCCGCCACCTTATGTGGCGGTTTTTGTGTTTCTGGCGGTCGCCTTACTCCCCCTCCACCCGTACGATCACGTCTTCCAGCGCCTTCATCATCAGCGGGCCGGTCTGGGGTCCGACGCTCATGCTGGTGAGGTATGCGGCGCTGGGAAAGGTAGCGTCGGGGGTGAAGTATTCGGGCTTGAGGATATAGCCGAGGGCGTCGATGGTGAGTCCAAGCACGAACTTGGGGCCTTCGGTCTGCATCAGGGCCTTGGTCTGGCGCTGGAATGCGGGCGCGGTTTCGCCGGGGTGCGTGGCGAACTCGGCTTCGCCGATGCGGAACGCCGCCACTTCGGTCTCGACGCCGCCTGCGAGCGGCAGATCGATGATGCCGAGTTCGGCAAGCTGGGACCAGCCTTCATTCGCGAGGGGCAGGTTCAGGGGCTTCCCGGCAAAGCGGATCTTTGCTTCGTCCAATTCGTTCGCCTTGCCCAGTGCCGCGAGCACCGCGTCGGCCAGGCCATGCCCCAGGCGGTCGGCGCGCTCGAAGGTCCTCGCGCCGTCGACGGGTTGCACCCAGCCGCCAATCGCCCCCTGCATGAACAGGTGCGTGCCGCCCAGGGCGTGCCCCATGCCCCGGTAGTACCCGCCGATCCAGTCGGTCGAAACCTCGTTAAACACGCCGTCGAGTATCGTCGGGTGGCAGGCGAAGTTGGTAAGCGTGGCAATCGTATCGCCGGACTCGTCCAGAAACTGCAGGGTGGTTACCGAGCGATCGAGTTCTTGCGGCTCGCACTCGTTTACCACCCAGCCCTCGCCATGGGTGGTCACGGCATAGCGCGCCGATGCGGGGCGCGTGCCGCGGACGGCATCGGCGATGGTTTTGGCGCTGGCCGTCTCGAGCCGTGCCATGTATTCCGGATCGAGCCCCGAATGCGCGCGGTCGGCGCCGTAGATGCCGATCACGTCGGGCCCCGTATGGATATGCGTGGAGCCGATCACAATGTGGCCGGGCTCGAGTTCGGGTACCAGTTCGGCGGCCTTCTCCCGGATGTGCTGGATGGTGCCGTAGGTCAGGCCGAGGCAATCGGTCGACACCAATACGACCGTTTCCACCCCGTCGGACACCGCCAGTGCCTTTACAAACAGGTCGTCGTGCACCCCGGTAAAGTGTCGGTCGAGCTTATCGCCGGCGATGAACGCCCCGGCCGGAGGGCTGATAATGGCGGATGCTGCGCCCGCCCGGAATGTTGCTGCGCCCATGAGCCCTGTTCCTGCAACGAGTGCTGCGAGAAAAGAAAATATTGTGCATACCAATCTCGAGGTGTCCATACTCTTCCGTGCCTCCCGTATATCCTAGCGAGCGTACCAGCATTGTGCTCTGCGAGACCGCTGTCGGTTGGCGACCGCTTTGCTCGAGTTGGCAAACTATAATTTCAAGAATACCTTTGACGCACTGCCACGAGGAGCCTGCGCTTGCCCGATACCCCATCATACGGAAATTCTCCGCAGTCGGCCACCGAAAGCCCCCATCAATTGAAACCCCCGAAGGTCATCGTGGCCGATGGTCGTGCCGATTTCCGCACGCTGATGGTGCGGTTAATTCGTGGCTGGGATTACGAGGTACTGGAATGCGCCGACGGCATTGCGGCATCTGAATTGTTGGCGGCGCGCACCTCGCCCTGTATCGCCTTGATTGATTGGTTGCTTCCTGACTGCGACGGCCTTTGCTTGTGCCGAAAGGTGCAAGACGATGGCAAGCCGCTGGTCTACGCGATCATTGTAACCAGCCGCACCGCGCGGTCCGACCTGCTTGAAAACCTCGATGCGGGGGCGAACGCCTTCCTGAAAATGCCGTTCGACACCCTCGAATTGCGTACGCATCTCGCCGTGGGAACGCGCCTCATTGCGTATCAGCAACGCCTGGAAGAGCGCAATGAGGAAATGCGCCGGTTCGCGTCGAACATGGAGGAACTGGCGTCTGCCCGCGCGGACCAATTGGTACACGCCGAGCGGATGGTCACCATCGGCACGCTGACGGCGGGCATCACCCACGAGATCAACAACGCCATGGGGGTCATCTCCACGAACGCCCAATTGCTGGCGCACCTCTGGCCGCGTGCCCAGACGTGGTTGTCGCGCCATGCAGCGGATGACCCGCAGGCGGGGATGCTGGCCAACGAGATGCCGCCTGCAATCGAGAGTATCCGCAAGGGCGTGGTCCGGGTGACGAACATCGTGAAGGGCCTTCGCGAATTTTCGCGCGCCAGTTCTGACCAGCCTCGGATTTGCAGCGTGAACGAGGTGGTTGAAGAAACGCTTGGGCTCGCCATGGGCGCCACAAAACGGCTTACTCGGGTGGATCTCCAGCTCGACGCGCGAAACCCGAAAGCCGCCGCGGTGCAGCAGCAGCTGGTTCAGGTTGTACTGAATCTGGTGGTCAATGCCTGCCATGCGATGGAAGGGCAACCTGAATCCGTACTTGTTTTGCGTACCGGTATCGAGGGCAGTCATGTTATGCTGCGGGTCGAGGACACGGGTCCGGGCATTCCCGATGCCGATTTGGGAAAAATCTGGGACGCGTTCTTCACGACGAAGGAATGTGGCAAGGGCACGGGCCTCGGGCTCGCAATCAGTCGAGAGTTGGTGCAGCGCATGGGCGGGTCTATATTCGCGACCAATCGAGACGAAGGCGGTGCCTGCTTCGTGATTTCCTTGCCGCAGGCTAACGGAGAGCCAGGCACATGAGCGACGCTGCTAAACCGAGCCACAAAGTTTCGCTGCTGATAGTGGACGACGACGAAGACCTGCGCGGCTCGCTCTCCCGGTATTTCCGGGTACTGGGCTACGGGGTGCATGAAGCGCCGAATGGCGCCGAGGCGCTGCGCCTGCTCGACCGGGAACAGGTGCAGGTCGTTATATCCGACATCATGATGCCCGTCATGGACGGCATCGATTTACTGCGCGCCATCAAGAAAGAACACCCGATGGTCCATGTGATCATGATTACGGGCTATGTCACCATGGACAATGCGCTGGCCTGCATGCGGCTGGGGGCCGATACGCTGGTGTTCAAGCCCATCGAAGATTTCACGGCCCTGGAGTCGGCCGTCGAAAAGGCAGTCGAGGCCGTGCGGCACTGGGTAAGACTGCTCAAGCAATTGCAGACCATGAAACCGGTATCCTAGCGGAGTTCACCCCATGCAGACCGATTTCGAAGTCGATCCGGAGTTACGGGCCGAATTTATTGACGAGTCGCTCGACATGCTTTCGCAGCTGGATCCGCTCTTTCTTTCCCTCGAGGCCTCGCCCGAGGACGTCGAAATTATTCAGGCCATCTTCCGCCCGGTGCATTCCATCAAGGGGAACTCGGCCTTCTTCGGCTTCATCGGCGTCAAGAACCTCGCCCACATCGTCGAGAATCTGCTCGATCAGTGCCGCAAGGGTACCCGGCCGGTCACGCGGGCCGTGGTCGATGTGCTGCTCCGCGGCACCGATGTGCTGCGAGAACTGCTCACCAATGGACGCCACGGCGACCAGGAGATTTCGGATCAGGCCCGCTACGATGCCGTACTCGCCGAGGTTAAGGCGGCCTACGAAGCGGAAGTAGGGCCAGGTGCCCTGCTGGACGAGGCGGCTGCCTTGCTTCGCGACGCGAAAGAAGCGCTGTCCGAGGACGTCCCGGTGCGCGGCCGGATCGATGCGTGGTTGCAGCACCGTGCGTCGTCGGAAGACTCCGGTACGGCGGCTGAAACGCCTGTCGGCAGCGGCGTGGCAGCGCAATTGCTTGGCATTCTCGACCTCTACCGCACGCAGGGCTCGATATCCGATGAAGACGCCGGGGCATGCGGACCGCTGCTCCAGGCGCTCTTGAAGGAGACTACCGACAGCGGGGCAACGGAAAAACTTCAAGCCGCCTTAGACAACTACAAGGTGTTCATGGCGTCGATGGGCTTCGACGAACTGCTCGAGACCCAGATCCGCGAGGCCTTGGCGAGCCTGCCTTCGCAACCGCCCGCAGTGGCAGCTGCACCGCCCGCAGCGGTGGCGAGCGAGCCGGCGGAGACTGCCTCCCCCGCGCCCGCCCCCCAAGAGGATCCGCACGCGCGCGCGAAGGAAGAGCCCGGGAAGACCATGCGTGTTTCCGAACAACACGTGGATACGTTCCTCGCCTACGTGGGCGAGCTTATCGTGGTGCGCGACATGTTCAACCACCTCGAACAGCGCATGCGCGGGCAGAATGTGAAGGTGTCGAGCCTGCGTGAGCAGTTCCACCGCGTGAATGAAGTCTTCGGTACGCTCTCGCACCAGCTTCAGCGCAGCATCATGTCCATCCGCCTGGTGCCGATGAACTCGCTCCTGCAGCGCGTGCCGCGCATCGCCCGCGATTCCGCGGCGCTCGGCGGCAAGGAAGTGCACGTGACCACGCAGGGCGGGGACATACAGGTAGACAAGAGCCTGCTCGATTTGTTTGATGCGCCGCTGGTGCACATGGTGCGCAATGCCGCCGACCATGGCGTGGAAAAGCCCGACGTGCGCAAGGCCGCAGGCAAGCCCGCCGCAGGCACCATCGAGGTGGTCATGGCGGAGGAAGGCAATCAGTTCTGCCTGAGCGTGACGGACGACGGCGCGGGGCTGAACTACGCCGCGATTCAGAAGAAAGCGGAGTCGCTGGGCCTGGTCACACCCGGCTCGCGCCTGACGGAAACGGATGTGGTGAACTTTCTCTTCAGTTCGGGCGTATCCACCGCAGAAACGATCACCGACATCAGCGGCCGCGGTGTGGGTATGGATGTCGTTAAGCGGATGGTCGAGGAAGCCGGAGGTCATATTTCAGTCAGCAGCACCGCCGGCAAGGGCAGTCGCTTCGAGATCCGCGTGCCGAAATCGGTTACCACCCAGATCATGGACGGATTCCTCGTGGGATGCTCGGGCCAGACCTACGTGTTCCCCACGCTCAAGGTGCTCGAAACGACGTGCGTGCATCCCCATCAGATACAGACCGTCGCGGGCGAAGGTCGCTGTTTCCGGCACCATGATCGCATGCTGAACTTGATCGACATGCGAGGGTTTATGCAGGAAGAAGGCACCGCCAATCAGGAGCGCGGCTTCCAATTGGTGGTCACGCTGGCATCCGGCAACAAACGCTTCGGCATCGCCGTGGACGAGGTGCTCGGCGTACAGCAGGTTGTCCTGCGCCCGATTCATGGCCTCGTGTGCGCGACCACGGCGCTCGCTGGCGGTGCGCTGATGGGGGATGGCGGCGTGGCCTTTATCATCGACGTCGACCGCCTCTTCGACGAATGCGCCGCCTGAGAATTACCGGAAGATAGCGGCGTCGGGGCTCTTCGCCAGCGGGTCGCCCTGTGCTTCCAGTTCCGCGATGAGCAGCGCGGTCAATTCTTTCACGCGCTCCTGCTGTTCCGGCAATTCCGCCAGGTTGTTCCGCTCATCCGGATCGTCGTCGAGATTGAATAGCTGTACATGCTGCTCGCCGCCAGCGTCGTAGCGGATCAGCTTCCAAGGCCCCATCCTCACGCCGCGCTGCACGTCCTTATAGGTGAACGCGACGGAATCGCGCCCCCGGTCTTCTTTCCCCAACAGCGCCGGGGCGAAACTGCGCGCGTAGTGTTCCTCAGACGCAGGCAGGTGGAAGAGCTCCACCAGCGTTGGGAAGAGGTCGCTGATATACACCAGCGCCTCCCGCCGCTCGCCTTCTGCAATGCCGGGGCCCGTAAACACCAGCGGAACGCGCACACTGTGCTCGTAGAGGTTCTGCTTGCCCATCAGGCCATGGTTGCCCACGGCGAGACCGTTGTCCGCAGAGAAAATGATGAGCGTATCGTCTGCGTGTCCGGCGGCTTCGAGCGCGGCCAAAACCCGTCCGATTTCAAAGTCCAAATGCGTGATCATGGCGTAGTAGTCCGCCAGATGCTGCCGCACAATCTCCGGCGTGCGCGGGAACGGTGCTAGTTCCTCGTCCCGGATATGCAGTTCGCCATTATCGAACGGGTGCTCGGGCAGAAATGCAGGCGGCGTCGGCAGCGTCGCCGCATCGTACTTGTCGTGGTATTCCTGCGGCGCGGTACGCGGGTCGTGCGGCGCGGTGAAGGCGACCGTCATGAAGAACGGCTTCTCGGAGATGTCATGCTCAAGAAAGTCGATGGCCGCATCGGCGAAGATGATGCTGGAATGCTTTCCCTGATGGATCACTGCGTTGTCTTTGCCGTATTGCGCTTCGGGCGAATAGGGATGCACCGGGATGGCAAAGTGGTCGTGCATGCCGCCGAAGAAGATGGCATCGCCCCCGGCAAACGCGCGGTTAAACGCCTTGCCGTCCTGGTGCCACTTGCCCGTGAACCAGGTATCGAAGCCTGCCACGCGGAACTGCGCCGGCATGAGTTGGAAACTGTCGGGCACGCGGCCGGGGCTGTCGCCAAAGTCGAACAACGGCCGACCGGTCATCAGCATCGCCCGGCTGGGCATGCAAACGGCCGGGTGCTTGGACCCCATGATGTAGGCATTCGTAAACGCGGTCCCCCGCTCCACCAGCCGATCGAGGTTCGGCGTCTCGATATCGTTGTTGCCGAGCGCATGGATGGTGTTGTACCGCTGGTCGTCGGCGAAGAGAAACAGCACGTTCTTCGGCGCGTCGGCCATGGCCGACGTACAGCTGGCGACGAGAATAAGGAGACTCGTGATTCGCATGACATTTCCTCCCATGCCCTTTCCCCCTTGTATCGGTTTGAGTGTTGCGATGTCCACTGCTATCTTGATTCCCGGTACGGTTCCCAATTCGGGAGGGAGATGATTCATGCGGTACTTCCTGGCTTTGCTTGTTCTCATGATCTGTGCGGTCCCGGCATTTGCGGACCACGCGTTCTACGTGTCGCCCACGGGCAACGATGCCTGGTCGGGCACCCTGCCGGATCCCGCCGCGGACGGCAGCGATGGCCCTTGGCAGACGCTCGGCGGGGCACGTGATAACCTTCGGGCGCTGCGGACCTCGGGCGCCATGGAGCGCCGCGTGCTGTTGAATCTCCGTGCTGGCGAGTACGTGCTTACCGAACCGCTGCAGCTGGGCGTTGCGGACTCAGGCAAGCCGGGCGCGCCGGTGGTCTGGCGCTCGGCGCCGGGCGAACAGGCTGTGCTCTCGGGCGGTGTCGTAGTGTCGAACTGGGACGTGACGGAGGGCGTCTGGGTAGCGGATATCAGCGCCCATGCCGACGCGGAGACCGGCGCGCCGAGTGCCCTGTGGATCAACGGCGAGCGTCGTACGCCCGCCCGCACGCCGAATGAAGGCTATTTCCTCGCGGACGGCAAGGCGGACCCGGCGCTGCGGGTGGACATGACCGCGGGCCGGAGCTACGACAACCACGCCTTCGCCTACACGGAAGGCTTCGAGCAATGGCCGGATATCGATGAGGCGCTGGTGTCGGTGTATCACGCCTGGGAGGTCTCGTACCACCGCATCGCCGACCTCAATACCGATCAGAAGACCGTGCAATTCGTGAACGACGCCCACTGGCCCTTTGGCCAATGGGGCCGCGAGCAGCGCTACTACATCGAAAACGTGCGGGCGGCGCTCGACCAGCCCGGCGAGTGGTATGTGAACCGCGCCGAGGGTAAGCTGTACTACCTGCCGATGCCGGGCGAGACGCCGGAGAACACGACCGCGATAATCCCTGCCGCAATGCAACTGCTGCTGGTCGATGGCGACCCGGACACGGGCACCTACGCCGAATTTCTGCAGTTCGAGCGGCTGGCTTTCCGCTTTACCGATTGGCCGATTGGCGCGAAAGGGCATTCCGATGCGCAGGCGGCGCACAGCGTGCCTGCCGCGGTGCAATGGAAATTCACTCGCTACAGCGCCATGACCGATTGCGAAATCGCCCACACCGGCGGGTACGCCTTCTGGCTTGATGCGGGCTGTCAGCAGAACCGGATACAGCGGAACAACTGGCACGACCTCGGCGCGGGCGGCGTACGCGTGGGCGGCAACACGAAGCCGGTCGGCACCATGAGCGCCGCCGATGTGGTGGCCTCGCGCAATACCATCGACAACAACTGGATTCATGACGGCGGCAAGATCTATCAGGCTGGCGTCGGGGTGTGGATTGGGCACGCGAACTACATCACGCTGTCGCACAACGAAATCGCGGACTTCTACTACAGCGGCGTTTCGAACGGCTGGGTATGGGGCTACGGCGACAACCCGACGCATCACAACATCATCGAGTTCAACCACATCCACCATCTCGGGAAGCGTGTACTGAGCGACATGGGCGGCGTGTACAACCTCGGCATCCAGCCCGGCACCATCGTACGCAACAACAGTATCCACGATGTGTACAGCTTCCAGTACGGCGGCTGGGGACTCTATACGGACGAGGGCAGCACGGAAATTCTGCTCGAGAACAACATCGTCTACAACACGACGAACGGCGGCTTTCACCAGCACTACGGCGAAAACAACCGGGTGCGCAACAACATCTTCGCCTTCAGCGACAACGAGCAAATCGCCTTCACGCGGGTCGAGGAACATCGTTCGCTGGTCTTTGAACGCAACATCGTCGTTGGGCGCAATGGGCGCATCACGCCCGAAAACTGGAACAAGGCCGATATCTGGTCGGACTACAACGTGTATTGGGACGTGGAGGGCAACGACATGCAGTTCGGCAAGCAGACGCTCGGGCAGTGCATGGCGCAAGGTCGTGAACTGAATAGCGTGGTGGCCGACCCGATGTTTACGGATCTCGCCGCCGAGGACTTCAGCCTCCAGCCCGACTCCCCTGCGCTGGCGCTGGGCTTCGAGCCGATCGACGAAAGTCGCATCGGGCTCTACGGCGACCCGGCCTGGGTGAACGCGCCGAAGGAGTAATCAATCGTCTGGTACAGACGCTAATAGCCCGAGGATGCGGATGAACTCCCAGTCCGTGTCGGCCTCCCCAGTGTCGCCATCGTCCGACATCGCCATGTGCTCGAAGTTGTAACCGTGATGGAAACTGGCTGCCGCCCATTCGATCACGTCGGCCTTGCTGTGCCAGGCTCCGGTGTCGGTGGAGATCAGCACCTTTTCCGGCGGGAAGCCGTCGTGCGCCTCGAAGCCGTTGCCGTGCCAGCCGATGTAATCGGCGAGCGGCTCGAGGGTCTTGGCATCGGCATCGTTCCAGGCATTGAACGACACCTTTCCCGCACCCGCTTCCCGGAGCATTTCCAGCATCACGCGGTGGAACGGCAGCACGTCGGGACTGTCGACGTAGGGTTCGTTCATGACCTCGAAGATGACCTTCTGGCCTCGCGTCGCACCGACCAGCGCTTCTATCCAGGCCCGGTAGGCCTGCATCTCCGAGCCATCCGGCTGGTTCCAGAAGGACGCGAAGTTTGTATCCGTGATGGCGATACCCTGGGTATTGTTTCCCTCCGCATAGGCGAAACGGTCTTTCACCGTGCCGTGGCGCAACGAACAATGATCCAGCACCGAAAACTGCACCGCCAGTCCCCGGGCATTGGCATAGGCAGTGAACTCGCGGATGCGCTCGAGGTACGCCGGGTCGATACGCATCAGGTCGTAGCGGCCGTCGCTGTCTCGCAGAAACGGTTGCACGTCGTAAGCGTTCAGCGGCATGGCGCGGACGAGATTAATCCCGCGCCCCGCAAGCCGGTCGAGTACCGGGCGGTAGTCGTAGGCCAGGTCGGACACGATGCCGTAGTGATGCGGGCTGTAACCACGCAGAAGAGGCCACGTAGCATCGCCACGGCCGAATAAGGCGGATGCCGGTACGACTCCGGCCGGGAGTTCGAGCGCATGCGCAGCGGGAACGATATTCGATGCCGCTTCCGTCTCGCTCACCCACACACGGTTGATCTGAAACGCCAGCCCTTCGCCGCACGAGAACCGGAAATCGCATCCCTTGTTCTGGCGGTCGCCGAAATAGGCGTCTTCCAGGTGGAAGACGTGCTCCCGCCAGGTGCCGGTACCGGCCATGAGGAGGGGCTCCGGGCGCTTGTATCGTGCCGGAATCCCGTCGCCTGTCGCATCGTAATCCAGATAGAGCGGTTGCCCCGCCGGACCGTCGAAGTACTCGACCCGCAGCCACACCTCGGGGCGGCTGCCGTGATACGCCCATTCGTTCGACACTCGGAAATAGAGGTACGTGCCCGTTGTGCGCCCATGCGGTGACAGGTCGTTCTGCCGGCAATCGACGCCATCCTGCACCACGGCCTCGTTCCAGCCGTCGTTGTCGCGCACCAGCCAGAGGCCGCGCTCGTCGTTTACCGCGCCAAGGTCGATGTAGACGGAGTCCGGCGGCGCGGCAGCGGCGTGACACACAAGGATCAGGCTGGCGGTAAGCGTTGAAATGGCATTCATGGCGCGGGAGTGTAGCAGGATTTTTCCGATTGCCGGTATCGGTTGCTGCGGCCTTGGCAGTATTCGCGGTCTGCTTTTCTCGGCGCCTGTCCATCGGGTATACTCCCCCACTTTCCGCGCGCCTTGGGCGGGCGCGTCGTCTTTTGTTGCCATTTTCCGCAGGGAGACCCGCACCATGTACCGGCCTGAAATCAAGATTCTGGACTGCACCATCCGCGACGGCGGCCTGATGAACAATTGGGAATTCGACAAGGCGATGGTGAAGGACGTGTATGCCGGGCTGGTGGCCGCGGGCGTGGACTACGTGGAGCTGGGCTACCGCGCGGACAAGGCGCAGTTCGATACGAAAAAGCACGGCCCGTGGCGCTTCTGCGACGAAGCCGACCTGCGCGAAGTGGCCTTCAAGGACGACAACACCAAGATATCGGTGATGGTGGATGTGGGCCGCACGGACTACGACAACTTCCTTCCGGCGGAGGAGTCCATCATTTCCATGTTCCGCGTGGCAACCTATGCCAAGGACGTGGACAAAGCGATTCACCTGGGCAACCATATCAAGGCGCTCGGCTACGAGATTTCTGTGAACATCATGGCCGCCTCGACGGTGCTCGAGCCGGAGCTGGAAGAGGCGCTGGTGCAACTGGCCGATACCGATTTCGAAGTGGTGTACCTGGTCGATTCCTTCGGCTATTTCTACTCGGAGCAGATTCAATACCTCGCCGAGAAGTACACGACGCTGCTCAAGGGCAAGCAGGTGGGCATCCACTGCCACAACAACCAGCAGCTCGCCTTCGCCAATACCATCGAGGGCATCATCAAGGGCATCAACTACGTGGACGGCAGCATCTTCGGCATGGGCCGCGCCGCCGGCAATTGCACCACCGAGCTGCTGCTGGGATTCTTGAAGAACCCCAAGTACCAGCTTTCCCCCGTGCTCGGCCTGATCGAGAAGTATTTCCTCCAGCTGCACGCCGACCTGCAGTGGGGCTACCAGATGCCTTACATGGTCAATGGCATTCTCAACCAGCATCCGCGCACCGGCCTGGAGTTCATGGACAACCGCATGGCCGGCAAGGAATCCCGCAGCTTCGTCGATTTCTACAATGAAGTCCGCAATCCCGACGTCATCGACTGATGTGTAGCTGACCCTGGCGTTTCGGGGTTTGTGTTACACTGAGTGCCTCGGCAAAGGAGGTCGATTGTGGATACACATTCGCTGAAACCCCGATTCCTGACCGATGAGAACGGCGCGCGGGTTGCCGTTGTACTCACGATCGCTGAGTACGAAGCCATCTCCGATTTGTTGGAAGATCAGGCAGATCTCGCAGAGATCATACGTCGACGCGGCGAGCGCTCCATCCCGCACGACACCGCCATGAAACTCGTGGAAGAGGGCGGTGCGATATCGGATTGAGTGGAAATCATCCGCACTTCGGGAGTTTAGAAAGCTGCCTGCCAATGTGCGGGACTCCGTGCGGTGCCGCATTGAAGGCCTCGCGGATGAGCCACGTCCGTCGGGATGCAAGAAGCTCTCCGGCATACAGGGTGTTTTCCGCGTGCGTGATGGTGACTACCGGATTCTTTATGAAATCGAAGATGAGGCGATCGTGATCGTCATTCTTCGAGTGCGGCATCGAGGCGAATCGTATCGCGGCCTGTAATCACCCCTCCTCCGCGCGTGCCCGGGCGAAGGGATCGGTGGTGGTGCGGATGATTTCGGCGCAGTCCTGCCGGATATGTTCGAAGACCCTCCGCCAGGTGTAGAAGACGTAGACGCTCCACAGGTGCGGCCACACGTGCGGGTCGCCGGCCATCAATTGGTCCGCCATGGTGCGGATGGCCTCGGGCCGGACGACCTGCATGACGTCGCGCTGGGCGGCTTCGATGGTCGTTTCCATTTCCTCGCGGAGCGAACCCTTGAACCAGTCCTCGATGGGCACGCCGAACCCCTGCTTGGGCCGCCAGACATCGGGGTCGTTCCAGTAGGACTGGAAAACCTTCCGCGGCGGCACCTTGGTGTGGCGGCCCTGCATCTTCTGGTCTGGCGGCAGGCTCAGGCCGAAATTTACCAGCCGGTGGTCCAGCCAGAGAAAGCGCCCCTCGATGCTCGCGGCCATGGTCAGCTTGTCGCCCTTGAGCATGAGGCTGTACGGCACGAAGTTGTGCAGGTCGCAGTATTGCAGGGTACCCAAGTTGTCGGTGCCGCAGGCCCGGGCGTCCGCGAAGAGCCTCTCGAAGAAGCCCGCCGACCGGTGCGCGCCGGAGAGCGCCTGGAACTCGGGCGTCAGCATGGCGGCCTTCGCGCTATCGGGATTCACGCAGAACCAGCTCATGTAGCGCTCGGCCTCGGGTAAATCGGAATAGCGGCTGAACTTCTCCGCACGGCGGCCGAGATTGCGCAGCGGACCCGGCATGGCCTGCAGCGCGCGCCATACCGGCGGCAGCATGCCGTGCCGGATGGCGCCGGGCACGCGGTTGTAGGCACCGGCGAAGCGGTCCCAGTAGTAGCGCGTATACCCTGCGAAGGCCTCGTCGCCGCCATCGCCGCAATGCACCACGGTCACCTGCTTCGCGGCCTCCTGGCAAAGCTGATACAGGGCGATGGTCGGGGCGTCGGCCAGGGGTTCTTCCAGGTGCCACAGCACTTTGGGCAGGAGCCCGATGTGTTCCGGCTGGCAGGGGATTTCGTGGTGCTCCGTGTTGAACGCGCGCGCGACTTTCGCCGCGTAGCCGCTCTCGTCGAATGCGCCGCCCCCCGGAAAGGTACTGCAAAAGGTCTTGACCGGGTGCGCACCGGCTTCGTTCATCAGGATGGTGATGAGGCTGGAATCCACGCCCCCGCTCAGGTACGCGCCCTGTGGCACCTCGCTCATCATGTGCTCGCGCATCGCTTCCTGCAGCAGTGCGCGCAGGGCCTCCAGGTTCTCTCCGGCGCTCCGCCCCGTTACCTCGGCGTCCAGCTCCGGCTGCCAATACCGGCGGGTGGTCACCTCGCCGCCGCGTACCCGCATCCAATGGGCCGGCAGCAGGCGGCGGATAGATTGGAACATGGTGCGCTCGCCGAACACGTAGGACGAGAAGTAGTCGGAAATCGCGACGGGATCGAGGTCTGGCGTCGTCTCGGCATCGTAGAGCAGCGGCTTCAGCTCGGAGCAGAAGGCGAAGGTCTCCGCGGTCGCCCGGTAATACAAGGGCTTGATGCCGAAGCGGTCGCGCGCCACGAACAGACTGCGATCCCGCGCGTCCCAGATGGCAAACGCGAACATGCCGCGCAGCCGCTCCGGACAGGCCTCCCCCGCTTCTTCGTACAGATGGAGAATGGTCTCGGTATCCGAGTGGGTCTTGAACTCGTGCCCTTTGGCAATGAGTTCAGCGCGGAGTTCGCGGTGGTTGTAAATCTCGCCGTTGAAGACAATCCAGACGCGGCCGTCTTCGTTGCACATGGGCTGATGGCCGCCTGCAACGTCGATAATGCTCAGCCGCCGGAAGCCCAGCCCGGCCTCGCCATCGAAGTGGAAACCCTCGTCGTCCGGTCCGCGATGCGCGATAAGCGTCGCCATGTCCTGAACCGAGCGCTCGGAAACCCGCGCGCCGGGTGCATGAAGGACTTTGCCGCAGATACCGCACATGCCGCCGATTGTACCTGCGCAGCCGGAGAGGGTTCTATTGGGCGGCGGTTGGCTGCGTCATCTCCAAGAGCAATGCAATAGCCTCCGAAAGATTCTGACGACACTCTTCTTTCGTTCGTCCCTGTCCGTTGGCTCCGGGGACTTCGAGGCAATACCCGACAAACTCCCCATCGGATTCTTCAAAGATGGCGGTGAACTCATTTCTCACGTCAGCACCCTCGATTCAGAATGCAGTATCACATCTTGTTCCCATGATACCTCATTCATCGTACAAATTATTGCACCCGCTGGTATTGCCCGAAGAACTGGACGGCGGCGGCGGTGGCGTCGATGTCGTAGCAGACCGGGGTGCTGAGCGCGCCGACCTGTTGCAGTCCGCCCGCCCAGGCGTGCCCCGCGCCGGTAATTTCATACAGCACGACCCCTGCACCACTCGCACCCGGCGCGTAGATTTTCCGGACCACGCTGCAATTGTCGTAGTCGGCCGTGTCGATGGCGATGGACGCGGGCGTTTCCGCCGCGCCGTTCACACCCACCCAATACGCCACACTCTCGGGCACTGAGGCGAATCTGCCGAGCGACATGCCAAGCAGGCTGGCCTCGCCGCCCGCAAAGGGAACCACCCGGTCGTCGCGGCTGTTCACCATCAGAATCGGCGTGGGCATTTCAGGCGCGGGCAATTCCAACAGATTTTCGGCAAGTTGCCCAGCGACACAGGCGATGGCGGCGATTTTCTCCGGGCGCTCCAGGGCGAACCGCTGCGCCATCACGCTGCCGTTGGAGAAGCCCGCGATGTAGACGCGCGAGGTGTCGACCGGGAAATCCAGGGCTATCGCGTCAATCAACGCCGCCAGAAAGCCAACGTCGTCGACGTTCTGATCGTAGGCCGTGATTCCACTGACGGCGCGCCCGTCGTTCCAGTTCAGTTCCACCCCCTCGGGATACGCCGCGATAAAACCGGTGCTTTCCGCGAACACCTTGATGCGCGCCTGATGCCGGAATTGCTCCGATGTCTGGCCGGTGCCGTGCAGGCCCAGCAGGAGCGGTACCGAGGTGCCCTTCTCTACGCCGGGGGGCAGGTACAGCTCGTAATATCGCGAGCGCCCGTCCCAAGCGAGATTCAGCTGCAGAGGCTGCGAATCGTCGACATCCAGGAAATCCGGGAGGCCATCTCCGTCCACATCGCCATCACCCTCCACAGCATCCGGCACCCCGTCGCTGTCCGAGTCCAAGTCCTGGCAGTTCGGCACGTTGTCGCCATCCAGGTCCACGCAGGTTTCTTGCAGGTCCGGCAGGCCGTCGCCGTCGGCATCCTGAAACAGGCAGCCGCTTTGCAGCAGCACAAAACACGCGAGCGGGAGCAAGAGCGTCACGCGAACAGTCATAAGTAAACCTCCTGTTCATTCGTGGGGGTAGTGGGGCCGCAACGGTCCCCAGTTACCTTTAGTTCTACCGCCGCGGCGTCCCGGCGTTTCAGGGGGCGGCCGGCCCCGCGCAGAACCCGTCGGCTTCCGTGGCTTCCGGGCAGCGGTAATAGCCCCCCAGATTGAAGAACTGCACCACGCGAAGCAACTCAGTCAGGGTGATTTCCCAAAACGGCTCTTCGTAGTCTGCCGCGTGGGCGCTGCAGCTGAAGTTTTCGCACGGACCCAGGGTAAAGCCGTCTTCGGTCTCGCCTTCGCCGCAGCAGAACCCGGCCTCGCCCGCATTGTAGAGCTGAATGACCCGCAGGAGTTCGACGATGTCGATACGGTGATCCGGAATGCCATTCCAGTCGGCGGAGTGAATGGCTAGCGACGGGTCTCCCTCGCCGCCGCCTTCACCGTCAAGTATTCCTTCTCCTTCTCCGCCGGGGAGCCCTTCACCACCACCCTCGCCGTCGACGCTCCCGTCGCCCTCTCCTTCCGGGCGTCCTTCTCCCCCGCCTTCCCCTTCGCCTTCCACAATTACCACGCAGGCACCCAGCGGATCGGCGATGCGCACGAATCCCGTGCAGTGCGCGGCGTTGCCGAGCGCATCCGCGATGTTCAACACCACCGGCCGGATACCGATATCCTCGCAGCTGAACGAATCCGGCACGACCGATACCAGCGTGACCGCGCTGAGGGTATCGCTGCTGCCCGCGTCGATTGCTTCCGGCAGCAAGGTCGCCATGCCGTTCTCATCCAGCGCGACCGTCGCGCCGCTGCATACCGGCGTCGGAGACAGCCGATCCACCACAATGCTCGCAGGCGGAATCTCCGGCTCCGGCAAACCGTTGCCGTTGGTATCGAGCAGCGTTCCCCCGCCTTCCGTTCCGGTTTCGCGGGCGGTTAAGGAAATCGTCCCCGCCCCTTCAATACCGCTGATGGTGATCTCGTAGTGGGCCAAGTCTCCCACCGCGCGCGTCTGTACCGCCCCCAAGGTGAGTCCGGGAGACGTGATGAGCAGCTGCTCGTCCTGCGTGCCCTCGAGCGGGCCCACCGGTTCGCTGAACGCGAGGGTAAACTTCACCGTGCTCGCGGCCGTCGGCGAGTCTCCCAAGGCCTCTGCAGCAATCAGCCTCGGTGGCCGGGTGTCGGCAGCATGAACCTCGCCGGAGCTTGTCAACGAGGCCAGTGTGTTGCCCGCCAAATCGGTCACCGAATCATCGGAGACCAGCAACAGATCAATCACGCCTTCGCTGACGCCCAGGTCCACGGTCACGGTCCAGACCGATCCGCTGCCATTCACGGCGGCTACACTCGGTGCCTCGTCTGTAGTTCCCCCCAAATACACCTCGAACTGGCCGGTGTCGACCCCGATAACCGGCTCCGTATACGTGACCAGAAAATCGACGGTCTGCGCGTTGGCAGGCGGGGTGCCGACCAAGGCGACCTCGAGCGGCTCGGGCGCAATGGTGTCGACCGCGAACAGGGAGGCGTCTGAAGCCCCCGCCAGCAGCCCTAGCCCGCTGCTGTCGATGGCGGGCGAAGCACCATCTACGGCGAGCCCCAGCATGCCGTCCGCAATGCCCGTGTCGACCGCGACGCAATACATGCTGCCACTACCGCCGAAGCCGGAAATCTCCGGCGAAAAGATCGTCGAACCATCGAACAAGAGCGTCACATCCGATTGCGTGAGTCCCGTTACCGGTTCACTCAGCTCGATTCCAAAGGATACCGACTGGGCGTTCGGTGCGGGATTGCCCAGCACGGAGAGCGACACAATGCGCGGCGGCCGGGTTGCTGCAGTGTGTACCAGGCCAGTTTCGTCCCGGTTGCGCAAAGGTTGGTTCAAAATGTCCTGAATACTGTTGTCCGCATCGGTCAGCGCCAGGCCCAATTGCCCGTCGAACTCATTGACTGCCACGGTGACCAGCCAGACGGGGCCTGCCCCGCTGACATCGGTTATGGCCGGTCCCACGGGTCCCGATTCGCCATCGAGTTGCAGCGTGAAGTCGTCGGGCACGACCGCTACCACCAGCCCGCTGAACATGACACTAAAGACCAGGGTGTCCGCGTTGTCGGGCGGACTTCCGACCAGTTCGAGCGAAGTCACTGCGGGAGCCAGCGTATTCAGCGTCGCTATCGCTGTTTCTGTGTAGGCGTCGATCGGATTGAGCCCCTCATCGGTCGCCGCGGCAGAGGGAATCAGTTCGAGGTCGATTGAGCCCTGCATGGTCCCCGTGGTGGCTTCAAGTACATAGGCGTCGCCGCTTCCCTCCAACGACGTGAGGGCCGGAGGAATGACCACGATTCCGTTGGCGGTGAGGTCAAAGTCGCCCAGCACGAGCCCTTCCACCGGCTCGGAAAACGTCACGGTGAAGCGCATCGTAAGGTCGCTCTCGCTGACCGGCGATTCCAGCGCCATGGCGGTTACCTGCGGCGGGACGTTGTCGATCGATATTCCTGATGTCGTCCGGTCTCCGTTCCGTACAGAGCGGGCGATACGGAAGCCGATACGATTGCTGGCCGTGCTGCCCAGCGCCGACTCGCGCGCGGTCGTTTCGCATGCAGCATCGGTGTCGGCCCAGGCACCGCCGCGCACCACGCGGCGCGGTCCTGTGTAGGAACCTATCGGATCGGTCGCGGAATATTCGAAGTACGCGTCGTATCGGTCGGCGCACCATTCGGCCGCGTTGCCTGCCATGTCGTAAGCACCTAAGGGACTCGGGCTGTCGGTCGTGCCATTGTTACCGTCGTAGTAACCGCCCGGCGTGGTGAAGGGCGCGTTGGTCAGGCTCAGCGGATTGGACGAACTGTAGTTCGCCTGCTGGGTCGACAGCGTGTCGGTGCTGGTTGGAAAGCCGAAGGCGCCATCGACGTCCACCCATCCGGCGGCGTGCTCCCACTCCGCTTCGCTAGGCAGACGAAATCCATTCGCGGGCGGGTAAGCCGCCCGCCAGAGATCGTCGGGGTCGTAGTTGGACTCGAGTCCCGCCTGTTCGCTCAACCAATTGCAATAGGCCGCCGCCCCATACCAGGTCACCTGAGTTACCGGATGGCCGTCCATGGGCAGGGTATCGCGGGTCTTGGGACTGAATATCCCTGCGCTGAATGCGATTTGCGCACCGCTTGCGGAAAGGGCATAGAGCCTCTGTCCGGCAAAGTACACATCGCCGCCGGCATAAGCCGCACCGCTGGGGTTCGTGAGGTACCCCTCGCCGTGCGCATAGTTCAGGACGTCGGCGAATTCGCCGTTGGTTACTTCATAGGTTCCCAACTCATAGGGGGAGAGGCGGACCTGGAACGAGGGTATTGTGTCGCCGCTGACACAGTCCGTGCATCCTTGCGTGAACGTGGCCTCATCGCTGGGTACGCGGTCGGGGCTGGCGGGTACCGAAACAACTGGCGTCAGTCGAATCGACGTGTAATCAAGCTCTACCCCCGGCAACTCGGTCGCAGTGTCCCAGTCAATCGTGTAGCCATTGCCGCTGGTCAGGCCCGTGAGGTCGCCGCTAATTTCAATCAGCGCCTCGAACCCGGCTCCGCCGCCCTGATCCAGCTCGACCACGATGTCATGCACCGTATCGGCGTCCGCGAGTTCGAAGGTGATTTCATACTGCCCCGCAGCCACGAGCTCGACACCCAACTGTTGAATGCGAGGTCCGGCTCCACCGCTGTCGAAGTCCAGAAAATCCGGCATGCCGTCGCCGTCGGTGTCGCCGTTGCCCTCGTTCCAGTCCTCGATGCCATCGGTGTCCGTATCTCGACCGGGATACAGCGGGAAAGCCCCCTGGTCGAACAGCGCGTCGTATTCGGCTGCCGTCAGGAACACCGTCTGATTCGACAAGACGGTGTCGAGCATCGTACGCCACGCCGGGAGGCGCGTGCTAAAGGGAAACACGCCTGCCGGCTCTTCGTAACCGGGATGCACCTGCATGATGATCAGCGGCTGTTCCGGATCATAGATCGCGTTGAACTGCTCGAGCAGCGGATACCCCGTAGGGTTTTCTACCAGCACGCCGTCTACAGGCAACAGTCGTTTGGCCGTGCCCGAGAGCCCGTCGTACCAATTGGCGATATCGGCGGATTCATCAACGACGGTAATCGTCGTGCTGTCGCTCATGCCGAAAGGCGCGCCGAAGGTCACCATCGGAAACCCGAGCACATCGCGCGACAGCGTCAAGCCGTTCTCGAGATGCGCCTTCTGGAAGGCGTAAGGCTGTCCGAAGAATTCCGTGATGGTCGATGCCTTCCAGACTGGCGATGGTAGCGCGGCCAAGCTCAATTCGGCCCCCTTGGCCTCGTCGATGGTACCAGAGTGGTCAAGCCCGTGGTGCCAGATTTCTCCCAGCCCCGAGACGTGCAGCGCCTGCATGCCGTCGGTGAAATTGGTGCCGGTCTCGAAGGTGTAGTTGTTCAGGCACTCCGTGATCACGCCGACGGTATGCTTGAGCCGGTACTCGCGGTTCATCACGTCGAAATAGGCCTGCCAGGCCGCAGGCACGCTGCCGTTGTAGCTCACGTAGTCGTCGGCCTTGATGATGGCCAGTTGGGTATAAATCAGCAGGGGCGTTCTTAGAATGCCGAGGCTGTTCGCACCGTCAAATACTTCGACCTCGATGAGGACGTATCCACTCAGGGACGACGCGGTGAAGGTAGCTTCGGATTCGTCCGCCGCTAGCGCTCCGCTGGATGACGTCCAGGCATAGGTCCAGCCCGGGTCGAGACCGCCCTCCGGTTCTATCGAAAGGTCGGTCGCCTGATTGGTTTGAACAGCCGGAAGCTCCGCCTGCAGGGTCAGGCCGTCCAGCGGACCGGCCCAGGCGGCAGGAACCAGAATGATGCCTAAAACTATGGGAATCCAGCAGCGCATTCCAGCGCGTTTCCCCCAGTGTGCAGCCATTGATGACTAACAAAAAGTGTAACACATTCCAGTTTGGAATGCTTTTCACGCCGAAAAAAAAACTCAGGCGGCGGACCGAAGGGGTAGGTCCGCCGCCTTTTGAGTGAGTACGCCTAGAGGCGTGATGAGGCGTTTACCAGGTGACCTTGACCGTGCGGACAACCTGCGTTGCCGCATTGCCAGCCGCGTCCGACACGTTGTAGTAGAGGTAGTAGGTGCCCGGCCAGCTCGTGTTCACGTTGCCGGAGACCTGAATCTTGCTGGTCAGATTGCCGTCCACGTTGTCGGTCGCCGTCGCGCCGGGGTCGCTGAAGCTGCGGCGCCACCGGACGCTCACCGTCGAGGAGCCCTTGAGCGTGATGACCGGCTTCACGGTGTCGCCCGCGAGCACGGTTACGGTGCGCGTCACCGGGGTGGCGGCATTGCCGGCGGCATCGCTCACGCGGTAAGTCAGCGTGTACGTACCGGCCACGCCCGTGTTCACCGAACCGCTCACCGTGATCTGGCTGGTCAGGTTGCCATCGACGTTGTCGGTCGCCGTTGCGCCGGGGTCATTGAAGCTGCCGCCCTGGTTAACACTCATGTTCGCGGAGCCCGTCAGGGTGATAACCGGCTTTACCGTGTCCACGGCCTTCACCGTCACGGTGCGGGTCACCGGGGTGGCCGCGTTGCCAGCGGCATCGCTCACGCGATAGGTCAGGGTATAGGTACCCGCGACACTCATGTTCACGGTTCCGCTCACCGAGATCTGCGCCGTCAGGTTGCCGTCGATGTTGTCGGTCGCCGTCGCGCCCGCGTCGCTGTAGCTCGTGCCCTGGTTAATCGTCACGCTCGCAGCACCATTGAGGCTAATCACCGGGGCCGTCGTGTCCGGGGTTGGCGTCGAACCGCCGGGGAGCGTCACCACCGCGACGTTGTCGCCGTCCTTGCTGACCGTCAGGTGCTGCGTGTAGGTCTGGCCATCGCGCGTCACGCTTACCGTGTAGGCGCCGTGGAAGGCGTTCACGAGGTAGCGGCCCTGCGCGTCGCTCGCGCCCGCCGCATTGGTGCGCCATTCGTTCTTCACCAGGTTCTTCAGGCGGTCATAGACCGGCTTCGTTGTGAAGTTGCTGCGCAGCATGCCGCCGCCCGAGAGCCAGGCGCCCGTGTCGGCGAAGTCCCACCAGCTGATGGCCTTCACGTCTTCATGGGCGAAGCAGACGCGGTAGAAGTCTTCGGCGAACTGGGCCTGCGTGGCCTCCGTCCAGGTGCCGCGGTAGGGCGTTCCCAGCACCGGAGCGCCGTTCGAGCAGGGCATGAACTCGGTGATGTGGATGTCGGTGCCGAGCGCAGCGTACAGGTCGAGGTGGTTCCAGATGGTCTCCAGCGGCCAAGCCGTATCGACCGGCGCATGCGCCTGGATACCCACCGTGTCAATCGGGGTACCGGCGGCGAGTTGCTGCTCCATCGTCTCGCGCAGGGTCTGGTAGGCGTTCGCGAAGAACACGTCGAAACCGCTGTAGAACTGGCCGTATTCATTCACCAGCAGGTTGCTGTTCGGCTGGAGGGACTTGGCGTAGTGGTAGGCCGGCGCGAAGACCATCGAGCCCAGCGCGCTGACCGGCTCGTTCACGAGGTCCCATTTGTTGATGCTGCCGCCGAAGCGGCTGAACACTTCATTGATGCGCGCCAGCTGCGTCGATTCGCTCGGCGTGCCGGCCCACGCGGGCACCATGCCCGTGTCGCCGTACAGCACCGCGTGGCCCTTGAGGTCGATGTTGTTCGACTTCGCCCAAGCCACCATCGCGTCCAGTAGCGCGTAGTTCGGCTGGCCCTGCACCGGCTCGATCATTGACCAGTAGAAGGGCACCGTCGCGTAATTAAAGAGTTCGCTGAACTTCTGCTTGTACGTGGTGTTCTGCGAACCGGTGTATTGGTTGAAGCCGTGCAAGTTCGCGCCGAACAGGAACTCGCTGGCGTCCTGGGTGACTTCCACCTGCGCGCCGCTCACGGCGTTGCCCGCCTCGTCCACCACCAGCACCTGCATCGGGGCCTTGCGGTTCTGCTCGATAAGGGCGTTCGTCTTGGACAGCACCGCGGCGTCGCGCACCTGGGCGCCATCGATCCACGCCTGCTCGGTGCTCAGCGAGGGCTCGCCGCCGCCGCTAATCGGCGATACCGAAATGGTGTCGAGCAGCAAGTTGCGGTCTTCACCGTTGATGTAGGCGTCGTTGGTGAACGCAACGCCAATTTCATGCGCGCCCGCTTCGAGTGCGACATCGTAGCTGTAGTAGCGGAAATCGGTGTGGTTGACCTGTACGGTGAAGCGGCTCACCTGATTCACGCGGAACGCCATGTCCGGTCCGACGCCGCCCGCGAGCATGCCCGCAGCGCGCACCGTCATCCGGTACTGGCCTGCGGCCGGTACATAGATGTACTGGCCGATTTCGCCGTTCCAGGCCAGGTGTCCGTGGCTGGGGGACTGTTTAATGGACGCGCTGTTCGTTTGGATGGTCAGCGCAGAAACAGGAAAAGCGCTGGTCAGGGCCATCAAGGCAAGACAAAAAACAAGATTTTTCATGGTTCAACCTCCCGCATACTCATTCTGAATTCGTGACATTCGAGACGTCAACCCCTTTGCAGCCGCCATGCCAACAATTCGAGTGTGCGCTAAGTTGCTGATTTGTAATGCTTTAAGGGACTTGCTGTCACGTTGAGGGGATGCGGAATAGTCAGCTCACTGTCAAAACCGCCAAAGCGTTTTCGTCAGACTGACGAAGATCCTGCGGCGCGGCTGTCATTGCTTTCGCGGGAGGTGCGCTCTAAAATTCTCTAGGAGAATATGGAGTAGAAAACTTGCCGCAGCTGCCCTTGAAAATCCTGCTGATCAGCAATCACCGCCGCTTCAAAATAAACTTTCGGGCGTATCCGTGGGCCCGGGAACTGGCGGCGCGCGGGCACGAGGTGGACGTCATGTGCCACGCGGACACGGAACGCTGGAGAACACACGTCGAGCAGGTGGATGGCTTCCGGATTATTGAGAATCCGGATATGCTCGTAGGTGCGCTACGGCAGGGCTGGGATCCCTACTGCGCCTCGAAGCGGAAGCGCTTTCTGTTCTCCGAGAATAAGCCGTACGACATTATCCATTGCCTGGATACACGGCTTGCGGTTATCTGGCCGGCTTTGGCCTATGGCCGCGCGCGCAATATTCCGATTGTCAGCGACTGGATTGACTGGTGGGGACGCGGCGGGCTGATCGATGAACGGCGGCCGGGTTGGTACAAGGCACTTTTCTCGGGCGTTGAGACGTGGTTCGAGGAGCACTACCGGAATCAGCTGGATGGACTCACTGCTATCAGTGACGCCCTTATCGAACGCGCCGTGGATCTCGGCGTACCCCGGGAGCGCTGTGTACAGATTCCCGGCGGCGCCAACCTGCGCGCCTTCGATCCGGTCCTGAGCCGCGAGGAGAGCCGGCGATTGCTGGATATCCCGGCCGATGTACCGGTTGTCTGCTTCTCCGGACTCGACGTTCTCATCGATCTGCCACTGGCCGTAGAGGCCTTCGCCGGGGTGCTGCACGCATTTCCCGAGGCGGTGTTCCTGCTGGTGGGCCCGGGAAAGAAGGACCTCCGCGGGCTCGTTCCCGACGGGGTGCCCCCCACATCGCTCATGCCGATCGGGCCGGTACCCTACGCCGACCTCCGAAAATACCTGCCGGCAGCAGATGTCTTTCTCATGCCCTACGCCGACAAGGTGAGCAACCGCGGGCGGTGGCCCAATAAGGTGGGCGACTACTGCTGCGTCGGGCGTCCCACCGTATCCAATCCGGTCGGCGAAGTGAAACGGCTGTTCGAAGAACATCAGGCCGGCGTGCTCACGGCGCCCGAGGCGGGTGCCATGGCCGAAGCGGTAGTTTCGCTGCTACGGAATCCGCAAGAAGCCGCCGCTATTGGAAAGCGTGCCCGCCAGGTGGCGGAAGAGGTCCTTGCTTGGGAGCATCTTATTGATCTTCTGGAAAAGTTTTATTTTCGCATTTTAAAGCGTAATATTAGCGCTACTGAGCCCGCAATTCAGCGGGCTGGATTGTGAATTACTTTACAAACTGACGCAAAGTCTGGTAAATTTGTAGTGACAAGGGGAATGTACAACCCCACGCGGTGCAAGGTCTTGCCGTTCCTCCGCGCGGAGTGGATGGGACGGGGACGAGCGTAATGCGATCATCGGGGTGCGGTTCCCCATGATTCCGGAAGGAGAACGACGTTCATGAGCAGGTACCATTCCCTCATCCGGTTGGGGGCATGCCTGTCCGCCGTAGCGCTTTTTGCGCTATTGCTGCCGGGTTGCCAGACCTATTCTCCGGAAACCAGCCCCAATTTCCCCGAGGCGAAAGAGCAGCCTCTCCTTCTGCAGCCCGGCGATGAGTTGCAGATTCTTTACACTTATTGGAAAGACCTGAACATCGCCCAGACGATCCGCCCTGACGGGAAGATTGCGCTGGCGATGGTCGGGGAAGTCGATGCCGCCGGCAAGACGCCGGAGCAGCTTCGCGAGGATCTGCTGGTGGCCTACGCCGACAAAATCCGCGATCCCGATATCACGGTGGTCGTGGAAGGCCTCGGCAGCCAGCGCGTGTTTGTGGCGGGCGAAGTGAATGCCCCGCAGATGCTGCCCATTGTGGGCCGCCTGACCCTGCTCGAGGCCATCATGATGGCGGGCGGGTACAACAAGAACACGGCCAAGTTGAATCAGGTGTTGCTGGTGCGCTCGCAGGACGGCAAGCAGTATGCCCGCACCTACGACCTCACCGACGCGCTGAAGAATTCCGAGAGCGACGTGGTGCTGCTGCAGCCTTACGACGTCGTGTATGTGCCGCGGACGGCTATCGACAAGGTCAATCAGTTTGTCGACCAGTACGTGAACAACATCATTCCGCGGAACTTCCAGCCGACCTATGTCTGGAGCCGGCAGGTCGGCGGCCAGGATGTGAATACGCGTAGCTACAACATCAACCTGCCGAATCTGCTGCAGTAGCGCGAGAAAGCGAGAGCATAACCATGGCGAACGCACCTAAACTTTTCGACTTCTCGATGCGTGACATCCTCTACGTGGTTTTCCGCCACAAGGGGAAAATCCTGCTGGTGACGCTGCTGGTGCTGGCGGGCGTAACGGCGTACACCTATCTCGTACCCGAGCTCTACACTTCCGAGGCACAGGTATTTGTCCGCCTCGGCCGCGAGAGCCTGGGCGTGGATCCCACCATTTCCGGTCCGACCACCGCCATGCTGACCAACCGCGAGGCTGAAGTGCGGTCCGAGGTGGCCATTCTCAAGAACCGCAGCCTCTTTGAAAAGCTGCTGGCGGAACATGGCGAGAGTGCGCTCATGCCGGCGGCCGACACCGCCGCGGCGGGCGGCATCAAGGGCATCGTGCGGCAAGTACGCAAAGGCGTGCGTGGCGCAGTAAACGGCGTGCTTTACGCGCTGGATCTCAAGACCAAGCTGGAGCCGCAGGAAGAGGCCATCGTCATGGCGATGGACAACCTCGACGTCGAGGTCGAGCGGAACACCAGCATCCTCACCGTGAAGTACGACGCCTACGGCGCGGAACTCGCGCAGCAGACGCTCACCCAGCTGATGCAGCTTTATCTCGCTGAGCACATCGATGTCCATGCCTCGCTCGCGGGGCCGGAATTCTTCGAGCAGCGCGCCGACGAATTGGCATCCGCGCTCGCCGCGGCCGAAGCCGAGCTGGACCAATTCCGCGTCGAGAACAAGATTGTTCACCTGCAGAGCCAGAAGGATGCGCTGCTCGAGCGCATCAATTCGGTGATCATGGACTCGCGCAATGTGAAGGCGGAGCGCGATGGTTCTAAGGCGCGCCTGGCCTCGCTGGAAGAAGCGCTCGCGAAGACTAGCGAACGCCACAACACGGAAATCCGGACGATGAACGTGAATCCTGTGCGCGACAACCTCAAGCAGGTCGTGGCTGAACTCGAGATTCAGGAGGCCGAAATGGCGGCCCTCTATCCCGACACGCACCGTCCGCTGCAGATGCTGCGCGATCAAATCGCGCGCACGAACGCCACCATCGACGCCGAAGAGAAATCCCGCACCGAGGTGGTGAGCGCCATCGATACCAAGTTCCAGGACCTTTCGGTCGCGGTGGCCGAAGAGCGCGCGCAGTATATGGCCAAGCAAGCCGCCTTCGATTCGCTCGGCAACACGCTGGAAGAGGCGCAGTCGGAACTGGATCGCCTTGCCGGCCTTGAAACCGAGTTGTCCCGCCTCGAGCGCAATGTCGATGTGGCGGCCACGGAATACCGCGACTACCGCGGCAACGTGAAGCGCAGCAAGATCAACGCCGCGCTCGATGCCGAGAACATCTCGAACCTGTCCATCGTGCAGCAGCCGACCAGGCCGGTCGAGCCGTCGTATCCGAACAAGCTGCTCAACATCGGGCTGGGGATTCTGGTGGGCCTCTTCTCGGGGCTCCTGCTGGCGTTCCTGCTCGATTATCTGGATGACTCGCTGAACACGACCGACCAGGCCGAGCGCCGCCTCGGTGTGCCCGTCTTGGCCGCGCTGTCGAAAGAGGACTACGACGCGTGTACCTGAGCTACTTCGGGCTGGACCGGGAGCCGTTCCACATAACACCGGATCCGGACTTCCTCTACCCCAGCCCCTGCCACAAGGAAGCCTTCGCTGCCGTCATGTACGGCGTGCAGCAGCAGAAGGGCTTTGTGGTGGTGACGGGCGAAGTCGGCACGGGCAAGACGACCCTGCTGCGCGCCTACATTCAGAAGCTCAAGGGCACCGATGTCCAGCCCATTTACATCTTCGATCCGCACCTCAGTTTCGATGAGTTGCTCGAAGCCATCATGCATGAGTGCGGCAATGACACCGCCGGGCTTTCGCAATTCGCCCGCCTGCAGTGGCTGCGGCACTACCTGATCGATCTCTACGAGAAAGACAAGAGCGTGGTGCTGGTGATCGACGAAGCGCAGAACATGCCCGTCGAGACCCTGGAAAACCTTCGGGTACTGACCAACCTCGAGACGACCAAGGACAAGCTGCTGCAGGTACTGCTCGTGGGTCAGCCGGAGCTGGAAGAAAAGCTGGGCCTGCATGGCCTGCGCCAGCTCAACCAGCGCGTGGCCGTGCGCGCCAACCTGCGCCAGCTGACCAAGCAGGAGAGCGCGGACTATATCCGCCACCGCTTGATTCAGGCCGGCGGCTCGCCGGACGAGATTCTCGCGGGGGATGCCATCAATGCGATTGTCGCCCACGCGAAGGGCAATCCCCGCGTGCTGAACATCACCTGCGATAACGTCCTCATATCCGCCTTCGGCGCGCGACATACGCCGGTGCGCGCCGCGCTGGTGAAGGAAGTCATCCGCGACCTCACGCCCAAGCGCCCGAGCCAGTCGGACTGGAAGCGCTACGTGCCGGTCGCCGCTGCGGCCGGTATCGCCGCGGCCGTCATACTCGGCGGCGGGGCCTCGGTCATGATGTTGTCGGACGGCGTGGAGACCGCTCCGGTCGAGGCCAGCGTGAAGCCCGCAGAGCCCTCCCCCGCTCCTGCGGAAGCCGTGGTCGAGACGCCCTCGTTGAGTCCCGCCGCAGCCGAGAAGCCTGCGGTGACCGCGAAGGTAGACGTCAAGCAAATCACCATGGACAAGATGCGGGAGTATTCGGAGTCCGCGGCGCCCGCTGTTCTGGAGGCCCCGGCGCCGGTAGCAGAAACAGTGGCGGAGGCTTTGCCCGAACCGGCCGTTGCGTCTATCGAGACCGCAGAAGCAGTTGTTGTCGAAGCGCCGGCCGCCGAGGTAATCGAGACGGCCAAGTTGGAGCCGGCCGAAGTCGTTGAGGCGACCGAGCCCATACCCACGGCGGTGGCCGTGGAGAGCGAGCAGCCCGAGAATGAAGTACCTCTGGTGGAGACACCTGCTCCTATAGCCGAACCGGCGGCGGAACCCGTAGAGACCGAGACGCCCGTCGCGCCCGAGCCCGTGGTGCTCGACAGCGCCGTGGAGACCCCGGAACCGGCCGTCTCCCCCGCTCCCGCAGAAAAGCCCGCCGATTTCGCTTCGGAAGCCAAGGTGGTGCAGCTCAAGATTGAACGCGGAGACCAGCTGATCCGGCTGGTCCAGCAGGTATATGGGCACAGTTCGCCGGCACTGCTGGAGAAGGTGCTGGCGGCGAACCCGCAGTTGCAGAATCCCGATCTGATTTGGGCGGGCGACAAGCTCGTCTTTCCGGAAATAGAAACCAGCAAGACCGCGGACGCGGCGCAATAACCCAAGCGGCGGAGCCAAGGGGAATACAGCCATGACCAAGATTTACGAAGCACTCGAGAGCGCCGGACAGGGCCGTCAGGGCGCGGGGCTGGGCGCAGGCGGCGGTATCGGCGGCGCGGCACGCATGCCCAAGCCGCTGGAGAACAAGCTGCTCGGCGTGGCGCGGCGCGTGGCCCCCTTGGCGGCCGAACGCGGCGGCGCGGCCGTGCAGTTCGTCAGCGCCCAGGGCGGCGACGACAGCTCGCGCATCGCGGTAGCGTTTTCCAAGCTGGTGCCCACGCGCCTCGGCAAGCAAACGCTGCTGCTGGCCGCCGGACCGCGACCGGCTTCGGGCAAGATGCTGCCAGCATCCGGCGCGAAGGGATGGGATTCGATTCTTACGGGCGACGCGTCGCTCGACGATACGCTCTACAAGACTGATGTGCCCGGCCTGACCGTGGCCCAGGTGAGCGGCAATGCCGGCTCGCTGCCCACGGTACTCGCCTCGCCAAAGGCGGCCGAGATCATGGACTCGCTGCGTTCGCGCTTTCAGATGATCGTGGTGGACGCGCCGCCCGCCGGCGCCAGCTGGGATGCCGTGGTGCTCGCGAACCTCGTGGATGGTGCGGTCATCGTGGTGGAAGCCGGGCGCACGCGCTGGCAGGCCGTACAGGCCGCCGTCGACAACATCGAGGGCCAGAACGGCCAGGTGTTCGGCGTTATCCTGAACAAGCAGAAACACTACATTCCGCAATGGGTGTACCGCCTCATCTAGCGCGGCGCAGCCGGACGCGGCATGGATTCATCCTCGTTGGCGTCCCGGGCGCCGTCTCCTTGGTCGGTACTCGCTTCCCGGGTGCCGTGGCGCCCTCTGTTCGGACTTGCGGGTCAGGTCTTTGTCAGCGGAACGAACTTCGGCACGGGCGTGCTCTTGGCGCGCTTCGCGGGCAAGGAACAGTACGGCCACTACTTTCTGGGGTTCACCCTGCTGGTGTATATGGTGGAATTGCAGAACGCGCTCATTAGCACGCCTTATATGGTGTATGCGCCGCGCATGGACGAGGCGGAACGCCGCCGCTATGCCGGCAGCGCGCTCGCCCATCAAGGGGCGGCCATGGCCGCCGCTACGGTGCTGTTCCTGTTTGCGGCTGCCTGCTCGGCCGCAGGGCTGCTCGCGCCCAACCTCCTCCCCGTGCTGTTCCTGCTGGCCGCCACGGGGGGCTTCTTCATGCTGCGCGACCAGGTGCGCCGCTTCTGCTTCGCGCACATGCAGATGGGTGCGGCCTTCCTGTGCGACATCGCCGTTGCCGCGCTACAGCTCGGCGGGCTCGCGCTGCTGGCCTGGAGCGGCGCGCTGACTGCGCTCTCGGCCTATGGCGTGATTGCCGTCGCATGCGGCATTACCGCGCTGGGCTGGCTGTTCTGGGCGCGCGCCCAATTCGAGTTCGACCGAAGCGATTTCGCGCCCAGCCTGCGACGCAACTGGCAGTTCGGACGGTGGGTTTTTGCGAGCGCCGTGGTGTGGGGCCTCAGCATGAACTTCTACCCCTGGATTCTGAACCGCTTCCACGGCGCCGAGGCTGCGGGCCTCTGGGGCGCCTGCTTCACCGTGGTCATGCTGGGCAATATCCTCCTCATGGGCGTGACCAATTACCTCGGACCACGCATCGCCGCGCTCTACGCCGAGGACGGCCTGCACGCCATGCGCGCGTTCGTGTGGCGCTCGAACCTGTTCTTCGCCCTCCCGCTGGGAGCGCTCTGCGTTTTTCTGTGGTTCTTCGGGCGCCCGCTGCTGGTGGCCATCTACGGCGAAGAGTTCGCCCCGGCCGCCGGCGCGCTGACGGTGTTGTCGGTGAATCTGCTGGCGCTCGCGCTGGCCTTCGCGTTCTCGCGCGGACTCTTCGCTATGGAACGCGCCGACCTCGACTTCAAGATTAATTTCGTGCCGCTGGTCTGTCTGGTCGCGCTGGGTATTCCGCTCACGTGGTACTTCGGGCTGGCCGGGGCGGCCGCCGGACTTTGCGCCGCGAACTGCGCCGCGTTATGCTGCCGTGCAGCGGCATTTGCCTATGCCGCGCCGCGGCCGGAGGGTTCAGCATGAAGCACCAGACCGATACGGATACGACCGTGTCGCCGATGAGCAAGACCCCGTGGGTGCTGTTCCTTGTCATCACGACGGTCTTCTTCATCACCGGCCACGATCTGCTGCGCAATCAGAACGCCCTCTTCCGAAGCACCGAGGAGTTCAACCCCACCGAAGAAGAGGCCATCCAAATCCTCGCGCAATACGAGTCGGGCCAGATGTACAAGGCTGTGACCTATCTCGCGTTCGGGGCCTTCGCGGTCCTTAGCCTGCTGGCCTTCCAGCGCTTCAATCCGGTCACCATGCGCGGCGTCTACAGCCGCTTTGCCGTGGCCTTTCTGGTGTGGTGCGTGCTTAGTCTCGCCTGGACCTTCGACCGAAGTATTACCTTCAATAAGCTGGCGATACTGGTGCTGCTTTCGATAGCGGCGGTGGCTGCGGCGCAGCGCTTCCGCATGGAAGATGTCGCGTGGCTGGTGGTCTTCAGCGGCACGGTGTACCTGCTGGCGGGCATCGGCTCCGAGCTCTATTTGGGCACCTTCCGCCCCTGGGTTTCCGGCTACCGCTTTTCCGGCACGATCCACCCGAATGGCCAGGGTATGAACTGCGCCCTGCTGCTGCTGGCGGCTTTGTTCCTCTTCTTTCGGGAACAACAGTGGCGTAAGACGCTGCTGGCCATCGCCATATTCGGCGGGGTGTTCCTGTTGATGACCAAGTCGCGCACGCCCATCGGGGCCATCGGGGCCTCGTTGCTGATCTTCGGGCTGCTGCGCCTGCCGCTGTCGCTCAAGGTGGCGACGGCTGCGGCGGTCGGGCTGGTGCTTGCGGCGATTCCGATCTTCCGCCGCCTGCTCGATTCCGTGCTCGAGACTCTCTACCTGATGGGCCGTACCGACGTGGTGGGCAGCGAGGCGAAGAACCTTAGTGGTCGCGCCGACCTGTGGGACCAGTGCTGGCATTTCATCAAGCAGCAGCCCTTCATTGGCTATGGCTACAACAGCTTCTGGACGGTGGACAACACGCGCGACATCGCCGAGAAGATCGACTGGTACTCCGGCTCGGCGCACTCGGTCTACATCGATATTGTGCTCGGGCTCGGCTTTGTAGGGCTGGCGCTCTACCTGATTCTGCTCTTCGCCGGCATCGCCCGGTTCCTGTGGGCCTACCAGGCCAGTGGCGATAACAGCTACGCCTTCGCGGCCGTGCTGCTGCTGTTCTCCCTGGTGCATGGCATCATGGAATCGGCCTTCCTCTACCCCGCCATCTATATGTTCCTGGTCACGATGTTGTTCGCCCGCGCCGCATTCGTCCGGGAACCCTTCGAACAGGAGGCCAGCGAGACGGCACCGGAATCCGGCCGCCAGCTCGCGGTCAGCCACTAATCCGCGGACGTGTCCGCAGACTGCCAGGGGAATGGGGTTGAGTAACGCGCCTGACATTACCGTGGTCATTTGTACCTACAACCGCGCGTCGATTCTCCGGCTCGCGCTGGACGCCCTGACCGCGCAGCAGACCGAGGGACGCTTCACCTACGAAATCGTGGTGGTGAATGATCGCTCGACGGACGAAACCGCCGAAGTCGTCGCGGAATTCGAGCAGCGCGGCGATGTGCCCCTGCGGATGGTGATGGCGGCGGGCGAGGGGGTGGCAGCCGCGCGCAACCGCGGTAGGGACGCTGCGCTCGGTACGTGGATCGCCTATACCGACGACGACCAGATCAACGACCCGCGCTGGCTGGTGGAGTTGTGGGTGCTGGCGGTGGACCACAAGGCGCGCTGTGTCGGCGGCTCGGTGCACCTGCGTTTCGAGGAGGAACCTTCGATCCCGCTGACCTGGGTGACCAAGAGCATCCTGGGCTACAAGGAAAACCCCGAGGGCCGCGTGACGAAGTTCACCTCATGCCCAGGCACTGGCAGCGTTATGTTCCACCGGAGCGTGTTCGACGAAGTCGGCGGGTTCAACAACGCCCTGCACTGGGGCGGCGAGGATGCCGACCTGATGTTACGCGTGATGAACGCGGGCATCGAGGTGTGGTTCACGCCGAAGTCGATCGTGCATCACCTGATTCCCCCCTACCGCGTGCAGGAATCGTATTTCCGTTGGGCATCGCTGCGGGTGGGCGTGGCGCTGGCGGAACTGGATGGCCAGGTGCGCGGCAAGGCCATGCTGGCGGTACGCTGTGCCGCGCGTGTGGCAAAAGGGATGCTCTTCGAACTGCCGATGATGTTACTGGCGCAACTGACCGGCAACCGCGCGCGGGCCTTGGAGCGCAAATGCGTGTTGTGGCGCTGCTATACCTATGCCCGCGCGTCGGCGCATTACATTGCGCCGGGGCTGTTTCCGCAGGAGAAATTCTTCCACGGTCTCACCTTCCGCGTCGAGCGGAGCGCCGTAGCAAAGACCCACGCCGCCGAGTCCGCGTGATGAAGATTTTGTACGTATCCAGTCTCTATCCGCCGGCCATCGGGGGCGCGCAGATTCAACTGCACCACCTCGCGCGCGCCGCCCAGGCTGCGGGCGCCGATGTGAAGGCGCTGTGCTACAGCGACCGGAACCGCACGGACTGGCTCCGCTTCACGACCTTCGCCTGCGAGACGCCGCTGGATTACGAGTACGAAGGCATTCCCGTGCATCGGATGGGCTTCCGTCCGGACACACGCCTGCGGATGCTGCCCTGGGCCGCCGCCTATTATCCGTGCATCGTGCCGGCGGCGCGGGCCATCGCGCGGCTGACGCAGCCCTATGTGGCCGAGGCCTGCGCGGGCATGGACCTGATTCACCTGACCCGTATCGGCCGCGAATTCATCGCACGGGCCTGCCTCGAACAGGCGCGCCAGCAGGGGATTCCCTCCGTGCTGACGCCGAATCACCATCCACGCTGGCGGGGCTGGCGCTATGCGGAATACGACCACCTCTACCGCGAAGCCGATGCGCTGATCGTTTACACGGAATCCGAAAAGGAAACCCTCGTGCAGGACATCGGCGTGGAAGCGGATCGCATCCACGTTACCGGGGTCGGGCCAATCGTGTCCGAAGACTACTCGGTCGAGGACTTCCGCTCGGCGCATGGCCTCGAGGGGCAGCGCTACGTCCTGTTCCTCGGCCAGCAATACGAGTACAAGGGCATGGCGGGCGTACTGGGGGCGGCGAAGCTAGTGTGGAAGGAGTTCCCGGATGTTCGCTTCGTCTTCATCGGACCGCATACGCCCTACTCGCGCGAGCTGTTTCAGGGCGTGAGCGATCCGCGCGTGCTGAACTTGGGCGCGGTTTCGATGGCCGACAAGGCCGCTGCGCTCGCGGGCTGCGAGTTTTTGTGCATGCCCTCCATGCAGGAGAGTTTCGGCGGCGTGTACATCGAGGCCTGGTGCTACGGCAAGGCGGCCATCGGCGGGCGCATCCCCGCGATTCAGTGCGTCATCGACGATGGCGTGAACGGCCTGCTGACCTCGCAGGAACCTGCGGAACTGGCCGGGCACATCGCGGCACTGCTGCGTGATCCCGAACGCTGCGCCCGTATGGGCGAGGCGGGACGCACCAAGGGCCGCGAGCAGTTCTCGTGGGAGCGCATCGCCGAGAAGACGCTGGACATTTACCGGGGCCTCTTGCAGCCCCGCGCCGAAGGAGCCGCCGTATGAAGCGCATCCTCATCGAAATCCTCCGCGAAATTTACATGTGGTACATCGCCGCGCTGAACTATGGCTTCACCTATCTGCCCTACAACTTCATGCGCGTGGCCGTACTCAAGTATCTCTATTTCGTGAAGATCGGGCCCGGCACCACCATGGGCATCGGCGTGAAGTACAAGAAGCCCATGGGCATGACAATCGGCCGGAACACGAACATTAATCCCGGCGTAAGGCTGGACAATCGCGGCGGCTTCACGGTCGGCGACAACGTCGATATCGGCGAGGGCGTAGTCTTCTATTGCGGCTCGCACGATATCAACGACCCCTACTACCGCACAAAGGTCGACCCGACGGTAATTCATGATCGCGTGTGCATCTTCGCGGGGTCGATGATTGTGCGGGGCATCACCATCGGCGAGGGCGCCGTGGTGGCGGCGATGAGTATGGTGCGCAAGGATATCGAGCCGTACGCGATCGTGGGCGGTAATCCGGCGAAGGTCATCGGTGAGCGCAGCCACGACCTGCGCTACGAATTGAACAGCCGCAGTTTGCGCCGTACCTGGCAGGAAGCACGGGTGGACAACGATGCCGAAGGCGCCTGAGTCCGCCGCCAAGGGCCGTATCGAGGCCTTCGACGCCTACCGCGGCATGGCGATTGTCCTCGTGGTCTTCGCGCATTGCGCGGGCCTGGGCTGGGAATATCAGCACGTCGAAGGCGGCGCGCTGAATTTCGGCTGGAGCGTGGCCATCCGCAATCTCGCCCTATGCAGCCTGCCCATGTTCCTGTTCGTTTCGGGCTGGCTGTTGGGCAAAGTGCGCTGCGCCACCTGGGGGGAATACGGCTCCTATCTCTCCAAGCGTGTCTCGCGCGTCGCCATCCCCTACCTTGTCTGGTCGGTCTTCTTCATCGCGCTCGGTGCCCTGCGCGATCGCTCGCTCGACCCCGTGCAGGCCGTCTGGATCATCCTCACCGGCCAGGCCGACGGGCCCTACTACTTCATCTTGATGATGATCCAGTTCTACCTGCTCGCCCCGCTGCTGACGCGTGCGCTGGATTGGCGCCACGGCATGCTGGCGATGTTTCTGCTCCACATCGCGTGGGTCTGCGGACTCTATTCCGCCCAGCTCTACTGGATGCCCGACCTCCACTTCGCGGTCGTGAAAACCCCCTTCCTCTCGTGGCTGTCCATCTTCACCTTCGGCATGTACGTGCGGCGCAACCCGGGTAGCTTCGACCAATACCCGCCGGCCGTGCTGATACCGCTGTGCGTGGCGCTCTACGCCGCCGCCATCGGAGAGACCTATTTCTTCCTCGGCTTCGACCGCTTCGAACTCGCCATCTCCGACATCCGCTTCACCACGCTCGCCTTCGCGTTCGCCGTCATTCTGCTGGCCCTGCGCATGAAAGATCGCCCCTACCCCGCCTTCTGGCAGACCCTCGGCGCCTACAGCTTCGGCATCTTCTTCGTCCACGGCATCGTGCTGCGCACCTGCCACAAGCTGTTGGGCACCCTGCTGCCCGGCCTCATGGACATCCAGCCCGTCTACCAGTCCGCCATCGCCCTCGCCACCCTCGCGATATGCGTCACCGGCATCTACATTGCGCGAAGGATGCTGCCCGAAAACGTCTGGTCGCGGCTGCTGGGGTTTTGAGAGACGAGCTCCGCCAGTTTTCGGCAGCATCATCGGGGTACTTTAACTGATGCCAAAACGATACCGTTCCGACTTCAGCTTCTCACGAATGCCAAAATGGGTGGAGCGCATCGCATTCGGCATGCTACTTTCCGTATGGATTGCTTTGGGGGCCAGGGCTATTTGGGAAATCACGCACGGTGTTTGGATCGTTCGGCGAAACCACTGGGAGCAGCCACTTTCCTCTATCACCGTCTTGGCCTTCGTGCACACGCCCATCCTTGTTCTGATTTGGCTCAGCGTCAATAAGGCTTGGGCAAAGTGGCGAAAGAAACGAAAAGAACGACTGGAAGCATCCAATAGCCACGAATAAAAATCAAGGGGGTACCTGACAGAAAAAATCGCGCGATTGGATGCGACCGGCGACGACCTCTATCAGCTACGGAAACGGGGTTCCCGATTCGGAATGATGTTGGTATGCCTGTTTCAATAACCGCTACCGCGGTTGATTGTGCTACGTCTCTAACCCCGGGTAGCGTCGCGAGGACGCGCCGCAACGCCGGGGCTACGATTACAAAACCACTGCCGCGGTTTGGGAACCTTACATGATTTATGGTCAGATCTCTCTCGTGGGCGCTGACCTCAAGCAACCACGGTAGTGGTTGCATCATCGTAGCCCCGGGTCGCGCCGAGTCTTCGAGGGGCCACCCGGGGTATAGAGGGGAACGCATTGAACCGCGGCAGCGGTTGTTGAAGCGAAGCCAAGAACGCTCGCCTGTTTCATCAACCGCTACCGCGGTTGTTCGTGCTACGTGTCTAACCCCGGGTAGGCCCGCGAAGCGCGTTCCAACGACGGGGCTACGATATTTCAACTGCTTCCGCAGTTGGAAACGCCGAGCCGAAGGGCTTCAGCCCTCGTTCTCCCCCAGCAGGCGCAGCAGGAGGTGCGGGAAATTCCGTACGACGGCTTCGCGGGATTCGGGGGCGACGGCGACGGCGATGACCATGCTCTTGGCGCGGGCGGTCTGGGTGTGGTTGCCGCCGGTGAAATAACACCGCGCGTCGAGGAAGGACATCTCGCCGCGGCCGGGACGGAGCACTTCGGTAGTGCCGTCTTCGTGTTCGATTTCCACGGCGCCATCGACCAACTGATACAAGGTGTCGCCGGGCTTGCCGCGCTCGAACAAGAGCGCGCCCGGTTCGATAAAGCGCTGCTCAGCCCGCATGGCCAGATGCGCCCGGTGCCGGCGAAGCCGATCGTTCAGGTCCTGCAGGCGTTCGCTGAACTGTTCGCAGAGCGCCCGGGTGAGCTTGGGAAAGCGTTCGAGCATCGTGTGTAAGTCTTCGGGTTCGAGCCGCAGCGCGACGGTGTTCATGCTGCTGCGTACCGAGGCGCTGCGAAGCCCGTCGCCGAAGCACGCCATCTCGCCCACGAACACCGGCTTCTCCGGCGAGGCATGCAGGATGCTCAGTTCATTGCCCGGCTGGCGCTTGTCCTGGTGCTCTTCGGGGCTCGGCGGCGGCAATTCCACTAGGCACGTGCCGCGGATGAGCAGATAGAATTCCTCGCCCTTGTGCCCGGCACGCACCAGCAACTCGTCGTCGCTGAAGCGCAAGGCCTTGGCATGGGGAAAACGGGCGAGTACGGCAAGGATCTCGCTCTCCGGCGGCAGCCCGAGACTGCTGATGTCGAATGTATCCGGCATGCGCCCTCGCCCAGCCCAGGCTACTTGAGAATCAACACCTCGTCGCCGATGTGCAACACGTGATTGCGCGACCACTGGTTCCACTCGTACAGGTCGCTGACTTTCACGCCGTATCGGCGGGCGATGCTCGTGGGGTTGTGGCCCGGCGCCACTACGTGGGTCTGGGCCGTGGCTTTCGCCACTTGGTTATTCGGCGCGCTGGCTGTCGAGGTCGAGGGAATCTTCAGTTCCTGACCCACGCGCAGGATGGAGCGCGAATTCAGACCGTTGGCCGCCAGGATGTCGTTCGCCGAAACCCCATACTTGGAGGCGATGCTCGTCGCGCTCTCGCCCGAGCGCACCTTGTGGCTCGTACCGGCTGATTCACGCGGCGCCGATGCGGAAGCGGTCGATGTGCTGGCGCTTCCGTTCCCGAGCACCTTCACCTTCTGCCCTACCTGAATGGTGGAATCCTTGGACATGCCGTTCAATCGCAGGAATTCATCGACAGACATGTCGTAGATCCGTGCAATCTTGGCCGGGTATTCGCCCGCGCGCACTTCATGATAGGCGGCCGTCTGCGTGCTCGAGGTGGACGATGCCGGTGCCGTGTGCGACGCCATCATACTGGATACTGCGTCCGATGCCGGATAGAGTTTCAATTCCTGCCCGACCTGCAGCGAGTCGCTCTTGGCCAGGGAGTTCCACTCCAGCAGCGAATCGAGCGGCACGCGGTTCTCCTGCGCGATGGCGTACAGCGTATCGCCGCGTTTCACGCGATAGGTACTCGCAGTGCGCGTCGGCTGATGATCAACAGACGTACTCGGGCCGCCCTTCGCCAGCATCTCTTCCTGCGCGGGGGCGCTGCCGCCGGGGATGCGCAGCGTCTTGCCAATCTGCAACTCGCGCGGCGAGCGGATGTGGTTCACGCGCATCAGGTCGGATTGCGAAACGCCATAGCGCGAGGCGATCTTTGACACGGTGTCGCCGCGCTTCACTCGGTGGGTGCTGGTGCCGGTATTACCGCTGCTGCCCGAAACGCTCTTGTTCGAGGCATACCGCGTCTGGTTCGTCTGCGCCTGACTGAGAGCCGACGCGAAAACATCGCGCTTTGCGGCCGGCACCCGCAGGGCATAGCCCCCGCCGGGCGGCGTCATTTCCTGAATCAGGTGCGGGTTCAGCCGGGCCAGCGTACCGCTCGGCTGCCCAAGGGCGCGGTCCAGCGCATCCAGCGAATACGTGCCGTCCACCGGCAGCTTGGCCAGTTCTTCCATCGGCGCGGCATTCCTGCGGAAGCCGTAGCGCTCGGGGTTCGTCGCGACTATGAGTGTTGCCAGGAATCGCGGATAGTACTTCTTGGTCTCGCGCTTGATCGTGTCCGCCGCCGGCGGTGTTTCGATGAGCCGCCAGAAATCGTTCATCCCGCCGTTCGCGGCAATGGCGCGGCTCAGGCCGCCCTCGCCCATGTTATACGCGGAAATTGCCAGCGACCAGTCGCCGTTGAAGAACTCGTACAGTTCCGTCAGCATCGCGACCGCGGATTGCGTGGCCTGTTCCCAGTCATACCGCTCGTCCACATACGAATCGAGCCGGAGCTGATAGCGACGGGCCGTGGGCGGCATGAACTGCCACATGCCGCCGGCGCCGGCGCGCGAATCGATCTTCTCGTTGAACTGGCTCTCCACCATGCAGAGCCACACCAGTTCCTCGGGCAGGCCCGCCTTGCGCAGTTCCTGTTGGATATACGGCGCATACTTCTGGCTGCGATCGAGGCCGATTTGGAAATTCTTGGGGTAGCGCGTCTGAATCTCTTCGATTTCGATCAGCACGCGCTCGGGCAGCGGAAAAGGAATGCGGATGCTGCCGTACTTGCCGGGGGTTTCCAGGCCGCGGCCCTGGAAATTACGCTGCGTGTAGCGGCCATCGGCGCCCACGGCGCCGTCCACCACCTGGGCGAAGCCCTGGCTGTCCGCGCGGAACAGGTGCGGATCGAGTCCCGCCTCCACCATGCGGTCTAGCATGATGCCGTATTGACGGGTGGCTTCGGCGCTGTCGCCGCGTTCCTGCGCCGCGTTGGCCGCGGCGTAGGCGGTCTCTGCTTCGCGAACGAGTTCCGCCACGGGGCGCATCGATACCGGCTGCAAGTCACGCGCGCCTACCTGCACGCTGGGCAGCGGGTCGAACTGATGCACCTCGGCATGTTTTGAAGTAGCGCAGCCATAGGCCAGCAAAAGCGGTGCGGCCAGCAGGATTGTCCGGGCCCGGCCAAACGTACACAGGCCTCGCAATCCCCGATTCGGATTCGACATACTGGTCATACTCCCCGTTGGTCCCGGCGCAACGCGCCAGAGTCTCCCAGCAATGTGGTAACATCCACTTCTTGAGGCGGTAGTGTAAACCACATGTTGTGGCAAGTCAAATGAAAGTCACCTTCATGTTGTATTTTTTTGGACCATCCGGTCGTGGCTAATCCAATCCTTGCAGAAGCTGAATACGGCCGGCGCGTCGAGCGGTTTCAGCGGGAGGCCGAGCGCCTTCAGGTATTATCCGACCGGCTTTCCGATGCCCGTCTGGTGGTGTTTCTGGCGGGAATCGGCGTGCTTTTCGGGGGCTTTCAGGGCTGGTGGGCCTATGCGTGGCTCACGGTTCCGCTGTTCGGCTTTCTGACGCTGGTGTTCGTCCATGAGCGCGCTACGCGGCGCCTGAAGCTGGCGCAGGACGGCGTGGCCCTGTACCAACGCGGCCTTGCCCGCATTCGGGGAGATTGGGCCGGAGGCGAATATGCGGTGTGGAGCGGCTGTCCGGAAGGGCATCTCTACGCCCGCGACATCGATTTGTTCGGCATTGGCGGCCTGTTCGACCTGCTCTGCCAGGCGCGCACGAGCATGGGCGCTCAGACCTTGGCAGACTGGCTGCTGCGAGCGGCCGAACCGCAAGAAATCGCCGCGCGGCAAGCGGCGGTGCAGGAACTTGCGCCGAATCTTGACCTGCGCGAGGACTTTGCCCTGCTGGCGGGGGCCGTCCGCACTGAGGTGGAGCCCGACGACTTGCAGGCCTGGGCGGCCGAGCAGACTATGCTCGCCCTGCCGTGGGTGCAGCGCGGGACGATGGCCTTAGCAAGCATCGGCCTGCTTGCCATCATCGCCGCGCTCGTCGTTCAGAATCTCGCCCCCGTGATGCTGGTGCTGCCGCTGAGCCTGCTGTGGTTGGGCTACACCCGGCGCGCGTTCCAGTCCATCAACACCGGCCTCTCCCCCATCGTCCGCGAACTTCGCGTCTTGTCGGAATTGTTGCAGCGCATCGAGACCGAGACATTCCAGTCGCCGCGGCTGGTGGACATGCGGGCCTCGCTCTCCACGCACGGCGTATCGGCCGGGCAGGCGGTCGAGCGTCTCCGCCGCTGGGCCGAATGGACCGATCTCCAGAACAACCAGCTGTTCTTCCCCTTTACGCTCTTGTTCGCCTGGCCTGCGCTCATGGGCGTGATGGTGGAACGCTGGCGGGCGGCGCATGGTTCGGCCCTCCGGCAGCACTGGCTGCGCGCGCTGGGCGATATCGAGGCGCTCGCCAGCCTGGCCGCTCTGGCCTATGAACATCCCGACTACGCCTGGCCGGAGGTGGCGGAAGGTGCTCCGCGCTTCGAGGCGACGGACCTGGCCCATGCGCTAATCCCCGAAGCCCATTGCGTGCGCAATTCGCTCGTGCTGAATGCGGAGACACCCGTGCTCATCGTCAGCGGCAGCAACATGTCGGGCAAGAGTACCCTGCTGCGGGCCATCGGCCTCAGCATTGCACTCGCTCAGGCCGGCGCGCCGGTTCCCGCAAAGCGCCTGGTCCTGACGCCGCTGGCACTCGGGGCCGTCATCCGCGTCGAGGATTCCGTCCGCAAGGGCGCCTCGATGTTCTATGCCGAGATCGAGCGATTTCGGGCCTTGCTAGAATTGACCGAAGGCGACCGCCCGCTGCTGTTCCTTTCCGACGAAATCCTGCACGGCACCAATACCCACGACCGCGTGGAGGGCGCCAAGGCCCTGATTCGCGGACTGATAGAACGCCGCGCCCTCGGCCTCGCCACCACCCACGACCTCGCCCTCACGGCCTTTGCCGAGGAATTGGCCGGACGCGCGCGCAATGTGCATTTTCAGGACCGCTTGGTCGGCGGCAAGCTCGCCTTCGACTACACCCTCCGCGACGGCGTCGTGCAGAAAAGCAACGCGCTCGAGCTCATGCGGAGCATCGGGCTGCCGGTGTAGGCAGAATGTGGTCATCGTATGGGATGTTCTCTATTCGGAAGTTGACCGAGCTGAATCGATTCTTCAGGGCCAACGGCCCGCCCGATACCAGCCCAGGCCATCGGCCTGGGGACGCGGTGCGAAAAAACGATGAGGGCTGTAGGCCCGGTCCATGCATGGATCGGGCCTACAGCCCTCTAAATTTGTCACGGTCGTCTTCCTGGGCCGTTGGCCCGGGCTGATATGGGGCGGGCCATTGGCCCTCACAATACATCCGAAAGCAGGACTTGCGGACAGCGTCGACCGTTCGATTCCGGCTGTTACTTGTTCAGCTTCTTAATGGTCGCATGAATGAGCTTCAGGATTTCGTTCATGCGCTGCTTGGTGTCGCCTTCTACACGCACGACCAGCTTGGGCGAGGTGTTCGAGGCGCGGAGGAGGCCCCAGCCGTCGGGAAACTCGATGCGCGCGCCGTCGATCGTGATGACGTCCAACCCCAGTTCGTCCTTGAAATAGGCGACGGCGCGCTTGACCACGTCGAACTTTTTCTCGTCCGGGCAGTCCACGTGAATCTCGGGCGTGTTGAAGCGCTCCTTGATGGGAGCGAAGTGCCTGCTCAGCGGCTTGCGCCCTGCCGCGAGGATTTCCAGCAGCCGGGCGCCGGAGTAGATGGCGTCGTCGAAGCCGTACCAGCGGTGCTTGAAGAAGATGTGCGCACTCATCTCGCCCGCCAGTTCCGCATGCATTTCCTTCAGCGCCGCCTTCATGTGCGAATGGCCGGTGCGGTACATGATGCCCTTGCCGCCGTGCTTGGCGATGTGCTCGTACATGCTGCGCGAGCATTTCACTTCGCCGATGATGGTGGCGCCGGGCTTTTCCTTGAGGATGTGCTCCGCGAAAAGCGCGACCAGCCGGTCGCCCCAGAGAATGTTGCCCTGCTCGTCGCAGCCGCCGATACGGTCCACGTCGCCGTCGAAGGCAATCCCGACGTCGGCCTTCTCCTTCTTCACCAGCTTGATCAGGTACTTCAGGTTCGCCGGCACCGTCGGGTCCGCGTGGTGGTTCGGAAAGGTGCCGTCCACGTCGCAATACAGCGGAATGACTTCGCAGCCGAGTTTTTCGAACAACGGCACCGCCACCGGACCACCCACGCCGTTGGCCGCGTCTACCACGATCTTCAGCTTGCGCTTGAGCGTGATGCCTCGGGTAACGCGCGCGATGTACTTCGGCACGATGTCCATGCGGGTGATGGTCACCGGCTTCTTCGCCACCGGAAAGTCGCCCTTCTCCGCGATCAGCCGCAGCTTTTGAATCTCGTCGCCGAAGATGGTGGTCTTCCCCACGCCGATCTTCAGGCCATTGTATTCCTTCGGATTGTGGCTCGCGGTGAGCATGATGCCGCCATCCACATCGAGTGTATTCACGGCGAAATACAGCACGGGACTCGGCACCTGTCCGATGTCGATGACGTTCATGCCCGCGCCCGTGAGGCCGTCAATCAGCGCGCGGGAGAGCGCTTTGCCACTCACACGGCCGTCGCGGCCCACCACCACCGTGTTGGTCTTGCGCTTGCCGCGCAGATAAGCCACATAGGCACGGCCGAGCACCTCGACGTTTTCCTCGGTCAGATCCTGGCCCGCAATGCCTCGGATGTCGTACTCGCGGAACATGCTTGCATTGAATTGCATGAAATAACTCTCCGTTTCCCCTGCCCCTGTAACTGCGGCAGGCGCGAGGTTAGCACGCCGCAGCCGGCCGAGGAAAGCCTATCGGCGCGCGGGCGGCGCGGAGTCCGCCAGATTCCGCACGAACTGCTCGCTCCAGTCGATGGCCCGTACAATCTGATCCTCGTCCACCCCGGTGATCAGATCGTCGATGGCGTTCCACCGCGGCGGCACGCCATCGGCGCCCAGCCCGAGCAGCGAGAGGCTCTTGTAGCCGCGGTTCAAGGCGATGTGCGCCGCGGTAGGCACCGCGCGCATGCGGGTAGCACAAACCGCGGGGCCTTGTTTCGCGGTTTCCTCCGCCACCGCCTTCATCGTCTTGTCGCAGGGCAGTTCCAGCAGCATGCCTTCGGAGGTCGTGAAAGACAGGTCGCCCGCGCCCACCCCCTCGATGTTGAAGACGTAGGTGTGCGGCTTGTCGAAGCTCGCTCCGGCCAGCAGGTGCCGCATCCCTGCCATCCAGGCCTCATGGCTGCCCGTGCCCACCAGCCACACGTCGGCATTCTCGATGGGATGCCGCGCGATCCGATCCGCCAGCGCGAGCAGCACGCTCACGCCGGAGGCATTGTTGTTAGCGCCGCGGATTTCCTCCGATTCGCTCGATGCGTAGTACAGCAACAGCGCCCCGCAGAGCAGAATCGCGGTCGCGGCTATTCGCACCACCCCGAGAATCGGCATGGCAGCGTCGATGGCCTGGGCGTAGGCCCCGGCCGCGCAGGTGGCGATGATGACGACCATGCACGACACCAGCACGAAATGCGCGAGGCGCCACCAGCGCGTATAGCCTGGCCGGGTGATGGGCGTCGCGCAGCCGCTGTCGTAATGCGCCGTCACGATGATCAGGTTCTCTGGCCGCGGCGCGAGGAAACGGGCGACCACGTTTTGCGATTCGAACTGCGGCATCAGCCGGGAAAGCAAGGGAAAGCCCAGGAACTCCGACAGGTAGAGCACGAACACGGCGGCCCCGTAAATCGCCGCCATGGCGGGCACCCAGAAGGCGATCACCGCGACGAACAGGAACTCGGCAAAGTGCGAGCCAAACAGGTAGGGCACGCTCTCTATGGCCGTGAAGGTGTCCTTGTGCACATCGGGCGTGCGTTCGCGGAAGCGCTTGAAGAGGTAATCCGCCGCAGCCGCCTCGTCCTGCGTCTGCGCGCCCCGGTGTAGCAGCCGCGCGGCCAGGTACATGAGATCCTCGTGTACCTGCTTCGCTGTCCGCTTGCGGTCCAGGTGCGGGCCGATGGGCTCGGTGTTGTCTGGCAGCGCTTCGCTCATGCGTGCTTCCTGATGGGGATTCCCTGAACGGCCGAGTATAATGCGCGGCGTAAGCGCAGGGAAAGCAACGGGAGCCTCGACATGCGTGCAGTTGTCCAACGCGTCCGCGAAGCCTCGGTCACCGTCGATGCCGAGGTGGTCGGCGCCATTGGCGCCGGACTACTCGTGCTGCTGGGCGTGGACGAGAACGATTCCCACGCGGACGCCGACTACATCGTGGACAAGACCATCGCGCTCCGCATCTTCAACGACGACGACGGCAAGTTCAACCGTTCGCTGGAAGACGCGGGCGGCGCGGTGCTGGTCGTGTCGCAGTTCACCCTCCATGGCGATTGCCGCAAGGGCCGCCGCCCGAGCTTCATCCGCGCGGCGCGGCCGGAAAAGGCGATTCCGTTGTACGAATACGCGCTCTCTTGCTTTCGCGAGCGCGGCATCGAGACGGCCGCCGGGGTATTCGGCGCCCACATGGATGTTCGCCTGCTGAACGACGGACCGGTTACCCTGCTGCTCGATTCCGGAAAGGCCTTCTGATGCGCATTGCAGTAGCAGGAAGCGGCCAACTCGGGGCGACCGTGCTCCGGCCCTTGCTCGAATCGCGCCATGAAATCGTCGCCGTGGTGCAGGATGGCCGCCAGACGCGGGGCTGGAAGCGCCCCTTCGCCTTCCTCGCCGGCGCGCTGCTGGGTGGTCCGAACAACATGCTCAAGCTTGCCGCGCGCGGCCGCGTGCCGATCTTCTGGATCGACCGGATGGACGAGGCGGAACTCGCCCCGCTTCGTGCACGAAATATCGACGTGCTGCTGGTCAGCGGCTTCGCCATCATCCTGAAGGAACCGCTGCTCTCGTTACCGGCCGTCGGTTGCGTCAACATGCACTCCTCTCTCCTGCCGCGACACCGGGGGCCTAATCCTTTTTCGGCGGTGATCACCCAGGGCGAGAAGGAATCCGGGGTCACGTTCCACGTGATGGAGACCGGCATCGATACCGGCGACATCCTCGATCAGACCGCCTTCCCGCTGGGCGAACGAGACGACATGTACACGGTGTACCGCCAGGCCTGCCGCATCGCCGGGGAGCGCATCGTCGCCGTGATGGACCGCATCGAGCAGGAAGGACTGTCGGGAACCCCGCAGAATCCCGCCGAGGCCACCTATGATCCCAAGCCCAAGCCCGAGACGGCCTGGATAGACTGGACCCGCCCAGCGCGGGAAATCGACCAGCTCGTGCGCGGCTACGCTCCGTCCGTATTGCCGCGGTTCCGGCACGAGGGCCGCGAGGTCTACGTGGCCCGCACGCAGTTCGACGAAGAGTCCTCGACGGAACCGCCTGGAACCATCGTCCGGCTGAGCCGCTCGGTGAAAGTCGCTACCGGTGAAGGTACGCTGCACATCCGCGCGGCCTTCACGCGTTCGCCCATCCCCTGGGTATGGCCGGCCCCTTGGAACAAGCCCTTCGAAGGCGATCGGCTGGAATAATGACGGCATCGGTTTCGATCATCATTCCCGCTTTCAATCAGGTCGAGTTCTGCCGGCAATGCCTCCACTCGCTGCTCGCCAACACGCAGGGAAACTACAAGCTGATCCTGGTCGACAATGGGTCGACCGATGGGGTCGGCGAATTGTTCGACAGTATCGCCGGTGCCACGGTAGTGCACGCGCCCGAGAACCTCGGCTTCGCCAAGGGCATCAACCTTGGTATGCAGCACGCCGAGGGACACGCGCTCTGGCTGAACAGCGACACGCTCCTGCCGGAGGGCTGGCTCGCGGTGCTGCTGGACGCGCTCGAATCTGACCCGGCCATCGGCATGGTCGGGCCGCGCAGCAACAATGTATCCGGCTCGCAGCAGATAGCGGGTCTGGAATTCTCGACGCTGGATGCCATCAACGCCTTCGCGCGGGAGCGCGCTGCGGTCCACGCAGGGCAGCTTCGCGATGTCGCCCGGCTGGTGGGGTTCTGCGTGCTCATCCGGGACACCGTGTGGCAGCAGGTCGGCCTGCTGGACGAGGCCTTCGGCATCGGCAACTTCGAGGACGACGATTACTGCATCCGGGTGCTGCAGGCCGGATACCGCCTGTGCGTGGCCGAGGATGCCTTCGTCTTCCACTATGGCAGCCGCACCTTCCTCGGCATGGGCATTCACGACGACGCCTGGCGGGAGCTCATCGCCCGGAATCAGGCCGTGTTTGAGGAGAAGTGGCAGGTGCAGGCGCCGGAACGCTCGGACCAGGTGCAGGCCGCGCGGCAGCGCCTGCGCGAGGCAGAGCGCATGCTGGCGGCTGGAAACACGATTGAAGCCTTGCGCGCCTGCACGGAGGCCGTGGCTATGGCGCCCGCCTATGAGCCCGCGCGCAACGACCTCGGCGCCGTACTCTGGCAGCTGGGCGAGCAAGAGCGGGCGCTAGAGCAGTTCAAACAGGCGCTCCGCCTGAATCCCGCCTACGGGGCTGCACGGCAGAACCTGCTTGACGCAGCAGCCGCATTGGGCCAGAATGAGACAGCGGAAGCGTTTATCGCTTCGTTGTAGCCGGTCAGGGCTGTGGCCGGCGGATTGGGCTGTATTGTGCGTACCGGGGAAGGTCATGCGCTGTCTCGCACGAAAAATGTCTGCCTTCGTCTTGCTTGCGGCCTTGATTTGTTCCGGTCGAGTCGAGGCGGTTGACTATGCCAACTCCTGCTTCTTCTCGCAATCGCTGAACCTCGATCTTGTTAATGCAGCAGAAGTATCCAGCGTTCCTTTGAACGTGCTCGTTTTGGAAAATTTTTCCTCGCACGGGGAACCGATCGGTACCATCGAGTGGATTGGTGCAGGCGCAGCGTTGCTGGGTGAGACGGCACTTCCATGCAGCCTTGCGGGCGCTAGCTTCCAGCTGCTCATTCATTCCAATGTCAACAACGCTCCGGGGCTCATCTATTACGACGAAATCATTACACCGAATTTCGAACCGCTGGATGAGACCGTCCGCTTTTTGGGCGTCGACCTTCCCCTGTATCGCTTCCAGGCAAATTTGAGCCGTGAAGTCGTGCTATTCAATGGATGGGTCTCGATATCCAGGGCGGACGGTGGCGGCTGTGAATTCCTGTGGGTTCAAAGTCCAGATGGCGACCAGTACTCTTACCGCGGCATCCTGAATTTCCTCAATCCGGCATCCGTCGATTATACGCTCTGTCTCTCCCCTGCGGAAGCCGTCGAACCAGTAGACGAACTGGCAATCAAAGCGCGTCAACTGCTCGAAATCTTCAGCACGGCGGATACAAACGAAAGCGGCACCTTGGGGGTATCCGAGGCTCAGCTCTCCGGGATTGGCCTTTTTCGTACCGAGTTTTTCGAGCTGGACCTAAACGGAAATAATCAAGTGAATATCGCGGAGCTACATGCGCGAGCGGGGCTAGGCGTAGTTCATACCGCCGACACAAATGGCAATAAGCGCTTCGATCTCCCTGAATTAATGCGACTTATTCAAATATACAATACCGGTGGATACCGTTGTGCACCCTCCCCCGGGGACACTGAGGACGGCTTTGAGGTCAGCTACAGAGGGGCACGCGGTGTGGACAATGGGTGTGCGCCGAATGATAGCGATTATCAGGGCGTGGCGGATGGCCAAATATCGTTGGGCGAATTATTGCGGGCGCTGCAACTCTACAATCTTGGTGGGCATTACGACTGCGGCGCCGCGGGCGAAGATGGCTTCTGCGCGCAGGAGTCTGTAATCTCCCCCGATGAGTAGTCCCACAGCGCCTGACATCCAAATTAGACCCTACGCCGAGAGCGATCAGACCGCCTGGATGCGGGCGCACGCCATCATCATGTCGATATCGCACGCCTGGAACTACGCCATCCAGGAGCGCCCCGACTATGCAGGGCATCGTTCGACGCGGCTGGTGGCCGAGGTGGACGGCGCCCTGGTCGGCCTGACGGATATCGAGTATGACAACGAGCCGGGCGAGATCTGTTTTCTTAAGGACAGTCCCGGCGGTTATGTGCTCGAATTCGGCCGCTTGCCGGAATTCGCGGGCCTGGGCCTCGGCGACCGGCTGATCAAGGCCTCAATCGAGGATGCGCAGCGGCTTGGCGTCCGACGCCTGGAATACTGGAGCCAGGACCGCGCGGCGCAGCGATTCTATCGCCGTTACGGCATGACCGAAATCGGCCGCCACTACCGTTTCCGGTTCAAGCCGCCCGTGGAGGTAGTGTCCGAATTCGCCCGGGACGGCATCGGCGTTGAGTATGTCTATGGCGCCTGCACAGTGGAAGAATGGCCGCTGGTGAAGCAGCGCTATGAAGTACTCGAGAAGCACCCGCTCGAGCCGCACCTTTGCGTTGGATTCGAAATCCGGTTCTGACCCGGACTTCAGCCGCCGTGCAGCGTCTCGTGGATCACGGAAAGCAACTCGGTGCGGTGGTAGGGTTTCTTCAACAATGGCGCATCCGCCAAACCCCCATCGGCATCCAGTTGTTCGTCCGAATAGCCGCTGGCGAAGATGACCGGTATTCGGGGCTTTCTCTCCTTGATACGCGCCCGCAGCTCGTGGCCATCGAGTTTCGGCATCACGACGTCGAGCAGGCACAAATCGATTTCTGTCTCCCGTTCGAGAAACAACGCCCAGGCCTCTTCGCCGTCCGAGGCCTCGATGACTTGATAACCCGCCGCGATCAGCGACTCTGCGGCCAAATTACGCACCATGGCCTCGTCCTCGGCCACGAGAATGAGCTCCGAGTCCTGACTATGGAACGCCTTTTCCGATGCGGCCTCCGTTTTCGAGCGCGATTGCGACTCGAATCCGGGCAGGAGAATGTCGAAGCGCGTGCCTCGTCCAACTTCCGTATCGAAGGTGACGAGACCGTTCGCTCCCTTGACGACGCCATACACCGTCGACAAACCCAGTCCGGTGCCTTCACCGAGCGGTTTGGTGGTGTAGAAAGGGTCGAACACGCGCGGCCGCGACTCTTCCGGAATGCCCTCTCCTTCGTCCTCAATCTGCAATAGCGCGTACAAACCGCCCTCGTTGACCTCGATATTCGCAGCGGCGAAGCCCGCGTCGGCGCGACGGCGTGCCGTGCGAATCAGAATCCGCCCGCCCTGCGGCATCGCATCGCGGGCGTTCACGCAGAGATTCACCAGAATCTGTTCAATCTGCCCGGGGTCGGCCAGCACGGCCGGGGCTTCGTCATCGGGATCGAACACCAATTCGACCCGCTCGCCGAGCATGCGCTGGAGCATGCCGTGCAGTTCGTTTACTACCATGTTCAGGTCGAGATACATCGGGCGGCTCGCGTCGCGTCGGCTGAACGCGAGCAACTTCGCCACCAGCACACGCGCCCGTTCCGCCGACTCGTCAATCACCCGAAGGTGCCGATCCAGCTTGACCTCGTCGCCCAGCCGGTCCAGCGCCAGCTCTGTATGCCCCCGAATGGCCTGGAGAATGTTGTTGAAATCGTGCGCCACGCCGCCGGCCAGCTGTCCGATAGCCTCCATCTTCTGCGCATGCACGAGTTGCTCTTCAATGGCCTTGCGGCGGGTAATATCGCGGAACGAGCCGCTGATGCCGAGAAACTGCCCCGATTCATCCATGTGCCGGATCGAGCGCATCTCGAACCAGTACAGGTGCCCGTCCTTGCCGCGCAGCGATATCTCGCCGGGGATGCCGGTATTGCCGCTGTCGCGCACCGCAATGAGTTCCATCATGTGCCGTTCGACTTCGTCGGTGGCGAGCGCCAGCACGCTTGCGGCGGGCCGCCCAATCAATTCCTGCGGCGACCATCCCAGCAGATGCTCGACCGCCGGCGACACAAAACGGCAGGTCAGGCTGTCGTCGCACTCCCAGATGATTTCCGAGCCGTGTTCGGCCAACAAACTGTAGCGCGCCTCGCTCGATTTCAGCGATTCCTCGGCGCGCTTGCGCTCCCCCACTTCGTTTTGGAGCCGCTGCACCAGGCTGTCGCTCGCCTGCTGCACGGCCTCCATGCTTCGCAAGAGCAGGCTGACGCCAATCACGACGCTCAACGTGAGCCAGGTGTAGGTGAACAGGTGGGCAATCCACCCGCCGGCCGACAATTCCTGCACGGGATCGGGCAGCCACGCGACGTAAAGCACCGCCGCAGTGCCTTCGGAGAGCAGTCCTAGAAAGTAGGCGCCTATCGCTTCGCGTGTGCCGAAAAACAACAGCACGAACAGCGTCATGGCGGTGAAATACGAGATAGACAGGCCGTGCGCGCCGTAGTATTTCAATTCGGAAAGCGCGATGGCGTAAATCACGAAAAACAGCACCACCGCGCGCAGCTTGTACGGCACCGGCTTGAGGCTCAAGATGGTGATACTGGCCACCGCGACCGTGCCGTAGAAGACCGCGAGTCCGGGTTTGCCGTCGAGCGCCTCGAGCACGAGCACCAGCGCGGCCAGTGGCAGCCCGAGCATGACCATGCCCGGCAGCGTGCGGCGCAGCAGCGACTGGCGCAATTCGTCCAGCAGCCCCGAGGACGGCCCCAGCAGGGACAGGTAATCGCGTAGCGGCTTCAGCATGCACCCGGCATCCGGCTTACTGCTCCCGGAATCATCCAGCTCATTTCGCAGCTAGACGTTCAAGCACATGCCCCGTGGCGGGGTCTATCCGCAGCCCGAGCTGCCCGCTGTCCTTGGTGAACACGAAGAAGCCATTCATCATCTCGTCCACGGATTGCGGCCCCTCCTTCACTTCCTTTTCCGGATCGGGGTTGTACGGATTGAAGCGGCTGTTGTCATAGTGCGCCACGACGTCGATCTCGGTGCCTTTGGGAAACTTGGCCGTATCCGGCGGATAGCGATAGGTCAATTGCCAATTGAAGTCGTAGTTCGGCAGCGACAAGAGCGTCTCGCTGCGGCCGTCCGGGTACTTCGCGTAGAAAGTCATATCGCGCCCGCGCAGGTGCATGTGCGTGAACAGGCCGAGGCCCGTGGCGTCCTCGTCCAGCGTCACGCTGTCTTCCAGCTTCCAGGCCCGCGCGTGTGGCGGAATATCGATTCGCGCGTCGCCGTCGAGATTGTGGTAATACAGGCGCTTGTTCACCACGTCGCGCGGGAAACGCAGCCCGACCGACATCCGGTTCATCTCGATCTTTCCGGTGGTGACATGGTGAATCTGGAGCACCAGCCCGACGCCCTTGGGAATCATCCAGGCGCGGTCGCCGTCCATCACCGAGGGCATACCGCCCGGCACCATCCCCGTCAGGAAGTCGCTGTTCTGGTCCACGTTGTACCCCTCATGCACATACGCCAGGTTTGCGTGGTGCACCACCGAGGGGTTGCTGGGCTTGATCTCAATGGCCTGAACGTAGGTATCTTCCTCGAAGGTGTAGGGCAGGAAGATGTACTGATACGGCACGAAGCCCTTGGCGGGAATCGCGCTCACCTCGCTCGCCTCGATAATCACGTCCGGGTCGAGCCGCCAGCCCTCGTCATTAAACTCCGGCGTTTCCGGCGCGGCATCCGGGTCGCCCTCGGGCATGCCCTGGGCCACCCAGCGTGCCAGCAGCGTCCGCTCGGCATCCGTCATGTTCGGCTGATCGCGGAAGGTGCCGAAGTCCTCGTGGGCGTACCACGGGGGCATCCGGCCCTCCTGCACCACCTCCGCCAGCATGTCGGCGTGGGCCGTGGCCCGCTTGTAGCTGGTGAGCGAGAAAGGGCCCCCGCCGTTCGGACGGTGGCAGGCCACGCAATGCTGGTTCAGCAGCGGGGCAATGTCTTTCGAATAGTCAACCGGCGCAGAATCGGCCAGCGGTTCTGAATGTGCGATGGCGCAGGAACCGCCTGCGGATACTTCGGGCAGTGGCATGCCCGCCTTGCGTGCGGCCAGCGCCGCGCCCAGCGCGTCCACGGTACCGTGCCAGAGCGGCTCCCAGTCCTTTCCAACCAGTACGGCCGCCGGCAAACTGGTGACGCCCAGTTGGTCGGCGATGACTGCATTGCGGTCCTTGAGTCCGAAGAACGGTACGTCGTTGATTAAGGCGTAATAAGCCATCTGCCGGATATCATCGGAAACACCCGTGTTGACCAGGAGGAAGGTCACGCCCTCGGCATCCGGCGTGCCTTCGAGTTCCTTCGCCACGGCGAGCGCCGGGGTACACTCCCCGCAGGTGCTGTCCACGAGGATGATCGCCCGCGCTTCCGCATCGCCCGTCTCGGTCAACGTACGCGGCAGGTAGCGGATGTCCTTGAGCACGAGGTCTTGCAGCGCGCCCGCGTGTGCCCATGAGGACACCGCCGCAAAAGCGCACGTGCAGACAACCATACGCAGAAATGTGGATGCCATAACCGGTTTCTCCGCAGAATTGAGTACCACGGTATCATAACTAAAGCGTACAAAAATACAAAGCGAAAGGGGCGGCCCGGAAAACCGGACCGCCCCTGGGATTATTTTCGCCCTGCGGATTACTTGGAGACCAGCAGTTCTTCTTCGACTGCCATCGAGCCTTCGCCGTGCTTGGCTTCGAAGGCCTTGATGGAGGCGTTGAAGTTCTTCATGTAGCCGGGGGGCACGTCCTCGTAGGTGCCATCGCACCACCAGTCGTACTTGCCGTCCATCGCGTGGCCGGCCACAACGTTGTACTTGTTGTTGTGGTTCTTCTTCACCGCCTTGAAGTTCGTCTCAATGCGCTTGCGGGCGTCCGAGCAGAACAGGTCGGCGAGATCCTGGATGGACTGCTTGTCCGCACAGGTGGCCAGATGCGCGTCGGCGTAGTTCAGCGTGGCGGCCATCGCGAACAGGTCCGTGCCGATGTCCACGAAGTTGCTCATGATCATCTGCTCACGCTCGAGTTTCGGACCGTACTTGGCCATCGTGAAGAACATCGTGCGGGCCAGGCGCTTCGAGGAGCGCGCGATGTAGGCCAGGTGCGCCCGGTTGCGCGAATCGAGGTGATCCGTCTTGAAGTCGCTCTTCGCCGGCAGGAACTGCTTGGGCAGCCACCCGGCGTAGAACGGGAAGAAGCTCTTCAGGAAGTGCTGCAGCTTGTTCACGCCCGGCTTCATGAAGGGCACAATCTGGCGCACGTGCGTGTCCATGGCCTCGCGGGCGATGTACAGGCGCATGATTTCGCTGGTGCCTTCCACAATACGCGCGATGCGGGCGTCGCGAACGAAGCGCTCGGCCGGCACCGGATCCTCGCCGCGGGCCGCCAGCGACTCGGCCGTCTCATAGCCGCGGCCGCCGCGGATTTGCAGGAAGTCGTCCGCGTTCTGGCAGCCGACCTCGGTGCAGAAGTACTTCGCCATGGCCGCCTCGATGCGGATATCCATCTTGCCGCTGTCGGCGAAGGCGCACGACATCCACGTGATGGCTTCGGAAGCGTAGGTCTCGGCCGCGATACGCGCCACCTTGTAGCCCGTATTCTGGTGCTTGCCGATGGGCGCGCCCCACTGCTCGCGCTGCTTCACCCACTTGCTGCCGTAGGTGATTGCCTTCTTGCCGCCCGCGCCGGCCGTCGCCGGAATCGAAAGGCGGCCGTTCACCAGCGTAATCAGCGCGATCTTGAGACCGTCGCCCGGATTGCCGATGATGTTCTCGGCCGGGATCTTCACATCCTTGAAGCTCAGCAGGCCGTTTTGGATGCCGCGGATGCCCATGAAGTCGCAGCGGTGCACCACCTCGAAGCCCGGCGTGTCCGTCTCGAACACGAAGGCCGTGATCTGCTGCTTTTCCTTGCCGTTCTTCATGATGCTCGGCGTGCGCGCCATCAGGATCATCACCTCGGCCACGGGGCCGTTCGTGATCCAAAGCTTCTGGCCGTTCACGATGTAGTGCTTGCCGTCTTCAGTCGGCGTGGCGAAAGTCGTCATCTTCGCGGGGTCCGAACCCACGCCCGGCTCCGTCAGGCCGAAGGCCGACACCGCGCCCTTGGCGATACGCGGCAGGTACCTGTCCTTCTGTTCCTTCGTGCCGAACAGCTTGAGCGGACCGGCCACGCCGATGCTCTGGTGCGCCGTGATCCACGCGCCCGTCGAGGCGCAGTAGCTGCTGATGTAGGCGCAGATGCGGCTGTAATTGGTCTGCGATAGACCCAGGCCGCCGTATTCCTTCGCGATCTTCATGCCGAACGCGCCCACGTCCTTCAGGGCGCGGATGGCGTCGTCCGGAATGATGCCCGTGCGATCCACTTCGCTCGGGTCGATGTGCTGCTCGAGAATCGGACGCAGCTTCGCGATGTAGTCATCGCCGATCTTCTTTTCCTCCGCCGACTGCAGCGGATAGGGATGGATCTGATCCCAGTTGAAGTCGCCCGCGAACAAATCCGCCACAAAGCTGGGCGCTTCCCATTCTTCATGACGCGAGTCTTCGGCCACGTCCAGCGAGACCTGCTTCTTCTCGTCGCCTACTTGCATTGCAAAAATTCCTCCAATGAACATGGATGCAGCGATGCCGTCTACGCCCTGCAGTACGACTCGCCACACCGACCTACCGATAAGTATAGAGCAAGAACCGCTTTCTGTAAAGCGCTTTCTTGGGGAGATGGGTACGCGGTACGGGTATGCGTAATCACACTATTTGCAGAAAAATGAAGGCACACCCGAAGCGCCGAAGGCGTGACCGTTCTTAGCCCGGGGCAAAGCGCAGCGGAGCCCCGGGTACACGGACGAGACCAGCCAGCCCCGGATGGGGCGTCACAGTTTCGCCCCATCCGGGGCTCTTTGGCATGCGACAAGATTCCCGGGGCTGCGCTGCGCTTTGCCTCGGGCTAAGAACGGACGCACCTCCGGTGCGGCCCAAAGACTAACGCGTCGCTCGGGGACTCGCTACTCGCAAGGACGAATCTGGGGGCGGATGGGATTCGAGAACGAAAAGAGTGCGAAGCCATGCCCCCCAACATCGTCATCGCGAGCGAAGCGCGGCGGCCTCCTTGACGTGATCGCGTCAAGATGGCTCGACAGAGTCTCGCCCCACCGTGCAGACTCGCTTTGTGCAGCTTGCTGCCTTGGACTGCGGCAGCGGGCTGCCGCCTTCATCAGGAAGCGCGCTTCCGTCGCTTGGGCGGCGGATACAAGCCAGCCTCACGATGACGGGAGCTATTCGCTCCCTACGCAAAGCGGGAGCTAGCTCCCGCACTCCAAGGCGGCTGCGCCGCAATCGGTGGGGCGAATGTCCCCATGAGCCGAGGATCATGGTCCGGCGTCAGGATTGTGCTCCGGCACCACCACGCACGCGTCAAGATGGCTCGACGGAGTCTCGCCCCACCGTGCAGACGCGTTCGCAGCAATCCTATGCCTTCCCGTTGCCCTCCGCGATGACCGCTTTTTCCAAGTGCTCGGGCAGTTCTTCGTAGTGGCTGAAACGGCTTTCGTAGCTGCCTTTGCCGTGGGTGATGCTGCGCAGCTTCGATGCGTAACTCAGCATCTCGCGCTCCGGCACTTGGGCCTGGATGGTCTGCTTGCCGCCGGGCGCCGGTTCGATGCCGAGAATGCGGCCGCGGCGTCCGTTCAAATCGCCTGTAATATCGCCGAGGTATTCGTCCGGCGTCGTGACCGATACATTGGCCACCGGTTCCAGCAAGCAGGGCCGGGCTTTCTGCACGGCTTCCTGAATCGCCATCGACGCCGCAACCTGGAACGCCATGTCGGAGGAATCGACGGTGTGGAAGGAGCCGTCGTACAACTCGACCACGATATCGACCACGGGATGCCCCGAGATGATGCCCTTGGCAAGCGCGTCCTGGCTGCCCTTGTCGACCGAGGGGATGAACTGTCGCGGCACCACGCCGCCAGTGATGCTGTCCACGAATTCGTAGCCCGCGCCGCGCTCGTTCGGACGCACGCGGATATGCACATCGCCGAACTGGCCGTGTCCGCCGGATTGCTTCTTGTGGCGGCCGTGCGCCTCGGCGCTGCCGCGGATGGTCTCTTTGTACGCGATGCGCGGCGGCCGGACCTCCGCGTGGACGCCGAACTGTCGTTCCATGCGTTCCAGCAGCACCTCCAGCTGCATGTCCCCCATGCCCCGGATGATGTGCTCGTGGGTCTGCTCGTCGCGAAAGTGGTCGAAGGTCGGGTCTTCCTCGTGCAGCTTGCCGAGCGACTCGCCGATCTTGTCCTCGTCCGCGCGCGATTTCGGCACGATGGCGAGCTTCACCATGCCCTCGGGCAACTCGATGGGGTCCGCCTCGAAGTCCGCGCCGATGGCCTCGATGGTATCGCCGAAGTGGGTGTCTTTCAGCTTGGTCATCGCCGCCAGGTCGCCCGGGCCCACGGCCTCCACCGGCTCCTGCTGCGCGCCATTCAGCAGATAAATCTGCCCCGTGCGCTCCTTATGTCCACGCGTGTGGTTGATAAAATCCGACTGCGACTTGAGCGTGCCGGTCAGCACGCGGAAGAACGTCAGATGCCCGACATAGGGGTCGATAGCCGAGTGGAACACCTGCCCCAGGAAGGGCGCGTCGGGCGACACTTCGAGCTCGACCAGGCTGCCGTCGCCCTTGTGCACGACCACATGGCGATCCACGGGACTCGGAAAGCACAGCGCGATCAGGTCGAGCAGTTCACGCATGCCGATATCCTGCGTGGCCGAACCGGCAAGAATCGGCATGATATCGCCGCGCGCGATGCCATCGTGCAGGCCCTGCCGCAATTCGTCCGGCGTCAGCTTCTGCCCGTCCAGGTATTTTTCGGTCAGGGAATCGTCGGTCTCTGCAACCACATCCATCGCCTGTTCGCGAAGTGCTGCGAAAGCCGGATCGCTTTCCGCCGCCTCGTCCAGAATATTCACCACGCCCGAGATCGGGCCGCTTCCCGTCGGTACCACCAGCGGCACGCAGGCCTTGCCGTAGGCCTCCTTCAGCTGCTCCACTACCGTGGCGAAATCTGTCTGGTCGCGGTCGAGCTTGTTCACGAAGAACGCGCGCGGCACCTTGTGCAGGTCGGCGTATTTCACGGCGTTGTCGGTGCCCACTTCCGGGCCGGCCGCGCCATCCACCAAGATGACCACGCCATCCAGCACGGCGGAGGACGCCGCCACCTCGCCCACGAAATCGGCGTAGCCGGGATGATCGACCAAATGTACGCGCACGCCGTTCCAGTCCACGTGCGCCAGCTTCATCGTGATGGTGTGGTGGTGCTCCTTCTCCTCCTGCAGGTAATCGCCCACCGTGGTGCCGTCTTCGACGGTGCCGACCCGATTGACCACGCCCGCATCATGGAGCACGTTTTCGATGAGGGTGGTCTTGCCGACGCCGCCGTGGCCTAGGACGCCTACGTTACGGATTCTCGAGGGATCAAGCATGCTCATGGCACTGGTCTCCTTCCGTCGCGGTGCCGGGCGCGCCCCACGCGGTCCGGCCGCAGCCTCTCCATAGTCAACCGCAGGCAGGGTAAAGTCAAGAAGCCGCCGGACTTGTGAACGTGCTACACTACAGCCTTGTATCCGAGGAGCCGACCAATGAGCCAGACCCGCACCCACGATGCCACCGAGGCGCAATCGCGCGAAGTGGCGGAAGCCTCGCGCCAGAAGGAATGGCGCAAGCCGAGTTTCATGAAGGACCTCTTCCTGGGGGACTTCCGCTTCGAGCTCATCGAGCCCTTTCCGAATTTCGGTCAGCCCGACCGCGAGGAATACACCGCCTTCATGGCGCGCCTGAAGCAGTACTTCCTGGAGGAAATCGATCCGCTCGAAGTGGATGCGACCGGGGAATTCCCGGCGGATATCGTGCAGCGCCTGTCCGAACTCGGCGCCATGGGCATGAACATCCCCAAGGAATACGGCGGCCAGGGCTTCACGAAGTCGGAGTACAGCCGCAGCATGGGCCTCGTGAACGGCTACGAAGGCAGTACGATGGGCTTCCTCTCGCCGCACCAGTCGGTCGGCGTGCCGGAATGCGTGAAGCTCTTCGGCACGGAAGAACAGAAGCGCGAATACCTGCCGCGCTGCGCGAACGGCGAGGTCTCGGCCTTCGCCCTCACCGAACACGACGTCGGCTCGGACCCCGCGCGCCTGACCACCTCGCTCACCGAAACCGAGGACGGCGAGGCCTGGCTGCTCAACGGCACAAAGCTCTGGTGTACCAATGGCCTGGTGGCGAGCCTGCTGGTGGTGATGGCGCGGCACGAAGAATCCGGCGCCATCAGCGCGGTCATTGTCGAATCCAAGTGGCCGGGCGTGAGCGTCGAGCACCGCTGCCATTTCATGGGACTCAGCGCCCTGCAGAACGGCGTGCTCAAGTTCGAGAATGTCCGCGTGCCGAAGAAGAACGTGATTGGCGCACCCGGCAAGGGTCTGCGCATTGCCCTCACCGCCCTCAACACCGGCCGCCTGAGTATCCCCTACGGCGCGTTGTCCTGCGCGAAGAAGGCCCTGCAAGTGGCGCGCACCTGGGCCGCAGAGCGCAAGCAATGGGGCAAGCCGCTGGGCACGCACGAAGCCATCGCCCACAAGATCACGTCGATGGCGGCCACGGTCTTCGCGATGGAGACGGTCATCGATCTCGCCTGCCAGCTGACCGATCAGGGCCAGCTCGACACGCGCATCGAATCCGCCGCGAGCAAGGAATTCAATACCTCGCGCGCCTGGGATATCCTCGACGACACCATGCAGATCCGCGGCGGCCGGGGCTACGAAAAGGAAACCAGCCTGCGCGCCCGCGGCGAACGGCCGATGCCCGTGGAACGCCTCATGCGCGACGCCCGCGTGCAGCGCATCTTCGAGGGCGCAAGCGAAATCATGCACCTGCTCATGGCGCGTGAAGCAGTCGATAAACACCTCGAGGTCGCCGGCGCGATTATCGATCCGAAGTCGACCTTCGCCCAGAAGGCCGCAGCCCTGCCGAAGATCGCCGGCTTCTACGGCGTCTGGTATCCCTCGCGCTGGTTCAGCTTGAAGGGCTGGACCGGCTACGGACAGTATGGTCCCCTGGCCGGACACCTGCGCTATGTGCGGCGGGCGTCGCAACGGCTGGCGCGGCAGGCCTTCCACGGCATGCTCGTGTATCAGGCCGGACTCGAAAAGCGGCAGGGCTTCCTCTTCCGCTGGGTCGATATCGCGATGGAACTCTACGCCATGGCGGCGCTCTGTTCGCGCACCCACGCCATGCGCCAGGCCAACGATCCCAATGCCGCCGATGCCGCCGCGATGTGCGACGTGTTCTGCCGCCAGGCCCGCCGCAAGGCCGACCGCCTCTTCCGTGAACTCTGGCGCAACGACGACGCCCTGAACACCGCCATGGCCGCCGAAGTGCTCGCCGGCAAATACGCCTGGCTGGAAAACGGCATCATCTCGCTGGACGAAGAAGAGGCGGCGTATCACGCCCGCGAGGCGAAGAAGCTGTCTGCGGGATTCGAGATTCCGAGCGAGGAAATGGCCGCGAAGTAGGCGACGCGCAGGCGAATCTTCACGCCGGGAGCGCTGCTCTCCAGAGCGGCTCTTGATGCAGCCGTACGGTCATCGCGCCAAGATGCCGCTCTGGAGAGCAGCGCTCCCAGGTATCACGAATACCGGCGCATGCGCGGCCATAGTTCGTCGAAGGGAATCCGGGGCTGGTGGCATACGCCGATGGGGTAGTAGCGGCCGCCCTTGTCGCTGATGGGGAACTTGAATTCAGCCACGACCTGGCCGTCGACGAAGGCCTGATTGAGGCTGTCGGCTCCGAAGCCCACGGTGATTACCGTGGTGATTTCCTTGTCGGGCAACCCCCAGAGGTGGTAGGACATCTCGACCGAGCACGCGCCGGGCAGGCCGTACTGGCTGCCCCAGAGGTCGATGGCCCCGGCCGAGCCGTAGCCGCTGGTGACGATGACGGTGTGCTCCTGTTCCTCGGGCGGGAGACTGTCGTACACCCGCGCGACTTCCTCCACCAGTTCGGGCCAGCCGTACATGTTCCGGAGATCGCCGGTGATTTCCTGCACATTGCCGAGGGCGTCGAAGGTGACGGCGGAGACGTATTTTTCCGTGGCGGGGAGCGACAGCATGGGGATGCTGACCGGGGCCAGCACCGAGCCAATCAGCGCCATCGCCCCTACCAGCGCGTAGCGGACAGCGCGGCGTCGCTGGGTCCATCCCTCCCACGCCACGCTGCCCGCCGCCAGCAAAGCCGGGTACGCCGGGGCGAGGTAGTAAATCTTGCTCTTGCTATAAAGCAGCACCGCCAGCACCGTGAGGAAGATGACGGCGAGCATGCGGTAGCGGCGCCCGGCGGGAAGCGCCAGCAGCCACACCAGTCCGCCGACCCAGAGCAGCGCGTTCACCGGGTTGATGTAGAGCAGTTGACCCAGCAGAAACTCCGGAGTCGAGATGCGCTGCATGACGTTCTTGTTCAGTTCCCGCACGAATTCCAGGGTCGGCCAGTCGTGCGCCCATTGCCACACGAGGTTCGGGAGGAAAATCAGCAGGGCAATCGCGCCCCCCAGCCACGGCCAGGGCGTGAGCAGGTGTTTGCGCTGCGGACTGAGCACCAGCGCCACGGCCAGCCCGAGTCCGAAGAACAGCATCGTGTGCTTGTTCATCAGGCCGAGTCCCGCCACCGCCCCGATACCGAGCCACAGGCGGGGATTATCGTCTTGAATGAGCCGCACCAGCAGCAGCGAGGCCGCCAGCCAGTACATCGGCTCGAACGAGGGAATCGCGAACATGTTGCCGGTGCGCAGAAAGACCGGCGCGGTCAGCATGGCCAGGCACGCCAGCGCCTGCGCGAACCTTCCTCCCCCCAGCCGCGCCGCGAGTAGTCCCGCGAGAAACACCGACACCGCACCCGCCAGCGCCGAGAACAATCGCAAGCCGCGCAGGCTGTCGCCGAAGAGTTCGGTAGAAAGCCGCGCTATCCAGGGCACAAACGGCGCATGATCCACATAGCCGAAATCGAGGTGGTTGCCGCAGGCGATGAAATAAAGTTCATCGATGTGGAATCCATAGCGATGGCTCCACAATGCCCAGATGAGCAGCTTCACGCTGGCAAACGCCAGCGGCACGGCCCACACCCGGTGCATCGGATTTGGTTGGGGAAAATCGGCGTCGCGGGTCATGGCAGTCTCCTTCGGCTGCCCCTGAGATGCCCCGCCAACCCGAAAGGTTTACCTCGGGTGGGCCATGGCTCGCGCATTCAAAACGGCGGAACGAACCGTAGGGTGGGCCTAGGCCCACCTCCTGGCGCGAAGTTGTTGATGCCGCCCCGAAGCCTACGCGTCGGGAGGTGGGCCGAGGCCCACCCTACGCTGGCGGTAAAGATTCGGATCCACTGCCGAAGCCATTGCGGCCGGGTCCAATTGGACGCCGAGGAATGCGATGACCTGCTCGGCTACGGTTCGCGGCTGGGCCATGAGCGCCCCATGATCGACATACATCGTCGGGATATTCCGCGTTGCCAAGAACGCCTCAACCTGCGGCAGATGCGCGGCGTAGGCCGCGCGAAGATCATTGTCCGGCGCCACGGCTTCACCCAGCATCGCTGCCTGCGAGCACAGCACCTGCTCGAGTTCCCGGCGCACAACGACAACCCGGTAGTCCTCGCCCTCGGGGAGAAATCGTAGCAGCGGCGAGACAATCTTCACGGCCTTGCCGCGCGAGTCCCCGATCCAGGAAGCATCGCGGTGCAGCCATCTCACGGGATCGTACTCGAAATACCCGCGGGGGTTGCTCTCGTCGGCCTGCCGGACGTCGTCCGTCAGCACCGGCATGCCTCCCGCTGCGAGCATCTGCATCATCAACGAGGTGCCGCTGCGGGGCAGGCCCGAAACGACCGTAATCGTCCGCGAATCAGGACCCGAAGAACCGGTCATACACTCCGATAGCCTTGTTCACCGGCCACCAGAGGACCGCTTTTCAGGGCTGCCCCTTCACGTAGAGCTTCATTTCCTCGTCCGTCGGGGTGGCGGTCTTCACGCCCTCCGCCGGCACGTCGAGTCCGGCCGCCCAGACGATCGCATTCAGCACCAGCGTGCGGAAATTGTCGTCGTGCCAGTTCTTGTGGAAGTGCCCGCCGGTGAAGCCGAAACCCCGGCCGCCGCCCGGACGCTCGAAAGCCCAGGCCATGTGCTGCGGCTCGCCGTTCTCCACCGCCTTGCGCACATCCGGGTTGCCGCTGTGCGGACCGTCCGGACGATCCAGCGTGCGCAGGGGCGGCAGCGCCGTCAGAATCGGCGTCACGCCTTCCATCTTCGGCGCGAAGCGCATGTGGTAATACCACTCGTCCTGCATCGTAAACGGCGGCACGCCGCGCGTAATCGGGTGATCGGGCATCGTCTCATACTTCGCGCGCCAGTGCGGATTTACCGACCAGTACGGCTCGAAATAGCCGCCCAGCCACTCCAGGAACTTGTCGCCCTCGGTGCCCTTCACGGTCTCGACCGCATAGTGGATGCACACCAGGCCGACGCCCGCCTTCATCAATTCCTCGGCCTTCTCGAGGTGCTTGTTAATCGGATGGCCCTCGCCGCCATCGCTGTACACGACAATCGCCGCGGCCCCGTCGAATACCGATTCGTCCTTCGGCCAGCCGTTGAACACCACCTCCGTCTTCACGCCCGGCATGCCCTCTTCCAGCTTCTTCGCCAGCAGCACGCAGCCCGCCTTGTGCTCATGCTCGCCCGGCCCGTGGCTCGGGGTGCCCGCGACAAACACGATCTTCGTCGGCGCGGCCGCCTCCTCCGCGTGCGCGGCAACGCCGCCCGCCAGCACCAGGGCAAACGCCAATACTCCAGAAAACCAACGCATGGCTCGACCTCCAAGAAGTAGCAAGAAACCCAAGCCGACAATGTACCACACCCCCGCCAGCGCACGGCAAGGGGCGATTCCGCGACCGGAAAGACCCTACCGGGCGTCTGTCCCCCCGGGAGCGCTGCTCTCCAGAGCGGCATCTTCTCCCTGGCCTCCAACATGCCCGCCGCCCCCCGGGTCTGCTAGGCTAGGGCCCGGTCTGAATGCCGAGGATTGCCCGCCGTGCCGAGTGAAGAGATTATCGATCCCGCCGCGACCCGCGAAGACGGGGCGTATGACGAGCAGATACGCCCGCAGCGCCTGTCGGATTTCCCGGGCCAGACGCCCATCAAGGAGAAGCTGGCGATTGCCATTGAGGCGGCGAAGCAGCGCAGCGAGCCGCTGGATCACCTGCTGCTGAGCGGCCCGCCCGGACTAGGCAAGACAACCCTCGCGCGGATTCTGGCGAACGAGATGGGCGTGGATATCAAACAGACCAGCGGCCCGGTCATCGAGCGCCAGGCCGATCTCTCGGCCATCCTCACCAGCCTCGAAGCCTTCGATGTGCTCTTCATCGACGAAATCCACCGCCTGAACCATGCGGTGGAGGAAACGCTCTATTCGGCGATGGAAGATTTCGAGGTGGACATCATGCTGGGCAAAGGCCCGACGGCCCGCTCGATGAAGATCGGCCTCAAGCCTTTCACGCTGGTCGGCGCCACCACCCGCTCCGGGCTGCTGACGCCCCCGCTCCGCGCGCGTTTCGGCGACACCTGCCGCTTCGAGTTCTATGGACCGGACGAATTGCAAGCCATCCTGCTCCGCGCGGCGCGTATTATCGGGGTCGAAATCGAGGACGACGGCGCGCTGGAAATCGCCTCGCGATCGCGCGGCACCGCCCGCGTGGCGAACCGCCTGCTCCGGCGCGTGCGCGATTTCGCGCAGGTAAAGGGTGACGGCGTGGTGACGCGCGAGGCCGCAGACGCCGCGCTGGATCTGCTTCGTATCGACGCGCTGGGGCTGGACGACATGGACCGCGCCATCCTGCGCACCATCATCGAAAAATTCAGCGGCGGTCCCGTGGGCCTGTCGTCGCTCGCGGTGGCCTGCGGCGAGGAACGACAGACCCTCGAGGAAGTACACGAGCCTTTCCTGATTCAGATCGGATTCATCAAGCGCACGCAGCAGGGCCGTGTGGCCACGCCGCGCGCGTATCAGCATTTGGGCCACACGCCCCCCGCCGCCGGGCAAGGCGGACTATTCTAGGGAGCACTGCCATGGCCGACTACACGGTCTCCCCCATCGGCATTGTCCGCGCCGCGCGCGCGCAGGCCGAGGACGATTTCTGGGGCGGCAGCGAAGCCGCCATCCAACTGGTCGATTCCCTCCCGGAGGACGCCTTGGAAGGCATCGACACCTTCTCGCATGTCGAGGTGATCTACCTCTTCGACCGCGTGCCCCCGGAGAACATCGTGAGCGGCGCACGGCATCCGCGGAACAATCCCGATTGGCCGCGCGCGGGCATCTTCGCCCAGCGCGGCAAGGGACGACCCAACCGCCTTGGCGCCACCGTCTGCCGCGTACTCCGGCGCGAAGGCCGCACGCTCTACGTGGCCGAGCTCGACGCGATAGACGGTACACCCGTCCTCGATATCAAACCCGTGCTGCGCGAATTCCTGCCACGCGGCGAGGTGCATCAGCCCGATTGGGCCACTGAACTCATGCGCGACTACTGGAAACACCCCGATGTCTGACACGCACTCCTTTCGCCTCGCCACCGAAGCCGACGTGCCTGCACTGGGCGCTATCTACGCCAGCACCGTCCGCGAACTCGGCCCGCAGCTCTATACCCCCGAGCAAGTCGTCGCCTGGTCCGCCTCGCCCGACAACCGCGAAGCCTTCTACCACTTCATCATGGACTACCGCACCCATATCATCGAGGTGGACGGCGCGCCCGCCGCCTTCTGCGGCATCGGAGCCGATGGCTACGTCGCCTCGCTCTACGTCGCCCCGCAGTACACCCGCAAGGGCCTGGGCTCGAAGGTACTCACCCACGCCCTCGAAGACGCCCGCCGCGAATTCGGCGCGACGTCCTTCTACACCAAGGCCAGTTTCTTCTCCCGTGAAGTCTTCACCCGCCACGGCTTCTACGTCGCCGAAGAAGAATCCGTCGACTACAACGGCCAGACCTTCCGCCGCTTCCACATGCGGCGAGAGGTTGCCGGACAACAAGACCGATAGAAGGACCTGTTGATGATCGCATTTCGGCCTGCAGTTCACCCGCTTACACTGTTACTGATTGTCTTTCTTACTCAAGTAACGACCGCTGCTGAATCCGGGAAGCAATCCTACTTCATACCGGTCGTAGTCGATGCGGAATCTCAGCTGGTCGAATCCGAGATTTATATACAGGCACCACTATTGCCTTCGGAGGATCATCAGGATATCGTTGGAATCGCGAACGCGTTCGCTGGAATCATTTCTCGGAATGAATGCTCAGATTTTGAAAACCTGGTTTTTACGGGTAAAGTCCAGAATCCACCGTTAAAGGAGGAGTACGCGGAAACTCCGGGGTTCAATTCTTTTTTCTGCGAGTTTATCACATCAGGAGCACAGGCGGCCTCTGCAGGCCCGGTTTTCGGTTCGGCTTCACGCGCCTATGCGGTAATAAATATAACTACGGTTGACTCGAAAAATAGCCCGATTGTCGCTTCTATCCTATGCGAGAACGGAAGATGCGGCATCCTGCCGGGATTGAGTGCGTTGAATACTCTCTTCTCATTCGCGATTCTGAGTCCCTCCCCTTCATGGCTCAAGAATATTCCGCATTCCGATATTTCGAGTGTCTCGTTGGATTCCGAAGCGGCCGTGAATCTCGTTTATCGGGCTTACTTAACGGAGGAAGCTCCAGAAGCCTTGGTGAAGTATGCACGAGAGTACGAAAAGGGGTTCAAGGAATTGTATGCGTTAGTCGCGGACCTTGGGCCAGAAGCTGAGTTCACCGCAACTTTGCCGGGCATTTACGAGCGCCATTCCAGCGTATCGGTATTGAACGATATACGAACTCGAGGACGCTATGCCTGGCTCAGTTGGTACAAGAAAGAGGGGGAGGTAGCCATGATTATCGATGGCGGGGACTTTCAGGTTTACCTGAATAAAGCTTATTTGGAAGGACAACGCGGACTCAACTGCGTCACAGAGGCCGAGATAACAAGCGGTAGCTGCCAGATAGTCGAATTCGGTGTCATGTCACCTTTGAGGCAACTCCTATTCAAGGAACCGATTCGAGCGCATTTTGTGGAACGATACCAAATGATGAAAGATAGAAAATGAGGTCGCTAGACGATGTGCCGCAGGTAGAATCTTGATTCGATAGCGACGGGAGAATTACAGAATGACAATGCTACGCCTTTGCTCGATTGCCTCCATCTTATTCGCAATCACCGCCTGCAGCAGTCCGCCGCCGGCCATTCCCGAGACTGCCGAGATTCCCCCGGACCTGGCGGCCTTCCGCGATGAATTCCGGCAGGGCGTGGAGAAGGTCGCCGACGGCGTCTACGTGGCGATTGGCTTCGGCCTCGCAAACAGCGTCATGCTCGAGGGCGACAACGGCGTAATCATCGTCGATACGCTGGAGAGCCGCCCGCGCGCCGAGGCCGCATTCGCCGCCTTCCGCGAGGTTACCGACAAACCCGTGAAGGCGGTCATCCTTACCCATAACCACGCCGACCATGTGTTCGGCGGCCTGGTCTTCACGGGCGGCGATCCGGACATTCCCGTCTACGCGCACGAATCACTCGATTCCTACGTCGACCGGATCGTCAGCGTGCTGAAGGACGCCATCTACGTGCGCAGCATGCGGATGTTCGGCCAAATGCTCCCGGAATCCGCCGCCACGGCCGCAGGCATCGGCATGAGCCTGGACTTCAAAATGGAGGACATCGCCCTCGCGCGGCCGACCCAGACCTTCAGCGATACCCTCGACCTCGAAATCGAGGGCATCCGCCTGCAGTTGATCCATACGCCCGGCGAAACGCCCGACCAGATCGCGGTGTGGCTGCCCGACCAAAAGGTGCTGATTCCGGCGGACAATTTCTACAAGGCCTTCCCGAATCTCTACACCATCCGCGGCACGGCCTACCGCGATGTGATGGAATGGGTGCGCAGTCTCGACGCCATGCGCGATCTCGAGCCGGAGTACCTGGTGCCCTGCCACACGCGGCCGATTGCCGGGCGCGAAGCCATTCTGGATGCGCTCACGAACTACCGCGACGCCATCCAGATCGTGCACGACCAGACTATCCGCGGCCTGAACAAGGGCCGCACGCCCGACGAACTGGCGGCCGAGATCCACCTGCCGCCGCACCTGGCCACGAATCCCTACCTGCAGCCGGTATATGGCAATGTGCCCTTTTCCGTGCGCGGCATCTGCGACGGCTATCTCGGCTGGTTCGGCGGCGATGCGGTGGCGCTCGATCCTCTCCCCCCCGCCGAGGAATCGCACCGCATGCTCGAGGCCTTCGCCAGCGGCATCCCCCTGCCCGAACAGGCGCGCAACGCGCTCGACAACAAGGAATACCGTTGGGCGGCCGAACTGGCCCGGCACTGGGTGCGCAATCAGCCGGAGAACGCCGACGCCCGGAACGCCTTGGCCGACGCGCTCGAGGGACTCGGCATGGCATCGGTCAACTTCAATGCGAAGAACTATTACCTGACCCAGGCGATGGAATGGCGCGGCGAACTGGAGATCACCCCGGGCGATCCCTCGGCCGCGCCGGACAGCCTAATCGAGTCGCTGCCCATCGACCGCTTTATGCAGGCGATGACCGTACGCCTCAAGGCCGAAGAAACGCTCGACGTGGATCAGGTCGCGCTGTTCCGCTTCACGGATGTGGGCAAGGATTACACCATGCACATCCGGCGGGGCGTGGCGGAGACCCGCCAGCGCACGGCCGAAAACCCGGACATCACCATTACGACCACGGCGCACGACTGGAAGCGCATCGCCTCGCGCAAGGACAACCCGGCAATGGCCTATGCCACGGGCGCCTTGCAGGTCGAAGGCGGCGTGACCGCAGTCATGGGCTTCATGGGCTATTTCGAACGATGATCCTGTCTCATAGCAGGTTCGCGCAGAACGAGTCCTCGGTCGCCGGGTTCAGGGTCTCGCAATACCGGCACGTGCCGACATTGTAGAACTGCACTGCGCGCAGCACTTCCGACAGCCCGATCTGGAAATCCTTCGGCGCGTAGTCGATGTCGTGCTCGAAGCAGTCCGGCGCAGGTTCGCCGTCGGCACCCATCACGTAGCCGTCCTCGCTCTCGCCGCAGCGGTAGCCGCCTGCGTTGAAGAACTGCACCACGCGCAACAGCTCTGACAACCCGATGCCCGGCGTCCCGTCCGTATCGGCAGAATGGTGCGAGGCCGTGCCATTCCAGTATTGCTGCGCTTCCTTGAAGCCATGCGCGCCGAGCACGCGCCCCATCTTGCGCCCGGGAATGTCGTCGCTGGGCGGATGAATGCCGCCGTAGATGCGCGACAGTCCCGACTCGTCGGCGGCGTCGTAGTAGCTCGCCCACTGCAACACGAGATCCTCGGATGGGCCATCCTCGAACACAAGGAACTCATTCTTTGGCGCGGGGAATTCACCCAGCCCGCGCGGGAAATACGGCGAGCCTGTAAAGCGCGCCAGCACCTCGGCGCCCGCAGCACTGTAGGTGCTGTGGCCCGACATGTATCCTGCAAAGGGCGGCGTCACAAAGGTCGGCCGCTGGTACGGAATCCACGCGCCGCACTCGATCCAGCCCACGCCCGTATATTCCGTCTCGGGATTCACCGGCTGGCCGCGCCACGAATACACGACGATATCGCCAATCTTCGTGCTGAAGTCCTCATGCGGCCCGCCCGGTGCCGACGATTCCTCGGTCACCATTTCGATAAGTCCCGGAACAAGCGGTATGCCCAACGGATCGTAATTCGGCTGCTGGGGATCGGTGGATTGGCCGAGGTCACACAGGAAACGGATGGCTGAGATCGGACGAATCCAATCGTATTCGGCCTTGGCGCCCCACACCGCCACCGCCGTGTCGTGCTCCGTGCCGTTCAGGGCGAGGTACAGTTTCACGTCCCATTCGAGATCATCGACAATCTCACCCTCGCCGCCGATGCGCTTTTCCAGTTCGGGCTGGTCCGAGACGTAATTCGCGATGGTGTCCCAGTGGCCCGGCGGGGTTTCCGAATCCGGACCATCCGCCCAGAATTCTGCAATCACGCGCCCCCAGTCGCCGCGCTTGACGATCTGCGGCGTATACGGCAGGCCCGTCACCGGGTTGGTCGTATAACCGTGGCCGTCGTTCGTATAGGGCGTATTGTTGCCCCGGCCCGCCGGCGAAATATCCATCGTCGCTTCCTGGTCCGGGTCGAGCGTGCTGCTGTATTGCAACACGGTCAGCATCGTGTTTACGTACTTGAGGTGCGTGTCGGTCCCCCAATAGGGCGGCTCGCCGGGATCGAAGTATACCGAGCGCTCGCTGCGATCCCGCTCGCGCAGCATAAAGGGCGTCACATAGCCCCAATGCGGGCACACAAACGCAGGAATCTTGCCGGGAAAGATGTTGCCACTCTGGTCGATAAACACCTCAAAGGCTAGCGGCTGCCAGCGGTTCGGGTCGGTTATCAGCGGATTGCCGATCAGGTCCACCGGCAAGGGCTCGTTCACCGGCGCGTAGCCGTTGTTCGCCGCATAGTTGTTCGCCTCGTTGGAGTTGTCCGTAAAGCCCCAATCGATCACGGCCGCCGCGATGCGGTTGCCGAAGGCCGCAGGGGTATTGCCCACGGTAGAGGTGAAATTCTTGTCGTAGCCCAGTTCGGCCAGCCGATCGTCCAGCTCCGTGTTCGTGGTGGCCGCGCCGGGCGAATTGGCGAAACGGTGCCGGAGCAGCCGGTAGGCCGCATAGCTGATGGCCTCCTCGCGCGCCGCCTGCACATCGGCCGGGGGTGCCATCTTTTCTTTCACCAGGTAACCTTCGGCCGTCGCATCGTAGGCGGCCCAGGCATCCCACATCGCCACGCTCAGGTGAAACAGATTCCGCGCATGAACGGGCGGCCGCGCCAAATCGCGGCGGATGGCGAAGAGCACCTCTTCGTTCCAGACGCGGGCGACAGAGTGCTCCGCGAAACCGGGAGAAGCCGCCAGAAGCGCGGCCGCGAGTACCATCGAAACCACAATACTGCGGAAACGCCGAATCGAAGTGCTCATGTCCCGCATCGTTACTTTCTCCCCAAGCTGACGTGATCTGCCCTGATGCGACAGTCTAGAGGGTTCCGGTAAGCCGATCAAACATCTGCACTGCCAAACAAACCATTATGGAACGGGTGTGCATCGACAGCGAAAAAACAAAAAAGCGCCCCCGCTATTCAACGGGGGCGCCGAGGAAAGCACTCGTTATGGTCAGGCAGAGGCTTGCAGGGCCTTCACATTCGCCGCGACCTGTTCCCAGTTCACCACATTCCACCAATTGTCGACGTACGCGGCGCGGTTGTTCTGGTAGTTCAGGTAGTAAGCGTGCTCCCACACGTCGATGCCCATCACCGGCATACTGCCCCAGGGCGACAGCTTGTGCTGGTTCTCGCCCTGCAGCACCAGCAGGCGCCCGTCCGCCGGACGGTAGTGTACGAGTCCCCAGCCGCTGCCCTCGACCGCCTTGGCCGCCGCGCCGAAGTGGGCCTTGAAGCCCTCGAAGCTGCCAAAGTCGCGGGCGATCATGTCGGCCAGTTCGCCCGTGGGCTCACCGCCGCCGCCCTTGCCCGCCGGGGCCATCACCTTCCAGAACATGCTGTGCAGGAAATGCCCGCCGCCGTTGAACGCCGCCGAACGCGAGTAATGCTGAATCAGCGCGAAGTCGCCCTTGGCGCGTGCCTCGGCCAGCGCCTTCTCCGCCGCATTCAGGCCATTCACATAGCCCTGATGATGCTTGTCGTGGTGGATCTGCATGGTCTTGGCGTCGATAAACGGCTCGAGCGCGTCGAAGGCATAGGGCAGATCGGGCAGGGTGTGTTCGGTGAGAGCCCCGCCGCTACCTTCTTCCGCCGCAGCCAGCGCCATCGGAGCGCCGATGAACGCCGCTGCCGCCAGCGCAGGTACCGTTGCCGTCTTGAAAAAATCGCGCCTCGAGTTGTCCATGAAATCAATCCTCCTCGGTGGTGTTGCACGGCCTGCGGCCGCAGACCGCGTTCCCGTTAAATTCGCGGCAGCCGTCAATCGTAGTCACCCGTAGCACGGTCGTCAAGATATGCCGATCAGATTTCGGCATAGCTCCACGAAACGGGACGTCCGCCCTCATAAGGCATGACACCGTGGAATTGGCGGGCATTCCCGCTGAACACCAGCGGCAGGAAATGCGGGTCGCCCTCCCAAAGGGGCAGGTCGAGAATCTTGTCCCGATCGATCCAGGCCAGCTCCCCCTCGGGATTCTCCGAATGCGGCACGCCCGAAAATTGTTTCACTAAGAAAATGAAACCGAGCCAGTCTTCGCCGTTCTTACCGAAGCCCGGCCAACTGATGGTGCCGCGCAGTTCGATATCGCCGATCTCGATACCGGCCTCCTCGCGCACCTCGCGCCGCAGGCCGGAGACAACGTCTTCGCCGGGCTCGAGTTTGCCGCCAAGGCCATTGTACTTGCCCAGATGCTGGTCGTCGCCGCGCTTGTTCCGGTGCACCATCAGCACCTGCCGGCCGTCCGGAGACAGGATGTAGCCGAGGGTTCCGATTATCGGGGTATAAGGCATGTTATGGATTCCTAACGGCCTCGAAAGCAACGAGAATAACACGCCGCCGGAGGCCCCTGAAAATCGCTTCCCTGAAACGGAAACCCCTAAAGGGGTATAACGTATAGACAGGGGGCCGGGCATCGCCCGCAACGCAACGAGAGGAGCTTGCCATGAAGTACCTGACCGCAATCCTGACCACCGCGTGGTGTTTGGCGGCGCCGTTTACGGCCTTCGGGGTCGAGGCCACGCCGTCGACCCTCACGTTTCACACCCACGCCGAAACCGCGGTAATTACGCTGACCGATGCCGGCGAGGCACTGATGACGGAAGACTTCAAGGGCTCGCGCTTCATGGCCGGGGAAAGCAACTACGGCCGCATGATCGCCGTATCGGCCTTCGATGGCGGTGTGCGCGTGGCCCCCACCGACCAGCTTGAGGTCGGCAGCTATACGCTGGTGCTCGAGACCCGGCGCGGCAGCGTGAATGTTGCCGTGAAGGTGCCCCTGGACGGCGAGAAGAGTATCCTCGACCAACGCGCAGAGGCCTTGGGGGGCGCGCGCGATGAGGCGATGAACGACATCGGCCTTTCCACAAAGCTGCCGCGCGGCAGCATGCGCTTCACCCTCCCCCAGCGGTACCTGGTCGGGCAGGGGTTTCAATTGACCGCGCCGTCGCAGCCGGACATCGTCTACCGCTGGCTGGTGAATGGCGTCATGGAAGCCGAAGGCGGTGGCGACGTCACCCTGACGTATGTGTTCCCCGCCGAGGGTGACTACACGGTTCGTCTCGAGCAGCGCAGCGTCAATGGCGATTGGAACTTGGCTTCTGAATCTACCACCTTGGTCGAGGCGAGCCGCCCCGCCAAGGTCGAGGCCAAGCGCGGACAGCGCATGACCTTCAAGGCGGTGGACGGGTATGGCAAGTACACCTGGACGCTCGATGGTACGCTGGTAGGCGAGCGAAATTCGGCGACCGTGGCTTTCCCGCACAGCGGCAGCTATGCACTCATTTGCCGCTGCGAAAATCCCGCGGCCCCGAGTGTGCCGGGTATGTTCTACAACGTGCGCTACGAGATCACGGTGCCTTAGCCGGCAGGAAGGAATCGACAAACACTTCCTGCAGGCTCACCCCGGCCAGAAACACCTTGCGCTGCATTAGCTTGACGAATTCCGGCGCGCCGCACAAGTAGGCGCGGAAGCCCTTGAGCGTGCCGAGCGTTTCGAGCAGCCACGCATCAAGCGGCCCTACGTGCACCTCGTCCGCCGCGGGACCGTTCAACACGCAGGCGTGATAGTGGAAATGCTCCCACTCGGAGGCCAGGGCGCGCAGCGGCTCGTGCAGGTACAGCCCGGGCTCGCGCAAGGCACCGTGAAACAGGTGTATCGGGCCGGTGTGCCCCTGGCGCAAGGCGTCGCGGGCGATTCCGTAGAGCGGTGCGAGTCCCGTGCCGGTGCCGGCAAGCAGCAACGGCTGCTCGCGATCCGCGCAGGCATAAAAGCAGTGGCCATTCGGTCCCTGTACATGCAACGCAGTCCCGGCCGCGGCCTCGTTCGCGAGCCAGCCACTCATCGCGCCGCCCGGTACGAGGGCAATCTGGAACTCGAGGTCCGCATCGAGCTCTGGAACGCTCGCGACGGAGTAGCTGCGCGCCACTTCCTGCCCGTTGATCAGCGTGGCGAATTGCCCCGCCCGATACTCGAACCCTTCGGGCCGCGCCAGGCGCAGTTCCATTACGGTATCCGAAAGCTGGCGGATTCCGGTGATGGTCGACGCGAAGCGGCCGGCACCGTCCTCAGGCAGCGCTACGGATAGATCGCCCTCGGGCACGCAACGGCACGACAGAAAATATCCCTGCGCCCGAAGCGTGTCCTTGATGCCCGACTGCGCGGCCGCGGGAGGTGTACCCTCCCGCGCGCGCATCAGGCAGGACTGGCATACGCCGCTCCGGCACGAACTGGGCACGGCATGTCCTTGCCGCTCCAGCAATTCCAACACGGTTTCGCCTTCGCCAGAAGCGTACGTAGACCCTGAAAAAGTAACGACTGGCACGTGCTTAACGGCCCAGCACGTCGTTGCGGGTGGTTCCGACCAGGGCAAGCACTTCGTCGATTTCCGCCTGGGGCACGTTCAACTCTGCAAGTGCCTTGGCCAGGTTTTCCGCAACCGCGTCGAAATGCGAGTCGTTCAAGCCCTTTTCTACCAGATGCTTGTGGCCGTTGCGCATGTCGTCGCCGGTGTAGTTGTGCGGGCCGCCGAAGGCCATGGTCATGAAGGCCTTCTGCTTGGCAGCCTGGCGCTCCATGTCCACGTCTTCAAACCAGTAGTTGATGCGGTCGTCGCTCAATACATGACGGTAAAACACATCGACCGCCGCATTTACTGCCGCTTCACCGCCCAGACGCTCATACAAAGTGCTCATTACGTTTCCTCCCTTGGGGGTTAAAGATGTATACTGGATGAAGCTTATACGGAAGGCTGGATTTTGTCAAGCACAAAAGCGAACAAATTTCTGCTACCATGCAGGAAAGCAGGATTCACCCATGCAATTGACACAATACAGTGATTTCGCGCTCCGCACGCTACTCCATCTGGCCGTTTCAAAGGAGAGCAACATCAGCGAGGTGGCGGCGGCGTACAACATTTCACGCAATCACTTGGTGAAAGTGGTGCACCATCTGGGCAAGGTGGGACTGATTGAAAGCCAACGCGGCCGGGGCGGCGGCATCCGTCTGGCCCGCTCAGCTGAAACCGTGACGATTGCGGAGGTGGTGCGCCTGTGCGAACCGCATTTCCACCTCGTGGAATGTTTTGACGCACAGAACAACCGTTGCGTCATCTCCCCCGTTTGCCGCTTGCAAGGCGTGCTGGGCGAGGCGCGCGCAGCGTTCTTTTCCGTGCTAGAGCGGTATACGCTGCAAGATGTGGTACAGGATCCTGAATCGCTCGCGCTCTTGCTCGGCATCAAGAAGCCACCGGTCGAAACTACGGCAGGGTAGCTTCCGGCTTCGCGAAGCCAAGTTCGCTGGAAACGATCGCCCCATCGTCGCCGGTCGCGGTGAAGAACCAGATTGTGGCGTCGTCCGGCGGGGCTGCAGCTTCCAGCCGGCCTTCACTGACGGTCGCCGGAATTGTCGTCCAGGTGCGGTCGGGATTCGGCAGGTGGTCGATGGTGTAGTGCAGTTCTCCAGAAACGACGATCGCGCTGCCCTGCACGTTCGCCGCAACCTTTCCTTCCTGCGCCTCGGCCAGAGCTAACTTTGGCAGCGGCGGACCACCCCGCAGGTACTGGTCGACAAACAGCCCAATTTCCTCGGGCGCCCAGCCCACCTCATGCCCGTGCGGCATGATCACGGTGATGCGCAGGTTGCGCTCGCCGCGGACCAGCCCATAGGTCTTGGCGTAGATCTCCAGCCAATACGCGAAATCATTGGTGCCGTTGACGAAGAAAACCGGCATGGCTGCCGCGCCCACATAGGCGGATGGATCCCAGTAGCGGGTCCATTTCGCGCGCTGCGCCTCGGTCATGGCGGCGAACTGCCCCAGCCACGCGCTGCCGTCTTCCAAATATCCACAGCCATACACCGGCACTGCGGCCTTAAAGCGGTTGTCTAGTCCCGCCACGATGCAGGTCAGGTAGCCGCCCCAGCTGATGCCCGTTACGGCGGTACGATCCGCGTCCACTTCGGGAAAGTTACGAATCAGCGAGTGCGCCAGAATCACGTTCGCCACGGCCTGATAAGTCCATTGGTCGGTCAACGCGCTGTCGATCTTGCCGAACTTCGTGTCATCGCCCTGGTCGGGACCGCCATTCGGCAGGCGCTCGCCGCTGGGTAGCTTGCCAGCCAGGTCCATGGCGATGGCCGCGTAGCCGCGTTCCGCCCAAAGCCGCGCCCATTGCGGGAATGCCGTGCCGCCTCCGCCATGCACCAGCACAACCGCCGGAAAGGCGTGGTCCGCCGGGGTCTCGCCCGAGATCGTCGCGGGAGAGGCGTAGTACGCGAAGACCTCCGTGTCGTGGCCCTCGTAGGCTTCGGCGGTGTAGTAAAGCGAGCGGACCGGACCGTCTTCTTGCGCCCACCGAAACGCGGGCGCCTCGCTTAATGCGATCAGATCCCACGGCGTGGTTTCCGGCAGGGTGTCTGCCGGCTGAATGACCTCGCCTGCAGACGCGCGCCACGCGAAGGCGAACGCCACGCATGCGAACCATAACCACAAGCGACGCGATACCATGCTTAGTCCTCGCTGGCGACGGCGCGCGCGATGACACGCCGGAAGGCCAGATTGAATATGAGCACCACGGCAATGAGCGGCGCCCAAACCATGACGCGCGGAAAGGCCAACAGGATCGCCGGAGGTACGGCGTAGGCGTATTCCGGTTCTATCCAATAGGACCACACGATCCCGTAAATCTGAAAGTACAGCAGCACGACGATCCACTGCCCGCCCACGTGCAGTTCGCGGTAGGAATAGCGGCCGCGCGCCAGGATGGTGGCGGCGATGACGACACTCGCCGCGAGCAGGGTGCCGTACAACACGAGCGCGCCCAGGCTGCCGCGCTGCTGATAGGCGATAACCGCGAAACCCAACGCGGGCAACAGGCACAACGCCGCCATCACGCGCGGAATCATCGAGTCCGCGTGCAGCAACGGCGCCGCAGTCGACGTGCGCCGCGTCTGCTCCAGCCGATGCTGCGGCCCCATGATCGACGCCTGGTGGATGCCCCACAACAGCAGCACGCTGCCAAAGGCGGTGGCCGCCTGCGGCAAGGCAATCGACGGCAGCGGATAGACGGAGAGGTACAGGCACGCCAGGCCCAAGAGCGAGAGCACAACGCTGTTCAAGAGATAAAACGCGCGGCGCGGCGCGTAGAGATTGAGCACGCCGAGCGCCTGCAGCAGCCCGCCGGGAATCATCAAACCAAACGCATGCAGGGCGAAACCGGCGGCGGTCATCGCCGCCCCATGTCCGCGGAGTTCGTGCGCCATGAAGGCATCGCCGCGCAGCGGCAGCCACGCCAGCAGCGCCGCCTGCGTGGCGGCGGACACCCGGAAGGTGTAGCTGCGGAGCCCCTCGATGACGATGAAGGAAAGCGTGCGCCCCTGCGGCAGGCGCAAGGCGAACCGGAGATGCGCGGCAGCCTCCTCGCGCGGCAGCATCATCACTATGCGCCCGTCGTCGGCGTGCAGCGTCAGCACCGCCTCCTCGAGGCGGGCCTCCCACGCCGCGCCGCCCTGCACCGGCGTCAACGCGAACCGCTGGCTATCCGCTCCCTCCGTCATGCGCGGCATCATAGCAGATGTGATACAGTCGCGGTATGCCCAATTTCTACGACGCCGTCTATGCGATCGTCCGCGATATCCCCCGCGGAAAAGTAATGGCCTACGGCCAGATCGCCACCATCCTCGGCGTCCCCCGCGCCGCCCGCGCTGTGGGCTACGCGCTCAAGGCCTGCGACGCCAAGCAGGTGCCCTGGCAGCGCGTCATCAACGCGCAGGGACGCATCAGCGGCCACGGCGAACGCCCCGCCCTCCAGCGCGCCCTCCTCGAAAAAGAAGGCATCCGCTTCGACGCCGACGGCGCCTGCGACCTCAAGCGCAAACAATGGCACCCGCCTGATCCCGAGCAATACGCGCCAGAAGACGCCCACAACCCCGAATGGCCGTTTTGAGTTTGTATCGCAGCAAGCTGCAATAAGCTGCCTGCACGGTAGGGCGAGCGTACCCGCGAGCCCTCTTGACGCGAAGACGCCTCAGCACCAAGAGCCGCTCTGGAGAGCAGCGCTCCCGGTGGGGCGATGGCTCCGCATCGGTGGGGCGAATGTCCCATGAGCCGAGGACGCCGGTCCGTCGTCAAGATCCCGCTCCGGCACCATCACCTCTGAGCCAAGATGTCGGGGTAGAACCCGCGACCTACAAGATCTCCAACCGCTCCCCACCGTGCCACACGCAGCCGCACGAAAAACCGGGGTCCCGCGTTAGGCGGAACCCCGGCCTCTGCGTGCAAATATTCGGGCTTAGGCCCAGGTCATCGCGGAGGGCTTCTCGGTGATGATGGCCTGCTTGAGGAACTCGACCGCCTTGGTGAGGCCTTCGCGGGCGGACATGAAGCTGTCTTCGTGCTCGATGCTCACGGGGCCGTCGTAGCCGATGAGGCGGAGCGTGCTGAAGAAGTCCTTCCACCATTCGAGGCTGTGGCCGTAGCCGCAGGTGCGGAACAGCCACGAGCGGTTGGCTTCGTCGCCGTAGTGCTTGGTGTCGTTCACGCCATTAATCATGGCGTTCTGCTCGTAGACCTTCGAGTCCTTGGCGTGCACGTGGAAGATGGCGCTGCCGCCGAGCGCCTTGATGCACTCGATGGGCTCCATGCCCTGCCAGAAGAAGTGGCTCGGGTCGAAGTTCGCGCCGAGGTTCGTGCCGCAGGCCTTGCGCAGCTTAATCATGGTCTCGGTGTTGTACACCACGAAGCCGGGGTGCGGCTCGAAAGCTACCCGCACGCCGTGGTCCTTGGCGAACTTGGCCTGCTTGGTCCAGTAAGGAATCACCACCTCGTTCCACTGGTAGTCGAGGATGTCGAGGTAGTCCGGCGGCCAGGCGCAGGTGACCCAGTTGGGCTTGGTCGAGTTCTTGTCGGAGCCCGGGCAGCCGGAGAAGTCGATGATGGTCTTCACGCCCAGCAGCTCGGCCAGCTTGATGGTGTCGGTCTGCGTCTGGATGTTGGCCTTGGCGAAGGCCTTGTCCGGGTGCAGGCAGTTGCCGTGGCAGCTCAGCGCGCTGATGCTGTAGCCCTCGCCTTTCACCATCGCCAGCAGTTCCTCGCGCTTGGGCTTCGAGGCCAGCAGTTCCTTCACCGGGGCGTGCGCGCCGCCGGGGTAGTTGCCGGTGCCCAGTTCCACGCAATCCAGCCCGAGCGGGCGGATCATGTCGAACACATCCTTCAGCGGCGTATTGCCGAACATTACGGTCAGCAGTCCCAGTTTCATGGTCCTTGTTCCTCCTCTTTCGGGGTTTCGGATGGACGTTTCCGTTTCTCAGACTTTTTCCCACTTGCGGCTCTTGGCGGCGCGCTCGATGGCATCGAGCACGAGCTGCACCTTGAGGCCGTCGGCGAAGGTCGGATAGGTCACTTTCTTTCGGCCGAGCTGCGTGATGAACTCGTAGACCTCGTGCGTGAACAGGTGTTCGTAGCCGATGTTGTGCGCCGGGGGCCACCAGTTGGCGGTGTAGGGGTGGCCGGAATCCGTGGCGTTCACCGTGCGGAAGCCCTGGCGGTCGCCAGCGTCGGCGGCGTTGTAGTACTGGAACTTGTGCATGTCTTCCTGGTTCCAGATGATGCTGCCCTTGCTGCCGTAGATTTCGATGCAGTTGTAGTTGCGGCGGCCCGGCGCGAAGCGCGTGGCCTCGAAGGTGCCGAGCGCGTCGCTGCCCTTGAAACGCGCCACCCACACGGCCGCGTCATCCACGTCCACCGTGCCCTTCTTGCTGCTCTTCTTGCCGGCCTTCGAGGCAATGGTCATCTGCGCATCGGCCAGCGGGCGCTGCTTGATGAAGGTTTCCGTGGCGGCGGCCACTTCGGCCACGTCGCCCACCAGGTACTGCGCGAGGTCGGTGATGTGCGCGCCGATGTCGCCCAGGGCGCCGGAGCCCGCCGTCTTCTTCTGCAGGCGCCAGTTCACCGGGAATTCCGGATCGACGATCCAGTCCTGCTGGTAGCAGCCGCGCACGTGGAAGATGCGGCCGAGGTCGCCCTGGTCGATCATGTGCTTGATGCTGATGACGGCGGGATTGAAGCGGTAGGTGAAGCCGCACATGTGCTTGACGCCGGCCTTCTCGACCGCAGCGAGCATGTCCTTCGCTTCCTTCACCGTGTTGGCCAGCGGCTTTTCGCAGATGATGTGCTTGCCGGCCTTGGCCGCTGCAATCGCCATCGGGGCGTGCAGATTGCCGGGCGAGGAGATATCGACGATGTCGATGTCGGGCCGGTTCACCACGGCCTTCCAGTCGGTGCTCCACTCTTCCCAGCCGAACTGGCCGGCAGCGGCTTCGGTGCCGGCGGGATCGTTGCCCACGATCACCTTCATCACCGGCTTGGTCTTCATGTCGAAAAAGCGCGGCGCCTGCAGGAAGGCGTTGCTGTGCGCCTTCCCCATGAACTTGGTTCCAATCAGCGCAACGTTACAAGTCTTGGCCATGGTGCTCCCTCCGGGCGTTGGTCTCGATTGCAAAAGCGACCGCCATTATAGAAACTCAGAAGGCGCTTGCCAAGAAAACCCCGAGGGTTTTCGTTCGCCCTCGGCGGGCGGCTCTGCTATGCTCGATTCCGGGCATTGCGCCCGGCACGGGAGACACACCATGCGGCCGAGAAAATTCTGGGGCTGGGGCTACCAGGACGAGCGGATTTCGGTGGACGAGCGGACCGCGCTCGGGCAGATCATGCAGTTCCATCTACCCGGGATGGAGTTGCACGACACGCCGGAGCCGGAGCTGGACGACATTGCCCTGCCCGCGCCGCGGTTCGCCGCGCCGGATCAGTTCGATGAGGTGCTGTCGGCGGACAAATACGAACGCGCCGCGCACACCTACGGCCGCGCCACGCGCGACCTCATCCGCGGCATGCAGCGCGATTTCTCCCAGCCGCCGGACTATGTTGCGTTCCCGGAATCGGAGGAACAGATTGCGGCCCTGATGGAATGGTGCGGGCATTCCGATGTCGCGCTGGTGCCCTTCGGCGGCGGCACGAGCGTGGTTGGCGGGGTCGAGGGTGGCCGGGTCGGCGAGACCCGCGCGGGCGTGATTTCGCTCGATATGCGGAAGTTCGACAAGGTTGTCGAGATCGATTCGATCAGCCGTGCCGCCCGCATGCAGGCCGGGTTGTTTGGTCCTGCGCTGGAATCGGCACTGAAACCACATGGCTACACCCTGCGGCATTTCCCGCAGTCCTTCGAATTCTCCACGCTGGGCGGCTGGCTCGCCACGCGGGCGGGCGGTCACTACGCCTCGGTGTATACCCACATCGACGACTTCGTGGAATCCATCCGCATGGTCACGCCGGCCGGGGCGATGGAGTCGAGGCGGCTGCCCGGCTCGGGTGCCGGCCCCAGTCCCGACCGCATGATGCTGGGCTCGGAGGGCGCGTTCGGCGTAATCACCGAAGCGTGGATGCGGCTGCAATCGCGGCCGGTCTATCGCGCCGCCGCCACCGCGAAGTTCGACGGCGAGGACGGCTTTCTGCGAGGCGCCGAGTGCGTGCGCCGGTTGTCGCAGTCGGGCCTCTTCCCTACCAATTGCCGGCTTATCGATCGGCAGGAAGCGCTGTTCAATGGCGTGGGCACCGGGGAGCACACGCTGCTGGTGCTGGGCTTCGAGTCGGCGGACCATCCAGTCGACGCGTGGATGGCCCGGGCCGCGGAACTCTGCCGCGACGCGGGCGCGCTGCTGCCGTCGGAGGCCATCAAGATCCGCGATGACTCGGGTAAGGCGGGCGGGGAATCGGAATCTTGGAAGGAGAGCTTCCTGCGCGCGCCGTATCTGCGCGATACGCTCCTTCTGCTCGGTGTCATTGCGGAGACCTTCGAGACCGCCTGCACTTGGGATGCCTTTCCCACGCTGTATCACTCGGTGCTGGAACGCGGCGGGGCCGCCCTGAACGAACTCTGCGGCGGCGGGCGCATCACCTGCCGTTTCACGCACATCTATCCGGACGGACCCGCGCCCTACTTCACGGTGCTGGCCCCCGGCAAACCGGGCCAGATGCTCGAGCAGTGGGACGCCATCAAGGCGGCGGTGAGCGAGACGCTGATCGCCTGCGGCGGTACGATTACCCACCACCACGCGGTGGGACGCGATCACCGTCCCTGGTACGATCAGCAGCGCCCGGTCCTATTCGCCGAATCCCTCCGCGCCAGCAAAGAAGTTTTCGACCCCAAGGGCATAATGAATCCCGGCGTGCTGGTGGACCGGGGGTAGGACGTATACGACCAATGGGACCTATAGGTCGTATAGGTCCCCTTGGTCATAAAGGTGTATGGCGTGCGACTACACGCCTTCCTTCACCAGCTTGGCGAAGTACTCGATGGTCGGCTTGAGGCCTTCGTCCAGGGAGATGGTCGGCTCCCAGCCCAGCTTGGCCTTGGCGACGGTGATGTCGGGCTGGCGGCGCGTGGGGTCGTTCTCGGGCAGCGGGCGCTTGACGATTTCCGACTTGCTGCCGGTCTGCGCTATGACCTTTTCGGCCAGTTCGCGGATCGTAAACTCGCCGGGGTTGCCCAGGTTCACCGGACCGTTGAAGTCCTCGCAGTCCATCATGGCGATAATGCCGCGCACGAGGTCGCTGACGTAGCAGAAGGAGCGGGTCTGGTTGCCTTCGCCGTAGATGGTAATCGGTTCGCCGCGCAGGGCCTGCACCGCGAAGTTGCTCACGACGCGGCCGTCGTTCAGCAGCATGTTCGGCCCGTAGGTATTGAAGATACGGATGATGCGGATGTCCACGCCGTTCTGCTTGTTGTAATCGAAGAACAGCGTCTCGGCGACGCGCTTGCCTTCGTCGTAGCAGCTGCGCGGTCCAACGCAGTTCACGTTGCCCCAGTAGGTCTCGACCTGCGGGTGCACTTCCGGGTCGCCGTAGACTTCCGACGTGGAAGCCTGCAGGATGCGCGCCTTGGTGCGCATCGCCAGGCCGAGCATGTTCAGTGCGCCCATCACGTTGGTCTTCACCGTGCGGACCGGGTCGAACTGATAGTGCACGGGCGAAGCCGGGCAGGCAAGGTTGTAGATGCGGTCCGCCTCGAGTTCGAGCGGATTGATCACGTCGTGGCGGATCACCTCGAAGCGCGGATTGTCCAGCAGGTGCTGCACGTTTTTCTTGCGGCCGGTGAAGAAATTGTCGATACAGAGCACTTCTTCGCCGCGGTTCAGCAGGGCTTCGCACAAGTGCGAGCCAATGAAACCGGCGCCGCCGGTCACGATATTCGTTAACACGCTGGGTCGTCCTTTCCGAATCCGAACGCGCCAGGCGCGTCACGTTCCCCTGGTCCGGCTCCCCGGCCGGAACACCCCGCCGATTGTATCAAGCGGATTCCGGGAATTGGAAGGAAGCGCCCTAGCCCTGCAGCGGCGGCACGTCGAGCCAGCGCCGCTCGGCCCAGGATTGCTGCCCCAATTCCGCGAGTTGGATGCCTTTCGCGCCCTCCAGCAGGCCCCAGCGGAAAGGCTCGTCCAGCGCCACATGCCGCAGAAACAGCTCCCACTGGGCCTTAAAGGCGTTGTCCGCCGGGTGGTTGTCGGGCACGGGCGTCCAGCCCCCCCACAGATCGATGGGGTTCTTGATGTCCGGGTTCCATACGGGTCGCGGGGTATTGGCGGCATGCTGGGTCACGCAATCGCGCAGCCCCGCCACGGCGCTGCCGTCGGTGCCGTCCACGTGCAGGGTCAGCAGGTCGTCGCGCCGCACGCGCGTGCACCACGAGGAATTGAAGTGGCAGATGATGCCCTGGTTCGTCTCGAAGGTGGCATAGGCGGCGTCGTCCGCGGTGCAGGCGTATGCCGCGCCGCGCTCGTCCAGCCGTTCGGGGATATGCGTGGTGCCCAGGCAGGACAGGCGCTCGACCTCGCCGAAGAGATTATCGATCACGTAGCGCCAGTGGCACAGCATATCGACAATGAGTCCCCCGCCGTCTTCCTTGCGGTAGTTCCATGAGGGACGCTGCGCCGGCTGGTCGTGTCCCGTGAACACCCAATAGCCGAATTCCCCCCGCACGGAGAGGATACGACCAAAGTACCCGGTATCGATCAGGCGCTTCAGCTTCAGCAGCCCGGGCAGCCACAGCTTGTCCTGCACCACGCCATGCTTCACCCCCGCCGCCTTGGCCAGCCGGTACAACTCGATCCCTTCCTCAAGCGAGGCACCGCTGGGCTTCTCGACGTAGACGTGCTTACCCGCGGCGATGGCAGCCTTGGTGGAGTCGAAACGCCGGAGCGTCGTCTGCGCGTCGAAGTACACCGGGTAGGTCTTGTCGGCCAGCAGGGCGTCGAGATCCGTCGAATACGCCAGCCCGCCGTGCGACTCCGCGAGCGCGCGGAGTTTGTCCTCGTTGCGTCCGGTCAGCACGGGTTCGGGCATCAGGGCCTGACTGTCGCCAATGCGCACGCCTCCCTGCTCCCGGATGGCCAGGATCGAACGCACCAGGTGCTGGTTCGTGCCCATGCGCCCCGTGACGCCATTCATAATAATGCCGATACGGCGGATATCCATCGAACAATCCCTTATCAATTGAAGCGCGGTGACGCCTACGCCCAGCAATCCTGGTCGGCGGCACAACCGTAGTAGGTCAAATAGGGGCGTCCCGCGTTAATGCGCTGCAACATCACCGCTGCTTCCATCAGGTGATAATCGCCCCATAGGCACGACTCGCCCTGCGGCACCGACTTACCAGCGGGCACATGATCCCAGCCATTCGGGCGATGATACACGGAATGCAGCAACAGGCCCTCGTGCGCGGGGTCTTCGCTGAGGTAGGGCGCCGCCAGCAACGTCCGCATGACCGTAAGCCCTGCCTGCCAATACCTCCGACCCATCGCCGTCTCGCTGCCGAGATACCGCCCCAGCCGCATCAGCCCCTGTGCCGCGATCGCCGCCGCCGAGCTGTCCACCGGCTCGTGAGCATGGTCCGGCCGCGACGGGTGGTCACGGTAGTCCGGGTCGTGCGCCAACCCCGGAGCACCGGTATCCCAGAACGGAATTCCGTCGGCGCAGGTGTTTTCCAGATAGAAGTCGGCGGTCGCGCGCGCCATTTCCAGCAACACTGGCTCGATGGCCTCGAGTCCGCCTACCGTATCGAAGTGCTCGGGATTGAGCCGGGCGAAGCACTCGAGCTCCTCGGCCGCTCCCAGCAGTACCCACGCGAGTCCGCGTGTCCAGGTGCTGAACGGCGAATAGCCCTGCTGTGTGCTCGGGCAGCGGTAGCGCCCGTCGTTGGTGTTGAAGATGCTTTCGTGCACCACGCGCCCCCATACATCGTAGGTGTCTCGGCCATTTCCGAAGTACACGTTGTAGCGCGCGGTGGCCCGCAAATGCTCGATGGCCCGGCCCAGCAGCGAATGCCGCGCGTCGTTTTCGCCCATCAGCACATGCCCGAAGGCATGCCCCGCCACAAGGACGCGGCAGCTGCGGATGGTATCGCTGAACAGCGACTGCGGGCCGTTGAACGAATACATGTACCCGCCTTCGTCGGCCAGACGGGTCCAGCGCGCGGCCTGCACCGCGCCGGATACCTTGATCGCCAGCGCATGGAAATCCAGTTCCTCCGCGGTCATGGCAATCCGGCCCTCGAGCCCCAGCCGTCGCAGGTTGCCGTAGGTGGAGAGGTTATTGAAGCCGTGGTCGTGCACGCCGGTGTGGCTCACATGCGGCGCCATGTGCAGGCGCGTATGCTCGCGGCCCCGGCGCAGGGCGTCCTCGTCCTCCGTCGCGTCGAACAGGAGTATCTGGCAACCGTACTGGAAGCCCTGCGTCCACTCGGTCCAACCGCGCGCGGTGTAACGGCCTTCCACCGTAAACACCGGCGCACCGTCCTGCACCCGCCATCGGCCATCCAGGGCACGCAATTTGGGACCAGCCAGGGCGAACAGCCGTTCCAGCGCGGGTACCAGCGATTCCGCGGTCAGCGTGTCATCAACGAACATCGGGCGCCTCAGAGCGAAATCAGTTCACGCAGTTCGCGCAGCAGCGGAGGAATGTTTTCGAATGGGTCTTCCGGCTCTTCGTATTCCAGCACCACATAGCCGCGGTAGTTCGCGTCGCGCAGGATACCGATAACCCGGCTGAAATCCGAGCGCTCCTTCTTGCCGTTCGGCTTGATGGAAACCTTGATTTGCGCGTTCACGGCGTAGGGCGCAATCATCTCGAGCGCCGCATAGGGGTCCTCGGTCTGAAAGTTACCGCTGTCGAAGTTGATCCCGAACCACGGAGACGGTTCCACCGCCTTCACGATATTCAGCAGCTGCTCGGGCCGTGCCGTAATCCCACCGTGGTTTTCGAGCGCGAGGTACACGCCCTTCTCCGCGGCATACTTCAGCGACTCGTTGATGCCTTCCACACAGCGTTCGAGCGCCACTTCCTCCGTGTCGCCCGCGGACACTTTGCCGGCGAAGATGCGGATGACCGGCGCGCCGAGAATCGCCGCGTAGTCAATCCACTCGCGCGTCATGGCCAGGTCGGCATCTCGGGCCTCGCCCGGCGCCAGGCAGAAATCGTTGCCGATCGCCGTACCCGATACGTCCAGCCCCAATTCAAACGCGCGGTGCGCCAGCGAATTCAGGTACGCCGTGTCCACTTTCGCCGGGAAGTAATAGCTGGTCAGCTCCGTGCCGTCCAGGTCCTGTTCCGCGCAGAAATCGATGAAGGCGTGCATGTCCATGCGGCCGGGTTCCGCCGTTTCCGGGCGCTTCGCCAGTACCCGGTTGAACGAATACGCAGCCAAGCTCAGCTTCATGTGCGGCTTGCCGTTCCGGACGATCGGCTCGGCCGCATGCGCGCCCAGCGCGAGACCCGAGAAGGCCGCGGCCGTTTGGATAAAGTGGCGGCGGGACATGCCGGACCGTTGGGGCGTACTCATGGGAGATTCCTTCCTGCGCGTTGTCATTCGGACTCTGGACGCCGGATTCCAACGTGGCGATCTACCTCGTCTTCCACGGCATCCGGATTCTCGGCATTCATCAAGACGAGATTGCGGAGCCGTTCGAACGACTCCACGCCCTCGATGGTATCGAATTGAAAGGCGGCCCCATTGGCGCCGGAACGGATGATCGAACCCTGCGCCACCACTTCTACAGGTGTGCCCCCGGTGCGCAGCCGCATCTCAATCATATAGCGGTCCGCATCGGGCATGGGCGGCGTATAGGCGATCTGCACGCCCGTCATGCTGACCTCGCGCACCTCGCCGTGCCGGTAGATGCCACCGGGCAACCGTACCGTGGCGTCGATGGGAACTGCCACCCTGGTGAACTCGCGGCGGTTTTGATCGGCCATCGTGCTATCCTCCCGTATCGGGGGCCCAAGGGGCCATTGTAGAGAATACCGGGCCGCTGCCCGCAAGTCTTGAGGATATCGTTTTTGCGCATCGTGTTCTTCGGCAATGCGGCCACCAATATCGCGGCCATCCGGTACCGCGTCATCCGCTTCGCCGAAATGCTGGAGGCCGACGGGCATCGCTGCACCGTTTGCCTGCCAAGTTCCTTCGCAATCTGGGACCGCCTCTACGGCCGCGGCAACCGCCTCACCAAACTGCTTTACCTGCTCGTGTGCGTGGGAAATCGGCTGCTCCAGCTGCGCCATGTGCCGGGTGCGGACGCCGTGGTGCTGCGCGGCCCCCTCGTCTACGGCGGCTACGGACCTCCCCTGCTCGAGCGGCTCTGCCACGCGCTCAACCCGCGGATGGTCTACGACATCGACGACGCGGTCTGGGTAGCCCCGGACGGCGTGGACAGCCCTTTTCAGCGTTGGGCCAATCTGGACTGGATCTGGGCGATGGGCCGCCTCTGCGTCCACGGTATCGTAGGCAATCAATATCTCGCCGACCAGGTGCAGGGGCGTTCGCCGGAGGTGACGATCATCCCCACCTGCATCGACATGGATCGGCATCGGGCGAAGTCCTACCCGGAGCCGATTCCGGGGCGGCCGGTGACCCTCGGATGGACGGGGCTGTACAGCAACCTCGTGAACCTGGATATAATTGCCAGTCCGTTGCAGCAGCTTTCGGCTGACGGCAACGTGAAGCTGCATGTCGCGACCGGCCGCCCCTATGCGCTCGACGGGGTGACAGTCGAGAACGAACATTGGGTCGTCGAAAATGAAATTCGCTACCTGCAACAGGCGGACATCGGGCTCATGCCGCTGCTGGATACCCCCTCAACCCGGGGCAAATGCGCGTTCAAGGCGCTGCAATACATGGGCGTCGGCACCCCGTGCGTGGTCTCCCCTGTCGGCATGAACGCGGAAATCATCGAGGACGGCGTGAATGGCTTTCTCGCCAGCACGCCCGAGGAATGGCTCGACAAGCTGAAACAGCTGGTGGACGATCCGGCGCTGCGCGAGCGCATGGGCCGGGCGGCGCGCCAGACCGTGCTGGAGCGCTATTCCCACGCTGCCAACTACCCGAAGCTGAAGGCCGCGCTCGTGTCGGCGTCGGGGAGCGGACGATGACGCCGGACATGCGCGGGCAGGAAATCCCCGAGGCGGGCAAGGAGGCCCTGAAGGAATCGGTGCGCGGATACTGGAATCAGCAGGCCTGCGGCACCGACGCAGCCGACTCGGACAAATTCTCGCGCGACTACTTCGACGAAATCGAGGCGTATCGCTATGAGGCCGAGCCGTATATCCACAGTTTCGCCCAGTTCTCGCGCTATCACGGCAAAAAGGTGCTCGAGGTCGGCATGGGCGCGGGCACCGATTTCCTGCAGTGGGTGCGCGCCGGGGCCGAGGCGCACGGCATCGACCTAACGCAGGAGAGCATCGACCATGTGCAACAGCGGCTCGCGGTCTATGGATTCGAGGCGGCGCAGGCGCAAGTCGGCGACGCTGAGCATATCCCGTACCCGGACGACACCTTCGACCTGGTCTACTCCTGGGGCGTCATCCACCATTCGCCCAGCACTGTGCGGGCGCTGGAGGAACTCGTGCGGGTGACGAAGCCCGGCGGCGAGATCAAGGCGATGGTCTACAACCGCCGCTCGCTGCATACCTTCTACCGCTGGGGCCGCTATGCCCTGCTGCGGGGCAAGCCTTGGATGTCCTTCGCCGAGGTGCTCTACCACCACATGGAGAGCGAAGGCACCAAGGGCTACACGCTGGCCGAAGTCGAGGCCATGCTTCAAGCGCTGCCCCTCGAAGACATCCGCTGCGCCGCCACCGTCAACCGCCACGACCTGCTCTACAACAAGCCCTGGCCCGCGCGTGCGGCAGCACGGCTGCTGGCCAGCCTGTTCGGCCACGACCGCTGCGGATTCTTCCTCACGTTCTCCGCCCGCAAGCGGACATAAGAAAGCCGCGGCCCGTGCAACGGACCGCGGCAGAATAAGCTTGAACGTACCTTACCGCCGCTTGCGGCGCAGTACCCATGCCCCCGCCGCGGGCAACAGCGACAGCAGCGGCCACGCGAGGAACGGCACCGGGCGCGCAGCATCGACCACCAGCGGCGTCGCGTAGGCCTCGGGCGAGCTGTTGCCGGCGGCATCGCTGCCCGCCCCGGCCGCCACTTTCAGCGTAATCTCGCCCACGCCGATGAGGTTGTACAACTCCACCGTCGTCTGGAAATCGGCCTTGTTGTTCAGGATGCGGAAATCCGCCTCGGCGTCGCCTGTGGTAATCAGGCTGATCTCATCCAGACTGATATTCGACGTGTCCGCATCCGAAACCGTGATGCCGTAATATACGTTGCCGCCGGTGGAAGTCCCGGGATTAGGCCCGTCAATCGAAATGGCCGGCGGTGTGAGATCGATGGTGATCACGAAGACTCCAGAGGCCGACCAGTTCGCCGCGCCGTCGCGTTCCTGCACGTACAGGGTGTAGCTGCCCTCCGGTTCGGGCGAACTGCGGGTGTAGGACGTCGCTGTCGTGCCGATGTCGAACCACACGCCGTCGGTGAAACCGATACGGTATACGCCCGCGCCGCCACCGCTGGTCCAGGTCCAGGACGGATACGGGTTATTCGTCGGCGAGATGCCGCTCACCTGCGGTGCCGCCGGGCAGGTCAGGTCGATCTGAATCGCGCGCGACGCCGAAAACGACCAGTTGCCGGCGTTGTCCTTCTCTTCCACGTACAGCGTCACGACATTGCCATCGCTGAGGGCTGGACCGCTGTAGGTGTAGTTCAGCGCCGTGGTTTCGGTCCAGGTGCCGAGCGTGCCGTTCACCTGATAGCGGTATACCTCGGCGCTGTCCGGGCTACCGCCACTGACCCAGCTCCAGGTCGGCGTCGTGTCGTTGGTCGGCGTCGAGCCGAACAGCGTCGGCTGCAATGGCGGCGTGGCGTCGAGGGTAATGGTGTCCGTGATGGTAGCCGTCGACACAACACCCACGGCATCGCGGAACTGCGCGTAGACGGTCTTGAGTCCGTCGCCAGCGGAGAGGCTCCAACCGCCATAGGTGCTCGCGTAGGCCGGCGACGAGGCCCAGTTCGCGGGATTCCAGTTCACGCCGTCGTTGCTGAAACGCATCTTCTCGACCCCGCTGCCGGTATCGGTCGCGTTCAGATAGAGCGTAACGGCCTGGCTCGCGGTGTAGGCGGGACCGGGCGGGGTCGCGCTGCCGATGACCATGGTACCCGTAGGCGCATCGGCGTCGATCAGATACGGCCCGAGGTCCGCCGTCGGCCCTGCCACGTTCTCCCCATTGCGCGAGCGGAGGTGCAGGTAATAGGCCCCCGACGCAGTGGGCGTAAAGGCGATGGTGCCGCTCTGCCAGTTCGATGCCCCGCTGAACGTGGGCGTCGCTGCGCTGGTATCCCATATGTAGTCGTATTTGCTGACCTGGTAGTTCTGGCCGGTCCCCGTGGCCGGACCGAAGCCCACGGGATTCGAGAAGGTGATGACCGTGCCCGATGGCAAATAGGTGTTCTGCGCCGTGGCGGTATCCACGTTGTTGCCCAGGCTGGGCGCCGCGGCAAGCGTGTACTTCACGCCGCTCGCCAGCGCCGTTTCAACGCCGCCCCCGTTGCGCGATTTACCTTGGAAGGAATACGCGAAGTTGGGCGCGAGTCCCGTGGACAGCCAGCCCGCGTTGCTCTGCACCCAGCCACTGTCGGTCCCGGCGGAGTTGTTGAAGAAGAACACGCCCGAGCTGCCCAGGTTCAGGTTGCTCGGCGTATTGGACGAGGCCACCCGGATGCTGGTCGAGTTCACTTCCGGGTACGCCAGCGAAGCGACGGGCTCGATGAGCGTCCACTGCGTGATCGTCGAGGTCTTGGCGCTCGTACCGCCATCGTTAAAGGCCGCCACCTGCATGGCGTAATTGCGGTTCGCGGAAAGCCCGTTCTGCTTCCACTGCTGGTTGTCCGGGCCCAGGAGCTGGGTGATCAATACCGGCGGGGTATCCACGGCTGAATAGAGGCCATAGCTCGATTCGTTGGTCGCCGTGTCGGTCCACGTCCAGGTGATACTGCTCTGCGTGACCGCCGTCGCGCCGGGATTGATGGGCGCGGACGGCGGCGAATTGGTCGACGTGCCGTTCAGCGTGATCGTAAACGTGTTGTCGTTCGAGGCGTTGCTGTTTACGGTGATGGTCTTGTTGTCGTACACCCCGGAGATTGTCGGGGCGAACTGGATTGTCACGTTCCGGCTGTTGCCCGGAGTCAGGATGTAGCTCACGCCATTGGTCACCGTGTAGACCGACGAGTCGCTGGGCATGCTCGTGACGACCAGATCCTGCCCGCCCGTGTTGGTAATCTGCACGTCCAGCGTCGTGCTGTTGCCGTTGTATACGTTCGGGAAATTGACCGTCGAGGGCGTCACGGAAATGGCGGGAAGGGAAACCACCGTGTAGTCGCCGCCGTTGTAGGTATTGAAAAGGTGTCCAGTGCCCTGGGCGTTGATGGAACGGTCGCCATCATTCAACTGCAGGCCGACCGTGGCCGAGCCGCTGCCCGTCACCGTGCCGACATTCAGGGTAATGGTGTAGGTCGTGCCGCTGCCCGAGATGTTGGTCACCGAGGCTCCCGTGCCGCCGCTCCCGGTAATCGTGAAATCCGATGCCTGCACGTTGGAAACGCTCCGGTCGAACACCAGCGAGTAGGTCACATTCTGCCCGGAGTAAATCGTGCCGGAGGAAGACTGGACAAAGGTGTTCACCACGGGATTGGGATCGAAACGATAGGCGATGTTGTCGGGCGGTCCCGCCGTGCCAGTCTGCCGCCATGCCTGGTACCCGTGGTTCCGCGCGCCGTTCTGGATACCGGCCGATTTGTCCTGGCTGATCGCCGTGTTGTCGTCGTTAGTACCGTAATCCAGCTCGATGATGTTGGTCGTCTCGTACAGCTTAATCTGGCAGTCCACGTCATCGAACGAGCCGAAGTAATCGACGTCCTCGAAATAGATCACGAAGATGCGGTTGGGCGCCGTGCCGATGGTCTTGCGATCGATGTTGTTCGCGCTGCAGCCCACCGTGCAGTCGGGATCGAGGTCCGTGCCCGCAAGCGCGATGGTGTAGGGAGGATAACTCGTACCCGGAATCGTGCCGCCGCCGTTGTACGGATTGCCGCTGATCGAGGTATCGAAGGTGCCCCACCCGTTGTCCGTCAGTTCGAAGGTACTGAAGGTGCTGCCGTAGAACGCGAAGTTGAAGCCGATCGGCAGCTCCTCGGTACATTCGTCGCAGTTGTCCACGCCCGTGTCGGTGAAGCCGCCGGTCGAGAAACTGTGGCCGATGGTCGTCACCTTGTAGAGACCGCTCGTGTCGAACTGGGCCGCTGCGGGCCAAGCGGCCGCCAACTGCAGCAGCGCCAGCGCAAGGATCGTACGTGGATGGATCGATATCGTGGAGATCATGGTAGAGACGTTCCCAAGGGTAGGCATACAAGAAATGCCGAGACGTGCCCGCAAGCCCGCAAGAGTATACGAGGATTGTTTCCATTTCGCGAGCGGATTTTCCCGGCGCTTACGGCACCCGGATTCCCCAAAAGAAATCCGCCGCAGCGCGAACTGCGGCGGATGGACAAGACGACAGTAGTCGAACGGTCTACAGCAGGCCTGCCTCTTTGAAATACCGTTCCGCGCCGGGATGCAGCGGGGCCGAATTGCCCGACACCATTTCCTTGGCGTCCAACCCGGACAGGGCGGGGTGCTGCGCCCGCAGGGTATCCAGGTGCTCGAAGAGCGTCTTGGTGAATTCGTACACCGTGTTCTCATCTTCCTGCGCGGAAGTCACCAGCATTGTGGTCACGCCGATGGTCGGCACCCCGTCCGGCTCGTCGTTGGCCACAGCTTCGTACAAGTGCAACGGAATCTTCACGTTACGATAAAAGGGCTGCGCCTCGATTAGCTTGTCCATGCCGGTGATTGGCACAAAGCGCACCTTGCGACGGCCTGCACTGGCCTCCATGAACGTGCCTGCCGGATGCCCTACCGTGAAGAAGAACGCGTCGATGCGGCCGTCCTGCAGCAGCTTGGCCGAGTCCGCCGCGCGCACCTCCTCCGCCCGGATATCCGTTTCCCAGTTCAGGCCGGCCGCCGTGAGCACGTCGATGGCGTTCATGCGCTGTCCGGAGCCCGGATTGCCGATACTGACCACCTTCCCCTTCAGGTCCGCCACGGTCCGGATGCCGGCGTCGTCCGCCGCCACGATATTGACCATCTCGGTATAAAGCGAGCACACGGCGCGAAGGTTCGGCTGAGGACCGGTCTCCTCCCACTCCGCCTTGCCGTTCAGCGCCTGATACTCACGGTCGGCCTGGGCGATTCCGAAGTCCATGTCCCCCGCCAACACGGCGTTGATGTTGAACACCGAACCGCCCGTCGTCTCGACTGAGGCCTTCAGCCCGAGTTCCTGCGTGCGCTCGTTGATGAGCGTGGCCATGGCGCTGCCGACCGGGTAGTACACCCCGGTTTGGCTGCCGGTGCCGATGGTCACGAATTTTACGCCGCCGCCCGCGCTCTGTCCGCCGCATCCGGCGGTCATCAGGGCTCCGCACACACAGCCCGCGGTCAACAAAAATCGTCTCGAAAAATGCATTGTCGGTGAATCCTTCCGCCGGTTCCAACGGTCTGAACCCGCAAGACCGCTGCAAGGGGTCATTACAGCATATCGTGGCGCCCGCTGTCACGGGTAATTTGTTGACCGCCCCCTCGGGCGCTGTATATACTTTGTCCACCTTGCCGGGACGGCCCAAAGCCGCCGCGGCATTGAATTTTATGGAAGGGAGGTGAATGCTATGGCAATTGATGAAGCAACCGCCAGTCAGATCCGCTCCATCATCGCTGAACGCCTCGACCGCAAGCTCGAAGAAATTACCGACGAGGCCAGCTTTGTGGACGACCTCGGCGCCGATTCGCTTGATCAGACGGAACTGCTGATGGCCCTCGAAGAGGAGTTCAACATCGAAATCGATGACGAAGCCAACTCCATTGAGACCGTCGGTGACGCGATCAACTATATCGGCGGCAAGTTGCAGTAGCCCCGCGTGCCGGCTTGCCGGGCGCGTTACCGATAGATTTTAATCGAGTATACGCCGTACCCAGCCCGCGGGTAACTACCCCGGGCTGGGTGCTGCATTAAAGGGGACATTCATGGGCAAACGAGTCGTCATCACCGGTATGGGCGTAGTTTCCCCGCTCGGCAATTCCCTGGCCGAGTTCTGGAGTGGTGTTGCAGAAGCGCGGTCGGGCATCCGGCAAATCGACCGCTGGGATACCGAGGGCTTTGCCACGCGTATTGCCGGCCTGGCGCCCCCGGTGGAACCCGAAGGCCTCTCCAACAAGGAGATGCGCCGGTTCAGCTCCTACACGATCTATGCCCTCGAGGCCTCCCTGCAGGCCCTGAAACAGGCCGGATTCGACATCAATACCGAGGACCCCACCCGCTGCGGCATCGTCTGCGGCTCGGGTATCGGCGGCATCGATGTCATCTACGAAAACTCTGTAACCCTGGCCGAAAAAGGTCCGCGCCGCGTCAATCCCCTCATGGTGCCCACCGGCATTTCCAATATGGGCGCCGGCTTTGTGGCCATTCAGACCGGCTTCATGGGCCCCAATTCCTCCATCGTGACCGCCTGCGCCACCGGCGCGCAGTCCATTGGCGACGCCGCCGACAAGATCCGCCTCGGCAAGGCCGATGTGATGCTGGCGGGCGGCGCCGAGGCGAGCGTCATTCCGCTGGGCATCGCCGGTTTCAACGCCATGCGCGCCCTTTCCACCGATTTTCAGGATGAACCTACCCGGGCCTCGCGCCCGTTCGACGCCAACCGGGGCGGCTTCGTCATGGGCGAAGGCGCCGGCATGCTGCTGCTGGAATCTGAAGAGCACGCGAAGGCCCGCGGCGCGGAAATCCTCGCAGAATACGGCGGCATGGGCGAAAGCTGCGATGCCTATCATATCGCCGCGCCGCGCGATGACGGCGCGGGCGTGGCGGCAGCCATGCGCGCCGCCCTGTGCGACGCCGGGGTGAACCCAGAGGACGTCGCCTACATCAATGCCCACGGCACCAGCACCAAGCTGAACGACGCTACCGAGACCATGGCCATACGCTCGGTCTTCGGCGACAGCGTGCCCCCGGTAAGCTCGACGAAGTCGCAGATCGGGCACCTGCTGGGGGCCGCCGGGGCGGTCGAGGCCATCGCCTGTATCCAGGCTATCCGCGAGGGCGTGCTCCCCCCCAACCTGAACTACGAAACCCCCGATTCCGAGTGCGATTTGCCGATTGTGGCCAATGAATCTAGGCCCGCATCGGTTGAAATCGCCCTCTCGAACTCGCTAGGATTCGGCGGTCATAACGCCGCGCTCGTGTTCCGGCGTTATGGATGAGGGTAAGCCGCGCGCGGAGGCACTCCGCGAGCTCGCGCGAACGCTCCAGGTTCCCATTCAAGACCTCGAATTGTTCGATCAGGCTCTGACGCACGCCTCTTTGGGCGGTGACGTTCCGGGTGCGGTCCCTCATTATGAATCGCTGGAGTTTCTGGGCGACGCCGTGCTCGGCTTGGCTGCGGCGCACCGCCTGTTTGATTTGTTTCCGCGGCTCGCCCCGGGCGATTACACGCGGTTGCGGGCGGCGCTCGTGAACCGCGAATCGGTGGCGCGCGCCGGGGAACGCCTGGGGCTGGCGGACTATATCCTGCTGGGCCGGGGCGAAGAGCAGGCCGGCGGCCGCAAGCGGCGGGCCCTGTTGTCGGATTGTACGGAGGCGGTGATCGGCGCGGTCTATCTCGACTGCGGCTGGGAGGTGGCGCGGGATTTCGTTATTCGGGTCTTTGGCGAGGAGTTCGACCAGGTACGCGATGCGGACTTCGCGATCGATTACCGGTCGCGGCTGCAGGAGTGGTGCCAGGCCGAGCGCAGGGCGCTGCCGGAATACGCGGTGGTGCGCGAGAGCGGCCCCGACCACGACAAGCGTTTCGTGGTCCGGGTGAGTATCGAGGGCATCGACTGCGGGGACGGCGAGGGCAAGTCGAAAAAGCAGGCGCAGGGCGCCGCTGCGGGCAAGGCGTATGAATCGATCATGAGTTCGGGCTTTCCGCCCGGTGAAGCATTAGCGTAGGGAGTGGCCCCAAAACGGGGACCCAGCGAGCTGAAAACAGAAGGAGTCGCAAGCGTAATGGAAAACGTCAACATCTACCTGGTGAGCTACGGGAGCGCCCTTTGCGCGCTGCTGTTCGTGGCTTACCTGGTGCAGTACACCCTGTCTAAATCGCAGGGCAACGAGCGCATGGCGCAGCTGTCGAAGATGGTGCAGGAGGGCGCGCTCGCGTTCCTCAAGCGCGAATATGTCTACGTGTTCTCCATCGCCGCCGTCATCCTGGTTGGCTTCGTGGTGATTGGCGTCGTTAAGCCCGACCTGGGCCTGAGCTGGAAGACCGGCGCGGCCTTCATCACCGGCGCGATTGCCTCCACCTGCGCGGGCTTCCTGGGCATGTTCATCGCCACGCGCGCCAATGCCCGTACCGCCGCAGCGGCTGAATCGGGTGGCGTCAAGGGCGCGCTCGATGTCGCCATCTCCGGCGGCGCCGTGATGGGCATGGGCGTCGTGGGCATCGCCCTCGCCGGCCTCGTCACCATCTACTACTTCTTCGACGGCCACCCCGAAATCGTCAGCGGTTACGGCATGGGCGCGTCGCTGGTGGCGCTGTTCGCGCGCTCGGGCGGCGGTATCTTCACCAAGGGCGCCGACATGGGCGCCGACCTCGTGGGCAAGGTCGAGGCCGGTATTCCGGAAGACGACCCCCGCAACCCCGCCGTTATCGCCGATAACGTGGGCGACAACGTGGGCGACGTGGCCGGCCTGGGCGCTGACCTGCTCGAGTCCTTCGTGGCCTCCATCATCGCCTGTATCTCCATCAGCGCGGTCACCGCGGGCGCGGTCGGAATCAACGTGCTGAGCGGCCCCGAGGGCGGCAACTACATCACCGCCTTCCCCTTCGTGGTGGCGGGCATCGGCATCCTGGCGTCCATCGTCGGCGTGTTCTACGTCAAGATTTTCGCCAAGAGCAACCCCCAGAGCGCCCTGATGATGGGCACCTACGTCAGCGCCGTGCTCACCATCGCCGGCATCGCGGGCTACGCCTGGCTGGCCGCCGGCCAGCATGGCCTCACCTTCGAACTCGCGGGTGAGATCTACCAGTGGTGGGGACCGCTCGTGGCGTGCGTCATCGGTATCGTTTCCGGAGCAGCGGTGGGCTTCGCCAGCGAATACTTCACCTCCGGCAGCTACCGCCCGGTGAAGCGTCTCGCCAAGAGCTGTGAGACCGGTCCGGCCACCTGCGTGGTGGAAGGCACCGCCGTGGGCATGGAAAGCACCGCCGGCCCGATCATCGTGATGGCCATCGCCATCATCATCGCCTACTCGACCTGCGGCGTGTTCGGCGTGGCCGTGGCCGCGCTCGGCATGCTGGCCACCACCGGCATGGTCGTGGCCGTGGACAGCTACGGCCCCATCGCCGACAACGCCGGCGGTATCGCCGAAATGGCCCACCTCGACCCGAAGGTGCGCAAGGTAACCGATAACCTCGACGCCGTGGGCAACACGACCGCGGCCATCGGCAAGGGCTTCGCCATTGGGTCTGCGGCCTTCGCGGCCATCGGCCTGCTGAGCGCTTTCATTCTCGCCACCAACCTGCACGAGACCGGCGTGGGCGTGGACAATCCGAAGGTGTTGGCGGGCGTGCTCGTGGGCGCCATGCTCCCCTTCTGGTTCTCCTCCATGCTGTTCCGCGCCGTGGGTTCCTGCGCCGAGACCATGATTGAGGAAGTCCGCCGTCAGTTCCGCGAAATCCCCGGTCTGCGCGACGGCAAGGAAGGCGTGTTCCCCGACAGCACCAAGTGCGTCGACATCGCCACGCAGGGCGCAATCAAGGGCATGATGCTTCCGGGTATCGTGGCCATCGCCTTCCCGATTGTCATTGGCTTCTCGCTCGGCGCGACCGGTCTGGCCGGCATGCTGGTGGGCGCGATCGCCACCGGCGTGATGCTGGGCATCCAGACCGCCAACTCGGGCGGCGCCATGGACAACGCCAAGAAGTACATCGAGGAAGGCCACCACGGCGGCAAGGGCTCCGACGCCCACAAGGCCGCTGTTGTGGGCGACACCGTCGGCGACCCGCTCAAGGACACCGTCGGCCCCTCCATCAACATCCTTATCAAGCTCATGTGCGTGATCAGCCTGGTGCTTGCCCCCATCTTCCCGGGCTAAATCCTCGCTATAGCACTACTTAATTGCGGACGCTTCCGAAATGCCGGAAGCGTCCGCTTCTTTTTTGCCTCGAGCGTCTTATGAAAAAGCCGCTTTTTCCCCTTGTTCTGACCCGCGATGGCTCTGCAAATACAAATCTCTCGCACTATTCGAAAATGCTTGCAAAAAATTGCGCAATATACTAAGCTGATGCGCGGGTTTGACAAGTGTTTACCGGAATCGGGTCCGCAGAGGAATCCAGAGCGTCGTGGAAAATCTCCAGCATGATCCGCTCGAGGACGCGCTGGCGAAGGTGCGAGCCGTTGACGACCTGCGCCAGCTCGACTTGAGTGATGATGAGCAAGCGATGCTGCGCGCGCATGCCGCCAGCAGCCTCGCTCAAGAGGGCCTATCCCCTTCCAATTACGCATTTTGCGTGCGGCTGCAACAAGCCCTGAACGACAAGGTGCAGCCGCCCCCGGCCGCGCACGGCAGCGCCGACCAGAACCGCAAGCGCACGAACTGGACCCTGCGCAACGCGATAGAAAAAACCCGCGCGGGTCGCGAGTCCGAACTCGTGGAATTCGAGATCCGGCTGCTGGAGAACACGCTTTCCGGCCTGCGCGCCCTGACCGAGCCGACCGGGAACCACACGCGGTTGCAGGCGATTCTCGAAGAAAGCCTCGACACGTACTACAACTACTACGCCGAGCGGGCGCGCCAGGGCGACAAGTCCGCGACGGCAGATGCAGACGATGAATTTCCCCACGAGGACGGCGCGAATTTCCTGTCGCCCGATGCGCTCGATTGCGAATCCCATTTCCGGGGCGGGCCGCGCAGCAACATCGGCGACGTCGACGGGCTTCCGGTCGGGCGTCCGATGCAGGTGTACGAACACCACGGCGATTTGCACCTGCGCGGCGAACTGAACGAGGACGTGCTGCTCATCGTGCGCGATGGCGGCGTCCGGATTGAGGGCGCGGTGTCGGGCGTGGTGCATGCCGAGGGTCCCATTCACCTGCGTGGCAACCTCACCGGCGGCACGCTGGTATCGCGGCGCGGCAGCGTGTCGGCGCACAAGGCGCTGTTCGGTTCCCGCATGCTGGCGCCCAAGGGCTCCATCCTGCTGGATTCCGCCGAACATCCCGGCCTGCTCTACACGGCCGCGGAACTGAAGGTCGGCGGCGATCTCTCCGGGGCGACGGCATACTGCCGCAAGGCGACCGTCGGGGGCGCCCTGCGCGGCGGCACCGTCTCTGTATTGGATCGGCTGGAGACCGGCCAGATTTCGCCCGGCCGCAAGGAATCCGCCCGCATTGAGTTTCGTTCGCTCGTCAGCCCGCTCGAGTACGGCGCCGAACTGACCCCCGGCATGGAATCAATACTGCAGGAATACGCCCGAGCCTCGATCGAGGCCGGGTTCAGCCAGCGCCTGCAGCAGGAAATCACCGCCGACTTCCGCGACCTACTGAACCTGGTCATCGCGCGGCTCTCCACGGGCTCCTTCTCCGACCAACAGCTGGTGGAAATGCGTTCGCTGCAGATTGGGCGCTACTACGGCGGGCTGGTGTGCGAGGCGGGCGACCAGTTGGCCCGCGCGCTCGAGTTCTGTTTCCTCCTGCGCGAGGCCGGCCCCAAGGCCGTGCTGCTGCCCGCCATCGAGGCCTGCCAGAAATCGCTGCGGACGCTCGAGAAAGAAATCGCCGCGCAACCCCCCACCCTGTCCGGCGCGAGCAAGGGACACATCGAGGCGCAGATAGGCCAATTGCACCTGACCATGAAGCGCACGCTGGATGCGGCCATGAGCGGACAGGATCTGCTTGCGCCGCTGGCTTCCCTGAACCTCCGCCTGCGCGACTGGAACAGTGCGCGGCTTGAGGCCGAATCGGGTCTCGAAGTGCTGGCCAACGAGTTGAAGGATCGCGGCTTCGCGGTCGATGCCGTGGCGCAGGGCGTCGAGGAATTCGCCGGCCGCGTGCTCGGCAGGCTGGCCAAGGGGGGCGTCACTTCCGGCGCGCTGGGAGCCCAACTGAAGAAGCTGATCCAGTTTTATATGGAGCGCAGTTCGTCCCTGGGCAGCGGCATGCAGGCGCGTCGCCAGCGCGCCGAGGAACTCGCCTCGGAACTCGAGCGCGAGTGTGGCCTGCTCATCGCCAGCGGGCGCAGCCGGCTTTGCGTCGTGCAGCCGCAGGGCGTTGCCAATGGCACGATCTTCTCGCTGGTGCCCGGAATTACGGCCGAATCCGCCCACCACGCCGGGTTGATGATTACCGCGCAGCAATTCGAACAACGCCCCTCGCGCATCACGGCCGACCTCTCGGGCATTCACATCGGCGAGGTCTGACCGCTCCCCTTACTTCCGAGTTTTCGTGCATTCTGTTCCATCCTGAGGCGTAAATTTCCCTTGCAATGCGAAATTCCAAGCCCTATAATACGGGTCCACCGATCTGTTTCGGGGGCCGTATTATTCGATACGGCACGGGCATCATTCTTTTTCAGAAGTCATCAGAGGAGAACAACATGCAAAAGAAGGGTTTCACACTCATCGAACTGTTGGTCGTGATTGCCATCATCGGCATTCTCGCGGCCATCCTGCTGCCGGCACTCGCCCGCGCCCGCGAGGCCGCGCGTCGTGCCAGCTGTCAGAACAACCTCAAGCAGTGGGGTCTGGTGTTCAAGATGTACGCCAACGAGTCCCGCGGCGAGAAGTACCCGCCCCTCCAGCTGGAAATCAACGCTGGTAACTCGCCCGCGAATGACGTGAACTGCTTGAACAATGGCCTGCCGTCGGTAACGGACAACCTGTATATCGCTGCCGGTCCGCGTGTTGTCAGCATTTATCCGGAATACCTGACAGACCCGGCCATCGCGCTGTGCCCGTCGGACGCCAATGACACGATTGACGATCTCAAGACCAAAGACGGCGTGGTGACCGGTGAATTCCAGTTCAATGTCTATGCTTGCGATGGTGCCCCTGGGGTCGCGGGTTCAGGCTCAGCGGACACCAGTGAAGGTGTGAGCCTTATCGACGCTTCCTACGCGTACCTCGGCTGGGCGCTGGACAAGATGGACGACGCCAATGCGGTGACCTTCTCAAATCTTCCCTCCACGGTATCCTCGGTTTTCTCGCTTCTTTTCCCGGATATCAACGACATCATTGCGGCCAACCCCGACACGCTTATCCCGCTTCAGTTGGCGTCGGGCGTACTTGACCTCGTAACGGGCGTTGGTTTCGTTAACCTCGGCGATCCGCAGGCCATTCTTCGCGGCGTGGACAGCGACATCACCGGCTCCAACCTTGCCGATGGTAACGTCGGCAACGGCAGCAGCAACACGCTGTACCGTCTGCGCGAGGGCATCGAGCGCTTCCTGATCACCGACATCAACAACCCCGGTGCTTCGGCGAAGGCGCAGAGCGAAATCTACATCATGTTCGACCAGCTGGGTAACGGCGGCCAGATTGAGCTGTTCAACCACATCCCCGGCGGCTGCAACGTGCTGTATCTCGACGGCCACGTCGAGTTCCTCAAGTACCCGAACGGTGGCGTCGGTGGTCAGCAGCCCGTGAACGGCCCGACCGCCAACCTCATCAGCGTGTTCTAAGCAACACCACTTCTCATTTCTGAAAACGGCCCCTTGCTCCGGCAAGGGGCCGTTTTGTTATTGAGTCCGCTGCGGCGCCGGACGCCGTGGAGTGCGGGAGCAAGCTCCCGCTTTTCGTAGTGAGCGGACAGCTCCCGTCGTCGCGGGGTAAGAGTCAATCCGCGGTCCAAGCGACGGAAGCGCGCTTCCTGATTATGGCGGCAGCCCGCTGCCGCACACCAAGGCAGCAGGCTGCAAGAAGATGTCAGCACGGTGGGGCGAGACTCCGTCGAGCCATCTTGAGGCAATAGCGCCAAGGAGGTCGCCGCGCTTCGCTCGCGATGACGGAGTTGGGGAGGCGTCGATACGCACGCAGGGCAATCTTGACCCCCAACCATCCGCAACTTCGTCCTTGCGAGGAGCGAGTCTTCGATCGACGCGGCAACCTCTTTATCGCGAAGGTGGTGCTGCCGGAGGGTGACCATGGGGACATTCGCCCCCCCCCTGCGGCGCAGCCGCCTTGGAGATACTGTGCTTGGCTTCAAGCTGGGATTTTTGCTTTGAAGTGTGGGTCATAGGGCCTTTGATGTACGACGACGCTTCGGATTAGAAGCAAGAGTTTTCTCATGATGGCAGCGATGACTGCTTTCTTTGCCTTGCCTCTCTCAAGCAGCTGGAGTCTCCATTGGCTGAATTGCGGATGATGTCTTGCGGCGGGGCATGCGGGAAGAAACAAGCCCGTGCGCAGTCGTTTATGGCCTCCTCCGTGGAGCCGTGGCTTTCTTGCAACGCTGGTGCCGCTGCTATGGACTTTCGGAAACAGCCCGGCGTAGCTGACGAGTTGGTTTGGTTTCCATTGGCGTAGGTCGCCGGCCTCGGCGAGGACGGCGATGGCGGTCTTGGCTGCGATGCCGGGAATGGTGGTTATCAGTTCTACATCCCGATGCAGTTCGTCGTGGTCTTGCACCCACTGTTCAATTTGTTTCCAGACTTTGTCTGCTTTTGTCTTCAGGTGCCGCAAGGTGCCTTGGATAGCACGGCGAAGCGCAGGTTCGTCGCACTGCTCGAGACGATTCTCCCAGCGCCGGATGTCGTCGGTAAAATCCTCGTGCAAGCGTCGCAACTGCCGCAGCCGTTGGTAGAGGGGAGTATCCACGCAATTGGCCAAGGGCTGGTGGACCACCCCGAAGAGCGCCAGAACCGCCGCATCCACCCGGTCGCATTTGTCGTGCAGCGCGAAGCTCTTGCGGAAAGCCACGGGCAGCGCGGGGTTCACCATCGAGACAACCGGCAGGTCCTGCGTTCTCAACATGGCGACCAGACGCTGCGAATAGACCCCCGTCGATTCCAGGCACACCCCCCGGCACTCGCCAAGCGGAACCCGGGCCTGCAGCCAGGCGAGTAAGTCCGCCACGCCCGACATCGACATCGAAAAGCGCGACACGGGCAGCTTCGACCACTGCGACGGCACCGCATCCAGGCACGCCAGAGACGCGTCGAAGGTCTGTTTCGCCACATCGATGCCCAACCAGAATCCGCCGTCCTTTTGCCGCTTATCCATGATAGACTCTCCTCGTATGTTGAAGGTCCAAGAGCGGCCAACTTGTTGGATACGAGCTCGGAGTGCTGTCCGGCTCCCGATACTGTCCGCCGTCTCATGGACATCAGGGTTAATGGCCCGGTGCGGGAATCTCCAATACGAGCTATCCGAAAGGACGCTCCAGTGCGGATGCCCTGCACCGGGCCGAAAACCATCATACAAGTGCGGGAGCAAGCTCCCGCTTTGCGTAGGGAGCGGACAGCTCCCGTCGCCGCAGGGCAAGATTCAATCCGCCGTACAAACGACGGAAGCGCGCTTCCTGATAATGGCGGCAGCTCTCTGGCGAACATCCAAACCACAACGCTGACGAAAAGGAGATGGGGGTTCGTACCAGCGCTCACCATCGTATGGCTTGACCTATCCCATCACGACGCCCCAAAAAATTAGCCGCCCCCTCCCGTTCACAAGGGGGCGGCGGAAATACCATGATCATGGGAACTGTCTAGGCTTTAGTTCCCCAACTGGACCACGACGTCCCCGTCGGCTGTCGCGGTTATTCCGGCGTTGGTAGTCGTCCCGGTGCCCGGCCACTCAATCGCGCCGTCAAGCGTGAGACTAGGTGCTCCTCCAGCAGTTGCGATATCCACGTATCCACCGTCGAAGATCACGATTCCATTCGACGAATCATCAAACAACTGGAGATTATGATTATTCTGAGCGGAGATTGTGAACTGATATTGTCCATTCCCGACTATCCCCATGCGTTTGCTCGTATTCGACGCGAGATCTCCGCCTGCGCGTGCGTCAATGTAAAGGCCCTTGAAGTTAGTGCCATCCCCTAGGTAGATATTGCTACGTTCTTTTAGCGATGTGTCGAACGTGACCGGGTCAGTGGTGACTGTGAGCGCGCCGTTAATGGTAACGCTTTCGTTGTACACGGCAGCATACGCCAACCCGCAGAATGCCACTAGCCCACCTGTGAATAAAAGCTGTTTCAGACGAAGTGATTTCATGCTTGTTCTCCCGATACTTTTGGTGTGCTTGAATCTATTGGACCCTATATCCCTCAGCAACAATAGCATCTCATCGTTTATTATGCAATAGCCTTGTCCTCCCCCCGAAAAGCGTTGGCATCGTAGTAGGTGCTTGACAAAGCAACTAGTGTACTGCATAGTAGAGCAAATACCATAAAGAAATCACCTTGGTTTAAAGGGCTTCGCGGGATCAAACCGGCTTGAGCTTCTTTGCGGCTGAGCGATGAAGGGATAATTTGATGACCAAGAATAATTCGCAAACTACAAACAACCTTTGGTGCCTATCAAAGCGCTGGTCTCGGTGGTGTGTGCCTCCTCGTTTGTTACTAGTTGCTTTGCTGTTACTTCTTGGCTTTAAAGCGAGCGCCGAATGGGTGCAGCGTGGGGATGGCTTCCCTCAGCCAGGTAAAGAAGATACCGATCGCGATCCCGGAATCGGGTATGACACGGCCGAATCGAAGGTTTATGCTGCTTACCTCGTCGTCGACGGGGAAGGGGTCGATGTACGCTATTTTGTGGAGTTCTTCACCTTCGATGAAGATACCGGCACCACGTCAGACGAGGAGGTTTATGAGCTTCCGATTGATCTGGGCGCAAACGAATATTTCGAGTCTCATGAGATTGATTTGGCCGTTGACTCGGAAGGAGTGGTCCACATCGCGTTGGCATTTTCCATGCGTACGACCATCAGCGCCGTGTCTTCTGGGATTAGCGGAAAGCCCTATACCTCGCGCTCCGATTTCTTTGTAAAGAATTTTGAACAGGATGGCCTGGGAGGCTGGGACAGGACGGACATCTACAGCCAGAGTAAGTATGGGCTGAGCGATGAGTCAATTGTTGATAGAAGCATTTCGACGATTGAAGCCGTGCTAGAGATCGATTCCTCTGACCGCTCCGTTATCGGTTGGGGTTTCAGCTATTTTCCAAGCGATATTAATCCACAAGAATCCGAGTTGCGAATCGGTGTATGGAGTCCCAGTGCGTCGAACAATGAATTGTTTTTGGAGACTTGGGATCTAGATGGGGATTGCGAGCGAAATGCTGCGGCGCTAAGGGGGCTAGATTTCAGCATTAATGGTGATGACTACGCGATCGCTACTTTGATGCGAACTACCAGTTACCATCTTTGCGTAGCGCAATCGTCAGACGTCAATGCCTTCGTTCTAAGTGGAGATCTTGCTACGATTAGTGCTGACGAAATCGGGACCGGAAATACCGAGACCTATGCACTTGGAGACGTATATGCGGGCAATATCGAGTGCTTGCGATATTCAACAACAGGCGGTGACCACGTTATGGTCGCCCTCGACAATGATGATGCGACTGGTGACGGTAAGCAGGTCTATTTCGACGACTACGCTCTGGGTAGCAGTCCCGATGCCGAAGATCTGGTGCTCGTCGTCAGCAATCAGGCCGAAGCAGAGCCCTTCTGGGGTTCGGGCGATGTGGACAATAAATTGGGACGCCTACAGCGAAACAGCCGTGGCGAACCCGTCATGACCATTGTCCGCGGCACAGGGACTAGCCAATCTAGCAACTTGGTACGCTTCGACAGCTCAACCGGTGTCGCACCCGACGCCGCCGACTGGACTGCCGCTCTACGGGATGTCTCGCGAATTACGTCTTCGCCCTTTAATGATAGTGCCACTTACGGTATCGCATTTGCTCAAACGCCGAAGGGAGTCTATGTTGCCTTGAAATACTGGCTGGTTTACCGTCAGCGCGGTATGACCATCGCCGCCGACTGTGATGCCTTCAAGAAACTGGCGATTCTTGGCGAGGACGGCGATTTGATGCTTAACGGCGCGACCATCACAAGCAACGTTTCAGGCACCATTTCTCCGAGCGGAAGCAATCAGGAGTTTATCGTCAAGGCCCCAGATGGTTCGGTTGTGGCGATGATCGATTGTGACAATGGCCTGGCTTGCAAAGGCTCAATTACTACGAATTTTTCGGGGACGATCAGCAGCACTGGGAGCGCTGATTTTCTGGTGAAAAATGGTAGCGGCGATGTCGTTATCAAGATTGACGAGGATGGCGATATCGTCTTGAAGGGTGATATCTACTGACACAGCCTACCCCTCCCGCGTGCTGCCTTCGGCTTCGAGGATGAGGTCGGCGCCGTAGGCTTTGGCGGGGGTCTGGAAGCCTGCGGGGGCATCGCCCCTCAACACGCGCTCGCAGATGATGACGGCCGTGATCGCGGTGAGGGTGTAGCCTTCGCAGGTGCGGAGGCGCGCTTCGCGGACGTTGCCGCGCGCATCGCGCACTTCGCCCCAGAGCAGGGAGTAGCCCTTGGCGCGGGCGTTGTCGGAAGGTCCGCCGGGCTTAATCTTGGACTTCATGTAGTTCTGCACCACGGAGGTGCCGAGGAGCGGCGCGATATAGCGCCCGAGCTTGGCGGAATTGCGCAGGGCGGGCGGGGCCGCCATGAATACCTTGATGTTCGGGATTCCGGTGCTATACCACGCGGTCGAGACATCGCCCCACGGGATCGTCATGCAGGTCTCGGTGCGTTCGCCGAAGTCGATATCGCGCACCTGCCAGCAGGAAGGCACCTTGGTGATCTTGCCGTCCTTGCGGATGGCGCCGCCGCGCGGGATGTTCTCGGTCATGGTGAGCGTGGTGCCGTGCGAGAGGCCGCCGGACCCGTAGAACGCCAGGGTCAGGTCGGTCGCCTCGGGCATCTGCTGCTTGAGGTGCAGGGCGAGGCAATCGCTGGGGACCACATCGAACCCGGTGCCCGGCATGAGCATGATGCCGGCCTCGCGCGCCTTGGCGTCCATCGCGGCCATGGTTTCGAATACGATGATCTCGCCGGTGATGTCGAGATAGTGCACGCCCTTACGCAAGCACGCCTGGCCCATCTGGCGGCAGGTGTGCTCGAAGGGCCCGGCGCTATGAATCACAGCCTTGCAGCCGTCGAGTCCGGCGTCCACGTCGGCGGGCTGGTCGAGCGCGAAGGCGCGGAATTCCAGGCCCGTATCCGCAGCCTGCCGCTCGAGCTTTTCGCGCGAGCGACCCGCCAGAATCGGGCGCAGCCCCCGCTCGAGCGCGCGCCGGACGATCAGTTCGCCCGTGTAGCCATAGGAACCATAGACCAGAAAAGGGGCGTGATCGCTCATGGGTTTCTCCGCCAGGTTGATGCCGAAGCCCTGAGCCTAGCCGCCGGGGAGAATTTTTGCAAGGCGGCCGCCCGCGGATTGCGGTCCGGGGCGGGGCTTGGTTATCATCCGATTACGCCCGGCGGGGCGCGGAACCGGGGAGTTTGTATGATAGACAAGGAGCCCAAGACCAGCGACAACCAGCCCAGCACCCGTTCGACGGTGCTGCTGACGCCGCTTGGCAAGGAACAGGGCAAGACCGACACCGCCACGCTGGTGGCCCTGTCGGGCTGGGAAATCGGCAAAACCATCGCGCTCGACCAGTCGCGGATGGTGCTCGGCCGCGCGCCCGGCTGCGATATCGTCATCAACCTGCACTCGGTTTCGCGCGAGCATGCCCTCATCGAAAAGCGCGACACGCCCGAAGGGCCGGCGTATTTTATCAGCGATTTGGGCAGCAGCAACGGCACCCAGGTAAACGCGACACCAATTGTGCAGACGCGCCTGAAGGCGGACGACAAGGTGCGCATGGGCGAGGTGGTGTTCCGGTTCATCCATGACGACGCCGTGGAGCACCAGTACCATCAGGAAGTGCACCGGCGCATCCATTTCCACGAGCTCACGGGCCTGATGACGCTGCCGTCCACCAAGGACAAGCTGGCCGATCTGCTGAGCTCGTCTCCCCCGGGCTCGATTCACACCATCGCCATGACGGATCTCGACGGCCTGAAGGCCATCAACGATACCCACGGCCACCAGGCCGGCAGCTTCGTCATCGAGAAGATGGGCGAGATGATCCGCAACGTGCTGCACGAGGACGAGTTCGCGGGCATCTACGGCGGCGACGAGTGCCTTATCTGCTTTCCGAATACGCCGCTGAGCGAGGCTTACAAGACTTTGGAATGCCTGCGCGTCAGCATCGAGCAGTATCGTTTCATGCATACCGACAGGCTGCTGCGCGTTACCATGAGTATCGGCCTGGCAGCCTGGCCGATTCACGGGCAGCGGCTGAGCGATTTGATGGAGTCCGCCGACGAGGCGCTCTACGAGGCCAAGCGCACCGGGCGCAACAAGGTGGTGGTGGTGGGAGACGCACAAGGATAGGCACGATGGCACCGCGGATTGTCACCCTCACCACGGATTTCGGCTGGCGCGATTCCTATGTGGCGGCGATGAAAGGCGTGCTCTACAGCCGGTGTCCGGGCATTTCCGTGGTGGACCTCACGCACGATATCGGCCCGCAGCGTATCATGGAGGCGGGCCTGTTTCTTTCCGGCGCCGTGCCGTGGTTTCCCAAGGGCACGATTCACCTCGTGATTGTCGATCCCGGCGTGGGCGGCGAGCGGCACCCGATGGCCGCAAAGGTGGATGGCCAATATTTCGTGGGGCCAGACAACGGCTTTCTCAGCCACCTGCTGCAACGCTTTCCGCTCGAGCGGGCCGTGGCCCTGGACAATCCCGAGCGGCATCTCTCGGTAGTGAGCGACACTTTCCATGGGCGTGATATCTTCGCGCCCTCCGCCGCGCACCTGGCCTGCGGCGGCAAGCTGGAAGAACTCGGCACGGAGCTGGACGTGCTGGAGACCTTGCCCCTGAAGGCTGTGGCCGTGCAGGACGACGGCAGCGTGCAGGGCGAGATCGTCCACATCGACCGCTTCGGCAACTGCATATCGAATATCGGTACGGACCACTTCAGCGAGGCGTGCAAGGCGCAGGTCGGCAAGCACAAGCTGGCCGTGGCGCGCACCTACGCGGCCGTGCAACGCGGCAAGGCCGTCGCGCTCTTCGGCAGCAGCGGCTGGCTGGAAATCGCCGTGCGTGAAGGCTCGGCTGCCGAAAAACTGGGCATCGACTGCGGTGCGCGGGTGACCCTACGCCGCGGTTAATCCACCGCCTTGAAGCGCTCGTAGTCCTCCGCTAGGCCGGCCTCGCTGCCCGGTCCGTCGAACAGCACCACCCGATACCGCAGTGTCACGCTTGCCCCCGGCTCGATTGTGTAGGGCTCGCGGTGCGGCCAGGACTGCACGAGAAAGCCATAATGGCGCAGCATCCAGCCATGATGGGGATAGCCCGGCAGACTCGGATGCTGGAAGATGGCCGCGCCTGCGCGGCGTTCGTCCGCAGCCGGCGCATCGAGTGCCACCCAGGGGCTATCGAACTCCAGCTGGTCCTCCCCCACGCCGCCCTGCGCCGTGAAGAAGCGATAGGGGCTGTGCTCGGCGTCTTTTCGCTGGGCATAGGGCAGGCCTTCTGCCGGGGCCGCGCGGTAGCAGAGGCCGCCATAGCCCTTGTTGCCGTCGGATTGTCCGTCAAGCAGGAACGGTGCATCGGTTACATTGGTCAACGTAATCGCAAGATCCATCGGGCGCTTGCCGTCCGTAGCCGCGTGAAACGTTACCGATACCGTCTCTTCCAGCAGCCCTGCGTCCGGGGTATCATCGAAGGCCCAGCGGCTTTTCGCGACAAACGAAGCGGAGTCGGGGCCTGCATCGCGCGATTCAAAGGCGATGTGATACTGCCGGCAATCGGGCATCAGCCAGGTATCCATCGTGCGGCCGCCGGTCTTGGCCTCGGGCCAGGCCCAGAACAAGCCCCGGTGATGCAGGTGGTCCACCGGGAAGTCCTCGGTGATAACCGCGCCGGACGGGCTGTAGAGCGGATAAAAATAGCAGGCCCGGCGCAGCCGATACTGCGCCTTGCGCTCCGGCACCACGAAGCCGTAGTGATACACCGCGACCGGTTCCCCCCCGTCCCGAATGGTCAACTGCTGACCATCATCATCGATTTGAAACTCGGCCGAGGCTGCCATGCTGGCGAGCAAGACGAGGGCGGCGGCGGGTAGGATTCGGTGGAGCATCTCGGTTTCCCTCCGGTCAATTTCCGGGCGCGGCTTGACTGCCCCGTGCGGAATTCGCAGTATAAGGGCTTGGGTTGCACTCCGTTCAAATCATACGAGGGAAAAGCTATGGTCAAGAAGATACCCATCAGCCGCCGGGGTTTCCTGCGGCGGAGCGCCGCCGCTGCTGCGGGCGCTTCCGTGTTCCCCTACATCATCCCCGCCCGGGCGCTGGGGCTGGATGGCCACATCGCGCCGAGCGAGCGCGTCACCATGGCGAGTATCGGCGTGGGCGGACAGGGCACCTACGACACGCGCGCGCTGATGGCGCAGCCGGAGGTGCAATACCTGGCCGTGGCCGACGTGGACCGCAGCCACCGCGACGCCGCGGGCGACATGCTGCAGGAGCACTACAAGAAGCGCGACGACGTCGACATCAAGATCGACCGCTACAACGATTTCCGCGAGGTGCTGGCGCGCGAGGACATCGACGCGGTGATGATTGCCACGCCGGACTTCTGGCACGCGACGATTACCTGCGCGGCCGCCCGCGCGGGCAAGGACATTTACTGCGAGAAGCCGCTGGCCAACTCGATTCCCGAGGGGCGCGCGGTGGTGAATGCCGTGCGCCGCTACGGCCGCGTGCTGCAGACCGGTAGCCACGAGCGCTCGCGCGACAACGCGCGCTACGCCTGCGAATTGGTGCGCAACGGCCGCATCGGCAAGCTGCACACCATCCGCGTGAACATGCCCATCGACAACCACGGTCCGATAGACAATCAGCCGGTGATGCCGGTGCCGGACGGGTTCGACTACGACATGTGGCTCGGGCCGGCGGCCTGGGAGCCGTATACCGAAAAGCGCTGCCATTTCTACTTCCGCTACATCCTGGACTACAGCGGCGGCGAGATGACGGACCGCGGCGCGCACATCATCGATCTGGCGCAGCTGGGCAACGGTACCGACGGCAGCGGGCCCATCAGCGTGCAGGGCACGGGCTGGTTCCCGGAAGACGGACTCTTTAACACGGCGATGAGCTACAACTTCGAGTTCGAATACGCAAACGGCGTGAAGCTGATCGGCGAGAGCAAAGCGCCGCGCGGCATCAAGTTCGAAGGCGACGCGGGCTGGGTGTTCATCCACATCCACGGCGGAGACCTCGAGGCCGAGCCGGCCTCCCTGCTCAAGGAGGTCATCGGGCCGGAGGAAATCCAGCTGGGCCGCAGCCGCGGGCACCACGCCGACTTCGTCGAGTGCGTCAAGACGCGCCGCGAGCCGAAGGCGCCGGTCGAGGTGGGCCACGGCACGGCCGTCATGTGCCACCTGGCGAACATCGCGCTCAAGCGGGGCATCAAGCTCGATTGGGATCCCGTGGCCGAGCGCTTCACCAACGACGAAGAAGCCAACCGCATGCTGGCGCCGCACGTGCGCGCGCCGTGGCACGTATAGGACCTCACACCATGAATAACTCCATTACGCTTATTCTTGCGTTCGTGCTGTGCGCCGCGGGCCTGGCCTCGGCCGACACGGATCGCATCGCGCTCAAGGGCGCGCTCGAAGCGCTGAAGTCCTACGAGTTCGGGAATTCCCGCGCGGACCTGATCACGATCGAAAACGCAGCCCTGGCCGCCGCATCGGAAGACGTGGTGAAGCAGGACATCGACAACGGGCTCCGCGCCGTAATTGAAGATGCGGACGCGACCAAGGACGGCAAGCGCTTTGCCTGCCGCGTGCTCGGCATGGTGGCCTCGCCCTCCTCGCTCGAGGCGCTCGTGCCGCTCCTCCATGATCCGGAGATCGAGGCGCACGCGATGCGGGCGCTCGAAGTCTCGACCAACCCGCTGGCCGAGGCCATTCTCGCGCGCGAGTTGTACAACTTCGAGCCCCCCTTGCGCGACAGCCTGCTGATGGCACTGGCCCGCAAGGGCAGCGATGCCGGCATCAACTTCGCCAAGGAACTGCTGGAGAAGGGCGGCGACGAGAACCTGCGCCCGGCGGGAGATTATCTCGGCGGAACCGGCTCGGCCGCATCCTGCTCCGCACTTTTTGATGCGTACGCGAAGGCGCCCGCGGCGCCCTTGCTCGACGGCTGCACCCAGTGCGCCCAGAGCCAGGCCGCCAATGCCGACCTGCAGCCGCAGGTGTACGGCGTGCTGAAGGCCCTGTTCGCGAACGACCAGCCATCTCAGGTGCGTGCCTCGGCCATTCTCGAGATGGCGGCCCTCCCCACGCTGGCCGACGAGGCGCAGGAGAACGAACGTCAGGCTACGCTCGCGGCCGCGTTGAACGACGCGAATCTCGACGTGGTGCGCGCGCGAGCCACCTACCTGGCGCGCTCGCAGGATACCGGAGCGACCGCCGCCCTGATCGACGCGCTCGCCAGCGCCACGCCCGAACGTTCCATTGTCCTGCTCGAGGCGCTGCGTCGCCGTGCCGACACCAGTGCCGCAGGTGCGGTATTGGCGCTTGTGGGTTCCGGAAACGCCGAGGTGAGCGCTTCGGCCGTGCAGGCGCTCGACGCCGTGGGCACGGTTGATAGCGTGAAGCCGCTGCTGGATGTCTTGACCGGTGACGACAAGGAACTCGCGCGCAAAGCTTCCGACACGCTGGTGAAGCTCGGCGGCGCTGAGATTACCGCCGCTATCGCAGGCGACCTGGCACCGTCCGACGTGGCTCGCCGCGGCAAGGTGCTCGAGGTGCTCGGGCTCCGGGGCGATGCGTCGGCGAAGGACGCCGTGAAGGGCTATGCCTTCGACGAAGAGCGCGAGGTGTTCGAGGCCGCGCAGGGCGCGATGGCCCGGCTGGGCGGCGCCGAGGATCTGTCCGACCTCCTGGATGGCGCGCTTACAATTGAACTCGACCGGCGTAAGCGCGAAGTGTTCTCCACCATTGTGGCCATCGCGACCCGACTGCCCGAGGAAACCCGCAACGACGAGATCCTGAAGCGCCTCGAAGCGGCCAAGACCCCCGAGGAACGCGCGCCGCTCATCGAACTGCTCGGCCGCACGGGCGGGCAGGCCGCGCTCGATGGCCTCCGCTCCGAGGTCAAGACCGGCCAGGGCCCGGCCCGGCTCGCGGCAGTGGAAGGGCTTGGCGGCTGGACCTCGGCGGAACCCGTAGCCGACCTCCTGGCGGTTCTTAAAACCAACACCGAAGGCCCGCTGCGGGATGCCGCCTACGCGGGCGCTGCGAAGCTGCTGACCAGCTTCGGCGGTGCGCCGGAGGAAGTGGTAGACGCTGCGGCAATCCTGCGCAAGAATGCCAAGACCGACGACGAGCGCAAGCTGGTGCTCAAGATTGTCGGTGCCGTGCCCACCCTGCGCGCCTTTAACATCGCCCGCGACATGGCCAAGAACGACGCGCTCCGTACGGAAGCCGAGCAGGCCATGCTCGCATCCGGGCGCGATCTCGCCGGGGCCTACGGCTACATCATGCGGGCTCGTATGCTGCCGCTTTCGCGCGAGGGTTCGACCGAGGAGATTAAGGCGGAGGCCAAGGCAATCTACGACCTGACGCTCTCCTTCGGCGACTACGTGGGCGCATGGGCGGTGTCCGGTCCGTATACCCGCGAGGGCATGCGCGCGCCGGAGCTCTACGAAGCCAAGTTCGCGCCCGAAGACGGTCTCAAGTGCGGAGACAAGCTGCCGCGCGGCCACAAGGGCTGGTCCATCATGCCGATGGGCACCGACCCCGCGAATCCGGGTTACATCGACCTGGCAAAGAAGTTCGACGCCACGGAATGCGTCGCCTACCTCCGCAGCTGCTTCGAGATTACGGCCGCCCAAATCGGGCGCGTCGCCGTGGGTTCGAACGATGGCTTCAAGCTCTGGCACAACGGGGAGTTCAAGGCCGGCCTGAACGAGCCCCGGTCGTATGAACCCGACAAGGACCTCGCCCTGCTCGACCTCTCCCCCGGCACGCACACGCTGGTGCTGGCGGTGTACAACCACGGCGGCGCATGGGGCGCGAGCGTAAAGATCACCGACCCTCAGGGCGGCCCCCTTACCGGACTGAGCTATCTCGAGCCCATTTAAATCCGCAGTCATACAAAGAAAACGGGCGGGGTCTCGCGAGACCCCGCCCGTTTGTTTATTGCCGGGTCGGACTACTTGTTGTAGTCCTCAAGTCCAATGTTCTTGAACGAGAGGTTCGTCGTCGGGTCGTGGCCCTGCAGGTGGATGGTGCCGGCCTCGGGCACGTAGCCGTTCTTGCCGTCGTGCTCCGGCGATACCGGGCGCGTGTCGAAGAAGTCGCTCACCTGGTAACCGTTGATCCATACCGCCATGTGGTTGCCGTTGGCGACGATGGTCTTGGTGAACCATTCGTGATCACTCGAGACGACCTTGCGCGTTTCCTGCACGCCGTAGATCCCGCCCGTGCCGAAGTCCACCGGCTTGGTGCGGTCGTCGCGCTGCCACTCGTTGCGCAGCTGCGATTCGTAGCCCTTCCAGAAAATGCCCTGCGGTCCGCGGAAAAACACGCCGCTGTTGAGGTGATCGCCGTTCGAGATCACGTCGATCTGCAGCAGGAAATCGCGGTAGAAGTTCGCCGTCTCGATCTGGCCATTGCCATTGATGATGTGCAGCTCGCCGTCCGACACGCTGAATTCCGACTGGTGGTCGGGGATGATGTTCCAGCCATCCAGGTTCTCACCATTGAAGATGGGCTCTACTTGGAGCGGGCGCAGCTTCAGTTCCTTGACGGAGATGACCGGACCGCGGCCGCGGCTCTTGTGGTAGCGGTGGTACTGAATGCCGATGTGGCCGCGATCGTTGGAGGCGCTCAGGCCCTCGACCGCTTCGCCGTCCACGGTGGCCGAGATGTTGCTGCCCTTGGCGCGCACGGTCACCTCGTGCCATTCGCCCTTGCGCTCTTCATTCTCGATGTACACCGAAGCGCCGCCGTTCTCGGCCGTGTTGCCCTCCATCGGAGCGCGCACCGCCAGGCCCAGCGATCCGGGACCGTCGATCTTAATCGTGGCCGAAAGCTCGAAATCCTTGAAGGTGGCGTTGTGAACGAGGAATCCCCCGTCGCCGTCTTCGCCATTGAGGACGCCGTCCTCAACCGACCACGCGACATTGCCGATGTTGGTCCAGCCGAAGGTGGATTCCCCGTCGTAGAGGTTGATCCAGCTTCCTTCCGCCGCCGAGGCGGCGCCGGTCGCCAGCAGCGCGGACGCGGCCAGCGTACAAATTCTCTTCCCGATGTGTCCCATGAACTCGTCTCCCATACGTTTAGTTGCTGCCGGGGATACATTTCCCGGAGTCGTGAAAGGCACCCATGCTAGGGAAACGGGAGCGAGATAGCAACACGGCAGTGGTGCTCATTGAATTGCGGGAGGTCTGCTTCGTACCATGTGCGGATTCGTCCGCTCGACGGGCAGGCTGAAAAACACACCGGGGCGGCCAGACGCGGCGCCTAGAATTTCCAGGAGGTTCGAGATATGCGGTTCACCAGTTTTGTTCTTGGCGCACTGACGGTGCTTGGATTTGTGGCGCTGCCCGCCGTGGCCGAGCCGGAAGCGGCCCCGTCCATCTACAGTCCGGCGCCCGAGTTCGATTTCGGCACCCAGGACAACACCGGCAAGGTGCAACACGATTTCACCGTCATGAACGTCGGCACGGCCACCCTGGTCATTTCCGACGTGAAGAGCTCGTGCGGCTGCACGATTGCCGAGTTGAAGAAGAAGACCCTCGAGCCGGGCGAGGAGACCACCGTGTCAGCCACGTTCAACCTGCACGACAAGCAGGGCCCGCAGACCAAGGTCATCTCGGTCACCTCGAACGATCCGAAGGTGCCGGTGTACAAGCTGGAACTCCGCGGCGTGGCGGAGCCGGCCATCCTGGTCGAGCCGCGCTTCCTGAACTTCGGCCGCGTGCTGGGCGAGAACGCCGAACCGCAGACCGTGCAGATTAAGGCGAACAAGGACGATGTGAACATCAACATCGACCGTATCGAGGTGAGCACCGACGAATGGGCCGCCGAGAAGGAAGTGGTTACCGAGGGCAAGGAATACAAGGTGACCGTGAAGAACGTGAAGCCGCTGGCGCCGGGCATTTCGCAGGCCGTGGTGACGCTGTTCACCGACGACGCCGACCACCCGCAGATTCCGATTCGTATCCACGCCGCCGTGGTGGGCGACCTGGACGTGGCGCCGACGCAGATCAACCTGCGCTGGAGCGAAGACGGCGCGCCGACGCAGCAGTACATGCGCGTGGGACCGGGCCGCATCACCGATTTCAAAATCCTTGAAGTAAAGACCCCGATCGAGACGATGGAAGCGGAAATCATTCCGCGCGGCGCGAACAACTACAACATCCGCCTGGGCAACATGCCGACCGACACCACGCTGGACGGCAAGGAACTCGTCATCGTGACGGACCTGCCGGAGAACGCCGAGATCAAGGTGCCCTTCCAGGTCATTCAGCCGGCCACGATTGGCAAGACCCTGACGCCGGCGGCACCTGCCGCACCGGCCGCACCCGCGACGCCCGCCGAGTAGCGGCCCGCTAAACGAACCTAATCACTCGAACGCCCCGGCCACGCGCCGGGGCGTTCTGCGTATAATCGGTCGAGCGCCCGCTCCGCCAAGGCGTCCGTACTGGTTTCGGCGTCCACGGCGAGCCAGTGTACATTCAGCACATTCCGGAACCAGGACAATTGCCGCTTGGCATAGCGGCGATGGTGCATTTTCGCGGCCTCGATGGCGTCGTCCAGCGATTGCTCGCCGCGCAGGTATGCGGCTATCTCCCGGAAGCCCAGCGCCTTGAGGCGTTCGATATGCTCTCCATATCCCAAGTCGATCAGCGCCTGCACCTCCTCCACCCAGCCCGATCCAATCATCGCGTCGAGCCGGCGGTTGATGCGTTCGTACAGCGCCTCGCGCGGCCAATCCAGCCCAAGCAGCACGGCATCCAGCGGCTCGGCCGCGGCCCGGTGCTCGGCGTGCAGCCGGGAGAAGGGCTGCCCCGTTAGTTCGTACACTTCCAGCGCGCGCACGATGCGCACGAGATCGTTTCCGCTGCTCAGCAACGCCGCGTACTCCGGGTCCACCGCCCGCAGCCGCGCCATCATCGCCTCATTGCCCTGCTCCTCGGCCTCTTGCTTGAGCTTGGCACGCACCGATTCCGAGCGCGCCGGACCGGGAAACAGTCCCTCCACCACTGCGCTGACATACAATCCCGAACCGCCGCACACGATGGCCGGCTTACCTTCGGCGTTGATTCGCGCAATCTCCTGCCGCGCCAGCCGCTCGAAGTCGCTGGCAGACATCGCTTGGTCCGGGTCGATAAAGGACACGAAGTGATGCTTCGCGGCGGCCTGTTCGCCCCCGGTGGGTGCGGCCGTACCGATTTCCATGCCGCGGTAGAACTGCATGGAATCCGCCGAAATGATCTCGGTATCCAGCCGCCGGGCCATAGCGATGGCGAGCGCCGTCTTGCCGGACCCGGTAGGGCCGACCACGCCGATGACCGCAGGGGAAGGATTTGAGGGAGGCTGCATCGGGGCATTTTACCGCAATTGGCAGCCGTGGCGGGCCGCTTGCCATACTGGCGTGAGGAGGAACGGCACATGGGTACGAAGCGCTGGCGGGTCGCGGGCATCAATTTCGACCACCTGCACATGGGCGACAACCTGCGGATGGCCCACGAGCATCCCGATGTGGACATCGTGGCCGTTTGCGACGAACAGCCCGAGCGGATGCGGGCCGCCATCGATAACTTCGGCCTGACGCAGGAGCAGGTATTTACGGACTACCGGCTGTGCCTCGAGCAAACCCGTCCGGACTTCGTGATCCTCTGCCCCGCTACGGCAGAACATGGCCTGTGGACTGAGCGCGTCGCGCCGTTCGGCGCGCACCTCCTGATGGAGAAGCCTTTCGCCGCCAACCTGGCCGAGGCCGCCCGCATGCGCGCCGCCCTGCAGCCCGGGCAGCGGCTGGCCATCAATTGGCCCTTGCGCTGGTATCCAAGCCACGCCACCGCCAAGCGCCTGCTCGACGAAGGCCGCATCGGTGAAGTGCTCGAGGTGCACTACTACGACGGCAACCGAGGGCCGCTCTGGCATGTGCAGGACAAGATTGAGACCACGCCGGAATGGGTACAGGCCAACAAGCCCGACAGCTGGTTTTACAAACGCGCCCGGGGCGGCGGCTCGCTGCTGGATTACCTTGGCTACGGCGCGACGCTGGGCACGTGGTTCATGAACGGCCGGAAGCCGCTAGAGATCATCTGCCTCTGCGATGCCCCGGAAGGTCTCGAGGTGGACGAGCACAGCATCACCATCGCCCGCTACGCCACGGGGCTCAGCAAGTTCGAGACGCGCTGGGGCACCTATACCGACCCCTGGACCCATCAGCCTCAGCCCAAGTGCGGCTTTGTGCTGGTGGGCACGCAGGGCACGCTTAGCAGTTACGACCTCGAGCCGACCGTGCGCCTTCAGGACGCCGACCATCCCGACGGCGAGACGCTCCCCGTCGATACGCTGGCGCCCCCCTTCCAGAATCCCGTGCAGTACTTCATCCACTGCCTCGAGCACGACCTGCCAATCGAGGGGCCGCTGAGCGTCGAGACATCCTGGATCGGACAGCAGATCGTGGATACCGCACTGCGCTCCGCCGCAGAGAAACGCGCGCTGCCGCTGCTGGAGCACGAAGCATGAGCGCCGACGGCTATGGCCTGAGCAGCACCGAGCACGCCTCGGAGATCCCGGCGCCGATTCTGAAATATCGCCCGCCCCAACCACAGCATCCCGGCAATCACAAAATCGGGCTGATTGGCTGCGGCGGCATTACGGCGTATCACCTCGCGGCCTACCGGCGCATGGGACTCGAGGTCGCCGCGATGGCCGATGTGAACCGCGCGGCCGCGGAAGCCCGGCGCGACGAGTTTTACCCGGAGGCCGCCGTCTATGACGATTACCGCGCGGTGCTCGAGCATCCCGGAGTCACGGTCATCGACGCCGCCACGCATCCGGAGCCGCGACTAGGCATCCTGCGCGATGCCATTGCCGCTAGAAAGCACGTGCTGAGCCAGAAGCCCTTCGTCACGAACCTGACCGAGGGCGAGGCCCTGGTCGCAGCCGCCCATTCGGCGGGCGTGCAGCTCGCGGTCAACCACAACGGCCGCTGGGCGCCGCACCTCGCGTGGATGCGAGCGGCCGTGGCATCCGGCACCCTTGGCCGCCTCGCCTCGCTCGAATGCAGCCTGCAGTGGGACCACACGTGGATCGCCTCCACGCCCTTTAACGACGTCCACGACCTCATCCTCTACGACTTCGCGATTCATTGGTTCGACTTTACGGCCTGCTGCTTCGCCGGGAGAGCCCCCGCGCAGGTAACCGCGCGTAACGCCTGCTTTCCCGATCAGACCATGAAGCCCCCCATGCTCGCCCATGTGCTCATCGAGTACGCGGACGGCGGGCAGGCGACGCTGTCCTTCAACGGACACGTCCGTCACGGCCAGCAGGACGCGACGACCCTCTGCGGCACAGAAGCCACCGTGCGCAGCACGGGACCCAGCCTCAGCGAACAGACCGTGTCGCTGCACACCGAGGCTGGCACGGCCCGGCCGAAGCTGGACGGCACGTGGTTCGAGAGCGGCTTCGAGGGGACGATGGCCGAACTGCTTTGCGCCATCGAGGACGACCGCGAACCCGCAAACAGCGCGGCCTCAAGCCTGGAGGGACTGGCGCTGTGCTTTGCCGCTATCGAAAGCGCACGGGAAGACGGGATGGGGATTGCACCACAGAGGCACAGAGGCCACGGAGAAGAGAAGAAAAATTCTCTTGGACAGGATTAACAGGATTTACAAGATTGGTTAAGGCAAAGCCAAGTCGAGTTTGTTCTTAAAATTCTGTCAATCTTGTTAATCCTGTCTAAAATCTTCCTCCCCCTCCGTGCCCTCTGTGCCTCTGTGGTGCAATCACCTTCACCCCAGCGGACCGGAACGGCCGAAACTTTTCTCCATCTGGGCCTGGGTCAGTTCGATGATGATGGGGCGGCCGTGAGGGCAGGTGTAGGGCGGACGGAGGCGGCGGAAGCCCTCGATGAGGCCGCGGCGTTCCTGCGGGGTCAGGCGGTCTCCGCCGCGCACCGAGGCGTGGCAGGCGCGCGTGGCCAGGCGCAGCGCGGAAGCCATGAAGTGATCCACGTCGAACAGGTCGCCCTGCGCGAGATCGTCCAGCAGCTTGTAGACCAGATCGCGCACGAGCCCTTCGTCGTAGAGATGGCAGACCGCCGTCACCTGGAAGCTGTTGCCCCCGAAGGGCTCAATCTCGAGTCCCAGCTGGCGGAAGAGTCCGAGGTTTTGCTCCAGCAGACTCACCTGCGAAGGCGCGGCCTCGAGCACGATGGGCACCGCGAGTTCCTGCGCGGCGTACTGGTTGTCGCGCAACTCGGCGGTCAAGTTGTCGTAGTTCAACCGCTCATGCAGCGCATGCTGGTCGATGATCAGCAACCGATCCTCGCCGGGCACCAGCAGATAGGTATCGAAGAGCTGGAAGGCGTCCTGGTCGAAATGCTCGACCGGCTGATACACGGCGCCCGGAAACAGATCGGCTCCCTCGCCCGACTCGAAGCCGGGCAGCGCGCCCTGCGAAGGCGCGGCGGAGGCCTGCGGCGGAGGCGCGGGGGCTTCGGCCGGGGCCGGGGCCGACCACGCCGGGCGCGGCGGCTCGGGATGCCGCTCGGACGACGCAGGTTCCGGGATGTCGTCGATATATTCGTCGATGCCGCCGTAGTCTTCCAAGGGCTCCGGGGCTTCAGGTTCGTCCGCGCCAATGCGATGCCGGTACACCTCGTGCGTGTGTGCGGCGTTCCGGGCCGTGATGATCCGCGATTCCTCGATGGCCGACAGACGCGCCCGGACGAGATCCCGGATTACGTCGTGCACCAGCCGTTCGTCTCGGAAGCGCACCTCGCGCTTGGTCGGGTGCACATTCACATCCACCGAGCGCGGATCGGTCTCAATCAGCAGCATGCAGACCGCGTGCCGGCCTATCATAATCGTTTCGCGATAGCCGTCCTGCACGCCGAACTGCAGCGTGCGGTTCACTACCGGGCGGCCGTTGATGAAAAAGAACTGGTGCGAGCGCTGCGCGCGCGTCAGGCCCGGCGCGCCGATGAGTCCGCGGATGCGGAGTCCGTCGCGCTCGCCCTCGATCTCCAGCATGTCCTTCGAAAAGCTCAGGCCCCAGATGAGCGCCACGCGCTCGCGCAGGCTGGCCCGCTCGGGCACGTCCAGCAGCAGCTTCTCGTTGTGGAAAAACTGAAAGCCCACCCCCTCGCGCGCCAGGGCATGCCGCTGCACGATGTCGATGCAATGGCTCAGCTCGGTGGTGATGCCCTTGAGGAACTTGGCGCGCACGGGCGTGTTGAAATACAGCCGGCTGACGGTGACCCGCGTGCCCTGCGGCGCGCCGGTCTGGTTCACCTCGCGCAGGCTGCCGCCGTCGATGTGCACCCGCGTCGCCGCTTCGTCGGTGGCGCGGCGGGTGGTCAATACGAAGTGCGAGACCGCCGCAATGCTTGCCAGGGCCTCGCCGCGGAAACCCATCGTCTGCACGGCATCGATATCGTCCGCATCGCGCACTTTGCTGGTAGCGTGCCGCTCGACCGCCAGCAAGGCGTTCTGCTCGCTCATGCCGTGGCCGTTGTCCAGCACCTCGATGAGGCGGCGTCCCGCCGCCACCACGCGCACGCTGATGCGCGTTGCGCCCGCGTCCAGCGCGTTCTCCACCAGTTCCTTCACGACAGAGGCCGGACGCTCCACCACCTCGCCGGCGGCGATCTTGTTGGCCACGTGCTCGGGCAGCACGTGTACGTCGCGTATGTCGTGGCTCGTGGTCATCAAGGTGCGCGTTCCTGACGGTCTCAGGTATCCTACGGCAGCATACGCCGGAACTGGTACCGGCGGCAAGATTCGCGGGCCCGGCGGCCTTGCGGGCAGCCAGGGCTAGGTATGAAGTCGTTCCTCCTCAGATTCGTCCCCTTCCTCGCGGTCGGTGCCCTCTGCTTCGCCTGGTACGCGCTCCGGCATTCCGAAGTTACTGAGCCCAAAGAGGTTACCTCAGACACTTCGGACTGGTCTGCCCCCCGAGAAACGCCGCTGCCGCACTTCGCGGCCCTGACACGTCCCGAGGCGGACACCGATACGCCGGTGGTGGAGATTCAGGGCGATTTTCGCGAGACTGCCTGGCCGGTGCGCGAGTTCGCCCGCCAGCGCCTCCCCCTGAATTCCGATGGCACGCTGGAACTGGTGGAGGGCGAACACTTTACGTGGCCCGACGAGCAATGCACAGGGCTGCACGTCTGGGTCAAACCCACCAATTCGCCGCTTTCCCATACGGAACACTTTCCGCTGGAATACCGGTACATCGGGCGCGAGGCCTTCCAGAACGGCCGCGGTTCCCTCCACGCTTTTCCAGAAGCGCCCCCCGCCCCGGAGGCCATTGTGCGGTTGCGACCGGTACCGCCGCCCGTACACCACTGGAAGAGCCCGGAATTCGTCGTGCCTCCGGATGGAAAGGTCACTGCGGCCTACGGTCTACTGCGCGACTGGGCGTTGGCCAGCGACGGCAAGTTCATCTTCGAGATGCGCGTCGGCGACGAAGTGGTCTCCGGAGAACTGGAGTCTGCGGCCGATGTGACCGATACCTGGCACGAGGTCATGCTGGATCTGAAGCGCTACGCCGGACGGCCGGTGCAGATCGAATGCGAGGCTCGAGCGGAAAAGGAAACGCCCCGCCAGGACTCGGTGCAGCCTTTCTGGAGCTTGCCGCTCGTGACGGGTGCGCCCGAGCCGACCGAGCCGCGTCCGAACGTGGTGTTCATCGTGTTGGACACCCTGCGTCGCGACCGCGTGCACACCTTCGGCGGACTCCGGGAGAACTCGCCGGACATCGATGCCTTCAGCAACCATGCCGCGATCTTTCAGAACGCCATCTCCCCCGCCACGTGGACGACCCCCTCGCACGCATCCATGTTCACCGGGGCCTTGAGCTGGCAGCACGGCGCCGGAAGCTGGTTCCGCGGCTTCACCCTCGATCCGCACTGGACCACCATCGCCGAACTCGCCCGCGATCAGGGCTACCTCACGGCGGCATTCACCGAGGGCGGTTCGCTGAGCGGACGCTTCGGATTCACGCAGGGCTTTCAGCAATACAGCGACGGACCGGTATTCGAAGGCCCCCGCTCCGGCGTGGCTCGCCTGACCCTGGAAGAGGCCTGGGGCTGGGTGCACGACAAGGCCGCCGCGCCGTTCTTCCTCTTCGTGCAGACCTACGAGATTCACGCCCCCTATTGCAGTCCCGCACCCCTGGGCGTGGCCTATGTGAACCCCGAGGACGGCGGTTCGAACTGTATCGAGGAAGAGGACATCACCGACGAAGAAATCGGCGCGCGCGCCTCGCGGCTCTACGATGGCGGGGTGCTCTACACGGACGGCGAACTTGGCCAGTTCCTGGACCGCATGGACCAATCCGGCCTGCTGGACAACACGCTGGTGGTCATCACCTCGGACCATGGTGAGGAATTCGGCGAGCACGGCGGCTACGGCCATACGACGCACATCTATCCCGAGCTGTGCCACGTGCCGCTCATCATCCGGCCGCCGGGGGGACTGGAAACCGGGCGCCGCATCGAGGCGCTGGTCACCACGCGGGATCTCCATGCGACCCTCGCAGAATACGTCGGCGCACCACCTTCGCGGGTGCATGCGGATAGCCAGTCTTTTGCGTCGCTGGTGCGCGGCGATGCGCAGCCGAGCTACGACCGGCCGTACGTGTTCTGCCATCTGCCGCAGCGCGATCAGGACGCCGCCCTCGAGACCGGCCGCGATCACGAGTACAACTACTATTCCGTTATCACGCCCGACTTGCGGTACATGATCACGGACCATTTCTGGACGCTGAAGCAGATCGGCGCGCTGCCGGAGAGCACGGAAGCCGACGAGTGGACCGAGTACGCCTTCGATCATCGTATCGACCCGGACGAGCGACAAAACCTAGCCGATGAACCTGGGCCTGAATTGAGCGCGTTGCGCACCCTGTTGTTCGAGAAGATCGAGTCCGATGGCGAGTTGCGCCATTTCTTCGGCAGCAGCGAATCGCGACCGCTGGATGTGTCGGAAGAATCCCTCCAGCAGATGGAGGCCCTGGGCTACTTCTAAGGGGCTACTCCGGCAAGAGCGGACGATGCGCGCCCGGGTTCCGCTCGGCATGCTCGATGCGCCGCTGCTGCTGCCCCTTGCGCACCTTTGGCATCCACACGCGCGGGTTGATCTCCGGTGGCAGCATGCGCTGAATGAAGGGAAACAGCAGCGAATCGCTCAGGACGTCGCAAAACGAATCGTACAGCTGCACATGATTTTTGAGCCGCCGCGCCTCGTCGTAGGGCTCATCGAGCGTCACGTCGTCGAGATCGATGAAGTAGAACGTGTGGCCATCGCGCGTAAAGATGTTCTTCCCGGAGATATCGGCATGATACGCCCCGGCATCGGTGAGCCGGTTCACGGCTTCGGCCAGGGCGCCCAGATATTCGGCCAGCGTTTCCTGCCCCGCCCCGCGCTGGATGAGCGCCAGCAGAAACAGCTCCACGCTTCGCGCGCCTTCGAGGTACTCGAACACCAGCGCGTTGCCGTAGACAAAGCCGAAGCCGCCGCGCTCGATAAAGCCGAGGGTGCGCGGGATGCCGACGCCGTGGGCCTCGAGGTGCTGCGCGGCGTGCCAGCCCCGACGGTACCGACCGCGCCGAAGGGTGTACTTGATTAGGTTCAACCAGCTCCGGCTGGACTCCTTCACCACGAACGGGCCGACTTTCCTGGTGATGGACTTGCTGGTGCCCTTCAGGAGCTCGCCCGGCTCTTCGAGCAGCCGGACCAGATCGTCCGACGGGGCGCCTGTCCGGTGCCAGACGGTCAGGGTGCCGCGCCGGCTACTCTCAAAAGCCTCGTTTCGCACCAACGGATTCATCGTGTGGCGTTCCTTGATACAGCGTCGGAAGCGAGTCCCTTGATGGCATAGGCCTGCTCGAGCCATTTCGGCACGCGCGTGCCGCCGTAGCCGCGGCAGAGTGCGAGAAAATCCTGGGCGGGCAAGCGGTATTTTTCGAATGATCGCTTAAGCCGCAACAGGTTGCGGGCGCGCAGCGTATCGGAAAGCGAGTCCCAAACGCGCGCACGGTCGAAGTCGATCAGGGACACGCCCTCATCCGTCAGCAGGATATTCCGGATTTGCAGATCGGCGTGATACACCCCGGCGTCATGAAAGCGCGCCAGGGTTTCGCCGACGCTACGCAGGGCGCGACCGCGCACGGCCGCCGACGGGCTGGACTCGAGAAAGGACTGCAACGACTCGCCCGGCAGACGCCGCGTGGCGATGGCGCCCATGTACCAAGGGCCGCGCCGCAGCCAGGCGACGCCCAGCGGCTCGGGCACGGGCAGGCCCTCGGCGTACACCTGCCGATGCACGTCGAACTCGTGCCGCGGGCGGTTGTCGAGCAAGTAGCCTTCACTCAGAAAATTGGCGATGAAGCCGCCGCGGCGGAATCGGCGCAGCACCCCTTCGCCTTCCGAAAGCGGAAAGGTGTAGGCCTCGGCGCGGCCCTCGCTGTTCAGGGGAGTAAGGCCTTCGCCTTGCAGCAGTGCGCGCGCTATTGGCTCACGCTCGCCCTTGAGCACCCAGGCCACCGCCGCCCCGTCGTGTACTTCTGTGTAGTCTTTGCGCACGTCTACACCGCCGCCGATTCGGTGGCCCGGGAGGGCATGGGGCCCGTCCCGCCAGCAGCGCGGGCACGGCGCTTCCCAGCGTCCCACTCGCGTTTCAATTCCGCCATGAAGTCGTCGTAATCCACCTGCATCGTGTGGCGCTTGGACGATACGTAGCGCTTGAACATCGCCTTACGCTCGCGCTCCATACGGCGCAGCATGTCCGACTCGGACGGCGGCAGGTACTCCCCTGCCAGATAGTCCGCCGCGATATGCCCCTGACGCTCGGCTATCGGGAAAATGGCCCCGAGCGGCTGATATAGACCGATGAAAAACAGGTTCGGGATGCCGGGCTTCAGCATGCGCTGGAACAGCGGCAGGTCGTTGTCCGGAGCGGAAATGAACCCGGGGTCGAAAAAGGGAAACGTGACCTTGTAGCCGGTGCAGTAGATGATGACATCCGCCTCCTCAATCGTGCCGTCGGCGAACTTCACTTGATTGCCCACTAACTCCGCGATGTTGTCCCTGGGCTCGATATCCCCGTGTCCCACCCGGTCGAGGATGGTGGACGAGATTGTCGGGTGGGCCGCCAGCAGGCCGTGGTCGGGGCGCTTGAGGCCGTATTGCTCGACCTTGCCCACCTGCAGCCGCAACATGACCGACAGCCCAAGGTTGTTCAGCCACAGCGGCAGACCGGGAATCGCCCACTTGTCCACCGGGCGCCCGAAGAGGTACTTGGGCACGATGTGCGCCCCCCGCCGATGCGCGAGAAAAACGCGGTCCGCCAGGTAGGACAGCTCCACGGCGATGTCCATGGCGCTGTTGCCCATGCCGAGCACGACCACCCGCTTCCCGGCGAACTCCTCCGGCACGCGGTAGTCGTGGGCATGCATCTCGCGGCCCGAGAAGGTGCCCGGAAAGGCCGGCTCGGGCCAGCGGGGATCCCAGTGGTGGCCATTACACACGAACAGGGCATCGTACTGCCGCGTCTCGCCCGTGCTGAGGCGCACGTTCCACACGCCTTCGGCGTCACGCTCGCAACGCTCGACGCCGGTATTGAACACGATGTGCTCGCGCAGCCCGTAGTGCGCGCAGAAATCCTTGAAGTAGGTGTGAACATAATCGTGCCGGCAGAAATTGGGCCACGATTCCGGCATGGGAAAGCCGTCGAACTCCATGCGCGATTTCGAGGTGTTGATGTGGAGATGCTTGTAGCAGGCCGACCGGCCGGTGGGGCTGTTGTAATACCAGACGCCCCCCACCTCGTCGGCAAGCTCGAAACACTCGAACGGAATACCTTTCTGTTTAAGCGCCTTGCATGCGGCGAGGCCGGATGGTCCGGCTCCGATCACACATGCCCGGGGTAGCGCCTGCATCCAGAAGGTCTCCTTGTTTCGCTTCGAAATCCCCGAAGGGGCGTCTAAGGTAGCAAATGCCGCCTTAACTTTCCACGCGCGGGGATGTTACACTCCCCGGCCCGGGACCAAACGCCCGATACCAAGGAGTTTATTCATGCGCGACATTCTACTGCTGGCGGCCAATCGCACGCCCATCGGCAATTTTCAGGGGCAATTCGCCAACACGAGCGTGGCCGAGCTGGGCAAGACGGTAGCCACGGCGGCGCTGCAGCAATCGGGGGCGACGCCCGCGCAGATCGATGAAGTCATCTTCGGCAATGTGCTGCAGGCCGGGCAGGGCCAGAACCCCGCCCGCCAGATCGCGCTGGGCGCCGGGCTGCCGGTGGAGGTGCCTGCCTTCACAGTCAACAAGGTCTGCGGTTCCGGCATGAAATCACTCGATCTCGCCTGGCAGGCCATCCAGCTGAATCGCGCCAACCTGATTCTCGCGGGCGGCACGGAAAACATGAGCCAGGCGCCCTATCTGCTGCCCAAGATGCGCTCGGGCGCGCGGCTCGGGGACGCCGTGGCGGTGGACAGTCTGATTTCGGACGGTCTCACCGACGTGTTCAACAAGTACCACATGGGCATCACGGCGGAGAATATCGCCGAGCAATACGGCATCACGCGCGAAGAGCAGGACGCCTTCGCCCTCGACAGCCAGAAGAAGGCGGGCGAGGCCATCGCCGCAGGCCGCTTCAAGGACGAGATCACACCCGTAACCATTCAGGACCGCAAGCGCGAAGTCGTGCTCGACACCGACGAATATCCCAAGCCGGATAGCACGCTGGAAAAGCTCGCGGGCCTTCGCCCGGCGTTCAAAGGGGACGGCACCGTGACGGCCGCGAATGCCTCGGGCATCAACGACGGCGCGGCCGGCATGCTGGTGGCCGCCGCCGATGCCCTGCCCGACAACGTCTCCGGCGAGAATGCCGTCTACCTGCGCGATGTCGCCTCGCACGGCTGCTGCCCCAAGACCATGGGACTCGGCCCGATTGGCGCCGTGCAGAAGCTGCTCGCGCGCACCGGCCTGTCCATCGCCGATATCGGCCTCTGGGAACTCAACGAGGCCTTCGCCGTGCAGTCCATCGCTGTCGTTCGCGACCTCGGAATCGACCCGTCGCTGGTGAACGTGAACGGCGGCGCCATCGCCATCGGCCACCCGATCGGCTGCAGCGGCGCGCGCATTGTCACGACGCTGATCCACGAAATGAAGCGCCGCAACGTGCGCTACGGCGTGGCCGCCATGTGCATAGGCGGGGGCATGGGTATCGGCTGCCTGGTGGAGAACCGCTAGGAGGCCCTTGCGGCTTGGGCTGATGTGTGTAAGACTGAGTGACACGGCAGCCTCGGATCGGAGCAGAACAATGAAGAAATCCCTCGTAAAGACGATTAATGGCTCGTTGGCTATCCAGTTCGATTTGAGCGGATTAGAGGGAGTTACGCTTCACGAGGGTGACGAAATCGAAATCACCGCCGACAACGGCGGGCTCAGAATCGTGCGGAGCGGTGCCGTCCCATCGGAGGTGATGGCGGCTTATGAAGCGTGCAAGTCGAAATACGGAGAGACACTGAAGAAGCTGGCCGAATGATACGGTGGCTGAGCGAATCTGATGTTCTCTATCTGCACGAACAGGTGATACGGGATTTCGGAGGTTCTCATGGCGTCCGGGACGTTGGTCTTCTCTCCAGCGCGCTGCAACGTCCGGTTAATCTGAATGCATACGAAGAAGTCGAAGACCTCATAAGGCTGGCAGCCTCGTACGCCTTCGGCATCTCCCGGAATCATCCTTTCATCGACGGAAATAAGCGCGCCGCGTTTGCCGCTATGTTCGCTTTTCTCCGCCTCAATGGTATCGCCCTTTGCGCGGAGCAGGAGGAAGCGACATCGGCGATGCTGGGGCTTGCCGCAGGAGACATTTCCGAGGGAGATTTGACGTCGTGGCTGGCGCTGCACACTCAACAGCCCTGACCGTCTACCCCGCTTCGCCCCAGGTGCCGTCGGAGCGTAGCGACAGCCGCCTTTCCTGGTGCGGGTAGTGAATCTCCACCCAGGGCAATCCGGCATCGGGATTGCTGCGAAGCTCAAAGCGATAAACGAAGACGCCGTCAAGGTTTTCCGCCTGACGAGCCAAGTGGACTTCGCCGAAGGGATCGCGCAGCAGCATTGGTAGCGAGCAGGGATAGTCGTTCCAGGGCGGCGACACGGAGAAGGCTACTTCGATTACGGCGCCCTCGTGCCGCGCCCACACGGGTTCCCCGTGCCACTCGGCCACCGGGGCTGCGCCTATCTGCCCTTTGATATCTTCCTGGTAGCTGTCCCAGGTAGGGGTACTTTGGGCACATCGGCGGACCAGTTCATCTAGCGGGATATCGGGCCTCCCGGCCACGGCGATGACGCCCACAATGCCCCCGATAATCAGCAGGCCGAGCAGCCCGGCGATGCGCGGAACGGTAAGTGCTGCGGGACCCTGCTCCATGAAAACCGGCGCGCTTCGGCGCTAACGATCCGAGCGGCGCCGGTCGATGAAACAGACGGAGCCCTTGTTCGGCTGGGCCATCTGCCGCACCTGCGCCAGCACCTCGAACATCTTCTTGGCGCTCTTGAACTGGCGGAACTGCGTGTGGGCGACGCCCACCGACAGCTTCATGAGCTTGCAGCGCTGTTCCTGGCCTTGCTTATCGGCGACGATGATGTAGCCCTGCTCCAGTTCCTGCGGCGTGTACAACTCGCGCGAGCGGTGATCGAAGGCATCGATGAGCCCGTTCGAGAAGCGTTCGTAATCGTTCAGCTTCAGCAGCACCACGAAGTGCTCGCCGCCCATATGGGCCACGAAGCACTCGTAGATGCCCATGTCGCGGGTCAGGTTCACGAGGAGCTTCGACATGAACTGAAGCCCCTTGTTCTGCCCCTCCGGACCGCGGTTTGCCACGAAGCCCTTGAAGCCGATCATGTCGATGTAGATGGTCGCGATGGGATTGCCCCGGGCAAGCTGATGGTTTATCTCGCGCTTGATGGCGTCCGTGCCCGGGAGATTCGTCAAGCGGTTGCGCGTGTCGATCTGCACCAGCAGCGCCGAGAGCGACGCGATCTTGTCCATCAGGCGCTCGAGCCGGAATGGCTTCACCAGATAGTCGTCCGCCCCCTGTTCCAGGCCATGCAGAATCTCGGGCTCTTCGCCCAGCGCCGTCAAGATCAGAATCGCACAGCGGTACAGCTCCGGGTCCTTACGGATCTTCCGGCAAATCTGATAGCCGGTAACGCCCGGCAACATGATATCGAGAATGCAGATATCCGGCTTGAATTGCTTGGCCTGCTCGAAGGCGCCTTCACCGGTGTTGACCACCGCCATCTGGTGCCCCTCGGCAGATAGCTTGGTCCGCACCAGTTCCGCCAAATCTACATCGTCATCGACTATAAGAATTTTTGCCATTATTTATCATTCACCTGTATGAAACGGGAACGACGCCCCCAAAATATCATCACATCTGGCTCTTACTTATACACTAGCACATTCAATTCTTGCAAAAAGGGCATGCTTCGGGCGCCACCCAAAAAGAAACCGGGCCGCAGGCAAGCCTGCGGCCCGGTCTGATTCAACTAAGCGATTACCGGCGCTTGCGGTTGCGCAGGAGCATCGCGCCCGAGAGCGCCACGCTGCTAACCAGGCTGCCCAGACCAATCATGCCCGCGACGGGCAGGTTCGGGTTGCCAAGCCAGAACGGATCGAACTCGCCGGTGGCGCCCGCGATGAAGTCATCGACGGTGCCGCCGGCGGCCATCACGTAACCCGCGACCTCGGCGTTGGAGTAGCCATCGCCGTTGTAGTCGCCCGCGCCCGAGAAGGGCTCGCCGATCGCCTTGGTGCTACCCAGCAGGTAGACATCCCAATCGACGTTGTTCGTGTCGATGGACGGCCAGGTGGTACCCAGCGTGCCCAACACAGAAGCTGCGAGAGCCTGTCCGCCGCCGCAGGCGCCGGCAGCGCCGCTGGCATAGAACTGCAGCAGCGGCGAGAGGCCGAGTACCAGGTTCACATCACCCAGCGAATCAGCGCTCAGGGCATCCTGGAACGTCAGCTTCATTTCCGTGCTGAGACCCACCAGACCCGATACGCCCTGGCCGAACGCACCCAGCGCCGTAGCGATGGTGAGCGTTTCAATCAGATCGTCGAGGCCGGCGGGGTTGCCGGTACCGCCGGTCGCCAGAGCACCGATGGCATTACCGTCGCCCAGACCACTGAGGTTGGCGTCGCAGCCGCCCCCGATCAGGGCAGCGAGCGTCAGCATGTCGGTCTGGATGGACTTCACCTGGGTGAGGAAGGCCGCAACGGCGCTCAGGTCGGAGACGAGGCCGTTGATCTTGGCGACGTTGTCATTAAACTGAGCCGCCGTCACATCGGTGCCGTCGGTCTTGCTCAACGCGCCGATGCCTTCCTGGCACAGCGCGAAGGCCAGCAGACGCAGCTGCCAGGCATCCGGGACGCCGTCGCCCACAAGGAACTCGATATCCCAGTCGGCGAAGTTGGAAGGAACGCCCAGGGCATCGCCGCCAACCGCCGCGAGGTTACTCGCCTGCAAGTCGAAGGTATCGTCAAGGCCGCAGAAGTCGTCCCACTCGGGAACCACTACATTGATGCTCAGCGTCGCTTGACCGCTGGACTCGCCGTCGACCGTCGTTGCATCGATCTTGCAGGTGACCACGGTCTCGCCGGCGCTGTTGGCCACGAGGTTCACCGAGGCACCGGTACCGGTGATGATCACGACGCCGGGGGTGCTGCTCGTCCAGGTATAGACCGGCGAGGTACCCGCAGGCGTGAAGCTCGCATCGACGGACGCCACGCTGACGCCCGGAACCATGTCGATAATCGAGCCAGAGGTGATGTCGAGCGTAACGGTCAGCGGGGCCACGCCCAAACCATCCGGAACGCCGTCCAGGTTGGCGTCTTCCCATGCATTCGGAATGCCGTTGTTGTCCGTGTCGGTCGTGTAGGTATCGGTAAACTCAACGATGTAGGTGCTGCTGGTCGACGTCGGGCTCTTGTCGTTCCACTTGCCGTCGCTCTTCAGTTCGAAGAAGTCTTCGTTGCTGCCGGAGTCGTTCGGCTCGCCCGAGTTCCAGTTGGTGTAGGCCCCGCCTACGGCCGTACCCGCCACAGCACCGCTCCAGAAGGATTGACCGGTGCCGATCCACTTCCAGTCGCCTTCCGTAGCCTGGTCCGTACCGCCGGCCCAGCCGCTCCAGCCCTTCGCCACGAACAGGTTGTTCGCGGAGGCGGAATCGACCGACGCGAGGAACGAATCGATTTCAATGCCGGTGACCGTCTCGGCCACGGCGGCAGCCTGAGCTTCGGTCCAGGTCCATTCCTGCGTGAAGCTGCTCACATACTTGTATACGCGGCCGGTCGCCTCATCCCAGGCGTATTCGCGCAGGAAGGGGAAACGGCCGTTGCAGGCGCCGTAGAGGTCGCCGCCGTCATCGGTGATACCGCCGTCCAGCGGACGGGTCGTGCAATCGGCGCAGGCCGTATCAAGCGCATCGCTCGCGGCGGAAAATTCGTTGATGGTCGGCACGCCGTCATTGTCGGGGTCGCCGCAGCCGCCCGACGCGGGCGCCGGAGTGTAATTGCTTTCAACCGGCTGGCTCGCCACGAAATCCGACGCGAACGCGGCCACGTTGGCAAGCGTCTCATAGTCGCCTTCCGCGCCGAGCGTAGCGTATGCAGCGCCGACAATCGTGAAAGCGCCGCTGGCCAGACCGTTCACGAGCGGACCGAAGTCGGTCGTGGCCTGGGCCACGTTAGCTTCCAGCGCCGTCTTGACGGCCGGCACGTACGCCGAATCCGCCGGGTTGGCCATACGCGAAAGAATGGCGAACTCGAACTTGTCGAGCACACCGTTGACGTTCAGGTCCACCGTATCCGGATCAAAGAACGCGGTATCTTCCGGATCGAGGAACAGGTTGGTCGTTCCCTCGTTCTCGCTCGCCTGCAGCAACGCGGTGAAGTTAATCGGATGCGTTACCGTCACTGCCCAGCTCGGCGAAGCGGCGCATACCAGCGCAGCAGCCAAAGCCATTCCTACCCCAATTTTCCTGCTCATGCCTTTTTTCCTCCGTATTTCCCTTTGAGTACCAATACGACTACTCGACTCAACGCAAACATTCGACAATCTAAGTGCGAGAAGTACAAGCCACGCACACCGATGTTTCTATAGCGCCGCATTCAACGCTGCCACCAGCGCACCCGGGAAGTTCCTCCTGCTTCTGCCTCAACCGGATCCATACGCTACCAGAAATCTTCCGAATTGCAAAGACGAAAATATCCGAAATCTTGGTAGTGAACCGTTAAAATCAATTATTTGGTTCCATTTTGGCGCTATCTGTGCAAAATTTTTCTACGGACCGTTCTGGAATGGTGACGAAAAATAGTAGGCGTGTGTCATCCGGTCTCACTTCGGGTGAAACTGCTAAGCTTCTCTGGGTTGCGTACTTGATACAAAGCGCCAATCCTGCCGCAGTGATAGTCGATGTGTAGTACCGTCGTCGGAATCCCCGCTTCGCGTATCAATACCCCGGTTGCCCCGTTAATCGTGAGCAACTGCAATTCCGGCTCCTTTGGGGGAAAGCGCCGGGCCAGCCCCAGCATAAGGCGCGCGATTTTGTCAGCCCCGTAGATGTTCCGATGCACTGACGCGGCCTTGCCTCCGTGGTCGGCATAGAGCACCGCGTCTTCCTTGAGCATGGAAACGAGCGCCTCGTAGTCGCCCCGCATGATCGCCCCAAGAAAGCCCTCGAGCAGGACGCGTTGCTCGGCTTCGGGCACGTTCTCCTCCTGCCGCTCCGTCCGAATGCCGGCCCGGGCGCGCCGCACGATCTGCCTGCATGCCGCCTCGGATTTGCCGAGGATGCCCGCCACCTCCTCGTAGCCCGCGCCAAACACATCGTGCAGCAGGAATGCTGCGCGCTGCGTGGCGCTCAGACGCTCTAGCGTCAAGAGAAACGCCATGGACAGGCTGTCCGCGAGTTCGGCGCTCTCCGCGGGGTCCGGGCGCAGGGCGACAGGCTCCGGCAGCCAGGTGCCGACATACGATTCGCGCTGCACCCGCGCGCTCCGGAGGTGGTCGATACAGAGCCGCGTGAGTATCGTGGTCAAATAAGCGCGCGCGGATTGCGGCACGGCGGAGTCCTGCGCCCAGCGTAGCCAGGTTTCCTGCACCAGGTCCTCGGCGTCGGCGGCGCTGCCCAGCATGCGATAGGCGATGCCGAACAAGCGCTGCCGGTTCGCCTCGAATTCTTCCAGCCGGTTCACGCGATTGCTCTCTCCCCGGTGCCCGCGGCGGCAGGCCGCAGCGGGCACAGCCCGTCGGACTCGATGCCAAGCGAGATATTCGCCACGTTATAGTAGTGCTCGATGGCGTTGAGCAAGGCAATCTCGACAATGTCGCGCTCGGAGAAATGCTCGCGCAGCCGGGCGAAGGTATCCGGAGCAACGGCCTTGTTCAGCGTGACCTCCTCGACGTAGGCCAGCGCCGCGCGTTCCCGGGGAGTAAACTGCGGGTCGTCGCGGTAATGCTCAAGCGCATCGAATTTCGCCAGCGACACGCCCTGTCCGTGGGCCAGCGCCCGGCCGATGTCGATGCAGAAATGGCAGTGGTTCAGCCGTGCCGCGTGGACCTGCAGCAGGTAGGCCAGGGCCGGATCGAGCCGCACGCCGGTGGCGCTGAAGCGTTGGATTGCACTCGCCAACGGCATGGCCTCCGGCACCCGGGCATAGATGACCTTCAGCGGCGTGATGACCTTGCCGAACTGACGGCGGGTGAGCCAATAGGCGATGCGCGGAATCAGGCCCTTGGGGCGTTCGATGGGATCGAGAAACATGTCCGTACTCCTTTCACGGCCGGCGCCCTTGCCGGCCTGGGAGTAGAGACGAACCAGTCTCTCGAATTGTGACAAGCCCCTACTTCGCCTCGACCAGCCCCTGGATGTTTTCGAGGGCCTTGCCGATGATTTCCTCGCCCGCGCCCGGCGGCACCCAAGAGACGCTGGGGTCGGCGCCGTAGCCGCCCTCGTCGATGGCCGCGAGGGTCGGGAAGTACATCTGGTGGCCGTTGCAGTAGCCGATGAAGAAGGTTTCCTTAGCCGCGCTTTCCTGCTTGAGGCGCACTGCGTGGCCGCTGAAGAACTCGCCCGAGCCGCCGACCAGCGCCAGTTCGCCATTGAGCAGCACGGTATTGAGGCGCGGGAAGATCTTGTTGTTGGGCAGCTCTTCCATCATGGCCAGCATTTCCGGGAAGAACATCTGCTTGAAGGTGCCCTTGATGAGCGGATTCTGCAGATCGATACGGGTTTCGAAGTCGAACTTTTCTTCCGGAAGCGCCTTAATCTCCGGATGTTCCGGCACCTTGGTCTCGATACCCTGGTTGATTTCGAGCACCGCGTCGCCGATCTTGTGCCCGAGTTCTTCCATGGTCTTCGCGCCATTGCCGTTGGGCGACATGTCGCCAGCCGCACCCTGCAGGAACACACAGGGCGCTCCCGTCTGCTCCTTTACGTAGTCCTTCAGATAGCCCGGATATTCTGCGCACCAGCTGCGGTCCGTGATATCGGCCCACACGGGATGCGCGGCGAAGTTGATGGCCATGGCAATCGGCTTGCCGTTCAGGTCGTCGACCCGGATGACCGCCAGCTCGGGGTCGCGCATCTTCGGCTCGATCTTGGACTGGCGGTTCCGGTTGTAGGGCGTGTCCATGGCGCCCCAGCCAATCTTGGCAGGCACGGCGTTGTTGGCCGCCTCGACAATGCAGTCCCCCAGCTTCTCGGTCAAATCGTCGATGTACTGGAGGGCGTTGTCGAACTTGCCCGCGCCCATGCCTTCCTTGTCCACGAACTCGATGACCGGACCGTGGTGGGTGTGCGATCCGCTGATGAGCACGGTGGTCACGCCGGCCGTGGCGGCCTTCTCGCGGATGAGGTCCATCATGCGGAAGGTGGGCGCGCGGCCAATGTCGATGCCCATGATCGCCAGCTTGCCGCCCGGCGCCTCGATGACGATGCAGTTCGCGTGCAGGGGCGTCATGGTGCCGGTAGAGGGCATGTCATGCCGGGCGCCGTAGCCCCACATGGGCAGCCCCTCGGGCGGCGTGATATCGCGTTCGGCGTAGCCCGCCTTGAAATCGGCCGCCTGCGCGCCGAAAGCGGAAACAAACATCATCAAAGCTAAGGCGGCGAGGAAATGCTTATACAAGGCTGACAGGTCCTTTGGGTAAAATTGAAAGGGTTTTAGTCGGCAAGCACTTCGAGCGGAATCCGCCAGAAACGCACTTTGTCGCGCTGCCAGGTGTAGGTGAGCAGCACCGACTTGCCATCCACGGACATCTTCATCGAGGGGTAGGAGAACTCGCTGTCCTTGTCCGCGTCATCTTCGACGTGCGCAACCGTCTTCCAGGTTTCACCATCGTCGGAAGAGATGGCCAAATCGAGCGGCGTGCGGTCGCCCCAGTTGCCGCCGACCGGGTTGTAGCAGAGCAGCACGCGACCGTCGGGCAGGCGCAACGCCTCGATGCCGCTGTTGTTGTTGGGCAGCTCTGTCTTTTCGACCGGCGCCCAGGTCTTGCCGTAATCCTTGGACTCCGTCTTCCAGATGTATCCGTATTGCGTACGGAGCAGCGCGTGCACATGCCCCTTTTCCGATTCCCACAGCGTTGGCTGAATCGCATTCGTGCCGCCTAGCGCATCCTTATCACACGTGAAATTTTCTGAGCGATCCCAGGTCTCGCCGTGGTCCGTGCTGCGATCAGCAAACGGAAACCAGCCCTGATACTCGGTACTCGCCGGCGCGAGCCAGCTACCATCGGACAGCACGATGGGCGCGCTGCGGACCGGGCCGCGGCCTCCCTGGTCCCCGGGGACCAGTTCGACCGGCTCGCTCCAGGTCTGGCCGTTGTCCTCGCTGGACATCCAGTAGGTCTGCCAGAAGGGAATCTCCGGGCCAATCTTGAAGAAAAGGTGGATCTCATCCTCGGCGTCGCGGAACAGCACCGGGTTCCAATGGGCTGTCTCGTTGATCTTGGCGATCCGGAAGGGCTCGCTCCACTTGCCTTCCTGCTGGCGCGCGAACCAGATACCGACGTCCGGATGCTTCTCCTTGGTGCCCGCGAACCAGGCGGCGAGGACGGTGCCATCGGCCGCCTGCACCAAGGTGCTGGCGTGGCATTGCTCGAAGGGACGATGGTCGCCGAACACGAAGGAAATCTCGCCCCCCGCGTCGCGCACGGCCCGGCCGAAGGCGCCGGGGCCGGTGGTGTCGGCTGACGCCATCACGGTAGCAAGCATGCAGCAACTGACGGAGCACAAAAACGAACGAAGCATAGACAATCCCTCTGGCGTATGAATGCAGCGATGAATGGGACGTATACTAGCCATCCACGTTGCAGCCGCACAACCGGGAGGGCGGGCATGGAATCGAACGAGGTGAGACGGCCGCGAATCCGCGTCGGGGCGGTCATCCTGCAGCGCGGGCGGCTGCTGCTGGTGCGGCACGAGAAGGCCGGGCGCGCGTATTGGATGCCGCCGGGCGGGGGCGTCGACTGGGGCGAACCGCTCGATGCCGCCCTCCAACGCGAACTCCGCGAGGAAACCGGCCTCGAAATCGAGGTGGGGCCGCTGATGTTATTGAAGGATTCCATTCATCCCGAGGGCGAACGCCACATCGTTCACTTGATCTTTCGCGCCGGTGTGATTGGGGGCACCTTGCAGAAATCGCGCGATCCCCGGGTGGCCGAGGCCGCCTGGGTGCCGATCGAGTCTCTCCGCTCCGCCGAGTTTTTTCCCGATGTACTCCCACAACTTCTTGCGGTTTTGTCCGATTCAGGTTACACTGGAGTACCCTATATGGGGAATACATGGCGGCCCTGAGCCGTTCACGTTTGCGGAAGGGCCGGGGCCTTTCCGAGGAGAGGAAGCCATGCGAGTAGCCGTCCTGAATCCGATGTTCGGCAAGGACTTCACGAAGTCGGCGCGCTGGTTCGCGCGCAGCCGCGGCCGGGTTCAGCGCCATCCGGACTACCTCGCCACCGGCGCGGCGGTGCTGGAAGCCGCCGGTCACGAGATCCTGTTCATGGATACTCAGGCCATGAACATGCCCACCGACGTGCTGATCGAGCAGCACCTGAAGGCCTTCAAGCCGGATATGTGCGTGTATCAGGCGACGACCCCGTCCATCTATTCCGACATCGAGGCGGCGCGGGCGTGCAAGGAAGCGGTGGGCGGCCTGCACGTGATGGTGGGGCCGCATGTGTCGGCCGAACCGGAATCCACCCTGCGCGCGGCCAACGGCGCGCTGGATGCCGTGGCCCGGCACGAGTTCGACTACACCATCCGCGACATCGCCGACGGCGTGTCGATGAAGGACTGCCTCGGCCTGTCGTACCTGGACGGCGAGACCTACATCGAGAACGAGAACCGGCCGTATATCGAGAACCTGGACGAGCTGCCCTTCCCCGCGTGGCATCATCTGGACATGAACAACTATTGGGACGGCGCGAAGCTGTTTCCCTTTGTGACCCAGATCACCGCGCGCGGCTGCCGGTATCGGTGTTCCTACTGCCAGATTCCGCAGGTGATGAACGGGCACAGCTACCGCCCGCATAGTGTGGAGCGGGTGGTGGACGAGATGATCCACAACCAGAAGGTCATCCCCGGGCTGCGGGAAATCATGTTCGAGGACGACACGCTGACGATGCGGATCGCGCGGGACCGCCTGATCGCCCTGTGCGAGGAGATCATCCGGCGGGACGTGAAGCTGTCGTGGAGCGCCAATGCCCGCGTGGACCTGAACGACCTGGAGACCCTGCGCCTGATGAAGCGCTCGGGCTGCCGCATGCTATGCGTTGGCTTCGAATTCGGCGACCAGAAGATCCTGAACAACGTAAAGAAGGGCACCACGGTCGACCAGATGTACACCTTTGCGGAAAACGCCTCGAAGGCGAAGATCCGCATCCACGGCTGCTTCATGATCGGTGGCCCGGACGAGACGCGCGAAACGGCCGAAAAGACCATCAAGATGTCGAAAGAACTAAAGATCGACACGGCGCAGTTCACGGGCGTGGTTGCCTATCCCGGCACGAGCTACTACGACTGGGCGAAGAACTCGGGCGCGCTGATTCCCAAGGACTGGCGCGACTGGGTGACCGACGACTACGAGCAGGCCGCCACGGTGGACCTCCCCACGCTCAGCCGCGAAGAGATCGACGAACTGGTGGACAAGGGCCTGAAGGAATTCTACCTGCGTCCCGAGCAGATGATGCGCATGGCGAAGAACATCTCGTCGTGGTCCGACATCAAGGCGAAGTTCCACGGACTCATGTCCTTCGCGGGCTACTTCGCCGGCAACGGACGCCGCAACTTCGTGGGCTTCACGGGGAACAATTAGGCGTTACCCGCCGATTTCGTAGGCCTCCGGCGTCAGGCGTACCGTGTGCGCCTTGCCGCCCGCCTGAAATGTCAGCGTATGGTCTCCCGCGTCCCCGCTCACCGTACTCCCGGGTTCCGCGCCGTCCACGCTAATGACCGTAATGAACTCTTGCTGCGCGGCCTTCTCCGTCGTCTCTGCGGTCAGGTGCCATTCGTGTAGCTTGAAGCTGGCCCACTCGTGCGGGGGCGTCTCGAACTCGCCGGTCTGGGCGATCGCCAGGTTCTCCGGATACAAGAACTCGGCACGCACCACTCCGCCCTTAGTCTCCACACTGGCGGAAGCGCCGTCGATAGCGAACTCGGCCTCGGCATGCAGGAGCCACTGGAAGCTGCTCGGCTCGGGTGCCTCGAGCATGTCGTGGATGACGATGACATCGGGTTTGAAGAACAGGATGCGGCGGGTCCAGCGGTTCAGGGTGTCGTAGGAATCCCCTGCCTCGCCCACCACCACGTCCAGCTCCGGCGAGGTCTCGAAGTGCGTGATGCGGCCCTGCGCCTTGACCGTGTGCTTGTACTGCCCCTCGCCGTTCACGAGGATGGCGTTGTCGGATTTCGTGCTCCACATCCATTGCGTGTGGTGCGGGCTGCCGTAGACATCGCGGCGTCCCGAGCGGATGAGCGCGCGCTCGCCGTGCAGGTTCAGCAGGAAGGCGTTGTTCGCGTTGTAGCCGTGGCTCTGGGTGCCGTAAGGACTGCTCTTGAAGTGCACCTGCACGTTGTCGGCGCCATCGAGCAGGTTGCTGTTCAGCACGGCGATGCCGGTGTCGGGGAAGTCTTTCGACGACGGCAGGTCGGTCGGCGCCTTCGCCTCCACCCCGCTCGCTCGCGCCGCGAAGAGGAATCCGAACCAGCCCTGCTTGGCGATATCCACGCCATGCTGATCCGCGTACCATTTCCAGTGGGGATTGCCCGAGCCGGCGGCCATCATCGCCATGAGGTTGGCGATGCGGTCGCTGCTGGTGGTGGTGGACTGGTCGGCCCAGGCGCCGGCCTTGGTGCCGGGCGGCAGGGTGTAGAGCCCGTAGTAGCCATTGTCCTTGAAGAAGGGCTTGTCGTAGGCGTCGATACCGAAGGCTTCCTTGATGGCCATGGCCCCGTACTGAAAGCGATCGATATAACTGACCCAGTAGGCGATCCCTTCGTGCCAGCCTCCGTCGGGACCGCCCCACACGGGGTAGCAGGTGTAGAAGATGGTCATCGCGTAGTCGACCCAGTCGGGGGCCTCGGGAATGGTGTCGTTGAAGACGATCCCGACCTCGAGCAGCCAATGCCACGCGCGGTTGGAATGGCTGGAATAGGGATCCCACAGGTGGTTGCCGCGCAGGAGGTGCTGATAGCAGTCCTCGCCGCGCACGCGCATCACCTCGGTCACCTTGGCGCGGTCTTCTTCGCTGAAGCAATCGTAGGCCCAGGTGTAGGCGCGCGTCGGCCAGTAGAGCAGCGGCATCGCCGCCTCGTCGTTGTATTCGTACTGAGTCGAGCCCTTCGGGTCCCACGCCATAATGTCCATCACGATGTCGCGCGCGCGGTCGCCGAAGCGCTTGTCGCCCGTCAGCCAATAGACGAAGGCCAGCTTGGCGGCCGGTTCGGAGGCATTGATGCCATGCACCCGATTGCCCCACCAGATCTTTTTCCAGGTCTCCCCTTTGCGATCGGTGCCCTCGGGGTACAGCGGCGGCTCGCTGGTGTCGATGTCCTTGGTCAGCAGCGCGTCGGCCTCGGCGATGAGCGCGGTATGAACCTCCTCCATCGCTTGGGCACCGTTGAGCGATGGGACGGTGAAGATCATGCCTTCAGGAGTCGACTCGCCCGGATAGGTGATGGCGAGACTGCCGCATCTTTTGCCATCGTCGAACGCGGCGTCGGGATCCTTTGCGGAAGGCGCGAGAAACATTTGTTCTTCCGGCCGCGCCATAAGGCGGGGATGCCCTTTGGGAATGCGCGAAATCAAGGCATCCCGCCCCGGCTTGGGAAAAAGGACGGCTTCTGCGGAAACCTCAAAGCCGCGCTCAATACTCCAAGCGCTGGCCTCGTCGTCCTTATCGACACCTCGATACCGCCAGGCATAGGTGCCCGGCTCCAGAGTCTCCGGCAGGGCGAAGGCATTCCAAGGCGCGGCCCAGGTCTGTACCTGATTCTCGAAGTCTCCGCCCTTCGCGACCTGCAACTCCCAGCGCTCGGCGTTGCGCTCGGGCGCCCAAGTGAACGACGGCGGATTCATCGCGGGCTCTGTGCCGTCTGCCGGGCGGTAGCCCCAATCCTCGGGACCCGCTGCCGGTTCTCTCAGGGACCAAGGTTCGGCGTATGCTGCCAGCGGCAGCGAAAGCACGAGCGCAAGGATGAGTCGCATGGGCGGCGTTCCTTCTCTATTGTAACGATTAGGGCGATATTACAAGTAAACGTATCAATGCGGCGCTGGGATGGCACGCGGTACAAACGCCCTGAAATTCGCAATTGTAGTAGGTCGGGGTTCTACCCCGGCATCCTGACGCCAAGATGCCGGGGTAGAACCCCGACCGACAAGAGACGGATTATTTTCCCAGATTCTTGAACAGGTACAGCCCGTCTTTGCCGGGGCAGACGATGTCTTTCCAGCCGTTGCCATCGACATCCTCAATCCAGAAGTATATGCCGACGCCGCTGGCCTGGCCGGCCTCGCCGTAGTCCAGCGTCATGCGCTCGAAGCTGCCGCCGTTGTTCGTGTAGACGTAGACGCCCAAGGGGTCGGCCGCGCCGGGGTCTTTGCCCATGTGGGCGCGGAAGCGCTTGCCGGTCACCAGTTCCAGCTTGCCGTCGTTGTCGAGGTCGGCCAGCTGCACATCGTGGAACTGCGAGCGCTTGGGTTCGATGTCGCGGCGGGTCCAAGACTCCGCCAGCGTGGGATCGCCGTTGCGCTCGAGCCAGAACAGCCCATAGGCATGGCCTTGTCCGTAGACGACGTCCATGTCGCCGTCGCCGTCCACGTCGTGCAGCAGAATCGGGACGCTCGCCATGCCCAGGTTCCAGGTCTCGAACTTCTGGTAGCCCGTCACGTTGTACGGATCTTCGGGGCCCTTCATCCAGCCGGTCGCGAAGAGCAGGTCGTCGTGCCCGTCGCCGTCCACATCGCCCACGCCGAAGCCATGGCCGCCCAGCGCGTTCTCGATGGTGAACTGGTCGAACTCGCCCTTCTCCTGGTTCAGCTTGAAGAAGTGCACGGGATTCGTGGTGGCGAAGACCTCCTCCGTGCCGTCGCCGTCGATGTCATGAAACACATTGCGCTCGATGTTGCCCGTCTTCGCCACGGTGTGGGTGGTCCACTCCCCCATGCCGCCCTTGGGGTTCTCACGCCACTGGAAGGATTCGCCGAACCAGCCGCCGGTCACCACATCGAGGTAGCCGTCGCCGTTCACGTCCATCGGGTTGTTCGAGAAGTCGTCGTAATAGTCGCCTTCCATGCGGATATCGGCAACCTTGTGCCGCTCAGTGAACTCGGGGCCAGAGTACCAGTATTCGCCCGACATGATGTCGAGATGGCCGTCCTTGTCCACATCGAACACGGATGCGGCTTCATAGGTGGCATCGCTGATTTTCACGCGTTCCCACTTGAGGGGGGCGTCGTCCGCGGCAGCGCTGGCAAGCAGCAGAAGTATGGCAGTGCTCATGGTTGAGTCTCCGTGGTGGTCTCGGGTTCATAAGAAAATTTCAGCGGGCGGCCTTCGCCGTCGCACAGGCGGAGCATGAAGTTCCAACCGCCCGCGCCCTGGGTAATCTGCACCAGCAGCCGATTCTTGCCCGCCACGAACGCGGCCGGGGCGATGTCGGCGTCGAGCGCCGTGCCGCGGTCCACATTGTTTTCGTGCACGGCCTCGCCGTTCAGCCAGACCTTCACGCCGTCGTCGCTGCCGACGCGGACCTGCCCTGGCGTCGCTTCGGGCACGTAGACCTCCGCGTAGGCGTAGGCCGTGGCGTGGTCCATCATGCCGAGGATGCCCGCCAGGTTGACCATCGGCTGGATGTCCCCGCTCTCGAAGGGCTGCCAGCCGATGGCGGCATCGCCCTCGCCATAGCGCGCGCCGAGGTCGATGTCGGGTTCGTTGATGTTCGCGATGGTGAAGGCGTCCTCCACCTTCCAGGCGAAAGGACCGACCAGCTGCCAGCGCGACACAAAGCCGAGCCGCTGGGCCCAGCCCGCGTCGTCGCCGCGGCCGCGCATGATGTCGATCATCATTTGCACGGTGGCGGAGTCGTTGATGCGCGGCTCGAGCTGCGCCACCAACGCGTCCGCCTCGGCCGTCTTGCCGTCGTCGTAGAGCGCGCGCGCCACGCCCGCCAGCATCGAGGCCGGCAGGGCGGCCAGTTCCTCGGGCGACATGCTCTCCTGCAGCACGGCGTAGGCTTCCGGCACCGGATTCCGCTTCACGCCGTCGAGCGCCATCGCCTTCTGCTCGTCGTCGGTGGCGTGGCGGTAGAGCAGCAGATACGAGCGTCCTGCGGCGGCCGAGGCCCCGTCGGACTCGAAACGTCCCGCCAGCTTAATGATGCGCGCGGAGAACGCCGCGGGGTCCTCGTCGCTCGAAAGATACTGGGCGGCCGCATCCAGCCCCGCCACCGCGCCGGGCTGACCGGTAGCCGTCAGGGCATCGAGCGCCGCCTCGCGGTAACCGGCATCGGCATCGCCCGCAGCTTTCACCAGCACCGGCAGAAAGCGTTCATCGGAGCGGCTGCCGAAGAGGCGCACAAGATCCTGGCGGATGTCTTGCGGCTGCTCGGGAAAGGCCGCCAGCAGCGCTTCAGTCACGGCCTCGCCCTCGAGCGCGGCAATGGCCTGAAGTCCCGGACCGTACAGGCTGCCATAGCGCTGCATGGCATCGAGAATGAACGGCAGGGCCGTTTCGTCACCATAGCGCCCCACCCCCTGCAGGGCCGCCGCGCGGATGGTGTCGTCGTTCGAGTCTGCATAGGCTTCGCGCAAGGCCTCCTGCGAGAGGTCCCAGTTGCCGCCCGAAATGGCTATGGCGCAGGCCAGCCGCACGACCGCGTCTTCGGCTTCCCAGCGGGTATCCGGATTCGCCTGCTTCCGTACCTCGCGGAGCGCGTCGAGATAGGCCGGGTCGCCCGTGCGGGCCAACGCATGGGCCGCAGCGGCGCGCACCCCGGCGTCCGCATGGCCGCAATACTCCACGAACAGGGGCAGCGAGTCGCCGTCCTCGAGCAAATCCAGACTGCGGATCACCGCGATCGTAAATCCCGTGTCGGCCGTGCCCAGGTTGCTGCGGAGCGCCGCGCGGGCTTGCGTCGTCCCGATATCCTGCAGGCTGGTGCGGGCCTTCTCGCGCCAATCCGGGTTGTCCAGCAGCGCGGCGATCGGGTCTACATTCGTGCCTTCCGGCACACACAAGGGCAGCAGCCGCAGTCCCTGTTCGATTTGGTGGGCGCTGTGGTCGATGGACACGAGCGGCATGAGGATCGCGACGAAGCGGTCGCGGTCGGCCTCGCGTCCGGGCACGCCGGTCTCGTTGGCCCAGTCGGCCAACACATTGAAGGCCGTGCGCCAGACGCGCTCGTCCTCGTGCGACAACAAATCAACGACCAGACCCGCGTGCGAGACATCCTCGCGCGACAGCCATTGGCGCGCGCGGATGAGTGCGGCTTCATCGCCCGACCGCATGCCGCTAATCAGCAATTCGGCGGACTCCGCGAAGGCAGGCGACGCGGCAATCAGCAGGGCAAGTAGCATTCGGCGCATCATGGTCCGCACTCCTACAGGTGCCACGGCGCGCGGTAGGCGCGCGACAGGTGGCGGTTGGCCTGCGGGTCGTGCAGGATGGTTTCGTTCTCGGCGTCCCAGTCCAGCCTTCGTCCGGTCTTGAGCGCGATGCCCGCCAGCAGCACGGCCGCCGTCGAGCGGAAGCCCTGCTCGATGTCGGCCGCCGGTTTCTCGCGGGTCTTGATGCAGTGGAAGAAGTTGTTGTGGTGGTCGGTGTTCGCCCAGCTCTTTTCAGGCTCGCCCACAAAATCGGGCACGCCGAGCGAGGAAGGCCGCACCACATACGAGCCGCGATCGACCACCAGCTGCCCCTCGGTGCCGAAGAAGCGGATGCCGTAGAACTTCTGTTGGTGGATGTTCGAGTGCCGCTGCTCCCAGGTCACGTTGCACCCGGCGTACTCGAAGCTGGCCTCTATGGTCTCGTAGTTGTCCTGTCCTGGCGAGTGTCTGTAGCTGCCGCCCACGGCGCTCACGTTCAGCGGGCGGTCGGCCCGAATGCCCCAATGCACGATATCCATCAGGTGCACGCCCCAGTTGGTCAGCTGCCCGCCGCGCGCATAGTCGTGCCAGCCCATGAAGCCGCCGAAACGTTGCGGCGAATACGGCACCTTGGGCGCCGGCCCGAGCCAGAGGTCCCAGTCCAGGCCCGGCGGCGGCTCCTCAATATGCTCGCCAATGGTCCAGCCGTTTACGTCGATGAACGCCGTGGCGGTAACGACCTCGCCGATCTGGCCCTGATGGATCACCTCGATGGCCTTCTGGAATACCGGCATCGAGCGCTGCTGCGTGCCCACCTGCACCACGCGGCCGTACCGCCGGGCGGCATCCACCATCGCGCGGCCTTCCTGAATCGTCGGGCATACCGGCTTTTCGACGTAGACGTCCTTCCCTGCCTCGCAACCGAGGATCGTCAGCAGCGGATGCCAGTGGTCGGGCGTGGCGATAAAGATGGCGTCGATGTCTTTGCGGTCGAGCACGCGCCGGAAATCCTGATAGCCGTCCGGACGCTGGCCGGAAAGCTCCTCGACCTTCTTCTGGTTCTCTTCAAAGCGCGGCGTATACACGTCGCAGAGTGCGGCCAGCTGGCAATTGGGATTGACCGCCAGCGCTTCGATGTGCCGCGAGCCCATGCCGCCGTTGCCGATAACGGCAATCCGGACCCGGTCGTTTGCGCTGACCCGGCGCGCGCTGGCGGCGGGTTGCACCGCCCCCACGCCCGCGGCGGCCATGCCGGCCAGAAAGCTCCGCCGGCTGAATTGAATGCGTTTCGCCACGATACTGACTCCCTGTCGTTGACTCGGCCCATGCGCGCGCCAGTATAGGCATCGAAGTGCCGCCTTCCAAATTGTTTCGCCGAATTCTCGATTCGACACACTCACGACTTGGCCCGGAGATTGCTGTAATCCGGGTGTTGAGACGGGATGGACCGGCCCGGACACGCCGAATGGGCGGCGTGATTCTGCTATGCTGGTCCCGATGGGACCCGAATTGAGGAACCAATTCCTCAAATCGGGCATCAGGTGTAAACCTTGGAATACGCCGTGACGTTACACAACCAGACTGGAAGGGCGATGGAGCATACGGCCATGGGCGATAAAGAATTGGCGCTGGCGCTGCAAGGCGGCGATCAGGGCGCATTCGACGAGATCGTCCGGCGCTATCAGGGCCGTGTGTACGCCGTCGCCTACCGTTTGACCGGCAACCGAGAGGATGCTTTGGACGTGGCTCAAGAATCGCTCGTCAAGGCCTATCGCAAGATAGACAGCTGGCAGCCCACGGGAGGGTTTCTTCCTTGGCTGCTGCGCCTGACCAGCAACCACTCCATCGACTACCTCCGCAAGCGCAACCGGCGGCAGCACGAGCGGCTGGACGAGGCCTTCGTGCCCGAGACCGAGGGCGCGGCGGTGGAGCCGTCGATGCCGACGACGGAGCAGGAGGTGCAGGCGCATGAGATCGACGCCCGGGTGCGCGGCGCGCTCCATGTGCTCTCCCCCACCCAGCGCGAGGTGTTCATGCTGCGCCACTACGAGGGCCTGCAGTTGTCGGAAATCGCCGAGCACCTGGGGTGCACGGTGGGCAGCGTGAAAGTGCACTTGTTCCGCGCGCTCAAGAAATTGCGCGGGGAACTCGAGGATTTGTATCAGCCCAATTAGGCGGGCACGGAGGCAGCGACGGATATTATGTCGAGACGGGACTACATGCTGGGCCTGATGGCCGCGTCAATCTACGAGCCTCTTTCGGAATCGGAAGCCCAGGAACTGGAAACCTGGCTCGAGGCGAACCCCGAAATGCGGGCGGAACTCGAAGATATGCAGTCCCTGGTGGCCTTTCTCCCCAATGAACTCCCGGCCTTCGCGGGTAATCTACTGCCCGTAGTAAAAGAAGACCTGCGACGCGGCACGGGGCATGGCTGGGATTTCGCCCGGTTCCAGCGTTACGCCTTCCAGGTGCTCGGCACCCTGGTGGTAACCGCGGTGCTGGTGCTGCCGGTCATGCAGGGCATGCGCCTCAATATTCTGGACGGCGGCCCGCTGGCCCCGGTGGCACAGAACCAGTCCGCCCCCGCCACGCTGATTGACCAGGCTAATGCGCTCATTGCCAAGCAACACCAGGATCAAGCCTACGAGTTACTGGCCAAGGCCATCGAAACGCAGCCGGAAGCGGCCGATGCCGGGGCCTGGCAAATGAAGCTGGCCGATATGGATTACAGCTACTTCGAGCGGTACCAGTCCGCCTTCGACCGCTATACGGAACTCAAGGCGACCCACCCCGAGGTCTATGCCTCGAACCCGGTAAATCCCTATCGCTACGACCTGCTGGAACAGACTCGCGCCGAGCGTTTCGAACCGCTGTACACCATCGCCCGCGCCGAGCGGAACGGCATGCGCGAGTTCAAACCCTTGGAGCAGGTGGTGGCGCGGTATGCGGGCCCGGCGAATCCGGTGGCCGAATTGGCGCTGGCAGCCATGTGCGACTTGAGCGGAGCCTTGGGCGCCGACAGCGATACCTTCAAGATGGCCAGCTATGAACAGCTGCGCAAGCAATGCACCAATCCCGTGGCGCTGGGGCAGGTGGAAATGAGCCTCGGCGAGATGTACCTGGCGCACACGAAAGACTACGTGCGCGCGGCGGAACTGCTGCGCTCGGCGTCCGACAGCCCCAATCCGGCGGTGTCCGAGGCCGCCAAGGTCTCGCTGGCGAAGCTGGAACCCGCCTTCGACGAATAGCCCCCATGCGTTTGCCATCCCCCATTCTGTGTGATAACATCATGCAGAACAAGATCTTACGTCCATCGGGAGCCCTTTCTTGCCAGCATTGAGCGCATTCGAGCAGCACCTTATCCGCAGCGAAGTACTGGACGAGGCCAAGCTGGCCCGGGCCAAGGCCGAGGCGGGGTCGAAGGACCTCCCTCTCGAGGACGTCATACCGCAGTTGGGCTTCGCCTCCGAAGAGGTGGTGTACCAATCCCTCGCCGATTTTTGCGAAATGCGCTACGTGCGCCCCGTGGCCGAGGACATCGCGCCAGAGCTGGTGCAGAAGGTACCGGCCCGCTACGCCACGCACTACAACATTGTGCCGGTCGAGGAGCACCGCGGCGCCATCGTGATTGCGGTAAGCGATCCGATGAACACCCACGGCCTCGACGACATCCGCATGGTGCTCAAGCAGCGCGTCGTGCCGGTGGTCGCCACGCCGGCACACATCCGGCAGACCATCAAGAAGCTGTACGGCGTGGGCGCGGACACGATGGAGCGCATGCTCAGCCGCGACGACAACGAAGATGTCGTGCAGCTGGAGCGCAAGGTGGAGAGCGCCGACCTCGGCGACGACCAAATCGACGCCTCCATCATCAAGTTCGTGAACGAACTGATCCTCGAGGCCGTGCAGTCCGACACCACCGACATTCACATTGAGCCCTTCGAGGATGCCCTGCGCGTGCGCTACCGCATCGACGGCATCCTGCACCAGGCACCGGTCCCCCCAGCCATCCGGGGTTTTCATGCGGCCATCGTGTCGCGTGTGAAGATCATGGCGAACCTCAACATCGCGGAAAAGCGCCTGCCGCAGGACGGCAAGATCCTCGCGAAGCTCGGCGACCAGCAATACGACCTGCGCGTGTCCATCCTTCCCACGCCCCACGGCGAGACGGTGAACATGCGTATCCTGAACCGCTCGTCCGTGTTCCTTACCCTCGACCAGCTCGGCTTCCGCGATACCGACATGAAGCTGTTCAACGGGTTTATCACGAAGCCGCACGGCATCATCCTCGTGACGGGGCCCACGGGTAGCGGCAAGACGACGACGCTCTACGCGGCGCTGAGCAAGCTGAACAACATCGACCGGAAGATCATCACCATCGAGGACCCGATCGAGTATCAGCTGGCGGGCATCACGCAGATGCAGGTACTGCCGAAGATCGGCTTCGACTTCTCGATGGGGCTGCGCTCGATGCTCCGCCACGACCCAGACATCATGCTGGTGGGCGAAATCCGCGACTACGAGACCGCCGAGATGGCGATCCGCTCCAGCCTTACCGGCCACCTGGTGCTGAGCACGCTGCACACCAACGACTCCGCGGGCGCCGTGACACGCTTGATCGACATGGGGGTTGAGCCCTTCCTGATTTCCAGCACGGTGATCTGCTCCATCGCTCAGCGCCTGGTACGGCGGCTGTGCGCGCACTGCACCCAGCCCATCGAGCCGGAGTGGCCGATTCTCGAGGCGGAGTTCGGCGTGCGCGCCGAAGACGCCCGCGATGCGAAATTCCGCCGGGGCGTGGGCTGCGAACATTGCCGCAACACCGGCTACAAGGGCCGGCAGGCCATCTATGAGATTCTGCCCTTCACGCCGGAGATCAAGCGCCTGACCGTGGAGCGGGCGACGGCCGTCGAGATTAAGAAGCAGGCGCTTTCCGAGGGCCTGCGCACACTCCGCCGCTCGGGCTGGTACCGGGTGATGGACGGCGAGACGACTGTGGAAGAAGTGCTGCGCGTGACGGCGGATGCCGAAGTGCTGGCGGACGACGTCGAGACGCCGAATGCCCCGGTTCAAGTATGAGGCCAAGAAGGGCCCCGGCGACAAGGTCGACGGGGTCCTGGAAGCGCCCGACCAGAAGTCCGCGGTAGCCCGGCTGCGCGACATGGGGTATTTCCCCATCCGCGTAGAAGAAACCAAGGCAGCGGCCGCGGGCAACGGGGCTGCGCCCGGCATCCAGATCGACACCGCCGCGCTGAAGAACGCCTTCGCGCGCATCCGGCTGAACGAGCGCAACGTCTTCTTCCGACAGCTGGCGAACTTGGTCGATTCGGGCATGCTGCTCACGCGGGCGCTCCGCACGCTCGTGGCGCAGACCCAGAACCCCAAGCTGGCCGAGGTAATCGATTCCCTGCGCGACGAGGTGCAGAAGGGCGCGGCGCTGGCCGATGCCATGGAAAAGCACCCCAAGGTCTTCCCCGTGCTCTATACCAATCTCGTGCGCGCAGGCGAGGCCGGCGGCATGCTGGACGAGGTGCTCTGGCGCATCGTCACCTTCGGCGAGCAGGAAGAAGAACTGCGCGGCAAGGCGAAGTCCGCCATGATCTACCCCGCCTTCCTCACCATCGTCGGCTCCATCGCCATCTTTATCCTGGTGTCCTTTGTGTTCCCGAAGTTCATCGTGATCTTCGAGGAGTTCAACGCCGAGCTGCCCCTGCCCACGGTCATCGTGATGAAGTTCTGCGAATTCATGGGCAGCTACTGGTGGGCGGTGCTGATCGTGCTCGGGCTCATCGGCTACGGCCTGCGGCGCTATCTCCAGACCGAGGTGGGCGCCCGCAAGCGCGATGCCTTTTTCCTCCGCATACCCGCCCTGAACCAGGTGATTCAGAAGTACGAGATGGCGAAGTTCTCGCGCACCCTGGGCACCCTGCTCGACAACGGCGTGCCCGTGCTCACCTCCATCCGGATTACGGGCGAGACCCTGGGCAACCGCTCCATTCAGGACGAGGTGGCCACGGTGCACAAGGGCGTGACCGAGGGTGAATCGCTCAGCGAATGCCTGACCAAGTGCCCGCATTTCCCGGCGCTGGTGGTGAGCATGTTCGCCATTGGCGAAGAAAGCGGACGCATCGGCACGGTCGCCAAGCGCGTGGCCGACGCCTACGATATCGAGGTGGATCGCGCGGTCAAGGCCTTCACGGCCCTGTTCGAGCCCCTGCTGGTGGTGGTCATGGGCGTCATCATCGGCTTCCTCGTGGTGGCGATGCTGCTGCCGATGATGACCCTGAGCTCGGTTTTGTAAGGCGGAGCCTGTCCCCAATCGGGGCACGGATAGCGTATACTATAGGGATGACACGACGGTGCGGCCCCCGGGCCGCGGCAGCTAACGGAGAACATGATGAAACCGAACGGCGGCTTCACGCTTATCGAACTTATCCTGGTGACGGTCATCCTCGGCATCCTCGCCGGCATGGTGGTGATGAACTTCGGCGGGCGCGTGCAGGAAACCCAGATCCGCGCGGCCAAGGGCGATATCTCGACCTACAGCACCGCTATCGATCTCTACGCCCTCGATCACAACGACACGTATCCCAAGACCTTGGAAGAACTTGTGAGCGGAAACCGCCGCTACGTCAAGGAAATCCGCAAGGATCCGTGGGGCAATCCCTACAACTACAAGCCGGCCACCGACGCCATGAAGGCCGACTACGAGGTCTATAGCTCCGGCGCCGACGGCGTACCCAACACAGCCGACGACGTCACCTCCACCTCCGAGCATGGCCCGGACGAATAAGGGACTTGTGTGAGGAAGCAGCGCCCAGGAGACCGCCGACACCCCACGAGCGCGGGCTTCACCTTTCTCGAACTGGTGGTGGTGCTGACCCTGATGGCCGTGATTTCGGCGATGGTCATACCGGTCTTCGGTCCGTCGTTCCGGTCGGTGCAGGTGCGCAGCGCGCAGGACGAGATCCTTGCGCTTATCGGCCAGACCCAGGAAATGGCCGTGCGCCAGGGTCGCGAATACCATTTCTGCATCGACCCCAAAGAGCGCATTTTCTGGGTGCGCTTCGTGGCCGACATGGACGGCATGGAGAAGATCACCGAGGACGTGAGCGACCGCTGGGGCCGGGTGCAGGACTTCCCCGGGTATCTCGACCTACGCCAACCGCGCATGCGCAAGGACTCGGAAACCGGGGCCTTTTACATTGCCTGTTACCCCAATGGCGCCTGCGACCGGGTCAAGCTCGAGTTTTTCGACAACCGCTTCCGCGGCCAGAAGTTCCGCATTGAGACCCAGGGGGCGCTGGGGCAGACTATTGCGGAGCGCGACTGACATGCGTCGCCGGCGCGGATACATCCTGTTCGAGACGCTCATGTCGATGACGCTGCTCAGCATCACCATGCTGACCATCCACACCGCGCTGCAGCAGGCCATCGAGTCGAAAGGGCTCGCGCGGGACTATACGACGGTACGGTTCCTGATGGAGGGCGTTTTCGCCGACCTCGAGATGGAGCATCAGCTGCATGAGATGCACGAAACCGGACGCTTCGAGCCGCCGAACGAGCGCTTCTCCTACGTCATCGACGTCGACAAAATCGAAGTGCCCCGCCCGGAATTGCCCGCCAGCATCAATCCCCTCATGCAGGAAAAGCTGGCGCAGAACTATCAGGGCTGGATGCCGCGCGTGAAGGTGGAGATCACCTGGAGTCGCGCGGGAAACGAGCGCACGCGGGTGGGCGAAACGCTGCTGCCGCCCCAGCGGCTCTGGCTGCCGCCCGAGACACAGGAGGGCGCCGTTGTCCCCCCGTTCGCGCAATAGCGGCTTCACGCTGGCCGAACTGCTGGTCGCCTCGATGCTCTTGAGCATCGTCATGTCGGCGGTCTACACCATGCTGTTCACCACGCTCGGGGCCTCGCGCAGCATCGACCCGAAGTTCGACGCGCATCAGCAGGCCCGCGCGTTCATGACGGTTATCCAGCGCGAGGTGGAGAACATGGCGGCGCGGGCAGAGCACCTGTTCGAAGGCGACCGCGACAGTGTGGCGATGTTCGTCATCAGCGAGCCGATGAACGTGGAAGACGCCGAGGGCCGGCGTCTGATGCGCGTTCGCTACCGCTTCAACCGCAGCCGCGGCGAAATCGAGCGGGAAGAAGCGCTGGTCGAAACCGCCCTGCCCAACCGCCCCCCCGCCGGCGAGAAGGTGGAGCAGGAACGCATCAAGCTGTCCGACCGGGAGGACTTCGTGGTGGCGAGTAATGTGAGCGACTTCAAGGTGCGCTACGTCTGGTCCCCCATCCCCAGGATTACCGACGCGAAGGTGCCGCCGCCCTCGCCCGAACTGGTCTACACGACCCGCCACAAGGAAGGACTTGGCCTGCCGCAGGCCATCGAGGTCACGCTGGAATTCGAAGACCCCGACGACCGGGACCACACCATCACCTTTCAATCCCTGCTGCCTATCCATGCGCCCAACGTGCGCTATTACCTAGAAGGGCTCAACGACCGGCTGGCGAACTTCCAATGAAGAAGCAGGAACGGGGATTCGTTCTCATCGTCACCCTCTGGGTGCTGGCCATCGCAACGGTGCTCACGCTGAGCCTCGGGCGGCGGGCGTTTCTCGATGCCCGGGCGGCGGCCTACGGCCTCGAGCAGACCCAGGCCCGGCTCATGGCGCGGGCGGCGGTGAACCGTGGCGTCATCGAAATTCGCAACAAGTTCTACAAGGACCTGCTGAACCTTGAAGAACAGAATTCTGAAGTCGGATTCGGCGGCCCGCCGGAAGGCACGAATCTCGGGCAGCCCTGGGCGCACCCGATGGACCTCTACGCCGAGGGCGCGAGCTTCGAGGCCACCGAGGAATTCGACAACGACGTGGTGCGGCTGACCATCGAGGACGCCGAGAGCAAGATCAACATTAACAGCGCGCCGCGAGAGATCATCGACAACATCCCCTTCCTGGACCGAAGCGTGAAGCGCCGCATCTGGACGCGCCGCACGGGGGAAGAAGAGGACGAGGAAATCGGACCTTCGCGCTTCCAGGCCATCGAGGAACTGCGGTACCTGCGCGGCATGGACGACGAAGAGTGGTTTGGCGAAGACGGCGAGCCCGGCGCGCGGGACCTCCTCAGTGTCTGGGGCTTTCCGCTCATCAATATCAATACCGCAAGCCGCGAGGTGCTGGCCTGTGTGCCCGATCTGGGCGAGGCAGCCATCGAGGAGATCCTCGCGTATCGGGGGGCGCCGCCCGAGCCCGGCCAGCAGGGCGCGCCGCAGCGCGGCTTCAAGAGCCTCGAAGAAGTACAGCAATACACCAGCATCCAGGGCGACGCCGTGGTCGCGATTCAGAAGTTTTGCACGTTCGACTCCCGGTTTTTTATCATCACGGGCCTGGCGACGCGCCAGGGGGGCAAGGTGCGGGTGGAGTGTCAGGCCGTGGTGAGCGCCTTCGACGGAGCGTTTACGGTGCACGATTGGCAAGAGCGCTCCATCGGCGCATAGGCAGGCAGGAAAGCAGCTCCACAATCCATGGCATTCTCATTCGACAGCCTGATATCCGGCGGCTCCGGCGCGCCGAAATCGGACACCATCAGCCTTTTGCAGTTCGGCCCGGGGTTTATCGCCCGGCTGCGTATCCGCCCCAAGGCCGGCGGCGGGTTCGACGTGCTCTCGTACGACCGCGAGCGCGGCGGCTGGTCCGCGGAGGACGGCTCGCTCCGCGAGGCGCTGAAGGCCTTCGTGAGCAAGCATGCCCTGACCGAGGACAGCATCTACTCGATTCTCCCCCGCTACGACATCACCACGCGCATGCTCACGCTGCCTTCGCAGGACAATGCGGAAATCGCGAGCATGATCATGCTGAACGCCGAAGAGCATGTGCCCTACGCCATCGACGAACTCAGTATTCAGCACCTGCTGATGCGCAAGCTGCCGAGCGGCGAGTCGTCCGTGATGGCCGTCTTCGCCCGCAACAGCGTTGTCGAGGAGCACATCGCCACGCTGGCGGCCGCAGGTATCGAACCCCGACAGGTGCTGCTGAGCACGGTGTGCCTCGCTGCTGCCGCCGCCGCGGCCGGCCCGGGAGAACCGCAGCGTTGGGCGCTGGCGCACCTGGGCGCGGGCGGCCTCGAGATTCTGGTGCTGAACCAGAAGCGCGTGGTCTACTGCCGCGGCGTCGCCATGAACCACGATTGGTCGTCCGATACCGCGGAATCGCACGAGATGACCGACGAACTCGCCACGGAGATCCGCGGCAGCCTGTCGGTGTACCGGCGCGAATCCGAGGACGGCGAGGGGGTCGAGCAGATCTATTTCTCCTCGGACTACGCCACGGTGACTACCATCAGCGAAGAGCTCATGCACGACATCGGGCGCGAGACCGCCCCCGCGGCGTGGCTGGAAAAGCTGCTGCCGGGCCAGGCTGCCCCCGAAGGTTATACCCCCGTGCTGCTGGGCGCCGCGCTGGCGGCCGCGGGCGATACCACCTATCACCTCAACCTGCTGCCCGAGCGGATGCACCAGGCCCGCCGCATGTCCGGCATGCGGGACCGTTTGCTGCAAGGAGGGATTGTGGCGGCCGTCGCCCTGATCATGCTCGGAGCGCTCTATTTCCAGCGGGTGTATCAGTATCAATCCTACATCGACGAACTGCAGGCGCAGGTGGACGAGTTGGCCCCGCAGGCCCAGGGCATCGCGCAGAAGCAGGAGCAACTGCGCATCATCGGCCAGCAGGTGCGCCGCGACGGCAACGTGCTGGAGTTGCTCGCCTCGATTGTCGCGGGACTGCCCGACGACAAGATCAATATTCTCCGGTTCTCGTACGAGCGCGAAAGCGGCATCGACGTCTATGGCCGCACGCAGACCGTGGACGAGGTATCCGCGTTCGCCAGCAACCTGCGCCAGGCCGGTACTGGGGCGCTCTCTATGCTGCGCACGGCCCACCAGATGTATGTGCTCGACGATTCGGAGCGCGAACAGCTGGTGCGCAGCTACCGCATCGCCATTCCGGTGACGCCCGAGGATGAAGAAGACGATAGGGAGGCTTCCGATGCAGGGACTCCTTGAGCAGCTCGGCGCTTCCTGGGCCAGACTGAACCCGCGCGAGCAGGGTCTTGCCGCCATCATCGGCGGCTTGGTGCTGCTAATGGTGGCCTGGAGCATTATCTCGGGCGCCATGAGCCGGCTCGACCAGCTGGGCAAGAACGTGGATCGCCTGCAAGAGCAGATCGTAATCGCCAGGCGTCAGATTTTGATGCGCAAAAGCGTCGAGGAACACTACGCCGCCGTGGCCTCGCAGCATTCCAGCGCCTGGGACAAGTACGAGGTGTACGAGCGTCTGCGGCAGGAAATCTTCCGCCTGGCGCAGAAAGTGCCGCCGCCCCTGAACGAGGACGGCGTCCCCGTGCGGGCGACCAACGATACCGGCCTGCTGGTGCGCATTCCGGAATTGCGCGAAGGCACGATGAACGACACGGACATGGGATACCGCGAATACAAGATCAGCTTCCGGATTCCAGAGGCCGACCTGCGCGATGTCTTCGCCTTCCTCGAACGCCTGCATTCTAGCCCGCAGTCCCTTCGTATCGACGGGCTGCTGTTCAATCGCGGGTGGGACAACACGACGGTCTCGACGACCATCGACCTGACGCGCATCATTGTCGACGGGACCATCCCCATCCGCACGAGCCCCGACGAACCGGAAGCGCTCGACCTGACGACCGTAGATATCGCGGCGGATCGCTGGATCGTCGATGGCGGTACGCTCTCTCCCAACGGCACAGGCGTCACCCTGAAGTGCGAGGGCGAGCGCGCCTCGATGTATATGGAAGCGGCCCTCCCTGCGACGCGCACCGCCGAGGTGGTGCTGAAAGTGGCGAACAAGGGACGCGCCATGCTGGGCGTGGCCGACAGCGAAGACATGCTCTACCCCGGCGCCGAGCGGCTGCCCGACGATGGCAAGCCCTACGAAGTCCGGTTCGCGGTTAGCATTCCCGGGCGTGCCGGCGATGTCGTGACCATCCGGATTCCATACTTGGTGCTCAACGGCGAAGGGGCCAAGCTGGATATTCTCAGCCTGGGCTACCGGGCGCTGGAGGGATGATGATGCTCGACCGGACAACCCTGCTCCTGTGCGCCGCCATCGTCGTTCCCATGGCGGGCGTGATGGCGTATAACGCGGCGGTCGACCCCCTGGCGGAGCGGCGCGTATGGCTGGCCGAGCAGGTGGGCATGCTCGAGACCCTCCGGCCCCCGCCCTCGCTCGGCGGTAGCGAAATCTCCGAGTGGCAGACGGCCATGCAGTCCCGGCCTAACGCATGGGACGCCATCACGACGCCACCGCCACCTGTAAAAGAGGCACCGCCCCCCCCCAAGGAATGCCCCGACGTGAAGGCCATGCTGGAAGGCGTGAACCCCGGACGTGCCCAGATCGGCAAGAAGATCCGCATTGCCACGCCAGACAACGAACGCGGCGATTGGTACGAGGTCGGCGATGTGGTCAAGGGGTGCAAGATTGAAAGCTTCGATCGGGACGTCGTGACCTTTACCTTTCATTGCAAAGAGCAGAACAAGACGATTACGGTGAAGAAGCCGCGCGAGTAAGGCCTCGCGCGCGGCGGAGCCTGTGATGAGCGAACTCAGCGACAGCCGTATCGGCAGCGACTACGCATCCCTGCACCGCCGCAACCTGCTTCTCATGCGCGAAGTGGACCACCTCTCCACCCTCCGCGAAATCGGACTCGCCATCAGCGGCTCGCTCGAACTCCGCGAGACCCTGCCGCTCATCGCCAATGTGGTGCAGGGCGCGCTCGACCTGAGGCGGCTGGCGATTTACGAGCTGCTCGAAGAGCGTGGCTGCCTCCGGCCCATCGTGGCGAAATACGGGGACGATCTGATTCTGGCGGACCGTCTGGAAGAGGAAACCGAGTCGCGCCGAGGCACGCCCTTCGGCGAATGTATCGATGCCCGCCGCGTCCTGCTGCAGCCCGGACCGCCCTATCCCGCCGCTTACGTCCCGCTGTTCGCCAAGCACAAGGCGCTGGGGGTCATGCTGCTCGAGGCCCCGCGGTCCGACGAGCCCTTTTCCAGCGACGACGCCCAGCTCTTCCGCGACATCGGCGCGCAAGTCGCCATTGCGCTGCAGAATAACCAGCTGTACGCGCTGGCGGTCAATGACGGGCTTACGGGGCTATTCGTCCGGCGGTATTTCGACCTGCAACTCAAGGACGCCTTCGCGCAGGGCGAGCGCTACGGACGCCTTTTCTCGATGCTGCTCTTCGACATCGACCACTTCAAGAAGTTTAATGACACCCATGGCCACCAGACCGGCGACCTCGTGTTGCAGCAGTTCGCGCAGTTACTGCGCGAAAGCACGCGCGAGTCCGACATTTGCTGCCGGTACGGCGGCGAAGAGATGGCCATCATTCTGCCCGAGACCCCGATGGAGGAAGCCCACCTGCTGGCGGCCAAGCTATGCAAGAAGATCCGCGGGCATGCCTTTACCGGCACCGACGGGCAGGCACTCTCAGTGACCAGCAGCATCGGCGTGGCCGAATTCGGCAAAGGCTACCAGACGCCCGAGGATATCCTGCGGGCCTGCGACGACGCGCTTTACGAGGCCAAGCGGAACGGCCGTAACCGCGTCGAGATAGCCCTGCGGCCCGGCGGTTAGTCTTTTGTCGTGATGCCCGATTCCCGAAGCAGGTCGGCCAGGGCATGCCCCACCCGCTCGTGCACCAGATCGCTTGGATGGGCGTCCATGTTATTCAGGATGCGCGCCTCGGGCGGCAGATCGGCCACGCATTCCGCCACGCTCAGGGCAGGCACGCCCTTCTCCCGAAAGAAAGCCAGCACGTTATCATCAAAAGGACAGGTGATATCCGGACGGTGCAACATGGGAAACACGACCGCCGCCACGGGAATATTCCGCTCCGCGGCGTAGTCCAGAAACGGCTGGAGCTTTGCCTCGAATCCGCTCCAGACGACCTCGTCATTCAGCACCTCCGCGAGATAGGCTTCGTATGCGCCGTCGTGCAGAAAGGTCGGCATCACGATGGACCAGTACACGAAATTGAACGTGTAGGAATGCATCACGAACCAGGCGGTCAGGAGATTCGGCCGCTGTAGCTGCACCGGCTGGAAGTTCTTATCCAGCGCGGTGGTCACGTCCTCGATGTCGTTATAGTAGACGGAAAGCACGAGCGCGTCCGGTTTCCTCGGAAAATGCATCAGGTTGTCGTATTCCAGGTCCGGCCCCCAGCCAATCATGGCGAGCGTGGCCACCACCCAGGCGTCGCCGATCTCCTCTTGCAGCACGCCGGAGAATCGATCGTGGTAATCGCGCGTACCATGTCCCGCCGCCATGGAATCACCGAGCACCGCCAGCAGCCGCTTACCTTCTAGCCGCTCGTCGCTGTAGGGTAAGTCGCGGTAGCCGTATTCGTTGACCGGATGAAAGTAGCGCTGAAACCAGCGAACACTGCCGAAGGAGATGCTAACGAGATCCGTCCGGGCATATATCAAGTGGAAAAAGCTCTCGACCAGCAAGAGCGCGACAACGAGCGCGGCAATACCGAGAGAGAGTCCCCGGGCCACCGCAATACGCGCAGGATTCCGCTGCTGCCACCGCCACAACGTGTAAATCACGACAGCGGCAATGCCCACTCCCGAGATCCACCACGCCGCGAGATTCCCGAAGCCGGGAATCTCGATAAACGGTCCCTCCGCGGCGGCAGGCGGCGCGAGCGGCAGCCATCCCAACAAGAGCGCCGCGCCGCGCCAGCGAGCGAGTCTCGCTTTCAAACTTCGGGGCCCATCTGCATACAACATGTTTTCGCGCTCGGCCAAGGTGGAGGCGTATCCTTGCATAGGCAAGGCTGCAATTTCGAAACGCCCGTTTGGCTTGCATGCATCCAGGCGATACGTTACCTTCCCTTGCGCCGACTGGATAGGAGCGCCGCAATGAAGCCTGGATGGATCCGCATCGCCTTTGGAACGGCGGCTGTCGTAGCTTCGGCAGGGGCTTTGGCGCTGCTGTTCAATGCTGTGGCGGGGCGCTTTCTTTCCGCCCCATGGCCAGAGCACGGGCTATTGTTCGCGCCCGGCAGCACAATCCACTACGACACGCGCGAGTTTCAGGCGGTCGCCCACATCAACACGCTCGGCTTCCGCGGTCCGGAAACGAGTTCCGACCCGCCGATCGGTCGCGCCCGCATCCTCGCCATTGGCGATTCATTCACGTTCGGCTTCGGCGTGAACGACGAAGAACCTTGGCCACACCAACTGGAGATCCTTTGCGCTGAATCGGGGCACGACGTCGAGGTGCTCAATCTCGGTGTGCCGGGCGCATCGCTGTACAACTATCTCGAGATTGCGGAGCGCGCCATCCCCTACCTTCAGCCCGATCTTGTCATTCTTGGACTGCTGCAACTGGACGACCTGGCGCCGGACCCGATGATGTCGCTGGAGGGAGCGCTGCCGGAGTCGGCGCTCGAACGTATCGCCTCGGCCGCGGGACTCACCCTGCGGTCGGTTGCCCCCAACCTCTATTACCGCCTCGGCCGATTCGAGGCGCGCCCCGCGGAAACGTGGAATCCGGAGCAGACGCACACGGCTTTCCGTACCCAGTACGAGCAATACGTAGCAAACGCTTCGCAGTCGGATACCGCCCGGATAGCGGCGCTGCCTGAAGAGGTGCGGCGGGATTTCGAACGGGGACTGCTGAATCCCGTGCTCTTGTCGTCTGCGGGCGGAATCAGCAGCGTGCTGCAACTACTGCTGCAATACAAGCACGACAACCCGGTTGTGGATCAGGCGCTCGCGCTCGCTGGGGAACGACTGGAGGCGATTAAACGTACGGCCGCACGGAACGGCGCGGCAGTCTTGGCGGTGTCCCTTCCCATCGCAGCGTCGGTATCGCCAGCATGCCTGGATTTCGATGCACGCTACTTGTTGGAACCGCCAGCCGATGATGCTACTCGGGAGGCTCTCGGACAAGGCACCAAGCTTGATGACGTGTCGATGGAGGTAATTGAACGCGCGGGTGTACCCGGCTGCCGGGTGCAACCGAGCTTGCGTGCCGCAGTTGCAGCGTCGAAAGCTCCCTTGTTTTTCCTCATCGATGGGCACCCCACCGCAGCCGGACATCGGGCCATCGCGGCGGCGATTTTTGAGTGCCTGAAAGATGGATTTCTTGCCGAATCCGCCCCAAAATCCTTGTCGTAACCTACTGGCAGCGGTTGCGAAATCTGCCAAACCGTGGGATATGAAATTCCAGAAACTTGTGTTATACTGCGCCTTGCACTGTTAGACATGAAACATCTTGGGGAACGGAACGGAGCGCGCCACTCGATATGAGTGTAACCAAACTCGAGCATCTCGGAGTTCTGCGGGGCGGTCCCGAGGCGATAGCCGCATGGTGTCAATCCCACCCGGGAGAAGTGCTCGACCTCAGCGCCGCCAACCTCCAGGGCGCCAACCTCAGCGGCCTGAACCTGGCCGGGGCCAACTTCTCCCGCGCTGACCTGACCGGGGTTAATTTCTCCGGTGCCATGCTCGACAAGGCCGATTTTTCCGGAGCCAAGATGGAGCGCGCCGATCTGCGCGAGGGCTCGTTTCTCTACGCCAATTTCACAGCGGCTCAACTGCGCAGCGCCGACTTGCGACTTGGCCGTTTCTGCGCCGCGAATTTTACGGAAGCGAATCTCCGCGAGACGAACTGCATCGGCAGCGATTTCCGCAAGGCGATGTTCGTGAAGTCCAAGCTCCGCGGCGCGGTGCTGCGTCATGCCAAATTGCGCGAGGCCGACATGATGGGCGCGCGCATGAAGGACGTCGATTTCCGCGAGTCCAATCTTACCGGCGCGAACCTGAGCGGCACGGAACTCATCAAGGCAAAGTTCTGCGAGGCGAACCTGGGCCGTGTGAATTTCCGCGGGGCCGACATGCGCGGTGCAGACTTGCGTACCTCGAACCTGAACGAGGCGGTACTTACCGACACCAACCTCTCCGGCGCGAACTTGAGCGCCGCGAATCTTTCCGGGGCGAATTCGAGCGACGCAACGCTGAGTGGCGCCATGCTTCGTAAAACCGATCTCACCAATGCGGATTTCTCGGGAGCAAACCTCTCGGGGGTGCGGCTTTGGGGCGCCCACATGCGAGGCGCGCGGTTCAGCCGCTGCAAGCTCAGCTGGAGCCACCGTCTCTACATCGGCATGCTGGCCGGTCTCAAGGCCATCTAGCGCGCTTCGCCCCCGGGCAGCAGCACCAGTTCTTTCAATCCGCTATTCTGCAGCGTCTCTTCCGTACGCGCCCGTCCGTTCCGCGTGGCCCGCTTCATGTCCTCGCTTGGCACGCCGAGGTAGCCGATAGACACCGAATACAATCCCCTGCCCAGCGCGAAGGGTTTGGTGCGCTCGCGGCTGACAGTGCCATCTTCCCGGGCGAATTCCAGAATGGCGTAGTCCAGTTTCGTACCCGGCATGACGACCTGATAGCGATTGATGAAGGGCGGATCGTTGAGCGCCGCGGCCTCCAGCGTAATCGGGCCTTCATACTCCGAGTAGAAAACGTAGGTGGCGGATTGACCATGCCGGAAATCGCGCAGCATCAGTCCGTCGTCGCGCTGTTGCACCCACACCGAACTCAGGTTGTCGCCGCCGTCAAACGCGAGAAAGTCCCACGCGGGCAGAGAAAGAGGCCCATCCCCGGCGAACACCGGCACCAAGTGGAGGCGGTTCAGCGCCAGCGGCGCCGGACCAGTGTTCTGGAGTTGAATCTCGACGGGCCCTCGTTTCAGGGGCACTTCACCGAGCTTCTCCAACACACCGCCCGCTGCGGCCACGCAGTCAGTTTGAAGCGCCGTGCTGCCCCAGACCGTCACCGAAAGCGAAACGCAGTCCCCGCTGAAGTCGGCCAGCACGGCGCGGCTGCCTTCGCGGGGTATCAAAGCGGTGAAGCGGTACTCACCACCCGGGGGCAACTGCAACGGCCCGGCAACATCCGGCGAACCGAAGGCGTTCTCACCGAAGCTTACGGACTGAATATTGGGCGAGCGCGCGAGAAAGACCTCATCGTATGCGATGCGCGAGAACTTCGCAGACAGGATTTCCCGTACGGTATCGGCGTTCACATCGAGCTTTCCGGGCAACAAATACCAGCGCGGCGATGGCTCGAGACTCCACGGAAACGGCTGGTTCTGCCGGATTAGTTGCTGATGCGTGGGCCATTCGATGGGCGGAAAATCGTGGCGAAGAATCCGCGGCTGCCCCTCCCAGGTGACGAAGTACTGATCCTGGCTCGTCGTCCATGCGGTAAGATCGCGCCCGAGTTCATGCTGCGCCGTGTCTGGATACTCGAAGTCATGCATCAGTCCTGCCAGGTTTGGTACCACGAGGCCCAGGGCCAGAATCGCAGCCGCGAGGTAATAGGCAGGTTGCCCCAGGCGCATGATCGCGCGCGCCATGAGATCGATACCCAGCGCGGCGGACGCCCAGAACACGGGCAATTGGAAGATGAAGTACTTGGGATTCCAGGGATGCTCGGGCGGAAAAAGGTAATACAGCAGAAACGGCACGACGACGATACTCAGCGAGACGGGCAGCCAGCGCCAGTCGGCATAGGCGGCCCGCAACAGCCCCAGCAGGCAGAGCGCGGCGACAACCCAATGCCACGGCGATGGAACTCCGATCACCTCCGCAAAGCGGTTCGACAGAAACTCCGGGGTGACATCGAACAAAGGCGGCAAGGGTGCCGTCAGGTCGGGCCAGCTGAGGTGCCGGGTCACGGCGATGAGATACCCGCGCATGAGGAATCCAAGCAACAGCGCCGCCACCAGCCCGCCGGCCGCGATTCCAGCAATCCGGTGCGGATACTGGCGCAAGAGCACCAGCCATCGGGGCGTGCACAGGAGCGGAACCGAGGCCAGCACCAGCGAAGCGAGGAACAGGTAACCGGCGTAGTGCGTAAGCGGAACTGCGGCAATGCTGAGCGCGAGCGCCGGAATCCAGCGCCAGCGCTGCTCGGCAAAAACCGCCCAATAGCACGCCAAAGCCGCGAGGCACACGAGCATCAGCAGCGGATAATAGCGGGCATCGCGCGAATAGAGCACGTGGAACTCAGAGGTCGCAAGCAGCAGCCCGGCGATGCAGGCCGGTCCAAAGCCAAACTGGCGACGCACCAGATAGAACAACAGCGGCAGCGCGGCGAGGCCCTCGAGCACGGACACCAGCCGCAGCCACCAAGCCGAGGCAGAGCCAGACAGGTCGGTGACGGCCTTCTGCGCCAGAAATGCCAGCGGCGGCCGCCCCGCGATGTCGTAAAAGAGTTCCGCGTAGGACAGCAGCGGCAGGCCGGTGGAGAGTTCCTCGTCCTCCGTCAGGTCTGCCACGCCCAGCTGAAAGAACCGCAGTGCTGCGGCCAGCGCCAGCAATAGCAGCACCGCGGCGGCCGCGCGGCGGGATTCGGCGGTGCGCAAGAAACCCACGCTGCGCCTAGATGCCGAGGCCGCCGGTCGCTTCCAGCGTATGCCCCGTGACATAAGCCGCGAGCGGAGACGCCACCATCAGCAGCGCGCCGGCCGCCTCTTCCGGGGTTCCGGAACGCCCGAGCGGAATCGCCATCTTCGAGAGATCGCGGATATGGCCGGGGATGCCGAGTTGGATCGTCTCCCCCGCCACCTCGATGGCGCCCGCCGTCGTCTTGTCCTGCGTGAGGCGCGTCTCGATCATGCCGAAGGCCACGGCGTTGCAGCGGATGCCGAAGCTGCCCCACTCCTTCGCGATGGTCTTGGTCAGTCCGACGATGCCCATCTTGGCGGCGGCGTAATTCGCCTGGCCGATGTTGCCATGCAGTCCCGAGGTGGAGGAGACATTGACGATGCAGCGCGGCTCCGGCGCGCGGCCCTCGTCCATTTCGCGTTTGGCGGCATCACGCATATACGGCGCCGCGGCCTGGATCAGCCGGAAAGGCGCGGTGAGATGTACGTCTAGCATGGCCTGCCATTGCTTGTCGGACATCTTGTGCGCCATGCCATCCCACGTGTAGCCCGCATTGTTCACAAGCACATTCAATTGCCCGTACTTTTCGATGGTATTCTCAACAAGTTCACGCGGAAATTCAGGGGCCGTCAGGTCGCCCGGCACGCTAATCGCGTCGCCGCCCGAGGCTCTGATTTCGGCCGCTACGTCGCCGACGGGGCCCGCGTCGATATCGGTCAGCACGACTTTCGCTCCGTGCTTCGCGAACAAACGCCCCGCTGCGGCGCCGATACCGCGCCCGGAGCCCGTGATGATAACTACCTGTCCGTCCATGAGAGATGACATTGGAAACTCCCTGCCGCTACACTGCGGTCCTTGCCGCAACCCGCGCTGCCCGTATGGGCGCGCATTCTAGCGCATCGGGCGCGCAGGGAAAAATCCCATGTCGAGAACCATTCGTATAGCCGCGTTCTGTTTCGCGATCCTTTTGGCTGCCGCACCCGCCGCCCAAGGCGAGGAACTCCGGCCGGGCGTGGCAAAGGTAGAACTGAAGGGACATGCGGGCGCGCATCGCGGCGGCGGAGGCTTGTGGCCCGAGGCGACACTCTACGCCTACCAGCACTGTGCCGAACGCTGGCCCGATATGCTGCTCGAGGGCGATGTGCAGACCACTTCGGACGGTGAATTGGTGATGATGCACGACGCCACCGTGAACCGGACCACCGACGGCGAGGGGCTGATTACCGCGAAGACCTTCGAGGAGGTGCGGGCGCTCGATGCCGGGTACCACTTCAAGGGACCCGAGGGGGATTTCCCCTTCCGCGGCAAGGGGCTGCAGGTGCCGACCTTCGCCGAGGTGCTGGCGGCCTGCCCGAATCACCAATTTCTTATCGAGACGAAGCACGGCGAAAAGGTGGTTGAGAAAACCATCGAGGTCATACGGGCCGCGGGCGCCGAATCGCGGGTGATCGTGGCCTCCTTCAACCCGCTGCACATGGGCACCTTTCGAGAGAAAGCCCCGGAGATCGCCCGCTGCTTCGACCCGTCCAACGCGCTCCTGCTCTTCACCGCGCTCAATTCCGGGGACTGGCAAGGCTATGAACCCGCCGCAAGCTACCTGGCTTTCTCGCCCGGGTTGGCGAAACAGATCGGCGCCACAGCGGAGAACTTCAAGGCGATCCAGGCCAAGGGCATCCCGGTGCAGGTGCATACGGTGAACAGCCCCGAGGCCATCCGGGAGTATCTGGCCATGGGCATCGACCTCGTGCTCAGCGACTACCCGGACCGCGTTTATGAGGCGCTGGACGAAGCTAAGCCCTAGGCGATGATGTCGTCCACCACGTGCCCGTGCACATCGGTGAGGCGGAAATCGCGCCCCTGGAACTTGTACGTCAGGCGTTCGTGGTCGATGCCCATCAAGTGCATCAGCGTGGCGTTGAAATCGTGCACGTGCACCGGCTTGTCGACGATGTTGTAGCTGAATTCGTCGGTCTGTCCATACGACAAGCCCGGCTTCACGCCGCCGCCCGCCATCCAGATGGAGTAGCAACGCGGATGGTGATCGCGGCCGTAGTTCGCGTCGGTCAGCGTGCCCTGGCAATACACCGTGCGCCCGAATTCGCCGCCCCAGATCACCAGCGTATCTTCCAGCAGGCCGCGCTGTTTCAGGTCCTTCACCAGTGCCGCCGAGGGCTGGTCGGTATCCTTACACTGTAGCGTAAGATCGCGCGGCAGGTCGCCGTGCTGATCCCAGCCGCGGTGGTAGAGCTGAATGAAACGCACGTCGCGCTCGGCCAGGCGGCGTGCCAGCAGGCAGTTCGCCGCGAAAGTGCCGGGCTTACGCGCATCGTCGCCGTACATCTCGAAGGTGGATTCCGGTTCGTCGGATACGTCCATCAGGTCCGGCACCGAGGCCTGCATCTTGTAGGCCATTTCGTATTGCGCGATGCGGGCGTTGATCTCCGGATCCTGATAATCGCGAAATTGCCGAGCATTCAGTTCGGCCAGCGCGTCGAGCATGTCGCGCCGCGTCGCCGTATCGATGCCGGGAGGATTGTTGAGATAGAGCACGGGGTCGGCGCCTGCGCGGAAGTTCACGCCCTGGTGCTCGCTCGGCAGGAAGCCCGAGCCCCACAGCCGCTGGAACAAGGCCTGGGCATCGCGCTTGGCGCTGCCCTGCGAAATCAGCACCACAAACGCCGGCAGGTTGTCGTTCATGCTGCCAAGGCCATAGCTCATCCAGGCGCCCAGACTGGGCCGCCCCGGCTGCTGGTGACCCGTCTGTATGAACGTGACGCCGGGGTCGTGGTTGATGGCGTCGGTGTTCATGGTCTTCACGACGCAGATGTCGTCGGCTACCGTGGCGGTATGCGGCAGGAGTTCGCTGAACCACTGGCCGGACTCGCCGTACCGGGCGAACTTGAACAGGCTCTTCGCCATCGGGAAGCGCTCCTGCCCGGAGGTCATCCCCGTGAGGCGCTGCCCCTTGCGCACCGATTCCGGCAGGTCCACATCGTGCCAGTTCTCGAGCTGCGGCTTGTAGTCGAAGAGATCGATCTGCGAGGGCGCGCCGTTCTGAAAGAGATAGATGACGCGCTTGGCCTTGGGCGCGAAATGCAGGCCGTTCAGGTGGCCGTGCAGCCCGCCCGGGTTCGTGCCCGCAAAGGCATTGCCGCCCAGCAGCGAGGCGAGCGCCGCCGCACCGATGCCCGTGCTGGTCCGTCCGAAAAACTGGCGCCGCGTAATCAGATGGTGCTGCTCGCGCGCCGGGTTCGTGTGTTCGCAATCCATGGCTGCTGCTCCGTATCAGGACTTGCTGATTGTTTCGTCTAGATTCAGAATGACGCTGGCGATGGTGGTCCAGGCCGCCAGTTCCTCGGGCGCGATGCCTTCGGCCGGGGCGCTGTCCCCCACGCCGATCAGGCCCGCGGCCGCGCCGGTATCCGCCGCGTAGCGCTCCTGCTGTTTGTCGAGCAGGCCGCTGAGGATCTGCAATTCCTCCGGGGCGGGCTCGCGCGCCGTCAGGGTCTCGAACAAAAACGCGATGCGCGCTTCAGGCGATGCATCGGCCTCGGTCAGCGCCCGCTGCGCCAGCACGCGCGAGGCCTCCACGAACTGCGGGTCGTTCATCAGGCCCAGCGCCTGCAGGGGCGTGTTCGTGCGGGACCGCTTGACCGAGCAAGTCTCGCGGTTGGGCGCATCGAACAGCACCATGCGCGCGGGCGGGGCCTGCCGCTTCCAGAACGTATACATGCTGCGGCGGTACAGGCCCTCGCCGGTGTCCTGCGTGTACTCCTGCGCAGTGAATCCGGCGCCATAGCTGACCTCTTCCCAGATGCCCGGGGGCTGATAGGGCTTCACGCTGGGTCCGCCGAGCTTCTCCACCAAGAGCCCGCTGGCCGCCAGGGCGGTGTCGCGCAGCACTTCGGCATCTAGACGGTAGCGCGGCGCTCGCGCCAGCAAACGGTTCGGACGATCGCGCTCGATCATTTCCGGAGTCGCGCGGGAATCCTGCCGGTACGTTCGCGACATCACCATGACCTTCATCAGGGCCTTCACATCCCAGCCGGAGTCCATGAACTCCACGGCCAGCCAGTCCAGCAATTTCGGGTGCGTCGGCGCTTCGCCCTGCGAACCGAAGTCCTCGGCCGTCTTGACCAGGCCCGTGCCGAACACTTCCTGCCACATGCGGTTCACGGTCACTCGGGAGGTCAGCGGATGCTCGCGGCTCACCAGCCAGCGCGCGAGGCCCAGGCGGTTGTTGGGGAACTCCGCCGGCAAGGGCGGCAGCGCGGCAGGCGTGGCGGGCTCCACCCTGTTGGCCGGCTTGTCATACGCACCGCGCTCGAGCACAAAGGTCTCGCGCGGCTCGGCCATCTCCGCCATAACCATTACGGTCGGCGCATTCGCTTCGAGCTGCTGCTTCTCCTGGACAAGCTGGTCGTAGGCCGCTTTCTGGTCCGCCCAGCCGTCGATTTCGCGGCCGCGGAAGTAGTGCAGCAATTCCTTCTGCTGGCCCTCCGACCGCGCGGACGGACGGCTGGCCAGAATCGCCTCAATGGGCAGCGGCACGTCACGGTATTGCTCGCCCGAGCGCGTAAAGTAGAACTCGTACTTGTTGCCGTAGTTCACGACCTTGACCAGCAGCGTGTTGTCGCCTTCTTTTAGCGGCAGCTTGATGCGGTCGTACTTGCCTTCCTCGATGCCGCGCTGCACGTTGTTGTCGTGCACGACCTCGCCGTTCAGCCAGACCTTGAGCGCGTCGTTGCTGGCGAGATCGAGGTCCATGGTCCGATCGCTGAAGGCGTGAATTTCGCGGTAGAGGTAATAGGCCGCCGTATTGCCCGGCAGCGTAAGCACCTTGCCGTCCTCAACCCACGGCGCCTCGGACCACTTTGCGCGGCCGTCTTCATACGTCGCCGCTAGGTCGACGCCCTGCTCCGGAGGATAGGCCGTGTCGTAGGCCGTCTTTCCGTCTTCGGCCAGGTAGGGACCGTTCGCCTGCCAGGTACCCAGTTGCGAAGGCCGCAGGGCCTCGTCGGTGGTGACGCGGATGCGGAAGCGCCCGATCGCGTGCTGCTTGAACTGCGAGGCGTGGGTAAGCTTGAGCGTGAGGCGCGCACCCTTGCCGAAGCCCACCGGCCGCTCGGGCAGAAACACCGCCATGCGGTTCTCGGCGCGCTCCTGACCGTTGGCGGCCCAGCCCGTCGCCGGGTCGCCATCGATGGCGAGCGACACCGGGAAGTCCGGCTGGGCGTAATCGGCCTCGGCCCCCACGATGGGAATGTCGAGCGGTTCCGCGCTCGACCCCGGTTCACTGAAGCCCAGCTTCACATCGGTCAGCACGAAATTACCGTTCGGCGCCCGGCCCGTGCGGCCGTTGAACGATTCGTGCGTCAAGGCCTCGAGGCGGATGCCCGTAATGCGGCGCAGCGGCGTCTCGAGCACGAGCGTGTAGGTGTCGTCGTCGGCTGCCGTGCCGCTCGCGAGAATGGTGCCGTCAGGCAGCAAGTTCAGGTCCGCCCCGCCGCTCGAGGTCGCCTCGACCACCTTGATGGGCTCCCAGCGGCCGCCGAGTTCCCGGTTCATCTTGTGCTCCCAGGCTCCCTGCTTCGCGTCGAGTTCCTCGTCGGGCTTCTCGAGTTCGGTCAGCGCCGCCTGCAGTTCCTGGGTGAGCGCGTCGATACGCGACAGGTCCTCCTGCCGCGGCGCCTTCATGAGCGGCATTGAATTGCCGTCGCGCCCATCGATGCCCTGTTCCTCGATCGTGTTGAAGTAGGCGTAGAACTCGTAATACTCGTCGTGCGTTATCGGGTCGTACTTGTGCGTATGGCACTGGGCGCAGCCGATGGTCAGGCCCATCCACACGGTGCCCGTCGTATTCACGCGATCCACGACGTAGGCGTTGCGGTATTCCTCCGCGATGATGCCACCCTCGAAATTGATCATGTGGTTGCGGTTGAAGCCGCTCGCGATGCGCTGGCTGACGGTCGGATTCTCCAGCAGATCTCCGGCGAGCTGGTCGATGGTGAACTCGTCGAAGGGCATATTGTTGTTGTAGGCGTCGATGACCCAGTCGCGCCAGCGCCACATATAGCGCTCGTTATCGATGTGGTAGCCGTTGGTGTCGGCATAGCGCGCTGCGTCGAGCCAATAGCGCGCCATGTGCTCGCCGTAGCGCGGCGAGGCCAGCAGCCGATCCACGAGCCGCTCGTAGGCGTCGGGCGATTCGTCGCCCGCAAAGGCCTCCACCTCTTCCACCGTAGGCGGTAGCCCCGTCAGGTCCAGCGTCACCCGGCGGATGATCGAGCGTTTGTCGGCCAAGGGCGAGGGTGACAAGCCGTCCTTCTCGAGGCGCGACACAATGAACTGGTCAATCGGATTGAAAGCAAGCGAGGGGTCGGTGATCGCAGGCGGCTCGGGGCGCTCGGGGGCGACGAAGGACCAGTGCTTCTGGTAGGCCGCACCTTCCTGAATCCATTGGTCGAGCAACGCGATTTCTTCTTCGGTCAGGTCTTTCTTGAAGGACGCCGGCGGCATGCGGTCGCTGCGATCCGCTGCGTGAATCCGCGCGTGGACAGCGCTCTCTTCGAGCTTGCCCGGCACAATCGCGAATTCGCCGGAGGCCAGTTCCGCGCGTGAGGAATCTTCGAAGTCCAACCGCAGTCCGGCCTTGCGTGTGGCCTCGTCGGGACCGTGGCAGGCGAAGCATTTATTGGACAGAATCGGCCGGATGTGTTCATCGAACGTGATGGGCTCGGCGGCCGACACCGGCCCGGCCGCAATCCCCCACGCCATTGCCCAGGCAACCATCTTTTTCAGCGTCATCGGCAGGTATTCCCATCCGGCATCCAACGGCCGGCAAGCTATGAAATTCGACCCAAAGCCAGAATAACGGGTTTCGCGGGCGCATTCCAGCCGCGCCCGCCAGCACCACTCCCTGTGCCGATTGGACCCGGCGCCGCGCACACGGTATAAGATGGGGTTCGAGCACACCTGCCCAACCGAGAGAGCCGCCATGTCTGCGAAACACAACCTCAAATTGAGCGTGGTCATCCCCGCGTACAACGAGGAGCAGAACCTGACCGGGACGATCCACGAGATCAGCCCGGTACTGCAGGCCGAGGGCATCCCCTACGAGCTCATCATCGTTAACGACAACAGCAGCGACGCCACCCCGCAGGTCATCCAGGCGCTGATGCAGGAAGACCCGAACATCCGCACGGTGGACCGGCGGCCCCCCGGCGGTTTCGGGCGGGCCATCCGCGCCGGGCTCGATGTCGTCGAGGGCGATATCGTGGCGGTCTACATGGCCGACCAGTCGGACGACCCCAAGGACCTTGTGGCGAGCTATTCGAAAATCGAGCAGGGCTACGACTGCGTGTTCGGCTCGCGCTTCATCAAGGGCAGCGAGGTGACGAATTACCCGCCCTTCAAGCTGTTCGCGAACCGCATTGTGAACCACGCCATCCGCTGGCTGTTCTGGACCCGGTTCAACGACCTGACCAACGCATTCAAGGTCTACCGCACCGAAGTCATCCGCGAATGCGGTCCCTACCGCGCGAGCCACTTCAACCTCACCATCGAGATGTCGCTTAGCGCGCTCATCCGCGGCTATTCCATTGCCGAGATTCCCATCTCTTGGCGCGGCCGTACGTGGGGCAGCTCGAACCTCCACATCTCCGAAATGGGCCGCCGCTACCTGCAGGTGCTGCTCAAGCTCTGGTTCGAGCAGGTGCTCATCCGCGACGATATTCTCGAGGAGCGTCTCATGTCGCGCTCGAAGCGATCGAACGATCTGGCTGAACTCGAAGCGCGCCTCAAGGCGCTGGAAGAAAAGCTTTCCGGGAACGCCAGCGGCCCGGGCGATTCCTGAGGAGGGACTCCATGCCGACCATCAACCGCCGATTTTTTCTAAAATCCGCCGCTGCGGCTTCGGCGCTGGCCACGCTGGGCGCCCGCGCCGAAGGGCCGTCGCAGGGACCTTTCTTCGATGTTCACACGCACCTTGGCCAGATGTGGGGACGCCGGCTTCAGCTGACCGCGGACAATCTCTTGCGCTGGATGGACCAGCACCATATCGAGCAAGCCGTGGTGCTGCCGCTCATTTCCCCCGAATCCTGGGACTATCCGATCAGCACGGGCTACGTGTTGAAAGAGACCGCGCCGCACCGCGACCGGCTGATTCCCTTCTGCTCCATCGACCCGCGCACGACGCTGCTGCAGGATCGCGAGGGCATTCTCGAGGTGCTGGGCAAGTACGTCGCGGCAGGTGCCAAGGGCTTCGGCGAGCACAAGCCTGGCGTGGCCATCGACGACCCGCGCAACATCAACTTGTTCAAGTGCTGCGCCGAACTGAACCTGCCCGTCCTGTTCCACCTGGATAACGTGCGCAACACCGACGCGCCCGGACTGCCCGGACTGGCGCAGGTATTGGAAGCCGTGCCGGACGGCATCTTTATCGGGCATGCCCAAGGCTGGTGGGCGAGCATCAGCGGCGATGTGACGCAGGAGCAGCTGCAGGGCTATCCCTCGGGCGGCGTGGCTGCGGGCGGCGCGATTGACGCGCTCATGGAGCGCTTTCCCAATCTCTACGGCGACCTCTCGGCGGGCAGCGGCAACAACGCCCTCGCGCGCGATCTCGACTTCGCCCGCGAGTTCATGATCCGCCGGGCCGACCGCCTGCTCTTCGGCACCGACTACCTGCGCCCCGAACAAGACGTGCCGCAGTTCGACACCCTCGGAAAAATCGACCTGCCCCAGGAAGTCCGCGAAAAGATCTTCACCGGCAACGCCCGGCGCCTGCTGGGCCTCGCCTGAGGAAGTGCGACTTCACCGCCCAAGCCGCATCCCAAAGCGCCAAAGGCGCAATGCTCCCCTACTCCTCCGCCTCCCGCTCCGTCATCGCGCGGAAGGCCACCCAGGTCAGGCCGGCGAGGCAGATGGTGTAGATGATGGCGTTCGGCGTGCGGCCGGTCCACGTGTCCCAAGGCCAGGGAAACCGGAAGAACGCGAAATTCAGGAGGTAGTACATCCACGCGTTCACCAGCAGCATCCAGCCGAACAACGCGCGCGACGGCCTACCGGTCTGCGAACGCTTGATCGCCACCCAGGCCAGCCAGACAAACAACGCCACCGGCAGGATGACGTACACCACCCATCCCACCTGCACGTTCACCGCGCCTTCCTCATAGCCCAGGTTGCGGAGAGTCTTGCCCGCAATCGGTATCAAGGTCAGCGGCAGCAGTTGTAAATACGGCCAATAGCGTCCGCCGACCACCCCGCACAGCGGGATGATGACCATGATGAGCCCGAGATCGTAGAGCGAATCGACCGACCGCAGCGACAGGAATTCCACGCTCACCAGCATCGGCACATGAATCAGCAGCAGCGCCACCTCGCCCGCGGTGGAGAGCCGGCCGTCCAGATTCGGCTCGGCCGGGGCTATGCGCTTGCGGTGCAGCCAAAGGCCCAATCCGATAAACGCCGCCATCACGGCGCCGAAGGTGGTCTCCATCATGTTCCACCAGTTGATGTGCTGCACGATGGGATGCAGCACGCCCTCGGCCACGGCCTCGCGATTCCAGGCGTTGTAGCTCTGGATAGCCTGCCCGGCCGGAAACCCGATGGCCCCGCCCAGCATGGCCCACAGGCCCAGCCGCCACGCCAAGCCGTCTTTCCGCCGCCATCCCGTGTAGAGAATGCCCGCGATGAGCGCCGCCAGCAGTCCCGCCCAGATTTCCGGACGCGGCTTCAAGCCGGGCGTGTCGGGCTGGAAGTGCCAAGAGGCAGAGAAATAGATATACGGCAGCTCGCGCTCGCTGATATCGAAGGGCGAGTTTACCAGGGACACGCCCGTGAAGAACAGACCCAGCATGGCCAACAGCAGCATGAACATCTCGCCGGGGCGATACCGCACGCCGCCCAGTCCCATGCCGAAAAACAACCCCCCGAAACCGATCCAGATGGCCCCCTTGAGCGACGTGCCCAGCACGCCCCAGCGTAGCGCCTCCCAGTTGCCGACCAGCTCTGGATCGTGCCAGAGGCCCAGCGTCTGGGCGTAGGTCATCGAGCCGCCGATGCCCATGCCAAGCGTGCCCAGCGCCGCGGCGCGGGCGAGCGCCAGCGGGTGCGTTCGCGGAGCGAGCAGGCAGGTCAGCGTGAGGCACACCAGCAGCCCGGCCATCATCGCAGCGGTTTCGTGGCCGTATTGACCCCGGACGCCCCAGCCCATGCCGCCCGCCAGGGCAGCGAATACCATGGGCTGCCACAAGGGCACACGCCGCTCGAATGAATGTTCCGACTCGCTCATGTCGCCTCCGGGATTTGAATGCGGTTCGCGGTATGCTAGGCAGCGGACTGCTCGAGGTCAAGCAGTTTGACTGCCCGACACGCATGCGGCACTCTAGGAGCTAAATCGCGCCACCAATGCACCTCGTGTAACGGCGCAATTAAATGGGGCACATCAGATTCCATGCGATCCACCATCCTGAAACTTGTTTTCGCCGGCCTCCTGCTTGCCGGGCAGGCCTTCGCCGGCTCGACTGACAACCTCGAGATTCTCAGCAGTTTCTCCATCGAAAAAGGAAGAATCGGCATTGAATACCGAGTGACCAGCCTTGACTACGCCCGGTTCAACCTGCAGGCAACCTACGACGCAGGCGGTTTCGGACTGTTCCGACCGGCAACCGAAGCCAACGGCAGCGATGGCACCACCAACCTGACCTCGTCGCCCGACGGCATCGTGCATGTGTTCGTTTGGGACCTGGTGGGGGACCTGGGGCGAACAACGGTGGACTCGGTACAGGTCGAATTGGTTATTTCCACCGGCAATCGTTCACCCATTGCCCAGACCACCAACGACTTCGAGGTCGATACCTTCGTGCTGGAGCGCAAGGTGCAGGGCATTGTTTACGACTCCCGGACCGGAGCGACGATACCGAGCGCAACGGTTGAAGCCTTCAATTCGGGCGACAAGCGGCTGCTTGCTTCCAGCCCTCTTGCAAACAGCATCTATACGCTCAACACCGGCACGCTCGAACCCGTGGATCTGCTGGTCACTGCGGACGGTTACGAGCCCTTGCGCATCGAACGAGTGCTCCCGCCGCTATCCCTGCCCCTGCGGCTCCGCCCCGACACTCCCGCTGCGCCCGACGTCACCTCGGCAGCCGTCGGCGTGGACGAGGTGCAAGTGCGCTGGACGCCTGCTGACGAAGACAACCTCGTCGGATACAACGTCTACCGGAACTCGGGAAATGAATTCGTCCAGATCAACGTGGCCCCCGTGCAGGATACCGTCTTCGAAGACCTGGAAACCTTTGTCGGGGTGGGCGCCAAGGGCGGCTCGCCGCTGGTCACCTACGGCGTCAAGGCCGTACACGAAAGCGGAAAGGAAAGCGAACTGGGCACCGTCTTCGAGCAATCGACCGATTCCCTGAGTGTGATCATCCCGACGGTGGAAGTGCCCGTGGGCGGACTTGCGAGAATTCCGATTAATGTCCGGAATGCCTCCGGCATCTCGGTGAACGGCCTCGATATCGCCATTCGCTATACGCCGGAAACCATGCTGGCCGGGCGGGTCGAGAGCACTGCCGTGACGAGCAATGTCGCGTTCCTGGCCAATGTAAACTTCAACCCCTCGCTCGCCACCCAAGGCCTCGTGGATATTTCCGGAATCACCACCGATATCCTCCAGGGCGAGGGCCATCTTTTCGATGTCTATCTCCAATTGAATCAGAGCGTAAGGCCCGGAACCCAGATTCCAGTTGCGTTTGACGAGCTCAAGTTTTATGACGCCTTCGCGCGGCCCGTTCCCGTGGAAGGAATTAGCGGCGTGATCGTGGTCGGCGGCACCTGCCGGGAGGGCGACATCAATCAGGATAGTTCGCTGGACAGCAACGACGTGTTCCTAGCCACGCAAATCATTCTCGGTCAAGTTTCTTCGAATGCCTGTCAGCGACGCGCGCTGGACTTGAACGGCGATGGTCGCCTCGACACGGCGGACGTGGTGCTGTTGCGCCGACTCGTGCTGGGCAACGGCCTGAATCCGGGAAGCAACAAGGATTCCAAAGGGCTCGACCCGGTTGATGTGACGCTGGAGGTCGGCAGCTTATCCGGCTTGCTCCCGGGCGATGAGATTTCTGTGCCCATCACCGTGAGCGAAGGCCAGGATATCACGGGTTTCGACCTTGCCTTGGCCTTTGACGATCACCTGTCGAGCCTCGTCTTCAAGCGGATTGATGCCGGCGATTTCGGAGCCGACCTGCTCACCAACGTGCTGGTCAGCGAGGGGCTGATTACCATCAGTGGCTCGGCGGATATTCCGCTGAACGCGGGGCCCGCGACGCTCGTCAACGTGGTCTTCGATGTCGCAGAGTCGATTCCCGGGGAAGACGCGTTTCCGCTGACGCTTACCTCCTTCTCGCTCTACGACCCCTATGGCGGTAACTTCCAGTGGGACCGCGAGACCATTGCGCTCGGCGGCACGCTGATTACATCGGCCGTGCAGCCCTCGCCCTCGCTCATCGTGACGGTAGTGGATGAATGCGCCGGAACGCCCATTGCGGGTGCCAATGTAACCTACGTTTCCGGCCCCACGAACCTGCAGCGCACGACTAGCGCCAGCGGCGTAGCAGTGTTCGAATTCGTTTCCGGGGGGGCATTCAGCGTCACCGCGACGTTCGCCCCGCGGCAGCGGATATTCGCCGGTTCGGGATTGCAGAATCTGCTGCTGGCCCTGCCGCCACAGGCCGGCGACTGCGCGGCGCCTTCGCCCACGGAATTTCTCGACAACTTCTCGGATATCGACACCAATGGCGACGGCAAGATAAGCCAGGAGGAAGCCCAGAATTATGCCCCCGGCCTGGGCGATACGGCATTTCATGAACGCGACTACGACGCCGACGGCGGCCTGACAGTCGCCGAATTATTTCAGGTCACGGAGCCTCCGCCCGTCGCCGTGGGCGACTACAACGGCGACCTCATGTTGTCGCTCAGCGAGGTGCTTCGCATCATCCAGCTTTACAACGCCCAGGGCTATTCCTGCGCGGCGAACCCGGGCGATACCGAGGACGGGTATCGGCCGATACCCAACGGCGCCAAGGCCTGTAAATCGCACACCGCCGACTACACGAACCCGCAATGGAAACTCACCTTGTCGGAACTGCTGCGCGTTCTGCAGGTGTATTCATGGGGTAGCTACCACACTTGCGAATCCGGGGAGGGAGACGATGGCTTCTGCCTGTAAATACATGATGACGTTTGCGGCCTGTATCGCGGCACTCTCAAGTTGGAGCGAGGAGCCGCCGCCGAATATCGTGTTGCTCATTGGCGACGACCAGGCGTGGAACGACTACGGCTTCATGGGGCACGAAGCCATACAGACACCGCACCTCGACGCGCTCGCGGCGGAGGGTATCGTCTACTCGCACGGCTATGTGGTCACCAGTCTGTGCCGACCGAGCCTGGCCACGATGGCCACGGGGCTCTACCCCCACCAACATGGCATCACCGGCAACGATCCCAAAGGACCTCGGCCCAAACGCGCCGCGCTGGACCTGCCCTGGCGCACGAAGTTCGAAACCCTGCCGCGCGTCGCCGAATTGCTGGGCGAGAAAAAAGGTTACGTCAGCCACCAGTCGGGCAAGTGGTGGGAAGGCCCCTGCATGTGCGGTGGCTTCACGGCCGGCATGACCCACGGCGACCCCGAGCGCGGCGGACGCCACGGCGATGCGGGCCTGCTCATTGGTCGCGAAACCATGCAGCCGGTCTTCGATTTTATTGACGAGGCCGGCGCCAAGCCTTTTTTCATCTGGTACGCGCCCTTCCTCCCCCATGAACCCCACAATCCCCCGGATCGGCTGCTCAAGAAATACGAAGCCGCGGGACGCCCCGAGGAGCTCGCGAAGTATTACGCCATGTGCGAATGGTTCGACGAGACCGTCGGACAACTCGTGAGTCATATTGAGAAACGTGGCCTGAGCGATCGCACGATGTATGTATTCCTTGCCGACAACGGCTGGATACAGCCCACGCCCAATCGCCCGCCGGCGGCCCGGCCCTCGCAAGGCGCTCCCCGTGGCAAGGGCTCGCCTTATGAAGGCGGCATACGAACACCCTTCCTCGTGCAATGGCCCGGCCACACGGAGCACAAGGTGGTCGACACGCCGGTGAGCAGCATCGATATCGCTCCCACCATCCTGCGCGCGGCAGGGCTGGAGGTTCCCGCTGAATTACCCGGACTGGATCTGCTCGACCTTCAGGCAGTCGATGCCCGCCCGGCCGTATACGGCGCCATCTTCGAGCACGACATGGCGTCGCCCCAGGAACCGGGCGCCACGCTGCAGTGGCGCTGGATGGTACGCGGCAACGACAAGATAATCGCACCTACCGGGCGCGTCGAGGGCCAGACCGAGGTCTTCAACCTCGCGGCCGACCCATGGGAAGAGCACGATATCGCGGCGGAATCCCCGGACAAGACCGAAGAATTGACGGCAGAACTCAATGCCTGGTGGACGCCATGAGCCGGGCTTCCTCGACATGCTTTAAGGTGTCGTTCGGTCGAATCGAGACCCGCCGCTGGTGAAGGATTCGGTATCGCTATTCTTGTTCGGGCCACCGACGGCAGCGGCGAGTGACGACGGACGTTCTGACACACGCCGAAATATGCTGCTGCCCTCCGCGTGGCTCGAGAACCTATCGCTCGCCTATCTCGCGCTGCCGGAATTCTTGTTTCTCTTCGGCTGGCTACGCCTCTACATCGCGTTACCCGTGGCAATCTGTGTGGGCATAGCGCTGTGGAAATCCCGAGGCGGATTCTATGCACCGCAGCCAGACGACGAGCGCTCGAAAGAGCGCCTCGTCGCACCGGGCGTAACCGCGGCGATCTTCCTCCTGGCGGCCGCCTGCGTGACGGCTACCGGTATCGGCGGATTTACCTATCAGCACGAAGAGCAACAGCGGAACCCTGTATTTCTAAACGACCTCATCCATGCCCAGTGGCCGCTCGCCTACGAGGAAACCGTGGCCGACCGGCCGCCGCAGCCCCTGCCCTATTACTTCGGCTATTACCTGCCCGCAGCAGCCGTGGGAAAAGTGCTGGGCTGGAATGCCGCCTGGTACGCCCTCTATGCGTGGACCATCGGTGGTGTTTTCTTGCTCGTTGCATGGTTTCTTCGGCTGACCCCTGCCCCTGTCCTGACCGGCAGTCTACTCTTCCTTTTCTTCGGCGGGCTGGATGTCTTGGCTGCGGCCGCATCCATGGCCGTGGCCTACCTCCAATTGGGTCCGCCGGGCCTAGTCGCATCGCCGCTTACCATCGCGCAGCACGCGTTTTGGGGAGACCTCGACTACTGGTCCTTCGCCCTGGCGCAAGCCTATCCGGCGTACGCAGGCAAGGTGGTCTGGTTCGCCGGAATACTTACCCGCATCGAGTTCGGCGTCCACCACCTGGTGCCCGCCTGGCTGGGCGTCATGCTGATCCTGAGCGACTGGCTCCGGCCGAACGACAACCGGCGCACCGGCTTTCTTTACGCGCTTATGGTTCCCAGTTCGGTGCTCGCAGCGATGGCAATCACGCCGATTGCGGCACTGCACCTGCTTCGCGGCGGCCTCCTTCGGGCCTTCTCCTTTTCCAATGCGGTTGCAGGCGTGCTGGCGCTCGGTTTGACCCTGCTGTATCTCGCCACTTCAGAGGCCGAATGGCCCGGGGCGTGGCTGCTTTCCGGTACGACCGCCGGGGCGCTGCTGCCCCACCTGCTGGTGCAGTTTCTGTTCGAATTCGGGCTCTATTTCCTGCTGGCGTGGCCCCTGGTGCGGCACGTCTCGCCGCAATTGAAACAGCTGGGCGCGCTTGGCTTGCTCATGTTGCTAATTTCCCCCTGGTATCAGTTCGGCTATGTGAACGACGTCGGTCACAATGTTGCCGGCATCGGACTCCTCGTCCTCCTGCTGCTGATCTCCCATGCCCTCTGGAGCACGAATACGCCCAATCGGAAGTGGCTCCGAACCTCGCTTGCCATAATTCTCTGTATTGGCGCCATCGCCTCGGCAGGCATCGCGTATCGAGCGGTCACCTGGGGCGCCAAGTCGTCCCCGCCGGACCCCGCGCGCCTGCGTCAACTACCGAAGGGATTCACCCAGGAAGTAAGCCAGCAATTGCGGGCAAACCAAGACACGCTCTTCTGGAAATATCTGGCGCGGCCTATCCACCCCTTGCCGGGCGAGCCGCTTGAGGTGTTTCGTGCCTGGGACTTTTCTCAGGGGCGCGCCCATGAGCACGATTGGAATTCTGTTCTTCCCGCGAAGCCAGGGCCGGAGGGGCTCCGTATCGAAGTCTCCGGCAACGGTCCAGTGCTCGCGGCGGGTTGCGTGCCGCTGCATGCAGAAGATTTCCTGACCGTGTACCTCGACGCCCACAGCGAAGCGCTGCATCCGGGCGGCGCGACGCCGCCTCCACCGCAATTCATCGTGCGGTGGTCCTCGCCAGAAATGCCGCTCGACGAAGCCGCTGCCCATCCCTTCTACCGCACGCTGCGTTTCGAACGGATGTACAATGCCTGGCGGGATCCCACGCGCAATGAGGCCTATCTTATGGGCGATTCCAACTGGCGCGGCACCGTGACCGGCCTTCAATTCGAGGTCTGGTTCGAGCCCCCGCTGACGGAGCCCGCCGTCGTGGTCATTGAATCCATCCAGTTCATGGAGAAATAGCGACTAAACTCGATGCCTCGCCGAGTTCCGCCTTTGACTGAGCCCGCGATCCATGTTATAAGATAAGGACTTACGGGGCAGTAGGAGCAGGTATGGCACGCGTCGCCTTTTGCCAGGATGTCATGGTCGAGTACATGGGTTTCATGTGCATGTCGGCCGTGCTCAAACAGGCCGGGCACGATGTGGAAATTTTCATCGACGACTCCGCGTCCGCCGAACGCTTCAATGACGAATTGAAGGCCTTCCGCCCCGATGTGGTCGCCTTCTCCATCCTATCGCCCAGCATGCCCTGGGCGGTTCAAGTGGCCCAGCGCATCAAGGCCGACCTCGATGTCGTTACCGTATTCGGCAACGTGCACGTGATGCTGGCCCCCGAGGAATCGATTGCCAAGCCGGGCGTGGACATCATCTGCACCGGCGAGGGCGAGCACGCCCTTCTCGAGCTCTGCAACGCCCTGGATGCCGGTGAAGATTACACTTCGATCCGCGGGTTCTGGATCAAGCAGCCCGGCGGCGAGATAATCCGCAATCCCATGCGCGAGGAAATGGTGGACATGGACGCGATGCCGTATATCGATCGCGCCATGTACAACAAGCACTTCTTCTTCCGGCACAGCCGCTATGTGCGCATCCTCACCGGGCGGGGCTGTCCATTCCGCTGCTCTTTCTGCAGCAACCCAGTGCTCACCGACCACTACGGCGGACCCAAGCGCTACTTCCGCAAGCGGAGCCCGCAGACGGCGGTCGATGAAATCAAGGACGTCATCAGCAAGCAGCCCGGCAAGGTCGACATGGTCTTCTTCGTCGATGAGGTGCTGTGGATCAAGAACGACTGGCTGCGCGAATTCCTGCCGCTCTACAAGGAACAAATCGGACTCCCCTTCTTCGGCAACTTCCGCTTCGGCGCGATACAGGAAGCCGATGTGAAGCTGCTCGCCGAATGCGGCGCTTACATGATGGCCGTCGCCATCGAATCGGGCAGCGAAGAGCAGCGCAAGGGCGTGATGAACAAGCCCGTTAGCAACGCGCACATTCTCGAGGTGACCGGCTGGATGCGGAAGTACGGTATCAACTACGCCTCCAGCGCGTTCTTCGGTATGCCGGGCGATACGGTGCAGGACCATGTGGACCGCCTCGCCTTCTACCGGCAGGCCAAACCGTTCTATCTCTGGACCACCTTCTTCCAGCCTTATCCCGGCCTACGCTTAACCGCGCAGGAGGATGTGCAGTCTCATTTGCCGCAGGACCGCGAGTTCAAGGCGACCCTGCACCACGACATGTACCTGGACTTGCCGGACCGTCAGCGCCTGGTGAACCTGAAGAAGGTGTATTTCTACATGATGGTTTTTCCCGCACTGGAAAAGCCGCTGCTTTGGCTGACCCAGTTCAAATTGCCGCTGGTCTTCGACGTTATCTTCCTGACGCACTTCATCTATTACGCGCTGCGGGTGGAGCATGTGTCGCTGCTGCAGTTTCTGTTCCACGTGAAGACCATGTGCCTGAATCCCCTGCTTCGCAAGCGCCAGACGTTGCAGCACATCGGCCGGCCCTATACCCCGCCGGATGCCAAAGAGCCCGCCAAGGAGCGAGAACGCTCCGAGGCCGCCTGATTCTTTGATTCAGTTGCCCCGCCCGGTTATCATCCGCGCGGGAAGGGCGACACGCAACAGAAAAGCTCCGGCACAAGTATGCCGTTTCTCGGCTGCGGCTCCCTTTCGCAATCGGCAGCATCCCCCGGAATCCACGCATGATCGACATACCGCTAAACCGCGTCGTGCCGCTGGGCCGCGAAATGGACTATGTCCGCCAGGCGGTCGAGAGCGGCTTCGTCATGGGCGGGGGGCCATTTACAGAACGCTGTGAAAAGCTTTTGCAAGACTGCCTGGACGTGCCGCGCGCGCTGCTGACCACCTCCTGCACCGACGCGCTCGAGATGATGGCGCTGCTCCTGAACCTGGAGCCCGGTGACGAGGTGATTGTTCCGTCCTTCACGTTCCCGTCGACCGCCAATGCCTTCGCCCTGCGCGGATGCGTCCCCGTGTTCGCCGATATCCTCCCCGACACCCTCAACCTCGATGCGGCCGATGTCGAGGCCTGCATAACGCCCCGCACGCGGCTCATTGTGGCGATGCACTACGCGGGCATTCCCTGCGACATGGATGCTCTCCATGCGATCTCCACCCGGCACGGTATTCCCATGGTGGAAGACAACGCGCACGGTCTATTCGGAAGGCATGACGGCAGACCGCTGGGCTCGTTCGGCTCGCTGGCCTCGCTGAGCTTCCACGAAACCAAGAATTTTTCCTGCGGCGAGGGCGGCGCGCTGCTCATCAATGATCCTGCCTTGATTGAACGGGCGGAAATCATCCGTGAAAAGGGCACCAACCGGCTGCAATTCATGCGCGGCGAAGTGCGCAAGTACACCTGGGTCGACTTCGGATCGAGCTATCTGCCCTCCGAAATGCTTGCGGCGTTTCTTTTCGGACAGCTCGAGGCGCATGCCCTGATTCAGGAGAGACGCCGGCACGTCTGGAATCGCTACCGCACGGAGCTCGGTGACTGGGCCCGCTCGCACGAGGTACAACTCCCCTTTGTGCCCGAGTCCGCGGTACCAGCCTTTCACTTGTTTCACCTCTTGTTTCCAAGTCCCGATGCTCGCCTCGCCGTGGAGACGCATTTGCGGTCGCAGGGTATCTATGCCGTTACACATTACCAGCCGCTCCACCTCTCCGACATGGGCCGGCGTTTCACCGGAGAAGGACGGTCACTCCCCGTTACCGAATCTTCCTTCAACCGGCTGCTGCGGCTTCCGTTCTACACCTCGCTCGACGATTCCGCTCAAGACCGCGTCATCGCCGCGGTTCGCGCATTCTCCGTGTAAATTGCGCCGCGTTCCGCGCACACACCTTGACATGACTTTGTAATCAATCTTAGACTTCAGGCTGTGTAGTAAATCGCGCTGCGGCCGGTGCTTCCGCAGATTCTACGCACCGCGAACCTTGGGGTAACACGACGGGAGTCAGTAGTCATGTCCTGCTTGATGGCTTGCGCGCTCCTCGTGCTGGCTCAGGTGCAACAAGTCCCCAAAGCGCCCGAGGGCTACATCAACTACGAGCTCAATCCGGTACACCCCCTCGCGCTGAGCCCGAACGGCAGGCTGCTCGCCGCCGCCAACATCGCCGCGCATCGCGTTGATTTCTTCTCTTTGGATACCGACCCGCCCCGGCACGCCTACAGCGTGAAGACGGGGCTCGGCCCGGTGTCCCTCCGATTCCGGAACGACGAGGAGCTCTGGGTGGTGGCGCATCTCTCCGATGCCATTAATATTATTGACGTGCCATCAGGCCGGATTACCCGCACGCTCGCCTGCGACGACGAACCCACCGATATTGTCTTCGCCGGCACGCCTGAGCGCGCATACGTTGTCTGCTCGCAGGCCCGTAGCCTGATGGCTTTCGAACCGGGCAACGCGGAATCGGCGCCGGAGCGCGTACGACTGCAATGCATCGAGCCGCGCTCCCTGGCCGTAAGCCCCGACAAGCAGACGGTCTACATCGCCTCTTTTCTGTCGGGCAATGGTTCGACCATTCTCTCCGGCGATTTGGCTCCCCGGTTCCAATCGCTTGTGCCGCTCGTGGTAAACAATCCCGACGGTCCGCACGAGGGACAGAATCCTCCCTTCAATGCGCCCGACGGTTTCATTCCCCCAATGAACCCGGAGCTTCCGCCGCCGCCGCCCACCGATCTTATCGTGAAGCAGGACTCGGAAGGCCGCTGGCGCGACGACACCGGGGCCGACTGGACGGACTTCGTCTCGGGCGAACGGGCCGCGGCGAGCGGCCGGCCGCCGGGCTGGAAACTGCTCGACCACGATATTGTCCGCTTCGACACCAAGACCGGGGAGACACGCTATACCAGCGGACTGATGAACATCGTCATGGCGCTTGACGTGAATCCCGCCACCGGCGAGGTGCTCGCCGTCGGTACGGATGGCACCAACGAAATCCGCTTCGAGCCGAACTTGAATGGCGTCTTTTTGCGGGTGCTGGGTGCATTCGTCCAATCCGGTGCCGATACGCCGCGCAAGCGGGCCGACCTCAACGCTGCGCACCTGGGAGACTATGCGAATCTCAACCTGCCGCCCGCAGAGCGCGAGAAGTCGATAGGCGATCCCCGCGCCGCGGTCTGGAATGCCGCAGGCGACCGCGCCTACATCGCCGGTATGGGCTCGGACAATATCATCATCATCGACCGCGACGGAGTACGAGTCGGCGCTGAGCGCATCGAGGTGGGCAGCGGACCGACTGGCCTGGCACTGGACGAGGGACGCGGCAGGCTGTATGTCCTGAATGGATTCGAGAACAGCATCAGCGTCGTTAGCCTGACCGAAGAAAAAGAGCTAGGGCGGGTCGCGTACTTCAATCCGACGCCGGAGGCCATCCGCGCCGGGCGGCCCCATTTGTACAATACCCACGAATCCTCCGGACTCGGCCATATTGCCTGCGCCTCGTGTCACGTAGATGCTCGGGTAGATGGTCTCGCCTGGGACCTCGGCGACCCCACCGGCGTGATGAAAAGCGTAGAAGATCGCAACTTGGACCTGCACATTCCGGTCGACCAGCGCGCGCAGTATCATCCGATGAAAGGACCCCGCACGACTCAAACTTTGCAGGGCATCATCGGTCATGAGCCGTTCCATTGGAGTGGTGACCGCGATGGGATCGAGACCTTCAGCGCTGCATTCTCGCACTTGCACGGCGACTCGCATATGCTTGCCGACGATAAAATGCGGGAACTCAAGGCCTTTCTTGGCAGCATCGTCTTCCCGCCCAATCCGCACCTGAATCCCGATGGCTCGCTGTCGGAAAGTGTCGACTTGGGTGGAGAAATCGGCTCGAATGGAGAACCATTGCCAAAAGGCAATGCCGCTCGGGGTTTCACCTTGTTCAATCCGGAATGCCTGGTGTGCCATATCCCGCCCCTGGGCATGAGCATTACGCAACAAAAAGTCAATGAGCAATTCGAGCAGGTACCCATTGGACCCAGCGGTGAAAACCATCACCGTGTGCTTATCGCGGAGCAATTCATCGAGCGGCAAACCGCGTTGAAAGTACCGTCACTACGCTCCGTGTCGAAAAAGACTGGATTCTCCACGCTCCAGCACGAGAGCCTGCGCGGATTCGGACTTTTCCATTCGGGGGTTCTCTCCGATCTCGGGGCGTTTCTCGGCCTGCTGACGATGAAACATGATAGCTCTGTACAGGACGTGGCAGACCTTTTCGCGATGGTGCTGTCTATATCTGGCAGCGAGTGGGACATCCCAATTCCGCCCGGATTCCCCGGATTAGAACTGCCCACCAGTTATTACGATCGCCATCCCGCCGTCGGATTGGAGCGTGCTTACCACGGCGACAAGGAGCGCGAATCCGTCGATCGCCTGGTTGCCTTGGCCGAGGGCTCCTCCAAAATCACGCTGATCATTACGCAGTCCGCGCAGGATCCTGAAGCCGCTGCAAGCTGGCGCTACGAGGGCGGTAACCGTTTCACTTCCGATCTTGGAGAGAGTGACATTTCGCTCGATAGGGTTTTGGCCTCCGCCACAGCAGAAGCCCCAGTCCTTTTCCTAGTGGTCGATCGTGAAGACGGCATGCGCTTGTCGCTCGACGCCGATTCGGATGGCGTCTATGACGGTCTTGAGCGCCGCGCAGGCACCGATCCCGAAGACGCCGATTCTTATCCCGACCTGTTCGCGCTACTCCGCATTCCAGCCCAAGACGAAGCGCGCCTTGCTTCGGCCCTCGAGGATTCGCCATCGATGGAGCGTCGCTGACCGGCCTTTACTTGCCCCCGGATTTCGAGAACGCGATACGGATGACTTCGGCCACTTCGGCGACGAACTCGAAACGGATGGCCTTGCGCACTTCGACGGGCACCTCGGCGAGATCCTTCTCGTTGTCGAGCGGCAGTATCACACGCCGGATGCCAGCGCGGTGCGCCGAAATGACCTTCTCCTTGATCCCCCCTACCGCTAGCACACGGCCGCTCAGCGTGATCTCGCCGGTCATCGAAAGCGCAGCAGCCGGCGCTTGGTCACGCAAGGCTGAAAGCATGCTGACGACGAGCGCCGTGCCGGCCGAAGGACCGTCCTTTGGGGTCGCCCCCTCGGGAACGTGAATGTGGATATCTGTCTCTTTATCGAAGTTTATCTCGATATTGAGTTGTTTGGCGTGAGCTCGCAGATAGCTGAAGGCCGTCTCTGCCGACTCTTTCATGACGTCACCCAAGCGTCCGGTCAGGGTCAGCTTGCCTTTGCCGGGCATGAGCGAGGTCTCGATGGTCAGCACGTCGCCGCCACTCTGGGTCCAGGCCATGCCCACCGCCACACCGACGCGCGCCTTCACTTCGGCGCGGATGGCGCTGAATACCGGCGGCCCCAGCAGCTCAATCACCTTCGCGGGATCGGCCTTGAGTCCGGATTTCAGCTGGCCGTCCACCTTCAACCGCGCCGCCTTGCGGCAGAGGCTCGCGATCTGGCGCTCGAGCTCGCGCACGCCGGCCTCGCGGGTATAGCGCTGAATCAGGGTGTCCAGCCCGGCCTTGGTCAGCGCGACCTCTTTCTTGGCCAGCCCGCAGGCCTCGCGCTGCTTCGGCAGTAGAAACAGCTTGGCGATGTGCTCCTTCTCGTCCTGGGTATAGCCCGACAGACGCACCACCTCCATGCGGTCATGCAACGCATGCGGGATGTCGTATTCGTTGTTCGCCGTCGCGATGAAGAAGACCTCGGACAGGTCGTAGTCCACCTCCAGGTAGTGATCGCTGAAGGCATGGTTCTGCGCGGGGTCGAGCACTTCGAGCATGGCGGACGAAGGATCGCCGCGAAAATCGTTGCTCATCTTGTCGATTTCGTCCAGCATGAACACCGGATTGCGCACCTTAGCGCGGACCATGCCCTGGATAATCCGGCCGGGCAAGGCACCAATATACGTGCGTCGATGGCCGCGGATTTCGGCCTCGTCGCGCACACCGCCCAACGACATCCGCACGAACTCGCGGTTCATCGCCCGCGCGATGGATTCGCCCAGAGAAGTCTTGCCCACGCCGGGCGGGCCGACCAGGCACAGGATGGGCCCCTTCGACTGCGGCTGCAGCTTGCGCACGGCCAGGAATTCGACGATGCGCTCCTTCACCTTCGCCAGCGCGTAGTGGTCCGCGTCGAGCACCTTGCGCGCGCGGTCGAGATTGATCGTATCGTCCGAACGCTGCGTCCAGGGTACATCGCACAGCGCCTCGAGATAACTGCGGATGACGCCGCTCTCCGGGCTCATCACGGGCATGCGGGCGTAGCGCGCGAACTCGCGGTCGGCCTTGAGCCACACTTCCTTGGGCATGCCCGCTTTGTCGATCAGCTGCCGCAGCTCGCTGAACTCGTCGCCGCCCTCTTCGCGGCTTCCCAGTTCCTGGTGAATGGCCTTCAACTGCTCGTGCAGAAAATGCTCCCGCTGGCCGCGCTCCATCTGTTCGCGCACGCGATCGCGAACGGTGCGCTCGATTTCGCTCAGTTCGTTCTCGCGCACCAGCAGCATGTTCAGGTCGCTCAGGCGCTCTTTCGGATCCGAAGTCTCGAGCAACTGCTGCCGCTCGGCCATCTTGATGGGAAGATACGCCGCACAGGTATCCACCAACGCATCGGGATCCTCGATGTCCTGCAGCGTCATCACCACTTCGGGCGCCACGCGCTGGGTCAGCCGCACGTATTCCTCGAACAAGGCAAGCACCGTGCGCATGAGGCCACGCGTCTCCTTGTTCACAACGCCCCGCGGCGGCGGCATCTCGTGCACCAGCGCCTCGATGGGCGACATGCGGGTGTAAAAGCGCCGCACGCGCCCGCGCGCCAGCCCTTCCACCACCAGCTTCACGGTGCCATCGGGCATGCGCAGCGTCTGGATGATACGCGCAATGGTGCCCACGCGGAACAAGTCGGGGCCGTTCGGCTCCTCGACCGTCGCATCGCGCTGGGTGCACAGAAACAGCGGCACTTCGTCGCGGATGGCCACATCGACCGCCTCGACGGAATCGGGGCGCCCCACCAGCAGCGGCAGCACCATGCGCGGATAGACAACGGCGTCCTTCAGCGGCAGCACCGGCAGGCGCTCCCCTTTGGGGTCGAGGATGGATTCTCTTGTTTCATTCATCTGCAATCGTTCTTTACCTGAAACGCCGGAGCGGCGTGCAATGAAAGGCCCGGGTTTCCGCCATTCGGGCGGAAAATCCCCGTATTATAGAAAGCACAAGCGCCCAAAAGGAAACCCGCCCGGTTTAACGCCGGGCGGGCAGGGTGATAAACGTGTTCGCTCTTACGCGGAATAGCTCGTTTTCTGGTTCTCGGACTCGCCCGCGGCGGTCTCGTGCTCGTATACCAGCAGCGGCTCTTCGCCACCCGACACCGCGCTGCGCGTCATGATGCATTCGTGCACATCCGGACGCGAGGGAATCTCGTACATGACGTTGAGCATCACTTCTTCCAGGATGCTGCGCAGCCCGCGCGCACCGGTCTCGCGCTTGATGGCGAGGTCGGCAATCGCCTCGATGGCCTCGTCCTTGAAACGCAGCTTCACGCCCTCGAGCCCGAACAGCTTCTCGTATTGGCGCGTGATGGCGTTGCGCGGCTCGAGCAGCACGCGAACCAGGTCTTCGCGCGAGAGGTCGTGGAGCGTCGCCACCACCGGCAACCGCCCGCTGAACTCGGGAATCATACCGAACTTGATCAGGTCTTCCGGCTGCACCAGCTGCAGGGTCTCGCCCACACGCATGTCGCGCTTCGAGCGGATGTCCGCATTGAAGCCGATCACGTTGCTGCCCACGCGCTTCTGGATGATGCGCTCGAGGCCGTGGAACGCGCCGCCGCAAACGAACAGGATGTTGCGGGTATCCACCTGCACGCATTCCTGCTGCGGATGCTTCCGGCCGCCTTGCGGGGGCACCGCCGCTACCGTGCCTTCGATAAGCTTCAGCAGCGCCTGCTGCACGCCCTCGCCCGATACGTCGCGCGTGATCGAGGGGCTATCGCTCTTGCGCGCAATCTTGTCGATCTCGTCGATGTAGACAATGCCGGTCTCAGCGCGGGCCGCATCGAAATCCGCCGCCTGCAGCAGCTTGAGCACCACGTTCTCGACGTCGTCCCCCACGTAGCCCGCTTCGGTCAGCGAGGTGGCGTCGACCACCGCGAAGGGCACATCGAGCAAACGCGCCAGCGACTCCGCCAGCAGCGTCTTGCCGCAGCCGGACGGGCCGATAAGCAGCACGTTCGACTTCTGCACTTCGACGCCTTCGATCTCGCCGCCCGCGGTGATGCGCTTGTAATGATTGTGCACGGCCACGCTCAGCACGCGCTTGGCATAGTCCTGCCCAATCACGTACTGGTCGAGGTAGCCCTTGATTTCCTTCGGCGTCGGGACCTTCATCGCCCCGCGGGCCGATTTGGTCGCCTTGTCCTCCGCGACGATTTCCATGCAGAGGCGCACGCATTCGTCGCAGATATTCACATCGGGGCCGGCGATCAGCTTGTTAACCTGATCGTGACGTTTACCGCAGAAGGAACAGGTCGGAACGTCGTCACGCGTGTGATGTGGCGCCATGGGGGCCTCCATGTCTTATCTAAGATAAGGCGTTTTAACATTTCTGCGGCGGATCTGTCAAGAGATAACCTGAACATACCGCAACCGAACGCTAATCAAGGGTATTGTGCCAACAATCCGCTTCGGGCGTCAAGCGGCCCCTGCGGGCTCAGGTTGGCATCACCACGATTTCACAGCGGACGGAGTTCGCGATGAAGCAATTCCTGTGGGACGATTCGTGCAACTTCTCGAGCGTCTCGGCGTCGGGCGCGCCCTCGCCGCCGAATGTAATCCGGGGGCGCAGTTCCACCCGGGTCACGGCGAGGCGGCCCTCTTCATTCTTTTCGAGGTAGCCGACCGCGTCGTCGGCGTAGGCCTCGACCCGCATGCGCTTGCGCGCCGCGATGGCCAGAAAGGTCAGCATGTGGCAACTGGATACCGCGGCCACAAAGGCCTGTTCGGGGTCTACACATTCGGGTTTGCCCAGGAATTCCGGCGCCGCCGATGCGGCAATCTCGGGGCCCTCGGCAAACCGCCAGGTGTGTTCTCGCGGGTAAGTCTCGTAGGTAAAGTCTCCGTCCCCGAGTTTCCAATCGACGCCAACGCGGTGTTCCGACATGTACGGGGCCTCCAAGGTTTGGGCTGCCCATGCCCGGTGCAGGTATCGAAACCTTCACCCATGCATACCCATTCCCCAAATACACCTTCAGGTTCCCGGCGTCACGCCGCAGCAGCCTCCTTGGTGGGGCCGTAGCGGAAATAACGCTTCAAGCGCATACACCGTTCCTCCAGCAGCCACCACGAAATTCGAGCCAAGAGGTACGAAATCAGCACCAAAAATATTGTGTATGCCGGCATACTCCACCAAAAATAATCCAAAAGCGCCGTCTCGGGGTGCCATTCCAGTTTGCGGAAAATCGTATCGACGGGGACATGCAGCAGGTAAACGGCGTAGCTGTATTTGCCGTAGTCGACGAGTGCCGGAATGGTCATCACGCGATGAGTCCATCGACCCGCAGGCGCTTCCAGCACGAAGACAAGCACCAGCGTGTAGTAGGCGGCGATGCAGAAGTAACCGGACACCGACCAGGGGAGCGTCCAAAGCGACCAGCTGAGCGCCTTGACGTCGTGTATCGCGATGGCCAGCGGCACCGCCACGATGACGGCAAACATGGCCGTGCGCAGCGACGGATGGCGTAACAGCGTTCCGAGTTCGACGCGCCAAAGGGCGACGAGTCCGCCCAGAACGAAGCCGTCGAGCCGGGCGAGCGGAAAGGTATAGGGCGCGGTAAGCATCCACTCCTGCGTCACGAGGTACCAGCGCGTCGCAATGGTCAACGCCAGCGCGCCGAGCGCGAGCCCCGTGAGCACCCGCCGCGAGGGTGCGCACCACACCACCAGCGGCCAGACAAGGTAATACTGTTCTTCCATGCCCAGCGACCAGAAATGCGAGAGGTAGCGCGGTCCCCAGCCATAGAACGACACGGCGATATTGCTGCCGTAAAGCCAGTACCACGGACTCGGATACCGCAGGTTCGCAACCATCCACGGCGCCACGACCGGCATGACGATTAGCAGCAGGAAAAGCACCAGGTAATACAAGGGAAAGATGCGGAGAAAGCGCCTGCCATAGAAGGCAAGAAAGTAGTTACCGCTCTTGCGGTAGCGCCAGAGAATGGAGGTAATCAGAAAGCCGGAAAGGACGAAGAAGAGGTCCACGCCGGTCCAGCCCCATTCGGTCAGGCTGATCCAGGTGTGCGCCCACTCGGGGGCGTTCGGCAGGCGCCAGTGCGCATGCATGACAACCACCAGCAGTACGGCGAGTCCCCGGAGTCCATCAAGCTGCGGAACGTGTTCCAGCGGTTCCCAAGCAGATTTACCCGTTGGCCGCCCTTCGGTCGCCGCCGACAGCCCCGGACCGCCCAATACTGCTTCGCTCATCCAGAATGCATCCCGCATGCCGCGGCCGCGGGAAATCCACAGCCCCCTGTCGCCTTCGCGATGCCGGCCTGCGACTCGGGCTAGCGTTTCTGGGGGGACTGTTCCTGCGCGTTCGGGTTGGGGGGATCAAGGGGTCCGTCCACCGAGGAGCGCCACCAGATAAGGACTCCGGCGACAATCATGAACAGACTGTAGAACATCCCCCGGCTGATGCCCAGTATGAGGGAGGCATCCGGCTCGCGAAAGAACTCGCAAAATATACGGGCGCAGGCGTAGAGAATCAACATCTCGGATCCGATGCGGCCGGGATACTTCCGCGCGTCGGTATACAGGTAGCGCCACTGCAGGTACGTGAACAGCACCAGCCCTTCGAGAGTGGCTTCATAAAGCTGCGAGGGATGCCGCGCCACGATTTCTGTGACGGGGGTGCCAGGCGGCGCGCTGCGCGGAAAGATGACCGCCCAGGGCACGTCGGACGGCTTGCCCCAGAGTTCGCCGTTGATGAAGTTGGCGCAGCGCCCGAAGAACAAGCCGGGCGGCACGAGGCCGGCCACCATGTCGGCCAGCTGCCGGAAGCGTACCTTGTAATGCCAGGAGATCCACGTGAACGCGAGCACCACGCCGATGAGACCGCCGTGGAACGACATGCCTCCCTCCCACACCCGGAACAAGAACAGCGGATCGGCCACGGCACGGTCGAGGCCGTAATACAGCACAACGTAGCCGATGCGCGCGCCGGCGATAATGCCCAGAATGATCGCGTAGAGCGCCGTCTCTCCCTGCGCCGCCGTGAGCACGGAACGCTGGCGCTTCACATAAAGGTAGTGAATCGCCAAGGCCGCGTAGAAGCCCGCGATATACGACAGGCCATACCACCCCACGCCAAGCTGGTCGTTGATGCGGAATAGCATCGGGTCGAGATTGTGCACCCAGTGGGTGGTTTGTTCCATGGATTTCCGCGGCTCCAGGAGGGTTGCGCGCGCAGTGCAAGAACGGTCGGCGCGCGGTCGGGTCTTGTTTCATATCACGCCAGCCCAAGGCGTGGCAAATTGCGGGGCTGAAAATGAACCGCCATAAGCGTTATGCTGTGCCCGGTTCAACCGATGAAGTATGCCATCATGCTGCAATTCCGCTGCCCGCATTGCGAAGATATCCTGCAAATCCGTCCGGAACATTTGGGACGCGCCGGCAAATGCAACAAGTGCAACGGCCGTATCGTGCTGATGGGCGAGAACGACCCTTCGCGTATTCAGGCGGCCAGCGTACCGCAGGAGCGCCCCGTCGATCCCAATCCTCAACCGGCGACGGACGCGCAGCGCGCCTACCTGCACGACCTCGGGACGCCCGAGGAAGAACTGGCTGGAATCGACCGCAGCCAGGCAAGCACGCTGATTCAGCGCAAGCAGAGCGACGCCGCTGAGAACGATGCCCCCACCGAGGCGCAGCTATCGCTGCTGGCCCGGCTCGGCGTGAAAACCGACGACCTTGCCTTGGTGCGCAACAAGGCCCAGGCGAGCAAGCTGATCAACGACTTGCAGCCCAAGCCTTCGCAGCACCAGTTGTATTATCTGCGGCGGCTGGGCGTGCCTGAGCACGAAATCGGCGCTATCGCCACCCGCAGCGAGGCCAGTGAGCGCATCGAACTGCTGCTACGCGGACAAGACTGAGGCGGAAACCATGCCTCGCGGCAGCGAGTCTTACTCCTGAGCGGCTTTGCGGGACCCCTTCACCGCCCCGTATACTAGCCGCCAACCCCGACGAAAGATCCTGACCTTGTTTCAAAACCTCGATTTCGGGCAAATCGCCCTGCAATATTTCTGCCTGCTGTTCTCGCTCTGCGTGCACGAGGCGGCCCATGCCCTGATGGCCGACCTTCGCGGCGACTCAACCGCGCGCTTTCTGGGGCGCGTCACGTTGGACCCCCGTAAGCACATCGACCCGATCGGGACCGTGCTGCTGCCGCTGCTGGCGATGTCCACCGGTATTCCGTTCCTTTTCGGGTGGGCCAAGCCCGTTCCGTTCAACTTCCGGAACCTCAAGGATCGCCGCCTCGATCCGGTCTGGATCGCCTTGGCGGGACCGGGGTCCAACATCGTTATCGGCACCTTCTCCCTGTTTGTCATGAAGGTGCTGGTGCTGCTCTACACCGGCGGCCTGATGAACGAGCAGCTCTTCGGCATCCTGGCCATGGTGTTCCTCTACCTGGCGGGCATCAACTTCGTGCTGGCGCTCTTCAATGTGATACCCGTGCCGCCGCTGGACGGCCACTACGTGCTCAAGTATTTCCTGCCGCCCCAGGCCGAAGCCGCCTTCGAGCGAATCGGGCCCTTCGGGATCATCATCGCCATCATGGTGGCGCGGCCCTGGCTGAACTTCGCCATGCAGCCCTTCCACGCCGTGCTGGAACGCTACATCCTCAACGGCCTGATCTAGCCGTCAGTGCCAGAGCAGGACTTCGCGGTACAACACCGAATTCCGGATGCGGTAGCGGAGGCGGTTGCGTTCGATAATGATCGTATTCACCAGGTTCAGCATGGTACCGGTCCTTCTCCCCTGCGGGCGTTTTACTGCACAAATCACTAACTGCTACTTTGTGCAGTGAAATTGTAACCAGCACCTGATTATTTGTCAAGTGTTTTTTGGGGGTACCTCACCACTCATAGATTTCGTGGGTGCGGTCTCGGAAACTCCGCATCATCTTGGGCAGGCTGCGGGCGATCAGCCCCTGCACGATGAAGCCCGGCGCAGGCATCCGCGACTCGGCGGCGGCATGGTATTCCACCTGGGTCTCTGCATCGCCCAGTTCTTCCAAGGTCCAGCTCCCGTGCATGTCCTTGAAGGTATCGCTGTCCGCCAATTTCCAGGAGACGTGCTTGGGTTCCTTCTGGAACAGGTCCAGCGAATAGTGGACATCGCCGAGCGGCGAACGTGCGACAAACGAGGCATGCGCCTTGGTCTTGGACTGCTTTGAAACAACTACCGCCTTGAGGTCGCTTACGAATTCAGGATACGACTCGTAGTCGATGATAACGGCATACAGCGCCTCGATGGGCACATCGAAGGTTTCCACGCGTCGGGCTTCGGGCATCGGCATTCTCCATAATCGATGAGGAAAGCGTTCACCATACAGGCTTCGCCATGCCCGGAAAAAGCACGGGCGGAAACCCGAGGGTTTCCGCCCGATAAAACGCAATGAAACGACCTTAGAATCCCGCGACGCGCTCGAACAAGGCATCAAGATCCGGACTCGGATCGAAATCGACGATTATCGACGCGGTCTTGTTGGAACGGCTAGAATTGTGGTCTTGCGCGCGGGTGGTGTAGGCGCCGTCGTAGCGGCTCGTCAGGTCGTTGTAGAAGTCCGCGTTCTTCGAGGCCGTCTTGTTGGAGCGGCTCGAGTTGTGATCCTGCGCCTTCTGGTTCAGCGTTTCGGAGGTCCAGCCGCCGCCATCGCCGACGTTATCGATCACGCTCGCGGTCTTGTTCGAACGCGACGAATTGTGGTCTTGCGCCGCCGCGGCCTTGATGAGGTTCAACGCATCGTCAAGCCCGCCGAGACCGTCCGCGATGATGCTGGCGGTCTTGTTCGAGCGCGAAGAATTGTGGTCCTGCGCCTTGGTGCCGCCGGTCAAATCATCCAGTTCGTCCACCCAGGCGTCCGCCACGGCTGAAACCGCCCGGGCGGCGTCTCCGTATTCCCGAATCCGGGTGACCCGCTCGAAGCGGTACAGGTTGGCGGCCTGATTCAACAGCGCCGTCGTCATCTTGTCCAGCGAGGTCACCGAGAGGTCGTACTGCCATGCGAACTTCTCCGGAGAATCGTCTTCGGCGACAAAATCAATCACGACCCGGCGCTCATCCTTATCCCGCTGCACGCTGAGATCTACTTCGGCGGTCGGATAGAAGCTGCCGAGACCCAGGCCCAAGGGTTGCCGGGATTGGCCATCGGCATTGCGAAGCACACAGAACACGAAGATATCGAGCAGCTTCGACCATTCGTCCCCGGTCAATCGGCGTTCGACTTTCGCCCCCGTCTCTTTCAGCCACGCGAAACTGCTGAGCGCCTGGATGAATTCATCGTCGAATACCGATTTCATGCCCGGCTGCTCGATAGTGGGACCGAGGTCGAACTCGAAGCGCAGGGTACGTTTCACGCCGGTCGGGCCGCCATTGGCATAAGCGGGCTCGAACGCGCCGAGTCCGTCCAGCGCAACCCGCTGCCCCTGAGCGACCAGCGACACCACCGTCCAGGAGAGTCCATCCCAGTAAGCGGCCGCATCTGCGCTGCTCAGTTTCAGCTGCTCTGAGATAACCCGTTCTGCATCAACACCTTCTGCGGACACATTCCACGTTGCGGCAAGCAATCCGACCAGTAAAATCGCGCGTCTCACGAATGATCTCCTCCCTCTCGCGGCGGGGAATTCCGCCGTTTAGCTTGCTAAACGTTACCCGGAAAAAGTAATAAAGGCAAATGGATTCCGCGACCAAATCGTGCCATAAAGGTACATTTTCGAGGTGCCTTGCCGTATGCGCGCTGCTGCTGGGCAGCGGATGGGTTTCCTATGCGCAAGCGCCTAAAGGCGGCGTGGCGGCGGCGGTGCCAATCGTCGACCGGCTTTCGGCGCGCCCGCAGGTGGCCGCACACCAAGGCGGACTGCATCTCGACGCCAATACGCTGAAACGTTTCGAGAAGGCACGCGAAGCGGGCGCGGATATCATCGAGATGGACTTGCGCGAGACGAGCGACGGCGTGCCGGTGGTGCACCACGACGAGACGATCGGAAGGATCATCGGCGAAGGGCCGGCTATCAACAGCCTGACAGCCGAGGAGCTGCGCGCCTATCACGCTGGAGGCGGTCAGCCGATTCCGACCTTCGCGGAAGTCCTCGCTTGGGCGGACGGCCGCGTGGTGATCAACGCCGAGTTCAAGACCCCGGAGGTCATTGCCGCCGCCGTGGCGCTGGTGCAGGAGCACGACGCCTACGAGTGGGTCTACTTCCAGTGCAAAGACGACCGCGCGCGCTACGAAACGGCCCGCGCGCTGGATGCCCGCGTGGCGCGCTTGTTCAAGCCCATGAGCGACGACGACCTGGACTGGGCGCTGGGCCTGAACGACCCGCGGCTGGTGGTAATCGAGATCGACCCGAGCATGCGCCGGCCGGAGGTCATTCAGCGGGCGCACGACGGGGGCAAGCTGACGTCGTACAATTCCTGGCGCTTCAGCCTCACCCAGGAACTCTTCCGCGCCGTGGTGCCGAAGGTCTACGAACTCGGGATCGACATCGCCGTCACCAACCGCCCCGCCAGCGCCGTGCGCCAGCGCGATGCCTGGGTGGCGGAACACGGGCGCTAGGCCCTACGCAAGCCGTGCCTCGACGTTCCCCCCCGAGAGAATGACGCCGATGCGCTGCCCGGGAACGCGGTCGCGCTGGAACAGCAGCGGCGCCAGGGCCGTGGCGGCTGAGGGCTCGGCCATCAGTTTCGTGCGCTCCCAGAGGTAGACCATCGCCTCCCGGATCTCGTCTTCCGACACCGTGAGCACAGCAGCCACGTGCCGCTGCAGGACCGCGAAGGTACGGTCGCAGACCTGCGCGCGCAGGCCATCGGCGATGGTCGGCCCGGCGGGGTGAACCACGACCTGGCCCGCCGCCATCGAGCGCGCGGCATCGTCGGCCAGTGCGGGTTCGCAGCCGAGGATCGAAATGTCCGGATTCACGGCGTGCGCCGCCAGGGCCACGCCCGAGATGAGCCCACCGCCGCTGACCGGCACCAGGAGGGTGTCGAGTCCCGGAACCTGCCGCAGGAATTCCAGTGCGCAGGTTCCCTGCCCCATCGCCACGTCGTCGTGGTCGTAGGGCGGAATCAAAGCGGCCCCGGTCGCGGATGCGATTTCGGCACAGGCGGCTTCGCGGGCCTGCATGGTCGGGGCGCACAGGGTCACCTTCGCGCCGTAGCCCTCGGTGGCCTCACGCTTCACGCGCGGCACGTTTTCCGGCATGACGATATGGGCCGCGATACCGAAATCCTGCGCGGCAAGCGCGACGGCCTGGGCATGGTTGCCGCTGCTGTGCGCGACGACCCCGCGGGCGCGCTCGGCATCGGACAGGCGGGCGATGGCGTTGGCCGCGCCGCGCATCTTGAAGGCTCCCGCCCGCTGAAATAACTCGCACTTTAGGTAGACCTCGGCCCCCGCGCGCGCGTTCAGGCTGCGGCTGGTATGCACCGGCGTCTGGTGTACAAAGGGCGCGATACGGGCAAGCGCGGCCTCGAAGTCCGCAAGGGTCGCGTCCAGCAGCATCAACGGAACAACTCCAGCGCCTCGCGTCCGGACTGTCCCACCGCGAGGCCGGCAGCCGCCGCTGCGTTCGATACCGCAATCAGCTTGGCGCCCGGCATGGCATCAAAGTCATCCACACCCGTCACGATGGCCGCCAGTTCTCCGGTCTTGTTGAAGGTCTCCACCTTCAAATAGCCGCAGGCCAGCACGCCCTTGCTTCCGCGCACCAGCAGCAGCGGCCGCTTGAGGCCGATATGAAAGCGATCGAATCCCGTCCAGTCCATGCGATTACTCTCCTGGCCGACGCTCCAGCAGCGTCACGCCCTCTTGCGCATAGCCTACCTGCAGCGGCAGTGTGGCTTGCAAGACGCGGACCACCTCGGGCGCCACGGGCGCGAGCGCTGGGCAGAACACATAGCGCACGCGCCAGGCATCGAGCAGGGCAAGCCGCTCGTCGGGCGTGGAATCCAAACTGTAGAAGCGTGCCACGGCGCGGCGCACGGCGGTCATGTTTTCGCGGCTGAAATCGAGCGTGCCGTTGCCGTAGACCACGCTGCACTTCGTGCGTGCTGCTATCACGTCGCCATAGAGCGGCGCACCGAGCGAGGGCGTCAGGACGACGCCTTCGTCCAACTGGGAGATCGCCTCCGCCTCGGCCTTCGTGATGTAGGCGAATCGCGTCCACGGCAGCAGCGCGCGCGCCTGGGTGTCGAAGAGTGGGCCATGCGACAAGAGCCAGGTGAAGGCGATGCTGGTAATACCGAGGGCCAGCGTGACCGAGAAATACGCGCGGCGCCATCGCCAGCCTTGCAGCCCATAGGCGGCCAGGGCCGCGAGCGGCATGCCGCACAACACCAGCAGCCGCTGCGGGGCGAATTGCAGAAACCAGCCCTGTCCCCACGCCGACACGCCGACGCCAAGGAATCCAAGGAACCACAGCGCCAGCCAGACCGGCGGGTCGCCCTCTTCGGCATCACGCCGGGGCAGGAAATGCACCGCGGCGACGCCCAGCGGCAGCCCCAACAGCGCCACATCGGACACGGCGACGGCAGCCGCGAAATCGAGCGGCAAGAAAAGATTGCCGTAGTAGACGTGATACCCGGCGTAGAGCGCGACGAACGAAAACAGGTAGCCTGTGCCCGCCCCGGCGGCGTAGCGCGTCCATCCCGAGGATGATCGGAGGTTCTGCCATAGCGCAATGACCGCAGGCGGTATCAATAGCCCCGACGCCCCCGCCCACGCCGCGAGCCCAATGGCCTCGCGCGTGATGCCCATCGAACTGCTCACGTGCGAGGGGTTCCGGCTGGCGATGAGGAGTGCGCAGACCAGCCCCGCCGCCATGCCCAACGTCCAGGTTCCCGCCCTCCGCGGCGCATGGCCCGTCAGCATTGGCAGCAGGGCCACCGCCCACACCATCGGCCCCACACGGAAGTTAATCAGCGTCGCCGCGGCAAGCAACACCCCCGGCACCCACCGGTAGGGCGAGCGTACCCGCGAGCCATCCGCGAGCATCGCCCACCCCAATAACGCCAGCGCCAACGGCAGGGTGTAATACAGGCGATCCTGCAAGAGGTGCAGATTACCGCGCGCCCCCTCGACGACATCGAATACGAACCACCGGCGAAAGGCTTCCTGGAAGACCGGGCTAGCGCCCCAACCCATAGCAATGCCGGCGAATCCCGCGATCCCCCCCAGGCCCCCGCCGAGCACGACGAGCGCGAACGCCGAATCGCGCACCGCCGGCAGCACGACATCGAACAAGCGCCACACGGCCCAAAGCAGCAGCCCGAACGCAGCCCCTTGCGCGATTGCCAACAGCAGCAACGGCGGTATCGGTACGGCCTTGTTCAACACGCCCAGCGCGCCGTAAAGGTAATGATAGGGCATGCCGTAGTACAGCGTCCCTGCGGGCATGGCCCCGTCCGTCACCCGTGCATAGGGCGATACGAAGCCCTCGGGCATGTAGCGCATCGGCGTCACATAGCAATAGGTGTCCACGGTGTGCAGGCCGCTGGGGACCAGTCCTGTAGGTGGCAGTGCGACCAGCGCCAGCCAATTGCCCACCGGCAGCAGCGCCATCAGCCCGAGGAGCGCGGCGGCCCAGCGAGGAAGCGTACCGGGCAGCTTGGGTTCCGATGCTTGCAAAGCGCGCGTGTGCCCTCCAGAATAGCGCGCTTGAACGAGGCCAACGAGGAGCGCGCCATGCGTTATGTGCAGTACTGGGCGATTGTAGGGATTGCGGCATGGGCGGCGCTAGCCGGGGCGCAAGCGCCTGACACGTCCTTCCCGCAGCAATCCGCCGAACAGCATCCCTTCCCCGAAGGTGTCGGCCGCCCGCTGTGCGTGCACGCCACGCCCGACGGCGCGGTGCATGTCGGCACACAGGACGGCGTGTGGGTGTTCGGCGCCGATGGCGAATGGCAAGGCCCCGAACTGCATCCGCTCGGCGCAGTGCCTGTGTTCAGCATCGACGACGACGGCGCGCGCGGCCGTAAGCTGACCACCTATTACGCCACCATGAACGGCATCGCCTCGGTGCGCGGCGGGTCGGCCGAACTGGTACTCGCCACCCCGGCCCCAGCGGCGGCGCTGCAGGTGGTTGACGGCGGCGTGGTCTTCGCGGGTGCGCAATTCGCGGGCAGCACGGCGAAGAAAGACGCCGGTATCACGCCCCTGCCCGAGATGTCGCGCGGCATCCGCGGGCTGGTCCAGCAGGACGACACGCTGTATATCGCCACCGCGAAGGGGCTTTATACCTGGAACGGGACAGAGGGCCGCCTCTATCAATCGACCGACGACATCATCGCCGCCGATATTTTCGGCATCGCGGTGTCTCCCGAGGGTCAGGTGTGGGCCGGCGGGCTGGGCGGCGTGACGGTATATGCGGGCGGTGAAAAGGCCCGCGAGATCCACCCCGCAGACGGCCTGCCGAACGGCTGGGTCAGCAGCATCGTGCAGGGTCCGCGCGGCGAGATGTGGGTCGGCACGCAGGGCGGCGTCAGCATCTTCAAGTCGGACGGCACGCACACCGTGCGCCACAGCCGCCGCTGGCTGCCGAGCGACGACGTCATCGCCATGGACGCGACGCCCTCGGGACGCGCGGTGTGGGTGCTCACGCGCGGCGGACTGAGCAAAATCAGCGAGGCCCCGATGACGCTCGAGGACAAGGCGGATTACTTCGACCGGATTACCGAGGCGCGGCACGTGCGTCCGCCGGGATTCGTGGAGAAGATTGTGCTGAACGTGCCGGGTTCGCTGCAGGATTGGCGGCCGGAAGACGACGACAACGACGGCGAATATACCTCGCAATACATGGCGGCGCAGGCCTATCGCTACGCCGCCACGGGCAGCCAGGACGCGCTCGAGAAGGCGCGTCGAAGCTGGAAGGCGCTTACCTTCCTCGTGGACGTGAACGGCACGGACGGCTTCATTTCCCGCACGGTGATTCCGCCGGACTGGGACCACATGCACGACGCCAACGAGACCTTTACGGACAACGAGCGCGCGGTGCTTTCGGTTGTGGACCCGCGCTACAAGCCCATCGAAAACCGCTGGCGCATGTCTCCCGACGGCGCGTGGCGCTGGAAGGGCGACACCAGCAGCGACGAATACACCGGCCACTTCCACGGCTTCGGCGTGTACTACGATCTCGTGGCCACGGAGGACGAGAAGCCGGCCATCCGCCAACACGTCGCCAAGGTGATGGACTATCTTATCGCGGGCGATCTGAACCTGCTGGATATCGACGGCAAGCACACGCACTGGGGCGTGTGGAACCCGGACACGATCAACAACGATCCCGACTGGCGGGCCGAGCGCGGCATCAACAGCGCCGAAATGCTCAGCTATCTGCTCACCACCTGGCACATCACCGGAGACGACAAGTACCGCGAGCTGTACCTGGACCTCGTGCACAACCATAACTTCGCCGAGAACGCGCGCCACGCGAAAGTCTTCGACCCGGCATGGATCACCCACATCGACGACACGCTGCTGGCGCTGGTGTATCGCGGGCTCATGGTGTACGAAACCGACCCGGAGCTGCTGGCCATCTACCGCGCCAGTCTCGACGAATGGTATGCGGGCATCCGGAACGAGCAGAACCCCTGGTTCAATTTCACCTACCAACTGCTGACGGGCGACACCGTGCAGCTCGACGACTCGCTGTTTTTCCTGCGCGATACGCCACTCGACCTGATCAGCTATTACGTCGACCAGCGCCAGCGAGAGGATCTCGACATCGTACGGGCACCTATCCTGGAAGACCTGCAGACCAGCCGCCTGCTGCCGCCCAGCGAACGCGCCACGGTGCGCTGGGACAAGAATCCCTGGGAAGCGAGCGGCGGAGAATCCGGCCGCACGGAATGGGCGCCGACCTTCTGGCTGGTGGCCTACTGGATGGGCCGCCACACCGGCGCCATCGCGGCCGAGTGAACGAGAGCGGAGGATCGATCATGACGAACAACTATCTTCGAGCGGCGTTTGGATTACTCGTGCTCGGATTGACTGCCCGGACCGCGCATGCGGTCGAATTCGAGGTCATCACGGTCAATCCCGACGCGGGGATTGTGCCGGCTGTGGCGCTTGCCGACGTCGAGGGCGACGGCGACCTCGACATCATCGCGATGAGCAACGACGACATCGCCTGGTACGAGAATCCCGGCTGGGAGCGCCACCTGATCTCGCCCGCGCTGGAAGGGCTGAACGTGTGCATGGCGGCGGCCGATCTCAATGGCGATGGACTGCCGGAACTGGCGGCCGGGGCGGACTGGCAATTCGACAACACCAACGGCGGCGGCGCGCTGTATGTTCTCTCGCGCAGAGACGACGTAAAGGCGCCCTGGTCCAGCACAAAGATCCTGACCGAACCTTCCTTGCACCGCATCCGCTGGGCCGACAGCGATGGCGATGGCGATGGCGCCCAAGAGCTATACGTCGCGCCATTGAAAGGGCGCGGCACCACCGACCCGGAATTCCGCGAGGCGGGCGTCCGCCTGCTGCAACTGCGGCCCCCCAAGGACTTCATGCACGAGCCATGGCCGGTAAGCGTCGTGACCGAGCGCTATCATGTCATGCACAATCTCATTCCCTTCCGGGCGAGCGATGGCAAGGACAATCTGCTGGCCGTATCCTTCGAGGGCATCACGCTGCTGCACCCGGGCACTGACGGCGCGTGGTCGGCACGCCACCTGAGCGACGGCAGTCCGCAGCATTGGCCGCGCAGCGGCTCGAGCGAGGTGAAGACTGGACACTGGGCGAAGGACCTGCCGGTGTTCGCCACCATCGAGCCTTGGCACGGCAACATGGTGGTGCTCTATCACCCCGACGCGCCTGCCCCGCTCGAGGCTGTTGAGAACTGGCAGCGTCAAGTGCTCGATGAATCCTTTAACCAGGGCCACGCGCTCGGCTGGGCCGACTTTGACGGGGACGGGCGCGATGAACTGGTGGCGGGATACCGCGAACCCAGTCCGCATACCGGACGCGTCGGACTGAAGCTTTACCGCTTCGGCGCGGCCGATAGCGATGGTAACGTGGCGGTGGACGAATCGTATGTCGACGACGGCGGCATGGCCACTGAAGACCTGCAAGTGGGCGACCTCGATGGCGACACCATCCCCGACATCGTGGCCGTGGGCCGCAGCAGTCACAACATCAAGGTGTACCTCACCCGGCGGAAATAGCTCCCGCACGCGTTCGTATTCCGTGCTACAATCCTCCCCGGCAATGTAGTGCGGAGGGCGTCTTCATGTATGCGTTATTCATGTCCTTGTTCGACACTTCGGATTTCATGCCCCGATGGTATTGCGGCAACTGGACGGACCTGCACGGCTGGACCCATGTCATCTCGGATCTCCTGGTCTGGGGCGCCTACATGGCCATTCCCTGCGTCCTCGTCTACTTCGTCAGCAAGCGCCGCGATGTCCCCTTCCCCCGGGTGTTCTGGTTGTTCGGCATCTTCATCGTGGCCTGCGGCAGCACCCATTTTATCGAGGCCGTGATCTTCTGGGAGCCCATCTACAGGGTATCCGCCATCGCGAAGGTCATCACCGCCATCGTCTCGTGGCTTACGGTGTTCGCGCTCATTCGCGTGGTGCCCATCGCCATGCGCTACCCCGGCATCGAAACGGTGAACATCCAACTGCGCCAGGCCAACCAGGACCTGGAGGAATTCGCGCGCGTGGTGTCGCACGATCTGCGCGCCCCGCTGCGCGGCATCCGCAGGCTTTCCGAATGGCTCGACGAGGAACTGACGCCCGAGCAGACCGATGCGCGCGCGCACATTGCCGACCTGCAGCAGCGCGTCGACCACATGGAATCGCTCATTGAGCGCGTGCTCGCCTACAGCCGCGGCCCCCAGGCGGCCGATGGCTGGGTATCCGTCGATACCGGCGAGATCTGCGATGACGCGGCGACCCGGACGCTCACGGGCACCCGGATGCAATACCAGCGTCACGGTGATTTCCCGGTCATTACTGCGGACCCCACCCAGATCTATCAGGTCTTTCAAAACCTGCTCGACAATGCCGCACGCCATACCAGCGGCACAGCAGGGCGAATCGACGTGTCTGTTCAGTCCTCCCATACCGAGCACTGTTTCACCGTCCGGGACCACGGCGCCGGCATGTCCCGCGAGGATATAGAGCGGCTGTTCGAACCGTCCGCAGAGTCGGCATTGCAGAACGGCGAGGAGCACGGCATCGGGCTTCAAATCGTCCAGCGCATGGTTCAACGCCACGGCGGGCTTATCTGGGCGGAGTCGGAAGGCGGCGGCGGAACTTCGTTTCACTTCACCATACCGCGCGCCCGGCCGGCCATGGCCGCATGGTACAATGCCCAAGGCGCAATGAATGCTCAGATCGCGTCTCTGGAGGACGGGCAATGACCGAAGTAACCGATGCCGCACGCCTGAAAGTCGAACGCGTTCGTGCGGCGTTGGGCACGATGACGCCCTATGCATTGCGGCGTCCGCAAGACCGCCCCACGCGTCTGCTGGTACTCGAGGATGACCCCATCGACCGGCGCGCCGTGAAACGGGCCTTGTCGGGACTGGAGCAGGGGGCGTCCATCTTCGAGACGGACACCATCGAACATGCGCGCCAAGCCGCCCGGTCGGCCTACTTCGATGTCGCCATCCTCGACTACGACCTGCCCGATGGCAACTCGCTGGATATCCTCCACCTGCTGAACGAACTCCATGTCCCGTCCATCATGGTCACCGGGGCGGGTAACGAGCGCCTGGCTGCGACCCTGTTGAGCGAGGGTGCCGCCGCCTACGTCATCAAGGATGTCGCGGGAAATTACTTGACCATCCTGCCCGAAAAGGTAAAGAAAGCCAAAGAGCGCGCGCTGCTCGAACGGGAACGCGACGAGCTCCTCGACCGCATGGCGGAGATGTTGGAGACCATTACCGCGCTCAAGGGCCTGATACCGGTCTGCTCGGTTTGCCGGAAGATACGGAACCCCGAGGGCAATTGGGAAAACTTCGAAGTCGTTGTGGCGAAAACCTTTACGACCGAGTTTACCCACGGGTTGTGTCCGCACTGTCTGCAAAACCAGTTGGACGAGTACGGCTTGAACCACGAAAAATAGGAAGCCGGAGGCGCAAGCCTCCGGCTTCGAGATATTGGCTGGTTGTCGTACGCGGTTTGCAAGCTAACTCGCGTAACCTCCTGTCGAATCCATCTTCATACGGTTGATAGATAGACCCACCTTCTGGTTACCCGCTACTGCAAATTCCCTGCGCCGACTACCAGCGCCGGGCGTTCCCGGACTTTCCATGGATGGATCACCTCCTTTCTGCCGTCTCCAAGCATCCAGCGAACTCCCTATCGAGTCGCTTCGGCCCAGAGGGGACTTCCGACCTGGCGCGAACATACACACGAACCGCGCCTTTGTCAAGCATGAATATGCGCAGGCAAAAAAAATTCGTGGCCCATCTTGCGATGAGCCACGAATCGAGGTACCAGATGTGGTGTTTTGTTTAGCGCTTGGAGAACTGGAAGCGCTTGCGGGCGCCGGGGCGGCCGTACTTCTTGCGCTCCACCTCGCGGGGGTCGCGGGTCAGCAGGCCGGCATGCTTTAGCGGCGAGTGGTAGTTCTCGTCCACCTTGCACAGGGCGCGGGCCACGCCGTGGCGCAGTGCGCCGGCCTGACCGCTGAGGCCGCCACCATCGACAATCGCGCGGACGTCGAAACGATCGACCGTGCCGGTCACGTCGAAGGGCTGACGAGCCACCTGAACCAGCACGCCGCGGGCGAGGTATTCATCGACCGGGCGGCCGTTCACGATAAACTGGCCGTTGCCCGGGGTGATACGCACGCGGGCCGAGGCACGCTTACGACGACCGACGGTCACAACTTCTTTCGTATTCGGATCAATGCTTGCCATGGTCTAAAACGGCTCCTACAGGTCGCGCGGGGCGGCGTTTTGGGCTACGTGGGGGTGCTCCGCGCCGGCGTACACACGGAAGTTCGTGGCCAGCTTGCGGCCCAGGCGGTTGTGCGGCAGCATGCCCTTTATGGCAAGCTCGAGCACGCGCGTCGGGTGCTTTTCCATCACTTCGCGGTAGGCGGCCTCGGTGAGGCCGCCCGGGTAACCGCTGTGACGGTAGTACATCTTGTTCTCCGCCTTCGTACCCGTAACCCGGATCTTCTCGGCGTTGATGACGATCACATGATCGCCGCAATCGAGGTACGGCGTATACTGTGGCTTGTGTTTTCCGCGCAGCAGCTTGGCCGCTTCCACGGCCACGCGCCCGAGCACTTGGCCCTCGGCGTCGATGACATGCCAGTTGCGCTTCACCTCGCCCTGTTTCGGCACATAGGTCTTCACTGTTCGATTCCTCTGAAAGTTCCACTCCCGGGTGCTGCGCGCCAGCGCAGCACCGGACGGCCGACTTGGATACGGCTCGTCCGCATACAATCCGCGCGATACTGACGAAGCAGCGGATGGCGGACGCGGAAGATTAGCAAACAACGGAACTCCAATTCAAGCGCGAATTTATCTACCGTTTCGGGAGCCGCCGCAAGGGTGTTGGTTCACACTTGTCAACAATTGCCGAGATCGGTACAATAGCCGCAGCCAACCTTGGGAGTGAGAAACATGCGCGTCCTTCCCCTGATCGCCCTGGCGGCGCTCGCCGTGGCCCCGGCCTGGAGCGTCGAGCCCACGACGACCGATTCCTTCGGCAATCCTGAAGAGCCGGCCATGCGGATTTACAAGTGGGTGGCCAACGGGGTGCTGGCCGTACCCTACCAGACCCTCAAGGGGCTGCGCGACGGCAACATGAACACCCCCGTGGTGGGTTCGGTCGAGGCCTTGCGCGGTGCGGGCATCGGCGTTATCGAACTGGGCAACCAGTCCTGGAACGGCCTGCTGTTTGCGCCCCTGGAAAAGGACGAATTCAAGCAGACGCACAAGTGGAACGAAGTCATCGACAACGAACTGCTGCTGCGCAACGTACGCGACGCGGCTTCCACCCTGCCGCTCTACCCGGTTCAGAAACTGGTAGACAAGAAGCCCGCGGAGAGCGACGAGAAGGTACGCATCCGGCTGGACAATGCCGAGGAAATCCGTGAGAAGCGCGCGGCGGCGGCCCAAGAACGGGATCCGTATCAGAATCTGGACCGCCGCGAGCGCGCCCAGATGCGCTACGTACCCGGCCGGGCAGAGCACGGACTGAGCAAGAAGCAGGACACGACCGGCAATCTGCTGAAGCTCGCCAAGTAGCCTTTCCGATTAAGACGAAACCCCCGCGGCCGCATCCAGCAGGTTGCGCGTGGCGCGGGCGAGTTCTTCAAAGCTCATGGGCTTGCGCAGCATGTGAACCCGTTCGTCCTCGGTCAGCGGCTCTACAGCCCCGGATTCGTCGGGTCCCGCCAGCAGCAGCAAGCGCATCCCGGGGACGGCTTCCCAGACCAGCTTCAACAGTTGCTCCAGCGTTGCATCATCGAGACGGGTATCTGCGATAAGCGCGTCGATTCCGGGGGCGTCCTGAAGACGCTTGATCGCTTCCGAGGCGTTCCTCGCCTCCACCACTTCATACCCGAGCCGCTTCAGCGTCGAGTTCGCGAAACGCGCGACCATTTGTTCGGGGATTACGGTCAGAATTCGCTCGATTCCCGATGGGGTTTCCTGCGATGCGGGCTCGACTTCCGGCGGGGCCACCTCGGCCGCCGGAAAATAGGTATAGAAAACCGTACCGGAGCCCGGTCTCGACTGCACGTCCACCACGCCACGGTGCTCGGAGACGATCCCGTGGACCACGGCGAGCCCCATCCCAGTGCCCTCGCCCGGCGGCTTGGTGGTAAAGAACGGATCGAAGATGCGCTGGCGCACATGCTCCGACATACCGTGGCCATCGTCGGTTACGGCGAGTCGTATCCAGGCACCGGGGGTTAATCGCGGATGCAGCGACCCGGCGGAAGCCCCGAGTTCGAGCCGTTCGATGATGACTTGGATTACTCCGCCCCGCTGCCGCACCGCGTGTACGGCGTTGGTGCAATAGTTCATGATGACCTGGTGCAACTGCGCCGGATTCGCCAGTACATTGCCCGCGTCGTGATCGAAGCGTTCAACAATCCGCACGTTGGGCGGTGCCGTGGCACGCACGAGCTTCAGCACCTCCCCCGCCACCAGATGCAACTGCACCGGTACCCGCTCGGTGTCCTGCTGGCGGCTGAACATGAGTATCTGCCGCACCAGTTCCTTCGCGCGATTGCCTGCCTGCAGCACCTCGCTCAGGTCCTCGTGCAGCGGCGTGCCCTCCTCGATGTCGTGCAGCGCCAGCGCGGTCAGCCCGATGATGGCCGCGAGGATGTTATTGAAGTCGTGGGCGATGCCGCCGGCCAACACGCCGAGGCTTTCCAGCTTCTGCGAATGCAAGCCTTCCTCATGCAGGCGACGCCGATTTTCCTCGGCCTCGATACGGTGGGTGATGTCTTTGATGGTGCCCACAACGCGCGCGGCACGGCCGTCTTTCCCGGGAATACATACCCCAGTGTCTTCCACATGCCGGAACGAGCCGTCGCTGTAGCGAAGCCGGTACTCCGTCTGCCATTTTCCGGCGATGGAGAGCGTATCGCGGATAGTCTGCAACACCCCGGCCAGATCGTCCGGGTGAACCAGTTCCCGCCATCGGGAGATGGGAAACCGCTGCCGGTCGACGATCTCGTACCCGGTCAGTTCCCGGAACGCGCCGCCAATGTTCATGACATTGTTGCCCACGTCCATTTCATATACGACCTGCCCCGTACGCGAGGCCATCAGCCGGAACCGGCCGCTCTCTTCCGGGGGGCCAATTTCGATGCGGCGCTGCGTGGCCACCAGTTGCACTGCGGGCTGACCGTCGAATTCAATGCCGTAGGCTGCGACGTTGCGCATGTACCGGCTTCCGTCGAGCCCCTGAAAGGTCAAGTCGAAAGTAACGTGCTTGCGGGTACTCACGAGCCGCATGTTCGACTCGAGAATATCCACGAAGTCCCTCGGCAAAAAGGATATGAGCGGCTCACCCACCAGTTGCTGTGGCGAGACATTGAGATTTGCTGCGGCAGCGGGATTCGCCTCGATAATCCGGTGCTGTGTCGTGCTCGCCTCGACGGTAAACAACATATCGACGGTGGCTTCCGACACGCACTCGTACCGGGCCTGCAGGTTGTGCATGTCGCGCGACCGGGAACCAAGCAAGGCGGCCAGGTGTTCGTTCGCCTCGCGCCGTGCCCGCTCGGCACGCGCGCCATATTTGATGGTCCGCAGCTTGCTGGATACTTCCTCGTGCGAGGCGTGGCTGTCAATGCAGTCGATGACCCCGTCCTGGAACGCCTGAATCCGGCGCTCCGGCGCCGAGTCCGGCGGCATCCAGGCAATAACCAGAAAGGCGCGCTCTCCGGCCGCGGTGCGTAACTCTTTCACAAGTTCCGCAAGCGGCCCGTAAAAGGAGTGCATGCACAAGACGCAGCCGATTTGCGAGCCGACCGACACGGCCTCGCGGGCGGCTTCGACGTTCAGGTAGGGCTCGAAAATAATACTCGGGGCGGCTTCCCTGAGTCGGGAAACCAGAAGACCGCAAAGATTATCGTCCGTGCACATGACGATCATGCGCTCAGAAGGTGCTGTCATGAGTATGAATCCGCTACACTAGGCCCCGCTGCAAGCATTCAGGGTGGAATAAGGTACCCTAAATTCCGCGTTTGTAGCAGTATGGCCGAATCCGGCTACCGGCAACAACCCTTTGCAGGAGGATGATTGATATGCCCCCGTTGTATGATCCCGAGCAGGTAAAGCCCATGTGGCAGGAACTCGCCAATGTGGGCGTGCGCCCGCTGAACTCTGCGGACGCTGTGGACGCCGTGCTGAGCAAGACCGAGGGCACCGTCCTGTGCGTGGTGAATTCCGTGTGCGGCTGCGCTGCCGGCGGTGCGCGCCCGGGCGTTACGCTCGCCCTGCAGAATGATCTTATCCCCGATGAACTGGTGACCGTTTTCGCCGGCATGGACCAGGAAGCGGTGGCCCAGGCCCGCGGCTACATGTCGCAAATCGCGCCGTCGTCGCCGTGTATCGCGCTCTTCAAGGACGGCCAGCCGATTCACGTGCTGGAACGCCGCCACATCGAGCGCATGTCGGCGGTCGATATCGCGAACAACCTGTCGGCGGTTTTCAACGAGACCTGCCAGCGCAAGGGGCCGTCCGTGGCGCCCGAGGTGTACGACGCGAACGATTCGCCGCAGATCTGCGGCTCGAGCATCGACCGCTACGCCGGCAACTGATCGAATGGAAGCGCTCTTTCTCCGCATCGCTGCCGCGCTGGGTTTCTCCGCCGTGGCGCTGGGAGCGTTTGCAGCGCATGGATTGAAGTCCAGGCTGTCCCCGGAATTTCTGGCGATTTTCGAGGTGGGCGTGCGGTATCAGTTCTATCACGCGCTCGCCCTGCTGGCGTTGAGCCTGGCGCCTGCCGCGCTCTGGCAATCCCGCCTGACACCGGCGGCCGGTTGGGCATGGATCGTTGGCGTACTGATTTTCTCGGGCAGCCTTTATCTGCTGGCGCTGACCGATACCCGCTGGCTGGGCGCGATTACGCCCATCGGCGGGGTGGCCTTTCTTGCCGGGTGGCTGCTGTTGTTTCTTGCCGCGGGGCAGCTAAGCGCCCGATAGGCGCACTACGAAATAGTAAAGGCCCGGACGCTGCAGCGCCCGGGCCTTTTTCTGTCTGGTGTCGGAGGGCGATCAGGCCTTCACTCGCTCGAGCTTGATGGGGTAGGTGGCGTTCGAATTCCACTGCGGCACGTAGATGCTGCCCTCGCTGTCGACGAGAATGCTGTGCGGGTGGATGAACACGTCGTTGTTCTTCTCCATCTTGTAGAGGCGGCCCGAGTCGGTGTATTTCGGTTCGTCGGCACCCAGGTTCGACACCACGCGGTTGGCCTTGTCCATGATGGACACGAAACCGTTCAGATGCGGCAGGTACACTTCTTCGCCGAAGACATAAGCCGTGCAGACGTCGGCACCCGGCAGCGGCAGCACTTCCAGCAAGCCGCCATCGAGGTCGTACCGGTGCAGTTCCTGCTTGCCGCGCACCGCCACCAACAGGCACGGGGCGTCGGGATTGCGGTTGTCGATGCACGCGCCGTGCGGCGTGTTCATGGTCTCCGGGCCGCCGAAGGTCTTGATCAGCTTGCCCGGCTGATCGTACTTCATCACGTAGAACTGGCCGTAGCCGTCGCAGACAAAGAAGTCGCCGTTCGGGGCGATGGCGACGTCGGTCGGCTTGTAGCGGTCCACCAGCGGATAGAGCCCGCTCTCTTCCGGAAAGTCCAGCACCATCACTTCTTCACCGGACAGCGTGGTCTTGAACACCTTGTGCAGGTCGTGGTCGGTGATGAACAAGAATTCCTTGCCATCCTCCTCGACGATGGCGAGACCGTGGGCACCCGGGTACTTGTTGCCCCAGCTTTCAAGGAAATTGCCGGCCTTGTCGTAAACGATGACGTTGTTCTGCGTGTGGTTGGTGAGCAGTATGATACGGCCCTGCTTGTCCTCGACCATGCCGTGGCAATCGCGCACGGGGTGCTTTTCAGGATCGAGCACGCCCCAGCCCGGCACGACCCGGTAACGAAAATCTCCTTGACCCAGCACGATGTCGTCTCCCTCCTCGGCCCAGCCATCGGCCGGGCGCAGCATCAGGCCGGCGGCAGCAGCCCCGGCGGCAAGCAGAAAATGGCGTCGATTCAATGCATTCATGATAAGATAAGCCCTCTCAGGTTGAAGCCGCCGACAGCCTAGCGGAATCGCCCGGCAAACTCCAACACACGGGGCTTGCAATACAGGGTGGGAAAAAGGTAGTATCTCGCGTTCCCCGACACCACATATCGTATTCGATTGATTCAGGAGTAGCAACGAGACATGGCGAATATCAAGTCGCAGAAGAAGCGCATCCTCACCAGCGAGAAGGATCGCCAGAGCAACCAGCACTACCGCTCGCTGATGCGCACGCGCATCAAGCAGGCGCTGCAGGCCTTCGAAGCCAACGATGCGGAAGCAATCAAGACGACCGTGGCCGAGGCGGTTTCGACCATCGACCGCGCCTGCACCAAGGGCGTGATTCACCGCAATTCGGCTGCCCGCAAGAAGAGCGAGCTACAGCACCGCGCTGCCCACAGCTAAGCGTTTTAGTTTTCAGCTAAAAAGACCGGCTCTCCGCGAGCCGGTCTTTTCTTGTTGCTTGCCAGTCTGGAATTGCAAACGGCCCCGGGAGAATCCCTCCCGGGGCCGTTGTGTATCTGCAGGCAATTAGATCGCGTCGGCGCCGGCCTGGGCCACCGTGTGATCGTTCTCGACGGTCGAGCCGGAGACGCCGATGGCGCCGATGACTTCGCCGTCGGCGTTCTTCAGCGGCACGCCGCCCGGGAAGGTGATGAGGCCGTCGTTCGAGTGCTCGATGCCATAGAGCGGACCGCCGGGCTGGCTGAGCTCGCCGATGGCGCCGGTGGGCATGTCGAAGTAACGCGCCGTCTTCGCCTTCTTAATCGAGATATCGATGCTGCCCAGCCAGGCGCCGTCCATGCGCGCGAAGGTCTTGAGGTTGCCGCCCGCGTCCACCACGGCGATATCCATCTTGGTGCCGATTTCTTCGGCCTTCTTCATTGCGGCCATGAGCGCTACGTGCGCCGTCGCCAGGCTCACATCGCCGCTGGTAAGCGGCGCGGCTTCCATGCCGCCTTCGTGGTGCGCGGCCAGGGCCGGGGTGAAATTCCACGTGGCGGCCGCGGCCACCATCATGGCGAGACCCAGGGCGAACATCAGCTTCGATTTCATGCTTCAAACTCCTTTGTTTTTGTTCTGCGGCATCACCGCAATGTAATGCACCAGCAAACCCTATGCAATCACGTCCTCGGCACACAGTCCGAAGACTTCAATAAACTGTCGTATCAGCGCCGCGCGCACGGTGTCCAAGGCGGGCGCTTCTCCCGTGACCTGCCTCATCGACGTGACCGGTTTGTCCGCAATACCGCAGGGCACGATGTAGCCGAAGTGCTCCATCACCGGGTCCACGTTGAGCGCGATGCCGTGATAAGTGACCCAGTCGCGTACGCCGATGCCGATGGCAGCAATCTTCGCACTGCCGGTCCAGACACCGGTAAGTCCCTCGACGCGCTCCCCCGGAATCCCGAAGTCTGCCAGCACCCCGATGAGTACATCTTCGAGCCGACGGATATACCACCCCACCGAGGGCTGCATCCGGTTAAGGTCGAATACCGGATAGGCCACCAGCTGCCCCGGGCCGTGGTAGGTCACGTCTCCCCCGCGGTCGGTCTCGACGAGTTCGACACCTCGCTCCGCCAGCCAGTCGCGGGAATACAGCACATGGCCCGCGTCGGATCTGCGGCCGCAGGTGATGGTGGGCGGATGCTCCAGCAGAAACAGCGTATGGGGCTGCTCGCCGCGCTGCACGGCCATTCGCGCGGCCTTCTGCCGTTCGAGCATCTCCAGGTACGGAACGGGCGCGGGCTCCACCACGATGCGCACGATGCCGTCTCCGGCGGACATGCGCTACTCCCCGATCAGGAGTTCGCCCAAATCGGCGAGAGTGATGCCTTCCAGCGAATCCACCACGCGGTCCGCCTGCGCCAATTCGTGTCCGCCGAATGAATTGGTGACCGCGAGGCAGGCGCAGCCGGCGGCCTTGGCGGCTTGAATCCCCGTGATGGCGTCTTCAATGACCACGCAATCGTCGGCGGACAGCCCCAGGGCAGCCATCGCCGTCAGGTAGATTTCCGGGTCGGGCTTCTTGTGGGTCACCATGTCGCCGTAAATGAGCACATCGAACCAATCGGTATCGACACGCGCGGCATGCAGCGTCGCCGTGGCCTTGTTGCGAGGACTCGAGGTCGCGATGGCAAGCTTCCAGTCGGGCGACTGACGGGCTGCCTCGATCAGGGCGTGGGTGCCGGGAAAGCCGATATCGACGCCGCCCGCCAGCAGTTCAACGTAGAATTCCTGCCGAAGATCGATGGCCTCCTCGACGTCGATGTCGACGCCGTATTTCTCAGCGACGCCCTGCATGTAGCGGTGGGGTCCGGTGCCGATGAAGGCGCGGAAGTCTTCGCCGTTCACGTCGATGCCGTAGCGTTCCTTGAACACCCGCACCGAGGCCCGCTCGCTCAGGCCCTCGCTGTCGCCCAGCACGCCATCGACGTCGAAAATAAGTCCCCGCATGATTTACGCAGGCACCGCATCGAGATTCAGAGGGCGCAGAATGGCGTCCTGGTTCGCGTCGACGGTGATGGTTTCCTCGGCGACCGAAATCGCGTTGTCGGGGTCCTTGAGTCCGTGGCCCGTGAGAATGCAGACCACGCGGATGAAGTCGCCGTGGACGGGTTCGATGTTGTCGAAGAAGCCTGCCTCGGAAAGCTTGAACAGACCCGCCACGCCGGCCGCGCTCGCGGGCTCGCAGAAGACGCCCTCGGTCGCCGCGAGCACCTTATACGCTTCCTTAATCTGGTGGTCGGTGACCATGCCGATGAGGCCTTCCGATTCATCGCGCGCGGCCACGGCCTGCTTCCAGCTGGCGGGGTTGCCAATGCGGATGGCAGTGGCGATCGTCTGCGGCTTCTCGACCGGGGCGCCCAGCACGATGGGCGCGGCGCCTGCGGCCTGAAAGCCCAGCATACGCGGCAGGTTCTTCGACTTACCGAGATCGAAAAACTCGCGATAGCCCTTCCAATAGGCCGTGATGTTGCCGGCATTGCCGACGGGCATGGCCTGGAAATCCGGCGCGAAGCCGTCGAACTCCTCGATGATCTCGAAGGCACCGGTCTTCTGACCCTCGATACGGAAGGGGTTGACCGAATTGACCAGCGCGATGGGGTGCTCTTCGCATACGCGGCGCACAAGCTTGAGCGCGTCGTCGAAGTTGCCGCGGATCTGGATGACCTTCGCGCCGTGGATCATGGCTTGCGACAACTTGCCCAGCGCGATCTTGCCCTCGGGAATGAGCACGGCGCACTGCATGCCGGCGCGCGCGGCGTAGGCGGCCGCACTGGCCGAGGTGTTGCCCGTCGAGGCGCACATGACGACCTTGTAGCCTTCTTCCAGCGCCTTCGTCACGGCCATGGTCATGCCGCGATCCTTGAAGGATCCCGTGGGATTGAGGCCTTCGTACTTGAGATAAACCTCCACCTTCGGGTGAATCGCGGCGCTCAGTTTGAAGGCCGGAATCAGCGGCGTCGAGCCCTCATGCAGGCTGACGATATGGGTATCCGGCGTGACCGGCAGGTAGGGGCGGTAGCGTTCGATAAGTCCCAGGCTGCGCATGATTCCCTCTCCCTCAGTCCAGCACGCGGACGACGTTGGTCGGTTCGGTTATGAAAGTCTCGCGGTCGATTTCCTCGACCGCCGCCACGACGCTCGACTCGAGCGCGTAGTGCGACATGATGACGATGTGCGCGGGGTTGTTGTCGGATTCCTCGTGCTGGAAGCAGGAGGCGATGCTGATGCCGTGGCGGCCGAGCGTGCTGCACACCTTGCCCAATACGCCCGGATGATCCTGCGTAGTCAGGCGCATGTAATAGCGACCGCGGTGCAGGCCAATGGCGCGCACATCGAGCTGGTGCGTGTAACGGAAGGGTGGCTGCACGGCGGCGCCCTGCGCACGGGCGATATCGGCAATGTCGCTCAGCACGGCGCTGGCGGTCGGCTTCTTGCCGGCGCCGCGGCCGTAGTAGAAAGTCGAATCCGCGAAGTCGCTCTCGACGTAGACCGCATTGAACTCGCGGCGCACGGAGGCGAGCAGGTGTTCCTGCGGCACCAGCGTCGGCGTCACGCGCGCTTCGATCTCACCGTCAATCTTGCGGGTGGTCGCCAGCAGCTTGATGTCATAGCCGAGTTCGTCGGCGTACTCCACGTCGAGCAGTCGGATTTTGGTGATGCCCTCCACGTACACCTGCTCGAGGTCGACCTGCGTGTTGTAGCAGAGCGACGCCAGAATCTGGCACTTGTGCGCCGTGTCGTGCCCTTCGATGTCCAGATCCGGCGGAGTCTCGGCGAAGCCCATGTCGATGGCCTGCTGCAGCACGTCGGAGAACTCCAGCTCCTCTTCCTGCATGCGCGTGAGAATGTAGTTGCAGGTGCCGTTGAGAATGCCGTAGACCGCGTGGATGTGGTTGGCGCTGAGCGATTCGCGGATGGCCTTGATGATCGGGATGGTGCCCCCGACGGCGGCCTCGAAGCGCAGCTCGACGCCCGCGGCCACGGCGGCGGCCGTCAGTTCCGGGCCCGCCTTCGCCAGAAGCATTTTGTTCGCCGTCACCACGTGCTTGCCCGCGGCCATCGCGGCCAGGATGAACTTCTTCGCGGGCTGCTCGCCCCCGATGAGTTCGCAAACCACCTGCACCTCAGGGTCCTCGATCAGCTTCATGGCATCGTTCGACACCGTGACGCCGGTCAGATCGTAGTCGGCCAGCGCGGCGGTATTGAGGTCCGCCACATGCTTGAGCACCACACCCGCGCCCGTGTTGTCGGCAATCTGGTCGGTGTTGCCCAGCAGCAGTTCGATAACGCCGCCGCCCACGGTTCCCGCGCCTATCACTCCCACGCCTACAGCCATCGCTTCATCCTTTTTCCGCATCCGGGCGCGCCCGGTTATTCGCTTACTTCCATCAGGCACAGCGCCTGCCCCACGTTCACGGTATCGCCCTCGGCTACCTGCCACGAGCTCACTGTGCCCGCGCGCGGGACCGGCACCACAAAGGCCGCCTTGTCCGTCGTCAATTCCAGAAGATCATCGCCCTCGGCCAGCTCGACGCCCAAGGGCGCGAGCAGCGCCGACACCTCGCCGCCGTTCACGGCATCGTCGTCATCGCCCAGGCTGGGCAGCGTCACGGTGTATGCACTCATGAGGATGTCCCCGTCAGTCGCGCTGCGGCGCCGGGGGCCGCCAGCAGCGTCTCGGATTTGTACGAACTCCGCACGAAGGGTCCCGCCACCGCGAACAAGAAACCCATCTCGTAGGCGCGCTTCTCGACGGCATCGAATTCCTCCGGCGGTACAAAGCGCTGCACGGCACGGTGCTTCGGCGTCGGCTGGAGATACTGCCCGATGCTCACGGCGTGGCAGCCTGATTCCCGCAGGTCGCGCAGCGTGGCGTCGATATCCTCGTCCTTCTCGCCGCATCCGAGCATGAAGGCCGACTTCACGAACCCGAAATCGCCCCGCCATTCGGCCGCGCGGCGCAACACGCCGAGCGCGCCGTCGTAGGTAAACCGCCGATCGCGCATGCTGCCATGCAGTCGGCGGACTGTTTCAATGTTGTGGCTGAAGATTTCCGGGGCCGAGCCCACGACCGTGCGCAACGCGTCGTCCTCGCCGCAGAAATCCTGCACAAGCAACTCGATGGTGGAGTCCGGCCGAACCGCGCGAATGGCCTGCACCACGGCCGCGATATGGTTCGCGCCGCCATCGGGCAGGTCGTCGCGCGTGACGGACGTCAGCACCACGTGGGCCAGATTGAGCCGGCGGACGGCTTCGGCCACCTTCGCCGGTTCGTCCGCGTCGAGGCTGTCCGGCCGCCCGCTGTGCACCGAGCAATAGGTGCAATGCCGGGTGCAGACGTTGCCCATCACCATGAAGGTCGCCGTGCCGCGTCCCCAGCATTCGGACTGATTCGGGCAATGCGCGCTCTGGCACACCGAGCTCAAATCGAGCCCGGCCAGCAATTGCTTCACCTCTTCAAACGACTTCCCGGAAGGCCAGGGACGGCGTATCCAGTCGGGAAAACGTGGTGCGGCTGCGGGCATGTGGGGGAAAACTCCAACGAAATCGAACGATTGCTGGCGAGTATACCACGCCGGAACCACCCGAGAAAACGCCGCGCGGCGGTGCTATCTCCCGACACCGTAACCGGATAGGGGAAGACCTTTTTTGACAGGATTAACAAGATTTACAGGATTGGGACAAGATATTGAGAATGAGTGTTTCTTGCCTCAGCACCTATCTTCCAATCCTGTTAATCCTGTAAATCCTGTCTCAACGCTTCTTCCTCCGCGATCCCAAAATCGAGTTATCCTGTCAAAAACGGTCTTCCCCCCATTCCGTACCAGCGGTAAACTCTTGACCATTGACAGCCCTATATGCTAACCTCAAGGGCTGTAAAGAGATGCGCCGGGGGGCGGAGCAAGTCCTATGTGTGCTGTACATTTCAGACCGCCAGAGCCGGAGCCGCGTACGCGCCCGGAAATCATCATGGTGGGCAGCGGCAAGGGCGGCGTGGGCAAGACCTGCTTCTCGGTCAATCTCAGCGTGGAAATCGCCCGGCGCGGTTGGCGGGTCGTGTTGCTCGATGCGGACCTAAGCTGTTCGAACGTCGAGACTTTGCTGGGCTTCCAGCCCCACATCCGGCTCGACGAATTTCTTCGGGCGCACAAGGCCACCCGGCTGGATGGCGTGCTCTGCCAGACGCCCATCGAAAACCTCAAGCTGATTCCCGGCACGACGGGCCTGCTGGACGTGGCGCATCCGCGTTATCAGCGTAAAGTGGCGCTGATACGGGCCTTGCGCAAACTGGACGCCGACGTAGTGCTGGTGGATCTGGACGCCGGTGCCCACCTGAACACCCTCGATTTCTTCCGGATGGAGCAGACGCGCGGGATCACGGTGATCAATCCGGAGCGCACCAGCATCGACAACGCCTTCAAGTTCCTGCGGGCGGCGCTGTTCCGCCAGATAGAGCGCTTTTACCATTCCCCCGAAGTGGGCCTGCTGCTGCGCCGCAACCACACCCTGCCCGATTTCTTGGGCTGCATTCAGCAGTCCCCGGCTTTCTCCGACGATATCCGGGCCTCGGTGGCGGCAGAGATCCGGCAGATAGCGGCGGCCTTCCAGCCGCAGGTGGTGGTGAACAAATGCAGCACCGTCCACGAGGCGAATGTCGCCTTCAACATCCTCTCCAAATACGCCCGCCAGCACCTGCTCATCGACCCCGAATTCCTCGGCCATATTTTCTTTGACCAATTCGTCACAGAATCGGTAAACTCCGGGGTGCCATTCATCCGCAGTAAGCCCAAGATGCAGATTTCTTCGTGCATCGTGGATATGGCCAACCGCTTGGGATATTTTTAGGCGTGGCAGAACCCACTGGCAAGAGGAGCCGGCCCAGGGACATCGTGCTGGGCACGGAGAAGGAAATTATGGAAATGGAAAACGCGGGCCGCAAGGGCCTCTTCGGGCGGCTGAACAAGAACATCAACGAGGCGATTCAGCAGAACCGCGGCGGCACCGAGCGCGTGCGCGACGCCGTGGTGGAGACGGCTGCGCCGGGCGCCCCGGCCCCCACGGCCGACGACATCGCCATCCGCCGCGCGCGCACTGCGCCGGCCACCGGCCGCATGGTCATTCCCGAGGGCGTGATCATCGAGGGCAACATCTCAGGCGGCGCGGAGACGGAAATCTCCGGCAAGATCGACGGCGATGTGCAGATTAACGGCAACCTGCTGCTGGGCAAGAGCGCCCTGGTGACCGGCAATGTGCGCGCGGCCTCGTGCCGTGTGGACGGCCTGGTCGAAGGCAAGGTGGAATGTGCCGACGAAGTGGACCTGGGCCAGAGCGGCCGCGTGAACGGCGACGTGAGCGGCGGCAAGCGAATAAACCTCTCGGGCCAGGTGTATGGCAACGTGATGACGCCGGGGGTGCTGAAGATGGCGGCCACGTGCCAGGTAAAAGGCGACGTGCACGCGCGTTCGCTTTCCATGGACGAAGGCGCCACGCTCGATGGCAGCTGCATCATGAGGCCCCCCTCACAAAAGTAACCGGGTCAACCACGCGTCGCGCTGTAGGCGTTATTCAGCACGACGGGCCGTGCGGCCCCCGAAAGTGAGGATGTACCGATGATGATGCCGATGATGCTGGATCCCGTTGCGTTGATGCTGACGCTGGCGCTCGCGGCGATGGCGGGCATCGTGCATATGTGGCTGAAAAGCACCTATGCCAAGTATTCCGAGATTCCCGTGCGCCGGGGCATTACCGGCGCGCAGGTGGCGCAGGCCATCATGGACCGCGAAGGCATTCACGATGTCTCCATCGAATGCGTCGGCGGCGTGATGACCGACCACTACGACCCCATGCACAAGGTGGTGCGGCTGTCCGAGGGCGTGTATTACGGCACGACCATCGCGTCGCTGAGCATTGCGGCGCACGAAGTGGGACACGTGATTCAGCACGCCCGCGGCTACGCCCCGCTCGCGCTGCGCACCTACATCGCGCCGGTCTGCTCCATCGGCAGCAACTTCGCCCCGATGCTGATTCTCTTCGGGCTGATCCTGTCGATTCCGAGCCTGGCGACGGCGGGCCTGTGGCTGTTCGCCGCGGCGACCGCGTTCACGCTGGTAACGCTGCCCGTGGAATTCAACGCCAGCAGCCGCGCGCTGGTGCAATTGAGCGACGGCCGGATGATGTCGGAAGACGAACTGGGCGGCGCGCGCCAGATGCTGAACGCCGCCGCGTTGACCTACGTGTCGGCCGCGGTCACGGCCATCGCCTGGCTGCTGTACTACGTGATGCTGATCAACGGCCGACGGGATTAACCTTGCGACGAATATTGACGCACATGAGCCGCGCCTTGCTGGGCGCGGCTCTTTTTCTTTGCCTCGCGGCGGGGGCTGCGCAGGAGCCGGTCGAGCTGACCATCCGCGCGACGGGCTATGCCCAGGGCGTGGGGTATACCTCGCGCGACCGGGCCGTGCTGGATGCCAAGCAGAAGGCGCTGGTGGAATTTTTGCGCGCGATGGTGGCCTCGGAGGATTTAAAACTCTTCCGGCCCGTGCTGCGCAGCACGGAGCAATACATTCCGCGGCACGACCTGCTTCGCACGGACGAGGTGGACGGCGATACGCGGGTGGAAATCGACGCGTATCTGATGGAAGCGCCGCTGCACCGGGACATCGCCGCGATTATGCTGCCGCGCTTGCCCGAAAAGCCGCGCGTGCTGCTGCTCATCGGCGAGCAGATGGAAGAAGACCCCATGCTGGCGGTGCCGGATTTCGGCACGGCGGAGCTGGCGTTGAAAAAATACCTGGACGACAAGGGCCTGGAGACGCGTGGTGCCGACACGCTGGAGGATACCGTGCCCTATCCCCGGCTCATCGAGGTGGTCAACGGCGGCATCGAGGAAGGCTCGGCCTTCGCCTTGGGCTGCCCGGACCATGTCGTCGTGGTGGGTAGTGCCGTGAGCGCCTCGGCCGGCGGCGACGACACGGCGGCCATGAAGACCAACGCCGCGCGCCTGACGCTGAACATCTACCGCGGCGCGGACGGCAAGCTGATGGACGACGTCGTTTGCGACGCCATTGTCCACAGCACCGACCCGCACACTGGGGGCATCGCCGCGATACAGGACGCCTGCGGCAAGGCGCAGGGCAGCGTGATTACCGCGGCCGTGCTCGCCGTGCTGAGCACACGCGCCTCCGACCAGGTGCTCGTGACCGTGCTGCACCCCCAGACGCAAGAGCACCTCAACGCAGTCATCCAAGCCATCGAAACCCACCCCAGCGCCGGACGCGTCGAGCAGCTGTTCTTCTCCCCCACCCTCGCCCGCCTCGCCCTGCCCTACGAAGGCCCTATGGGCGACCTCTCCGACTACCTCTCCACCATCACCATCGCCGGCCGCCCGCTGGAAGTGACCCGCGTACTCCAACGCGAAATGGAATTGACGCTCAAATAGCGGTATAAGATTGACGAAGGGAAGAGTCTCACGCCAAGGCGCAAAGGCGCAATGGTGCTATGAGGGAACGAGGGGGTAGAGATCTTTCTGGAGGGAGCGGGTCAGGAAATCAGCCCACAGCGGGGAGAAATCCTTTTCTTTCCTTTTCTTCCTTCATCTTGCCCACTTCGCGCCTTGGCGCCTTTGCGTGAGGTCCGCTCTCCCCCTACGCTTTTTGGTAGACGAAGATGTGGCAGATGGTGCCGGGCCAGTGTTTGCCTAGGAGGGCCCAGCCGGCGCGGTTGGTGGTATCCAGGGTGCGCTGGGCAATGCCGGTGAGTCCCGGGCCGAGGGCCTGGGGGCCGCGGTGGACGTCGAGGGGCTGGAATCCGTGGCGGGCCATAATCGTGTCCATGCCGCGCAGCGAGAAGAGCACGGTGTGCCATGGGGGGCAGAAGGTCTGGTGGAGTTTCGGCAGCGTGATGCCGCGGATGCCGAGCCGAAGCGCGGTGCCGAAAAAGCGGCCGAAGGGCGCGGTGGGCTGCATGCTGACGAAGACGCCGCCGGGACGCAGCAGCGACGCGGCGCGCGCCAGCCAAGCCTCGTGCCCGACGAGGTGCTCGAAGACGGCGGACATGACGATGCCGTCGAAAGGGCCCGCCAGCTCCGGGTGGTAGATATCGCCGTGCAGCACGTGCAGGCCGCGCGACTGGCAATGGGCGAACATCTCGTCCGAGGGCTCGACGCCTTCGGCGCGATGCCCGCGATCAAGCAGCCGCTGCATCATGCCGCCCCAACCTGCGCCGTAGTCCAGCACGCGCCCTCCCCCGCCCTGCGCCTCGAGTCCGTCGATAATCGCGTCGTAATAGGGCCGCGCGATGCGGTCGCGGAGCACGGGATCGTTATCGCAGTGGCAGGCCTGGCTGTAGACCTCGGCGTATTGCTGCGCGAGAAAGGCGGCCGTGGGCAGCGGGTCGAGCTGGAGCGAGCCGCACTGTAGGCATTCGACATAGCGGTAGCCTTCGCGCCCGCCGAAAAAGGCGGCGCGGGCGCCCTGGCAGGCGGCACAGCGATAGTCAGCACTCACGGTCATCCGGGGTCTCCGCAGGGGCCGCAACCTTAGCACAGGCCCGCGCGGACGCGCCACGCGCCGGGCCGGTTGCATTGCCCGGATTCATTCTTTAGGATGCCCGCCTTGGCGAACCTAGGGAAGGCCCGTTAGTGTCCGGCGAAAACATCAATATCTCCGTCGTTATCCCCGTGTACAACGAGGAAGGAAACCTGCCCGAGCTGTACGAACGCGTGACCCGGGTGATGGAAGAGATGGGCCGGCCGTACGAGTTCATTTTCGTGGACGACGGCAGCCTCGACCGCAGCCTGCGGATGATGACGGAATTCCGCGGCCGCGACAAGCGCGTGCGGGTCATCAAGCTGCTGCGTAACTTCGGACAGACCGCCGCGATCTATGCCGGCTTCTCGCAGGTGAGGGGGCAGGTGGTGGTGATGCTCGACGCCGATTTGCAGAATCCGCCCGAGGAAATCCCCAAGCTGGTGGCCAAGGTGGACGAGGGCTATCAGGCGGTGTCGGGCTGGCGCACCATCCGGCAGGACAAAATCCACCGCAAGGTCGTCTCGCGGATTCTGAATTTCTTCATCGCCAAGCTCACGCGCACGAACATGCACGACTGGGGCTGTTCGCTCAAGGCCTTCAGCCGCGATTTCGTGGACCGGCTGAACACACTGTCGCATCATTCGCGCTACCTGCCGGCCGACGTGGGCTGGCTGACGCCGAACGTGGCGGAGGTGGCGGTGGACCATGCCCCGCGCCGCGCGGGCGAGACCAAATATACGCCGCTGGTGCTGATCCGTACGGGCTTCGACCTGCTGGTGAGCGTGACTGCGGCGCCGCTGCAAGCCATAGGCGTGCTGGGCTGGCTGCTCGCGTTGTTGGGCTTTGTCATCGCGTTTCTGATTGCCGGAGCGATGCTCTTCGGCTATGACCCCGGCCTGTTCACCATGATCATGGCGCTCAGTTTCTTCCTCTCGGGCGTGCAGCTGATTGCGATGGGCTTCCTCTGCGAATACGTCAGCCGCATTTACGTGGAAGTGCAGGACAAGCCGTACTTCATCATCAAGGAAGAATTGCCCTGAGCGCGCCCGCCCCGTTCCGCGTCTTCGTTTTTCCCTCGTGCAACGAGCCGGGACTCGAGATCATCCGCGCCCTGCTGAAGAGCAACAAGGTGGAAGTGTTCGGCGGCGCGAGCAAGAACACCGAGTACGACCCCGCCCGCCAGTGGCTGCGCAACTATGTCGAGTGTCCCTGGTTCGAGGACCCGGAGTTCGCGTCCAAGTTTCAGGCGCTCCTGCGCGAACACGACATCAACTACGTCATCCCGGCGTGGGATCCCCTCGTGGAAATGTTCGCCTCGTGGGACGTTCCCGGCATCACCTTCATCACGCCGCGCGCCGAAATCGCCTCGCTCTGCATGACGAAGACCGCGACCTACGAGCGTCTGCGGTCTCTCGTCCCCGTGCCAGCGGTTTACGGCGAGACGCCGGTGCTACCGGCCTTCGCCAAACCCGACCGGGGCAGCGGCTCACGGAATATCCGCAAGGTGGAAACGACCGAAGACTACGCGCTGGCCCGTGCGCAGGGCTTGTTGCTTACGGAGTACCTGCCCGGCGATGAATATACGGTGGACTGCCTGAGCGATCCGAATGGCGCCTTGCTGGTGGCCAGCGTTCGCCAGCGGGCCGTGCTGGGTCAGGGCGTGGCCATCGGTACCATCGGCCATCCCGGGCATCTGCTCGAAGCGCATTGCTGCCGCATCGCCGAAGAACTCCGCATCGAGGGACCGTGGTTCGCGCAGTTCAAGGCGGACGCGGCGGGAACGCTGAAGCTGATCGAGATTAACGCGCGCATCGGCGGGTCGACCGGCCACACGCGCCTGAACGGCGTCAACATTCCGCTGATGAGCCTATTCGCCTTCTCTGGCGATACCGTGCGCGTGCCCCACCTGCGCACGGGGGTACGCCTGTCGCGCTGCCTGTCGTTCTATTGCGAGCCGCTCGAGTTCAATGCCGTCCTCTGGGATCTTGACGACACGCTGATCCGCAAAGACGGCAAGCCAGACCCCGAAGTGGTGGCGAAGCTCTACGATTGCGCGAACCGGGGCAAGCGGCAGTTTCTGGTGAGCAAGAACCCGGACCCCGTAGCCGCGCTGCAGGCGGCGAATATTCCGGACCTCTTCGAGCGGGTGCTGCCCACGAGCCACAAACCCGACGCCATCCGAGGGCTGCTGCGCGACCATGCGCTGACGCCGGAAGAATGCCTGATGGTGAATGATTCGTATCAGGAAACATTCGAAATCCAGGCGACCTTTCCGGGTATGATGACGATTACACCGGACGCCGTGGAGGCGCTCGGGAGGGAACGGCTGGCTTAGGGCACGGCGACTTCGGGAGGAAGCCACACGATGTCGAACAAGATTCCGCGCGATCCGCAGAACGACTACACCCGTGAAATGGCCGAGGTACGCCAGCGATTCGTCGGCGAGAAATGCGGCCACACGCCGCACCACCTCAATCACTACTCTTTCGATCCCGCCGTTCTGCCCGGCAATATCGAGCACTTTTCCGGCGTGGCGCAGGTGCCGATTGGCTTTGCCGGGCCGCTGCTGGTAAACGGTGAATACGCCCAGGGCGAGTTCTTCGTGCCGCTGGCGACGACCGAAGGCACGCTGGTGGCGAGCTACAACCGGGGCATGAAGGCGCTGCACGCGAGCGGCGGCATCAAGACAACCATCTGCAGCGACGCCATGCAACGCGCGCCTGTGTTTATTTTCAAGGACGCGCGCGACGCCCGCGATTTCGGCAACTGGATCAAGCAGGAAGACACGCTGGCGAAGATGCGCGAGCTGGCCGAATCGACGACGAGTATTGGCAAGCTGCTGAACATCGAGCACTACATCGCCAACAAGTTCCTTTATCTGCGCTTCAATTACTACACGGGCGACGCTGCCGGCCAGAACATGGTGGGCAAGGCGACGTTCCTCGTGTGCGAATGGATCAAGCAGGAGCGGCCCGAGGTGCTGCACTACTACCTCGAGTCGAACTTCGCCACGGACAAGAAGGGATCGCAGATCAACGTGATCCGCACGCGCGGCAAGCGCGTGACGGCCGAGGCGACTATCCCCCGCGCCGTGCTCGAAAACCTGATGCACACCTCGGTGGAGCCGCTGCACTACCACCACCAGATCGCCAACATTGGCGGCTTCATTTCGCACGTGAACAACAACGGCGCGCACAGCGCGAACGGCATCACGGCGATCTTCATCGCAACCGGGCAGGACGTGGCGAACGTGGCGGAATCGAGCGCGGGCATTCTCTTCGCCGAGAAAACCCCGAACGACGAGCTCTACCTCTCCATCACGATCCCCTCGCTCATCGTCGGTACTTATGGCGGCGGCACGGGCCTGGCCACGCAGCGCGAATGCCTCGAGATTCTGGGATGCTACGGCACCGGCAAGGTGAAGAAGTTCGCGGAGATCGTGGCGGCCACGGTGCTCGCGGGCGAGCTCTCTCTCGCGAGTGCTATCTCCGGACTGGACTGGGTATCGAGCCACGACAAGTACGGACGGAATCGGCCGTAAGACGCCGGGATAGAATCCCGACCTACGAGAGTGGTTCGAAGCCTTCGCCCGTGACGACGCGCAGAACCTTGGGGACGACCTCGAAGCGGGCGGGCAGTTGGCCGAGCAGTTCGCCGTCGGCCTCGACCCAGATGCGCTCGGACGACGACACGCTGATGGACTTGGCTTGCTGATACTGCACCACGTCGGGGCGATCCAGCATCGTGCCGCTGACGATTTTGCGGACGTTTACCAGCGCATCCACCAGCCCAATTGAGCCGTAGAGGTAGCAATCCGCGAATCCGTCGTCGAGCAGGGCGTGCGGGGCGGTGCGCATGCCGCCGCCATCGAAGCGTCCTTGCGCCACCACGACCTCCATGGTCGGCTGTGCGACCACGCGGCCGTCGAGTTCGATGCGGACGGGCTTGGGCCGGTAGCTGAAAAGCGCGGCTATCGTGGCGGACATAAACGTGGCGAAGCCGCCGAACATCCGGCTGCCCTCGTTCGCGCGCCGGACCACCTCTGCGCCGATACCCGCCCGCGCGATATTCTGGAAGTAATAAGCCGCAGGTTTGCCGTCCACCCCGGCGAGTTCCAGGCGGATCAGGTCCAGATGGTGGACGGCGCCCTCCGCCGCCAGCGCTATCTGTTGGTCCAGATCGCGCGGGATGTGCAGCGATCGCGTGAAGTCGCTGCCCGTGCCCCGCGGCAGAAAGCACACGTGCGCCTCCTGCGTGATGGGCGAGCCGTCCGCCTCGAAAAACCCGTTCGTCACCTCGAAATGCGTGCCATCGCCCCCCACGCTCAGGATGCGGTCGAAGCCCTCGTGCAGTGCGTGCCGCGTGAGTTCGATCGCATGGCGCGGCCGCTGGGTCTGGAAAATCTGGACTTCGCCCAGCTTGGCGCGCAGATGCTCCAGCGTGCGCGGCCATTCGCGGCCGGTGCGGCCGCTGGCCGAAGCGGGATTGACGATTGCGGCCGTGCGGTACTGCTGTGGCATCGGCGGCGAAAATTACACCCGGACGTCGGACTGTGCGCCGACGAGCCCGGCATGTGCGGCCAGAAGCGGATCGACCTCGGCCGCGATGAACTCGGCCACCTGTTCCGGAGCGCGCCCAACGAACTTGCGCACGTCGAGCGTGGCCTTGATTTCGTCCAGCGACATGCCAATGGCAGGGTCGCCCGCGAGGCGTTCGAGCAGATCGTTCTCGCGGCCGTGCTGCTTCACCTCGGCGGCGGCGGCGTGCGAATGTGTGCGGATAACCTCGTGCAGTTCCTGCCGGTCTCCCCCGCGCTTCACACCTTCCATGATGATGTTCTCGGTCGCCATGAAGGGCAGCTCCGACCAGACGCGCTTCTCGATCACCTTCGGATAGACGGCGGGCCGTTCCATCACGTTGAGGTACAGGTTCAGCGCGCCATCGGCCGCGAGGAAAGCCTCGGGCAGGCTGAGGCGACGGATGGCCGAATCGTCCAGCGTGCGCTCGAACCACTGCGTGGCCGTGGTGAATTGCGAATGCAGCGGCGCCACCATCACAAAGCGCGCCAGCGCGCAGGCCCGCTCGCAGCGCATGGGGTTGCGTTTGTAGGCCATAGCCGAACTGCCCACCTGCGTGGACTCGAAGGGCTCTTCGATTTCCTTCAGGTTCTGCAGCAGGCGCATGTCGGTCGCCCACTTGTGGATGGACTCGCACAGACGCGCCAGCACCTGCAGCACGTGGGTGTCCACCTTGCGGGGATAGGTCTGTCCGGTCACGCCGTAGGACTGCGGAAAGCCCAGCTTTTCCGCCACCAGCTGGTCCAGCTTGCGCACCTTGTCGTGGTCGCCGTCGAACAGCGCGAGGAACGAGGCCTGGGTACCGGTGGTGCCCTTCACGCCGCGGCAGCGCAGCCGCGCGATAGCATCCGCCAGGTCCTCCACATCCATCGCCAGATCCTGCGCCCAGAGGCAGGCGCGCTTGCCGACCGTCACCAATTGCGCTGGCTGATAGTGGGTAAAGCCCAGCGCCGGCATGTCGGCGTATTCGAGGGCGAAGGCTTTGAGCCGCGACAGCGTCGAGACCGCCTTGGCCAGCAGCATTTCCAATGACTCTCGGATCAGGATCAAATCAGTGTTGTCGCCGACGTAGCAACTGGTCGCGCCGAGGTGGATGATCGGCTTCGCCTTCGGGGCGATATCGCCCAGCGCGTGGATATGCGCCATCACGTCGTGCCGCGTCTGATTCTCGTAGGCTGCGGCCTTGTCGAAATCAATGTCTTGCAGGTGGTCGCGGATTTCGGCTATCTGCTCGTCCGTGATGTCGAGTCCAAGTTCTTGCTCCGCCTCGGCCAGCGCCAGCCAGCAGCGCCGCCAGGTGGAGAACTTCCGCTGCGCGCCCCACACCTCGGCCATGTCGCGCGTGGCGAAACGCTCGACCAGCGGGCTGATATAGACGTCGTGCTCGGCTCCCATCAGGCGTCTCCCGGCGCGTCTTGCGCGTGCAGGTCGAATCCGGCATCCGTTGCCACCGCCGCCACGCCCGTGACCGGGTTCGTGCGCTCGGCGAAGATACCCCCGCCCAGCATGAAGGCCGTCGCGGCCTCGGCACCCTCGAAATCGCAGGCGCCGCCTTGGCTCGGGCTGATAGAGTTTTCCTCGTAAGTCGCTACGTAGCAATAACTTCCCGGAGCAAGCGCCAGTTTACGCACCTCAAGCCCATCGGCACGCACCACGGCCAGCCAGGCTTCATCCGCCGCGCGGTCGACCACGGCGCTGACGCGCGGGGTGTTGTAATCATCCTTCTCGTAGTCCATGGCCAGATGCGTCAGCGCAAGCGCCTCGCGGACCGGCATCCCCAGCGCGATCTTTTCGGCGATGGGGTCGGTCTGGCTGCCGTTCGTGGCCACGGCGACCGTCGCATCACGCACGAGCTTCACACAGTTGTAGGCGATATAGGGGTTTTTCTGGATGTCGCCCTCGTGGCCCGGCTTGGGCACGATGCTGATGCGTGTGCCATCTGCCACCGCCATACGATTAGGAAAGGAGCGGCTGGATACCCGGTAAAGCGCGGCCAGGCGACCCTGCGGGGTGCGGGCGACGCATACAATTCGTCCGATGTACATGAAACTGGTCTCCGATTGGCGGGAAAGATGCGAGAGTATACCCAATCGGGAGGGGGCAAGCGAAGGAAACCACGGCGCAAGCCCGCGGAATGTGATAACATCCGGGTGGACGTGGGAGGATTGCCGGTGGCTTCAGGTCACGACAGCATGATTGATTCTGGCGGTACGCTCATTGCGGGCCGTTACGAGGTCGTGCGGCCGCTTGGACGCGGCGGAATCGGCAAGGTCTTCCTGGTGCTGGACAAGCAGACCGGCGACGAAGTCGCGCTCAAGATGCTGCGCACGAAATACCAGCGCAGCGACCGGGCGCTCAAGCGCTTCGAGCGCGAAGTGAGCGCTACCCGCCAGCTCGACCACCCCTGCATCGTGAAGATTCTCGATGTCTATCAGGACGACGAGCTGACCTTCTACACGATGGAGTATGTGGACGGGAAGACCCTCCGGCGTTGGATGAAACAGCGCGGCAAGCTCGACTTCGGCTCTGTCGTCCGGGTGCTGTCGCTTATTGCGCATGGGCTGGAACACGCCCACACGGTGACCATCCACCGCGACATCTCGCCCGAGAACGTGATGGTCATGCGCGACGGCTCCATCCGAATCCTCGACTTCGGCCTGGCGAAGCTGGACGACGTGCACTCGAACCTGACCATGGTGGGCGTCAGCCTCGGCAAGATTGCCTACATGTCGCCCGAGCAGCGCATCAGCGCGACGGAAGTGGACCATCGCGCGGACCTCTATCCCCTCGGCGTGATGTTCTACGAAATGCTCACCGGCGAGTTGCCCAAATACTCGACGACCTTCAGCGAGTTGTGCCCGGATCTCCCCGACGCCTGCCAGGATTTTCTCGACAAGGCGATGTCTGAAGATCCCGATCAGCGCTTCCAGTCGGCCCAGGAATTCCGCCACGCGCTCCGCGAGCTTTACGAAGTATACAAGGACGAGTCGGCAGCAACGCTCGACGACAAGCCACGCCCTGCGAAGCCGAAACCCACAGCCAACATCAAGACGAAACAGAAGCGCGTATCGCCTATGGCGCGCCTGCGCGAACGCATCCTCGCCTGGCTTAAACGCCACTAGTGCCGCGCGCTTTCCGTGACGATCCCCGATCGTCCGGGTAACGTCTCCAGAGGAACGAGGACCTCAACCAAGGAGACGGCAACATGAAGTATCGTTTCGTATTTACAGGTGTATCGTGCATGGCCGTGCTGATGGTGGCGGGGTGTCCGCCGGTGGGCGGTGTGCCAGTGGCCCCCTTCGACGCGACCGGGTACTACGAAGGCACCTGGAGCGGCAGCACCATGAGCGGCACCGCCAAGGAAGACGCACAGGAAGTGCAGGCCTGCCCGCTCGAATTCACCCTGACCCAGAATGTGAACGCCCCCTGGCCGCAGCGCTTCGGCGTGAACGGAACGGTGAAGGTGGACTACTCCTGCCTGACCCTGCCGGACTGGGTGGACACGCCGCCTCCCGGCGAGGTGAACGTCGCGGGCGTTATGGACGAGCAGGGCAAAGTCGGCCTACTGACCGGCGGCTGCGGCACCGGCATGTGCGTCGCGCTCGGGCTGGACGGACCGGGCGTCGACACCGACAGCGATGGCTACATGGATAGCTTCAGCGGCGAATGGCAGTTCTCCCTGCTCCTCGCCGGCTTCACTCCCTTCACCATCCGCGGCAGTTTCCAGGCCGCCGAGGCGATGTACGAATAGTTGCAGCCATGCAACAGGATTGGGCGCAGCGGAACAAACCGCTGCGCCCTTTCCATTTTCGAGGCTCGGGTTGCGTTCTTGCATTAACTCAGTTAATATCCAATAAAGTTATTCGTTGGAGCCGAGTTGGTGGCCGACAAGAGACCATTGAAGCATAAGGACGTTGAATCGCGTGTCGCTGCAGCCTTGCAGCACGATCGTGTGTTGTTGTCGGTACGTGCCAACGAAAGGATTGCGCTCCGGAAGATCACGAGGTACGACTTGCTGTACGTGCTTTCGAACGGGCGACGTGAGCGCCGGAAGGATACTTACAACGAGGGTTTCGGTGCGTGGACCTACGCCTATCGGGGACGACTGAGTGAACCTGATCGGGAATTGAGGGTCGCCATTGCGCTGCTCGGGAGCGGAGTGCTGGTAGTTACGGCAATCGACCTATCCGCATCGGAACAGGACTAGAAATCATGAAGACGCGCAAAGACGAACATGTGAAGGACGTAAAGAACTACATCTACGAAGGGTGCGGCTTTCCTGTGCGCTTGTCCACGGCGAAAATGTTCAAGGTGGGAACCGAGTGGGTATTGGATATCGACTATGCGGGAATTGAACGGAGTGTTGCGGCGACCGTCGCACGAAAGCCCTCCCGCTTGACGGGTAACGAGGTCCGCTTTCTCCGTCAGTTTCTGGCGCATAGCTTGAAACGGCTTGCCGATCACTTCGCGTATAGCGCCCCAGCTGTGTTGAAGTGGGAACAACGCGGCGACAAGCCGACCGGGATGCATTGGGCCGTCGAGAAAGACCTGAGGCTTCTGGTGCTTCAACACTTGGGAGAGTCACCAAGCGCCTTTCTCAAGGCATACAAGGCTTTTGAAGTACCGATGGAAATTAAGCCCGGACAGCAGCAATACGAAATCGTGCGTCGCGGAGGAAAGCCTGTCGCGCGTTGCGCTTAGTGGGTCGCACGGACGGTGCCTACTCCCCACCGCTTGCCTGCATGCCGCAGCAGAAACGCAGCGGCACAGGCGCTCAGCCCGTACACGCCCGTCCTATGCGTAGCGGGGTCGCTCAGCCTTCCGGCATAGGTGAGCGCGACGATGAACAGCAGGTAGTGCAGAATGTACGGTTGCACGCTTACCGAGTGTTTGCCGAACAGGAGCGCAATTGCCAGTCCCAGCAGCAGCACGTAGGCAAGACCGCCAAAAATGAGCGACGTGGTTGGCGGCATGAGGCTGTACTGCACGCGGTAGACCGTGAGCGCAATCAAATGCACGACGTGTGCCGCGGCAAAGGCCAGCAGCAGATCGCGGTTTTCTGCGGCACCAAGGGCACGCCACCAGGCGGGCGCCGCGAAGGCGAAGAGGAAAATGGCCATGGCGAAGCGCGCCGTATAGCGGGCACTTAATTGAAGTGGCGCGGTGGTGCCGGGTTCCAGCAGCAGCGGCGCGAACAGTATCCCCGCTCCGATTCCGGCTGCGGCCACCATGACATAGGTGGTACGGCGACTTGGCGGCATGTTTGCCCCTCCCTCAGTGTGGTCTCCACCACCACCGGATCATGCCTACTCCGCTGTGTTCAGTCGAGCGGCTTCAACTTGATGGTGCGGTATTCGATCCACGATCCCGCGCCCGCGTGGCTGTCCTGCACGCCGATGTAACCCTTGAGCGGCTTGTGCAAGGTGTCCTCCTGCGAGTCCTGCTCGAAATCTACGGCTTGCACGCCATCGACCTTCACCGAGATGTGGCCGCCCTTGGCCGTAACCTCGTAAGTACGCCACTGCTCGGGGGTCTCGTCCGGGCGCGGGTCGACTGCGGTGTAGCCATAGAGCGAACCCGTGCAATGCATGTCGTCGCGCGGCGGCTGCTCGTTGGAAATCTGGATCTCGTAGGCCGTTTCCCAGGGCCAGCCCTCCCAGGGGGCGCGGATGAACACGCCGCTGTTGCCGCCAGGCGAAACGCGCCATTCCACCACGAGGGTGAAGTCGCTGAATTCCCGCGCCGTGAACAGCATCAACTGGCCGCCCCAGCCATGCTCGCTCCGCACGATGCCGTCTTTAATCTTGAAGTCTTCCTTGCTTCCGCGCACGCGCCAGCCATCGAGGTTCTCACCGTTGAACAGGTGCAGATAACCCTCGGCATCCGGCACGAGTTCCACGGGATTCTCGGCCGCACAGGCCGGCAGCGCCGCTACCGCGAGCATCATCGCCACTGCGGGCAGTAGTCGCCTCATTTCCCGTCCTCCTGTTCGCGTTGCAGCGCTTCGTAGTAGTCCAGCAAGGCCCCGGCATGCTTGCAGAACAAGCCCGAGGGAATCATGTCCACATCGGGATCGTGCCCGGCGGTGCTCAGAAATTTCTGCTCTTCCTCGGTGGCATGTTCGATCCACAGGCCGTCGGCATTCATCGCAGCGATCGCCTGGGTGGCGCGTTCGGCGAGCGACGCAGCAGTGGGCTGCACGGCCCGTGCCGCGGCGCGCTCTTCGAGATACGCATCGCGTCCGATTTCCTGGATACGGTCGTAGGCCGCCTTGGCCGCGTGCGGATACCACTCCGCCTGCCAGCCGTAGCCGCCCGTGGCGTTGGCAAAATCGTAGACTTTCTCGGCCACGTCGCGGCGGCCGTAAACCGGACGGTGCGTGCCCGGCTCGTAGAGACGCGCGAACTTGCCGTTGGGCAGCCGATGCGATTCGTCGTCATACCAGGCGAAGGCATCGGGCAGCGGCGCGAGAAACCGGTCCTCGCCCGTTTCGAGATACAGTTCAATCAGCGCATCGCAAGCGCCGACGGACTCGGCCGGGCTGTAGCCCGGCGGCTCGAACTTCCGCGCCCACGACGGCTCGAGCGTGTCGGGATCGTATTGCTGCGCCCAGATGCGTTCGCCCTCGCCGCCCTGCAGCCGGATGAGGCACTCGCCGCCGCGTTTGGCGCATTCGAGTGTGCCGGCGATGACTGGCTCGCGATGCAGGCGCAACAGGGTGAAGATGACATTCCGCATGACATTGTCGTTCAGCGTGACATCGCGCTGGTAGCCGCGCCGTGGGGGCGGAAAATACTGCGGCCAGCCCCCGCAGTGATACTGCGCCGCCTCGATGAAGGCCGCCCCCCGCGTCACCGGATCCAGCGCGCCGGGCTTCTCGGAATACTGCGCCCAGTCCAGTAGAAAATTGATGCAGGCCGTCGTCGTGTCGTCGTCGAAGGTGCCGCTGCGATGCGAATGCGCGGCCGGATCACCCTCGTGCGGAAAGCCACCCTCCTCGGTCTGCAGCGCCATGATGGCGTCCCGCGCCTTCATAACCACCCCTTCCCACGGGTCGCTCCCCAGGAGCCGTGCGGCGCGCAGGAACACCCCCGCCACCTTCGGCGTCGCCGGCGGCTGCAGCGTAATCCAGTCCGATGCGATCAAGTCGTGTTCGCCCCGCAGGGCCGAGCCGTCCACCGTCACCGAGTTGCCCCATCCCCCGTTCCGCTGCTGCCCCGCCATGGCCGTAAGCGCCTTGTCCAGCGCTGCGCGGGTTTCGTCCTGAGTAGGCGTTTGGGCGAGGGTGGCCGGAGATATCGCGAGGAGGCCAAGTGCTACTGCCAAGATTCGTCGATACATAAAACTTGCCTCACGTTATCTCGCCCAACTATCCCTAGCGGCCAAGAGCACTCTCGCCAAATCATCAGGACAAGGGCTCTCGTGCAGCGGATGGCAGCCAGAGTGGACCCAGCCCAACGCAAGATGCAAGTGGCCCAATTCAGTTCTGATATGATCCCGCCATGGCAGACCCACAAATCATCGCAAAAGCGCTCCTCGGCGCCAAGGATATCACCCACAGCTATGGCTCGCAGCCGGTGTTGGAAGGCATCTCGCTGACCATTCACGACGGCGACCGCATCGGGCTCATCGGGCGGAACGGCTGCGGCAAGTCCACGCTCATGAAGATTCTGGCGGACCAGATCACGCCGGACCAAGGCGAAATCTCGCTCCGTCAGGGCCTTCGTGTTGCGATGCTTTCGCAGCAGTGCTCCATCGACCCCGCGCTCACGATTGGCGACGTGCTGAACGACGCGGCGCGGGAGGTGCGTGCGTGCCTCGACAGCTACAACGCCCTGCAGGAACGCCTGGCGACCACGCCGCACGACGACCCCAAATTCGCCGTGCTGCAGGAACAGGCCGATCACCTGCACCATCAGCTGGACGCCATGGGCGGCTGGGAAATCGGGCACGAGATCAAGCGGGTGTCGACGGCCCTGGATTTGCCGCCGGACGAGCGCGTGCTGCGCACCCTGTCGGGCGGCGAACTGCGGCGCGTGGACCTGGCGGCCAATCTGCTGCGCCACCCCGACATCCTGCTGCTGGACGAACCCACGAACCACATCGACACCCGCAGCGTGGAGTGGATTGAGCACTTCCTCGAACGCTACGACGGCAGCTGCGTGCTGGTGACCCACGACCGCTATTTCCTCGACCGGGTGGTCAACCGCGTGGTCGAACTCGAACGCGCCCGGGTATTCAGTTTTCCCGGCAACTACAACCGCTTTCTCGAGTACAAGCTGCAGTTGGAAGAGAGCGAGGCGCGCGCCGAGGCCAACCGGGTCTCCTTCATCCGGCGCGAGCTGCAATGGTTCCGCCGCGGTGCCAAGGCCCGAAGCACAAAGCAGAAGGCCCGTATCGACCGCCTGATGGACGCGAAGGACTCCGGCATTCTCGCGAAGAATACCGAGTTCGACTTCGAGATTTTGATGAGCCGCCCGCTGGGCAAGACCGTGCTCGAGGCGCGCGACCTCTGTTTCGGACGCGATGGCGAGGATCTCATCCATCGCTTCAACGCCATCTTTTTGAAGCAGATGCGCGTGGGCATCCTCGGGCCGAACGGCTCGGGCAAGACAACCTTGCTCAAGCTGCTGATGGGCGATCTCGAGCCGCGCAAGGGCAAGGTGGTAAAGGGCGAAAACACCGACTTTCTCTACATCGACCAGGCGCACGCCGATATCGACCCGAACCAGACCATACTCGACTACGTATCGGATGGTGCGAAGCAACTCGACGTGATGGGACGCAGAGTTTTTGTGCCGGCCTACCTCGAGCAGTTCCTGTTCGACCGCAATACCGTATACATGCCCATCGGACACCTTTCGGGCGGCGAACGGAACCGGCTCGACCTGGTGAAGAAGATGCTGCGCGGCGGCAACTTCCTGGTGCTCGACGAGCCGACGAACGACCTCGATCTCTATAGTCTTCGTGTGCTCGAGGAGGCCATCGAGAACTTCGATGGTGCCGCGCTCATTGTCAGCCATGATCGCTATTTCCTCAACCGCGTCTGCACGCACCTGTGGGTGTTCGAAGGCAACGGCGAAATCGTCCAGCTCACCGGCAACTACGACGACTACCTGCTCTACGTGCAACGCACGCGCGAAGAGAGCAAAGAACGCGCGCGCGAAGAAAAGCAGAAGGCGGCTGCCCAAAGCGCCGCGCCGGCCGCTCGAAAGCTCAGCTACAAGGAGCGGCAAGAACTCGAATCCATGGAACAGACCATCCTCGAGGCCGAGTCCGCCGTCGAGGTGCTGCAGGAACGCGTGCAAGAGCCTGCTCTCTACGAGCAGGGACACGAGAAAGTGCAAGCCGTGATGGCCGAACTCAAGGCCGCGCAGAAGCGCGCCGAAGATCTCTACGCCCGCTGGGAAGAACTCGAGGCCATAAAGGCGGGATAATGGCGGCGCCAGTCCTGCGGGAAAAAGTGGTCTTTCCCGGTTGTTCAGCTACCTTCCCATGCTTGAAAGCACCCTAACGGCGTGTTAGCATGGCGGTTCCATGCGCATACACTGCGGTTGCCGCATGGAAAAACCGCGTTCCAGACCGGAGTCAGACGAGGAGGAAACCTGCCATGCGGGTGTTTGAAGACAACAGCCAATCGATCGGAAATACGCCGCTGGTGCGCCTGCACAAGCTGGCGAAGGGCCTGAAGACCGAGAAGGTCTACGCGAAGGTCGAGGGTCGCAACCCCGCCTACTCCGTCAAATGCCGCATCGGCTCGGCAATGATCTGGGACGCGGAAAAGCGCGGGGCGCTGCTACCGGGCGGCACGATTATCGAGCCGACCTCGGGCAATACCGGCATCGCGCTGGCCTATGTGAGCGCGGCCCGTGGCTACAAGCTGATCCTGACCATGCCGGAAACCATGAGCCTTGAGCGCCGCGCCATGCTGAAGGCCTTCGGCGCCGAACTCCGCCTCACCCCTGGCGAAAAGGGCATGCCCGGCGCCATTGCGGAGGCCGAGGCGATTGCCGCGGACAACCCCGAGTACTTCCTGCCGCAGCAGTTCAAGAACCCGGCCAATCCGGAAATCCATTTCAAGACGACCGGCCCCGAGATCTACAACGACCTCGACGGCAAGGTGGATGTCTTCATTGGCGGCGTAGGCACCGGCGGCACCATCACCGGCGTCACGCGCTACCTGAAGAAGGAAAAGGGCCTCGCCGTCGAGAGCGTGGCCGTCGAGCCGGCCAACTCCCCCGTGCTCTCCGGCGGTTCGCCCGGTAAGCATAAGATTCAGGGTATAGGGGCGGGCTTCAAGCCGGACATCCTCGACATGGACCTGATCGACAAGGTCGAGCAGGTTACCGATGAGGAATCCTTCGAGACGGCTCGCCGCCTGGCCAAGGAAGAAGGTATCATCTGCGGCATCAGCTGCGGCGCGGCGGCGGCCGTGGCGCTGCGGCTCGCGGCGCAAGATGCCTACGAAAACAAGACCATTGTGGTCGTGCTGCCGGACTCTGGCGAACGCTATCTGTCGACGCCCCTCTTTCAGGAGGCGTAAGCTACGGAAAGGTAATGCCGGGGCCCGGAGCATACGGGTCCCGGTTTTTTTATCGCATGACAGATTCACACTCGGTGGGCATCGTCGCCCCGCAATACTTCACCTTCGCGGAACCCCCGCACGAGATGCTGCTTGAAAGCGGCGTCAAGCTCGGTCCCATTACCCTTTGCTACGAGACCTACGGCACGCTCAACGCCGAGGCTTCGAACGCCATTCTCATTACGCACGCGCTCTCGGGCGATGCTCATGTGGCCGGGCGACACGGCGACGACGACCGTAAGCCCGGCTGGTGGGACGACATGGTCGGCCCGGGAAAGGCCTTCGACACCAACAAGTATTTCGTGCTCTGCTCGAATGTGCTGGGGGGCTGCCAGGGCTCGACTGGGCCGGGGTCCATCAATCCGGCGACGGGCCAGCCCTATGCGCTCGACTTCCCGATTATCACCGTGGCCGACATGGTAAAGGCGCAGCGAGAACTCGTGCGGCACCTGGGCATCCGCAAGCTGCTGGCGGTGGCGGGCGGTTCGATGGGCGGCATGCAGGCGCTCGAATGGGCCACCCGATACCCCGACGACGTCGTATCGGCCATGGTGATCGCGTCGACCCACTACAGCGGCGCACAGCAAATCGCTTTCGACGCGGTCGGCCGCAATGCTATCCAGGCCGACAGCGCATTTAACGACGGCCAGTACTACGACCAGGGTCCGCCGGAAAAGGGCCTGGCGATCGCGCGCATGCTGGCGCACATCACCTATCTGTCCGAAGAATCGATGAAGAACAAGTTCGGCCGGAACCTGCGCAACGCGGACCGCCTGAGCTTCGACTTCGACAGCGAGTTCTCCGTCGAGACCTACCTCGACTACCAGGGCGCGCAGTTCGTGAACCGCTTCGACGCGAACAGCTATCTCTACATCACCAAGGCGATGGACTACTTCGACCTTTCGCACGACTACGCCTCGCTCGACGAAGCCCTGTCGCGCGTGTCGGCGCGCATGCTCGTGCTGTCGTATTCCTCGGACTGGCTCTACCCGCCGTATCAGTCGGAGCAGATCGTCTATGCACTCGCCCGGCAGAAGAAAGACGTGACCTACTGCAACATCGAGTCGCAATACGGGCACGACGCGTTCCTGCTCGAGGTCGACGTGATGAGAAAGCTCATTACGGGCTTTCTCGAGCATACGGTGCATCCGGACAAGGTCCACACGCAGGAGCTTGAGGACGATTCCGAGACGGAGGTCGTCCCCCCCACCATCAGCGACAGCATCTACGAGGGGCATCGCGTCGACTACGACCTGATTTGCGACCTCGTGGAACCGGGCAGCCGCGTGCTCGAGATCGGTTGCGGCGATGGCGAACTGCTCTGTCGGCTAATCAAGGAACGGAACGCCAAGGCGCACGGTCTCGAGCTGCGCCAAGGCAACGTCGTCACCTGTACGCGCCGGGGGCTCTCGGTCATTCAGGCCGATATCGACCACGGCCTCGCGGAGCTGCCCGACCAGTCCTTCGACTATGTGGTCTGCAGCATGACCCTGCAAGTGCTGCGCAAGCCGGAATTCGCGTTGCAAGAGATGCTGCGCGTGGGCAAGAAGTGCATCGTCAGCTTCCCGAACTTCGGGCACTGGCGCGTCCGCCGCTCGGTGCTTATCGAGGGCCGCGCCCCGGTAACCCGGAACCTGCCCTATTCCTGGAACAAAACCCCGAACCGGTATGTGCTTTCCATCCTCGATTTCCGGCGGTTCTGCCAGCACCTGAAGATCCGGATAGACCGCGAAGTGCCCATCGGCGATGTCGGGCTGGCGAACTTGTGGCCCAACATGTTTGCCCTCGAGGCGGTCTATGTCATTTCCGCCGAGGACACGCCGTAGTTCCCGCTGCTTTTCTTAGTTTCCTCTCGACTTGTCAAGCCCCATCGGCTACAATAGCGGGATGCAACCAGGAGAGCGGAATCCATGAGCGACCTAAGCAGTATCTTTGACGCCATCCTTGCCTTTCTCGAGCAGCTGTTCAGCTTGATCGCCGACTTCGTCGCTGCGCTCAACGCCATCGACGACGGCGAAGACGACTGAGTCCACCCCCGTGTCGGCCCTGTTGATAGCCCTGGCGATGGCGGCAACGTCCCCCTCGCTTGTCGTGCTGGAAAGCCCCTGGATGCGGATCGAATTCGATACCGCGCTGGGCGCTATCCGCTATCTGGGCAGCCGCGACGGGGTCAATTTCGTCGAGCCGCTCCATGTCTCGAAGGCGGATATCCGGCAGGGACACCCGCTGGATCCGGGGGGGCTGGCCTGGGAACTCTCCACCGCGACCGCGTCGGAACCTGTCCTGCTGGGCAAGCCCATGACGGTCCTGTCGCATTCGGAAACGCACCTTTCCCTGCGGCCCGCTAACGAATACGAAGCGCTTCCCGAGATCCGGATCGACATCCGGCTATCGGAATCCGATCCATCGGCCGTGATGGAAGTGACCGTCGGCGGGCTGGACGACGTAGAGCCTGCGGCCATGCGGGTGCTATGCCGGGTCTCTCCCACGGCGACGGTCCATGCACCCGATGCCCCGAACCCGACGCGCCGTCTTTCCCTCTATCCCGACGCCTTCACGCTGGCTGCCCAGGGGCGCACGGCGGAAACGCTCGTGTACAACAAGGCGGAAACCGAGACGCGGCTTTCCGGCCACACCCTGCTACGGCAATGCGAGGCGATCCCCGCGCCGGCGTTGTATGTGGTCGACGACGAATTCACCGGCGTCTCGGGTACCGTGGTGGAATCCCGCTGGGACGCGATCCTGCCGGGTCAGCCTCATCTGTACCGCGAGACCTGGACCCTGTCGGGCACCGACGAGTAGGCAGCGGGCATGCTGCGTGTGCTTTCGCTGCCCTCCGTCCGGGCTCTGCTCGCGTTGCTCGGGGTCTTCGCGCTCGGGCTGATATTCAACGCCGATGGTGCGTTTTACAAATGGACCACGCACAGCGACATGCTGCGCCAGGTTTCCGTTTACGGCATCCTCGCCTGCGGCATGACCCTCGTGATCATCGCGGCCGGCATCGACCTCTCGGTCGGCAGCGTGCTCGGGCTTAACGCCGTGTTGTTCGCCCTGTTCACCATCCATTGGGGCTGGTCCGCTGCCATCGCGATTCCCGCAGTCCTGCTCTGCGGCACGGCCTGCGGGCTGGTGTCGGGCACGCTCATCGCGCGCTACTCGCTCCAGCCGTTTATCGCAACGCTCGCCATGATGGTCTTCGCGCGCGGGCTGGCCAAATGGATTTCGGGCGGGCAAAAGATATCGCAAAGCATTCAGACGCCCGACGGCGGCTTCGCCTATGTGGACCTCCCCCGCGTTTTCGAGGTGCTCGACCAAAAATTTCTGGGCGGAAACGTGTCGGCGGTCACCCTGATTTTTCTCGTTTGCGTGCTCGTGTGCTGGGTGGCGCTTCAATACCTGAAGGCGGGACGGTACCTCTATGCCATTGGCGGTAACGAGACAGCGGCGTCCCTTTCGGGCGTTCCGGTGGCGCGTACCAAGCTCATCGCCTATGGCGCCTGCGGGCTGTTCGCCGCCGTGGCGGGCATCTGCCAGGCCGTGCAGGAATATCAGGGAGATCCGGAAGCCGGTGTGGCGTATGAACTTAACGCGATCGCCATCGTCGTCATCGGCGGCAGCAGCCTCATGGGCGGGCGCGGCGGCATCCTGCTCACTTTGCTTGGCACCCTGACTATCGGATATCTTGAGAAAATTCTCAGCATCAACGCCGTCGGAGAACCCGCGCGGCTCATGCTTACCGGTGGCATCATCGTCGCGGCCGTTATCTTCCAGAGGAGCGGGGCCAGCCGCTAGGCGATACATCCCAACGGAGGCGTAGGACGTTATGACCAAGTACTTGTTGCCTGTACTTTCCCTTATCGCGGGCCTGACTGCGTGCAGCGCAATGGCCGCCGACAAGGGCACGCCCGAGAATCCCTGGGTCATCGGCATGAGCCAGTGCAACTTGGGCGAGCCGTGGCGCGTGCAGATGAACGCTGATATCGAGGCGGCGGCCAAGGCGCACGCCAACGTCACGGTCGTTTATCGCGACGCCCAGAACGATACCCTGAAGCAGCGTGCGCAGATTGAGGAATTCGCAGCGCAGGGCGTGGACCTGCTGCTGGTGAGCCCGAAGGAAGCCGCCCCCCTCACCCCGCCGGTGGCGAAGGTGTTCAAGCAGGGCATTCCGGTGATTGTGATCGATCGCGCCGTGATGGGCGAGGACTATTCGATGTTCATCGGCGCGGACAATGCCCTCATCGGCGAGGCCGCGGGCGCGTGGCTGGCGAAAAAGCTGAGCGGCGCGGGAAAGGTGGTGGAGCTCAAGGGCCTGATGACGAGCACGCCGGGACAGGATCGCCATTCCGGCTTCCGTAAGGGCATCGAGGGCAGCGGGCTCGACGTGATCTTCGAGGCCGACATGAAGTGGCTCGAGCCCAACGCGCGGACCGAGATGGAATCGGCGCTCGCGCGCTTCGACAAGATCGATGCGGTATACGCCCATAACGATCCGGGCGCGCACGGCGCCTGGCTGGCCGCCAAGGCCGCAGGCCGCGAGAAGGATATTATCTTCGTCGGCATCGACGCGCTGGCCCACGAAGGACAGCAATACGTGCGACAAGGCATTCTCGATGTAAGCTTCGAGTACCCGACGGGCGGCAAGGAAGCCATCGAATACGGCATCATGCTGCTGCAGGGCGGCGAAGTACCCCGCAAGCTGGTAGTGCCTTCGCGCGTATTCACCAAGGAAAACATCGAGGAAGGCGGCGAATGGCTGGACGGCGACGCGGAAGCGACGCAGGAAAAGTAGCCTTGGCGGCAAGGGACATAACCGGGATGCACCGCTTCTTGGCGGCAGCTTCGTTGCTTCTACTGGCAGGTTGCGCTGCCAGTCCTCACGACCTCATCGGACGTAATGACCTTGAAGGCCTGCGCACCCGGATCGAGGCTGCCCCGTCCGTGGCAAACGATCGCAACCGCCTGGGCAAGACCCCCTTGCACTACGCCGTCAGCTACAAGCGCCTGGATGCGATGGCCGCGTTGGTAGAGGCCGGGGCCGACATCAATGCCCAGGACGACACCGGTATGACGCCGCTCCATGTGGCCGCCATGCTCGGCCGCCGCGACGAGGCGGTCTGGCTGCTGGACCACGGCGCCGACCCGGGAATTCAGGACAGCTTCGGCGACACGCCCGCGCATACGGCCGCGATCTTCGGCGCAGGCGGCGTGCTGCTGGATCTGAACAAGCACGGCGTTGCCCTGAATGGCGAGAATCACGCCGGACTGACGCCCCTCGCGCTGGCACAGGCACACGGCCAGGACCGCGTGGCCGGGCTGCTGGAAAAGCTGGCATCGTGAACGAGGTGACGATCTACACGGACGGCGGCTGTCAGCCGAACCCCGGCGTGGGCGGATGGGCGGCCATCCTGATCGCGGGCGACCGCGTGCGCGAATTGTCCGGCGGCGAGCAACAAAGCACGAACAACCGCATGGAACTGACGGCCGCCATCGAAGGACTCAAGGCGCTGAAGCGCCGCTGCCGCGTGCAGCTGTATACGGACAGCCAATACATGCGCCAGGGCATCACCTCGTGGATTAAGAAATGGCGTAAGAACGGGTGGAAAACCGCCAGCGGCCCGGTAAAGAACAAGGAACTCTGGGTGGCGCTCGACGCCCTGTGCGAGCAGCACGACGTGCACTGGCACTGGACCCAGGGCCATGCGGGCGATCCGCTGAATGAACGCTGCGACGAGTTGGCGAGCGCAGCGATTGCGCGGGCTCGGATGCAATGAAACGTCCCCCGGCCACCGAGGGCGAACCCCGCATTCTCCGCCGCCGCTATACACGCGACCGGCTCTGGCGCTATCTCATACCGGTGGTCATCGGCTTCGGCGGCGTTGCCTTTTCGGTGCAGCTGGCCGATCTCTACGTGCGCATCATCGTGCTGCTGCTGTCGGTTTCGATTCCGCTCTTCGCGAGCGGCACGCTGCTGGCGCGCTACAAGGCCCGCCGAATCGAACGGTTCTTCCTGGGCATGGGGCTGCTGCTCCTGATTTTCGGGGCGGCGTTGAGCGTCGCGGGATTCGCCACCGACATCGTCATCATGCCGTCGCAGTGGTTTGCGGCCGAGAATATTTCCCGCTTCATGGGCGTATCCAGCGTGATGCTCGGCCTGTTCACGGTGATGTTCTCTATCGGGCGCACCGGCGAGGATATCGAGGAAATCGGTGAGCGGTTCTGGCATCTGGCGCAGCACATGCACGAAGGCGTGGTGCTCAGCGACCAGAACGGCAACATCAAGATGGTGAACGACAAGTTCGTGGAGATGACCGGACTCAAGCAGGCGCAGGTCATGCACATGAATATTCGAGAGCTCGCCCAACAGCTGGATGTGCTGGAGATCGCCGAGAATTTCGAGAAGCGGCAGCACGGACTCACGAGCGAATACCAGGTGCGCTTCAACGTTAATGGCGACGAACGGCACTTCATTATCAACGGCAAGCCGGTGCTGGACGAGAACGGCAAACTGACGGCCACGCTGGCAACGGTGCGCGATCGCACGCGGGAGCACCGTTTGACCCAGCGCGTAGAGCGCTATGCGAACAGCCTCGAGGAACTGGTGGCGGAACAAACCCAGAAGCTCCGCCAGAGCCGCCGCCGCCTGCGGCAGCTGCTGCTGAACATGAGCGAGGGCTTCCTGACCCTCGACGAAAACCTTCGTATCGCTTTCGCCAACGAGCGCATTTGCGAGATTCTCGGGCGGCCCGCCGAACAACTGCTCGGCAGCGACATCATTCAGCTGGTGGACGCGCCGGGCAAGGTGCGCCTGCTTAACCTGTTGACCCGCGACCCGGGAAAGCAGGCCGCGACGATGCGGCAGGAACTGACCTTTATGACCAGCGCGGGCGAGGCCGTGGCAACCATGACGGCCATCGGCGTCGTGCGCGAGGAGGACGATCCGGGCGGCCCGCGGTTCTCGCTGGTCATCTCGGACATCTCCGAACTCAAGTCGCTCGAGCAGGAACTCCGGCGCCGCGCGGAAAAGTTACAGCTCGCCAATGAGGAGCTACGCCGACACGACCGCGCGAAGGACGGCTTTCTTTCCAACGTGAGCCATGAACTCCGGACGCCGTTGAGTACGGTGCAAGGGTACGTTGAGTTGCTGGAGTCGGAGAATCTCGGCGAGCTTGCCAGTCCGCAGCGCGATGCCCTCCAGATTGTGCATCGGAACCTGACGCGGCTGGGCGGGCTCATCAACGAAATGATTGATTTCAGCCGCATGGAAATCCGCGGCGTCGAGCTCGAGTGGAACCTGCTGGGCGGCAGCGATCTGCTGAAGGAAGCCGCGGATTCCATCCTGCCCCAAGCCTCGGATAAGCAGATCGCCGTGGACATCACCGTCGATCTCGACGATGCCATGCTCTGGGGCGACCGGCCCAAACTGGTGCAGGTGCTCGGCATTCTGCTGCACAACGCGGTGAAATTCACGAACCGCGGCGGCCGCATCGAGCTGCAAGGCCACCGGGGCGACGACGGATCCATCTCGATTGCCGTCGCCGACACGGGAATCGGCATCGACCCCGCGTATCACGAGCGCATCTTCCACAAGTTCTTCCAGGTGGACAGCAGCAAGACCCGGCGCTATGAAGGCGCGGGTATCGGACTCTCGATCGCCAAGAACATCGTCGAGGCGCATGGAGGCACGATTGTCATCGACAGTGAAGTCGGCCGGGGAAGTACCTTCACGCTGCACCTGCCGGAAGCGGCCGTCGACAGCGCCACACCGCGCAACGAGCAGCGATTCGAGGGCTGCACGATAGCCATCATCGACCCGGAGCGGATTTCCTCGGATTGTCTGGCGCGCCTGATCGCGCACTTCGGGATTACCGTGCGCAGCTTCTCTGCGCCGCACAACCTGTTGCGGGCGCTGGACGACCTCCCCCCGCTTGATCTCGTGATCGTCAACACCGATTCTCGCGACAAACTCGGCAATGGCACGGAACGGATTCTGGCCGCGAACCCCGCCCTCAACCCGATTCCGCGACTCTACATTACGGAAGTCTCCCCCGATTTCTGGCCCGGCACCTTCGAGGCACGCGAGGGCATCTGGTTCCTCAAGAAGCCCTTCGATGGAGACGCCCTGTATCAGGCCGTCGATGCCGCCCGGAACCGCGAATCCACGCTGCAACAGGAACCGGCGCCCGCGCCGAAGGAAACCAGCGTCCTCGTGATAGACAGCGACCCCCACCTGCTGCAGTGGCTCGACTTCGGATTGATGCTGCGCCAGACGCCCTGCAGCACCGCGCGTACGCTGGAACAGGGCCTGCTGCTGGCGCGCAACACGCGGCCGCGCGCGGTCTTCCTCGACGCGGACAGTCCCGATATGCCACCGAATGAAACCGCCAGCGCGATTCAGGCATTACCCGGTCTGGAGTCGGTCCCCGTCTACGCCATGACGGGTGTCGCCGCGAATCGCCCGGAACTCGTTAACTTGAGCGGCGTATTGACCAAGCCGTTCACGATGGACGAATTGCTGCAGAAACTTCATCATTCCGACGCGGCCCCTGCCGGCGCCAGCGCTAACTAGACCTCGAACTGTGAAAGTCCTTCCCTCGATGTACCGTACCTTGCTCGCACTTTTGCTTGCAGTCTCCTTTCTTGTCCGCCCGGCCTTCGCCGCGCATCCCGATACCCAACGGCTCTCGCAATTGCCCGTGAGCATTATTCTCACGGAAGCGGAAACCGGACGGGTGCTCTACGAAGAGAACGCGGACCAGGTGAGGCCGCCCGCGAGCATGATTAAACTCATGATGATGCTCCTGATTGCGGAAGGCATCGAGTCCGGGCTGGTGCAGCTCGATACGCCAATCCCCGTGACCGAGCACGCGCAGGCCATGGGCGGTACGCAGGTGCAATTGAAGGCCGGCGAGGTCTGGCCGCTGCATGACATGCTGCGCGCGCTGGCGGTTGCATCGGCCAACGATGCTGCGATGGCCATGGCACTCTCGCTCTGGGGCAGCGAAGACGTTTACCGGCAGGCCATGAACAAGCGCGCCGCAGAGCTCGGCATGGAGCACACGAAGTTCTTCAGCATGCACGGCCTGCCCCCGGACGAGGGAGATGACTTCGACTGGACCACGGCCCGCGATATGTCGCTCTTGGCGCGCGAATGCCTCAAGCATCCCCTTATCCGCGAGCTGGTCTCCATGAAGGAACTCAAGTTTCGGCCGACCGACGCGGTGAAATTCAACACGAACAAGCTGCTGTGGCGAATGCCCGGGTGCGATGGAATGAAGACCGGCTACATCAAGGCGGCCGGATTCTGTGTTACGGCTACCGCCGAACGGAACGGCGTCCGGCTGATCGCGGTCGTCATGGGCGACCCGTCCAAGTACAGCCGCTTCAATCGCGCGCAGGAAGCCATGGAGCAGGCCTTCGACTCCATGCGCAAGGTGGCACTCGCCGAGCCGGGCGTGCCGCTTGGAGCACCGGTGGAAGTGCTGGCGGCCAAGGAGCCCACCATCCGGCTGACCCCGGAGACGGCCATCGAGGCCGAACTGCTGCCCGACGAACAGGACCGCGTGAAATACCTGTGGAACCTGCCTGAAACGCTCGCGGCCCCGATTCCGGCCGGCAAAGTGGTGGGCGAAGTTGCCGCCGTGCTGGACGGCATTGTGCTCGGCCGTACCAACCTGGTCACACCGACGGCGGTGGAGCGGGAGGGCTGGAGCCTCGTGCTTCGTCAGGGCGTCGCCATGTGGGTGGGTCTGGACCAATAGCAGGCGGGCCTCCGGGAGGAGTATACTGGGGGCGAAGGAGCCGACATGTCCGACGAGAGCCCGATAGAAGTCACGCGCGAACTGCTGGAACGCTACGATCGCCCCGGCCCGCGGTATACGAGCTACCCCACGGCGCCCGAATGGAACGACGAATTCGGACCGGAGGAGTATCTCGCCGCGCTGGATGCCGCCGACGCGCAGCACGACGACCCGCTGTCCATCTACGTGCACATCCCCTTCTGCCACGAACGCTGCCTCTTCTGCGGCTGCAATGTCGTAATTTCAAAGCGTCAGGAAATCTCGGATGCCTATCTGGACTACCTGTCGCTCGAGTTCGACCGCGTGGCCGAGCGGCTGCCCCGGCGGCGCAAGGTGGCCCAGCTGCACTGGGGCGGCGGCACGCCCACCTATCTGCGCGTGGACCAGATAGAGCGCCTGCACGGCAAGATCGCGTCGCTCTTCCAGTTTACCCCCGACGCTGAAATCGCGCTGGAGGTAGACCCGCGCGTGACGACGCACGAGCAGTTGAAGGTACTCCGGCAGCTGGGCTTCAACCGCATCAGCATGGGCGTGCAGGATCTGGACCCGGACGTGCAGCAGGCCATCGGGCGCAATCAGACCGAGGAGCAGACGCGTACGCTGTTCGACCGCTGCCGAGAACTGGGCTTCGAGGGCATCAACATCGACCTCATTTACGGCCTGCCGCAGCAGACGGCGGACGCATGGCGGAAGACCGTGGAGACTGTCATCGGCATTCGGCCCGATCGCCTGGCGGTGTACAGCTATGCCCACCTGCCGCAGATGATCAAGCACCAGCAGAAGCTGGAGGCGTTCCCGCGCCCGAGCGGCGCGGAGAAGTGGGAACTGTTCGCCGACGCCCGCCGCTTGTTTACCGCAGGCGGCTACGACGCCATTGGCATGGATCACTTCGCCCTGCCGGAGGACGAGTTGAGCATCGCCCTGCGCGAACGGCGCCTGCACCGCAACTTCATGGGGTATTCGGTGGTGCCTGCCGCCGACATGCTCGGCTTCGGCACTTCGGCCATCGGCGAGGTGGGTGGCTGCTACGCGCAGAACGAGAAGCGCCCGGTGAAGTACAACCAGGCGCTCGACGCCGGTACGCTGCCCACCATGACGGGCATTCGGCTGACGCTGGACGACATCATCCGGCGGTGGACCATCCGGCAATTGATGTGTAATTTCCATCTGGACTTCGCGGAGCTCCGGCAGCGCTACGGCGTGGACTACCACGAATACTTCGCGGCCGAGGCGGAGACCCTGCGCGAATACCATGAGGAAGGCTTTACCGCCGAAGAGAATGGCGCGCTGCGCGTGCTCCCGCTGGGTCAGATCTTCGTGCGGAATGTCTGCATGGTGTTCGACGCTTATCTCAAGAATCCCGCATCATTCAAGGCATTTTCTCGAACGGTTTAACGCGGAAGGTCAATTGAACGCATGGCGGAAGAGGTCAAGATTCTGGTTATCGGCGGTGGCATTTCCGGGCTGTGCTCGGCCTACTACCTGTCGCGTTTTTACCGGCCCCAGCATGTGATGCTGCTCGAGGGTGCCAGCCGCCTGGGGGGCACCTGCTACTCGGACCGCATGAACGGCTTCGTGTGCGAATGGGGCCCGAACGGCTGGCTCGACAAGGAGCCCCAGACCAAGCAGTGGCTGAAGGACCTGAAGATCGACGGTCAGACCGTGACGGCGAACGACGCGGCCTCGAAGCGGTTCATCCTTCGGAATAACAAGCTGCACGAGATCAAGCCGCCGCCCGCGTTTCTGTTCACGCGCGCGCTCTCGCTGGGCGGCAAACTCCGCATGATGCAAGAGCCGCTCCGTCCGCGCCGCAAGAGCACAGAGCCGGAGACGGTGTGGGATTTCGCCGCGCGACGCCTGGGCCCCGAGGTCGCGGACTACCTGGTCACCCCCATGATTTCGGGCGTGTTCGCGGGCGATCCGAAAAAACTCTCGGTCGAGCACGCCTTCCCCATGCTGGTGGAGATGGAGCAAAAGCACGGCAGCCTGTTCAACGGCATGAAGGCGATGGCGGCCGAGAAGAAGAAGGCCGGCCCCACCGGCATGACCGGCAAGCTCACCAGCTTTCCCAACGGCATGGGTACGCTGATTGAGGCCGCAGGCGCCGCGCTGGGCGACCGCGTGCGGCTCAACGAGGGTGTGACGCGCATCGAACGGCGCGACGACCGCTTCCTGGTCACCACGGCCCAAGGCAAAGAATACCGCTCGCAGGGCCTGGTGCTTGCAATACCTTCACACGCCGCCGGCCGCATGATGGCCGACCTCGACCGCCGGCAGGGCGCGGCTCTGGCCGAAATTCCCTATGCGCCCATCACCGTTTTTTGCACGGGCTTCCGCCGCGAAGACATCGAACACCCGCTCGACGGCTTCGGATTCCTCGCGCCGCGCAACGAGAACGTGCGCGCGCTTGGCTGCCTGTGGTCCAGCAGCATCTTCCCCAATCGCGCCCCCGAGGGCTACGTCCTGCTGCGCACCATGTACGGCGGCGCGCTCGACCCTAAGTCTTCCGAACTGAGCGATCGCGATCTGCTCAACGCCTTCACGCGGGACATGAGCGGTCTGCTCGGCATCAAGAAGCAGCCTGAGTTCGGCCGCATTTACCGCCACCCGCGCGGCATCCCCCAATACGACCTCAAGCACGGCAAGCACCTCGAGGTGCTCGACTACGGCGAACGCCAGTTCCCGGGGCTTGTCTACGCCGGCAATGCCTACCGCGGCATTGCGCTGAATGACTGCGTGAAGGCCGCCCACCGCACCCTCAAACGCATGCAGGAATGTTTCCCTGAATAGACGTCGGCAATGTGGTATCCTGTGCCTGTAAAGATAGGATAAGCCACATGGTACTTCGAGGACATGTCGATAAGGGTGTAATCATTCTGGATGAGAATGCCACGTTGCCGGACGGAATACGGGTATCTGTTAGCATCCTCGCTTCGGATGAAGACTGCCTGTCGTACCGGCGATTCCGCGGCGTGCCGTATACTTTCGAGCATCCCTTCGAACCTGCGATTCCTGAAACGGACTGGGAAGCCGCGCGGTGATTCTTCTGGATACCCACGTATGGGTTTGGTGGGTCCAGGGCGATTCCAGACTAAGCGATGCGATCATTGCGGCGCTGGACGCGATGCCACCGCGAAGTGTAGCAATTTCTGCAATTACGTTCTGGGAGGTTGGAATGCTTTCTCAACGTGGCAATCTTCGATTGCCGGATGAGACGCAGCATTGGCTTCGAACCGCCGCTTCCGACCCTCGTATCGTCGTTATACCCATCGGCCCAGAAACCGCCATGCGCGCCGCGCTGTTTTCCGATGACTATCATCGCGATCCTGCGGATCGGATCTTGATGGCGTTAACCATCACCGGTGATTATGTACTTGTCACCGAAGACCGCCGAATTCTGAGCTACCAAGAAATCTCAACCTTGCGGCCGGTGGAGCTAATCGGTCAATAAGAACCGTGGAATGCGCCGACCGCCGCTATGGTTTGGACTGAAGGGAGCTTGGCGCGGTAGGATGCGGCCTGAGCACGACTCCGGTAGAGGAACCCTTACGCATGTCCGTATCACGAGACGAACACGTTTTCGCCCAAGGCGGCGATTCCATCATCACCCGTACCCCCTTCCCCGCGTCGCGCAAGGTGTACGTGCAGGGCAGCGATCCAAGCATCCAGGTGCCCATGCGCGAGATTGCGCAATCGGCCACGGCGGCGGGACGCAATAACCTCCGCGCCGAGGAGAATCCGCCGATCGTGGTGTACGACACCTCCGGCCCCTATACCGACCCGGCCATCGCGATTGATGTCCGGAGCGGATTGAACGCGCTCCGCCTGCCCTGGATTGTCGGGCGCGGCGACGTGGTGGAACAGAACGACATCGCCTCGGCCTACGCGCGCAAGCGGGCCAACGATCCGTCGCTCGCCGGTATCCGGTTTTTGCCGCAGCGCAAGGCCCTGCGGGCGAAACCGGGCAGCCGCGTGACCCAGATGCACTACGCCCGCCGCGGCGAGATTACGCCCGAGATGGAATTCATCGCCATCCGTGAGAACCAGCGCTGCGAGGAAGTGGCCGAGGCGCTCGCCCGGCAGCACCCCGGCAAGGACTGGGGCGCGGCGCTGCCCAAGCGAATCACCCCCGAGTTCGTGCGCGACGAGGTGGCCCGCGGCCGCGCGATCATTCCCGCGAACATCAACCACCCGGAAATCGAGCCGATGATCATCGGCCGCAATTTCCTGGTGAAAATCAATGCCAATATCGGCAACTCGGCCGTCACCAGTTCCATCGAGGAAGAGGTGGAGAAGATGGTGTGGGCCATCCGCTGGGGCGCGGACACGGTGATGGACCTCTCCACCGGTCCCAACATCCACGAGACCCGCGAGTGGATCATGCGCAACTCCCCCGTGCCGATCGGCACCGTGCCGATTTATCAGGCGCTGGAGAAGGTGGATGGCCGTCCCGAGGAGCTGACCTGGGATCTTTTCCGCGACACGCTGATTGAGCAGGCCGAGCAGGGCGTGGACTATTTCACGATTCACGCGGGCGTGCTGCTGCGCTTCGTGCCGATGACTGCCGGCCGCATGACCGGCATCGTCAGCCGCGGCGGCTCGATCATGGCGAAGTGGTGCCTGGCGCATCATCAGGAGAATTTCCTGTATACCCATTGGGATGAGATCTGCGAGATCATGGCGGCCTACGACGTCAGCTTCTCCATCGGCGACGGGCTGCGTCCCGGCTCGATTTACGACGCCAACGACGAGGCGCAGTTCGCCGAGCTGCACGTGCAGGGCGACCTGACCCGCCGCGCCTGGGCGCAGGATGTGCAGGTGATGAACGAGGGCCCAGGCCATGTGCCGATGCACATGGTGAAGGAGAACATGGAGAAGCAGCTGGAGTGGTGCGGGGAAGCGCCGTTCTACACGCTCGGCCCGCTCACCACCGACATCGCCCCCGGCTATGACCATCTGACCAGCGCGATCGGCGCGGCCATGATCGGCTGGTACGGCACCGCCATGCTCTGCTATGTGACGCCGAAGGAACACCTCGGGCTGCCCGACAAGAACGACGTGCGCGAGGGCGTGATTACCTACAAAATCGCCGCCCACGCGGCCGACCTGGCCAAGGGCCACCCCGGCGCGCAGATTCGCGACAACGCCCTGAGCAAGGCGCGCTTCGAGTTCCGCTGGGAAGACCAGTTCAACCTGGGCCTCGACCCCGAGCGCGCGAAGGAATTCCACGACGCCACCCTGCCCGCCGAGGGTGCGAAGGTGGCGCATTTCTGCTCCATGTGCGGCCCGAAGTTCTGCTCGATGGAAATCACCCAGCAGGTGCGCGACTACGCCCGCCAGCTCGGTATCGACGAACAATCCGCCCAGGACGCCGGCATGCAATCCAAGGCCAAGGAATTCGTCGACTCCGGCGCGGAAATCTACCAGCCCGCGAAGTAGGTAGCGAGGGATTCTCCGGGAAATGTCGCTTTCTCCGTCATTGCGAGCGAAGCGCGGCAACCTCTTTGGCGCGTGGACGGCGGTACGAGCGAGAGCACATGATGTTGTAGCCCTCGCGTCAAAGAGGTTGCCGCGTCGCTCGAAGACTCGCTCCTCGCAATGACGAAGTTAGACGGCTTAGGATCGGGCATTCGGGCCATCACCAAACGAAGATCGCGACCTTCACCTGCAATCTGGAGTTCAAAATGAACATCACCGTAGAAGACCTCAAGGCGAAAATGGACGCGGGCGAAGAATTCCTCCTGCTCGATGTCCGCACGGAATACGAACGTGAAATCGTCAAACTCGACGGCGGCATGCACATGGACGTGCATGACTTCGATCCGGACCGCCCCGACCTCGCCGCGTGGAAGGATCGTCAGATCGTGTGCATGTGCCACCACGGCGGACGCTCGGCCCACGCGCAGCACGCGCTGCTGCAGCATGGCTACTCCAACGTGCTGAACCTCGACGGCGGCATTCACGCCTGGGCCTTGCGCATCGACCCCAGCCTGCCCACCTACGACTGAGTCCCCTACTGAAACCCCGGATGCCGGTCGCGGGTCTGAAGGGTTATTTTCCATGGAGTCCCCACGCATGCTGTTCCGCCACCGCCTCCTCGCCGTAGTTGCCCTCCTCGCCGCCCTGCCTGTATTCGCGCAGGGCTACCCCAACGCCCGTCCTACCGATAACCCGACGGCGCTGGACGCCTACATGGCCAAGCCGGACCCGAACTACAAGTGGGAACTGGTGCGCACGGACGAGGGCGAGGGCGTCACGTCGTATACCATCAACCTGACGTCGCAGCAATGGCGCACAAAGGCCGAGGTGGACCGCCCGCTGTGGCAGCATTGGCTGACCATCACCGTGCCGGACCAGATCGATTACCCGTCGGCGATGCTCTACATCGACGGCGGCAGCAACCGCAAGGGCGGCAATCCGCCCGGGGCCGACGGCGATTTCGAGGCGATGGCCCGCCGCACCAATACCGTGACCGCCAGCATCCGCATGGTGCCGAATCAGCCGCTGGTCTTCGCCGACGCTTTCGGCTGGGGGCGCTCGGAAGACGCCATGATCGCCTATACCTGGGACAAGTTCTTCAACACGGGCGACCCCGAATGGCTCGCGCGCATGCCCATGACCAAGGCCGTCGTGCGCGCCATGGACACCCTCCAGACCTTTTGCGCCTCGGAAGCGGGCGGTGGCCATACCATTGAAAACTTCGTCGTGGCGGGCGGCTCGAAGCGCGGCTGGACCACCTGGACCACCGCCATCGTCGACAAGCGCGTCATCGCCATCGCGCCGTGCGTCATCGATCTGCTCAACACCGTCGAGTCCTTCCACCACCACTGGCAGTCCTACGGCCGCTGGTCGGCCGCCGTGGGCGATTACCTCGCGAACGGCGCGATCTACTGGCTCGATACCCCCGAGTTCCAGGCGCTGCTCGACATCGTCGATCCTTACAGCTACCTCGACCGGCTTACGATGCCGAAGTTCATCATGAACGGCGCGAACGACCAGTTCTTCGTGCCGGATTCGTCGCAGTATTACTGGGACGACCTGCAGGGGCCCAAGTGGCTGCGCTACGTGCCCAACGCCGGGCATCCGCTCGACGATACCGCCGTGCCCAGCGTCGGCGCGTTTTACCACGCCGTCGTTGCTGGACTGCCCATCCCGAACTACAGCTTCCACTTTGAGGACGACGGCACCATCGTGGCGGAACTACAGCCCTCGAGCGACGGCACCACGGTCGGACCGGAATCCGTGAAGCTCTGGCAGGCCTACAATCCCAAGACGCGCGACGTGCGCGGCGTGACCGCCACCTACGAAGCCACGGACCTCTCCCCCACCGCCCCCGGCGTCTACCGCGCCAACGTGCAGCCCAAGGACGAAGGCTACACCTTCTACTTCATCGAGCTGAATTACCCCGGTCCGCACAAGGACACGCCCTTCCGTTTCACCACCGGCGTCCGCGTCACCCCGCAGGAAATGCCCTTCCCCTACACCCCCCACGACCCCCAGCCCAAGGGCTTTATCACGGGGAAGTAATAGACCAGCCCAATGCCGGTAAGGCGGGCTACCGGAAAGTTCTTGAGCAGCGTGCTGCTTTGGAGTGCGACGGACTTGCCGCCGCTTTCGCGGAGGGAGCTTGCTCCCGGCACGGAACATGATGCTTCAAACTCACGCGGCTTCCTCGCTCCGCAGGCAGGATGGCGCCGGTTCAGGACTTGTGGGCTGGCGACGGGAGCAAGCTCCCTCGGTAAAAGCGCAAGCAAGTCTTGCGCGCTCCAAAGCGACAAGCCGCGTCGCGCAAACAAGTGCGCTATTGTCTCCGTCTTGATGCCCTAACTGACGGGCAAGCACCGCCGCATCAAGGAGGTTGCCACATCGCTCGAAGACTCGCTCCTCGCAATGACGAAGTTAGAGCGCCCACACGGCAAAACAGCGAAATCTTTGCCGGTGCAGCCAACGCCTCCAACTTCGTCATTGCGAGCGAAGCGCGGCAACCTCTTTGGCGCGAAGGGGTTTGCCTCACAGCCTACCGTCGTGCACCCGCCCAGCGTTCGTCTTTCCTCACCCCTGCCCGGCCTGGTCGAGAATCCACTTCACGAGCAGGCGCACGCCGAAACCGGAGGCGTGGTCGGCGGAGAGATGCGGCTGGTGGCTGGCGCCCCAGGCGGTTCCTGCGATGTCCAGGTGCGCCCAGGCCGGCGTGTCGCCGATGAAGTTGCTGAGGAACGAGGCGGCCGAGATGGCACCGCCCCAGCGCGGGCCGACGTTGCTGAGATCGGCGTGGGGCGACTTGAGCATCTCGCCGTGTTCGTCCCAAAGCGGCATGGACCACACGCGCTCGCCGGTGGCCTCGCCGGCGGCGGCGAGTTCCTGCGAAAGGGTCTCGTTGTTGCTGAAGAGTCCGGCGGCGTTGTGGCCGAGCGCCACCACACACGCACCCGTCAGCGTGGCGAGGTCCACCATCACGTCGGGCTTGTACTTGTCCGCCGTGTAGGCCATGGCGTCGGCGAGAATCAGACGGCCCTCGGCGTCAGTATTGCGCACCTCGATCGTCTTGCCGTTGTAGGCCCGCAGGATATCGCCCGGGCGCGCGGCCATGCCGCTGGGCATGTTCTCGACCGACGGCACCACGCAAATCACGTTGATGGCGGGGCGCAACTCCACAATGGTCATCATGGCGCAGAGCACGGCCGCCGCACCGCACATGTCGTACTTCATCTCGTGCATGTCGGCGGCGGGCTTGATGCTGATACCGCCGGTGTCGAAGGTGACGCCCTTGCCCACGATGGCGATGGTCTTGAGGTCGTTGCTGACGTGATGGCGCAAAACAATGAGTTTTGAGTCCTGGGCGCTGCCGCGGCCCACGGCCAGCAGCGCGTTCATGCCCAGCGTTTCCATCTGGCGCTCTTCCAGCACAGTGCACTCGCAGCCCGAATCCCGCGCGATGCCCTCGGCGAATTCGGCCAGCGCCGCCGGGGTCATTTCATTCGGCGGCGTATTGGCCAGGTGCCGCGCGCCATTCGCGCTGAAGCAGGCCAGCGCGGCCAGCTCGCAGGCCTTCTGCGGGGCGTTTACTTCCGCTCCCTCGGCCAGGGCCACCGTGAATTCCGCCAGTCGCGGGGGCGCGCCGTCGCGCTTGGACCGGTAGGCGTCGAAATCGTACTGCCCGAGGATGATGCCCTCGAGCAAGGCATCGACCGGAAGCTCGGGAAAATGCGATACGTCGAGTACCAGCGAAGTGATGCGGTTCTCGGTGAGCGCCTTCGCTGCGGCGCCGGCGGCACGGCGCAGGCCTTCCGGCGTCAGCTTCGCGCGCTCGCCCGCCCCGAGAATCAGTACGCCGCTGTAGGGCGCTTCGGTCACGGGAAGATAAGCACACTGGCCGGCCTTGCCGGTCAGTACGCCGCGGTCGGCCTGGGCCTGGAGCACCAGTTCATGCGCCGGGTCGAGCAGCGTGGCGTTCAGGGGAAGCTCACCCTGGTACAGGGGTACCATAAGGCATGCGCCCGATTCGGAAAATTTCACGCTCGCGGCGTGGGTCACGCTAATGTTCATGAGAGTCCATGCTCCTGAATTTCTGGAGGGGTTCCGGCCGCGCGCGCCTGCAGCCAGGCGGCTATGTTCGCGGCGGCTTCCGGCACGACTTCGTGCCCCCCTTCGTAGGTAAACATATCATGCGGCCAATGGATCGCCTGCAACACGGCGACGGCCTCGTCTAGCTTAGCGCGTGGGATGACCGCGTCGTCAACTGCGTGGGTCAACAGCGCCGGAAACGGCGTAGTCTCCGGCAGACGCTCGGCCACATCGGGCGGCAAATCGGCACAACAGGCCACCAGCCCGGCAATCGGGCGCGCCGTGCGAACGGCAAAGCGCCACGCGATGGACACCCCCTGGCTGAAGCCAAGCACATAGACCCGGGCCGGATCGTAGGCGAGGCGCCCTGCCAAATCATCCAGCACGTTCTCTATATAAGTCTGGATGTCCCGGATAGACTGTTCTTTCTCGTACACCGTGAGCCAATGAAAGCCGACCTTTTTCGAGGCCATGTCGAGATAGAACTGATTCGGCGCCTGCAGGGCCGCCACCGCGCACCCGGCATCGGCCAGCGGCCCCAGGCGCCGCAGGAAGGACTCACAGTTCATGCCCCAGCCGTGCAGTCCCAACACCAGCGGCGGCGCATCTCCCCCGCCTTGCGGGGCGCGGAATGCGTAATAGCAGGTGAAGGGCGATTGCAGGGATATCCTGCCGGGAGCGTCGGACATGGCGTGATTCCTGATGCGCGAAGCGCGCAATGTGATACGCTCTGCAGTATAGCAAACGGAGTTGCACCACGGAATGTACAGCCTCAGCCACTGGAAGGAACGCGGCAACTACCTCACCTACCGCGGCCAGCGCATCTTCTACCTAGAAGAAGGCAGCGGGCAACCCCTGGTGCTGATACACGGCTTTCCCACGTCGAGTTGGGATTGGAACAAGATCTGGCCCGCATTGACGGAACGATACCGCTGTATCGCTTTCGACATGATCGGCTTCGGCTTCTCGGACAAGCCGGTAAACCACCCCTACAGCCTGTTCGACCAGACCGACTTGCACGAAGTTCTGCTCGACAAGCTCGGGATTACCCAGACGCATGTGCTTTCGCACGACTACGGCGATACAGTGGCCCAGGAATGGATGGCGCGCCAGCAGGATGGCAACGAGCGCGTGTCGCTGCTGAGTGTCGCCATGCTGAATGGCGGCATCATCTATGGCGTACACCACGCGCGGTTCATGCAGAAGCTGCTCAATTCCCCGCTAGGCCGCTTTGTCGGGCCGCTCATGAGCCAGCGTACGTTCAACAAGAGCTTTCCGCCTATCTTTGGGCCAAATACGCAACCCACCGCCGAAGAGCTCGACGCCTACTGGAGCGGCATCGCTTTCAACCGCGGGCAGCGCGTGCTCTACAAGATTATCCGTTATCTGCGGGAACGCAAGCGCCACTACGATCGCTGGGTGTCTGTGCTGGCGTCGCCGCCCGTGCCGCTCATTTTCATCAATGGCCCGGAAGACCCGGTGTCCGGGCGCGACATGGCCGAGGCCTTCCTGTCGCTCGGTCCGGACCAGCAGTGCGTGTTGCTCGAGGGACTGGGCCACTACCCGCAAATGGAAGGGCCGGAAGAGACGCTGGCTACCTATCTCGCTTTCCGCGAATCGCTCGAGGGGAACTGAATACGAAGAGGCCGGTCCTGCGGGACCGGCCTCGTAATGGTGGTATGAAGCAGCGTTACTCGCTGCGGCGGAACTTGTACATCGGGTCGTGCATTTCCTTCGGGTGTACCGAGGTACGCCAGATATCCTTGCCCGCATCGACCTTCATGTCCATGGTCTGCACGTCGTCCAGTACCACGCGCTGCTTGTCGGTCAGCATGCGGTTATCCTTGTCCACCACCTTGCAGGTCATGAACACCAGCAACTCCGTCGAAGTCTCCGACTGGCTGGTGGAGCGGAAGAGCAGGTTCACGACAGGCACATCGCCCAGCAGCGGCACCTTGCGCACGTTCGTGTTATCCGTACGCTTGCGCAGGCCGCCCATGAAGATGGTTTCGCCGTCGAGCATGTGCATCGTCGTATCGATGGTACGGCGGTTTTCAATCGGAATGCCCTGAAATTCGCCGCTAGTCGAACTTTCGTTCGCCATGATTTCCGCAATGATGTGGTTGTCATGCGTCACGCGGGGCGTCACTTCGAGTCGCGTACCCACGTTTTTGAACGAGGTGCTGGTCTGCGAACCGCCGTTGCTGGTCTCGGTCAGTTCGCGGTAGGGAATTTCCGACACGATTTCGATCGTGGCCGGCTTGTTTTCGACGGTGAAGACCACCGGGTTCGATACGAACTTGCCGTTCAGGCTGCGTATCTCCGCCTGAATCACGCCGCGCCAATCGAGGCGGCTGCTCAGCACTGCGAAGTTCAGCAGGCTGCCGGCGTCGGTCGCGAATGACGGCCCAAGGCCCAGTTCCTGCAGATTACCGGTAGCGATGCCGGTGCCCAGGGCCGCGTCGCGGCGGCTCTGGCTGCGTACGGCGTTGATCAGCCAGTCGACACCGGTGTCCGCGTCGTCGGTCAGGGTAACATCGACCACCATGGTGTCGATCATCACCTCTTTTACTGGCTCGTCGAGCGAGCTGACCAACTCCCGAATCTGCTCGACCACAACGGGCTGGTCGGTCACGATGATGCTACGCGAGCGCTCGTCCGATGCGACCTTGCCGATATCAGGCGTGACCATCTTTTCGATGGTGGTCATGATATCGGTAGGCACGCTGTAGTTCAGCTTGATGGCCTCCGTAACCGTCGGCAGCACGGGCTCCGAAATGTCCAGCTGGCGAGCGACCGAGGCCAGATCGCCAATGCGCTTTTCCGGGCCGGAGATCAGAAGTATGTTCGCTTCCTTGTTTGCGGAGACGTTGATCTGACTTTGGTCCGAGGTGCCGTTGATGAGATCCGTCAGCACCGTCTTCAGCTTGTCGGCTTCGGCGTTGTTGAGCTTGATCATCTCGGTCACGCGCTGGCGCGATACGGCTTCGGTATAGGGCACGATATAGTAGATGCCTTCTTCCTCGACAATACCGAGATCGTTGAGGCGCAGAGCGGTTTCCATCGCCTGCATGAGCGGAACGCCGCGCAGGTCGGTGGTTACGGTCAGTCCCTTGATATCCGTTCCAGCGATGACGTTGATGTCGGCCATGCTCGCGAGCAGCGCAACAATGTTGGCAAGCTCGGCATCACGGAAGACCAGGTTCACCGGTCGGCGAAGCGGGTCGCCCGAATAGGGCTTTTCCTGGTGCGGCAGGGTTTCGGGCGCGAGCGGGGTCACGGTCGGGCTCACGTCGCCCCCGAGCATCATGCCCTGATCTTCAAGCTCTTCCCGGGCGCTGCTCAACGCCGAGTTCGCGTCGAGAATCGCGTCCTGCGAAACCACGACCGGCTCTTCGCGCGGTGCGGGCGGTGCGACATCCTGGGCCTCTTCCGGAGCCATTTCCACCGGAGCCTCTTCCGCGGCAGGTTCCTCTGCCGGGGCTTCGTCGGCTGCGACTTCACTGCTGCCTTCGGTTGATTCTTCCACGGGCTCGGCCGCGGGCTCGTCCGTCACTTGGGCGTCTTCGTAGCGCGTGTCCCACAGTTGGAAATCCGGCGACGACACTTCCCGCAAATCCGACATCAGCTGCGCCACTTCTTCCGTGGTCGGCTCCGCTGTGGCTTCGTGCTGCAGGCTGTTCGCTCGTCGGAGAACCTCCAGCGCGAAGCTCGCGGGATTCTGCTGCGGATTCATCACCGCCAAGTCAGTCATCACCTTCGCTGCCGGTGCATAGGCCGCGTGCTCGGCGCCCTGCAGCGACAGCAGGTCCTGCTCAATGGACGAGACGGAGGCGGAGCGATCCTCTGCGGTCACGTCGTGCACAAGCAGCGCAGCGCATACGGCGCCAGCAAAAACTGCCAGTGCGACGGGTTTCCAGTTCCGACGGATGATCGTCTTCATTGTCCTGGTTCCTTCATTTCAACGCGGATCAGCGAATCGCCCACCTTGAAGGTTACGCGTTTTTCCTCGATATCATAAACTTCTACGCCATCAGGATAACGGTGCCCGATACCCACCACTTCGTCATCCACTACCGCCCGCGGGGCGTAGGCGTCCCACACGATGCCGGTGATGCTCTTGCGCTGCACGCCGCCCGCCGAGACCACCGGCGCAGGACCCTGATTTGGGGTCGCGCTGCCACGGCCGATCAGCGGTCGCATCGGGTCGCGGTCCGTGCGCTGTTGCTGGTAGTCGAAGTTCACGCCCTGCACTTTCTGAAGCAGGTCGCTAACGTCGATATCAACATCGACAAATCTTGGCTGGGTGTCTACTGCGGCCGTCTTGGTCTTCTTGCTGCTGCTCGAACCACCCATCATGCCGCCGAACTGATAGACAAAGACCCCGACCAACCCGACAACCAGGATGCCAAGTATCGCCATCTGCCGCGGATTAATGTCATTCATCACGCAGCTCCTTTCGCGGCCGAGGCAGCCGTTTCAGCAGGCGTCTTCTTCAGGAAGCGGAACGTGCTGAGGGTAAACTTGGCTTCGGACACGCCAGCTTCCTGCTCGTCGATATCGAGCTCGGAAATCTTCAGGTAGCGGTTGTGCCGTTCCAGCAGATTGATGAAGGTAACAATTTGGTGGAAGTCGCCATAGGCGGTCACCGCGTAGGGGATGGTTTCCTTGCGCGTGTCTGTTGTCGTCGGCAGCTGGGCCAACTGGACGCGCAGGCCAATCTCGTCGCCGAGTAGTTCGAACTTGCGCATCAACTGTGGTATCTCGCGCTCATCCGGAAGGCGGCGCTCGAAACTCGTCACGAGTTCCTCCCACATCTGTGCTTCCTTACGGAGATTTTCGATGTCGGCTTCGTAGCTGCGCGCCTTCTTCAGGTCCGCCTCTACCTTGGTCAGGTCTTCCTGAAGCGCAACATGCTTTTCTTGCTCCGGCATGTACAACAAGAAGTAGCCGCCGACGCAGATCAGGATGGCCACGAAGACGATACCCGAAACAATGAGCCAGTCTTGCGGGGTTACGCGTCCTTTGAGAAACTCAATCATTTCTCTTCCTCGTTATCGATGCCGGCTTCGATCGTGTATTCCAGCGTGAACCCACGGACGTTGAAGTCCTGGTATTGCGTGTCCTCGATGCGTGGCCGGAACAACTCGAAGTGCTTGCTGAACTCCGGATCATTCGTCGTGTTGTCCATGAGTTCGTAAACGTTCGCGCGACCCTCGGCGTCGTTGGTCACGTAGCCCTGCAACTCAAGCACGGGCCGTACAACACGCTCCTGGACCGTTTCCAGCTCGCCCTTCTCGTTCATAACAGGCTTGTTGGTCTTCGGGTCGATCTTCGGGCGGTTTTCCCGGAAGGTCTGCGTCGTCTCGCGGATACGGGAATACCAGAAGTTGTCCGGGGTAAGGTGCGAGAGGCGATCCAGATGTTCGGACCAGATCTTTCGGTCGCGAAGAATCTCTTCGATGGTTTCGACCTTGTCCTTCAGCGCGACTTTCTTCTCGCCCAGCTCGTTGTATTCATCGACAATGTGCTGAAGCCCCTTCAGGAGCTGGTCGTTCTTGGCGATATCGGCACGCAGGCCGCTGGTGACCTGCATGCTGGAGAGAATCATGAAGCCAACGCCGGCAAGCAGGCCGAGCGCCAATGCCACTGCCACCATATAGGGGACCGGCGTGCGCTTGATCGGCCGAAGTTCTTCCGGCAGCAGGTTGATCATTATCATAGTTCGGCCATCCCTCGCGCCGCCAGGCCAACCGCGACCATGAACTGCGACGGCGAATCCAGCAGGTGCCGCACCGCGGCGTTATCCCCCAAGCGCAGGCCACTGCGCGCGGGGTCTGCCACCTCGACGTTCTCGACACCCAACTCCTCGCGGATCGCATCTGCGATTAGCGAGAGCCTCGCCACGCCGCCCGTAAGTATCACCCTGTCGACAGGGTTTTCGTAAAGCTGGTGCTCGTAGTAATCGAACGAACGCCGGATCTCTGAAACCATGCGGGATAGGGAGCCGCTCAGAACCGACGAGAGATCGGTCTCTGCCGGTTTGGCCGCACCCGGCTTCGCCCCCATATCCTCGTCGTCAAGCGGATCAAGTAGCGAACCACCGCCCGCTTCACCAAAGGGATCGTCGTCAAAACTAACGTCGCTGACAGGCTTCTTCACCGGTTCCGGTTCCGGCACCGGCGCGGGCTTGGCGCCGCCCATCGGCTCGCTCACGAGATCCTGCAGTACTTTTTGCGCCGCCTCGTAATCGATACGGCGCTCCTTCGCAATTGCCTGAACCAATTCACGCGCGCCCCAGGCCACGTCGCGAATGAAATTCGATACGCCGTTCTTGATGAAGTGAATGCTGGCCGAGGTCAACCCCACGTTCAGCATGGCGACGGTCTCGCCGGAACGGAGTAAATCGCATGCCTCGGCCGCGTCGGCAAGGGCCAGCGAATCTACCCCCAGCACTGAAAACTGCACTTCCGCGGCATTCATGATCTGCACGCGGGAATCGATCACTTCGTGTTTGGCTGCCACCAGCAGTATCTTGAGCTGGTTGGTATCCCCCTCCTTCAACTCCTCCAGCAGCGTCCAGTCCAAATAGACTTCGGCAAGATCGTAAGGAATCGACTGGCCTGCTTCCCGCTCAACCGCGGATTCAAGGTCCAATTGTGCCGATTGGGAGATGCGGGGATAACGGATAACCACCGTCTGCCCCGGGAGATCTGCGATAATCGCACTCTTTGTAACAGACAACCCCGCGAGCGCTTCGCTGACTGCATTCGCGTGCGCCATCACGGGGTCGGCATTTATCAAGTCGCGGTTTACAACGGCGTATCCAACTTCATCAACGAATAGCCGCCCGCCGGATCTTGACATTTGCACGGCTTTTACCGAGTGCGTGCCGATGTCCAGGCCTATAGCCCGTTTGGGTTTCGTAAACTGCACGGGATCTACACTCCCACTCTGCGGCTGCTGTACAAGCCCATCACCCGTACGCAACCGCTCCTTGTGTCAGCAAGGCTATCAAAAATCTGATTATCTGTCAACACTTTATTCCCCGCTCCCGGCATCCGCAAAGCCCATTGAGCCACGCATATACCCTTCCCGCAACGAATAAATACCACCACCGCCTCCCACGCCGCCGTAACCGATGGGGCCACGACCTTACGTTAGTTTACGCAGGTATCGACATCATGTCAAGAGATAACTTGAGGCCGTGAAAAATCCGCCGCCCTGCCAGTATGTAAAGAGACGCACGTGAACCTTGTTCTCACCAGGTGGGTGTCCGCATGACGGCCATCCGACTTCCCCTAGTCGAGGGGGCCTGCCGTAGACCGCACAGATGTTGGACTCCCGTTCACAGCTCTTAAAGGATCACCCGCATCTAAGACCGCCAAGGCGGCGGAAAAACCGGTCGTTCGTAACGCTTGAGATTATACCCGGAACAGGCCCGCTGCGCCAGTTTTCCGGTATCCCAAAAGGCCTGAAATGAAAATCGTGCACAAGATGTTGTAACTCGACAGGGCGGAATGATGCCTTGATCTGACCGAAGAAGCCTGCTACCGTGTGGCGCCCGGATTGTATGAGGTAAACAGAAGTGAGTTCAGCCGAGTTCGAAGAAGTGCCGCGACTGTCGAACCCCGACCCGTTCGCGCCGGCGCGGAATCTGCGCACGGCGCTTCGCGAGGGAGCGTCGAAGCTGCCCGGCGACCGGGTGCGCTACCTCTGGCTGCTGGTTTCGCAATCGGGTATCGAACTGGGGGAATGCGCCAAGGTATCGGCCCGGCCTACGGTCGAACAGTGGCTGAACGTGATAGACGAGGCCGCGTCAATTGGCGTTGGCCGGCTGGTTATCAGCGCCCAGACGGAGCTTTCGGAGCATGCGGAGGTCTGGGAACTGTGCCGCTGGGCGCAGGACGCCCACGGCATGTCGGTCGGCGTGCACATCTTCTCCTGTCAGCTTTCTGAGAACGATCTCGAAGAATTGAAGTCGCTCGCCCCGGAAAAGACCGTGCTTTTCGTGAGCGATTCGAATTACGCGTGCATGCAGCACTTGGAGTCCGATGGCGTGCGCGTTTGCGTGGCCCAGCGGATGCCGGAGAAGCCGCAGCACCCCTGCGGCATGCCCTCCGAAATGGTGTTCGTGAATCCCCGCGGCGAGCTGTATACCTGCGGCATGGTCGAGGGGGCGCAATCGTACCGTCTGGGTTCCATCTTCGAGGGCTTTCTCTCGAAGATCTGCTGCGATCCCAATCTCCCCCATGCCGTGCCGGTCGACTCGCAAGACGAGAACCGCGGCTGCGAAGGCTGCCCCCCGCTGCTCGCCCGCTACTTTTACGACGAGCGCTGAGCCTTACTCCTCGAAGCCTGCATCACGCAGAACCTGCTGGAGCGCTTCGGGGTCCAATTCACCTTGGGCTAATATTCGAATCGCCTCGCGATAGTCCGCCTCGTCGAAGTTGTATCCCGCTTCGTTGGCTATCGAGATCAGCGTCGCAATCGCGTTCCGCCCCTTGCAGGCCGCGAGCGCATGTTGAATTTCGGCATCGCCAGGTGCGGCTTGCAGGAAAGCCAGCGCGCCCTCCACGCTCATGACAACAGCTTCGCAGTCTCGCGATGCGCTACGTCGGCCGAAATTCCCAATCGCTGCAGCAAGGTCTCGACCGGCTCCAAGGCGGCCGCCCCGTCCTTGGCGCCGCGCTCGGCAAGCAATGCCCCTGCACAGGCCAGCGTAACCGCCGGAATCTCTGCCTCGGGTTCATTCACCATGGCGCCGGCCGCGTGGCAGAGCATGTCGGGCAGCCGCCAGCGCGCAGCCAGCCGGCCGCCCGCTTCGAGATGGCTCATGCCAACCGCCGCCTTCTCGTCTTCAAGACGCTGCGCTTCGGTGCGACCTGCGTCGATTTTGGCGTACTCCCGCGGACTGAGCGTGGCCAGTGCCACCGCCCCAAGCCGCCGCAGAATCGCTGCCGTGTAGGCCACCGACCGGTCCACCTTGCCCGACTTCTTCGCGAGCATTGCGGCGATGAGCCCCGCGCGCTCCGCGGTGGCATACAGCGCGCCGAGGTCGCAACCGGGAGGCGGGGCGGCCTTGCGGGCGTCGTCAAGCAAAGACTTCATACCGGCGACGCCCAGAAGCGACGCGGCCATCCCCAGGCTGTCGACTTCGCCGGGCAGCCCGTAGGCCCCGCTGTTCGCCACCGAAAGCATGTAGGCCGACAGCCCGGGATCCTGGCCGAGTCGTTGCACTGCGGCGCGAAGGTCGCCGGCGGCCAGGCTTTCCTCGAACTGGCGCGCGTGGTATTCGGAGATGGAGAGCATCTTGAGCGCGTGCAGCCGGTCGACGAGATTGGCACCGGTATCCGTCCCCGGACGCGCGGTCGAGGGCAGCTGGAATGTGTGCATCGCTCCGCCGGCATTCTGGGCGTCGCGGGCGGCGTAGTGCTTCTCTACCGCTGCCGAGATTTCATCGTAGCGGCATAGCATGCCTTTAACTTTCAGACCCGTAATACGTTCGAGTTCGGCGATGGTGTCCTTGTCGATCGGACAGGCCATGGCCACGGTCAACAGTTTACCGAGCTTGTCGATGGGCAGGACGAGTTGCTTGAGGGCAAATTCCTTCGGCACAAGCTCCGTGAGCGCCGGGTCGACCCGGAATCGGCTCAGCTCGATGGCCGCCACCCCCGGCTGTTGAGAGAGGCAGGCGTGCAGGCCATCCTTGTCAAGATGACCCAGCCGGATCAGAATCTCGAAAGTCTTGCCGCCCTCTTTCTGCTGGAGATCGAGCGCTTCCTTCACCTGCTCTGTGGTTACTAAGCCCTTTTGAATCAAGAGGTTACCAATCAAAATGCCGGTCTGCGGATTATCCGTGCTCACCATCGCGACTCCTGCGTTACCGCGGACTTTTCCCCGGGGGGCTCCGCGCGGTATGTTACACTACAAGTTGCGTGATACCAAGCGCGTTCCTGCGGAGGTGCCTATGCGCGTTGCGGAGATCGACAAGAAGCTGGCCGAAGCGGTGAAACTGTATAAAGACGAGCAGCATGATCAAGCGCTGCAGCGTCTTCAGGATCTTTCATTGCTTGCGCCCTACAGTCCGCTGATTTCTTACTATCGAGCGGAAAGCCTGAGCGCTATCGGCCGGACGTCGGAATGCATCGACGCCCTCGAGCAGTCGCAGACCCGGTTGAAGCAGATTCTGGCCGACGCCAAGACGCTGGGCGCGATGCTGGATGGACCACAGGCCGAACGCCTTGCGCGTTCTGTCACCATACAGGAGACGGAGGTCAACGCGCTCCGAGCCAGCATTGACGCCAAGCTGGCCGAGGGCCTGAATAAGGCCGAGCTGAAGAACACGGTGGCGAAGCTCCAGGAAGAACTGGAGCAACTGCGCAATCGTGCCGGCACCACCAGCGCCAACGAGGCCGCACTGCAGGCCGAGGTCGAAAAACTCCGGACGCAGGAGGTCGAGAAGAATACCGCGCTGGAGGGCGCCCGTAAGCGCCTGACCGACCTACAGACGGTGCTCGAGGATCGGGAAAGCGCCATCCGCCAGGCCGCCAGCGAACAGGAGGCCCGCGAGAAGGCGTTCGCCGAGATGGAGATGGAACTGCAGGCGCTGCAGGAGCAGGCCGCAAGCGCGAAGGATTCCGAACGGCAGTTGGCCGACGAATTGCGCCGGATGCGGGAGAGCGGCACCGAGCAGGAGGCGACGCTGAACCAGGCGCGTCTGCAAATGCAGGCGCTGAATGAAAAGCTGCAATCGCGCGAGCAGGCCATCCTGGCGGCCCAGAAGCGCGATGAAGAGCGCGACGAGGTGATCGCGCAGATGCGCGACCAACTGGGCACGCTGCAGGGACAGGCCGAGCGCGCGGCGAGTTCGCAAGAATCGCTGCGCTCGGAACTGGAATCGCTGCGCGAAAACGAGCGCTCGAAATCCGAGGAATTGGAGACGGCGCGCCGCGAGATGGAAGGCCTGAAGGCCAGCCTGCAGGAACGCGAAGCGGCGATGCGCGATGCCGAGGCCCGCAGCAAACAGCAGGCCGAGGCGCTGCAGGCACTCAATTCCGAGTTGGATGCCGTGCGCAACCAGGCGCAGCAGGCGGCGAATTCCGAGCAGTCGCTGGCGGCCGAGCTGCAGACCCTGCGCGACAACGAGCGTGCCAAGGCCCAGGCGCTCGAGCAGACGCGCCAGCAGATGGAGACGTTGCAGCAGCAGTTGAAGGCCCGCGAAGAGGAAATGTCCCGCGCGCTGGCCGAGAAATCACTCACGGCCGAGGCCAAGGCCAAACTGGAATCCGACTTGGCCTCGCTACGGAATCAGCAAGACGAGGTCGTGCAGTCGGAGAACCGCCTGGTCGGCGAGCTGGAGCACCTGCGCGCCAGCGAGAACGAGAAGTCTTCGGAGCTGGACGCCGCCCGCAGCGAACTGGAAACGTTGCGCCAGCAGGTGCAATCGCAAGAGAAAAACTTTACCGAGGCCGAGCAGAGCCGCGCCGAGCAGCAACGCCTGGTGGCGCAATTGCAGAAAGAACTGAGTGCCATTCGCACGCAGGCCCGCAGCGCGTCGGACTCGGAGGCAAACCTGACCGAAGAGGTCGAGCGGCTGCGCGCCAATGAGAGCGAGAAGACGCTTTCGCTCGAGGCGGCCCGGAACGAGGTCGAAATGCTGCGCCAGGCCCTCGCCGAGCGCGAGCAGCAGATCGAGACGGCCGGCGGCGCGGACCCGGAAGCACTGCTGAAACTGCAGGAAGAACTCGTCGATCTGCACGCCCAGGCCGAGGCGGCCCGCCAGTCCGAATCGCAGTTGGCGAGCGAGATGGAAAACATCAAGTCCAAGGAACGCGCCAAGACGGACGAGTTGAAGGCCGCGCGCGAAAAGATGCGGAACCTCGAGGTGTCGCTGGAAGAGCGCGAGCGCCGCGCCGCAGAGGCCGAACGCAGCCGCGAGCAGAGCGAGGCCGTAATCAACGAACTCAAGGGTGAACTGCGCTCGCTCCAGGAGCGGACGCAGAACGAGTCCCTGTCGAGTTCGGAGCTCGAGCGCGAACTGTCGCGCCTTCGCAGCCAGGGCGGCGTAAAGGCGGAGTACCTGGACAAGGCGCATGCGGAACTCGAAGCGCTGCGCAGCACCGTGGCGCAGCGCGACGACGCGCTCGCCCGTTCGGAACACCTGCTGATGCGCGCGCGGGAAAAGAAGCGCCCGCCGTATGTGGCGTATGCGCTGCTTGTGGTCTTCGCGGCACTCGCCGGCTACCTTGCCTACGACCGCTACATCGTGGCGCCGCCCGCGCCCGTGGCCGAGGTAAAACCGGAGTTCCATTTCCCCGACGGCTATTCCATCGGCAACCTGTACACGCGCGAAGCCAGTGCCGGGCCGGACGCCGACTGGCTGCCTTTCCGCGAAGCCGAGGGCGTGGTTCCGGTCAACGTTACGCTGGCCTATCACTTGAAGGTAAGCCAGGAACATTCCGACGATCTCTCCATTCTGGCCAATCTCGACAGCCGCTACCTGCGCTCCATCTGGCTGCCACATGTGGTGCTGAACGATGCGAACCTGTCAGCGCTCAAGAGCCTGCACGATCTCGAGCGGCTCTATATCGACGATACGGCGACCTCGCGGGATGTGGAAGCGCTCGAGGCTGCGCTACCGGCGACGGTCATCAGCACCAAGCCGCCGGAGTCGGTGAAATTTGTCGAGGCGACCTCGCCCCCACAGGCGCGCACGCTGAGTTTCTCGCCGGAATTCTCGCTTGGCCGCGTGTTCGTGCGCGACTGGACCGTCAACCTCGACGGCGATTGGGAGTACTTCGCACCCGCCCAAGGCACCGTGAACATTCCGCGCGGCAAGGACGCGAAACTGGAGGTGGAGAGCGATGTCGCCAACGACCTGTCTTCGCTGGCCCTGCTCGACCCCTATGCACTGCACACGATATCGCTCAATGGCAGCAACGTGAACGATGAGGCCATGCTCCATGTGGGCAAGCTGCTGGGCCTGCGCGGTCTGGCGCTGAAATACACGAACGTCACCAGCGAGGGCATCTACCACCTCGCCGCCCTCAAGCGGCTCGCGTGGATCGAGATCTACACCCTGCCCATCAACGACCGCAGCTTCGAGGTTATTCGCAACTACCCGCAGCTGCAGCACTTGTGGATGGTCGGATGCGATATCGGAAACGATTCCATCGACGACCTGAAAGGGATGACTTCGCTCCGGCGCCTGCACCTGGCCAACACCAAGATCAGCGACGAGGGCCTCATCTCGCTCAACTTCGAAATGCCCTTCTGCGAGGTGACGCCCAAGCCGCAATACCAGAAGAGCAGCTCATAACATTCCACCTCGTGGAGCGGCCAAGCTTTGACCGCTCTGGCGGGTTGGCGGTATACTTAGCGTTAGATAAACAACGACAGGCCTTCGGGGCGAGGTGAAATTCCTGGCCGGCGGTGACAGCCCGCGAGCGCTTCGGCGCAGACCCGGTGTAATTCCGGGGCCGACGGTTAAAGTCCGGATGGGAGAAGGCTGCGGTGGACGTGTGTCCTGCTGGGGCGCTGCGCGTGCGGTGCCGCGGCGGGGTTGCGCGTTAGCGCCGCATCTCCCCTTCCCCGCCCCGAATGTCCCGTCACAACTTGCCGGGATACCCTTGTGAGCACGGACACGAAACACATGCGGCGCGCGCTGGAACTGGCCGAGCGCGGCCGTTTGACGGCGCGGCCGAACCCGATGGTCGGCTGTGTCATCGTGCGTGACGGCGAGGTGATCGGCGAGGGCTACCACGAGGTCTTCGGCGGCCCGCACGCCGAGGTGAACGCCGTGAACGCCGCGGGCGGCGAAATCGCCGGCGCGACGGTTTATGTGACGCTCGAACCCTGCGCGCACCACGGCAAGACGCCGCCCTGCGCGGATTTCCTGATCGACCACAAGCCCGCGCGGGTGGTGGCGGCCATGCAGGATCCGAACCCGATGGTATCGGGAGCCGGCGCGGACAAGCTCCGCGCGGCGGGCATCCGGGTGGACGTCGGCTGCCTCGAGGACCAGGCGCACCGGCTGAATGAGGTCTTCGTCAAGTACACCACCACCCAGCTGCCCTTTGTGATCGCCAAGTGCGCGATGTCGCTGGATGGCAAGATCGCGACGCGAACCGGCCACTCTCAGTGGGTGACCGGCGAGTCGGCGCGGCGGGCGGTGCATGAACTGCGCAACCAGGTGGACGCGATCCTCGTGGGCAGCCGCACGGTGATGATGGACGACCCGAGCCTGACGACGCGTCTGCCCCAAGGCGGCGGCCGCGATCCGATCCGCGTGATTCTCGACGCTGGCGAATATCTGGACGAAGGCCGCAAGCTGTTTCACATCGAGAGCGATGCCCCAACGTGGGTGGCGGTGACCCAGCCGCGTGAATACCCGGGTGCAGCCGAGATGATCCGCGTGGGCCAGGGCCCCGGCGGCGTCGATATCCGCGAGCTGCTGGAGATTCTCGGTGCGCGGGGCATCACGTCGCTGCTCATCGAGGGCGGCGGCACCACCCTCGCCTCGGCCTTCGAGGCCCGCATGGTCGATAAGGTGTTGTTTTTCATCGCGCCCAAGATCGTCGGCGGTTCGGCCGCGGTGACGCCAGTCGAGGGTGCAGGCATCGAGCGGATGGACGACGCCATCATGCTTCGCGACATGAAGGTCGCGCCGATTGGCGAGGACTGGATGGTCGAGGCCTATGTGGAGTAGAGGCTGATGTTCACGGGAATCATCGAAGAGATCGGCGTGGTGTCGCGGCGCTCGGGCAGCGTGCTCGAAGTGCTGGCGGAAACCGTCATTTCCGATGCCTCGCTGGGCGACAGCATCGCCATCAATGGCGCGTGCATGACCATCGCCGAACTGAAAGAAAAGAGCTTCGTGGTGCAAGTGTCGCCGGAATCCTTCGACCGCACCACACTGGGCGATCTGCGCCCCGGGCATGCGGTGAATCTGGAGCGCGCCATGCAGGCCGGCGGACGCTTTGGCGGGCATTTCGTGGCGGGCCATGTCGATGGCGTCGGCAAGGTGGAGAAGGTGACGCCACAGGGCGAATTCAGCCTGTGGGGATTCCGCGCGCCGGACGAAGTGGCACGCTACCTGACGCCTAAGGGCTCGGTCACCATCGACGGCATCAGCCTCACGGTGGTGGAACCCAAGGGCGACCGGTTCGCCGTGGCGATCATTCCCTCCACGCTGGCGAAAACAACCTTGCACACGCGCGCCGCGGGCGACCGCGTGAACATGGAAGCCGACATGATCGGCAAGCACATCTGGCATTTCATGAACCACGGCGGCGGCGGGATTTCGCAGGACTTTTTGAAGAACCACGGTTACGCGTAGGAAGGCGGAAGCATGTTGAACTCCATCGAAGAGGTCGTCGAAGCCCTCCGCCAGGGCCAAATTGTCGTGCTGGTGGACGATGAAGATCGCGAAAACGAGGGCGACCTGGTGGCCGCGGCGGAACTCGTGACGCCGGAGATCATCAACTTCATGGCCACGCACGCACGCGGCCTCATCTGCCTGTGCCTCACGCCCGAACGTATCGAGGAACTCGACCTGAAGCCGATGGTGGAAGAAAACACGTCGCGCTACGAAACGGCGTTTCACACCTCCATTGGCGCGGTGGAAGGCACGACAACGGGCATCAGCGCGCACGACCGCGCGAAGACGGTGCAGGTGGCGGCGGACCCCGGTTCGAAGCCGCAGGACCTCTACCGCCCGGGCCACATCTTTCCGCTGCGCGCGCGCGAGGGCGGGGTGCTGGAGCGCGCGGGCCACACCGAGGGTTCGATTGAACTGGCGCGGCTGGCGGGGCTGCAGCCCGCGGCCGCCATCTGCGAAGTGATGAGCGAAGACGGCAGCATGGCGCGCCTGCCCGAACTCCGCGCCTTCGCCGAGCGCCACGGACTAAAGATTACAAGCATCGAGAAACTGATCGATTACGTGCGGGGTCATTATGCTGGCGCCGCTGCAAACCGGGAGACCGAATCATGAGCCGGGTGATTGAAGGGAATTTTCAGAACACGGACAAGCAGTTCGCGATTGTCGTGAGCCGCTTCAATGCGTTCATCACGGAGAAGCTGCTGGAAGGGGCCAAGGATACGCTCGTGCGTCATGGCGTGCCCGCCGGCAACATCACCACCATCTGGGTGCCGGGCGCGTTCGAAATGCCGCTGGCGGTCAAGAAGACCGCGGAATCCGGTAGCTACGACGCCATCATCGCGCTGGGCTGCGTCATCCGCGGCGCCACCCCCCACTTCGACTACGTGGCGGGCGAGGCGGCGAAGGGCATTGGGCACGTGATGCTGCAGACGGGGCTGCCCGTGCTCTTCGGCGTGCTGACGACCGATACCATCGAGCAGGCCATCGAGCGGGCCGGCACGAAGGCCGGCAACAAGGGTGCCGATTGCGCCATGGGCGCGCTCGAGATGGTCAGCCTCATGGAGCAGCTCTAGTGGGTGTTTCGGTAGCGGCACGCCGGGCGGCGCGCGAACGGGTTCTGCTCCTGCTCTTCGGGCTGGATTTCACCGGCTACGCGTGGGAGCCCGAACTGGAGGCCTCGATCGAGGACGAGCCGGTGGACGGCGAGACGCGGAAGTATTGCCGCACGCTGTTGTCGGGAATCGACGAGCACCGCGAGGCGATCGAGGAAAAGATTCGCGGCGCCCTGCAGACCTGGTCGCCCGAGCGCGTCGGCCGGGTCGAGATGGCCCTGCTCCGCCTCGGCGCGTACGAATTGCTCTTCGCCAAGGACGTGCCCCCGAAGGCTGCCATAAACGAGGCGCTGGAACTCGCCAAGCGCTACGGACCCGACGGCTCGGCCAGCTTTCTGAACGGCGTGCTCGACCGTGTGTATCACGACAACCCGGCCCCGGCGGCGGGCCCTGCGGAGGACTGATCGCGATGGAAGCCGCCGCTGTGGACTTGCACCTGCATAGCAGCCACAGCGATGGATCCGACGCACCTGCCACCGTGGCCGAGCGCGCCGCCGCGCTTGGGCTCCGGGCCATCGCACTGACCGACCATGACACGCAATCCGGGGTGCAGGAAGCCGCCGACGCCGCAGCGCGGCTCGGTCTGGAATTCGTGCCAGCGGTCGAGGTCAGTTGCGGTCTGGACACGCTGGAAGTGCATGTGCTCGCGTATGGTGTCCCCCCGGGCGATACGCCGCTCGAGACACTCTTGGCCCGCATGCGCGAGGTCCGCTCGGGCCGCGCGCGAGAGATTCTGGCGAAGCTCGCCGCGAACGGTATCCGCATCGACTTCGACGACTCGGTCTCTGCGGTGACGCGCATGCACCTGGCTACCGCGCTGGCCGAGCAGGGCTTTGTGAACGTGCCGCAGGAGGCCTTCGACCGGTACCTCAATCCCGGCCGCCCGGCGTGGGTGCCCAAGGAGAACCTGCCGATCGCCGAGGGCATCGAAGCTATCCACGCGTCGGGCGGCGTCGCGGTGATCGCGCACCCCGCATTGCATAAACGGTTGCGCGCGCACCTGGATATCCTGCTGGGGTTTCCTTTCGACGGCCTCGAGGCCTACCACATCTCGCACGCGGCGTCGACCACGCAGGAGCTGCTCGATATTGCCGCGTCGAAGGATTTGCTCGTGACCGGCGGCAGCGATTGCCACGGCACCATCAAGCGGCGCAGCCCGGAGATGGGCAAGGTGCTTACACCCTACGCCTGCTACGAAAACCTTATGGAGCGTCTGGCGCGGCGCTGATCCGCGGCAACAGGTAGTCCGCCACGGCGCCGGCCAGCACGGCATTGCCTTCCGGCGTCAGGTGCCCATCGTTCGGAATGTAGAGCGGCGTATCGGTGATGGGTACAAACGCCGCACGCATGGGCCCGAGGATTTCGACGGTCTGAATCTCCCGTTGCCGCAGCGCCGCCTCGCAAGCGCGCACGGGTTTCGCCTCTTCGAAGGGCGCGCAGGCCCAGGGCGATTGACGCTGACCATAGAGGTATACCCGCTCGTCCACCGAATTGATGGCCGGCAGGACCAAGGTCGCGAAGTCGGCGCCTTTTTCGTCGCACCACTGTTGCATACCCGCGACGGAATCCATCACGTGATTCAGGGCAACCTCCAATTCCGGATACCACTCGGCGCGCTGCAATTCCATCGAGGGCTCGCCGAGGTCGGTGACCGGCAGTTCCTCGGGCGCCTCGCCTTGCCAGGCCCGGAGTCCATAGGCAATGGCCAGCGCGGGCGGCTCGGCGTCGGGGTACATCATCGTCCAAGTCTGGTAGAAGCGGGAATGATCCCGTAACCAGAAGTCCGCCGCCTCGGGCCAGCGATCCAGCCGCTCGTACATCCGGTACCGCCGCGTCGAGCGCTCGTCGTAACAGCGCGGGTAGGCCCCGTAGGAATACATCTCGTTCGCCAGGTCGTTGGCCGGGAACAGTTCATAGACGACAAAATCCGGCTGGAACCGCGCGCCGTTTTCCCGCAGCCAATCCAGCGATTGCCACGGGCCGTAAGTAGGCGTGCCCGCATTGATGACCTCAACCGCGTCCTCGCCCAGCCGCGCGCGCAGCAACGCTTCCAACTGTCGCGGATAGCAGTCCTCGTCGCGCACGCCCCAGCCGAAGGTGTGAGAGTCGCCCAGGCACAGCACCCGCAAGGTCCCCGTGCGCTTGGGACCCACCGCCTCGCCGCGCACGCCCTCGGGCGCTATCTGCGCACGGAATGGCGGCGCGCCAAACTCGCGCGTGCGGTAGACGAATTCGGAGTCGGGGCGCAGCGTCACCACGCGCGTCGGATGCGCGATGAGCGCTTCATTCGGCGGATTGTCCCGGAAGAATAAGCGGCTCTGCAGTTCGAGCGCGGAGGCGAGTATGAAGAGAAACACCAGCCCCCCGCCGAGTGCCTTGAGCAGTTCAATCTGCACGGACGAACGATGCGGCATCTGGGTCCAGAGCAGAAAGTACACGGGCGACAGGTAGAGCGTGATGAAGGGACTCCCCCAGTCCCAGTACAAGGGAATCAGGCAGAAGACCGAAGCGGACAGCAGAAACACGCGCGCCACGGATTGGGCCGCGCCTTGCATGGCCAAGAGCCTGGGGGCCGCCAGCCAACCGCGACCGGCGCATAGCAGCGCGAAAAGCGAAGCGCACGCCAGCGGAATCCAGTCGGGCGGAGGCCCGCCCCAGGCGGACAGCAGCGCGTGCAGATTGAGCACCGCAAGAAGGCAGACTGCAAAGGCCGGCTGCGCCAGCAACACCGAGAGCGCCGCAAGCAAGCCGAACACCGTACGGTAGGCCGCGCCGTCGGTGGCGGTGTCGACCAGACCGGGTAGGGCCGCGGGTACTGCAGCCAGCGCTACCAGCCACACCAGCCGGAGCGCGGCGCGGACCAATCGCGATTCCCGAAGCGCGCGCGCCACGGCGCTATCCCTGTACCCCGGCCGAAGAAAACGAGGCGGGGCTCATACGCGGCGGACCACCAGCAGCGTCATGTCGTCGTCGGGCTCGCGGCCCGCAAGGAATGCCGTGACATCCTGGCGAATGGTTTGCGCCAGCGATTCGGCCGCGTCTTTCCGGTGCTTCGAGACGAGCGCCAGCAGCCGCTCCTTGGAATAGAAGTTCCCCTCGGCATCGCGCACCTCGGTGATGCCGTCGCTGTAGACGACGAGCAGATCGCCTGTGTGGAAGGGCATGCGGTGGTCGCTGTATTCCGACGTCTCGGCGACGCCGAGCGGCAGGCCGCCCTCGCCCTTGAGCCAGTGTCCCTCGCCATCGACGGGCACATAGAGCGGCGGATTGTGCCCGGCGCTCGACCACGCGAGCACGGATTCCTCCGGCAGCACCTCCGCCATGAACAGCGTCACGAAGTGGCCGGAATCGGTCATTCGGCGGGCCATCGCCCGGTTTACCTTGGCCATCAGCCGCCCGAGCGCATAGCGCTCGCCGATGAGCGCGCGGATCGTGCTGCTGCACTCGGTGATGATCAACGCCGCCGGAATGCCCTTGCCCGAGGCGTCGCCCAGGCTCAGCGCGAGGCCGCCGTGGTCAATGGGCAGCAGGTCGTAGAAATCTCCGCCCACCTGACGCGCCGAGGCGCTCCACCCGGCGACATCGAGCCCGTCCACCTGCGGCGGCTTCTTGGGCAGCAGCGTCTGCTGAATTTCGGCGCCAATGCGCAGGTCGCTCTCCAGGCGCTCGCGGAACTGGGCCTCGCGCTTGAGGTCGAGCGTGTAGCGCTGCACGGAATCCACCATCTGGTTGAAGGCCCCCGCGAGCGTGCGCACTTCGCGGTAACCGCGTGCCGCGACCCGGTAAGAAAGGTTTCCCTTCGCGATCACCTCGACCCCCTCGGCCAAGTGCGCCAGCGGACGTGCGAGCCGTCCGCCCAGAAACATACCCGCCAACCCGGCCAGTACCAGCACGACCAGCCCCACGGTGACGACGGCGGTGATGGCCGACCGGATGACGCCCTCTACGGTCGCGGTCTCGTGCTGGATGAAGAGCGCCCGCGGCACGCCATCGGGCGATTTCTCGAGCGTGGTGACCACGCCCAGCGCCGCGCCGCCTTCTTTCTGCACGGTGTGAACGCCCACGAAATTCGGGGACTTGGCGTTCTTGAGCTGCCGCAGGAACTCGACGCAATAGGCAACGACCTCATCGTCGGATATGGACTGTCCCGGGTAGAGCGATGAGCCCGCCTGGGCCTCGACTTCGCCGCGCTCATTGACCACGGCGATGCGCTCGACATTCGCCCGCGCGAGAAACCGGGTCATGATGTCCTCTACCGAGAATTCATCCTCGATGGCATCGGTCAGCGGCGCGCCCGCGCTCAATTCGATGAAGCTGCCGTCGTCGCCATTCGGCACCGCCACCGAGAAGATGAAGCTGTCAGGCAAATCGGGATCGGGGCGCATGTCGAGCACGGGGCCTGCCGCGCCCTGCAGCTTCTCGGCGAGTCGCTTGCCCACCTCGGCATCGGATTCACCCGTATCGGGCAGGCTGGCACTGAGTCTGGGCGTGCCATCGGCGTTAAACAGACGGATTGTCTCGCCGGCCTGTCCCCCGCGCAGCTCGGCGCCGCGGGCCAGCAGCGAACGCAGCATCGCGCTCGTGTCTTCCGGCGACTGGTAGAGTTCCTGTTCCGCCACGGAGACCAGCTGCCCGATGACCAGCGCCGTAAACACGGCCTGTTCCCCGGCCAGCCGACTCGCACGGCCGGGCAGTTCCATGCCATACTCGATGTTGCTCTGCGCCAGCAGGTTCAGCATCTTGCCGCGTTCGTAGTAGAACCCGGTAATCTGCACGAAGTTAAACGCGAGGTAACTGCCCGCCATCAGCACGATGGTGAGCGCCGTGACGAATTCGATCGTCAGGGTGATTCGCGTTCTAAGCCGGAATGCCATGCGCGAAGTATAGCGGCGTGTACACGCCGCCGCTACTTGACCCACGCGCCGCATAGGAGAAACGACCATGGCTCTCAAGTTCTACGGCTACACGGGCTGCGGCACGTGCCGCAATGCCAAGAAATGGCTCGACGCGCGCCGTATCGCCTACCAGGAAATCCCGATCCGCGAGACGCCGCCGACCGCGGCAGAACTGAAGCGGATGCTGAAGGAGACGGGCGGCGACCTGCGCAAGCTGTTCAACACCTCGGGCGGCGACTACAAGGCCATGAACCTGAAGGACAGCCTGCCCGGCATGAGCGAGAACGAGGCGATCGATCTGCTTGCCGCCCACGGCAACCTCGTGAAGCGCCCCTTCGTACTGGGCAGCGGAATCGCGCTGGTCGGCTTCAAGGAAGAAGTCTGGGAAGACGTGCTCGACTAGCGGAAGGCATCGGGCAGATGCTCGATGCGCGGACGCCCGCGCTCGGGATACACCACCGACACGATGTCGAAGCGGTAGTACAACTCATCGCTCGGGTGGCGCGCCATGTACATCTCCGCCGCCGTCTTGATGTGCATTTCCTTCGCCGGCCCCACGCTGTCGTGCGGGTCGGTGGCGTCGTCGCGGCGCCGGGTCTTCACCTCCACGAAAACGATGGTATCGCCCTGCTGCGCGAGGATGTCGATTTCGTAGCGGCCCAGGTGCAGGTTCTGCTCAAGGATGCGGTATCCGCGGAACCAGAGGTAGCGTGCTGCGGCGCGTTCGCCGCGGCGTCCGAGCGATTCGGGCTTAGGCCTCCACCACATCGGCGAATTCGGCCGGGGGCTCCTCGGCCTCGTTGCGCGCGAACAGCCGGATGTTCGAGAACGCCTCGTGCTGGTGCGCGCGGATGCGCCGCATACGGCACAGTTCGAGAATGGCCAGCAGGCAGCAGACGATCTCCACCCGTGTCTTGCTCACCTTCACCAGCTCGTTCCAGGTCACGCTGTCGGCGCTTTCCAGGAAGTTCTGGATCAGGCTGATCTTCTCCTCGATGCTCGACCCCTCGCCGATGACCTGGTGGATGGGCGCATCGGTCATGAACTTCAGGATGGCGCGGATCGCCTTGGTTAGGTCGTAGATATCCACGTCCACCAGCTCGAGCTCTTCCGGGTCGATCTCGATCTTCGGCTTCGCGCTGCGCCCGAACCAGTCGTCCGCCTCGTCGAACTGGCGTTCGAGCAGCTCGGAATAGTCGCGGAACTTGCGGTATTCCAGCAGCTTCTCCACCAGCTCGAGACGCGGATCTTCTTCCTCAATCGGGTCGTCGTCGTCCTCGGTCTCCACCTCCACCGGAATCAGCATGCGCGCCTTAATTTGGATGAGCGTTGCGGCCATCACGATGAACTCGCCAGCGACGTCCAGGTTTTCTCCGCGCAACTGGTCCAGAAACGCCAGGTATTGCTCCGTGATCTTCAGAATCGGGATATCGAAGATGTCGATTTCCTGCGACTTGATGAGGTAGAGCAGCACCTCGAAGGGCCCCTCGAACTGGTCGAGATTGATGCGCATGACCTCGTCGACGGCATCCGGGAGCGCCCCGAACACGCCATCGGCCAGATTCGGCGCGGCAGTCGCCTCGGCAGACGCAGCAGCTTCTGCTGGCACCTCGGATTCGACGGGCGCCTCGGGCGCGTTTTTGCGGGATTTACTCAAGGGATCGCGGAATTCCTGCGGGGTTGCAGACGATATTGCATAGGGTACCCATCCCGGCACCGCCGGGGCAAGTCGGGGGGCCTGTGTCGCGGCGCAGCCACCGCTATGGGCGGGTTTCCCGTCCCGCCCATACTTCTGATCGGCAGGTCTCCCCATTCCAACCCGATACTCCCGCACCAAGATGGCTCGACGGAGCCTCGCCCTACCTTGCTGACGCTCTTCCCGCGGCGCAGCCGCAACAAATTGCCCCACTCGATCTGCCGCCGTCTGGCCGCCTACAATGGGCGGGCGGAGGATGGAATGTGTCGGAGACCGGCGTGGTGAATGAGAGCGAGCAGCCGCTGGTGGCGGCGGTGGTGCTGACCTGGAACGATACGGAGATGACGTCGCGGTGCGTGGCGAGCGTGCTGGCGAATGATTATCCGAATACCCGGACGATCGTGGTCGACAACGGCTCGGACCCGCCGGGCATCGCTATTTTGCAAAATACCTTTCCGGGCATCGACGGCGTGCAGTTGGACTACAACACGGGCTTCACGGGCGGCTGCAACGCCGGGCTGAAGCACGGGCTGGAGCTCGGAGCAAAGTACCTGTTTCTGCTGAACAACGATACCATCGTGGCGCCGCGTGCCATTTCCGAATTGGTGCAGGCACTGGAGGCGCGGCCTGACGCGGGGGCGGCGAGCGCGCTGCTGTTCTACCCGGGCGACGAGCGCCGCATTCAGTTTTTCCGGGGCACGGTGTTCCGCGACACGGCCGAGCACCGGCATCCGGACGACGGGCAGCTCTGGAGCCCCGAGTACGCCCGGACGGTGGACACGGAATTCGTGCCGGCCTGCGCGCTGGCCTATCGCGCCGAGGCGTTGCAGCAGGCGGGCCTGTTCGATGAATCCCTCTTCACCAACTGGGAAGACTACGACCTGCACCTGCGGCTGGCCGACCACGGCTGGAAGCTGCTGACCGTAGGCACGGCCGAGGTCATCCATGCCCACGGCCAGACCACGGGCAAGATTTCGCCGTTTATTACGTACCTGTTCACCCGCAACCGGCTCATATGCCTGTTCCGGTTCGGCCGGTTACCGGGCATTCTGCGGGGTGCCCCGCACTACGCCCGCACCCTGTACTGGCAAATCCGCGAGTACGGCTGGACGAACTGGGCGGCGCACCGGGCTTTCCTGCGGGGCACGCTCGACTTTTTTCTCGGCGTGCGCGGCAAGGGCAATGTGCCCACCCGGCGTAAGGATTAGTCCCCGGCGTTTCATTGCGTGCCCGGTTTCCGCGTGCTACAATCCGCCGAAGCGAACGAAAGCCCCTAGCGGCAAGGCCTTGGAGTGCTCCCTACCATGCGTCGAATCCTGTTTACCCTGTGTGTTCTCGCGGCTGGCACGGCAGTGCTGGGCGGCTGCGCCACTGCGGCCAAGGACACCACCGGCTTTTCCATCCAGAAGGAAATCGTGGTCGAGCAGCCGTTTGAAGAGGCCTGGGTGAACGTGAAGAACGTGCTGGTGGCGTCGGATATGATGGTCTACACGCGCGACAAGCGCGGTTCGTTCGAGGCCTACGACGGCCCGACCAACCCGATTCCCTATATCCGCAACCGCCGCACGAAGTACAACGTGGACCTGATTGCGACGAGCAATACGCAGACGCACATCCAACTGCAGGCCACGCGCCAGGTATACGGCTCGTCGCTGACGACCTATCCCGACTGGCACGACCGCAAAACGACCGACGGCGAGATGCTGGACGAGTTGATTGCGGCGATCGGCGGAAGCGCATCGGGCGTGATTGAAGCGGCTCCCGAAGCCCCTATGGGAGAAGCCGCCCCGGCTGAAGCCACCGAGGCGCCGGCCGAGGAGGTCGTCGTCGAGGAGATCTAGGCGTTCCGCCTCGCGCGGGCCTGTTCCACGCGCAAGCGGCGCTGCTCCGCCCAACGGCGCAGCAGCGCCAACGCCATCATCGGATTCAGGCGCAGAATCCACCACATGATCCGCACGTGCCGGGGGAAAATCACGTACAGGTCCCCCGCCGCCACGCATTTCAGGGTGTACTCCGCCACGTCATCGGCGCTGTATTTCGCCTTGGTGATGAGGTGCTTCGCCGATTCGGCGTCCTTGCCGCGCGTGTTCTCGTGCAGGTTCGTGCGGAAGAACTCCGGCATGATGACCGTCACTCCCACGCCGTACTCGTAAAGCTCGTTGTAGAGGATTTCCGAGAGCACCCGGACGCCCGCCTTGGCCGTGCAATAGGGCGCCATGCCGGGAATGGGAAACAGCGCCGCAGCGCTCGCCGTGTTCACGAGATGTCCCGAGCGCTGCTGTTCGAGTATCGGCAAAAAGAAGTGGCATCCGTTGACCACGCCCATGAAATTGATGCCCATGAGCCAGTCCCAGTTCTCGATGTCCCATTCGCGAAGCACGCCGCCGCCGGCCACGCCCGCGTTGTTGAACACCAGATCGACGCCGTGCCCCACCTCCATGAATTGGGCGATGACGTCCTTGTAGCCTTCCCGGTCGGTCACATCGAGCACATAGGTGTAGACATCCGCGCCGAGCTGGGTCATCTCCTCGCCCGCTTCCTGCAGGCGCTCCTCGTTCACATCCGTCATCGCCAGCACCCAGCGGTCCTGTGCCAGTTTGCGGCACAACGCGCGGCCCAGGCCTGACGCCGCGCCCGTAACAAAAGCGCGCTTCTTCGGAAACTTCAGTGTGACTCCCAGCATGACGGCTCCCTCCCGGTTTGCGGGCTAGTGTAGCCTTCGGAGGCGCGCAACGCCACCCTTAGAGCCGCGGCACCCCGAAGCCGCCGCCGACTTCGAAGACCCCGCCGGTGGCATAGTCGAAATCGCCCCGGGCGAGCGATGCGCAGGCCTTGCCGATATCCTCCGGCGCGCCCCAGCGCGGCGTGAGCAGCAGCCCCTCGCCGATGAGCCGGTCGTATTTTTCCTGCACGGCGGCGGTCATGTCGGTCTGAATGACGCCGGGCTGGATCTCGAACACGGGAATGCCGTGCGGGGCCAGCGCCACGGCGAAACTCTGGGCGGTCATGGAGAGCCCGGCCTTGCTGACGCAGTATTCGGCACGGTTCGCGCTGGCGGCCCGGGCGCTGATGCTGGTGACGAAGATGATCCGTCCCGGCGCGCCGCCCTGCGCGATCATCTGGTGCGCCACACGCTGCGTAAAGAAGAATGGCCCGCGCAGGTTGATGCCCATCACCCGGTCGTAGCTCTCGGGTGTGGTCTCCAGCAGGTCCATCCGCACAAGCGGCGCGACGCCGGCGTTATTGACCAGCACGTCGATGCGGCCAAAGGCATCCAACGCCGTCTGCACGAGCGATTTATGCGCAGCCACGTCCGACAGGTCGCCCGCTGCAACGGCCATGCGCCGCCCCAGCGTCTCCACGCGTGCCTTCACTTCGTAGAGTCCTTTGTCAGTCTCCGCCGGGTCGGCCTTGGTGGCCGTGCCGACGATATCGAAGCCGGACTCCGCCAGCGCGAGCGCAATGCCCCGGCCAATGCCGCGGCTCCCCCCGGTCACCAGGGCCACGCCCCGACTGGACTGTACCTCCAACGTCATCTCAGGCCTCCTCGAACCAAAGCCATTCCGGCTGAATCATCGTAGTCGTTGCCCGCGGATATAGACGGCCTCGGGCTGCATCGTTTTGGATTCCGGATCGAGCAGCAGAAAGTCCGCGGCCTTGCCCGACACCGGCCGCGTATCTCGTGGCGGCAGGCCCAGCGCACGGGCGGGGTTCTTCGAGGCCGAGGCGAAGGCCTCGGCCCAGGTCATGCCGCCGCGCTTCGCCAGATGCGCCACACAGGGCGTGAGCATCGAGGCGCTGCCAGCCAGCAGCGGTGTGCCTGGTATCACGATCTTGCCGGTCTTGAGCAGCTCCACCTTGCCGCCGAAGATCTCGTACGGTCCCGGCTTCAGCCCGGAGAGGTGAACCGCATCCGATACGGCAATGATCCTTTGCGCGCCTTTGGCCCGCACAATCGTACGCAATACGTCCTCCGGCAAGTGGTGCCCATCGGCAATCACGGAGGCCGTCAGGCGTTCGTCGGCCAATTGCGGCCAGAGCGGATTGAAATGGCGCTGCAACTGCGGCAGCACCCCGTTGCCCAAGTGCGTACACAGCGTCGCGCCCGCATCCGCCGCGGCGCGGATGGCCGCAGCTTCGGCATGGTGATGCCCAAGCGAAACCCGCGCCCCCGAGCCGCAAATGGCACGGATGAGCGTGACCGCACCCTTCCCTTCCGGCGCGAGCGTCATATAGAGGAGCTTACCGCCGCAAGCCTTATCCAGCCGCCGGAAGGCCTTCACGTCGGGCTGCAGCACATGGGCCAGCGGATGCGCGCCGCGCGGGCCGTCCATGGGCGATATAAAGGGTCCCTCGAGGTGGATGCCCGGAATCGCTGCGGCGAGTTCGGCATCCGACAAGGCTTCGACGATGACCCTTGCGGCCGACTCCATGGCGTCCAGCGAATCCGTTACCAAGGTCGGCACCCAGCGCGACACGCCCCACTGGGCGAGGTGGCGGGTTATGGTATGCAGGCCGCCCGCCTCCAGCGTCGGGTCCTGCAAATCCACGCCAATGGCGCCGTTCACCTGGATGTCGAGCAGGGTTGGGCCGAAATTGTGCCGTTCCGAGCCGGCATCGTGGTGCCGCCGCTTGGCTGCCCCCGTAGACACGACCCGACCGGCGCGCACTTCGAGGTCCAGCACCGGCCCCCGGCCCAGCCAGCGCCCCCGGAGAATTCGTCCTTTAGAATCCGTTTTCTGCATTCTTCTATCATGCCGATCAGGAGCACTCGGGCGCCAGCAGCCGGAAACCGAATTTAGAGCGGTTCATTCTTGACAGCGCCGGGGGCCTATGCTATCCTCGCGACACAACCTGTACTCGTCACAGGACGGGGATCGAAGCGGAGGAACGTCATGTTGGGTTGGAGCAAGAAACTCGGATTGGGTGTCGTGGCACTGCTGATAACGGTGGCGCTGATCATCCCTGCCTACAGTGTCCAAGCCCAGATTTACGATCCCGATGTGGACCTCCCGAAGCCGACCGGCCTCGAAAAGCGGCTGGAAAAGCTTGGCCGTGGCGTGTCGAACATCCTCTGGGGCTGGGCAGAAATCCCGGTTACCTTCGACAAGAAACTCAAGGAAGGCAAGCCCTTTGCCTACCTCTTCGGCGTAGCTCCCGTGCTGGGCACGGCGCGCGCCATCATGCGCACGAGCACTGGCGTATTCGAAGCGGTGTCGTTTCCCTTCTCGGATGACGACATCAATTTCGAGGCGGTGCTCGAGCCGGAATACATCTTCTAAGTTCTCTCATGCTGAAATGGCAAAAGCAGGGCCCCGCCTATACGGCTCCGGTTCAATTGAGCGAAGGTGTCTCCGCGAGCGCGGTGGTGCTGGGTCCCGCATCCAATCCCAAGGCGTTGGCCCTGGTTGTGGCCGGTGCCGACGGCCAGGCCTCGATTCCGTTTGCTGAGGCCACCGACCGACTCTCCATGGCCGATCTCATCCAGATCTACTGCATGCAGGAGCGCTGCTTCGGCAACCACGGGTTTCGCCCGCCGGAAGGCCTCGGCGCATGAGCCAGCACTACGATATCGATACCCTGCTCGACGAGGTCGTCACGCTGCCCAGCATGCCCACGTCGCTGGAGCAGGTGACGCGCCTGATGAACGACCCGAACTCCTCCCTCTCCGATGTCGCCAAGGCGATTTCCGCGGATCCTTCGATTTCGCTGAAGACCCTCCGCCTGGTGAACAGCGCCTACTATGGCCTCGGGCAGGAAGTGAAGACGGTCGACCACGCCGTGGTGCTGCTGGGCGGCAAGGTGGTCAAGAACCTCGTGGTCAGCGCCACGGTGTTCGACGCCATCGAGGGCTCGGCCGAGCGCTTTATCCTGCACACGGTGGGTTGCGGCGTGGCCATGCGGTCGCTGTACAAGCAGCCCGCGCTGTCCTCGGCGCTTGAAAGCGCGGACGAGGGCTTCGTGTTCGGGCTGCTGCACGAAATCGGCCGCGTGCTGCTTGCGGAATACATGCCCAAGGAGTGCGACGAGATCGAAGCGCTTATCGCCGGAGGCACGCCTGCCTACCTGGCCGAGCGCGAGATTATCGGGGTCGACCACGCGGAAATCGGCGCCAAGCTGGCCGAGCGCTGGCGGCTTTCCGAGACCATCATCGGCGCATTGTCGGGACAGTACAACATCGACCGCTGCCCGGAGCAGCATCGGGTGCTGGCGGCTTTCCTGCAGCTCGCGAATTTCTTGTGCGAGGCGAGCGGCTATTCGAGCGAAGAACTTGCCACGGCCGTCCTCGAGGACGAAGCCTTGGCCTTGACCGGCATTACGCCGGACACCCTGCCTGCGGTGCTACAGGCCTTCTACGAATCCCGCCGCGAAATCGACGAACTTTTTTCGCTCTCCGCTTGAGCGGCTTCAGTCGCGCGAGTATCCTCCGGCCATGCTGCTTTCGCTCCATGAAGTGCGCGGTTTCCGCTGCCTGACCGAGGTCCGTTTCGAGCCCGCTCCCGGCCTGAACCTCGTCCGCGGCCGGAACGCCCAGGGCAAGACGTCCCTCCTCGAATCCATCCTTTTCGTGGCGACCTCCAAGAGCCACCGCACGGCGCAGGAACGTGAACTGCTGCTGCACGAGGCCGAGTCTTTCCATTTGCGCACGGTGCTCGAGCGCCGCGGGACGCCGGTGACGCTCGAGGCCAACTGGTGGCGCGGCACCAAGCGTTTCAAAGTGAATGGCGTGCCGCAACAGCGCATGAGCGACATCCTCGGCCAGCTCAATGTCGTCTTGTTCTCGCCAGAGGACGTCGACATCGTGAAGGGCGGCGCCTCGGCCCGACGCCGCTTCATGGACATGGAACTCGCCCAAGTGGACAAAGGCTACCTGAACGCCCTCCAGCTGTACCGGCAAGTGCTCCGCCAGCGCAATGAATTACTGAAGCGCCCAAAGCCCGACCGCGACCTGTTGCGTGCCTGGGAGCCTCAGTTTGTGGAATCGGGCCGCGCCATCATGGAATCCCGCGGCCGGTTTCTGGAAGAACTGGCGGCAATCGCCACCGAGACACATGCTTCCATCGGCGGTGGTGAAGCCCTGCAGGTCCGCTACGAACCCGACGTGAAGCAGGCGGACCAGTTGCAGGAAACCCTGGACAAGTACCTCGAGAGCGACCTGCGCCGCCAGCAAACCACGCGCGGGCCCCACCGCGACGATATCGGCTTGTTTATCGCCGAGCGCCCCGCGCGCGATTACGGGTCGCAGGGGCAGCAGAAAACGGCCGCGCTGGCGATGCGCCTCGCGGTGGTCGAACTGGTGCGCCAGCGCACAGGAGAGTATCCTGTGCTGATGCTCGACGAAGTGCTCGCGGAACTGGATGCCGACCGTTGCCAGCGGCTGTTCTTGGCCATACCCGAGGCCGTGCAGTGCATCGCCACGACCACGCAACTGGAAGGCGCGCCGGCCGGATACGCGGGCGATTTCGCCTCGTTTCTCATCGAAGGAGGTCGCCTTGAGCGGCGTTGATCCCGAACATCTTGGCGACCTGATCTCCAAGCTGACCAAGACCACGAAGCTGGGTCAGCACCTGGAGCATGCACTCATCTGGCAGGAGTGGGAACACATCATTGGCAAGCCCCTGATGGACAGTGCCCGTCCCGTCGGGGTACGCGACGGGCAGCTCCGGGTGGAGGTGGCCAACAATGTGCTGATGCACAAGCTCGCCTACCGCAAGTGGGACATGATAGGCCGCATCAACCGTCTCGCCCGCAAGGAACTGGTGCACGATATCTTCTTCCTGCTGGCCGACGACGACACGCCGGAATCCTGACGGCTCCGGGATTCCTTGAAGCCTTCTCCCCTGCCCCGTATACTCTCGCCAACTTTAGAGATACGCGGGAGAGAAGCATGCGGGTACTGGTCACCGGAGGCGCCGGATTCATCGGTTCGCACTTGTGCGACGCATTGGTCGCGCGGGGCGACGAGGTGTTCGTGCTCGACAACCTCAGCACGGGGCGCTACGAAAACATCGAGCACCTCGACAAACAGATCACCTGCGTGGTCGATTCCACCCTGAACCAGGAAATCGTGCGCGATCTCGTGCGCGAAACCGAGGTGGTCTATCACCTCGGCGCCACCGTAGGCGTGAAGCTGGTAGTCGAGCGGCCGGTCGAGACCATTGTCAACAATATCCGTGGCACGGAAGTCGTGCTGGAGGAAGCCTGCCGCTACCGCCGCAAGATGCTGATTACTTCGACCAGCGAGGTGTATGGCAAGGGCATCCGCGAAGAGTTCTGCGAAGAGGATGACCGGGTCATCGGGCCCACGCACAAGCACCGCTGGGGCTACGCCGCGTCGAAGGCCATCGACGAGTTCCTCGCGCTGGCCTATTGGCGCGAAAAGCGGCACCCCGTCGCGATTGCGCGGCTGTTCAACACGGTGGGCCAGCGCCAGACCGGCCGCTACGGCATGGTCATCCCGAACTTCGTGCGCCAGGCGCTGATGGGCCAGCCGCTCACGGTGTTCGGCGACGGACAGCAGACGCGGTGCTTCACCTCGGTGAACGATGTCGTGCCGGCGCTCATCAAGCTCATGGACACCGATGCCTGTAACGGCGAGGTATTCAATATCGGCAGCAAGTCCAAGATTTCGATGATCGACCTCGCCCGCAAGGTGGTAGCGATGACGGGAAGCCGCTCCGAGATTGCCGTCATCCCCTACGAGCAGGCCTACGGCGACGGCTACGAGGACATGATGCACCGCGAGCCCTGCCTGAAGAAGGTGCAGGCGGCCATCGGCTACGAGCCCAAGGTCAGCCTCGAGCAGATCCTCGAGGCCGTCATCGCCGAGATGCGCGGCCGCCTGGATGTGCCGGAGCTGTAAGCAGCCTCACCGCGCGTAACGGCCGAAAGACGGCTTGAAGTCGATATCCTTCGTCTGCACCCGGTCCGGGTCGGGCAGGTCGGCTTCGTCGATCCAGTTCTCGTCGTCGAGCACCACCCAAGCCTTGTCGGGGGATACTTTGAAGTACTCCATGGCCGCCTGGGTAATGTCCTGCGCATAGATGGGCGCGCTCATCGCATGCACATCGATACGCCCAAAGCCGTGTTTCGTATCCTGCGCCGGCGAGATAATCCGTAATCGGTAGGCCGCAAGGGTCGTGGGCGTAATGACGAACCGGTGCACAAAGGGATCGCCCTCGATGATTTTGGAAATCAGGGGGCGGCCGTTCTCGAGTATCTGCAGTTTCATGCCGTTGGCATTCTTCACGCCGGCATAAATGGTGGTCTCGACATTGAGCGGGATGATCCCGCCCATGCCCACATCGACCGTGTTGTCGTTGGCGATGTCGGCATGGAATATCAGCTGCGGACCATCGGGGCCGCTCGACACGTAGGTGTGCCCGTTCCGGAGGCCATCGAGCAGTCCGGCCAGCGATTGCTCCTTCGCGCGGATGTAGGTGATCGGACGCCCCATCGGCACTTTCTTGCTCGAACTGCCTGACCCTGCAATGGGGCTGGCCATCAGGCCGCGCACCAGTTCGTAGTCCCAGAAGAGCGTGGCCTGCGCGTTGGCGCTGATGCTGTCGAGATCGGCCGAGGCGGCAGCAGCCGCCAGGGAGTGGATCAACAGCCCCTCGCTGTCCCGCTGCTTCATGTCCTCCGGCAACAGGGCAAGTCCCAGCGGCGGCGGTTCGCGCCAATCGCCGTGCCAGACTTCAATGGCGTTCACGTAGGAAAGCCCCCACTTCCACGGCGAGGCCGACAGGCAGGGCTCCGAGATCGCGAACACCCCGCCCTGCGCCTGCACCCGGATGCATTCGGCTTGCGCGGCAGGTACGCTCGACGGAGGATCGGGAATCGTCTGCGGACCATACACCAGCGCATAGCCGCGCTCGTCCGTCCCCCATTCCATTGCAGGGATTAATACGAGCTTCTTAGATACGTAGTCCTCGCTGTCCAGGGACTTCATGTGATTGCGGTCGGCTATCGCGAGGAAATCGAGTTTGTCTTTTTCGGCGCGCTTGATCAGGTCCTTCACGGACTCCTTCCCGATACCAAGGTCGCTTCGCGCGAACAGTTCGCCCCGATACCAGCGCTCTTTCTTCTCGAGCACGGGCGATTCGACCACGATGCGCGGACGCCCCGGTATGCTCGCAGCAAGCTGCGGATCCGTACCCGCGTCGATTTCCACGCGGTCTATGGCGAGATCGCCGTCGAAATCGAAATCGCGCAACGAAAGGTTCTCGCTGTCGCCTTCAAGCAGGCTCACCAACAGGAAAGCCTCGCCCCCGGCAGGAATCGTCAAGTCCTTCACCTCGACGAGAACAGGCACGCCGTTATCGTAAACGTGCACATACGCGCGGTAATTGCCCGCGGGAACGGTCCAGCCCAAGGTACCCGTGGGCACCTCGGTTCGGTGATAGCTGCCGCTGTCCAGGTGCAGCGCATCCACCCGAGAAGGCAGCGCTCGACCCGCCACATCCGTGATATCGATTTGCATAACGCCCGTTATGCCGCCGCTCTCAGACTCCGCCGCACCGCTGGCGGATGAAGCTCCTCCTACAACACATAGCGCCATGAACAAACCAGCTACGACATGCATACCCGGCAATCGGACAGGCCACATTTATTGGCTCCTCTATACTATAATTTTAATAGATTCGCTTTCAGCGCGAATAGGGCAGATTCAAACACTAAGTGCAACAGGCGGTCCTGTGCTTCGGTTCAGGTCTTGATGGTGTAGAGGACACCGCGGGGCCTTGCGGTAAGATGAGGTTTCTTGAGTACTTCAACTTACGCAGGAGACCCCGCGATGCCT